>NZ_JAFBBO010000001.1:2969127-4453691 GCF_016907235.1 Oerskovia jenensis
ACCTCGACCAGCACGGGCGCGCTGCTCGACACGTGCTTCCGCCAGGTCGAGTACGCAGGGGTGCTCGCCGGGGCCGAGAACCCCGAAGGCGCCAAGAAGCTCGTCGACTTCCTCGTGAGCGACGCGTTCCAGGCCGACATCGCCGACACCATGTACATGTACCCCGCGAACTCGGACGTCGCGCTGCCCGAGGGGTGGGCCGAGTTCGCACCGCTGTCCCCGGAGCCGTTCGAGGTCGCCCCCGCCGACATCACCGCGCACCGCGACGAGTGGATCAAGGCGTGGACGTCGACGGTGATCGGCTGAGCATGACGCCCATGAGCCGGGACCTGGCACCCGGCGTACGGCGCGGCGGGCGGGTCCTCCTGTGGGGGCTCGCCGCCGGGCTGCCGCTGCTGTTCCTCGGGGTGTTCTTCGCGTGGCCCGTGGCGACGCTGATCGCGCGCGGGTTCGTGACCGATGGCTCCCTCGACCTCTCCGGCTTCGCCGAGGTGTTCTCCGAGCCGCGGACCTGGCGCATCATCGGGCTCACGCTGTGGCAGGGCGTGCTCGGGACCGTGCTCTCGGTGCTGCTCGGCGTCCCCGGCGCGTACGTGCTGTACCGGTGCCGGTTCCGGGGGCGCACGTTCCTGCGGGCCTTCGTGACCGTGCCGTTCGTGCTGCCGACCGTCGTGGTCGGCGTCGCGTTCCGGTCGCTGCTCGTCGAGGGCGGGCTGCTCGGGTTCCTGCGGCTCGACGGCACGTTCGGGGCGATCGTGCTGGCGCTCGTGTTCTTCAACTACTCGGTCGTGGTCCGCACGGTCGGCGGGCTGTGGGAGCACCTCGACCCGCGCGCGGAGGAGGCGGCCCGCGCGCTCGGCGCCTCGCCGTGGCGCGCGTTCCGCTCGGTGACGCTGCCGTCCCTGGCCCCGGCCATCGCGTCCGCGGCGTCGATCGTGTTCCTGTTCTGCGCCACGGCGTTCGGGGTCGTGCTCGTCCTGGGCGGCATCCAGTACGGGACCATCGAGACCGAGATCTGGATCCAGACCACCCAGTTCCTCGACCTGCGCACCGCGGCCGTGCTGTCCGTGGTGCAGCTCGTGGTCGTCGTGATCGCGCTGAGCGTCGCGAACCGGACCCGCTCCCGGCGCGATCGCGCGCTCAACCTGTCCGCGGCGACGTCCGCCGCCCGACCGTTGCGCCTGCGCGCGGACGCCGTCCCGCTCGTGGTGACCGCCGTCGTCGTGCTCGGCCTGATCGCCCTGCCGCTCGTCAACCTGCTCGTCCGGTCCTTCCAGACCCCCGCCGGGTGGAGCCTCGCGAACTACGCGAACCTCGGCACGACCGGCGGACGCAACGCCCTGACCGTGACCGTGTG
The DNA here is from genome assembly GCF_016907235.1 of Oerskovia jenensis. NCBI lineage: Bacteria > Bacillati > Actinomycetota > Actinomycetes > Micrococcales > Cellulomonadaceae > Oerskovia > Oerskovia jenensis. The sequence goes on from NZ_JAFBBO010000001.1 coordinate 2,970,485, forward strand.
GGAGGCGGCCGCCAACTCGCTGCGGACCGCGGCGGTCGCGACGCTCATCGCGGTCGTGATCGGTGGGCTCGTGGCGCTCGTCGTCTCGCGGCGCCCGCGGTCCCGCACGGGGCGGCGCGCGATCGGCGCGCTCGACTCGGTCTTCATGCTCCCGCTCGGGGTCTCGGCCGTCACGGTCGGGTTCGGCTTCCTCATCACGCTCGACAAGCCGCTCGGCCTCGACGTGGACCTGCGGACCTCGGGCCTGCTCGTGCCGATCGCGCAGGCCGTCGTCGCGATCCCGCTCGTCGTGCGCACGGTGCTGCCCGTGCTGCGCGCGATCGACCCGCGTCTGCGCGAGGCCGCCGCGACCCTCGGCGCGTCGCCCGCGCGCGTGTTCGCCGCGGTCGACGGGCCCATCGCGGCCCGGTCGCTGGGCCTCGCGGTCGGGTTCGCGTTCGCGGTCTCGCTGGGGGAGTTCGGGGCGACGTCGTTCCTGGCCCGCCCCGACACCGCGACCCTCCCGGTCGTGATCTTCCGGCTCATCGGGCGGCCCGGCGCGGAGAACTACGGCATGGCGCTCGCCGCGAGCGTGGTCCTCGCGGTCCTGACAGCAACGGTCATGATGGTGGCGGAGCGCCTGCGCGGCGACCGCTCGGCAGGAGAGTTCTGATGGACGGAGCCCAGGTGGTGGAGCGAGCAGGAGCCCGTGGCGGTCGGCCCGGGCCGCGGGACGTGCCCGGTGCGCTCGGCCCTGCCGACGTGACGGTGGGCCGCGGGCTCGCGGTGCGCGACGTCGTCGTGCGCTATGCGGACCCCGCGTCCGGCAAGGGGCCCGGGACGACGGCCGTGTGCGGCGTGAGCCTCGACCTCGCCCCGGGCGAGGTGCTCGCGCTGCTCGGGCCCAGCGGCTGCGGCAAGTCGAGCCTGCTGCGCGCTGTCGCGGGGCTCGAGCCGGTGGCCGCCGGGTCCGTGTCCTGGGGCGGGCGCGATCTCGCGGGCGTGCCCGTGCACCGGCGCGGGTTCGGCCTCATGTTCCAGGAGGGGCAGCTCTTCCCGCACCGGGACGTCGCGGGGAACGTGGCCTTCGGGCTGCGGATGGCGGGGGTGCGCCGGACCGCGGCGAGCGACCGCGTGGCCGAGCTGCTCGAGCTCGTCGGGCTCGCAGGGTATGCGCAGCGGCCCGTCGCGACGCTCAGCGGCGGGGAGCGCCAGCGGGTCGCGCTCGCGCGTGCGCTCGCCCCGGAGCCGCAGCTCCTGCTGCTCGACGAGCCGCTCTCGGCGCTCGACCGCGGGCTGCGCGACCGCCTCGCGGGCGACCTGCGGGCCGCGCTCGTCACGACCGGGACCACCGCGCTGTTCGTCACGCACGACCACGACGAGGCGTTCACCGTGGCCGACCGCGTGGCCGTCATGGACGCCGGTCGGTTGCTCCAGGTCGCGGCCCCCGAGGACCTGTGGCGCGCGCCGGCCTCACGGCGGGTCGCGGAATTCCTGGGCTACCAGGCGTTCGTGCCGCTGCGTGCCGTCCCCGCCGAGCTGTCAGAACGAGCGAGGAGTGGAGTGCTCGCTGATTCTGACAACTCGGCGGGGGCGGGCGCACTGCTCGCGATCGGCCCGACGGGGCTCGTGCTCGCCGCCCACGTGTCAGAACCAGCGATGGGTGGAGTGCTCGCTGGTTCTGACAGGTCAGCGGGGTGGACGGGCACCGTCGTGCGCAGCGCCTTCCGGCGGGGACGCACCGAGGTCACGGTCGACGTGGACCTCGGTGCGGGGACGCAGCGCGTCGTCGCGCTCGGCTCTCCGCCGGGCGGCGCCACGACTCCCACGCCCGACGGCGTCGCGCACCACCCGCTCGCACCCGCACCGGGAGAGCAGGTCCGGGTCGTGCTCGACCGTGCGGGCTGCGCGGTCGTCCCGGGCTGAGCCCGGGCGCCGTGGCCGAGAGGTGACCTGCGGACTCATGATCCGTCGGTCGGTCATGTGGTTGGCGTCGCTCGAGCATGCGGTGGGCGTTCGGAAGGACGCCCATACCGACGTCGACCGCATGCTCGCCGCCAGGAGGGAACCGAGGATGCCGTGGGTTCCCAGGGTGCCGGTGGTGCCCGCCCTGCGACCGACCGGCTCCCGCGTTAGCGTCGAACGATGACGAAGACCACGAGCGACCACGTGTCCGAGCGCACCGAGGAGCACGGCGGCAAGGCCGCGAAGATCCTGTACCGGCCGTTCGGGCTGGCGAGCTCGATCATCGGTGGACTGATCGCCGGCCAGGTGTTCAAGCAGGTCTACAAGCGCGTCTCCCCGGGCCACCGCAAGGACGCCCCCACGCCGCTGCAGTCCGAGTACCCGCTGCGCGAGATCCTCATCGCCTCGCTCATCCAGGGAGCGGTGTTCTCCGGGGTCAAGGCGCTCATCGACCGCGGCGGGGCGCGTGTCTTCCAGAAGTGGACGGGGGAGTGGCCGGGCGACTGATGTCTCGGGAGGGGCATGGCGGCGGTGGGCGAACCAGACAATCGGGTGGCGCTCGACGGCACCGGGCGCGGACACTGCACGGATGATCACTCTGCGTCCCGTCCTCGAGGTCCCCCGTGACGAGGGGTTCTCTCTGTGGCCGGTCGCGGAGACCGGGTGGTTCCTGCCTCTCGACGGGTCGATCAGTCAGGCGGAGATCGGGTCGGCGGTGATGGCCGTCGCGAAGACGTGCTCGCCGCGGACCACGGAGGGCTCGCAGCCCCCGGCCGGAGACCAGGTCGAGACCTTTCTCCACGGCATGCTCACGGCCCAGCGGGTGTCGGCGTTCGGAGGCTTGAGCCTCGAGGATTCCGTGACAGGCGCGTCGGTGGATCCCGGCTGCTGCGTCGCGCTGGGCGAGTGGCGGGGCTGGTACGGACTGCTGGACGGGACGGGTGCCTACCTGGGGCACAGTCCTTCCCCCGGGAGCGAGCTCGTCGACGACGTCGTCCGGATGACGGCGGACACGGAGGAGGCCGACAGCCCCACGATCGAGGTTCCGGTGGCCGACCTCCGTCGCCTGCTGGCCGGCGTCGAGCGGGACCTGACCGACTTCGTGGGGGCGGTCTCCGACTGGGCCGCGCGCTGCGCGCCGAGCCGGGCGTCCGACCTCGCCACGGTGTTCGCCCGCGCCCTGGACGTGGGGGTCTCGGAGCCGCCCCCGTCCTGACCGCGCGCACGGCCCGACGGCGTCGCGCACCTGCGCGCGCCGCGAGCCCCGTCGCGTGCCACGGTGGGACCAGGGGACCGATGATTTCGCGGCCCGGTCCTGGTCCAACCGTCGTACCGGCAGACTCCCGAAGGGACCCATCATGGCCAAGCTCGTCTCGACCCTGTTCATCTCGCTCGACGGCGTGGCCGAGATCGACCCGGCCTGGCACTTCCCCTACTTCGACGAGCACATGGGCGCCGCGGTCGACGAGGACTACTCGGGCGTCGACACCCTGCTCCTGGGGCGCGTCACGTACGACAGCTTCGCGGGGGCCTGGCCCGGTCGCGAGGAGGCCGGCGAGGAGGACGCGGTGTTCGCGAAGCGGCTGGGCGACGTGCGCAAGGTCGTCGCGACCCGCGGCGACGCGGACCTCGGTTGGCGCAACACCGAGCGGATCGACGGGGACCTGGTCGAGGCCGTGACGACGCTCAAGGAGACCCCGGGGATCGCGAAGGTCCTCGTCGCGGGGTCTCTCTCGGTGGTCCGGCAGCTCCTCGCCGCCGGGCTCGTGGACGAGCTGAGCCTCCTGGTCCACCCCGTCGCGGCCCGCAAGGGCGAGCGGCTCTTCGACGAGGGCGAACCGGTCTACCCCTTGCACCTGCTGCGCTCCGAGGTGTTCCCCACGGGGGTCGTGCACCTGGTCTACGGGCCGAGCGAACTGCCCGGGAGCGAGGACTACGAGGACGTGAAGGACAAGGTACCGGGCGGCGCCGAGGGCTGACCGCGGGGGTGGCCGTGGTGGCCGGGCTGAGGGCCCTCCCGGGGTGCGGCGGCTCCGGCAACGTGTGAGGTGTCCGGGCCTCGCTCGCGGCCGCGTCCCGACCGGACAACTCCCGACCGTATGGTTGGATTTGACCGGTGAACTCGTTGCGGAGGCATGTCCTCTCTGTTGTCCTGCCCGGTGTGCTCGGTGCGACCCTTCTGACGGGGTGCGCGTCACCCACGGACGCCGGTGGCGACGGCCCTGCGGCCGACGCTCCCGCCCCGGCTGCGGCCACGGAGAGCTCGTCGGCGTCGGGAGCGTGCGACCTGATCGGTGCCGACCAGGTGACCGCACTGGCCGGCCAGTCTCTCGACGGCCCGTTCGAGACGACGGTCGCGGGCAGCGTCGAGTTCCCTGCCTGCGTGTGGGGCGACCCGGCGGGCGCCACGGTCCAGGTCTCGCGCATCCCGGCCGCGGACTGGGCACAGCAGCTGCCCGAGATGCTCCAGCAGCTCGAGGCGACGGGACTCGTCGACGACGCGGAGAACACCCGCAAGATCCGCGAGGCGTCGGCGCTCGTCGGCACGGGCGAGAAGCTCGACGCGGTGCAGGCGTGCGAGATCTTCTCGACGACGATCGAGATCGCGGGCGGCGAGCCGGGCCGCACCGAGACCGTCAACATCGTGCCCTCGCTCGAGGACCCGCAGGCGCTCACGGGCCAGTCGTGCCGCGACGGGATCTTCTCGTCCGTGCTCGTCATGAGGGACGGGATCACGGGCGCCCCCGAGGAGGTCGCGACGGTCGAGCAGGCCCTCGCGGCGGTGGCGGCCCACTAGCCCTGCCCCCCAGCCCCCCAGCCCCCTGCCCCCCCGGCGTCGAGAACGGGGTTGAGGTCGTCCCGGACGACAGGACGACCTCAACCCCGTTCTCGGCAGCAGGCTGGCCGGCTGGCCGGCTGGCCGGCCAGCCGGCCGGCTAGCCAGTCAGCTCCGCTGGTTCAGGTACCAGCCGATGAGCGCCTGCGTCGACGGGTCCTGCTCGGCGAGCGCGGCCGCGTCACCGGCGACGGCCGGGGCGATCTCGTTGGCGAGCTTCTTGCCGAGCTCGACGCCCCACTGGTCGAACGAGTCGATGCCCCACACGACGCCCTGGACGAACGTGATGTGCTCGTAGAGCGCGATGAGCTGGCCCAGGACCGAGGGCGTGAGCGCGGGCGCGAGGATCGACGTCGTGGGGCGGTTGCCCGAGAACACGCGGGCGCTCACGAGGTCCTCGGCCGTGCCCTCGGCGCGGACCTCGTCGGCCGTCTTGCCGAACGCGAGGGCCTTGGTCTGCGCGAAGAAGTTCGCGAGGAACAGGGAGTGCACGTCGACATCGCCTGCCGAGGAGTCCACCAGCGGGTGCGCCGGGTTCGCCACGGCGATGAAGTCCGCGGGGATCAGGCGCGTGCCCTGGTGGATGAGCTGGTAGAACGCGTGCTGGCCGTTGGTGCCGGGTTCGCCCCAGAAGACCTCGCCGGTCTCGGTCGTGACGGGGGAACCGTCCCAGCGCACGGACTTGCCGTTGGACTCCATGGTGAGCTGCTGCAGGTACGCGGGGAAGCGGTGCAGGTACTGCGCGTAGGGCAGCACGGCGTGCGTGTGCGCGCCGAGGAAGTTGACGTTCCACACGTTGAGCAGGCCCATGAGCGCGGGCACGTTCTGCTCGATCGGGGTGGTGCGGAAGTGCTCGTCGATCGCGTGGAAGCCCGCGAGGAACTCCTCGAAGCGGGCCGGGCCGATCGCGATCGCGAGCGACGTGCCGATCGCGGAGTCGACCGAGTAACGGCCGCCGACCCAGTCCCAGAAGCCGAACGCGTTGGCGGGGTCGATCCCGAACGCCGCGACCTTGTCGAGGGCCGTGGAGACCGCGACGAAGTGCTTGCCGACGGCCTCGGCACGGGCTGCGTCGTCCGCGTCCGCTGCGAGGGCCCCGACGGCAGTGAGCTCGGTCCACAGCCAGTCGCGTGCGAGGCGCGCGTTGGTCAGGGTCTCGAGCGTGCCGAACGTCTTGGACGCGACGATGAACAGCGTGGTGCGCGGGTCGAGGCCCGCGGTCTTCTCGGCGACGTCGGTCGGGTCGATGTTGGACACGAACCGGACGTCGAGGTCCTCGGCCTTGTAGGGCAGGAGGGCCTCGTAGGCCATGACGGGGCCGAGGTCCGACCCGCCGATCCCGATGTTCACGACCGTGCGCACGCGCTCACCCGTGACGCCCTTCCACTCGCCCGAGCGCACCTTGTCGGCGAACGCGTAGACCTTGGCGAGCTCGGCGTGCACGTCGTGGTCCACGTCCTGGCCGTCGACGACCAGCCCCGGGGTCGCCCCGGACGGGCGGCGCAGCGCGGTGTGCAGCACGGCGCGGTCCTCGGTCACGTTGATGTGGTCGCCGCGGAACATGGCGTCGCGGCGCCCGACCAGGTCGACGTCGTCCGCGAGGCGCACGAGCAGCGCGAGCGTCTCGTCGGTCACGAGGTTCTTCGACAGGTCGACGTGGAGGTCGGCGGCGTCGAACGTGAGGCGGTCGGCGCGGCCCGGGTCCTGGGCGAACCAGGTGCGCAGGTCGGGGGACAGCGCGGCCTCGTGGGCCGTGAGGTCGGCCCAGGCGGGAGTGGTGGTGGCGTCGATCGGCGGTGTGCTCGCAGTGCTCACGATGGTCTCGCTGCTCCCTGGTCGGTGGGGGTCGTGGGTGTCGCGGGGTCTTGGCCGGACCCGACCACCGTAGGCCGCGACCTGCGCGGTTGTCCTGGCGGCTCACGGTGCGAGCGGTTGTGAGGTGCGCTGCCGGACAACCGTGCACGCCCGACGGCGGAGCGTCCGTCGGGCGTGCACCTCACCGTGCGGTGCGGGCGCCGAGGAGAGTTGGTCAGGTGAGCTTCTTCTGCCACACCGCCGCGACGCCCACGGGCTCGAACCCGAGTGCGACGTTGATCGCGAGCATGTGCTCGTTCTCCTGGGCGTTCCACGTGTTGATGCGGCGTTCGCCGGGACGTCGCTCGGCGTAGGCGCGCAGGTTGGCGACCTTGACGAGCATCCCGAGCCGGTGTCCGCGGTGCTCGCGCAGCACGAGCGTGTCCTCCTGGAAGGCGAACAGGACGTCCGACACGGGGATCTGGAGCACCGAGAACGCGGTGAGCGTCCCGGTGGGCACGTGCTCGGCGACCGTGACGAGCACGTGCTGGTGGCGCCCAGCCATGTCGGCGAGGTAGGAGCGGACGCGGGCCGCGTCCCACGGGCTCTCCTCGACGTCCAGGTCCGCGGAGGGGACGTCGGTGCTCATGCGGGTCCACAGGATCGCGACCTGGTCCTGCCATGCGGCCGGCACCTCGTCCCACCAGGTGTGCAGGCGGTAGTCGTCGCCCGCGGCCCGCGTCGCCTCGCGTTCCAGGGTGTCGAGCCTCTCGGGGGCGACCGGCAGTCTCAGGACGGAGGCACGCTCGACCTGTTCGAGCGCGTAGCCGTGCCCCAGGGCGAAGCGCGCTCCCCGGGAGGCTGCGGGCACGCGGCCTGCGCCCGTGGGGGCGTCGAGCGCGCCGGGGCCGGGCGGGGGCTCGGGGGAGTGGTTGCTCGGCACGATGACCGTGGTGCGTCCGTCGGCGCGCGCGATCTCCTCGGCGCGGGCCAGCAGCGTCTCGCCGATGCCGCGGCCTTCGAGCGTGGGGCGGACCATGAGCGTGACGTACGCGAGGTGGGTGTTGGCGTCGGTCGCGAGCCACACGATCGCGGCGCCGCCGACGTCCTGCGGCTCGGGGGCGTTCCCGCCGGCCTGCTCGCGGTCCGCACGCCTCGCGCCGTCCGCGGCGTCGTCGTCGGCCAGGGCCGTGGCCCCATCGGTCGCCGGGTCCGGCTCGGGCAGCGCGAGGACCAGGACCTTGCGCTGGTACTCCTGGTGCTGGAGGACGCCGAGCATCACGGGCAGCGGCGCCCACCAGTCGGTCCAGCCCCAGGTCGCGAGCTGCACGTCGTGCTCGATGTCGGTGTAGGCCCGCACGGCCCAGACGTCGGGGTGCTCGAGCGTGGGCGGCACGGGAGGGGCGTCGACCGCCCGCCACGTCGTGGTCGATGGGGCGGGCGGCGGGGTCGGGCTCGCGGCCCAGGGGTTCTCGTGGCCAACGGCGGTGTCGGTGCTCGTCATGCGTCCACCCTGGCGGGCCGCCGCCCGGGTACGCCACGCATTTTGCGTGCCCCCCCAGGCGGTCACCATCACACCAGCCGCAGCTGCCACTCCGCGGTGACGCTCGCGACCTCGAACCCGAGGGCCTCGTTGATCGCGAGCATGTGCCGGTTCTCCTGCGCGTTCCAGGTGTGGATGCGCCGTGACGAGGGCCGCGCACGGGCCAGCTCGTCGAGCACGGCGATCTTGACGAGCATCCCGAGGCGGTGGCCGCGGTGCTCGCGCAGGACCAGGGTGTCCTCCTGGATGACGACCTCGGGGCGGTCGTGCGGGTAGGCGACCATCGAGAACGCGGCGAGCCGCCCCGACGGCACGTGCTCGGCCACCGCGACGAGGTATCCCTGGCCACGGTCGGCGAACGACCGGGAGGCGACGCGCACGCGGTCGGCGTCCCACGGGTCCTCCTCCAGGTCGAGCCCGCCGTTGGGCGCGTCGGTGCTCATGCGCGTCTCGAGGACCGCGAAGTCGTCGATCCACTCCTCGGGGACGGTGTCCCGCCAGAGGTGCACGCGGTAGTCGTCGCCCGCGGCCGCCCGAGCGGCGTCGCGCAGCGGGTCCACGACGTCGGCGCGGGGCGGCAGGGTGAGCGTCGACTGGCGCATGACCTGTTCGAGCGCGAAGCCGCGCGCGAGCGCGAAGCGCGTGCCCGGGTCGTCGAGCGGCACGCGTCCGCTGCCGGTCGGCGAGTCGAGGGCACCGGGGCCGGGCGGGGGTTCGGGGGCGTGTGCGGAGTCGGACAGGATCACGGTGCGCCCGGCCTCGCGCGCGATGCGCAGGCACTCGTCCCAGAGCGCCGCCCCGACCCCTTGGCCGCGGTGCCCGGGATCGACCCCGACGTACACGATCGCGAGGTGCGTGTTCCCCTTCTGGGGAAGGCCGACGAGCCCGCGCCCGACGACGTCGCCCGCCACCGGGACCGGGTCCGGTCCGCGCGCAGCCGAGCCGGACGGGACGCCGGAGCCCTCGGCGGCCCCCGAACCGCCAGAGTCTCGCGGACCGTCGGCCACCGCGACGAGCCGGACGGTGCGCTTGTACTCCTGCTGGGCCGTCATCGTGACGAGGACGGTCGCCGCGTCGAGACCGAGGTCGGCGTGCCCGTGGATCTCCCGGTCGATCATCTCGCCCACGCGCACGGTGCCGTGCACGGCCCACGCCTCGGGTGCGCCGAGCGAGTCCGGGACGGGCGCGCGCAGGACGCGCCACGCCGTCGGGCCGGAGAACGATGCCTGAGCCGCGGCCTGCGACGGGCCGCTCACGCGCCCACCCGCTTCTGCCAGCCGGCGTACCCGCCTGCGGGCGCGAAGCCCAGGTCGACGTTGATCGCGAGCATGTGGTCGTTCTCCTCGGCGTTCCAGGTGTGGATGCGCTCGGTCGTGGGGCGTCGGACGGCGAGCTCGTCGAGGTTCCGGACCTTGACGAGCATCCCGAGGCGGTGGCCGCGGTGCTCGCGCAGGACCAGCGTGTCCTCCTGGAACGCGAACGACGGGTGGTCCTTGGGGTAGGCGAACACGGAGAACGCGGCGAGCGTGCCCGACGGGACGTGCTCGGCGACCGTCATGAGCAGGCCGTCGCCCTTGCTCAGGAGCTCGTCGATCCACACGCCGACCCGCTGCGCGTCCCACGGGTCCTCGCGGTAGTCGATGTCGCCGTTCGGGGCGTCGGTGCTCATGCGCGTGAAGAGCGTCCCGACCTGCTCGCGCCACTCGTGCGGCACGTCGTCCTCCCAGACGAGGGGGCGGTAGTCCGGTCCCGCGGCGGCCCCGGCCTGCGCGCGCAGCCGGTCCAGGAGGGCGGGGTCGACGGGCAGCGGCAGGATCGAGTGCCGCTCGACCTGCTCCAGCGCGTAGCCCTTGCTCCGCGCGAAGCGGGGCCCGGGGTCGTTCGCCGGGACGCGTCCCGCGCCCGTCCGGGCCTCGAGGGCGTGGGGGCCGGGCGGGGGCTCGACGCCGTGCTGGGTGTCGGTGAACAGGACGGTGCGGCCAGCGTCGACGAGGATCTTCTCGCCCGTCTCCCACAGCTCCGTGCCCAGTCCCTGGCGGCGGGCCGCCGGGCGCACCTGCACGTACAGCTCGCCCAGGTGTTCGTTGCTGCTCGTCATCATGAGGACGAACAGGTGGCCCAGCACGTCCTGTGGCCGGGGTGTCTCGGGTGCGTCCGCGCGGATCGCGACGAAGCGCTGCTTGGTCGCGTACTGCTGGTTGTCCATGCCGGCCAGGACGTCGCGGGCCTCGTTCGCGAGGTCGTCGTAGCCGTGGGCCTCGATCATGACCTCTTCCTCGACCTCGGCCACGCCGTGGTACGCCCACGCGTCGGGGGAGTCGAGGTCGGCGGGGTGCGGGGCCCGGGCGATGCGCCAGGTCGTCGTCGACTCGATCGGATGGCTCATGTCCTCAGCGTCTCGCGCGAGGCGCGAGCGGTCCACGGGTTTTCGGGGTTCGTGGGTGGCCGGCGCGGCCCGGTGGCCCCGGGCCGCGCCTCGTCAGGACGCCCGACGGCGCAGCGCGCCTCAGGCCTTCGACCTGCGGCCCGCGATGAGGCCCCAGATCAGCAGGACGACGAGCGACCCGATGAACGCCCAGAACCAGGTCGAGAACGACCAGAACTCCTGGTTGGGGTCCGAGCCGAACGCCCGGCCGATGAACCCGCCGACGAACGCGCCGACGACACCGACGATCAGGGTCACGACCCAGCCGCCCGCAGCCCTGCCGGGCATGATGGCGCGGGCGATCGCCCCCATGATGAGTCCGATCACGATCCACGACAGAAACCACATGGTCCACTCCGTTCGTCGAACGAGCTCGCCGGCCGACGACACGGTCGAGGCCGGACCGGCACCGTCGCCGGTCGGTTCCACCGTGGCACGGACGGGCCGGACACGCACGGCGATAGGGGACGATCCGCGCAAGCGTGTCGGGGTGATCCCGTGCCAGCCGGGCCCCCGGACGGCCGCGACGCCGGGCGCGCGTGGGGAGCGGCGCCGTGGGGCTCGGGCTCGCTGAGGTGGTCCGCGGCACGCACCGGACCGTCGCGCGACGTGCGCCGCCTACGCTGGGGTGGTCCGACGTCGGGAAGGGAAGTGAGCATGCGGGTCGACAGCTGGCTCTGGGCGGTCCGCCTGACCAAGAGCCGTTCGGTCGCGACGGCCGCGTGCCGTGCCGGGCACGTCAAGGTCGACGGGGTGCGCGTCAAGCCGTCCGCGACCGTGCGCGTCGGCAGCACCGTGACGTACCGCGGGGGTGAGCGCGAGCGGATCGTCGAGGTCGTCGAGCTGCTCGCCAAGCGCGTCGGCGCGCCCGAGGCCGCGAAGGCGTACGTCGACCACAGCCCGCCCGTGCTGCCGCGAGAGGCCGTGCCGTTCGTACCCGTGCGCGATCGCGGCGCGGGACGTCCGACCAAGCGGGAGCGGCGCGAGATCGACAAGCTGCGGGGGCGCGACCTGCCCCCCGACTGACCTGGTGCGGTGAGACGGGTGCTTCGGTCCGAGACGGGTCTCCCGGACCGTGGCGCAGGGACCCGTCCCGGACCGGACCACCCGTCTCGCTCTCAGACCGCGCCGAACCACAGGTACGGGCGCCGCTCGAGGTCGACCGACGTGCCCGGCGGGAGAAGACGCAGCACGCGCTGGACGAGCTCCGTGCCGTCCTCGAGGTCCCGCATCGTCACGCGCAGGACCCGCCATCCCTCCTCCTCGATGCCCTCCTGACGCCGCTTCTCCTCGAACAGCACCTTCGCCGGATCGCCCTGGGCGAGCGTCGAGTACTTCACGAACCCGTCGAACTCGACGAGCACACGCCACTGCGGCCAGCCCAGGTCGGCGCGGAACGTCCCCAGCCGGGTCGTGACCGGGATCTGCGTCGTCGGCACGGGAAGCCCCCGGCGCAGCAGGTGGAACCGGACCGCGGACTCGCCGGGCGACTCCGCGCCCCCGCTGCCGAGGCCCACGAGGACCTGGGCCCGCGCGCTCCCACGCCCGCCCCCGACACGGTCGAGCACGTCGCGCAGCTGCTCGGTCAGGACACCTCGCCGGAGGGCCGCGTCGACGACCACGAGCGCGTCGAGCGCTGGCAGCGTCCGAGCGCAGCCGACGACCGTCCGGGCGAGCGAGGTCACGACGTGCCCCCGGCGCACCGCGGTGTCGGCCGGAGCGAGCGCCGTCAGATGCCGGACGAGGTCCGTGCCCGTCCGCGGGATGCCGGGGCGGTGCTGCTGCACGACGTGCACGCGCGCGGGCACCCGCCACAGCGGCAGGTCCCACACGAGAGCCGCGGACTCCTGGCACAGGGCGAACGGGCTGCGCAGCTGGCGCGAGACCGCCTCGATCTGCGCGAGGGCGCGGATCCGGTCGAGCGCGTGGCCCGGAGCAGGATCGTCCACCGCACGCCAGCGGTAGGCGCCCCGACGGACCTTCTCGAGCAGGTCCCGGGAGAGCGCGGCGCGCAGGACGGGGCGTGGGAGCTGGGCGGTCAGGAGCACGCCGCCCTGGCGGGAGGCGAGCGCGGCCAGGGCGTCGGTGTCGTGGGTGGGTGAGGTCATGGCCGCGATGGTGCCCTCCACTGCGACCCGACGGCGGCCCTGGCGCCGGGCTGTGGACGGCTCGTCGTTCTGTGGTCGGGCTCGGACCGGTGGGGCCGGTGGACGGGAGCAGGCGTGGGGCGGCAGGGTGCCGCGCACGAGACGGGTGCTTCGGTCCGAGACAGGTCTCCCGGACCGTGGCGCAGGGACCCGTCTCGGACCGAACCACCCGTCTCGCTCAGCGTGCTCCGCCCGGCGCCGCGCAGCACGACGCCCGGGCCTCCTGACGTTCCAGGCGACCCGGGCGCGGTTCTGGTGCGGTGTCGGTCAGTCCGTCCTGCGGAGGGCCGACCGTTCGGTGCTCAGGTCAGCAGGCGCCGAGATCCTTCCACACGCCCCACTGGCCGCTCGTGCCGGGGTTCTCCCCGGTGTTCCACCACTTGGCCTCGTACGTCTTGTTGTTGTACGAGACGCGGGTGCCGCCCGTGTAGACCGAGCCGGCCGCCCAGGCGGGGGCGGTGCAGACGCCCGTGCCGGTCGTCCCGCCGGTCGTGCCGCCGGTCGTGCCGCCGGTGGTTCCACCGGTCGTCCCGCCGGTGGTGCCGCCGGTCGTCCCGCCGGTCGTGCCACCCGTGGTGCCACCTCCGTTGACCGTGAGGTCGACGCAGTTGTAGAACGCGTTGACGGTGTTGGACACGTTCCACCGGGCGAGGATCGTGTGGTTGCCCGAGGGCAGGTTGGTCAGCGTGTGCGAGATGTTGCTCGGCGGCTGGGCGCCGCCCTGGCTGAACGTCTGGTGCAGCTTGCCGTCGACGAAGTACTCCCACGTGCTCGTGTTGTGAGCGGCCGTGAGCTTCCACTGGAAGGTCACCGAGCTGCCGACGCTCTTGCGCGGCCACGGCTTGCTGTTGTCGTCGAGGATCGAGAACCCGCTGCCACCCGAACACTGCATCGAGCCCTTGGGTGCCTCGACACTCTGCGGCTCGTACTTGACGCCGCCGCAGTCGAAGGACGTCGCGCCGGTCGCACAGTTGTCCTGCCTGCTGGGCGGGGACGTGATCCAGCCGTGTGCCGAGGCGGCCGGGGCCATCACGACGGGGGCCGCGATCGCGGCCACCCCGAGGACGGCGGCGATCATCGCCGCGCGTAGTCGTCTCATCTTTTCTTCTCGCTCTCCATGGCAGTCGGTAGGGCCCCATTGCCGGGCGACCTACACATGTCGAATCGGACAACTTCGACGCTATGCAATGAAATCGCTCCGCACAATCCGGTGAAGCACGTAGGGGGTCCTACGTAGGATGCGTGAAATTCAATCGACCGAGAAATGGAAAAGTGACGCCGGGTCAGGAATTCCTGACCCGGCGTCACCGGTCATGCGTCACGCGTCATGCAGTCCTCAGCAGGCGCCGAGGCTCTTCCAGGGGCCCCACTGCGAGGTGGCGTCGGGCTTTTCGCCCTTGGTCCACCACTTGGCCTCGAAGAGCTGGCCGTTGAGCGAGACCTTGGCGCCGCCCGTGTAGGCGACAGCCGTGTCCCACGGTCCCGCGGCGCACTGCGGCGTGCCGGTCGTGCCACCCGTCGTACCGCCCGTGGTGCCGCCGGTCGTGCCACCGGTCGTACCGCCGGTCGTACCGCCGGTCGTGCCACCGGTCGTGCCACCGGTGGTGCCACCCGTCGTGCCACCGGTGGTGCCACCCGTCGTACCGCCCGTGGTGCCACCCGTCGTACCGCCCGTGGTGCCACCCGTCGTGCCACCACCGGTGACGGTGAGGTCGACGCAGTTGTAGAAGGCCATCGGAGTGTCAGCGACGTTCCAGCGAGCGAGGACCGTGTGGTCCCCGGCAGGGAGGTTGGTCAGCGTGTGGGAGATGTCCTTCGCGGGCTGGGCGCCGCCCGAGCTGAAGGTCTGGTGGAGCTTGCCGTCGACGAAGTACTCCCACGTCGTCGTGGCGTGGTTCGCCGTGAGCTTCCACTGGAACTTCACGGACGAGGCGACCGTGGTGCGCGGCCAGGGCTTGCTGTTGTCGTCGAGGATGGCGTAGCCGCTGCCACCGCTGCACTGCATGGAGCCCTTTGCGGCCTCGACGCTCTGCGGCTCGAACTTGATGCTGCCGCAGTCGAAGGACGTCGCGCCGGTGGCACAGTTGTCCTGACGGCTCGGCGGGGAGGTGACCCAGCCGTGCGCGGAGGCGGCGGGGGCCAGCACCACGGGGGCAACAATGGCGGTGGCGCCGAGCACGGCGGCGATCATTGCCGCACGTAGTCGTCTCATCTGCATCTCGCTTTCGTTGTGGTGGACGGCGAGACGCAGGGCCTCGGGTCCACCTCGACCAGAACGCTGCGACGCTAAGCCAGAGGTCGTTGAGTCTTCAAACAGCGGCGCGGCATAAGGGTAAACACGTAGGCGCCCGACGAGGCCCGGGGAAATGGCGTCCTGGCGCGCCTGGTGAGCGACGCCGTCGGGCAGATGAGAAGCAGGTGAGAGAGAGGTCACCTCGAATCGTGTGGAGAACCCCTATGTGGACAGATCGCCCCATAACATACAGCCCGACCTCGGCGCTCGTCCGCCGCTCGTCGGGGTTGACCGGGCCCCGTGCCCCCTGTCGGGAAGATCGCGGTACCCGCACCGGGGACGAAAGTCCCACCGTGCAGGGACCGTCGTCCGTGGTTCTCGAGAGCCGTTCTCGGGGAGGCTGGGAGCATGTCGAACCACGAAACGAACCTGACTGCTGCCGTCGTCTTCGAGTCGATGTTCGGGAACTGTGAGAAGGTCGCCCGGCAGATCGCGGCCGGCATGGCGACCGGTGTGCCGGTGAAGGTCGTGGACGTCGCGGACGCGCTCGCGGACCCGTCGATCCTGGACGACGTCGCGCTCGTGGTCGCCGGTGGTCCCACGCACTCCATGTCGATGAGCCGCCCCGGCACCCGGGCCGAGGCCGTCCAGCGTTCGGGCGGGACGGTGCCAGCGCGCAACGTCGGCCTGCGCGAGTGGTGCGTCGCGCTCCAGGACCGCTCGGACGAGCACGGCCCCCGGTGGGTCACGACGTTCGACACCCGCACCGCGCTCGGTCGGGCCATCCCATCGTCCGCCTCCCGTGCTGCCGCGCGCATCATCACGCGCAAGGGCTACGAGATGCTCGTGCCGCTCCGGTCGTTCCTCGTCGAGGACGCGGCCGGCCCCCTGGTCGACGGCCACCTCGAGGAGGCGTACGTCTGGGGCGAGAAGATCGCTGCGGCGTTGCGCGCACAGGTTCCGGTCGCCGTCTGAGACGGTGTGCGGACGATCAGCCGCAGCCGAGCACGGACGGGGAAGACGGGCTCGGTCGCGGGGGATCTGCCGTCGTCGGTCGATGCCGCGTTCCCGCGTCGGGGGCGCGGCATCGTCGTGTCCGCAGTCCTCGCAGTCCCCGTGGCGTCCGCACTGCCCGCGGCGTCCGCGTCGGCGAGGATGGTTCCCTGGAACCGGACAGAGGAGACGACGCGATGACGAAGTACCTGATCTCGTTCCCGAGCGGCGCCATGGACGTCTCGGCGGAGGACCTGCCGGCCGTCTCGGAGGCGTCCCACGCGGTCGTGGAGGAGGCCAGGCGAGCGGGCGTCTGGGTGTTCGGCGGCGGGATCGACGAGAGCGTCCCGCCCGTCCTGGTCGACGGGGACGGCACCGTGACCGAGGGCACCTACCCGCAGACGAGGCAGATCGAGGGCGGCTACACGGTTCTCGAGGTGCCCTCGCGCGAGGAGGCGCTCGAGTGGGCCGCGAAGATCGCGGTCGCCTGCCGGTGCGCGCAGGAGGTGCGGGAGTTCCAGTTCGACCCCGCCAGCTGACGGGTCTGCCGGCTGACGAACCCGCCGGCCGGCGGGCCTGCCGGCTGACGAACCAGCCGGCCGGCTCGACGCCACCCGCACGCGCGATGCGCCCGCCGTCAGGGCCGCCGCCGAGTCAGTGCTGCGCGGGCGTGCGGGGCGCGTCGACCGGCTGCTGCAGGAGGCCCGTGACGACGTCGAGGATCGCGGAGTCGTCCAGCCCGAGCTCGCGACCGCGGGCGACCATCTGGGTCGCGAGGTCGGCGAACGATCGCTGGTCCGCGACCGACGACCGCCGGTGCGCAGGGGTCGCGACGACCGTCCCGGTCCGTGGGCGCGACGAGACGGCGCCCGCTGCCTCGAGCTCCCGGTAGGCACGTTGGACCGTGCCGACCGCGACCCCCAGGTCCCGGGCGAGGTTGCGTGACGAGGGCAGCCGGTCTCCCGGGTTCAGCGTCCCCAACGACACGAGCGCCGCGACCTGGGTCCTGATCTGCTCGTAGACGGGGACGGGGGAGTCCAGGTCGACCATGAGGGTCTTCATGCCTGGGGCTCGGGCACCACGGTCGTCCCGGGCGTCGTCCCGGTCGCGGCGGGGGTGCCGGGCAGGGCGGGAAGGGCTTGTCGGGCGAGCACCGAGAGTCCGACGACGACCGAGGTGATGCCGATCGCGGACCCGACGGCGAACGCCAGGACGGCGGCTCCCGTCCGGTCGGCCCCGAACAGGGCGAGGGCTGCGGTGAGCAGGACCGCGGCCGATCCCAGGCCCATGAGGAGCTGTGTGCCGGCCAGGACGTGGGCTGCGCTGAGCCGTCGCAGGGAGTCGTCCTCGTGGGCCGTGGCGCCGTTCACGACGCCGCGCCGGGCGACGAGACGCAGCACGCCGAGGACCCCGAGGGTGATGACGCCCAGCATGCCGAGCAGCGGCCCGGCGTAGGGCCAGCCCGGGTAGGGGCCGGACTCGCCGGTGATCCATCCGTCGACCGTGACGAGGAGCGGCGCGTCGACCGTACCTCCGCCCTCGCCCGCCGTGACCCCGAAGACCACGAGGGCCACGGCCGTGAGCGCCGCCGTCGCGAGGAAGAGGGGCAGCCGCCACTCGCCGAGGCCGCGGACGGTCCGTCGGGCGAGCGGGGCCGTGCGGACCGCCCCCTGGGGACGGGGCCAGGCCAGCTCGCCGATCGCGCGGACGACGAGGACCATGACGACGGCGATGAAGGGGGAGAGGGCGACGAGCAGGCCGGGGGTGGTCGTGACACCGGTGAGGCCCGGGAGCGCCGCGGGGGAGACCACGTAGGCGATCAGGGACAGGGCGACGACGGCGGCGACGACGGACGTGGTCCGTTCGTGCCGGAGCGCGGCGTCGAGCACGGGGCGCCGGGGATGGCGCCGGGACCGGACAGTGTTGGCCGCCGTCAGGACCGCAGCGGCGAGGGCGCCGAGCGCGGCGAGGGCGACGAGCGACAAGCCGGTCATGCGTGCTCCTTCGAATGAGTCAATGAGTCAGAGTATTGACTCATTGACCCCGGCCTGTCCACCCGGTGCCTCCGGACGTGGACCGCGGGGACTACCAGCGACGGGTGATGCGGCGCCGCCCGTGCGCCGAGGACCGTGGGAGGACCAGCCCGACGGCCACAGGAGAGCACCATGAGCGACACCGCCCCGCCGACCGCCCCCGACACCGTGGTCCTCGTCCACGGTCTGTGGATGACGCCGCGCTCCTGGGAGCACTGGGTCCCGTACTACGAGGCCAAGGGCCTGCGCGTGCTCACGCCCGGCTACCCGGGCTTCGAGATCGAGGTCGAGGCGCTGCGCGAGAACCCCGACGTGATCGCGCGGCTCACGGTCCCGGAGACCGTCGACCACCTCGCGGGCGTCATCGAGGGCCTCGACCGGCCGCCGATCATCATGGGTCACTCGTTCGGCGGCACCCTGACCCAGCTCCTGCTGGCTCGCGGCCTGGGGGCGTCGGCGGTCGCGATCAACGGGGCCCCGACCGAGGGAGTGCGGGTCAACCCGCCCTCGCAGATCAAGTCGCTCTTCCCGATCCTCAACAACCCCGCCAAGGCGCACCGGGCCGCCGGGTTCACGCCCGAGCAGTTCCACTACGCGTTCACCAACACGCTCTCGGCCGAGGAGTCGCTCGAGGTGTACGAGCGGTACCACGTCCCCGCGCCCGGGAGCTGGGTGTGGGCCTACGGGCTCATCGCCAACTACAAGCCGGGCAAGCAGGAGACGTGGGTCGACTACGACGCCGACCGGGCCCCGCTCCTGTTCGTCACGGGCAGCGAGGACCACATCATGCCGCCCTCCGTGAACCGGTCGAACGCGCACAAGTACCACCGGTCGCCCGCCCTGACCGAGGTCCTCGACCTCGAGGGACGGTCGCACTGGACGTGCGCCGAGCCGGGCTGGGAGGCCGTGGCCGACGCCGCGCTCGACTGGGCTCTCGCCCACGCCCGGGCGCCCCAGGGAGCGGGAGAGCCTGCCTGAGCCCGGTCGCCCGGTCGCCCGCCCGGAGCGGGCGACGACGCCCGCCTATCGCGGGACGGACGCTCCGCCGTCGGGCGTGCGCAGGGCGTGCGCGAGCTGACGACGGGACGTGACCCCGAGCTTCCGGAACGCCTTGCGCAGGTGGTAGTGGACGGTGTGGGTGCTGATGAACAGGCTCGCGGCGATCTCCGCGTTCGTCGCGCCCGTGACCGCGAGCTCGACCACGGTCTGCTCCTGCGCGGTCAGCCCCGTCGTCGGGCGGTCGCGCGGTGCGGGCGCTCGACCGGTCACGGCGCTCAGCTCGCGCCGGGCGCGCGCCGCGAAGGGGTCGGCCCCCATGCGCTCGAAGAGGTCGAGCGCGGTCGCGAGCGCGGCGGCGGCCTCGCGGCGCCGCCGCCTGCGGCGCAGCCACTCGCCGTGCAGGAGGTGCGTCCGGGCGAGGTCGGCGACGGACCGGGTCCGTGACAGGTGCTCGACGGCGTCGCGGAAGTGGGCGTCCACCTCGCCGTCGGGCGCGAGCAGGGCCCGCGAGCGGGACAGCACGCCCAGGCCCCAGGGTGCCCCGCTCGCGAGCGTGACGTCGGCGAGCCGGTCGAGCGCGGAGCGGGCGACGTCGTGGTGGCCGCTGCGGACCGCCGACTCCACGAGGTCCGGCAGGACGCGCGTCCCGACCTGCATGAACCCCTCGCGCGCGACGACGGACACCCCCTCGAAGGCGGCGGCGTGGTCGCCCGCCGCGAGATCGAGCAGCGCCCGCGCCGTCCGGGCCAGGCTCACGGCCCCGCCGATGCCGAGGTGGGCGGCGGCACGTTCGGCCCCGTCGATCCGTTCGCGCAGCGCGAGCGAGTCCGGACCGTGCCAGGCGAGCAGCTCGACGTTGGCGAATACCCGCGCCTGCTCGGGGCTCAGGCCCACGGCCTCACGAAGCTCGTGGACCTCGGCCAGCAGGAGGTCCGCCGAGTCGAGCTGCCCCATGACGGTCTCGCACAGCGACAGCACCCACAGCACCGAGTCGAGGGTCGGGAGGGCGCCCGCGGCGCGCGCCTGCGCGGCGGCCTGCCGCAGGAGCGCGTCCCGCGCCGCGTCGTCCCACAGCGCGGTCGTCGCGGCGACGGCCAGGAGGCCGTGCCGTCGGAACGTCTCCGACGACGTCGCGCTGGGCGTGCGCATCGCGTCGACCGCGGCCCGGAGCGCCGGGACGCACCGCGCGTCGGGCGTGGTCGCGAGGGCGGACAACGCGCTCAGGAGCGTCGGGGCGAGGTCGTCGGGCCGGTCGCCGGTCACGGGGGCACCGACGACCTCGTCGGCCGTGCCGACGCCGAACCTGACGCCGAACCCGGTGCCGGTGCCTGCGGGCCCGGGCGTGCCGAGGGCGGCCGCCTCGCGGGAGAGCTCCGCCAGGACCCCGTCTCCCGCGGCCGATTCCGCGGCGAGGATCTCGCCGAACGCCGCGAGCAGCGCGTCCCGTGCCGCCGCCGGGTCGGTCGCCCGCAGGGCGTGCGCGGCGCGCAGGAAGAGTCCGGGGCTCTCGGCGGCAGCACGCGGCGCGCCCGCGTACTTGCGGGCCACCGCCCGCGCCATGAGTCCCCGCGCGAGGACGTCGGGCGCGAGCGTCGCGTCGTCGACCCCTTCCAGCAGGGCCAGGGCCCGGACGGGCGAACCGGCGAGGGACGCGGCCTCCGCGGCCGAGACCGCCCGCTCGTCCCGCCGAGGACCTGGCGCGGTGAGCTCGACGGCCCGCGCCAGGAAGGCCGCACGGGCCGCGTAGCCGCCGCGGGCGTGCGCGCGCACCGCGCCCGCCTCGAGCGCGACGGCAGCCGCCTCGTCCGGGCCGGTCGTGGCCGCCGACAGGTGCCACGCACGCAGGTCGACGTCCGCCGCACGGTCGGTCACGGCGGCGAGCGCCGCGTGGGCCGCCCGGCGCTCGCTGCCGGTCGCCCCGCGGTAGACGGCCGACCGGACGAGGGGGTGGCGGAACGCGACCTGGCCGTCGACCGAGACGAGACGGTCCTGCTCGGGCGGGGCGGACGCGTCGTCGGGCAGCCCCGAGGTCGCCGCCGCGGCCGCGACGTAGGCGACGTCGCCCGTAGGCTCGGCCGCGGCGAGCAGGAGCCAGCGGCGGGTCGCGGGCCCGTAGGCCCCGGTGAGGCGCTGGTAGTGCTCCTCCAGGTGGCTGCCGACGGGCAGCGGCGCACCGAGCACCGCGCGCCCTGCGAGCTGGGCTGCGCTCAGCTCGTCGCTCAGGTCGAGCAGCGCGAGCGGGTTGCCGCCGGTCGCCGTGACGATCGAGTCCGCCACCTGCGGGTCGAGGGCGGTCCCCACGCGTCCGCGCAGCAGCGCGAGCGCCTCGTCGCGCGCGAGCCCGGCGAGGTCCACGGCGGGCAGGTCGGCGAGGGTGGCCTCGCCCGGGGTCCCGGGCCGTACGGCCAGGACGAGAGCGACCTGCTCGGCGTGCAGTCGGCGACCGACGAACGCGAGGACGTCGAGCGACTCCCGGTCGAGCCACTGGGCGTCGTCGACGAGGACCAGGGTGGGGGCGTCGTCGGACAGGTCGGCGAGGAGCGAGAGCACGGCGAGGCTCACGAGGTAGCGGTCCGGTGCCGGGCCCGACGACGTCCCGAGCGCCACGCGCAGCGCCTCCGCCTGGGGAGCGGGCAGGGTCGCGATCCGCGCCGCCCGGGGGAGCAGGGCGCGCTGGATCGCGGCGAACGGGAGGTCCGCCTCGGTCTCGGTGCCGACCAGGCGCAGGACCGTGAAGCCGTGGGCCGACGCCGCCGTGCGTCCCAGCAGCGTGCTCTTGCCCGTCCCGGGCTCGCCCCGCAGCACCAGGACACGGCTCTCCCCGCGGCGAGCGTCCGCCAGGGTGGCCGCGAGGAGGCGCTGCTCGCGCTCGCGGCCGACCAGCACGTGAGGAGAGGCGGACATGGCACCACGCATCCCTCGAGCCTCACCGGAAGGGCTCGGTCCACGGCACGGCAGGGTCGGCGACCCTCAGCGGGACACTATCGGGTGGAGCGGGTCACGTCATCGGGAAGGGCCGGGTCACCGGGAGGCGGGCGGAGGTCGGGCCCGTCGGCCCAGCGCGAGAGAGGCGACCTGGCTCACCGGGGGCCCGTGCCGAGCGGCCGCGAGGCCCCGCGCGCGGCCCTTCCTCCCCGTGTCGGCCGGGCCAGTGGATGAAAAGGACGATCCATCGACCGGTTGCCGTCACACGGGCCCTCCCAGCGTGTCTTTCCCGGGTGATCGGCCCCGCGGGCCGTTCACCGGGCCGTCGAGAGGAAGGAGGCCGGCGAGTGGGACGCTACGAAGAGCGTTGGTGGCAGGGCCATGCCCACCTCGTGCAGTTCGTCGCCGCGAACGGGCACTCCCGGGTCCCCGTGAACCATCGCGCCGGCCCGGACGGTTTCACCCTGGGCGCCTGGGTCAAGGTCCAGCGCCGTGAGCACGCCGTGGGAACTCTGAAGGACGAGCGACTGCGGGCTCTGCGCGAGGCCGGGTTCGCGTTCGAGGTCCGGCATCCCCTCAAGCAGTGGCAGCGCAACGTGGACCAGCTGGCCGCGTTCAAGGACGAGCACGGGCACACCCGTGTCCCCTACTACTTCGAGTCGGCCGACGGGTTCGGGCTCGGGGCGTGGGTCGGGCGCATGCGTCGACGCCGGGCGGCCGGTGCGCTCACCGACGAGCAGGTGGCCGACCTCGACGCGGTCGGGATGGACTGGACCCTTGCCCTCGAGACCTCGAAGAGACGCAGCCACCGTGCGTTCGCGGCGTTCGTCGCCGACCACGGGCACGGCCGGGTGCCGGACCCGTACGTCACGGGTGACGGCTTCGACCTGTCGGGCTGGGCGGCGCGGGTGCGCCGTGACCGACGTGCCGGGAGGTTGTCCGCGACGCAGGAGCGCGAGCTGCGCGACCTCGGGTTCGAGTTCCCGACCGTGCTGGCCGCCGACGACTGGGACGCGCACCTGGCGTGCCTGTCGAGGTACATCGCGCGCAACGGCCCCGACATCTCCACGACCTTCGAGTGCGACGACGGGACCCGTCTGGGCCACTGGGTGTCGAGCCAGCGCGCCTCCAGGCAGACGGGCTCGCTCTCGGCGGAACGGGTCGCGCGGCTCGACGACCTGGGCTTCGTCTGGCAGGTGCGTGACGAGGAGGACGACGAGTGGCTCCGTGGCATCGGGCTCCTGACGCGGTACGTGGAGGAGCACGGGGACAGCCGTGTGCCCGGGGACCACGTCGCCCCCGACGGGACCGCGCTGGGTGCGTGGGTCGCCCGCCGCCGCTGGGAGCACCGTCACGGTCTGCTGCGCGCAGAACGTGTCGGTGAGCTCGCGGCCCTGGGGTTCGAGTGGACCGTGACGCCGCAGCCCGGGATGACGCGCGCGACGGACGACCGGGCGTTCCGTGCCTGGGTCGACGCGCTCCAGACGTACCGGGACGAGAGCGGGCACTGCCGCGTCCCCGCCGGCTTCGCGACCCCGGACGGGCGGCGGCTGGGCGACTGGGTCGCCTACACGCGGGCCAGGCATGCCAAGGGCCTGCTCGCGCAGGACCGGGTGGAGGTCCTCGACCGGCTCGGCTTCGAGTGGCGCGTCCGCGACAACGAGGCCCTGTGGCAGCAGGGGGTCGAGGCGCTGCGCGCCTACGTCGTCGAGCACGGGCACGCCCGCGTGCCCATCCGGTACTGGCGCGACGACGGGTTCCGGCTCGGACAGTGGGTGCGCAGCCGGCGCAGCGAGGGGAAGGGCGGGAGGCTGAGCCCCGAGCGGACCGCGGCACTCGACGCGCTGGGCTTCGTCTGGGACCCGACGGCGCCCGCGACCTAGGGGGCCGACCGGTCGTGACGGCGTCGAGCGGCCGCGACGGGGGCCAGGCGGTGCGGCCCTACTGTTGATGCTCGTGAAGGTCATCACCACGACGCTCCAGATGCTGCACGAGACTGACAGGTCGCCCCGTGCGGTCCCCGATGGTGTCCGGCTCGAACGGACCGTGGGCGTCCGTCCCGAGTACGCGCGATTCCTCTACGGGTTGATCGGCGGCCCGTGGACCTGGACCGACCGCCTCGGCTGGACACGTGACCAGTGGGCCGCCGAGCTCGACGTGGCGGGCACGGAGTTCTGGATCCTGTACGGCGAGGACGGCCCGTGGGGTTACGGCCAGCTCCAGCCTGTCGTCGCCGAGGACGGGACCCACGTCGAGATCCGCTACTTCGGGCTCGCGGAGCAGGCGATCGGCCGCGGGCTGGGCGGGCTGCTGCTCGAGCACTGCCTCGCGGCGGCGTGGTCGTTGCCACGACGGTTCGACGTCCCGCCGGTCTCCCGGGTCTGGGTGCACACGTGCTCGCTCGACGGTCCCGCCGCCCTGGCCAACTATCGGGCGCGCGGTCTCGTGGTCTGCGGGACCGAGGAGTCGGACGAGGACGTGCCGACGCGGCCGCTCGGCTCCTGGGTCTCGACGGGGGGACCGGTGACCGTGGACCGGTGACGACGGACCGGGCCGGGCCGGGCCCGACTCGACCCGACCCGACCCGACCGACCCGACCCGACCCGACCCGACCCGACCGACCGGACCCGACCGACCCGTCCGGGCCGGTCGGTGGGCAGTCGGTGCGGCGTCAGTCGTCGAAGACGTCCCAGCAGATCGGGCTCCGGCGTCGCTGGTCGTCGAGGACGAGGTCCCGCACCTGGGCCGGGAGCAGCGCGCGCTGCCGGTCTCGTTCGGCGAGGCGTGCCGACTCGGCGTCTCGGCCCTGGGCGGTGGCGTCGGCCACGGTCGCGCGGATCGCGTAGGCCGCGGCGCCCAGGTCGTGGGCGGCGACGTGGGCCACGGCCACGGCCTGCCCGGCTGCGAGCGCGGCGTACCTCGCCGGGTCGGGGAGGCCGCGCCCGGCGGCGTTCGCGGGGAACGCGGCTCGGTGGGCATCCTTCATGGCGGCGTCGCCGCGGATCCACGCGCGAGCGACGTCGAGGGCGTCGCGAGGGCGAGGGTCGTCCGGTGCGACCTGCTCGAAGAGCGGGAGCACGCCCTCGACGCACGCGATGGCCCACTCGGCCAGCAGGTGGTGGTCCTCGTCGGTGAGGGTGCCTCCTCGACGCTCGGTGATCAGGCGGGGGTCGCGGTCGGTGGGCAGGATCGGCATGTGCTGATCGTGCAGCATCGTCGGCGTGCGGACCACCACGGGGTCGCCGAGGGGCAGACGACGACGCCGGCCGCTCCGTGGGGAGCGACCGGCGTGCGCCGTTCGTGCGGGGCGGCGGCCGGCCCGGGCGACGGGCAGGCCGTCGCCCGTGCGGGCCGTCGGTCGACGGTCAGTCGACGGTGACTGCGTCGAGCACCGGGAGCCGGGCCGCGCGCAGCGCGGGCCACCCCGCGGCCAGGATGCCGACGAGCACCGCGACGCCCACCATCGTCCCCAGCGCGGTCCACGGGATCACGAGGTCGGTGAACCCCGTGCTCGCGAACACGGTGGGCATGCCGGCCGCGAGGCCGACGCCCACCGCGAGGCCCAGCACCGTGCCGAACACGGCCGTGAGGATCGACTCGATGACGATCGTCCCGGCGAGCTGGGAGCGTCCCAGCCCGACGGCCCGCAGGAGACCGATCTCGCGCGTCCGCTCGATCACGGACAGCGCCAGGGTGTTGACGATGCCCAGGATCGCGATGACGATCGAGAGCCCCAGCAGCGCGTAGAGG
Source organism: Oerskovia jenensis (assembly GCF_016907235.1). Classification (NCBI taxonomy): domain Bacteria; kingdom Bacillati; phylum Actinomycetota; class Actinomycetes; order Micrococcales; family Cellulomonadaceae; genus Oerskovia; species Oerskovia jenensis. Next base: position 2,996,107 of record NZ_JAFBBO010000001.1, read on the forward strand.
ATCGTGAGCATCTGGTTGACCTGGCTCGCGAGCGACGAGATGAACTCCTCGTTGTCCATGACGGACACGATCATGTACGGCTTGGCGGCGGCGGTCACGGCGGCGTCCAGGTCTGCCTGGGTCACGCCGTCGGCGGCCTGGAGGAGCAGCATGGTCGACATCTCGGTCGGCGCCGCGGAGAGCTCCGCGAACACGGTGTCCGGCACGACGACCGGCACGCCGAGGGCGGGCGAGTCGAAGACCGAGCCGATCGTCACGTCGGTGCTGCCGAGCTGCGTGCGCAGCGTGAGCTCGTCGCCGAGCTCCCAGCCCTCGTCGTCGGCGGTCGCCTTGAGGACCGAGACCTGCCCGTCGGCGAGCGTGTCGAGGTCGCCCTCGACGGCCTCGGTGTTCCACGTCTCGCCGAACAGGCTCGGGTCGACCCCGAGCACGAACAGCGGCGACGCCTCGTCCGAGGGTTCGCCGGCGGCACCGACGAAGTACCGGTCGGCCGTCATGGAGTCGGCCCGCCCGACCTCGGGCAGGGCCGAGATGTCGCTCACCGCGCCCGAGGGGACCGTACCGGTCGCGGACTGCACCACGAGGTCGGCGAGGGACTCCTCGGTCACGAGGTTCTTCATGGACGCCTGCATGGACACCGCCAGGACGGAAGCGGCCCCGACGAGCGACATGCCGATCATGAGGGCGCCCGCGGTGCTCGCGGTGCGGCGCGGGTTGCGGGTCACGTTGCCGCGGGCGAGCGTCCCGAGCGGCTTGGCCCAGGCGACGAACGGCGCGGACATGACGTGCAGGACGCCTCGGGCCACGACGGGGGCGAGCAGCAGGGTCCCGACGACGACCCCCACCGCGCCGAGGCCGAGCAGGCCTCCGGTGCTCGCGGTGTCGTCGGCCGCGGCCTGGACGACGGCCAGCACGACTGCCCCCACTCCGGCCCCGGCGACGACCGCGCCGATGATCCCGCGGACCTTGAGCGACCCGGCCTGGGCCGGGGAGTCGTCGCGCATGGCCTCGACCGGGGCGACGAGCGCCGCGCGCCGGGCGGGCAGCGCGGCCGAGGCGACCGAGACGAAGATGCCCAGGACGAGCGAGACCACGATCATCGACGCGTTGACGGGGATGTCGCCCGTGAGGTCCATGCCCATGGACTCGAACACGGCCTTGAGGGCGGTGACGAGCCCCAGCCCGCCGAGGATCCCGAGTGCACCGCCGAGCGTGCCGATGATCGCGGCCTGGACCAGGATCGAGGAGAACACCTGGAGGGGGGAGGCCCCGACCGCGCGGAGCAGGGCGAACTCGCGCTGCCGCTGGCGGACCGTCATGGCGAACGTGTTCGCGATGATGAAGCCGCCGACGAACAGCGAGATCCCGGCGAAGACCAGCAGGAACGTCTCGATGAAGCCGAGCATCGAGGCGATGTCCTCGCGGGCCTCGTCGCGCGCGACCTCTCCGGTGATGACCTCGACGGCCTCGGTCGGCGACGCGTCCTCCAGGGCGCTCGCGACGTCGTCGCGCAGCTCCTGCTCGCTCACCCCGTCCTCGGCGAGCACCGTGATGGCGGAGACCATGCCGTCGGGCGCGAACGCCGCGGCCGCGGTGGCCTCGTCGAAGAAGACGATGCTCGCCCCGGCCATCGAGGCGCCCATGTCGACGATCCCGGTCAGGGTGGCCTCGGTGATCTGTCCGGCGACGACGATCGTCGTCGTGTCCCCGATGACGAGGCCGCTGGCCTCGGCCGTGGCGGCCTCGAGCGCGAACTCGTCCGGGCCCGACGGCGCCGCACCCTCCGCGAGCGGGGTCGCGGGATCCTCGGCCCGGTAGGCGAGACCGAACGTCGGCGCTCCCGTGGTGGGCGGCGGGGTGCCGTCCGCCCCGACGAGCACGAGCGGACCGGTGTAGTCGGCGAAGGCGTGCGCGACGCCGTCGGCTCCTTCGATCGTGTCCGTGAGGTCGGCCGGGATCGGGTTGCGGACCGCCCCAGCGCTCGCGTTCTCCTGGGTGAGCGCGGACGACTCCTCCTCGCCGCGTACCAGGACGTCGGCGGACGAGCTGTCGACGATCCCGTCGAACGTCGTGGAGAGCATCTCGCGCAGCGAGAACGTGCCCGCCACGAACGAGACGCCGAGCACGACGGCGAGGATGGACATCCCGAGGCGCACGAGGTGCGCCCGGACGTTGCGCAGGGCGACGCGCAGCATCAGGCGGCCGCCTTCTTGCGCGTGAGAGAACCCAGGACCGCCAGGACGGAGTCCGGTGTCGGGTCGGTGATCTCGTCGACGATGCGGCCGTCCGCGAGGAACAGGACGCGGTGCGCGTAGCTCGCGGCGACCGGGTCGTGCGTGACCATGACGACGGACTGGCCCAGGTCGTCGACCGACTCGCGCAGGAACGTCAGGACCTCGCGCGAGGACGTCGAGTCCAGGTTCCCCGTGGGCTCGTCCGCGAACACGACGGACGGCTTGGAGACCAGGGCGCGCGCGCACGCGACGCGCTGCTGCTGCCCGCCGGACAGCTCGCTCGGGCGGTGCTGGAGCCGGTCGCTCAGCCCGACGGCGTCGACCACCTTCGCGAGGTACGCCCGGTCCACGGGCTTGCGCGCGATGTCGAGCGGGAGCGTGATGTTCTCCTCGGCCGTGAGCGTCGGGACGAGGTTGAACGACTGGAAGACGAACCCGAGCTGGGTGCGGCGCAGCTTCGTGAGCTGACGCTGGTTCATCGTGGAGACGACGAGGTCGTCGACGACGACCGTGCCGGCCGTCGGGGTGTCGAGGCCCGCCATGCAGTGCATGAGCGTGGACTTGCCCGAGCCGGACGGGCCCATGATCGCCGTGAACCGACCGCGCCCGAAGTCGACGTCGACCCCTGCGAGGGCGTGGACCGCCGTCGCGCCCTTGCCGTAGGTCTTGACCAGGCCGCGCGCCGTCGCGATCGCGTCGGAGCCGGAGGGGGGTGTGCCGCCGGCGGCGGCCGCCGTCGTGACGGCCGGGGCGGGGGACGGGGAAGGCATGGCTGGACTCTCTCTCGAGGGGTGCGCGCTGCGGACGGCGACCCGGGAGAGGGGGAGCGTCGCGGGGGACCGCTCACGTCGGCCCCTCCGAGCCGCTGCGTCCATCCTGGCGGCGGGACGGTCGGCGGAGCATCGGGGATCTCCCTGAAAGAACCCTGAACGTGGCCCGAGAGCATGGGGCATCCGGGGTAGGCCGTCCGGGGGACGGCTGATCGGCGGCTCGGACGACGGGCTAGGGCGTCGGCGGCACGCCCGGGTCCGTCGGCGGGGCCGGGTCGGTCGGGGGCGCGGGGTCGGTCGGCGGGGCGGGGTCGGTCGGCGCGGCCGGCGCGTCGTCCTGGGGCCTCTCGGCGGGCTTGGGCGCGGGCGCCTGCCCCACCATGCCCTGGTCCGGGCCGGGGAACCCGACGACGGGGTAGCCCTCGAGCGCCGTCTCCATGTAGGACTGCCACGTCGGTGCGGCCAACGTCGATCCGTACCAGCGCTTCTCGTAGCGTCCGTTGATCTTCATGTAGCTCATGGACACGTCGTTCTCGGCGTTGCCGATCCACACGGCCGTGACGAGCTGCGGCGTGTACCCGATGAACCACGTGTGGTTGTTGTTGTTGGCGGTGCCGGACTTGCCCGCGCTCGGCCGGGAGAGCTGCGACTTCTTGGCCGTGCCCTGCGTCATGACGTTCTCCAGGGCGAACGTGACGGTGTTCGCGATCCGGGAGTCGACCGCCCCCGAGTTGCAGTTGGCCGAGGGGACGGGCAGCTCGGACCCGTCGGCCCCGACGACCCGGGTGATCGCGATCGGGTCGCAGTAGGTGCCACCGCTCGCGAACGTCGCGTAGGCGGACGCCATCTGCAGAGGGGAGGAGTTCTGGGTGCCGATCGTCATGGTCGGCATGACGTGGATCGACGACGCGTCGCCCGTGATCTCCGCGGTGCGGGACGGGCGCAGCCCCGCGGACCATGCCATGTCGCGGACCGCGCACAGGTCGAGCTGGGACTCCATCGACGCGTATGCCGTGTTGACCGAGTTGAACGTCGCGCGCAGGACCGGGATGGACCCCTGGTCGGTCGAGCCGTCCGAGTTGCCCGGCGACCACGGGATGCGGTCGAGCCGGGCGCACGAGGCGCGGAAGTCGCGCGTCGGGACGAACGTGCGCTTGTTCGCGTTCACGGTGTCGTTGAGCGTGTGACCCGAGCGCAGCCACTCCGCGAGCGTGAACACCTTCCACGTCGAGCCGGGGGAGAACCCGCTCGAGGAGCCGTGGAGCTGGTCGGCGCTGTAGTTCACGGCGGTGGTTCCGGGAGCCGGTTCCCTGGACACGTCGTAGGGCCGGTTCTGCGCCATCGCGAGGATCTTCCCGCTGCCGGGTTCGACCGTGACGAGTGCGTCCTCGAGCCCGCTCGGGTCCGACGGCGGGACGGCTGCGGAGATGTTCGCCTCGGCGGCCTGCTGCATGCGGGGGTCGAGCGTCGTGGTGATGTCGAGGCCGCCGCGGTAGAGCAGGGCCCGCCGGTCCGCCTTGGTCTCGCCGAACGTCGGGTCCGACGTGATGACCTTGGTGACGTAGTCGCAGAAGAACGCCGCCCCGCCGGCGGTCTGGCACCCACCCGAGATGGGTTGCACGTGGAGCGTCGCGGGCAGCGGGGTCGCGACGGCTTCGTCGTGCTGCTGCTGCGTGATGTATCCCTGCTCGAGCATCTTGCCGAGCACCCGGTTGCGCCGCTTCTCGGAGTCGGCGGGGTTGGTCACGGGGTCGTACTTGGTGGGGGCGTTGGTGACGCCCGCGATCGTCGCGGCCTCGACGACGCTGAGCTCGGAGGCGTGCTTGCCGAAGTAGTGCAGGGAGGCGGTCTCGACGCCGTAGACCCGGATGCCGAACTGGGCGATGTTGAGGTAGCCCTGGAGGATCTCCTCCTTGCTCATGACGGTCTCGAGCGAGATCGCGAGCTTGGCCTCGCGAGCCTTGCGGCCCAGCGTGTCGTCGCGGGCCGCGCGCATCGCGACCGGGTCGTCGTCGCGCACGGCCTGCTCGATCAGGACGTTCTTGACGTACTGCTGGGTCAGGCTGGACCCGCCCTGGGTGTCGCCGCCCGTGAAGTTGTTGATGGCGGCTCGGGTCACCCCTTCGGGGTCGATCCCGCCGTGCTGGTAGAAGCGGTGGTCCTCGATCGCGACGACCGCGTCCTTCATCGGCTGGGAGACCTGGTCCAGGGGCACCACGATGCGGTTCTCGGTGTAGAACGTCGCGAGGAGCGTCGTGCCGTCGTTGGCGTAGACGCTGGACTTCTCGGCGAGGGGGCCGGGGACGAGCTCGTCGGGCAGCTCGTCGAACATCCGTGTGACGTCCTCGGTCGCGGTGTTCGCCCCTGCCGCGATGGGCAGCAGGAGGCCCGCCGCGAGGACGCCCCCCATGGCCGACACGAGCAGGAAGGCCATCAGGAGCGCGAGCGCCTTGACGGCGGAGGTCTGCTGGCGGGGTCGTGTGGACTGGCCCATCTGCCGACTGTACGTCCCGAGTCCCGAGGCGGCTCGGCGAGCCGATCTTCGTTGTCGGGGCGTGACCTGGCGCCGTCGCGGGCACGGTCGTGCCGACGAACGAACTGCAACCAAGAGGTTGCGCTGGGTGACGATTGATGCAACTCTGAAGTTGCAGATGTACTCGAGAGGAACCAGGACCCCCAGAGGAACCAGGGAGGAACGACCATGACGACCACCGACCAGCAGGCCTCGATCGACACCGAGGCGTTCCAGGTGACCCGCACGCTGCTCGTCCACGCCGCGCCGTCGACGGTGTGGGCGGCACTGACCCGTGACGACCTGATCGCGCAGTGGTTCGGCCAGGAGGCCTCCCTGCCCGACCTGCGCGTGGGCGGCGAGGGCACCTTCGGCTTCGACGGGTACGGGCAGTTCGCCGTCCGCATCGAGGAGCACGACGAGCCGCACGCCTTCGCGTTCACCTGGACCAACCAGGCCGGCGCCGAGCTGCGCCCCGACAACTCGACCCTCGTCCGGTTCACGCTGACCCCCGAGGGCGAGGGCACGGTGCTCACGGTCGTCGAGTCCGGGTTCGAGCGCCTCGGCGACGGGGCCGGTGGCGCGATGGCCGACAACCGCTCGGGGTGGACCAGCGAGCTCGACGAGCTCGTCGCGTTCGTCGAGGGGGCCGCGTTCCCCGCGCGGGACGCGCTCGGCGACCGGGCGTCCTCGGCGGGCGGAGTGCTCGCCGCGGGCGACGTGCGCCCGGCCGACGGCGCGCGCCCCGCCGACGGCCCCGCGGCGTGAGCACCGAGACGCTGGCCCCCGTGTTCGCGGCGCTCGCCGACGACACCCGGTGGCAGATCCTCCAGGAGCTGGGGCGCGCGGACCTGTCGGCGTCCGCGCTCGCGACCGTGCTGCCCGTGACGCGGCAGGCGATCGCCAAGCACCTGACCGTGCTCGCCGACGCCGGGCTGGTCGAGCCCGTGCGGGTCGGACGTGAGGTCCGCTACCGCGCGATCGGGTCCCGCCTGGGGGAGACCGCCCGAGCCCTCGACGCGATCGGCGCCGAGTGGGACCGCCGCCTCGGCGCGATCAAGCGGATCGCGGAGGGATAGTTCCGGTGCCCTCCCGGCGCCCTCTCCGGCGCCCTCCCGGTGCCGAGCATGCGGTTGGCGTCGTGATTGCCGTCCTTCGCGACGCCGACCGCATGCTCGAGGAGCGCCAGACGCATGCTCGGCACCGGTAGCGTGGGCGCGTGCCACTCACGCTCTGCGTCCTGCTCTGGGCCGTCGACGGCCAGGTCGAACCCCTCGCGCGCTACGAGGACGAGGTCCTCGCGCTCGTCCCCGTCCACGGCGGCCGGGTCACCTCACGGGTGAGGAGCGTGCCCGGCGAGGACCCGGCTCTCCCCGCCGAGGTGCAGGTCATCGAGATGCCCGACGACGGCGCGCTCGCCGCGTACATGGCCGACCCCGCCCGCGTGGCGCTCGCGGACGTCCGGGACCGGGTGGTCGCCCGTACGCAGATCGTGCGCGTGGAGCCGGTCGCGGGGTGACGGTGACCGACGGACCCGCCGAGGGCGACCGGCGGACGCCGAGGGTGACCGGCACCCGCTGACGCTCGGCCCGCGATGACTGCGGTCGTCAGGCCCGGACCCGCGACGTGTCGCGGCGCAGGTAGCCCCACGCCAGGACTGCGCACACGACGCCGTTGACGAGCCCGGCGAGGACGTCGGTCAGCGAGTGCATGCCGCGGTAGAGCCGTGCGAAGCCGACCGCGAACGGGACGAGCACCGCGAGGACCGTGAGCACGACCCGGAGCGCCGGGTTCTGTACACGCTGCGCGAGGAGCGCGAGCGTCAGGTAGAACGCCGTGGACGCGCCCGTGTGCCCGCTCGGGAAGCTCGACGTGGGCGGGGCGTGGTCGAGCATGTCGACCTCGGGGCGGGTGCGGCCCACGACGAGCGAGGACGTGAGGAAGATCAGCGCCTGCAGCGACACCGCGAGCGCGGGGACCAGGGCGAACCACCACTGCCTGGTCCGCCACCAGATGAGCGCGACCGCGAGCACGCACGCCCCGATGATGAACTCGGTCATCCCGATCGCGGACAGCATCTCGGTGACGTTGTCGAGGAACGGGGTCCGCAGGTCGACGAGGGCCTGGTTGACCCCGGCCTCGCCGGGCAGGTTGTCGAGCGGCCCCTTGATGAGGAACCCCAGACCCACGATCACGACCCACAGTGCGACGCCCGGCAGGAACGCCCGCAGGGCCAGGTCACGGGCGACCTCGCGGCGGGTCGGTCGCGTGGTGTCGAGCTCGTAGCGGTGGACGAACGGGTGCACGGGGCCTCCAGGCGGGGGTCGGCGCGGGACGGCCGGGCTGGACGCCGCGCGAGTTCCCGGACATTACGTGCACACGGGACGACTCGCACGGCGAGGCGCTCGCGGCGCGCGGTGCGGACGCCGCACGTACCGTCCCGTCACCGGACGCGACGTCCCGGGTACGCTCGCCCGGTGCACCCACCGAGACAGGTCCTCGAGGCGTTCGGCGCCGTCGGGCCGGCGACGAGGCTCGACGGCGGACGGGGCAGGGCCTGGCGCACCGGTGACACGGTGCTCAAGCCGCTCGACGTGCTCCCGGCCGAGCTCGACTGGCTGCGGGACCACGCGCCGTCGGGCGGGGGCGGGCTCCGGCTGAGCCTGCCGCTCGCGAGCGTCGCGGGCGACCTCGTCGTCGACGGCTGGACGGCGTTCCCGGTCCTCCCGGGCGAGCACGTCGCGGGGAGGTGGGCCCAGGTCGCGGAGGTGGGTCACCGCTTCGCGAAGGTGTTCGACGGCGCCGCGCGGCCCGGGTTCCTCGACGAGCGGACGCACGCCTGGGCTCGGGCGGACCGGCTCGCCTGGGGCGAGGACGCGGTGGACGTGCCCGACGGCGTCCCGCACCTCCCGGCGCTGCTCGCGGCCCGGCGGGTCGTCGCCGAGCCGTCGACGATCGTCCACGGCGACCTCACGGGCAACGTGCTGTTCGACGACCACCTGCCGCCCGCCGTGATCGACCTGACGCTCTACTGGCGGCCGGTCCGGTACTCGGTGGCGATCGTCGCGGTCGACGCGGTCTGCTTCGAGGGGGCGCCGCCGTCGCTCCTCGAGACGATCGACCCGGGGGAGGGGTTCGCGCAGCACCTCGTGCGTGCGCTGGTGTTCCGGATCGCGACGGACTGGTTCAACGATCTCCCGCTCGCCGTCGACGACGTCTACGCGGCGACGGTGGAACGCGCGCTCGATCTCGCGGCGCGGGGGCGTTGACGCGCGACGGCGTGATCCGCCGTCGGGCAGACCTGGAGCGCGGCCCGCGCGGCTGCGAGGATGCCTGGATGGCCGACGCGGAGACCTGGGACCTGCTCGACGAGCAGGGCGACCTGACCGGAGAGGTCCACCGCCGAGGGGAGCCGAGATGGCCCCCGGGCCGCTTCCACCTCATGGTGGCGACGTGCGTCGTCCGGTCCGACGGCCTGGTCCTGCTGACCCGTCGCGCCGCGACCAAGACCTTCCCGCTCTTGTGGGAGATCCCTGGCGGGAGCGTGCACGCGGGCGAGACCGGTGCCCAGGCAGCCGTGCGCGAGGTGCGTGAGGAGACGGGGCTCGTCCTCGACGAGGGCGCGCTCGTGCGCGTCGGGAGGGGCGTCGAGTCCGCGTCGTTCCTCGACGTCCACGTCGCGACCGTGCCCGGGCACCCGCGGCTGGTCCTCGACCCGGCAGAGGTCCACGAGGCCACCTGGGTCACGTGGGCCGAGGTCGAGGATCGTCGAGACGCAGGGCGGATGCCCGCGCCCTGGGTCGGGTGCTTCGCCCCGCTCTGGCCGGAGCTCGCCCGGAAGGTGGGGGAGGCGGCGCGGAGGGCGTGAGGCGTCGGACCGCCGAAGGGCTGCCCGCCGAGGCGTGACCTGCCCAGGGATCACCGCTGGTCGAGGAGGATCGGCATCAGGACGTGCAGGTGGTCCGGCCGGTCTGCGGCACGGACGCTGAGGGCCGACCGCTCGTCGAGGGCCAGCGCGACGTGCTCGGCACGGGTCGCGCGGACGCTGTCGAGCAGGAAGCTCCGCGAGAACCCGAGCGTGCCCGGCGGGCCCGGCGGGCCGATCTCCACCCGGTCGCCGTCCAGCCGGACGGCCACGACGTCGTCCGCGTGCGTGACCGTCCTGACCAGCTCGTCGGACGTGACCGTCGTGCTCGGGGACGAGCCCGAGCGCACGAGCCGCTCGTAGTCGGGATACGCCGCGTCGAGCGGAGCGCCCAGAGCCCCCAGGACCTCCAGGACGTCCCTGCCCAGGGCGACCGACCCGACGTCGGGCAGCGTGGCGGATGCGAGCGTCTCCAGGAAGCCGAGAGGGGCGACGACACGGGCCGGTGGGCCCGAGACCTGCCTCGCCGGCACGGTCGCGACGGCGAGACGGAAGCGGTCGCAGCCGACGAGGCGGAGCGTGTCCCCGTCGAGGTGGAGCAGGATGCCCGTGAGCCCGGGCCAGTCAGGGTCAGTGCCGACGGCGTGCCGGACGGCCGCGACCGCCGCGACGAGGTCCGCGGAGGCGACCGTGCAGCGGCCGGGCTGGGCCAGGAGGCCGTCTGCCGCGTCGAGGTGCGCACAGGCCGCGACCAGGTCCTCCTCGAGCCGACGGCGGTGCCGGGCCAGCACGGCCGTGGACTCCTGGGGAGCCGCGAGGACCGTGACCAGGTCGGACACCGGGAGCCCGGCCTGGCGCAGGCTCGCGACGAGCCGAGCCGTGTGGACCTGGGCCGAGGTGTACCAGCGGTACCCGGTCGCGGGGTCGACGTGCGCGGGCCGGAGCACACCGGCTGCGTCGTAGAACCGGAGCGCGGTCACGGGCAGGCCGCCGGTGCGGGAGAGGGCGCCGATGCTGAGCAGGTCGTCGGGCATGCGCACACTGTGGACCCTCGACCCGCGCGAGGGTCAAGCCGAGCGGCGTGCCCAGACCGCGAGCGCCGCGAGGCCCGCGGCCGTCGCGCCCAGCGCCCAGTGCGGCGACGTGCGCTCGGCCAGTGCACCGAGGGCCGTGTTCGTGACCAGGACGGGCACGAGCTGGGCGAGCCCGACCAGGGCCTGGACGCGGGCGAGGTGCGTCCGGGGCGCGCTGCCCAGGACGAGCGGCGCGATCCGCGCGACGAACGTCCCGTTCCCGCACCCGAGGACCAGGGCACCGAGCACGGTGACCACGGTGGCCGCCGAGCCGCCGAGCAGCGCCCCGACCGCGACGACGAGCGCCCCGGTCGCGCTCACGACGAGCCCGACGGCGGCGGATGCCGACGGTGCCCGGCGTCCTGGGCGTGCGGGCCTTGGACGGTCCACGGCACCGGCCGGAGAGCCGGTGGACCCTGCGACGACCGTCCGGCGTCGGGCGGCGAGGAGTGCCGCGCAGATCACCCCGACGCCGACCGCCCCGGCGACCGCGCCCGTGGTCCCCGGGCCCCAGCCGGAGGCCCGGCCGAGGAGGGGCACGAGGAGCGACGGCACGGGCAGGATCAGGGCCGCACCCGCCCCCGTGAGCACGAGCGCCCTGCGGAGTCCCGGAGTGCGGGTGACGACGCGGAAGCCGTCGATCAGGTCGAGCCGCGCGGGGACCGGTGCGCCGGTGGGCGCGCGGTCGGGCGCCGACCTGGACGGCTCCCGGACGGCGACGAGCACGCACAAGCAGACGCCGGTCGTCACCGTGGTGCCCCACGCGATGGTCGGCAACCCCGCGGTGCCCACGAGCAGGCCGCTCAGCGGAGCAGCGACGAGGAGCACCATCTGGACCAGGCTCTGGCGCAGCGCGAGCGCACGCGAGAGCTGGTCGTCCCGGACCAGGCGCCGCGGCATGGAGCCCGTGGAGGGCAGGCAGAACGCGGAGATCGTGCCGAGTGCGAGGGACGTGGTCAGGAGCAGCCAGGTCGGCGTCCCGAACCGCGTGAGCGCGAGCGCGAGGACCGCGGTCAGGGCGAGCAGCGCCGCCTCCCCGGCGATCAGGACGCGCCGCGCGCCGAAGCGGTCGGCGACCGCGCCGCCCACGACCAGCAGGACGAGGCGAGGCAACCCGCCGAGGGTGAGCACGAGGGCCGCCGTCGTCCCACCGAGCCCGGCGGCGGCCCAGCCGAGCGCGAACGCGAGCACGGCGTCGCCGAGCTGCGAGACGGTCACCCCGCAGAGCCAGGTGAGATAGGGGCGGGGGAGCGCCGGTGCGGGGGAGAGGGTCGTGGTCATGGCGGCACGCTCGCGCCTCGACCGGGTCGAGGGTCAAACGGCACCCGGCGCGGGTGTCTCGTGGCTGCGGTCCGTCGTCGATCTCGTCGGAGTCAGCCGGGCCCACCCGCCACGGCTCCGCCGGGGGGACAATGGACGACAGCAAGTGTTCGCTCAGAAGAGGAGTCCTCAGTGCCCCAGGGAATTGTCCGATGGTTCGACGCCGACCGAGGCTTCGGCTTCATCGACCTCGGGAACGAGGCCGAGGACCTGTTCGTGCACGCGTCCGAGATCCTCGACGACGACGGACCGCGGGTGCTCCGTGAGGGGCAGACCGTCGAGTTCGAGATGGGCGAGGGGGACCGTGGGCCGCAGGCGCGCCGCGTCCGTGTCACGGGAGACCGGGCCGCCGACGCGCCCGTGGGGGTGCTCGGCACCGTCAACTGGTACGAGCCGACCAAGGGATACGGCTTCATCACGCCCGACGGCGGTCGCGGTGAGATCTTCGTCCACAGCTCGGCCATCGTCGGGGGCGGTGTGATCTCGGAGGGGCAGCGGGTGGCGTTCCTCGTCGTCGACGGGGAGAAGGGGCCGCAGGCCGACCACCTGCTGCCGCTCGGGGCCGAGGCGGCCCAGCGTGCGGTGCCCTCGGACGGCGCGGACGGCACGGTCTCCTGGTACGACGACGTCAAGGGCTTCGGTTTCGTCGCTCCTGACGGGGGCGGCGACGACGTCTTCGTCCACGTCAGCGCTCTCGGCTCGGGGATGACCGAGCTCTCCGAGGGCGACCGCGTGACGTACGACGTCGTCGCCGGCGACAAGGGGCCGAACGCGCGCAACGTGCAGCTCGCACGCGGCTCCGGGGGTGGGCGCGGCGCCGTGGACCGTGGCCGACCGGGTCGACCCGGAGCATCGGGCGGGCCCGTGCGCGGTGGTGAGGGCATCGTCGCGCGCTACGACGAGGAGCGCGGCTTCGGCTTCATCACCCCCGATGACGGGGGCCTGGACCTGTTCGTGCACGTGTCGGTCGTGCGGGGCACCGAGGTCCTGGAGGAGGGCGACCGGGTCCGGTACAAGGTGCGCCAGAGCGACCGCGGACCGCAGGCCGACGCCGTCGAGCTGGCGTGATCGAGGAGTCTTCGTGAGCGGGTGGCCGGACGGTTCCAGGTGAACCGGTCGGCCACCCGCTGTGTATCTGCCTGCCGCCCGCCGGCCACCCCACCGGGAATACCCCTCCCCGCTCCAGAGTTGAGCCTAGTGGACTCAAGTTCTGACCTCCGCCGCTTGCGCAGCGACACGGACCGGCATAACTTGAGTGAAGACGACTCAACCGGCAGTCGGGTGGAGACACCCAGCAGGGGACGGTCCGGACGGGCGCGCCACCACGCGCCGTCGGGCACCAGGCCCGCCACGGGACCCCACCGCAGGCTGCCGCACGGACGACAAGCACCACACGCAGGCAACACAACGGAGGCATGAACATGGCACGAGCGGTCGGAATCGACCTGGGCACCACCAACTCGGTGGTCGCCGTCCTCGAAGGTGGAGAGCCCACCGTCATCGCGAACGCCGAGGGCGCTCGCACGACCCCGTCGGTCGTCGCGTTCTCGAAGACCGGCGAGGTCCTCGTCGGCGAGATCGCCAAGCGCCAGGCGGTCACGAACGTCGACCGCACCATCACGTCGGTCAAGCGCCACATGGGCACCGACTGGTCGGTCGAGATCGACGACAAGAAGTACAGCGCGCAGGAGATCTCCGCGCGCGTGCTCGGCAAGCTCAAGCGCGACGCCGAGGAGTACCTGGGCGAGCCCGTCACCGACGCGGTCATCACCGTCCCGGCGTACTTCAACGACGCCGAGCGCCAGGCGACCAAGGACGCCGGGCAGATCGCGGGCCTCAACGTCCTGCGCATCGTCAACGAGCCCACCGCCGCCGCTCTGGCCTACGGCCTGGAGAAGGGCAAGGAGGACGAGCTCATCCTCGTCTTCGACCTCGGTGGTGGAACGTTCGACGTGTCCCTCCTCGAGGTGGGCAAGGACGAGGACGACTTCTCGACCATCCAGGTCCGCGCGACCTCGGGCGACAACCGCCTCGGTGGCGACGACTGGGACAACCGCATCGTCGAGCACCTCATCCAGCAGGTGAAGAACAGCTCGGGCGTCGACCTGTCCAAGGACAAGATCGCGCTCCAGCGTCTGCGTGAGGCCGCCGAGCAGGCGAAGAAGGAGCTCTCGTCCGCGACGAGCACCAACATCTCCATGCAGTACCTCTCGATGAGCGAGAACGGCCCCATCCACCTGGACGAGAAGCTCACGCGCGCCCAGTTCCAGCAGATGACGCAGGACCTCATCGACCGGACCAAGGCGCCGTTCCACGCGGTCATCCGCGACGCCGGCATCTCCGTCAGCGACATCGACCACATCGTGCTCGTGGGTGGTTCCACCCGCATGCCCGCCGTGACCGAGGTCGTCAAGGAGCTCACGGGCGGCAAGGAGCCCAACAAGAGCGTCAACCCGGACGAGGTCGTGGCCGTCGGCGCCGCGCTGCAGGCCGGTGTCATCAAGGGCGAGCGCAAGGACGTCCTCCTGATCGACGTCACCCCGCTGTCCCTGGGCATCGAGACCAAGGGTGGCGTGATGACCAAGCTCATCGAGCGCAACACGGCCATCCCGACCAAGCGCAGCGAGGTGTTCTCGACCGCCGAGGACAACCAGCCGTCGGTGCTGATCCAGGTCTTCCAGGGTGAGCGCGAGTTCGCCCGCGACAACAAGCCGCTGGGCACGTTCGAGCTCACGGGCATCGCCCCGGCCCCGCGCGGCCTGCCGCAGATCGAGGTCACCTTCGACATCGACGCGAACGGCATCGTCCACGTCGGCGCGAAGGACCGCGGCACCGGCAAGGAGCAGAAGATGACCATCACCGGTGGCTCCGCGCTGCCGAAGGAGGACATCGACCGCATGGTCAAGGAGGCCGAGGAGCACGCGGCCGAGGACAAGAAGCGTCGCGAGGAGGCGGAGACCCGCAACCAGGCCGAGTCCTTCGTGTACTCGACCGAGAAGCTCGTCGCGGAGAACAAGGAGAAGCTCCCCGCCGAGGTCGTCACCGAGGTCGAGGCCGACATCGCGTCGGTCAAGACGGCCCTCGAGGGCACCGACGCGGACGCCGTGAAGTCTGCCCACGAGAAGCTCCTGGCCTCGAGCCAGAAGATCGGCGAGGCGCTCTACGCGTCGGCCGAGCGTGAGCAGGCCGCGGGCGACCAGGGCGCCGCTGACGCGGATGCCGCTGCGGCCGCCGGTGCGACCTCGGCTCCCGACGAGGACATCGTCGACGCCGAGATCGTGGACGAGGACGACAAGAAGTGACGAGCGACGCACAGGGCCCCGAGGAGCTCGGCTCCGAGGACCAGCCCTTCCACTTCACCGACAAGCGCAAGGTGACCCCGGAGGGGCAGCCCAAGGAGGCTGCCCCCGAGGGGGCCGGCTCCGCGCCCGGTTCGGCCGGGAACGACGCGGAGAGCGACCCGCTGGCCGGGCTCGACTTCGAGCCCACCGGCGAGGCCGGGGACGACGCAGCTCTTCTTGCTGCGCAGTCCGAGGCGGCGGCCCACCTCGACGCGCTCCAGCGCGAGCGGGCCAGCTTCACCAACTACCGCAACCGGTCGCTGCGTGACCAGGAGGCCGCGCGGGTCAAGGGCGTCGAGGACGTCCTGGCCGCGCTCCTGCCGGTCCTCGACGACATCGACCGGGCCCGCCAGCACGGCGAGCTCGACGGACCGTTCGTCGCGATCTCCGACAAGCTCGACGCGAGCCTCGCGAAGTTCGGCATCGAGCGGTACGGCGTCGTGGGCGAGGAGTTCGACCCGACGGTCCACGAGGCGCTCATGCACCAGGTGGACCCCGAGGCCACGTCGGCCACGGTCAACATGGTCATCGAGCCGGGCTACCGGATCGGCGAGAAGATCGTGCGCGCCGCGCGCGTCTCGGTCGTCGGACCGGAGTAGAAACGGAAGGTGGGTGCCAGGTCCTGCGGGACAGGGCACCCACCGGACCCGGGACGCCCGACGGCGGAGCGCACCTTCCGCGTGAAGGTGACCTCCGCCGTCGGGCCCCGGGAGCACGACCACTATCGATGTAAGCACCACCACCGGCCCCGGGGCCGGTGAGACCTACGAGAGGAGGCGCCTTGACCGGTCAGGACTGGATCGAGAAGGACTTCTACGCCGCGCTGGGCGTCCCCAAGGATGCCGACGACGCCGCGATCAAGAAGGCGTACCGCAAGCTGGCCCGCACCTATCACCCCGACCAGAACCAGGGTGACGCGAAGGCCGAGGCGAAGTTCAAGGAGATCGGCGAGGCCTACGCGGTCCTGTCCGACGCCGAGCAGCGCCAGCAGTACGACGCGATCCGTGCCATGGCCGGCGGGGGCGCCCGCTTCTCCGCAGGAGCCGGCGGACCCGCCGGTGGCGCCGGAGGGTTCGAGGACATCTTCGGCGGCATGTTCGGCGGCGGTGGCGGCGGAGGTGGGGGAGGCCGCGTGCGGTACTCCACCCAGACCGGCGGTGGCGGCGGCTTCGAGGACATCCTCGGGTCGATGTTCGGCGGCGGGGGAGGCCAGACCGGCTTCCGCCCCAACGCCGGGTACCAGCGCCCGCAGGCGGGCGCCGACGTGCACTCGTCGGCCACGCTCGGGTTCCGGCCCGCCGTCGAGGGCTCGACCGTCAACGTCACGACCGAGGGCCGCACCATCACGGCGCGCATCCCGGCCGGCGTCCGCGACGGCCAGAAGATCCGGCTGCGCGGCAAGGGCCGACCCGGCGTCGCGGGCGGCCCACCCGGCGACCTGGTCATCACGGTGCACGTCACGCCGCACCCCGTGTTCTCGGTCGACGAGAAGCACAACCTGCGCCTGACCGTCCCCGTGACGTTCGCGGAGGCAGCCCTCGGCGCGACCATCGAGGTCCCGACGCTCGACGGCAAGCCCGTCAAGGTCAAGGTCCCCGCGGGCACGCCGTCCGGCCGCACGCTGCGCGTCAAGGGCAAGGGCGTCAAGACCGCCAAGGCGACGGGCGACCTGCTCGTCACGATCCAGGTCGTGGTGCCGCAGAAGCTCTCGAAGGCCGCCAAGGAGGCCGTCGAGGCGCTCGCCGCCGCGACCGACGGCGAGAACGACGTACGTTCCGACCTGTTCGGGCGCGCGGCCGAGTAACGGGCGGGCGACCAGCAGGCACGAGGAAGAGCGAGGAGGAGAGCATGGCGAGGAACGAGGCCCCCACGGGGAGCCAGATCCCGTTCAACGCGTACGACGACGCCCCCGTGCTCGCCATCTCGCAGGCCGCGACCCTGGCCGGGATGCACCCGCAGACGCTGCGTCAGTACGACCGGCTGGGACTCGTGACCCCGCGCCGCACCATGGGGCGTGGTCGCCGCTACTCCCAGCGGGACGTGGCCAAGCTCCTCGAGGTCCAGCGGCTCTCCCAGGAGGAGGGCATCAACCTCGCGGGCATCCGCCGTATCCTCGCGCTCGAGGAGCAGGTGAGTCGGCTCGAGTCCCGCCTCGACGCGTTGTCCGCCCGGCTCGAGGGAGGACGCGTGTTCGCGGCCGGGGTGAGCGGCGACGTCGTCGTGGTGCCCCGTGGACGCCGCGTGCGGCGCTCGCGGGGGGAGGAGACGGGGGCAGGCGGCCAGGTCGTCGGTGAGGCGACGGAGGCGCGGGCCCTCGTCCTGTGGCGTCCCGGCCGGGGCTCCTGACCCTTCCCGTGCCCCCCGCCCGACCCGGTGGGCTCGCCCGCACCTGAATCCTCCGGGCGCAATTACGTGCGGTGTGCGTGACGTAAAAATGGCGGAATTCCGCCGAAGTGAGTGAGGCCTTGCTTCCTATACACAGGATGCGCGAAGGAATACCGTGAAGGAATTGCACGGTTGAACGCCCCTGTCCTTCGAGCAAGGAGAAGTCCCATGAGCAGCCTGATGGAGATGCCCCAGGTCGTCGAGTGTTCGATCGACGGATGCGGATACAACCACGAGCACGGCTGCCACGCCGGCGCCGTGACGATCGCCGCGCACGGCAGCGAGGCCGAGTGCGCCACGTTCATCCCCCTGACCGCCAAGGGCGGTCTGGACAAGGTCATCGCCCACGTCGGTGCCTGCCAGCGCGGCGAGTGCGCGCACAACGAGTCGCTCGAGTGCAACGCCTCCTCGATCCGCGTCGGAGCCGGCCCCCAGGGCGCGGACCACGCCGACTGCCTGACCTACAGCCCCCGCTGACCCTCGCGCCGTCCCCCCACGCGCGATTCCCCCACGACGCCCCGTCGTCCCTCGCCGGACGACGGGGCGTCGTGGCGTGCGGGGGGACTCGCCGGGCGGCCGGAGCACCCGACGACCGCGTGGTCTAGCGAGAGAGGTCGTGAAGCATCTTCGCCGCGTCGGCATGCTGCGCGGGAAGGGGCTCGACCCAGATGCGGGGCGGGCGCCGGAGGATCGCCGTCACGCCGAACGTGAGCGCGATGCGTTCGATCCTGTGCCGGAGCTCCGCACGGACCGGGCCGACGTCGGCCGTGCGAGCGCAGAGCGCCGCGTAGATCCCGCCACCGAGCGTCGCGACCGGGTGCCCGAGGCCGAACGTCTCGGTCAGCACCTTGCCCATGGCTGCCGCGCGGGCGACCTTCTGCCAGCCGTCGATGCGTTCGACCGCGACGTCCACCAGGACGAGGCAGTGCGTGGTCGGAGCCGGCGTCCCCAGGCGGTCGGCCAGTCCGTAGGTCTCCTGGAGGCGCTGGACGAGGTAGGGGACCGTGACGAGCCCCGATCGAGGATCGGTCGTCGGCGGAGCGCCCGGAACCACCTCGTTGCCCACGGCCCACCCGGTGCTGACTGCCCGCAGCACGCGAAGATCGGGAGCGGTGCCCCAGAGGTCGAACAAGCAGGTCAGGTCGTCGATCGTCTCGCCGATGCTGATCCCGTCGCGGCCGCGGGCCTCACCGAGCCGCTCGGCCGCAGCGGCCGGGCAGCGGGAGTCCGTGAGCGCCTCGACGAGCGCCTCGACGGCAGGGTGGTACCAGTCGCCTGGCCGCAGCCAGACGCTGTTCGTGCTGGCCGCCTGCCACTCGTCGAGCAGCGAGGCGACGGCTGGCTCGGGGTAGCCAGGTCGTAGGTCCATACCTATGAGACGTGTGAGGCCCGTGCTCATGACGCGACAGCGGCGTCCTGATTCTCTTTCATCCACTCGACACACCGACGGACATGCAGCACATTCCGTCGGTTCTGTCATCCTGACAGACGGACAAGACGGGCGAAACCGCGTTGAGACGTAGATAACACCACCAGTTTTCCCGTCTAGGATGAACGGGAGAGCCTTGCCTGACGAGGTGAGGCGGAGTCAGAGGCGGTAGGGCATGACGCAGGTCGACACGTCGAGGGACGATGCCCCGACGAGCGATGCCGAGCTGATCACCGCCGTTCGTGCGGGAGACTACGCGGCATTCGGTGCGCTGTACGAGCGGCATGCCGCCGCGGCGCGCACCGTGGCGCGCCAGTACGTGCGCTCGGGCTCGGACGCCGACGACATGGTGTCCGAAGCCTTCGCCAAGGTCCTGGGCATCCTGCAGTCCGGTGGCGGACCCGACGTGACGTTCCGCGCCTACCTCTTCACCGTCGTCCGGCGCCTGTCCTACGACCTGTCGAACGCGGGCCGACGCACGCAGCCCACCGACGACATCGAGACGTTCGAGAGCGCGTTCGGACCCATGGCGTCGACCGAGGACCCCACGCTCCTGGGGTTCGAACGATCCGTCGTGACCAAGGCCTACCAAGGTCTGCCCGAGCGATGGCAGGCCGTGCTCTGGTACACCGAGGTCGAGGAGATGAACCCGGCCCAGATCGCTCCGCTCCTCGGGCTCACGGCCAACGGTGTCTCGGCGCTCGCCTACCGTGCCCGGGAGGGGCTGCGCCAGGCCTACCTCCAGCAGCACCTCACGGGCACGAGCAGCGCCGGGTGCGAGAACGTCAACCCCCTGCTCGGCTCCTACGTCCGTGGCGGTCTCGCGAAGCGTGAGACCGCGAAGGTCGACGCCCACCTCGAGGAGTGCGGTGAGTGCCGCGCGCTCGTGCTCGAGCTCGGCGACGTCTCGCACGGCATGCGTGCCGTCATCGCACCGCTGGTGTTCGGAGCCGCGGGACTGGCTCTGGTCGGCACGGCGCTCCCGCTCACGGGGGGGCGCGGCGGTCGGTGCCGGGGCGGCCGGGGCGACGGGCGCTGCGGGCGGTGCGAGCGGGAGCGCGGGGAGCGGCGCAGCCGGGGCCTCGGGTTCCGGTGCTGCCGGTTCCGGCGCCGCCGCAGGTGGCAGCGGGGCCGCGGCCGGGACCGGTGCCGCCGGCGGAGCCGCAGGTACCGGCGCGATGGGCGGGGCCGCTGCGGCCGGTGCGGCCGCCACGAGCGGTGGGCTCGGTGCGGCCGCGGCCGTCGGCGCGAGTGCCGCGGTCGGCACGGGCGCCGCTGCTGCGGCCGGCGCGACCGGCCTGGCGGCCTTCATCGCGGCATCCCCTCTGATCGCCGCCGCCGTGGGCGTCGTGGCGGTCGCGGCCGTCGGCGCGGGGGTCGTCGCCGTGTCCGGTGGCTTCTCGTCCGACCCGCCCCCCAGCGCGGGTGCCAGTCCCGACCCGTCGGACTCGACGTCGCCGTCGGGCGCTCCTACGAGCGCTCCGACGAGCCAGCCCTCGGTCCCGAGCGACGACCCCACCTCCCCGGCGAACACCGCGCCGCTCGCCGAGGCGCCTGCCGACCCCGCGGCGCCGGCCTCGAACGGCAGCGCTGCTGCGGGGGCCGACACGGCGCCGGCCGGTCAGGGCGAGCCGACGACGCCCCTCGTGCCTCCGACGTTCCCGCTGACCCCGGTCGTCCCCGTCATCCCTGGAGCACCGGACCCGGTCGTCCCCGTGGACCCGCCGACCCCGGCGTCTCTCGACCTCGCGTTCGCCCCCCTCACGCTCGCTCCCCGCGACCCCGAGGACCTGACCCTCACGGCGTCCAACTCCGGCGGCACGTCCGCCGAGGAGGTCGTCGTCGACGTGACGCTCCCGCCGAACGTCTCGGTCGTGACCTCCGCGGTCACCGCAGGCCGGGGCGTCGTCCCGGCGATCCGGCTCGCGGCACTGCCCTGCGGCCCGGCGTCGCCGCAGAGCGACGGGTCGTCGCTCGTCACGTGCTCGGTCGGGGTGCTCTCTCCCGGGGAGACGAAGGACCTCGTCGTCACCGTCCAGGCCTCGCGGGGCGGGAGCTACACGTTCGGCGGCACGGTGCACGGCAAGGGCCTGACCCCCGTGATGAAGGAGTACGTGCCGGCGCCCGTGCCGTCGTACGGCGCCGAGGTCGACCTGGTGACGCCGACCGTCAGCCCGCTCGTGAACCCCGGCGCGACCGCGGTCCGGCTCACGGCTCGCAACACGGGTGACGTCGACGCCCAGGGCGTGGTGTTCTTCGTGGGCGACCTGCCCGCCGGCGTCACCGCGAGGTCGTTGGACGACAGGTGGGCCTGCACGCCGGGAGACGCGTCCCTGAGGTGCACGCCGACGGAAGGCGCGGCGCTCGTGGCTCCCGGCGGGAGCCAGACGTCCGGCCCGCCGGTTGCGCTCGACATCCAGCTCCTCGCGGGAGACGGGGCCGAGGCGACCACGGCAGGTCTCTCGTTCTCCGCGACGACGTCGTCCGCCGGCCGGGTCCTGAGGGACACCGCGAGCGCGGACCTGACGGTCGGCGAGCCCTGGGCCGGCGCGGACAAGGCCCCCGCCGGGGCCGCGTTCGCCGCCCAGTGCGTCGACGGCGCCGCGACCGTCGTGCTGAAGGGCGTCACCAACACGACGGCCTACGACGACCTCCGGGTGAGCCTCGGGGTCGACGCCGTGACCTCTCCGACGGTGTCCGTGCCTCGCGGAGCCAGCACGCAGCTCGCGGTGCCTCACGACCTGCGCGTCCCGAAGGACGCCTCGGCGTCCCTGACGCTCGTGACCACGGTCGAGGCGCGCGAGTTCACGCGGAAGGTACCGGTGGCCGGCGTCCCTGCCAAGGACTGCTTCGTCCCGCAGTGGCTGTCGGGCGCCGACGTGACGACGAGCACCAGCAACGAGGCGGGGTCCGTCCGTCTCGAGGCGGCCGTCACCAACTCGACCGGTCGTCCTCTGACGGTCCAGGTCGACGACATGACGCCGGTGGGTGCCGACGAAGCCTCGCGAGGGACGGTCACGATCGACCCGGGCACGAGTGCGACGTTCTTCCGGTCGACCGGCGAGCAGGTCCTGGCTTCCGGCGACCTGCTCGTGCACCAGCACCTGTCCGTCCCCGACGCCGACGGTGACCCGGGCGAGTACGACCAGCCGCTCGAGGTCGGGCACACGGGGGCACGTATCGCACCCCAGGCCGCGGCGCCCACGGTGGGGCAGTGCGTCTTCGACCTCGGGTCGCGGACCTCGGTCGCCGACGTCGAGCTCTCGTTCGACAACTCGGCCTCGACGCTTCCCGTCGAGTTCGGCGTGGCCGGTCAGGACGGTCTGCGCACGGTCGTCGGCAAGGGCGAGAAGGCGACGGTGACCGCACCGGGTCTGCTGCGCGGGCTCGACGCGCACGAGTTCACGGTCCTCGCGGACGGTCGGGTCGTCGGGTCGTTCACGGTCCGTGGCGAGAGCTGCTACGTGCCGCAGTGGTCGCAGGACGTGTCGGTCGCTGCGGAGAACGTGGGCGGTCAGGTGCGTCTGACCGGCACGGTGGTGAACACCACGGCCGAGGCGATGGACGTGCGGATGCTCGCGCCGGCGGGCCTGGGAACGAAGGACTCGGAGAAGGTCACGCTGGCCGCGGGGCAGACCGGCTCGTTCACGATCGACACCGGGCGCCAGTCCGTCGACGCCGGCAAGGTCACCTTCCGCCAGTACCGGTGGGTCGCGGAGACCGGCGCCGCCGGCAAGGGGTACCAGCGTGAGGTCGTCGCCCCGTACGACCGTGCGGCGATCGCCCCGAAGGCCTCCGTCACGGCCGGGCAGTGCGTCTACGACCCGGCCGCGCACGCGTCCTCGACCTCCGTGACGCTGATGCTCGACAACTCGTCCTCCACGTTGCCGGTGCAGTTCACGGTCGCGGGTCGCGACGACCTCTCACAGGTCGTGGCCCCGGGGAAGGTCGTCCCGGTCACGGTGTCGGCCGGGTACCAGGGCGCCACGTTCACGGTCTCGGCCGACGGACGGCAGGTCGCGAGCCAGGTGATCCCTGCCGCGAGCTGCTACGTCCCGAGCTGGTCCGCGACGCAGAGCGCCCGTGCGGAGGCGGCCGACAAGTCGGTCCGTATCGTCGGCACGTACACCAACACCTCACCGGGGACCGTGCGGGTGCGCATGTACTCCCCGGTGTACGGCTTCGCCGGGGCGGCGGTCGACGTCCCGGCCGGGGCCACCCAGGAGTTCTTCCTGCCGACGGGGGTCACCCGGCTCCCCGCCGGGACGGTCCAGTTCCAGCAGTCGGTCACAGCCGACGGGGTGGCCCGCAGCAACACCGTGACTGCCAAGTACGAGGCCGCGCGCTACGACGTGTTCGCGCCGACGGTGGGCGCCCCGATCCTGGGCGTCTGCTACTTCGAGGACAACGAGCAGCAGTCGTACCGGCCCGTGACGTTCGTGTACGACAACACCGCCTCGACCGCGGCCGTCACGTTCCACGTCGAGGTGAACGGTGTCCTCGCGCCCGAGACGCACCGGGTGGTGCAGGACCAGAAGAGGGTCCAGCTCAAGGTGCCGAACGTGCCCGAGGCCGGTGCGACGTACCGCGTCGTGGCGGACTCGGGGCACTCCTGGACGTTCCAGGTCGCGGGCCAGTCGTGCCTGCCGGCGTGGCACTGGACCGAGGCCTACCGCCTGGGTGACCGCGTCGCGTACGAGGGCCGGAACTACACCGCGACGGTGTGGAGCGTCTCGGTCGCACCGACGTCCCCGCTCGGCCCGTACTTCTGGCACGACGAGAGCGGCAGGTGACCTGACGGGTCGCTCGTCGACCTGACGGGTCGGCCGCGAACGGCACGAGGGAGGGACCGAGACGCAGCGTCTCGGTCCCTCCCTCGTGCGCGCGGTGCCCGCGCTCGACGGTCGCCGTGGTGCGGCCTGGCTCGCCTGTGTGCGGTGGCGAGGCGTGGCGTGCCGTGACGTGGCGCGGCGTGCCGTGGCCCCGCCCGGCCGGCGTCAGTCCCTGGGGCGCGCTGCCTGCGGATCGCCCGCGACCGGCACGGCGAGCGGGGCGAGGTGGTAGGACGCCAGGTCGGTCGCGGCAGTCGGCGCGTGGCCGTCGCCGAAGGGCGAGCCGCCGAGCGCCTCGCGCCCGTGCGGCGTGAGCCATCCGGACAGGTCGGGACCGTCGGGCACGATCCCGCTGGGGTTGAGCTGGGAGTGGACCCGGTAGTAGTGGTGCTTGATGTGCTCGAAGTTCACGGTGTCACCGAACCCGGGCGTCTGGAACAGGTCGCGGACGTATCCCCACAGGACCTTGTCCTCGGTGATCTTGTTGCGGTTGGTCTTGAAGTGCCCGTGGTAGACCGCGTCGAAGCGCACCAGGGTCGTGAAGAGGCGCACGTCGGCCTCGGTGAGGTGGTCACCGACGAGGTAGCGGCGCTCGGACAACCGGTCCGAGAGCCAGTCGAGGCGCTCGAAGAGGATCCCGAACGCCTTGTCGTACTTCTCCTGCGAGTCGGCGAACCCGGCGCGGTACACGCCGTTGTTGACGTCGAGGTAGATCTTCTCGGCGACGTCGTCGATTTCGTCGCGCCACGCCTCGGGGTAGAGGTCCGGTGCGCCGGGCCGGTGGTAGGCGGTCCACTCGGTCGAGAGGTCGAGCGTGATCTGCGGGTAGTCGTTGGTCACGAGCAGGCGCGAGGGGACGTCGACGATCGCGGGTACGCTCACGCCGCCGTCGTCCTCGGGGTCGCGCGCGAGGTAGTGCTCGGCGAGGAAGTGGGAGCCGAGCTCGGGGTCGATCCCGTCGCGGTCGAGCGTGAAGCGCCACGACCGGGAGTCCTGGATCGGGTCGACGACGCCCAGCGAGATCGCGTTCTCGAGCCCGAGCAGCCGACGCACGATGATCGACCGGTGCGCCCACGGGCACGCGAGGCTCGCGACGAGCCGGTAGCGCCCGGGCTCGACGGGCCAGCGGCCCTGGTCGTCGCCCTGCCCGCCGGGCGACGAGGTGCTGTCGGCCGTGATGCGGTCGGTGAAGTGCGGGCCGCGGCGCTTCCAGCCGCGGGGGACGGGGTTCGAACCGGTGGTGTCGCTCATGGACCGAACCTACGCCGGGCCCCGGGCGTCCGCAGCGACCGGGGTCACGGGGCGAGTGTGACGTCCGTCCGGACCGGGCGCAGCCGGGACCCGACCACCCGGGACGTGCCGTCGTCGTGCACCTCGACGAGGACCGTGACGGTCTGCGTGACGGTCCACGCGGACAGGCGCACCCCCGGAGGGACGGTGCCGAGCGTGCCGGTCGTGGGGGTGGGCGCGGTCCACCCGCCGGTGAGCGCCACGGTCTGGGTGCACTCGACGGACACCAGGGTGAAGATGCCCTCGGCGGCCGTGAGCCAGGCGGGGCCGGGCTCCTCGTACCCGCACGAGCGCTCCTCGGTGCCGCTCGCGGGGGACAGGTCCGGGACGGGGAAGCCCTGGGCGTGCGCGGTCGCGAGCTGGTCGGCGTCGGTCACGTCGAGGGTGGGGGCCGCCTGGCCCGTGCGGGCGAAGTCGAGCACCTCGTCGAGTGCGGCGTCCCCGCGGGCACGCCCTGCGTCGTCCGGCCCGACGGCGGTCCCTCCCGTGAGCACCGGCTGCGGCAGGGCGAGGGCCGGGTCCGTCGCGAGCTGGTAGGTCAGCAGCCAGGGTGCGTCCGCGGACACGCGGGTGAAGAGCGTGGACTCGACGAACTCGCCGTCCGACGCCGCCGGGTCGCCCTGTGCGCCCAGGGAGTAGAACCAGTCCGCGGTCCCTGCCGTGGGTGCGGCGAGCGTTCCGGGCACGGACGTGTGGGGCGCCACGGGGTCCGCCGACTGCGCGCTCTGCGCCGCGAAGGCGAACGTCGAGGACCGCAGGACGGGGCCCGTCCCGATGCGGGCGAGGACGGCCGGGTCGCGCGCTGCGTTCGCGGCGTTGCGCGTGGCGGAGAGCGACCCGAAGAGGGTGGCGGCCGCGGCGTGGTCGATCGCGGGTTCGCGCACCTGGGCGGGTGCTGCGGCGACCTCGGTGCCCACGCATCCCGACAGGAGGCCGAGCGAGGCGACCGCCCCGATCAGGCCCGCGAGGGGACGGGCGGAGGGGCGGAGCACAGGCACGACGGCGGGGACCTCACGGGACGGGGGGACGGACGCCCTCATCCAACCCTGCCGGGGGCCCTCGACCAAACTCGGACGGTCGCCGCACGGCGGGGTTGCTGCCGGGTCGGACGGGATCCCCCCACGAGACCACGAACGTGCGACCCGGCAGCGCTGGTCCTCAGGCGGCGTCCCCCGAGCCCCTGAGGACGACGTGGGTCTGCGGGTCGAACCGGTAGCCGAGCCCGCGGACGGTCGAGATGACGTGCTGGAGCCCGAGCTTCTCGCGCAGGCGGCGCACGTGGACGTCGATGGTCCGGCTGCCGTCGCGCACCGCGTCGGCTCCCCAGACGGTCGACAGGAGCTCGTCCCGGGTCACGACGCGGTGCGCCGAGCGGGACAGGTGCGTCAGGAGCTCGAACTCCTTGTGGGTCAGCCGCTGCTCGGAGCCGTCGACCGTCACGCGGCGGCTCGCCGGGTCGATGACGACCCGCGGGAACGGCGACAGGGCCGCGAGGCGGTCGCGGAACGCCTGGACGTCGCCGAGCGGTGCGAGGTCGGGGGCGGGCGTGGGGATCTCGGCCCGACGCGCGGCGCTGCGGCCGCGGGCCTTGCGGCGTCCCTCGTCGACGAGCTGCTCGTGACGGTCGGTCGCGGGCGCGGAGAGGGTGAGCGCGGTGTAGGTCTCGGCGTCCGGGAGCCACTCGCGGGCGAGCTCCCCGAGGGCCTCGGCGAGCTCGACGAGCTCGGCCTGCGGGTGCTCCCCGGTCGCGGCGTCGACACCGACGTACAGGACGAAGCCCGGGTGGGTGCGGCGGTGGGGTGCGTGCGAGCGAGCGGTCTGGTGGGTCAGGGTGGTCATGCGAGGCTCCAGGGTCTTCCGCTCGACGGCCGGGGCCGGAGCGGCGCCGACGAGGGTCGGCAGGGTTGTCAGAGGGCTGAGCGAGTCAGGCCGGACAACAGACGCTGGAGGACATGCTGACGCTCGGGCGCCGGTCGGCGCCTCGGGAGCTCAGCGAGGGGGTCACGTGGCGAGCATGGCAGCGACGTCGAGGGTCGCCAAGGGCGGGAGCCAAGAATCTCATGGGGTGAGACGCGAAAATGGGACGGACGTGACGCCGTCGGGCATCGTGGGCGCAGGGCGACCCGGCGGACCGCTCACCCCGCGCCCCACGAGGCCGCTGGTCTCAGACGACGCCGTACAGGCGGTCGCCCGCGTCGCCCAGGCCCGGCACGATGTACGCGTTCTCGTCGAGCCGCTCGTCCACCGCAGCCACGACGAGCTGGACGTCGACCCGGTCGCCGATCGCCTTCTCGAGCACCTCGATGCCCTCGGGGGCGGCGAGCAGGCACACGGCCGTGACGTCCCGCGCGCCGCGCTCGAACACGTAGTCGATCGCGGCGACGAGCGTCCCGCCGGTCGCGAGCATGGGGTCGAGCAGGAACACGTGGCGACCCGTCAGGTCGTCCGGGAGACGGTTCGCGTACGTGACGGCCTCGAGCGTCTCCTCGTCGCGCTGCATCCCCAGGAAGCCGACCTCCGCCGTCGGCAGCAGGCGGGTCATGCCCTCGAGCATCCCCAGGCCCGCGCGCAGGATGGGGACGACGAGCGGGCGCGGCTCGGCGATGCGGACCCCGACCGTCGTGGTGACCGGGGTCTCGACCTCGTGGGGCTCGACCCGGACGTCCCGCGTCGCCTCGTAGGCCAGCAGGGTCACGAGCTCGTCCACCAGGAGGCGGAAGGTCGGAGAGGCGGTGTCCTTGTTGCGAAGGACGGTGAGCTTGTGGGCGACCAGCGGGTGGTCGGCGACGTGCAGGCGCATGGTTCGAGGGTACCGCCCGGTAGCCTCGGGAGCATGGTCCCCGACGACGTCGCCCCCGCCACGGAACCCGGCCCTGCCGGGCTCGACCTGCCCTGGGCGACGGGTACGTTCCCCCCGGACACCGTCGCGGCCCGCCGTGCCGTGTGGGACGAGCTCATGGGGCTCGCGCTGCACGAGGCGACCCACGCCCTCGCCACGGGAGACGTGCCCATCGGTGCGCTCGTCGTCGGGCCTGACGGGCGGCTCCTCGGCCTCGGCCGCAACCGGCGCGAGGAGATCGGCGACCCCACCGCGCACGCCGAGGTCCTCGCGCTGCGCCAGGCCGCGGCGACGCTCGGCTCGTGGCGCCTCGAGGGGTGCACGCTCGTCGTGACCCTCGAACCGTGCGCGATGTGCGCGGGCGCGACCACGCTCGCGCGCGTCGAGCGGCTCGTGCTCGGCGCGTGGGACCCCAAGGCCGGCGCGTGCGGGTCCGTGTGGGACATCGTGCGCGACCGCCGCAACCCGCACCGCGTCGAGGTGGTCGGCGGGATCCGCGACGTCGAGTGCGGCGACCTCATCCGGGAGTTCTTCGAGACGCAGCGCTGAGGGCGGGCGCGCACAGCAGCCAGGCCGATGTTCACGTTGCCATCCCGTCGGATGTTTACGTTGACATCGCCAGTTCGTCAACCTAGCCTGACCGGATCAGCCGCGGCGCCGCGGCCTTTCGTCGTCGAGCGCCGCGGACACGCACGAGACGAACAGAGAGGTTCGCAGCATGCAACGTCGCATCATGCGGCTCGCGGTAGCACTGGTCACGATCGGGCTCACGACGTCGGTCGTCAGCCCGACGTCCGCCGCCCCCGGAGCGTCCCCGTCGACCACGTCCACCACGGCCACGCCAGGAGCAGTCCGGGTGCTGACCGGTCCGCAGCTGTCGGCGTCGTGGGACGCGCCGCTCAGCACGCGCGGTCGGTACGTCGTCGACGCGGACGGGGACAGGTTCAAGCTCAAGTCCGCCAACTGGGACGGCGCGCAGGGGCACTGGAACGGCAGCGGCGACAGGAACGACCCCGCCAACCACAACAGCGGCATCAGCTACGACATCCCCATGGGCCTCGACCGCGTGCCGATGGCAACCCTCATGAGCGACTTCCACGGGCTCGGGCTCAACAGCATCCGGCTGTCCTACTCGAACGAGATGCTCGGCATGACCGCGCCCGTGCCCGACGTCGCGGTGACGGCGAACCCGCAGCTGCGGGGCATGACACCGCTGCAGGTCTTCGACGAGGTCGTCGAAGCGCTCACGGCCGACGGGTTCGCCGTCATCCTCAACAACCACACCACGACGTCGCGCTGGTGCTGCGGCGCCGACGACGGCAACTCGAAGCCGTACAGCAGCCAGACCATCGAGAAGTGGATCAGCGACTGGGTCATGCTGACCGAGCGTTACGCGGACAACCCCCGCGTCGTCGGGATGGACCTGCGCAACGAGGTGCGCCGAGACATCCTGGACGACCCCAACTGGGGCATGGGTGACAAGAACGACCTGTACAAGTCCTACCAGCAGGCCGGCGTCGCGATCCAGCGGGCCAACCCGGACGTGCTCGTGATCATGGAGGGCATCAACTGGCAGGGGATCCCGCTCGACGGCCTGTTCCACGACCGGCCGCACCTCAAGCCCGTCGCGAACCTCTCGAACACCCTCCCGTACCCCGACAAGCTCGTGTACGCGGCGCACATCTACGCCTACACCGGACCGCAGCACACCGGCGCCACCGGACTCGGCGAGACCCACGACGCGCGCTATCGAGACCTCAGTGCGAGCGAGCTCGCGGCCGAGGTGAAGAAGGCCGCCGCGTTCGTCACCACGGCGAACCAGCACTACACCGCCCCCGTGTGGTTCAGCGAGTTCGGCATCGGTTCCTCCGACGAGACGGGCGCCCTCGACAAGGCGTGGTGGGCGAACTTCACCGACATCCTCGTCGCCAACGACAGCGACTTCGCGGCCTGGCCCCTCGTGGCCCACGCCACCGACGACGGCACCTTCGTCGACAGCTACTCGCTCCTCGCCTACAAGACCGACGGCACCCGGCTCAGCATCGCCGACGACTGGCGCTACCCGCAGTGGACGAAGCTCGTGGCCTCGGACGGCAAGACCGGGCAGGTCGCGCGCGCGGCGCGCTGGAACATGCTCGGCAGCGGCAGCCACTCGCCCGACACGAACGCCTCGGCTCTCATGAACACCCGGCCGGACTGGGACTCCGGCAGGTGGAAGGGGAGCTGCCCTGACTCCCAGCGGCTCGTCGGGGTCGCTCGGAGCACCAACCGAGCGCTCTGCACCGACAACCTGCAGCCCGCGCTGACCGACGTCCGCACGATCGTCGAGGACGAGTCGACCGTGCAGACCGACTGGGCGAGCAGGTACGACAAGCTGCAGTGCCCGGCCGGGCAGATGGCCGTGGGCTACAGCCTGACGATCGGGACGACCACCAAGTGGTCCACCTCGAAGCTCCTGTGCGGCCAGAGCGCGACCGCGCTCCCCGCGAGCCAGGGCCGTCTCGTGTGGTTCGACCAGGGGGACAACCGGCCGGTCGGGGGCGGCTCGACCGCGAGCGACTGGGCGCCCGGCAGGTACAAGGGCCAGTGCGCCGACGGCGAGTACATCTCCGGCGTCGCCTTCACGTGGCGCTGGAACCACGGGGGCGTGCCTGACGCGCTCCTCTGCAAGCCGCTGAGGTGAGGGGACGACGAGGGGGCCGGGTCGCACGAGCGACCCGGCCCCCTCGTCGTCTCGTCGTCAGGTGAGCGGTGGCAGACGGACCTCGTGCAGCACCGTGCCGGCGAGGTCGCGCATGGTGAGCACGAGCTCGTCGGCCGACGCCGAGCCGTCGATCCACGCGGCGGCCTCGTCGGAGGTCGTCTCGGCATCGGGTCCGCCGCTGATGAGCTGCGCGTACGGGAACTCCTCGGTCGCGGGGAGCGAGGCGTGGTAGTGCGTGTGCCCCGACACGACGACCTGGGCCCCCCACTCGACGAGCGTGTCGTGCCACGCGTCGCGGCTCCTGCGGCTGAACCAGTCGTAGCCGTCGGCGTCGTAGTCGACGACGGTCTCGTCGATCCACCGCAAGGGGATGTGGCAGAAGACCACGCGGTAGGGGGCGTCCGCGATCTCGGGACGCGCCGTGACCTCGCGCAGCCACCTGGCCTGCTCGGCACGCAGCGGCTCGAACGCGACACGGCCCTCGAACGTCGGGTGGTCGTCGGGCTTGTCCTCGCCCGTGTGCAGCACGATGCACGCGACCGGCCCGACGCGGTACGCCGTGAACGGCCGCCCCTCCGGCGTGGCGACGAAGTCCTCGAGCTGGTAGGCCCAGGTGCCGCGCACGTCGTGGTTGCCCACGACGATCGCGAGGGGCCGGCCGTCGCTCACGTCCAGGCCCGCAGGGTTCAGGACGGTCGTGGCGAACTCCGCCGGGTCCGTCCAGTCGTTGCAGAGGTCGCCGTTCCAGACGAGCACGTCGACCTCGGGGGTCGCCTCGTGCAGCGCCCTCAGGGTGTCGTCGCGCTGGTGGGTGTCGTTCCACACCGCGAAGCGCGCGTCCTCGGACGCACCGTCGAGCATGCGCACCGACCTCCAGGCGCTCTCGTGCCGAGGGGACGAGGCGTCGACGGCCTCGGTGACGGTCCTGACGCGCAGGGTCGAGCCGTGCGGCAGGCCGTCGACCCGCACGCGCAGCACCCGGGCCCCCTGGGGCACCATGCCGAACGCGTCGCCCGAGACGGTGCCGCGCGAGCCGTCGGCAGCCTCCCACTCGACCCAGCCACGGGACAGCCTGCTCACCCCCCAGACGACCTCGAACCCGTCGGGGCGCGGAGCCATCACGACGGGAGGGCTCGTCACGAGCGAGCCGGTGATCGGGGTCTCCGGGGTCTCCGGGGTCATCGCGGTCGTGGTGGTCATCGCGCACCCCCGAGGGCGAGGACGAAGCGGAAGCGCAGGTCGTCGTCGAACCACATCGTGAAGTTCGTTCCCCAGACGTTGTTGTGCAGGTTCACATGGAGGCCTTTCTCCGGATCGGGGACGGTGTTGTCGAAGCGTAGGAGCGCGGGGCGACCGACCGCGACGAGCGCCGCGTCGAGCGGGCGCAGCGAGAACGTCCGCGCCGCGGTGTGCACGACGGCGTCGACCGCGTGCATGCTGCGGTTGCCGTTGCGCACGACCGACCGCGGGTCGACGGGTGTGCCGATCTTGGTCAGACGCCAGTCACCGGGCTCGGTGCGCGGACGGAAGCCCAGCCAGCTCGCCTCGGGGAGCCGGGAGGCGTCCTTGCCGCAGAGGTCGAGGGTGACCACGATCGGTCCCGGGGTACCCGGGAAGCGGTAGCTCAGCCGGATGTCCCGTGGCCCTCCCCAGGTCTCGCACGCGACGTCGGGCAGCGCGAGCCGCAGGGACAGGACCGTGTCGGTCCCGTCGGTCCGGCGTCCGGCGGACTCGAGGCGGGGTGCGAAGGTCGTGGCCGGGAGGCGATCGGCGATCGCGAGACCGGGCTTCGACTGGTCAGGCACCGCCCAGCAGGCGTTCTCGTCGAGGTCGCGGCAGTACTCGCTCATCCAGCGGGCCTCGTCGCGCTCGTCGAACGTCTCGTAGCGGTAGGCGCCGAGAGGATGCTCGGGCCCTGCCCACTGCGTGCCGTCGGGGTCGATCAGCGAGACGAGCGCGCCGTCGTCGCCGACGCGTACGCGATAGGCGCCGAGCTGCAGCTCGCCGTCGAGGGCGACGGGTGCGCCCGTCGTCCCTGCACCGCCGCCGGCAGGACGGGTCTCGGCGATCGCCGCCTCGGCCTCGGCGCGGAGACCGGGGGAGAGCGCCGCGAGCGCGCGGTCGACGTGGGAACGCTGCTCGGCCCACGAGCGCTCGAACGCGGCGTACCCGAGGCCCTGGGGGCTCGGGTGCTCGGTGTGCGCCCACGCGTACTCGTCGAACGCCGTGGGGTTCGCCGCCGGGTCGACGACGTCGGTCGCGCGGGCACGCTCGAAGTCGGTCTTCTCGTAGTTCACGTAGTCGGGGAGGTAGGTCTTGAGGTCCTCGCCCCACGTGTGCTCGGGCACGAGCAGCAGACCGTCGCTGAAGGCGTCGCACTCGACCGTGCCGGGCACGAGCGCGCCCGAGGCGACCCAGTCGGTGCGCAGGCGCAGCAGCGCCCGCAACCGTGCGGTCTGCACCGGGTCGCTCGCGACGCCGTGGATCCAGGAGTCGCCGATCTCCTGCTCGAGCACGGGCAGGCCGGACCGTGCGGCGACCGCCTCCCGGCTGAACGTGTCGAGCGTCGACGCGATCACCCGAGCACCTGGGTGCGCGGCCTGGAGGTCGGCGAACAGCGCCTCGACCTCGTCGACGGGCGGGGGACCGAAGTTGTCTCCCGTGTGCGCGAGGTGCAGGGCGTGCGTGCCCCCGGGCACCACGGCCACGCCGAGCTCGGTCGCCCCGTAGCTCTGCGCGTAGTTGACGACCACCTCGCTGCCGTCGGGAGCGCGCCAGACGAAGAACTCGGGGACCTCGGGCACGGCCGAGGCGCCGTTGACGCCGAGGTGCAGGAAGTCGAGCCCCGCACGGGCCAGGAACGGCACGAGCCCGATCGTGTGCCCCGGGACGTCCGTCATCTTCGCCGCTCGCGTCCGGTGGCCGAAGCGCGCGTCGAGCGAGCGGCCGATCCCGATGCCGTGCTCGACGAGGCCGGCGTCCATGAGCTCGGTGTGGGTGGTCATCGGCAGCCCGTGCCAGGTCACCCGACCGGCTCGGATCGCTCGTTCCAGGGCCGCGCGTTCCGTGGGGTCGCCGAGGCGGAGCGCCTCGTGGATCAACCAGGAACCTGTGGTCCACACGAACCGAGCGGGGCCGCCCCGGCGTTCGAGCTCCTCGGCCAGGGCGATGGCGCGCGGCAGGTACTCGTGGACGTACCGGTCGGTGACGTTCGCGGCGGTGTCGGTGAACCCCAGGTCGAGGTGCGTCTTGAAGACGACATGGACGGTGGTGATCATGAGTGCCTCCGGACGGCGGTGTCGGGTGGGAGGGTGCGGTCGAGGGCTCGGCGCCGACGCGCACGCTGCGCGAGGTGCGTCGCCGTGCGCCCCAGGTCGTGGGTCTGCGGACACGCCCTCGTGACCGGGCCCTCAGGGTCTGTCGCCGGCATTCGTTACTCCTTCGTGACGCGCGGTAGCTCCAGGCTGTTTGCGTAAACATCATCGTTGCTTATATCGTGCTGGGAACGCAAACACCCACGAAGGAGTGCGGTCGCGAATGTCGAAGAAGTCATCAGTTCACGAGGCGGGCAGCAGGCCGCGCAGCGCTGTCGAGCACCCAGCGGTCGAGCCGTCGGCCGGCGGGGCGCCTGCGGTCGCTGCGCGTGTCCCCGCGACGGGAACCGCATCGCCCCCTCGGCGCCGCATCCGCCGCGACTGGGCGGGCTGGTGGTTCGTCGGGCCGTTCATGCTCGTGTTCGCGCTCGTCTTCCTCGCGCCGCTGTTCTACGCGATCTACCTCAGCCTCTTCCGCGAGACGCTCATGGGCGGCAACTCCTTCGTCGGCGTCGCGAACTACGCGCAGGCGTTGGCCGACCCGAAGTTCTGGGGGGCCATGGCCAGGGTCGCGACCTTCCTCCTCGTGCAGGTCCCGATCATGCTCGTGCTGGCTCTGTTCGCGGCTCTCGCGCTCGACAGCGCGCGCCTGCGCTGGGTGCCGTTCTACCGGCTGTCGATCTTCCTGCCCTACGCCGTCCCCGGGGTCGTCGCGGTCATGATCTGGGGGTACATGTACGGCTCGCAGTTCGGCCTCGTCGCCGACCTGAACCACTTCTTCGGGGTGGAGCTGCCGTCACCGCTCGCATCGAACCTGATCCTGGTCTCGATCGGCAACATCGTGACGTGGGAGTTCGTGGGCTACAACATGCTCATCTTCTTCTCCGCGCTGAAGTCGGTGCCCCAGGAGCTCTACGAGGCCGCCGAGATCGACGGCGCCGGGACGTTCCGCACGATCTTCTCGATCAAGCTCCCGTCGATCCGGGGGGCGCTGGTCATCGCCACGGTCTTCTCGGTGATCGGCAGCTTCCAGCTCTTCAACGAGCCGTCGATCCTGCAGACCCTCGCGCCGAACTCGATCCCGTCGTACTACACGCCGAACCTCTATGCCTTCAACCTGTCGTTCGCCGGCTCGCAGTTCAACTACGCGGCAGCGATCGCCATCATCTCGGGAGTCATCACCATGGTAGTGGCCTACCTCGTCCAGCTCGGCGGCGAGAAGAAGGGGGCCGGGGCATGAGCGCCGTCGGCACCGGACGCCGGTTGGCCCGCACGCCGAGCCGTCTCGCGAGCGGTCGCCTGCCGGGGGGCACGGCGCGCGGCGCGAGGGCGAAGCCGCGACACAAGCGACCCTCCCTCCTGCTCGGCCTCCTCATGACGCTGATGATGCTCTACTGCCTCGTGCCGCTGTGGTGGCTCGTGGTGAACTCGACGAAGACGATGGACTCGCTCTACGGCTCCTTCGCGTTCTGGTTCAGCGGCGAGTTCTCGCTCTTCCAGAACGTCGCCGACACGTTCACGTACCAGGACGGCATCTTCCTGCGCTGGCTCACCAACACGCTGTTCTACGTCGTCGTCGGTGCCGGGGGAGCCACCCTGCTCGCCACCCTCGCGGGGTACGGGCTGGCGAAGTACAGGTTCCCCGGCCGCAAGTGGGTCTTCGCGATCATCCTGGGCGCGATGGCCATCCCCGGCACGGCGCTCGCGGTCCCGCAGTTCCTGCTCTTCAGCGGACTCGGCCTGACGAACACGCCCTGGTCGGTGATCATCCCGGCGATGGTGAGCGCGTTCGGCCTCTACCTCGTCTGGGTCTACGCCCGCGACGCGATCCCCGACGAGCTGCTCGAGGCGGCACGCCTCGACGGCGCCGGAGAGATCCGCATCTTCTTCGTGATCGCGCTGCGGCAGCTCGCGCCGGCACTGATCACGGTGCTCATGTTCGCGGTCGTCGCGACGTGGAACAACTACTTCCTGCCGCTCATCATGCTGAGCGACGCGCAGTGGTACCCGCTCCCGGTCGGACTGGCGCAGTGGTCGGCGCAGTCGAGCTCCATCGGGGGCCAGGCCATCCCTCACCTCGTCATCACGGGATCGCTGCTGACCGTCATCCCCATCTCGGCGGCCTTCCTCTACCTGCAGCGCTACTGGCAGTCAGGGCTGACCGCCGGGAGCGTCAAGTAGTCCGGTTCATCCGGTACCAGAGATCGAACACCAACCGCAAAGGAACTACCTCGATGAAGAGAATCTCCACTCGCCGGTGGGCGCGCCTCGGTGCCGTCGTCGGCACCGGTGCCCTGCTCGCCGGAGTGCTCGCGGGCTGCGGCAGCGGGACCGCCGGGACCGACAGCGGCTCGACCGACACGGACGCGGCGCTCAAGGAAGACGTCACGCTCACGTGGTGGACCTGGTCCGACGACACGCAGGTGATCGCGGACGGCATCTCGAAGGAGTACCCGAACGTCACGTTCGACGTCGTCAAGCTCGAGAACCCGGACGCCGTGGTCACCAAGCTGCAGAACGCGATCAAGGCGGGCAAGGGTGCGCCCGACCTCGTGCCGGTCGAGTACCAGACCCTGCCGCAGCTGACCCTCGGCAAGGCGCTCGCCGACCTGAACGGCTACGGCCTCGAGACCTACCAGGAGGCGTTCACCGCCTCGACGTGGAACGCGGTGAACGTGCAGGACAAGCTCGTCGCGCTGCCCATGGACTCCGGCCCGATGGTCATGATCTACAACAAGGACATGTACGACAAGGCGGGCGTGACCGAGGCGCCGGCGACCTGGGACGAGTTCGCGGCGGCAGCGCAGGCGATCCATGCCGCGGACCCCGAGGCCTACATCGCGAACAGCGGCGACGCGGGCTTCTTCACCAGCATGATGTGGGCGTCGGGCGGGCAGCCGTTCCGGACCGACGGCGAGAGCGTCACGATCGACCTGCAGGACGACGGCACGAAGAAGTTCGCCGACTTCTGGGGTGCTCGGCTCAACGCCGGAGAGCTCTCAGGCCTCTCGACCTGGTCGGACGAGTGGTCCAAGGCGCTGACCCAGGACAAGCTGGGCACGCTCCTCATGGGCTCCTGGATGATCAGCGGGATGGACGACTACGGTCCCGCGGGCAAGTGGCGCGTCGCCCCGATGCCGACGTGGGACGGCGAGCCGGCCTCCGCGGAGAACGGTGGGAGCGGCCTCGCGGTCACCGAGCAGAGTGCGAACAAGGCGGCCGCAGCGGGCGTCCTCAAGTTCCTCGCCGAGGGCGAAGGGCGAGCGCTGCTGAACTCGACGGGCTTCCCGTCGACCGTCGCGGACCTCGCCGACCCCGAGTTCCTCGACCACCCGTTCGAGCCGTACGCGGGCCAGCCCGCCAACCAGGTCGGTGCAGCATCTGCGGCCTCGGTCGTCGCCGACTGGCAGTACCTGCCGTACCAGGGGTACGCCAACAACGTCTTCGGCGACTCGGTCGGCAAGGCGCTCGGATCGAACGGCGACCTGAACGCGGCGCTCCTCGAGTGGCAGGACACGCTCGTCGCGTTCGGCAACGAGCAGGGCTTCAGCGTCAACGAGTAGCAGCCTCGCACCAACCCGCGGGGCAGCCGCCGTCACGGTGGCTGCCCCGCGGTCCATCCACGACCTACAGGACGATGCATGCCCAGCTTCGCCGTCGGCGAGACCGACTTCCTTCTCGACGCCGTGCCCTTCCGGATCCTCTCGGGGGCCCTGCACTACTTCCGCGTCCACCAGGACCAGTGGAGCGACCGGATCCACAAGGCGCGTCTCATGGGACTCAACACGATCGAGACGTACGTGCCGTGGAACGAGCACGCTCCGGTACGAGGTGAGTTCCGGACCGACGGCCTGCTGGACCTGGGTCGCTTCCTCGACCTCGTGCACGCCGAGGGCATGCGCGCCATCGTGCGTCCGGGACCGTACATCTGTGCCGAGTGGCACGACGGCGGGCTCCCCGGGTGGCTCGTCGCCGACCCGACGATCACGCTGCGTTCGAGCGATCCGGCGTACCTCGAGGCCATCGCCGAGTACCTCGAAGAGGTCTACGCGATCGTCCGGCCGCGCCAGATCCAGCACGGCGGACCGGTCGTGCTCGTACAGATCGAGAACGAGTACGGCGCCTACGGCGCCGACCGGGAGTACCTGCGGCGTCTGACGTCGATGACCCGCGACCTCGGGATCGACGTGCCGCTGACCACGGTCGACCAGCCGAGCGACGAGATGCTCGCCAACGGCAGTCTCGACGAGCTGCACCGGACCGCCTCGTTCGGTTCGCGGGCGACCGAGCGCCTCGCCGCCCTGCGTCGGCACCAGCCGACGGGGCCGTTGATGTGCTCGGAGTTCTGGTGCGGCTGGTTCGACAGCTGGGGCGAGATCCACCACACGTCGTCCGCGCAGGAGTCGGCGCGCGAGCTCGACGAGATGCTCGCGGCGGGGGCCTCCGTGAACGTCTACATGTTCCACGGCGGCACGAACTTCGGGTTCACGAACGGCGCCAACGACAAGGGCACCTACCGGCCCATCGTGACCTCGTACGACTACGACGCACCGCTCGCCGAGGACGGCACCCCGACCGAGAAGTACTGGCGTCTTCGCGAGGTGATCGCGAGGTACGCGCCCGTGCCGGAGGAGCGTCCCGAGGTCCGCCGCGATGCCCCGGTGCTCGGTGTCCGGTTCGACCAGAGCGTGCCGCTGCGGTCGGTCCCGGTGATCGACGCGCAGCCGTT
The DNA here is from genome assembly GCF_016907235.1 of Oerskovia jenensis. Classification (NCBI taxonomy): domain Bacteria; kingdom Bacillati; phylum Actinomycetota; class Actinomycetes; order Micrococcales; family Cellulomonadaceae; genus Oerskovia; species Oerskovia jenensis. The sequence goes on from NZ_JAFBBO010000001.1 coordinate 3,034,744, forward strand.
CGACCACCTTCCCGACGCGACCGAGCTCGGCTCGACCCGGGGTTTCACCTGCTACTCGACGACGGTCGAGCACGGGGGGCTCCTCACGTTCTCCGAGGTGCGGGACCGCGCCCAGGTCTTCCTCGACGGCGCGCTCGTCGGGACGCTCGACCGCGAGCTCCACGAGCGGATGCTGCCTCTGCCGAGCCGTGCCAGCGGCGAGCTCACGGTCCTCGTCGAGAATCTCGGCGGCGTGAACTACGGGCCGCGGCTCGGCGAGGCGAAGGGCCTGATCGGTCCGGTCACGCTCGACGGCGTGGAGATCACCACCTGGGTCGCAGGGGGCGTGCGTCTGGAGGATCTCGAGCCGATCCGGGACGCGCTGTCGCGTGCCGACGAGGGAGGGGACGTCGCCGTCGTCGGGGCACCGAGCCCGGCGGTCTGCGGACCCGCGTTCGCCCGCGGTTCGTTCGTGCTGGACGAGGCCGCCGACCTCCACCTCGACCTGCGAGGGTGGGGGAAGGGCGTCCTCTGGGTGAACGGCGTCAACCTGGGCCGCTACTGGAGCCGGGGTCCGCAGCGCACCTCGTACGTGCCTGCGCCCGTGACCAGGGCCGGGGAGAACGAGGTGCTCGTCTTCGAGACGATCGGTGCCGCGTCGGCCACCGCGCAGCTCGTCGCGCGTCCCGAGCTGGGACCGACCGAGGCATGACCGTCTCCTCGGAGCTAGGTGCGGCGCACGGGGCCGGTGCTCTCGCGGACGACGAGCCGGGTCGGGATCAGGATCTTCTGCGTCTCGCTCGGTTCGCCGTCGATGATCGAGAGCAGGAGCCTCGTCGCCTGCCGGCCCACGGCGTCGAAGTTCTGGTGCACGGTGGTCAGCGCCGGCCAGTACGACGCCGCGTCGTCGGTGTCGTCGAAGCCGACCACGCTGACGTCGGCAGGAACGCTCCAGCCGTGCTCGTGGATCGCGTGCATCGCGCCGAGCGCCATCTGGTCGTTGCCGGCGAACACCGCGGTCGGTGGCTGTGCGGAGGCGAGGAGCTCGCGGGTGCGCGCGAGCCCCGAGCTCGCGGTCCAGTCACCGACGAGGACCGGGTGGGCGGGGAGCCCGGCGTCGAACATGATCTGGCGGTAGGCCGCGGCTCGGCGCTTGGCCGAGAAGGAGGTCGAGGGGCCGGAGATGTGCACGATGTCGCGGTGCCCGAGGTCGAGCAGGTGCTGCAGCGCGATCTGGGCGCCCTGCTCCTGGTCGGTGTCGACGATCGTGTAGGGAAGGTTGGCGTCGGAGTCGACGATCACCAGGGGCAGGCCGGCCGTGAGCTTGAGCTCGTCGAGCGAGTCGATCTTGGCCGACATCACGAGGATGATGCCGTCGACGGCCTGCTCCTCGAGCCGGCTGAAGGCACCGGCGACGTCAATCTGCGTCGGATCCTTGACCGGCAGCAGCGTGGTCGTGTACCCGGCGGCCTCGGAGGCCTCGGCGATGGCGTTGAGCGTGCGCTCGGTGCCGAGCGTGGCGAGGTTGAAGGTGACGAACCCGATGCTGCGGAACCGGCCCGACTTCAGGTTGCGTGCCGCGCTGTTGGGCCGGTATCCGAGGGCCCGCATCGATGCCTGCACCCGTTCACGGGTCGCCGGTCTGACGTTCATCTGTCCGTTCGCGACGCGCGAGACGGTCTGCGCGGAGACACCGGCATGCTTCGCGACGTCGTTGATCGAGGCGCGGGGCCGGGCAGGAGCGTCGGCTCCGGACGGTGTGTTCGATGAGGGCCTCATGATGACGCAAACACTAGCGGATCCCGCTCGCTCCGTCCCGTGCGGTCGCGAGCCGGGCGCCGACCGCACCACCCACCTACGGAAAGGTCCCCGATGACCACCCAGCAACCACTCCTCGGCCTGATCCTGCGCTCCGGTGGAGTCATGCTCGCGCTGGACCTCGCAGACGACTCCCTGCCCTCGATCGTGCACTGGGGTGCAGACCCGGGGCCGCTCGGCGAGGAGGGCTTCGACGCGCTGCGGCAGACCGCGGTCCTGCCCGTCGGTGCGAGCGAGGTCGACGTCCCGGTGCAGATCGCGATCCTGCCGGAGCACGCGCGCGGTTGGATGGGCGCCCCAGGAGTCAGCGGGTCCCGGGCGGGCGCGGCCTGGTCGCCGCTCTGGCGCACGACGTCGGCGCTGCTCGACGGGCGCGAGCTGCTCGCACCGACGGCCCCTCGTCTCGTCGAGCAGGGGAGCGGCGCGCTCGTCGTGAACGCCGTCGACGACGCCGCCGAGCTGGCACTGACCCTCACCGTCGAGCTGTCGGCGGCGGGGATCGTGCGCCTGCGCGCCGGGGTCGAGAACACGGGGGACAGCCCCTACCAGCTCGACCAGGTCCTGCTCAGCATGCCCACCCCGCCCGTGGCGAGCGAGATCCTCGACCTGGCCGGTCGGTGGGGCGGCGAACGTGCACCGCAACGCAGCACCGTGACGGTCGGGACCCATCGCCGAGAAGGTCGACGCGGCCGTACCGGGCTCGACGCGGCGACCGTGCTCTCGGTCGGCACGCCCGGGTTCGGCTTCGGACACGGTGAGGTCTGGGGGGTGCACACCGGGTGGTCCGGCAACCACGTCCACCAGGTCGAGCGGGTCCTGAGCGGCGAACAGCTGATCGGTGGGGGCGAGCTGCTGCTGCCCGGCGAGGTGCGCCTCGCCCGCGGGGAGCGGTACACGAGCCCTTGGGTCTACGGCATCTACGGGGCCGGGCTGGACGACGCGGCGCGGCGCACGCACCGGCACCTGCGCGCGCGTCCGCAGCACCCGACGTCGCCCCGCCCGGTCACGCTCAACGTGTGGGAGGCCGTCTACTTCGACCACGACGTCGACACCCTGCGAGACCTCGCCGATCACGCGGCAGAGCTCGGCGTCGAACGATTCGTGCTCGACGACGGCTGGTTCGGAGGCCGGCGCAACGACCGCGCCGGTCTGGGCGACTGGTTCGTCTCGCCGGACGTCTGGCCCGAGGGGCTGCACCCGCTCGTCGACCACGTGCGAGGGCTGGGCCTGCAGTTCGGGCTGTGGTTCGAGCCCGAGATGATCAACGTCGACTCCGAGCTCGCACGCGCGCACCCGGAGTGGATCATGGCGACGGGCGGCCGCCTGCCCGTCGAGTCACGCCACCAGCAGGTCCTCGACCTCGGGATCCCCGAGTGCTACGCCCACGTCCGTGACGCCCTGTGCGCGATCCTCGACGAGTACGACATCGCGTACATCAAGTGGGACCACAACCGCGACCTGGTCGACGCGGGATCGGGGCCCGACGGCCGCCCTGGCGTGCACGAGCAGACGCTCGCCTTCTACCGGCTCGTCGACGAGCTGAGGTCGCGCTACCCGGGTCTCGAGATCGAGTCGTGCTCCTCGGGGGGCGGCCGGGTCGACCTCGGTGTCCTCGAACGCACCGACCGCATCTGGGCGTCCGACGACAACGACCCCCTCGAGCGCCAGCAGATCAACCGGTGGACGGGTCAGCTCGTGCCGCCCGAGATGATCGGGGCGCACGTAGCGTCGGGCGCCTCGCACACGACCGGGAGGGTCCAGTCATTGTCGTTCCGCGCGATCACCGCCCTGTTCGGGCATCTCGGCGTGGAGTGGGACCTGCGAGCGGCGAGCGCCACGGAGCGTGCCGAGCTCGCCGGGTGGATCGCCTTCTACAAGGAGCACCGTGCGCTGCTGCACGGTGGTGAGGTGGTGCGCCTCGACCACCCGGACACCTCGCTCACCCTCCACGGCGTCGTGGCCCCGGACGGGTCGGAGGCGGTGTACTCGTACGTGTCCCTCACGCGTGCCGCGGTGGCGAGCCCGGGACGTGTCCGGCTCCCCGGGCTCGAGCGTGGCGGGACCTACCGCGTCGAGCCCGTCCTCGTCGGCGGCCTCCCCGACGGTGCCGACCCGGCGCCGTGGTGGGCGGGCGGGGCGGTCACGCTGAGCGGGGCGGTCCTCGCCACGGCCGGCGTGGTCATGCCCGCGCTCCGGCCCGAGCAGGCCGTCCTGCTCCGCGCGCGGCGCGTCGCCGACGCCACCGGTGACGGAGACACGCCTGGGTCGGCAGGGTGACCGGGTCCGTCGTCCTCGTGGTCCTCGGTGCCGCGCTGCTGCACGGTACGTGGAACGCGATCGCCAAGGCCATCCCTGCGCGGCTGGTCTCCTCGACGCTCATCGCGCTGGTGTATCTCGTCGTCGGGGGGATCGGCTGCCTGGTCCTGCCGCTCCCCGGGTCGTCCGCGTGGCCCTACCTGCTGGTGTCGGCCGCCGTCCAGACGCTCTACCTCCTGCTGCTCACGGCGGCGTACGCGACGTCGGACTTCGGCAGCGCGTACCCCCTCACCCGCGGTATCGCCGTGCTCGGCGTCACCCTCGTCTCGACGCTGTTCCTCGGGGAGCGGATGACGGCGGCGCAGCTCGGGGGCGTCGCGGTGGTCGCGCTGGCGCTGCTCACGCTGGCCTGGGCGCCGAAGGGGCGTGCGAGCACGGCGGGCACGCTCATCTCGGTCGTGGTCGGCGTCACCATCACGGCGTACTCGGTGCTCGACGGCGTCGGGGTGCGCCTCTCGGGGGAGCCGCTCAGCTATGCGGCGTGGCTGTTCCTGCTCCAGGGGGTCTCGATCCCCGTCGTCTGCCTGGTGCTGGCACGGGACAAGCGCGAGTTCGCCCGGGGACTGCGCGCGCACGCCCCGATGGGTGCGCTCGGTGGCGTCCTCTCGCTCGTGGCCTACACGATCGTCGTCTGGGCGCAGTCGGTCGCGCCGCTCGCGGTCGTCTCGGCGCTGCGTGAGACAGGCGTCCTCGCCGCAGGTGCGATCGGCTATCTCGTGTTCCGCGAACCGTTGAGCGTGCGGCGCGTCACGGCGACGATCTGCGCCGTGGCGGGGATCGTGGCGATCCGCCTCGGGGCGTGAGGGCTCGGACGCCCTCGTCCGCCGGCGGCGTCAGAGCCTGTCCGCGAGCTCCTCGAGCGTCTCGGAGACCCCTGCTTCGAGCTTGATCGTGGCCAGCGGGTCTCCCCGGGTCGCACCGCGGTTGACGATCACGACGGGCTTGTCGGTCTTCACGGCGTGCTTGACGAACCGGAGCCCGCTCAGGACGGTCAACGACGAGCCGGCGACGAGCAGGGCGTCGGCCGCGTCCACCATGGCGAAGGCCCGCTCGACCCGCTCGCGCGGGACGTTCTCGCCGAAGTACACGATCTCCGGCTTGAGCACGCCGCCGCAGAACTCGCACGCGGCGGGCACGAAGTGCGAGGTCGACTCGATCACGGCGTCCGCGTCGGGCGCGGTCTCGACGTCGTCGAGGTCGCCGATGCTCTCCAGGAAGTGCGGGTTGAGCTCGGTGAGCCGGTCGGCCAGGTGCTCGCGCGAGATGACGCGCGCGCAGGACAGGCAGATCACGCGGTCGTAGCGACCGTGCAGGTCGATGACGTTGCGCGAGCCCGCGTCCTCGTGGAGCAGGTCGACGTTCTGCGTGATGATCCCTTCGAGGACGCCGCGCTCCTCGAGCCGGACCAGCGCCTTGTGGCCGGCGTTGGGGTGCGTGCGGTGTACGCGCTGCCAGCCCACGTGGTTGCGGGCCCAGTAGTGGCGGCGGAACGCCTCGTCCCCGACGAACTGCTGGTAGGTCATGGGGTTGCGGGGCGGGGAGTCGGGCCCGCGGTAGTCGGGGATGCCCGAGTCGGTCGAGATGCCGGCACCCGTCAGCGCGGTGAGCCGCTTGCCGCGCAGCAGGTGGACGACGTCGTCGATGGTGGGGCTGGTTGCTGGGGTCGCGGGGATCTGCGGGGGCACGATCCGAGCGTACGACGGCCTCGGGAGGGCTTCCACAAGGAACGGTGTGAGGTGCGGCGCCCCGGGCAGGAGGTGAGGTGGGAGGCGGCGCGGGGAGGCTCGCGCGACGTGGGATCGGGCACACGACAAACCGAGGAAATGCGCCGAGTAGGACGCCCGTCCAGGGGGCAAATCGGGGCGTTCGGCCCAACACGCCCTCGTATTGGTTAAGACCCTTGGCAAAGGTTCCTTTCGGGTCTACTGTGCGAGGCGTCCGAACAAAGTTCCGGGCGTGCCCGGAGGAGAGCAACGAGGCCCTCACATGCAAGACACACCCAGACGCCGGCTCGCGCCGGTGGCGATCGCCGCAGCCGCGGTGCTCGCCGCTTCCGTCGTGGTGGCACCGGCAACCCAGGCCGCCGCCCCTACCGCCAAGCCCGCCACCACCTCGTCGTCCGCAGGCCCTGACGACATCAACGGCTACCGCAGCGTCGGCTACTTCATGGCCGACGGCCCGATCACTCGCGACTTCCACGTCGCGAACCTCGTGTCGACCGGGGCGATCAAGGACCTGACCCACCTCAACTACGCGTTCGGCAACGTCACGACCGACCTCGTGTGCGACATCAACCAGGTGCCCGGCGAGGGCGACGCGCAGAACGACTTCCTGCGCCTCGTGCCCGCGAACCAGTCCGTCGACGGCAAGGCCGACAAGGCCGGCCAGGCGCTCGCGGGCAACTTCAACCAGCTCCGCAAGCTCAAGGCCGTCAGCCCCGACACCAAGATCCTCGTGTCGCTGGGCGGCTGGACCTGGTCGGACAACTTCTCCGAGGCCGCGTCCACGGCCGAGGGGCGCACGAAGCTCGTGAACTCGTGCCTCGACATCTACATCAAGGGCAACCTGCCGCAGATCGGTGACAAGGGTGGGCCGGGCGCGGCCGCCGGCATCTTCGACGGCATCGACATCGACTGGGAGTGGCCCGTCACCGGTGGCGAGACCGCGAACGCGCGCCCCGAGGACAAGGAGAACTTCCTGCTCCTCATGGAGGAGTTCCGCACCTCGCTCGACGCGCTGGGCGCTCAGAGCGGTCAGGACTACCTGCTCACCGGCTTCGCCCCCGCGGGTGGCTGGAACGCCGGCCAGGGCGGATGGCTCGACCCGCGGCTCTTCGCGGTCGTCGACTTCCTCAACGTCCAGGGCTACGACTTCCACGGCGGCTGGGTCCCCAACAAGACGGGGCACCAGGGGAACCTGCACCCGGACGGCACCGAGAACTGGGGCCTGGGCCTCGACGGCGCCATGGGCATGTACGTCAACGCGGGCGCGGACCCGCAGCAGCTCAACGCGGGCCTCGCGGCCTACGGCCACGGCTGGTACGGCGTCGCGGACGGCAGTGCCGGGTGGAAGCCCGCAGCCGGCTACATCGGGACCAAGACGTACGCCGAGCTGCGCACTGTCGGCAAGGCGTACTTCGACCCGACGATCGGCGCCTCGTGGCGCTACGACGGCGACCAGTGGTGGAGCTACGACGACAAGGCGTCCGTGAACGCGAAGGCCGAGTGGCTGGCGGTCCAGGGCTACGGCGGCGCCATGTGGTGGGACCTCACGGGCGACTACAAGAACGAGCTCGGCTCGACCCTCGGTGCGACGCTGCGCGCGTCGACCCCCGGCCCGCAGGTCGGCGCGCAGTGCGCCGCCCCCTGGTACGGCTCGGGCGTCTACACGTCGGGCGACGTGATCTCGCACGAGGGCAACGAGTACAAGGCCAAGTGGTGGACGCGTGGCACGGCTCCCGCCGCGACCTCGGGCAGCCCGTGGCAGAAGATCGGCCCGTGCGGCACGGCCCCCGTGGTCGAGGTCGTCAAGTGTGCCCCGGCGTTCTCGCTCGAGGCCACGTACTCGGGCGGCGCGGTCGTCTCGCGTGCGGGCGTGAACCACACCGCTCAGTGGTGGACCCGTGGCGAGGTGCCCGGGAGCAACGTCTGGGGTGCGTGGGACGCGGGTCGGCCCTGCTCGGCCTGAGACCTGCGTGACCGTCCCGGGTCGGTCCGGGACGGCCAGGGGCGCTGCACCGTCGGGTGCGGCGCCCCTGGCGCGTTCGTCGTCAGGGGCCCGACGGCGTCACGCGCCGCTCGTGGCCGTCCCGCCCGAGGTGTCGCTCGAGCCGGTCGAGCCGTCGGTGCCGGGCCTGCGACCGCCGCCCATGCCGCCCATGCCGCCGCCCGCGAACTCGCCCGCGACGGCTGTCGCCGCCTGCGTCGCGCCGTCGCTGGTGCCGTCCGACGAGAGCCCCGTGTCGTCCGGGGTACCGAGCGTCCCGCCGGTCCGGAAGACGTAGGTGGCGCCCGTCTCGATCTCGGGCGACGAGTAGACGACGTTCTGCGTGTCCTTGGTGACCTCGTAGGACACGAGGGTCGTGCCGTCCTCGGCGAGCACGTGGACGACGGTCCCGGCCACGGCGCTCTGGTCGAGGTTCGCGGCGACCCAGCCCTGCGACGAGTCGGTGTCGGGGGCCACGGCCATGCCCGAGCTGCCCGCCGCGAGCAGCGTGCCTCCTGAGATCGTGAACGTGCCGTTGACGTCGAGCGCGCCGTTCCCGGCGTTCGTCGGCCCCTGGACCACGGTGGTCCCGCCCGTGATCTCGAGCGTGCCGTTGCTGTCCAGGCCGTCGCCGCCCGCGTCGACCACGAGGGTGCCGCCCGAGATCGTGAGCGAGTAGTCGCCCGCCGCCTCGCCGCCCGGTGCGCCGCCGCCCTGGCCGCCCGCCTGCCCGCCGGGAGCTGCGCCGTCGGGCATCTCGCCGGACGGCATCTCGCCGTCGGGCCTGGCCGGGGGAGCGCCGGCCGTGCCGTCGCCGGGGACCGTGCCGTCGGGCAGGGTGGGGCGCTCGCCGTCCGCCGGGGGAGTGAAGTCGTCCGGCGCCTGGCCGTCCTGCGGTGCGGGGCCCTCCTGCGCGGTGCCGGTGCCCGTGGTGTCGGTGCTCGTCCCGCCCGCGGCGTTCACGCCGTCGTCGGACGCGGTGATGTCGACGTCACCGCCCGCGAGCGTGATCGTGGCCCCTTCGAGGCCCTCGACCGACTCCGAGACGGTGAGGGTGCCGCCCGTGATCGTGAGGTCGCCGTCGGCGTGGACGCCGTCGTCGCCCGAGGCGAGCGAGAGATTGCCACCGGAGACCGACACGGCGCCGTTCGAGTGCAGGCCGTCGTCCGCGGCGGAGACGTCCACGGTCGCGCTGCCGCCGACCACGACCCCGACGTCGCCCTTGATGCCCTTGGCCGAGGCGTCGTCGGCGACCTCCGTGCCGGGCCCGCCTGCCGCGGTGATCTTCACGGTCGCGTCCGCGACGATCGCGTCGGTCTCGGCCTGGATGCCGTCGTCGCCCGAGGTGACGTCGACCGTCCCGCCGAGGACCGCGACGTAGCCCATGGTCTCGTCGTCGGCGTTCGTGGACTTGAGGCCGTCGGCCGCCGCGGTCACGGTGACCGACGCGTCGTCGGTCACGACGAGGTAGTCCTTGCCGCGGAGGCCGTCGTCGCCCGCGTCGACCGTGAGGGTGCCGCCCGCGATCACCAGGCCGTCCTTGCTCGCGATCCCGTCGGTCGCGGCGCTGACCACGTCGAGCGACCCGGTGCCGCCGATCGTGAGGTCGGCCGAGGAGAACAGGGCTGCGTCGGGCTCGTCGGTGCTGCCGTCCGCATCGGCGTCCACAGCAGCACCGGTGGCCTCCAGGTGATTCGTCGAGCCGTCGGCCAGGACCACGACCGCGGTCGCGGCGTCCTCGACGACGAGCGCCGAGGTCGTCGAGGACGTGACGCTCGCGCCGTCGAGCACGAGGCGCACCACGCCGTCGCCCGACGACGCCACGACGAGCCGCCCGTCGGTCAGGTCCCCCGTGACGCGGTAGGTCCCGGCCTGGGTGATCGTGACGGTCGAGCCGTCGACGGTCGCGCCGTCACCGTCCGCCCGGGCCGAGTCGCCGTCGAGCGAGATCCCGACCTCCTCGGACTCGTCCCACGAGAGGTCCTCGTCGTCCGCACCCGAGGAGTGCGGGTCGGCGTTCGCGGCCATGGCCTCCTCGGGGGTCAGGCCCGCGACCGCGGCCGAGGCCGTGGTGGCGGAGGCGGCGTCGCTCGTGGTGGTGCTCGTGCCGGTGTCCGCCGAGCAGCCGACGAGCGCGGCGGCCGTGAGCGTGGCGGTCAGGACAGCGGTCGTGACGGTGGTGGGTCTGCGGAGTCGCATCAGGTGCTCCTGTCGGGAGTGGTGGTCAGGGAGGGTTCGACCCAGCGGCGGACGACACGTCGCCACGGGGTGCTCGGCAGGTCGGGGCGCAGGACCGCCAGACCCGTGCCGTACTTGGAGATGCGCTGCGGCCGGTGTCCGCTGCGCCAGAGCAGGTGGTCGAGGCACGACGGCGTCGACCCGGTCTTGGTCTCGACGACCACGAGGTCGGGGACCGCCGCGAACCGGCCCGCGGGCGTGCCCTCGTCGAGCAGCCACGTCAGGCCCGTGTCGAGCGTCGCGCGAGCCGCAGGCGCACCGGGTCTCGTCCCGGGAAGGAGCAGCGTCGAGCGCCGGTACCTGGTCACGAGGCCCGCCGCGAGCGGCAGGTCGGCCGCCTCGGGGATCGCGGCGCCGTCGAGCGTCGCCGACACGAAGCGTCGGCCCTCGCCCAGCTCGCAGCGGCCCGCGAGGTCGTGCTCCACGCGGTCCTTGACGGTCGAGCCGCGCGCGGCGCGCGTCTTGACCTCGAGCCACGCCTCGCCCGAGTCCAGGTAGGTCCGGGTACGGACCTTGAACCGCCGCCGACGGCGGTGCGCGGCCAGGTGGAAGCTCGTCAGGTCCGGGGTGTCGAAGTACACCGACTCGTACGAGAACTCCCGACGGCCGTCGACGTCGAGCACCCGCACGCCCGGCTCGCGCTCGGCCAGGTCGGCCAGGACCGCCCGTGCCTCCGCGCGCCGCAGGACGTACTTGCGGTCGATCCGGGTCTGGAGCGACGCCGAGGCCACGAGCTCGTCGAGCGACACGGGGGAGAACCCCGCGGCAGGTGCGGCGAGAGTGTCGGGCGCGGCGCCGTCGGGCAGGAGCGTGGTCACGCCGTCACCCCCGTGCGGGCTGCAGGCCCGGTCGGGGCCGCGAGGGCCGCGGCGACGTCGACCCCGCTGCTCGCCGCGACGCCGCCGCCCGGGGCGACCTCGAAGCGGACGTCGACCAGGGTCGTGTCGTTCACCAGGTCGAGGCGCTGGACCGACGCCGAGTGCACGTGCGCCCCGAGGAGCTGTTCGAGGTAGGCGACGAGGCCGGCCTCGTCGGGGAGCGCGCGGTCGAGCAGGACGACCTGACTGCGGTGGCGCCGCAGCAGCCGCGGGTGGTCCGCGACCGCCATGACCACCAGGATCAGGGCGCTGCCCGCGACGCCGAGCCAGCCCGCGGTCGCGCCGAGGCCCCCTAGGAGGCCCAGGGCGAGGGCCGCGAAGTAGTACGCGACCTCGTGCTGGCTGAGCTCGGTCGACCGCAGCCGGATGATCGACAGGACGCCGAAGAGGCCCAGGCCCAGGCCCGCGCCGACCGTGCTGCTCGCGAGCGTCGCCGCGACCGCCAGCACGCCCACGTTCACGCCCAGGTAGGCCACGACCAGGTCGCGGCGCCGATGACGCGGGAAGTAGAGGCCGAACGTCAGGACGAGCACGGCGACCAGGTCGACGAGGTACAGCGCGAGCTGTGGGGGCTGGGTCACGGGTGACCTCCAGGTGACGGGGAAGTGAACTCCTCCATGGAGCCGCCCGAACCTGTGAGGTCGCTATGACACGGGGTAGGTGAGGATGTGAGTTCGGGGTGCGTCGGGTGCCCGACGGCGGGGCTCGCCCCGGGCGTCCGACGGCGGCCTCCCACGGGTGCCGGCAGGCGTGCGGGGTGCCCGATTCGGTCCAGGCGCCGCGAGCGGGTATCCTTCTGCAGCCGGGACTTCCCGGCTGGGTAGCGTGTCCGAGTGGCCTAAGGAGCACGCCTCGAAAGCGTGTGTGGGTGAAAGTCCACCGTGAGTTCGAATCTCACCGCTACCGCAAGCACGAAGGGTCCCGACCAGTGGTCGGGGCCCTTCGTCGTTCCCGATAGCGCATCGAGTGCTTGGGGCGGGCCGAGGTAGAGGCGGGGGCGTTGTTTCGGGGGTCGCCAACAATTGTTGACGCTCTCTCAAGACCACCACTCGCCGCCCACCAGGGGTTTCGGGGCGAGGCCGGCCCCGACGCCCGCAAAAACCGACGACGACCCGAGCGCTCGTCCGGCAGGATGGGCCGGCCGGGAGCGTCCCGCCACAGTCACCGCGGGAGACCTGATGCACGACTACGACGAGTACGAGCGGATCCTCGGAGATGCCGGGGAGACGACGCTCGAGGTGCTGCGCACCCTCGGGCTCCTTCTGGGTGCCGGTGAGTCGGAGACGGCGAGCCAGAAGGCGTGGGCGGCACGACGCCTCGGAGTCCCGCAGTCCGGGCTCGTGGCGGTCGACCACGTCGCGTCCATGACCGGGATCGCCGTCCTCGGACACGTGCTCGGCGACCGGATGCAGCGGCACGGCGTCACGGAGGTCGGAGGTCCGGGCGACGGGGAGCCGCCGACGTGGGCGCCGCTCCAGATCGGGACCGTCGCGGAGCACATGGTGCCCGCGCGGCTCGTCGCGTTCTTCCCGCCGGGCTCGCTCGCGCAGGTGCCGCTCTGCCTCGCGATCGACAACGCGTCCTACGCGCGCGAGCTCAAGGTCTACTCCCGCACCGAGGACCGGCCGCACGCCCAGGACGTCATGCATGAGCTGTTGGCGCTCGCCAAGGGTGAGCTCAACCCCTACCGCTCGCGGGTCCTCGAGGCCACCTTCGCCGAGCACATGCTCCTTCTGTCGGTCTCGGCGGCCGAGCCCGTCGACCGCTCGACCCTGGTCCTGCCGGAGTCGCTCTGGCGCGAGGTCGACGTCTTCGTCGACGCCGCCACGTCCAAACGCGATCTCATGCGGAGCCTGGGGCTGGGGACGACCCGGGGGATGCTCCTCGCCGGGCCTCCCGGCGTCGGCAAGACGCACCTCGCGCGCGTCCTGGCGTCCGAGCTCCAGGGCGAGTTCACCGTGATCTTCGCGGACGCGGCCACGATGCGCAGCGCGATCCGCGACGTGTACGACGAGGGCGAGACGTTCGGCCCGCTGGTCGTCATCCTCGAGGACGTGGACCTCATCATCGGCCACCGGAAGAAGGGGTCGAACCCCGAGGCGCTCGCGGACTTCCTCGGGGCGCTCGACGGGATCAAGCAGCTCTCCGACGTCTTCACCATCGCGACGACCAACGACCCCGGAGCGATCGACCCGGCGGCTCAGCGCACCGCACGCTTCGACACGATCCTCACGCTACCCCGGCCGGGAGTCGCGGAGCGGGTCGCGATCCTGGAGCGGTACCTCGATCCGTTGGGGCTGGACCTCGATCTCGGCGCGACCGCGCGTCTCCTCGAGGGGTGCATGGGTTCGGACCTGCGGGAGGTCGCGCGTCGGGCCGTGCTCGAGCTGGGGACGTCGTTCGACGAGCGGGCTCTGCGGGACGTCGCCACGTCGGGACGGTGGAAGCCTCAGGCGGACGTCGGTCAGTACCTCTGACAGCGCCGTCGGACGCCGGCGGCGTCGTGCCGGGAGCCAATCACGTGCACCCAGGCGTCGCCGGGTGCCCTCGCGCCACCGCGACATGTCCGGTCCGCCCGAGATGAACCGGCCGGTTCGGCCCATCGGTGGAAGAGTGTCTCCGTGACCTCGAACGACGCAGACAGCGCAGACGACCAGCCGAGACCGTCCGGTGCGTTCGCCGCAGCCCCCGACGTCGACTCGGTCTTCCCTGCGCGTCCCGCGCCGGCCCCCGGCGAGGACGCGCGGGGCGGGGCGACGTCCGGCGACCGGGCTGCCCCGGCCGAACCGAGCGACCCAGCAACCCCGGCCACCCCAGCCCCGGACACCGACGACACCCCTGCCCCCACCAGGAGCCGCTGGTCTTTCGCGCGCGAGGTCGGCATCATCGTCGTCGCCGCGCTGATCATCTCGTTCCTCATCAAGACGTTCCTGGTCCAGCCGTTCGTCATCCCCAGCGAGTCGATGGAGGACACGCTCATCAAGGACGACCGGGTCCTGGCCTCGCGCCTGGTCCCGCGGTTCCTCGACGTGCACCGCGGCGACGTCGTGGTCTTCAAGGACCCGGGCGGCTGGCTCGCGAGCCAGCCGCAGAACGAGTCGACGGGGCTGGTCAAGGCGGGGGAGACGTTCCTGACGTTCATCGGCATCCGTCCGGTGGACGCGAACGAGCACCTCATCAAGCGGGTCATCGGCCTGCCGGGCGACCACGTGACGTGTTGCGACGCGCAGGGTCGGGTCTCGGTCAACGGTGTGCCGATCGACGAGACGTACATCAAGCCGGGCTCGGCCCCGAGCGAGATCCCGTTCGACGTGACGGTCCCGGAGGGGTACCTGTTCGTCCTGGGCGACAACCGCCAGAACTCGGGCGACTCGCGCTACAACACCGACAAGAAGGGGAAGGGTTTCGTGCCCATGGACAACGTCGTGGGCACCGCGGTCGCGAAGGTGTGGCCGCTCGACCGGGCCGCGTTGATGCGCAACCCGGGCAGCGTCTTCGAGGACGTCCCGGAGCCCTGAGCGGAGGCGCCCGCACGACGACCACGCCGCCCGGGCGCTCCGGCTTCACCTCCTCTAGCGTGGGGGCACTGGCCGCTCGTGGAAGGACTGCTCGTGTCGTGGATCTCGGACCGACCTGTCGGAGGACTGCGTCGCGCGGCGCTCGGTGCGGTGGCCGTGGTGGGTGCGCTGGCGGTGGTCGCGGGATGCACGGGGTCGCCCGCGCCGGACCCTGGCCCGACGCCGGAGCGTCCCTCCGCGACAGACTCGTCGTCGGAGAGCCCCACGCCCCCACCCAGCCCGACGCCCACCCCGACCCCCACCCCGACGCGTGCCGCGTCGAACGTGCCGATGACGAAGCTCGCCCCGGGGCAGGCGCCTCCGCAGTTCGTCATCTTCTCGTTCGACGGCGCCGGGTGGCACGACCGCTGGACCGAGTTCCGTGAGGCCGCGGCGCAGGTGAACGCGCGGTTCACGGGGTTCCTCACGGGCATCTACCTCCTCACGGACGACCACCGCGACGCCTATACGGGGCCGGGGCACCCGACGGGCAAGGCGTCGGTGAGCTTCGGCGGTGATGCCGCCACCGTGACGACGCTCGTGGGCGACCTCAACGCGGCGTGGATGGAGGGGCACGAGATCGGGACGCACTACAACGGTCACTTCTGCGCGGACAACCCGCCGGGCGGGGCGTCGTGGTCGACGGCCGACTGGAACAGCGAGCTCGACCAGTTCTTCGGGTTCTGGAACGGATGGCAGGAGATCGACGGCCTGCAGGGCACACCGCCGCTCGCGATCCCGGCGTCCGAGGTCAAGGGTGGCCGGACGCCGTGCCTCGAGGGGAACTGGGACCAGATCGCCCCGGCGTGGGCCGCGCACGGGCTGACCTACGACTCGTCGATCCCGGGCAGCGGCATCGCGTGGCCCAAGCAGGAGTACGGCGTGTGGGAGTTCCGCATGCAGACGACGAGCTCCCCGACGCTGGGCAGCGTCATGGCCATGGACTACAACTTCTGGTACAAGTTCAACAAGGCGAAGAACCAGCCCGAGCGGGCCCCGGAGATCCAGGCCGCGGTCCTGGAGACGTACCGCCACATGTACTCGGCGGCGTTCACCGGCAACCGGGCGCCGGTGCTCGTGGCGAACCACTTCAACCAGTGGAGCGGCAACGCGTTCAACCCTGCCGCGAAGGAGTTCATGCTCGAGACGTGCGGCAAGCCGGAGACCATCTGTGCGACGTACCAGGACGTCATCGCCTGGATGAACCTGCAGGACCCGGCGGTGCTCGCCGAGCTCCAGGCGCGCCCGGCGGTGTACTGAGCCGTGGTCACGAGCGCGGGGCTCCTGCTCTACCGGGTCGCGGACGACGGCGCGTTCGAGGCGTTGCTCGGCCACATGGGCGGGCCGTTGTGGGCACGCAAGGACGAGCGTGCGTGGACGATCCCCAAGGGCGAGCACGCGGCCGACGAGGACCCGCACGACGCTGCGGTGCGCGAGTTCACCGAGGAGCTGGGATCGTCGCCGCCCGACGGCCCCGAGGTCGACCTGGGCGAGATCCGGCAGCGCGGGGGCAAGACGGTCCGGGCGTGGGCGCGCCGGGCCGACTTCGACGTGAGCACCGCGGTGAGCAACACGTTCGAGATGGAGTGGCCGCCGCGCTCGGGGCGCCGGGCGAGGTTCCCGGAGCTGGACCGCGTGGAGTGGGTGCCGCTCGCGCGGGCGCGCGACCTGGTGGTCGCGGGTCAGGTGGCCCTGCTGGACCGCCTCGAGGAGGCGCTCATAGAGCCCTGACGTGCCCGACGACGGAGCGCGCCCCGGGCGACCACCTCTCTGTCGGGAGGTGTCGCCCGGGGCGCGCGGCGCCGTCGGGCAGGGAGGGCCCGGGAGGGCGGGGCCTACTCCGGGAGGCCCGTGACGCCCGTCAGCTCGTTGGGGACGACGTCGAGCGTGGTGCTCGCGTAGACCTCGCCCGACTCGACGTCGACCGCGTGCACGGCCTTCGTCGCGGGGTCGGTGACGTACGCGGTGTGGTCGAGCACGAAGAGCGTGGGTCGCGGGGCCTGCCAGTCGTCGGGCTCGGTCCAGGCGCCCGTCACGGCGATGGTGCGGGTGATCGCGCCCGTGGCGGGGTCGATGACGCGTAGCTCCCCGTCGGTCCCGAGGACCAGGGCCTCACCGTGCGGGCCGCGGCCGAGCGAGCGGAACGAGTAGCTCGCGCCCGTCTCGACCAGGGTGATCTGCTGGGACACGGTGTCCACGAGCGAGACGCGGGTGGGGCGTTCGAGCTCGGCGTCGGGGTCGGTCTTGTAGTCGCCCAGGACGACCGGGGACTCCTCGGACCCGGCCTGGTTGCCGATGCGGCCGTAGGCGTCGGCCGACGCGATCTTGGTCAGCTCGCCGCCTGCGTAGACGACCACGCCGTCCTGGCAGCCCACGACCACGGCCTCGTCGGACGCGACGGCCTCGCCGTGCACTCCCGGGCAGGCGTCGGTGCGCGCGATCTCGTGGCGCGCGCTGTCGAGGACGACGACGCTCGACCGGGCGTCCTCGGTGCCGTCGGTGACCAGCAGGTTCCCGTTCTCGAGCTCGACCGCGACGCCGTGGTGCGGCGACGGGGTCGTGTACGTGGTGGTCTTCGGCGTGCCGTCGGCGAGGTCGTGGGGGTCGAACGACTCGACGAGCCCCGAGCCGTCGTTGAACAGGACCGTGCGGCCCGCGTGGCGGACCACGTGCCCGGGGTGGTTCGCGGCGAACTCGACCGTCGTGAAGGCCGGGTCGGACGTGTAGAAGTGCGAGTGGTTGCCGTGCGGCTCGCCCCACGTACCGAGGTCGAGGACGCGGAACGCGTCGCCCGCGGAGACGATCACGTGGCGCTCGTCCCCCGCGGGGTTGAGGCGCGTGAAGCCGTCGACGGGCAGGTCGGCGACCTGTTCGAGGCTCGTGCCGTCGAGGACGACGACGCCCCCGTCGTAGGTCAGGGCGATGCGCGGGGTGTCGGTCGCGGCCTCGGTCCCGTGGCCGCCCTCCTCGTGCTCGTCGTGCTCGTGGTCGTGCTCGGTGGCGTCGGAGGCGGCCGGGCCGGCCTCGCCCGTGGCGCAGCCGGCGAGGACGACGGCGGGCAGGGCGAGGGCGATCCCCAGGGCGAGGCTGCGGTGTCTGGTGCTGGTCATGGCGTCACGGGACCCGGACGGGTCCCACCGTCCTTCCGGTAGGTGGGTGGGTTCCGTCGCAGGAGCGGCGGACCTCGCCCACCGTAGCAGAGAATGAGAACCACTATCATTATCGTTCCGGAGGAGGGCAGGTGCGCCGGCGGGACCGTGCCCGGCGCACCTGCCCTCCTCCCGCCTAGGCGTCGCGTGCGACGAACCGCCACGACCCGGCCCCGCCGACCACGACCACCCAGGCGAGCGCGACGATCGTCGCCGTCGGGCCCTCGAGCGTGCTCGGACCCGCGTCGAACCAGGCCGTCGCGGCACGGTCGGGCAACCAGCGGGCCAGCTCGGTCGCACCCGCCAGCAGCGGGGACACGACGAGGACCAGCGCGAGGACGCCGACCAACGAGGGCACGAGGTGACGAGCGACCAACGCGACCGCGTGAGCGAGCACCCCGATCAGGACCAGGTAGGCCACTGCCCCCAGCAGCGGGCCCGCTCCCGCGCCGTCCGTCACGACGGACGCGTCGAGGAGACGCTGCGTGACCGCGGCCGCGGCCAGGCACGCGCCGAGCGTCACGGTCGCGGTGAGCGCGACCACCCCCGTCGCCGCGATGGTCTTGCCCACGACGAGCAGGCCCCGCCGCGGCACCGCGGCCAGGGTCGTGGCGACCTGACGACCGGCGTGCTCCTGGGAGACCGCGAGCACCCCGACCAGCACGAGACCCGCCACGACGAACGGCACCGTCCGGAGCGTGACGTCGACCGCGCCGACAGGGAGGTCGTGGTCGGCGGCCGCGGCCGCCTGTGCGGCGGCGATCAGGGCGCCGACCACGGCGGTCCCGGCCACCGCGAGGACCGTGACGGGCAGCGTCCGGAGCTTGTCGAGCTCCGCCGCGACGACGGACGGCAGTCCCACGGTCCGCCCGGCCGCGGCCCTCACGCGTCCCGCCGCGAGAACACGGCGGTCGCGACCACGAGCAGCGCCACGGCCCACCCGGTCATGACGAGGGCGCCGGGCACGGCGGCCAGCCCGCCGGTGACCGTGTCGACGTCCCCGAAGAGCCTGCGGCCGGCCATGTCCGGGAGCCAGTGCGCGAGCGGTGTGAGGTTCGTGAGCAGGAGCGACACCGACACCAGCGAGCTGTTGACCACCAGCACCAGGAGCGGGACGACCCCGCTGCGCGTGAAGACCGTGACGGACAGGGCCAGGAGCGCCGTCAGGGTCCAGTAGAGCGCGGCGCCGAGGCACCGCCCGACGGCCTCGTCGACCGCGACCGTCGAGGTCGCGGCCTCGCCGATGATCGTCTCGGCGAGAGCGACGCTCGCCGGGATCGCCACCGCCGCCGTCGCGAGGACGAGCAGGACGACCACAGCCGCCTTCGCGAGCAGCGCGCCGACGCGCCGCGGGACGGCGACGAGCGTCGTGCCGATCTGCCGCCCGCCTCCGGCGTCCGGGCTGTTCGCGGTGAACTCGCTGCTCATCGCGACCACCCCGATCACGACCGCACCCACGGTCCCGATCGGCATGGAGGCGAACGCGGTGTCGAACGCCGAACCGTACCCCGCGTCCTCGGGGCGCCCGGCGACGAGCGCGTCGCGGACACCGACCGAGTTGAGCAGGGTCAGGGCGGCCGTGCCGAGGACGGCGACCGCCGCCCCGACCCACACCGCGGGCAGGGTCACGGCCTTGTGGAGCTCGGCGGCGAACACGTGCCACGCCCTCATCGAACCGACTCCCGGCCGTCGCTCGTGAGCGCGAAGAACGCGTCCTCGAGGGTGTCGTAGCGGCGGGTGACCTCGTCGAGCGTGCCGTCCGCGACGACCCGGCCGCGGGCGATGATCACCAGGTCGTCGGCGATGTCGGCCACCTCGCCCATGAAGTGGCTCGACAGCAGGACCGTGCCGCCCGCGTCCGCGTGGGCGCGGAGCAGACCGCGGATCCACCGGATCCCCTCGGGGTCGAGACCGTTGACGGGCTCGTCGAGCACCAGGGCCTCGGGCTCGCCCAGCAGCGCGCACGCGAGCCCCAGGCGTTGGCCCATGCCCAGGGAGTAGCGCCCCACCCGGGTCCGTGCCGACGCCGTGAGCCCGACCTGGTCGAGCACGGCGTCCACGCGCCGCTGCGAGATCCCGTTGCTGCGCGCGACCCACGAGAGGTGGTTGCGGGCCGTGCGGGAGCGGTGCGCCCCGGAGCCGTCGAGCATCGACCCGAGGGTGCGCAGCGGGTCGTCCAGCGACCGGTAGGGCCGGCCCCCGACGAGGGCGCGCCCCTCGTCGGCGCGGTCCAGGCCGAGGAGGATGCGCAGGGTGGAGGACTTGCCCGCGCCGTTCGGCCCGAGGAACGCGGTCACCCGGCCGGGGCGGGCCTCGAAGCCGACGTGGTCGAGGACGGTGCGGGGGCCGTGGCGTTTGACGAGGTGCTCGATCTTCAACATGCCCACAGTCCAGCCGCCGGGGGCGCGCAGGGCATCGGGCCGGAGGCCGGACCTGCGGCTCGGCGTCCGACCCCGGTCCCTCGGACCGTGGTCCGATGTGCAGGCCGTGCCGGGTCCCTAGACTCCGGTGGGTGGAGACGACCGCCCGACCCGTGCTGCGATCTCGCGCGTGGCCGATCGCCGGTGGCCTCGTGGGCGCCCTCGTGATCGGCCTCGCGACCCTCGGCGTCGACCGCCCCGTGACGGCCCTCGTCGTCCTGCTGGTCGCGACCGCGGTGACGGCGGGCGTGCTGGCGTGGGCCCTGGTCCGCTCCCGGCGCGAGCGCCGCGCGTACGAGGAGGACCTGACGGGCTGGGCCGCCGAGCGGGCCGCGCAGGCCGAGCGGCTGCGCATCGCGCGCGACCTGCACGACCTCGCCTCGCACGGCCTGGGGCTGATCACGGTGCGCGCCGCGTCGGCGCGGACCGTCTCGGGGCCGGACGGCGACGCCGAGCGGTCGCGTGCTCTCGCCGACATCGAGCGCGCGGGCCGGGACGCGACCACGGAGCTGCGCAGGATGCTCGGCGTGCTGCGCAGCCCGGGGGACGACGCCCCGCTGCGTCCCGCCGAGACGCTCGACGACCTGCCGCGCATCGTCGAGGCCGCCCGGACCGGGGGCCTGGCCGTCACGCTCGACGCCGAGGACCTCGCGGTGCCTGCCGGGACGGCGCTCGGCGTGTGCGCGGTCGTCCGCGAATCTCTCGCGAACGTCCTGCGGCACGCAGGCCCGACCCGGGCCCGGGTCGTCCTCGGCCGCGACGCCGCGGGGCTGCGGCTGGTCGTCGAGGAC
Organism: Oerskovia jenensis; assembly: GCF_016907235.1. Taxonomy (NCBI): domain Bacteria; kingdom Bacillati; phylum Actinomycetota; class Actinomycetes; order Micrococcales; family Cellulomonadaceae; genus Oerskovia; species Oerskovia jenensis. Next base: position 3,055,595 of record NZ_JAFBBO010000001.1, read on the forward strand.
GAGGGGCCGGTCGCCGGGTGGGCGCCGCACCCGGGGGCGGGCGTGGGGCTCGCGGGCCTGCGCGAACGGGTCGCGACGCTCGGCGGGTCCCTCGTCGCCGGCCCGTGCGGACAGGGGTTTCGCGTGAGCGTCGCCCTGCCGGACGGAGGGCGGTCGTGACGACGTCGGTCCCCGAGCAGGTTCCCGAGCCGGTTCCCGTCCCGGGCTCGGGAGGCACGAGAGCGCAGGCACCGGTGCGGGTGCTCGTCGTCGACGACCAGCCGCTGATCCGCCACAGCCTGCGGCTCGTGGTCGACGGCGCGGACGATCTGGCGGTGGTGGGCGAGGCGGGCTCGGGCGAGGCGGCGGTGGAGGTCGCCCGCCGGACCCGGCCCGACGTGGTCCTCATGGACGTCCGCATGCCCGGTGGTGACGGCATCGACGCGACGCGCGCGATCGTGGCGGACCCGGACCTCGCCGGGACGCGCGTGCTCGTGCTCAGCATGTTCGAGCTCGACGAGTACGTCCACGGCGCCCTGCGCGCGGGGGCGAGCGGCTTCCTGCTCAAGGACGCCGAGCCCGCGAGCCTCGTCGACGCCGTACGGCGTACGCACGAGGGCGAGTCGCTGTTCGCCCCGGCCATCCTCACCCGGATCGTCGCGCACTACCTCGAGAACGGGACGAGGCGTGAACCCGTGGCACCTCAGGTCCTCACGAGCCGCGAGGTCGAGGTGCTCGCGCTCGTGGGACGCGGGCTGTCCAACCAGGAGATCGCGCAGCGGCTGACGATCTCCATGGGGACGGTCAAGACCCACATCGGCAACCTGCTCGCCAAGCTCGTGGCTCGCGACCGTGCCCAGCTCGTCATCGCGGCGTTCGAGCACGGCCTGGTCGGCACCGACCGGTCGGCCACGGCAGGACGTGGTCCCCGGCTCGCGTGACGTCCGGCCGTGAGATCCCGCTCAGGCGCTCGTCGTCGGTTCGGGATCCTGCCGTGCGGTCGGAGCCTCGGCCTCGGTCGCGGCCTCCGTCGCGAGAGCGTCGCCGCGGTGCGTGCCGTGCGAGCCGTGCGTGCCGTGCACCTCGTGCGTCCCACGCGTCGCCTGCGCGTCGTGCAACCCGTCCGTCGACGCGGCGCTCGCCGACGCCCCACGTCCGAGCCGGACGAGCTGGACCACGGCCCCCACGAAGAGCACCACGAGCGCGACGTTGCGGACGGCCGCGAGCAGGACGATCCACGGCGTGCCGATCATGAACTCCCAGTACGCGATCGGGTAGAGCACCTGTGTCAGCACCGCCGTCCCCAGGACGGCGAGCGCGGGCGGGGACCAGACCGACCGTGCACCAGGACCCGCGAGCGCGATCGCGACGGCGACCGGCGGTCCGATCCACGCGACGAACTGCGGCGACCCCACCTTGTTGAACACGATGAGGCTCAGGAGCAGGGCCGTCACCGTGAGGAGGAAGACGTCGGTGCGGACCTCGGGTCGGCGGCGGACGGCCCACCACGAGATCGCGGCGATCGCGAGGACCGCCAGGGGCAGCAGCAGGTCGAGGAGCCGACCCGTGGCGCGGGTGCCCGGGCCGAGGATCTCCAGCGTGCGGATGTCGGGGTTCATCCAGACCCGCCACTGCGGGTCGACGAGCCGCAGGACGCTGAACGGGGTCGCGAACACGGACTCGGACTGCAGGCCGCGGGCGTCCTGCGTGCCGAACACCCCGAGGACGCGCGACCCCGCACCGCCCGCGAGGGCGAGCGCGACGACCCCGGCGCTCACGGCAGCGCCGGGCAGGACCACGCTGCGCCACGGTCGCTTCGTCGTCGTCAGGAGCGCGACGACCACGGCCCCGGGGGCGATCTTGACCCAGGCGCCGAACGTCGCGATCGCGGTCGCGACCGCCGGCCGACGCACCGCGACCGCGATCGCGACGACGAGCAGGGCCGCGGCCACCCCGTCGAGACGCCCCAGGAAGATGGGCCCGAGAGCCACGAGGAACAGCAGCCACCACCAGGCGGCGATGCGGCCCCGACCGGGCAGCCGGGCGAGGAACCAGAGCGCGACCGCGTCGAGCACGACGACCAGGGTCAGGAACTGCGCGTAGTACGCCTCGAACGACGTGCCGACGAAGGCGGGGGCCGAGACCGGCAGCAGCGCGCCCACGGGGTACACCCAGTCGTAGTCGAGCACGGGCCAGATCCCGCGGTCCCAGCCCGCGCGGGCCCAGTACCAGTAGAGCTGCACGTCGCCCGAGATCCGGTGTCCCCAGGTCAGGCCGTCGACGACCAGCCAGGCGTGCACGAGCACGAAGCCGCAGACCAGGGCCCAGGGGGAGCGCAGGGCCCAGGCGAGGAACCGGCGACCGGTCGAGGTGGTCCGGGCGGCGGTGGTCTCGGGCACCGGCTCATCGTCGCACGACGGCGCCACGCGCGTCGGGCGAGGGGCGCACCGTGGACGGCGGCGCCGTCGGGCAGGAAGAAGCGGCCCGCCCGGGCGGAGAGGAGGCCCGGGCGGACCGCTGGGCCGCGCGGTGAGGCAGCACCGCGCGGCGCGAGGAGGGACGACTCAGGCGCGCAGGATCAGCGCGTCCCCCTGGCCGCCGCCGCCGCACAGCGCGGCGGCGCCCACGCCGCCTCCGCGGCGCTGGAGGGCGAGGGCCAGGTGCAGGGCCAGGCGGGCGCCCGAGGCGCCGACGGGGTGGCCCAGGGCGATCGCGCCGCCGTCGGCGTTGACGACCGCGGGGTCGATCCCCAGGTCCTCGACCGACTGGAGCGCGACGGCCGCGAAGGCCTCGTTGATCTCGACGAGGTCGAGCTCGTCGGCCTTCATGCCCTCGCGCTCGAGCGCATGGGTGATCGCGCGGGCGGGCTGGGAGTGCAGCGAGTTGTCGGGGCCCGCGACCTGCCCGGCGGACCCGATCTCAGCGAGCCAGGTGAGGCCGCGCGAGACCGCGAAGGCCTTGCTGACGACCACGACGGCCGCGGCGCCGTCGGACAGCGGGGACGACGAGCCCGCCGTGATGGTGCCGTCCTTGACGAACGCGGGGCGCAGCCCGGCGAGCGCCTCGACCGTGGTGCCGGGGCGGATGCCCTCGTCCTCGGCCACGACGACGGGTTCGCCCTTGCGCTGCGGCACCGTGACGGGCGCGATCTCCTCGGCCAGCCGTCCCTCGGCGCGGGCCGCGGCCGCGAGGGCGTGCGAACGGGCCGCGTACTCGTCCTGCTCGGGGCGGCCGATGCCGCGCGTCGCGCAGCCGCGGTCGGTGGCCTCGCCCATGATCCGGCCGTCGAACGGGTCGCGCAGGCCGTCGTGCGTGAGCGAGTCCGCCATGGTCACGTCACCGAACGCGAAGCCCTTGCGCGAGCCCAGCACGAGGTGCGGCGCGTTCGTCATGGACTCCTGGCCGCCAGCGACCACGACCGACGCCTCGCCCGTGCGGATCAGGCGTGCCGCGTCGATGATCGCGGTCAGTCCCGACAGGCACAGCTTGTTGATCGTGACGGTCGGCACGTCCCAGCCGATCCCGGCCGCGATCGCGGCCTGGCGGGCCGGGCCCTGACCGCCGCCCGCCTGGATGACCTGGCCCATGATCACGGCGTCGACGTCGGCCGCCTCGATCCCGGCCGCGTCGAGCGCGCCGCGGATCGCGTGCGCGCCCAGCTCGTTCGCGGACAGCGACGCGAGCGCGCCCTGGAAGCGCGTGAACGGCGTGCGTGCGCCGTGCAGGAGGACGGGGACGTGGGCGTCGTTGCTCATGAGGTGCTCCGTGGGAGAAGGGGGACCCGGCGCCGTGCTTGTCAGGTGAACGAGGAGGTCCGGTACGGCGCCGGGTGGACGGTGGGCGAGCGGCCGGGGGGCCGCAGGCGGGAGGTGCGGCGCTCCGGGTACGGGGGAGCGCCGCCGGTGAGGGGCTAGGCGAACGCCGAGACGCCCGTGATGTCGCGGCCCACGATGAGGGCCTGGACGCTCTCGGTGCCCTCGTAGGTGTGCAGGGCCTCGACGTCCGCGAAGTGCCGCGCGACGCGGTTCGCGAGCAGGATGCCGTTGCCGCCGAGCATGTCGCGCGCGCTCGCCGCGATCTCGCGGGCGCCGCGCGTGCACGTGTACTTGGCGATCGACGCCTGCGGGCCGCTCAGCGTGCCCGCCTCGTCGAGGCGCGTCATCTGCGCGACGAGGAGCTGCATCTGGGTCAGGGTCGAGAGCATGCGGGTCAGGCGCTCCTGGACCATCTGGTTCGCGGCGAGCGGGCGCCCGAACTGGACGCGCTGCTTCGCGTAGGCGACGGCCGTCTCGTAGCAGGCGGTCGCATGCCCGACGGCGGACCACGCCACCCCGAGGCGCGTCGCCTGGAGCACGCGGCCGGTGTCCTTGAACGACCGTCCGCCCGGGAGCATGGCCGAGGCCGGGACGAACACGTCGGTCAGGACGATGTGGGCCTGCCAGATCGCGCGCAGCGAGACCTTGCCCTCGATGGTCGTGGCCGCGTACCCCGGGGTGTCCTGGGGGACGAGGAAGCCGTGGACCTGGTTGTCGCCGTCGTCGCCGACCAGACGCGCCCACAGCACGGTGATGTCGCCGCAGGACCCGAAGCCGATCCACTTCTTCTCGCCGTCGATCACGTAGCCCTCGACGCCGTCGCGGGTCTCGCGGCGGGCCGTGGTCTCGAGCGAGACCGAGTCGGAGCCGTGCGTGGGCTCGGTCAGCGCGAACGCGCCGAGCTTCTCGCCGCGCGCGAGCGGGCCGAGCCACTGCTCCTTCTGCTCGTCCGAGCCGAGGAGCTGGATCGAGCGCAGCGCGAGACCGCCCTGGACGCCGCAGATCGTCGCGACCGAGCCGTCGCCGCGCGACATCTCCATCTCGGCGAGACCGGCACCCATGAGGCTGATCGCGGGGGAGCCGGGGACGTCGACGCCGTCGCGCAGGAAGTCGAGCTCGCCCATGCGCTTGGCCAGGCCGAACGGGACCTCGGCGCGCTCCCAGTACCCGTCGATCACGGGCAGGACCTCGTCCTGGACGAACGTGCGGACCCGCTGCTGCAGCTCGCGGTCGGCGGGGGTCGCGTCCGAGAACGCGTCGGCGTAGTCGATGTCGAGGGGCTGCGAGAGGTCGTAGGCCGGCTCGGTCACGTTGCGGCGGACGGGGTTCTCGATCGTCATGGGTGTGCTCCCGGGCTCGGGCCGGACGTCGGTGTCGGGCGATGCTCCCATGGTGCGTGATATTGCGTCTCAGGTCAAGAGACGGGGTATCAAGCGCCTCGTCGTGCGGCGTCCACGAGGACCGGCAGGTGCTGGGCTGCGAGCCGTAGCGGCTCGTCGTCGCCCGAGACCCGGCTCAGCAGCTCGGCGCCCTCGAGCGTCGAGAGCACCGTGCAGGCCAACGCGTCGGCCGCCTGGGTCGCGACACCGCCCGCGCGGAGCTTGTCCGCGATGAGCGAGCGCCAGTCGCGCAGCGCGTCGTCCGAGGCTCGCTGGAGGAGCGGGGAGCGGCCGATGAGCTCGAGCGCGGTCGCCGCGACGGGGCAGCCGTCGGTCCAGTCCGACTCCCGCAGGGTGTCGGCGAGCAGGAGCGCGCAGCTCGCGACCGCCTCGGCCGGGTCCTCGGAGCTCGCGAGCCCCCGGCGGAGCAGCCCGGCGAAGTCGTCGGCGCCGAAGCGCAGGGCCTCGGCGGCGAGCTCCTCCTTGCCGCCCGGGAAGAAGTGGTAGAGCGAGCCGAACGTGGCCCCCGCGTCGGTCGTGATGCGCTTGATGCTCGTGGCCTCGTACCCCTGGCGCTGGAGCAGGGTCGCGGTCGTGGCGACCAGGCGGGTGCGGGTGTCGGAGGCGGGGGAGCCGGGGTCCGGGGTGCCGTCGGGGCTGCTCATGTCCCCAGGATACCCGGGTTGGAACGATCGTTCTAGCGTCTGCTACGGTCCACTAGAACGATCGATCTAGTGGAGGCGTGATGCAGCACCCAGGACCTGGCACCGACCTGAACCCGCTGACCCAGGAGCACCCGGGGTTCGCCCGGATGTTCGCCCCGGGACGGCTGACCGTCGGGCTGTTCCTCCCCCTCTGGCCCTACGCCGGGGACATGCGGGGCATGGCCGGACAGGGCGAGGTCGTCCGGCGGGCCGACGACTCCGACCTCGCCGCGCTGTGGGTCCGGGACGTCCCGCTGAACGTGCCGGGCTTCGGCGACGTCGGGCAGGTGTACGACCCGTGGACCTATCTCGCCTGGCTCGCCGCCCGGACCAGCAGGCTCTCGCTCGCCGCGGGCAGCGCGGTCTTCTCGCTGCGCCACCCGATCGACCTGGCCAAGCAGGCCACCTCGATCGACCACCTCAGCGGCGGACGGCTCGTGCTCGGGGCCGCCTCGGGAGACCGAGGGCAGGAGTTCCCGGCGTACGGGCTCGACCACGCGACCCGGGGCAAGCGCTACCGCGAGGCCGTCGAGTGGTTCCGGGCCCTGACCGAGTCCACGAGCCCGACCCTCACGGGCGACCTGGGGCATCTCGACGGCAGCGTCGACCTGCTCCCCAAGCCCGTCGTCCGCCGGGTCCCGCTCGTGGTCACGGGCTCGTCGCAGCAGACGCCGCAGTGGATCGCGGACAACGCCGACGGCTGGCTCGTCTACCCCGGGGCGACCGTCACGCAGGACGGCACGGCCGCGCTCGGGCGCAAGATCGCCGCCTGGCGAGAGCTCGTGCCGGGCGGGGCGTTCCGACCGGTCGCGACCAACGAGTGGCTCGATCTCGTGGAGGACCGCCGCGCCCGCCCCACCGCGCTGCGAGGCGGATTCGTGCTCCGCACCGGGACCGACGGGCTGCTCGACCTCTTGCAACGGTGGCAGGACGCGGGCGTGAACCACGGCGCGCTCGGGGTCCAGCACGGCGTGCGCCCCGCGTCGGAGACCGTGCAGCAGATCGTCGAGGAGGTCGCCCCGCACTTCCCTGCGCTCCTCGGACCGGCGCCCGAGGCCCCCGCGTGGTGACCGGCCCGGCGACCCGGCTCCCAGCCGCCGACGTGACCTCGTTCCACGGCGCGATGCGCCGGTTCCCCACGGGCGTCACGGTCATCACGACCGCCACCGCGGACGGGCCCCACGGCATGACCGCGAGCGCGGTCCTCTCGGTCGCGCTCGATCCGCCGACCGTCCTCGTCTCGCTCGACCACCGGTCCCGGACGCGCGAGATCCTGCGCAGCCGCGAGGCGTTCGCGGTCAACGTGCTCGCGCACGACCAGCACGGACTCGCGGACCGGTTCGCCCGGTCGGGCGGGACCGAGGCGTTCGACGACGTCGACTGGTACCCCCTGCCGGGCACGGGGACCCCGGGGCTGGGGGCCGTCGTCGCGACCCTCGACTGCCAGGTCGTCGAGAGGTTCGACGTCGCCGACCACCTGATCGTGGTCGGTCGGGTGGTCGGGGTCGACGGACGGCCGGACGCCCTGCCGCTCGTCCACCTCGACCGCGCCTACGGGACGGTCGTGCGGCGGTGAGCCCTGCGGGGACGAGCCTCGCGGGTGCGCCGCCCGCCGGGACCGTGACGTCCGAGCGCATCGAGACGCCGATCGGCCCGCTGTGGCTCGTGACCGAGGGCGAGGTGCTCCTGGTGGCGGGGTTCGCCGTCGACCTGGCGGGCGTCGCACGCGCCCTCGGCACGCCACCTGTCCGCGCCCGAGCGCGCGAGACGCCGAGCGCGGCCGCGACGGCCGCGACGGCCTTCTTCGCGGGGGACCTCGGCGCGCTCGACGCGGTCGTGGTGCGCCAGCCCGGGACGGCGCGCATGCAGGAGGTGTGGCGCACGCTCCGGGCGGTCCCAGCAGGGACCACGACCACCTACGGGGCGCTGCTCCCCGCGGCGCCGCGGCTCGCCGCGAGGGCGTGCGCCGCGAACCTCGTGAGTCTGTTCGTCCCGTGCCACCGCGTGCAGCGGGCTGACGGGAGCCTGGGCGGCTTCACGTGGGGGCTGGAGGCCAAGACGTGGTTGCGCGACTTCGAGTCGGGCCGAGCCGAGGCGGCGCCGGCGTGACGCGTCCTCAGCCCTGCGCGGCCGCGATGTTGACGAGCCAGCTCACGCCGAACCGGTCGTCGCACATGCCGAACGCGTCGCCCCACGGCGCGACCTCGAGCGGCACGGTCACGGTCCCGCTCGACGACAGCTTGGCCCAGTAGCCGCGGAGCTCGGCGTCGTCGGCCTGCTCGCCGCTCAGCGAGATCGCGACGCCGCCGCCTGGCGAGTACTCCATCGAGCTCGGGGTGTCGGCGGCCATGAGGACCAGGCCGTTCGGCGCCTCGAGCTGGGAGTGCATGACCTTGTCGGCGTCGGCCGGGTCGTCGGCCGCCTGGAAGTCCGCGAACGTGCTGATCGTCAGCTCGCCCCCGAACACGTCGCGGTAGAACTCGATCGCCGCCCGGGCGTCGTCGCGGAAGTTCAGGTAGGGGTTGAGTCGTGTCGTCATGGTGTCGCCTTCTCCGTCACGTCGTCCACATGGTCGGCATCGCCGCGTCGTCCCGGGTGCGCCCGGCCAGGGGTCGGAACCTGGCCGGAAGTGGTGCGCCCCGCGCGAGCAGGGCGCACCTTCGAGTATCCGCCCGGTCCACCGGGACGCAAGAGGTGACGTCAGACCTGCCCGTGGGGAGTCGCAGCGGGGGAGGTGCCCGCGAGGAGCAGGGCCTTGGAGCGCCGGTCGATGCGCCACCACACGAAGAAGCCCACGAGCGTGAACGCCCCGTAGAACACGTACATGAACGCCGACGCGTAGAAGCCGGCGTCGATCAGCAGCGGCACTCCCACGATGTCGACCGCGACCCAGATCAGCCAGAACTCGACCCAGCCCTTGGCCATGCCGTACGTCGCGAGCAGCGAGCCCATGAAGATCCACGCGTCGGCCCAGACGGGCTCGTAGGACTCGAGGGCACGGAAGATCGGGGTCAGCAGCGCGGTCCCGGCCACGAGCGCGACGACGAGGAAGGCGCGCTGGCGCCACGAGGCCCAGCGTGGCTCGACGGCCACGCCGTGGCTGTCGGCGTCCGCCTCCCCGAGACGGTCGCGCGTCCGGCGCCACTGCACCCACCCGTAGACCGACACGACGACGAACATGACCTGGCGCCCGGCCTGACCGAGCAGGTTCACGGGGTTGGGCGTCGCGAACACCGCGCCCAGGAACACCGTGAGCAGCAGGAGGTTGCCGACGATCCCCACGGGCCACGCCCAGATCTTGCGGCGCATGCCGCCGAGCGCGGAGGCCAGGCCGAACCCGTTGCCCACGATCTCCCGCCACAGCAGGTGCTGGCCGCCGATCGTGAGCTGCGCGTCGAAGAGCGCGTGGATCAGGTCCATCGATGTTCCCTCGTCCTGGGCACGTCGGCTCCGGGGTGAGGGCGGGCGGCGGGGTCGGTGCCCGTTCCTGGGCTGCCCGACGGCGTCGCTCACCACGGCCAGGCCCGTCCCGGTGGTCTCAGGGCTCGACGACTCGTCGTGCCCCGGCCGGGAAGGCCGTGCCGCACGTGCTTCCTCCCATCCGGACTTTCACCGTCGGTCCTGGAGTTCCACCAGGTCAACCGCGCGTGGGCGCGGGTCGCGGACTGTCACCGCCGGCTCGGAATTGCACCGACCCCGGAGCACGTTCGTGCGTACTGCTTGCTGTCTCCTGCAACCGCCGATGCTACCGGTGCATTCCCGGGGCCCGTCAGTGCGTTGCTGAGTGCGTGATCCGGCAGCGACACGCCCGGCGAGTCGCTGCCGAATCACGCACCCAACGCGTCGCGGACCGCGCGGGCGACCTCGTCGGGGTCGGCATCCGCGTCGAGCACGGTCACGACCACGCGCCGGGCGGGCGCGTCACCGGTCCGTGCGACGCCGTCCCCCGAGCCCCGGGCGGGCGACGTGGCCGCGGGGGCGGGCTCCGTCGTCGGGCCGGCGGGGTTGCGGGCCGCGCGGCGCAGGTCCGCGAACGCCTCCTCGAGCTCGGGGCGCAGGTCCTGGTCGGGGTCGCGCAGCCAGCGGCGCAGGATCGCGTTGTGCACCGCGACGACCGACGCCGCGAACGCGACCGACGCGGTCGAGTTGCGGGTGTCGGCGGGCAGCGAGTCGCGCAGGTAGGACGTGAACGCGCGCTCGTAGCGGTGCGTCGTCACGAGCTCGCGGTCGCGCAGCGCGGGCACGTCCTGCAGCAGACGGTGGCGCGCGACCGACGTCTCGCGCTGGCCCACGTGGTGGTCGAACACGAGCCGCGCCGCCCTGCACACCTCGACGTACGGGTCGACGTTCTCGAGCTCCTCGGGGGTCACGCCGCGTGCCGCGGGACGGGTCTCGCCGAGCAGGACCACGACCGCGTCCAGGAGCAGCTCGTGGTCCGCGAAGACCACGTCCTCCTTGGAGCGGAAGCGGCGGAAGAACGTGGCCCGGCTGATCTGTGCGGCGTCGGCGATGTCCTCGACGGTCGTCTGCTCGTAGCCCTTGCGGGTGAACAGCTCGATCGCCGCGTCCACCGCCTGCGCGTGCGTGTTGCTTCGTGCGGCACTCATGGACGGGACGCTACACCGCACGCGCGGACGGGGAGGGGCGGCGAGGGCCGGTGGGCGCGCTGTGCTCGTCAGGTGGTCGCCGGGCGGTCGCCGCGCGGTGGGCCCGACGGCGTCGCTACAGTGACGAGAGAGGCGGCGGCAGGCCGACGCGACCGGAAGGTGACGCGGATGACGGACGGCGACGAGGCCGGGACGGGCGGTCCCGGCGAGGGACACGTCGAGGGCGATGACAGCGCGGCGCGCTCGTGGAAGAGCGTCGACCACCACGCCCAGCGGGACGCCCTGAGCGACCGGTTCGCGCGCGGTGGCCCCGCGGACTTCCTCTACGGAGCCGTGGTGTCCGGGTTCATGCTCGCGGTCGCGAGCACGCACGACGCGTCGAGCGACTTCGTGATCCTCGCGGTCGCGGGCGTGCTCGTCGGGTACTGGGCCGCGCACGTGTACGTGTCCGCGATCGGTGGCCGCTTCCGCGACTCCGACCACACCATCGCCGAGCGGCTGAGGCTCGCGTCGTCGGAAGAGGTGTGGGTGCTGATCGGCGGGGTGCCGGCGCTCGCGGTCTTCCTGGTGGGCAGGGTGTTCGGGCTCGGGGTCACGGACTCCGCGTTGATCGCGCTGTGGTTCACCGTGCTGATGCTGGGGGTGGTCGGTCACCTCGCGGCGCACCGGGCGGGCGTCCGCGGCTGGGCGCTGACCGTGGAGACCGTGGTCGCCGGGGCGTTCGGCCTGCTCATCATCGGGTTGAAGACGCTGCTCCACTGACGACGACGGGCCACGGGGCGACGGGGCGGCGGGCCGAGGTCCCGGACCTAGGGGACGGCAGGGTGGTACGCCGTCTGCTCCTCGACCGGTGCGCGGCGGAAGTCGCCCGCACCGTTGACGACCTGACCGCGGCGCAGCGTGATGCCCGCCGCGCGGCCGGCCCCTTTGAGCAGTGCGCCACGCGCGGCCACGTCGGGGGAGTCGCCCGGCTCGCCGCCCTCCAGGGTGCAGGCGCGAGCCTCGACCGGTCCGAGGACCTGGCAGCCGTCGCCGAAGGAGCCGGGGCCGATGATCAGGGCCATGCGGTACCGGCCGTCCGCCCCGAGGTGCAGGTCCTCGCCGTCGGCCACGAGGGTGCAGCCGCCCGGGCCGAGCGTCGTGCGGGCCCCGACCCGGACCGAGGCGCCGGTCGTCGCGCTGATCCGGGTCCCCGGGTGCAGGACCGCGCCCCGGCCGACCACGACCTGCGACGAACCGTCGCACTCGATCACGACGGTCGGGTGGAGCAGCGCGCCGGGGGAGACCCGTGCATCGCCCGAGATCCACACGGCGTCCGGTGCGGGGACGCGGACACCGGTGTCGATCAGGGCGTCGATCCCCGCACGGTCGAGGAAGGGGACACGGGTCGGACGCTCGTCCGGGGCACTGGTCACGACGAGGACCTTTCCACAGGTCGCGCCGTGGGTGTGCGTGACCCGTCGAGCAGACGGGTGGGCGGCTAGCCCTTGGCCCGCACCAGCTCCCCGCACGCCAGCTCGACCGCGAGCGTGTTTCCCGGCGGGGCGAGCGGGCACGCCCAGGCGGGGTCGTACGCGCACGACGGGTTGTACGCGAAGTTGAGGTCGACGACCAGGGGCGTGTCGCCGTCGGGCGCGGGACGGGACGACGCGGAGCCCAGGTCCGCGCCCTTGATCGTGTCCAGCAGGTACCGGCCGCCGCCGTACGTCGCGGGCGAGCGGTCCTTGACCGGCACGAACAGCCCGCCGCCGTACGAGCGCAGCGCCCACACGTCGAGCGACCCCAGGCCGGGGAGGTCGAGGCGCCCGACACGCTCGAACGGCACCACGCCGTCGGTGCCCGTGGGGACGTCGAGGCGGGCGGCGTCGGGGGTTCCGCGCGCGGGATCGGGCACGAGCGGCACCTCGAAGCGCAGCGCCGCGTCGTACGGGCCGACCGGGACCCCGGTGAAGGCGGGGCGGTCCGCAGGCAGGATGGGCGACGCCGGGTGCTCGGCGAGCAGGTCGTCGCGCGACGCGACCCAGTACTCGTGCGCGGCCGCGGGGTCCTCGACGGCCAGGTCGCGGACGTGCGCGTACAGGTGCTGGACGCGGCGGCGCCAGTCGACGACGTGCAGCTCGGTGATCATCTGGCCAGGGTGCCAGCCGGGACGTCCACCGGCACCTCGTCAGGCGCGGAGGCCGGTCGGGGTCGAGGCGTCCGCCTCGTCGTGGTGGTCCGCTCGCGTCAGGTCACGCACGTAGGTCTGCGAGTCGCGTCGTAGCAGGGCGTGCTCGACCGGCTCTCCCCAAGGAACCCAGCCGTGCCGCTCGTAGAGGCTGACCGCGCCGACGTTGTCCGTCAGGACGTGGAGCACGGCGCGAGAGTAGCCCTGTCGAGCGAGCAGTCCGGTGACGTCCCGGAGAAGCCGGCGGCCGAGACCCGACCCCTGGGCGCGGGGATCGACCGCGAGCATGCCGAGCACCGCGGCCCCGGGTGGGTCGCTCGCCAGGCCGCTGCCCGGCCCCGTCCCCACGGCGAACCCGACGACGTCGCCCACGCCGTCCGTCGCGACCGTCCACGCGACGCCCCGGTCGAACTTCCCGCGGGCGCGAGCCGCGACGCCCTCGACTCGGCGTCCGTCGCGGGCGGCACTCGCCTCGATCCACACCCCCAGGCACTGCTCGACGTCGTCCTGGAGCCCAGGACGCAGCTCGAAGAGGTCGGGTGCTGTGGTCACGGAACGAACATACTCGGAGCCCGAGCGGACGAGCGCCGAGCCTGCGCCAGGGCCAGGGGGCGTGCTCTCGGAGGCCGCGGCCTAGATGTTCGGCAGGAGCCGCAGCCACCCGAACGTGTACCGGAACGGCGCGCTCACCCCGGCCCACAGCACGCCCCACGTACCTGCGCGGTGCCGGACCGCCTCGACGACGTCGAGGACCATCGCGGCCAGGAGCCCGAGGAGGAACAGCCCCAGGAACGTGAAGACCACCGCGTCGGGCAGGTCGAGGAAGAGCGCCACGACCATCGCGACGATGGTCAGCGCGGCCAGCAGGGTGCTCAGGACGAACGACCACAGTCCCGGTGTCGCTGGTTCGTCAGGCTCTGGGCGTGGCTTCCGGGCCATGGGCTTCCCCCCCCCGGGCCCCCGGGGTGGGGCCGCGCGCACAGCATAGGGCGCGCGGGTGCCGGGCCGAGTCCCTGCCCGGCAGCGGCGCTCAGTGGTGCAGCCGGTAGAACCGGAAGAAGCCGAACCCCTCGATGGGCAGGACCTCGACGCGTTCGAACCCGGCGTCGAGCGCGTACCTCTCGAGCGTCGCGGGCCGCATGACGGTGCCCGTGCCGACCGACGGCGAGGACGACAGTCCGTCCGGCAGGCACACGAACTGGCTGAACCCGTACATGAGCCGCTCGACGTCGTCGCCCGGCGCGGTGAACTCCTGGGCGACGGCCTCGTCCATGACGACCACCGCGCCGTCGGGGAGGGCGGCCCGCCGGACCGCCGACAGGACCTCGACCGGGCGAGGCATGTCGTGCGTGCACTCGAACGCGAAGGCCGCGTCGAGCGGGACGTCCGGGGGCAGGTGCGCGGCATCGGCGACGCGGAACGTCACCCGGTCCGTGACGCCCGCGGCCTCGGCGTTCGCGCGAGCCATCTCGACCGACGGGGCGTCGAGGTCGTACCCGTCGAACCGGGCCTGCGGGTAGGCGAGCGCGAGGGCGACCGTCGACCACCCCGCCCCGCAACCGACGTCCGCGACCCGGGCACCCGGTCGGGACAGGATCGCGTGCAGGTCCGGGACGCGGCCGAGCGCCCTCGCGAGCTCGTGCTCGAACCACGGCCGGTTGAGGTCGGCCTGCGCCTCGCGCGCGTCCGCGCCCAGCCGCCCCCACGAGACCCCGCCGCCGTCGCGGTACGCGTCGAGCAGCTCGTCGAGCGTGCGCCCCACGGCTGCGAACAGCCGGGGCAGCGGACCCAGGTAGGCGAGGCTGTGCTCGTCGGTCAGGACCTCGGCCGGGCCGGGAGGCAGGGTGTAGCGCCGCTCTGCGCCGCTCGTCGCTCAAGGGCCCGACGGCGGAGCGTCGCCCTGCGGGGAGCGGTCCGGCTGGGGCGTGGGCTCGGCCGAGGGCGCGTGACCGGGAGCGACGGTGAGGATCCCCGCGACCGCCTGGCCCTCCAGCCATTCCCGCGCGTAGCGCTCGTGCGTGCCCGTCCGGGCTGCGAGCTCGGCCGATGTCGCCGGACCGTCGTCCGCGAGCGACCGGTACCAGCCCAGCCGGTCCCCGACGTACACCGAGAAGACGTCGATCGCGCCCAGCGCCGACGCGAGCAGGCGCCCGGCGAACTCGTCGGCGTCCGGCCCCTGCGGTCCCTGGGAGTCGGGAGGTTCGTGCGGTGCGGCGGTGACCATGGCGGGCGCTCCGTCCGGTCGCGGGCGTGGTGCGCGCCGGCGCCCGCGCGCGCCGGCACCACGAGGAGTCCCACCAGCGTAAATCGGTTGCGCTCTCGTGGGAGCATGCAGAGCATGCTGGTCACCCTCACGACGACCGCCGGCGCGCCGGCCGGGACCGCCCTGCCCATGCCGGCGATGACGGACGCGACCGACCTCGGGTACCTGCTGCACAAACACCCTGCGCGGGCCCAGTCGTTCGAGCTGCCCGTCGGCACCGCGCACGTCTTCTACCCCGAGGCCGACGCCGCGCGCTGCACGGTCGCGCTGCTGCTCGAGGTCGACCCTGTGGGCATCGTGCGCAACAAGCGGTTCGGCGGGCGCGACGCCTTCTCCCTGGCCCAGTACGTCAACGACCGCCCCTACGCCGCGTCCTCGATGCTCGCGGTCGCGCTCGGGGCTGTGTTCCGCACCGCGATGACGGGGCGCTGCGACGCGCGGCAGGCGCTCGCGGACGGCCCGGTCCCGCTCGAGATCCACGTCCCCGCGCTGCCCTGCCGTGGCGGTGCGCGGCTCGCCGAGCGCCTGTTCGAGCCACTGGGCTGGACGGTGGAGGCGACGCCCGAACCGCTCGACCCGACCGTGCCCGAGTGGGGGGACTCGCGCTACGTCGACCTGCGCCTGACCGGCACGGTCCGCCTCGCCGACGCCCTGCACCACCTGTACGTCCTGCTGCCCGTGCTCGACGACGCCAAGCACTACTGGGTCACGGGCGACGAGGTCGACAAGCTGCTGCGCGCGGGCGAGGGATGGCTCGCCGCGCACCCCGAGCGCGACCAGATCATGCGCCGCTACCTCGCGCACCAGGGCCGGTACGTCGAGGACGCGACCGACCGGCTCGTGACGCTCGACGGGGGCCCGCTGCCCGCCGACGCCGAGGCCCTGGGGACCCCCGCCGAGGGCGACGTCCCCACCGGGGGGAGCGACGCCGTCGGGACCACGGCGCCCACGCTCGCCCGGCAGCGTGCCGAGGCCGTGCTCGCGGCGCTGCACGAGGTCGGGGCACGCAGCGTCGTCGACCTCGGGTGCGGCGAGGGCGCCCTGCTGCGGCTGCTCGCCGCGGACCGCCGCTTCACGCGCGTGCTGGGCACCGACGTCGCCGCGCGCGAGCTCGAGAAGGCCGCGACCCGGCTGCGCCTGGAGGACGCGAGCGACGCCGAGCGCGAGCGCGTGCGGCTCGTGCAGTCCTCGCTCACGTACCGGGACGAGCGGATCGCGGGCTTCGACGCCGCGGTCCTCATGGAGGTGATCGAGCACGTCGACCCGCCGCGCCTGGGTGCGCTCGAACGGGTCGTGTTCGCCGAGGCGAGGCCGGGGACGGTCGTCGTCACGACGCCCAACGTCGAGTACAACGCGTTGTACCCGTCCCTGGAGGAGCACGGGCACCGGCACACGGACCACCGCTTCGAGTGGAGCCGGGCCGAGTTCCAGACCTGGGCCGACGGCGTCGCGCACCGCCGCGGGTACGGCGTGACGTTCCGCGACGTCGGGCCGCAGGACGAGGGGCCGCGCGCGTTGGGCGCACCGACGCAGATGGCGCTGTTCACGCTGAGGTCGCCCGAGGTGTCAGAACGAGCGAGCACCAGAGGCCACGCTGGTTCTGACAACGACGACGCGACCGACCGGGCGGAGGCACGGGCATGACCGAGCAGCACGTGATCAGCGGGGAGCCCCGCGTCCTGAGCGTCCCCGAGCTCTCGCTCGTGGTGCTCGTCGGGGTGTCCGGGTCCGGGAAGTCCACGTTCGCGCGCGAGCGCTTCGGCCCCTTCGAGGCCGTCTCCTCGGACTTCTGCCGGGGGCTCGTCTCGGGGGACGTCAACGACCAGTCGGCCACTGCCGCGGCGTTCGAGGTGCTCGAGACGATCGTGAGCAAGCGCCTGGAGGCCGGGCACCTGACGGTCGTCGACGCGACCAACGTGCAGTCCGCGGCGCGCAAGAACCTCGTCGCGCTCGCGCGGGCGCACGACGTCCTGCCCGTCGCGATCGTGCTCGACGTGCCCGAGTCCGTCGCGGTCGAGCGCAACCGGTCCCGCCCGGACCGTGACTTCGGCGACCACGTCGTGAGGCGTCAGCGCCAGGCGCTGCGGTCGTCGCTCAAGGCGCTGAGCCGCGAGGGCTTCCGCAAGGTCCACGTGCTGCGCGGCGTCGACGAGATCGAGCACGCCACGATCTCGCGCGAACCGCTGCTCAACGACCTGCGCGACCAGACCGGTCCGTTCGACGCGATCGGCGACGTGCACGGCTGCCGCGCCGAGCTCGAGACCCTGCTCGGCGAGCTCGGCTACGTGATCGAGCGCGACGACGCCGGCCGCCCGGTCGACGCCGTGCACCCCGAGGGACGCCGCGCGCTGTTCCTGGGCGACCTCGTCGACCGCGGGCCCGACTCGCCGGGCGTCCTGCGCCTCGTGATGGGCATGGTCCGGGCGGGGCACGCGCTCGCCGTCCCGGGCAACCACGAGCACAAGCTCGTGCGCGCGCTCTCGGGGCGCAACGTGACCGTCAGCCACGGGCTGGAGACGACGCTCGCGCAGCTCGCCGAGGAGCCCGAGGAGTTCCGCCAGGCCGTCGAGACGTTCTGCCGCGACCTGGTCTCGCACCTCGTGCTCGACGGCGGGCGGCTCGTGGTCGCTCACGCGGGGCTCAAGGAGTCGTACCACGGGCGCGCGTCGGGCCGGGTGCGCAGCTTCGCGCTCTACGGGGACACGACGGGGGAGACCGACGAGTTCGGGCTGCCCGTGCGCTACCCGTGGGCGAACGAGTACCGCGGCCGGGCCATGGTGCTCTACGGGCACACGCCCACGCCCGAGGCCGAGTGGGTCAACAACACGATGTGCCTCGACACGGGGTGCGTGTTCGGTGGGAAGCTCTCCGCGTTGCGGTACCCGGAGAAGGAGCTCGTGTCGGTACCCGCGGCCGAGGTCTACTACGAGCCCGCGCGTCCGTTCCTGCCGGCAGAGGGCTCGGAGGACGTCGAGGGGGCCGCTCGCCCGCAGCGCGATCCCGACGTCCTCGACGTGACCGACGTGCTCGGCCGGCGCTCGGTCGTCACGGGCACGCGGGGCCGCATCACGATCCCCGAGGAGAACGCCGCCGGGGCCCTGGAGGTCATGAGCAGGTTCGCGACCGACCCGCGCGCGCTGCTCTACCTGCCGCCGACCATGAGCCCCGTCGCGACGTCCCAGCGCCCCGGCTACCTGGAGCACCCCGAGGACGCGTTCGCGGCGTACGCGAGCGACGCCGTCGGGCAGGTCGTGTGCGAGGAGAAGCACATGGGCTCGCGTGCCGTGCTGCTCGTGTGTCGCGAGGCGTACGGGGCGCCGGCCCGGCGCTTCGGTGTCGACGTGCAGCCGGGCGGTCGCGGGGTCGCGCACACGCGCACGGGCCGCCCGCTGTTCTCCGGCCCGACGGCGGAGGCTCTCCTCGAGCACGTCGCGAAGGCCCTCGACGGGGCCGGGGTGTGGGACGAGCTGGGTGCCGACTGGGTCCTGCTCGACGCCGAGATCCTGCCCTGGTCCGCGAAGGCCGACCAGCTCATCCGCGACCAGTACGCGAGCGTCGGGGCCGCGGCCCGGGCCGTCATGCCCGCGGCGCTCGCGGCCCTCGACGCGGCAGTGGCCCGCGGCGTCGACGTCGGGGAGCTGCGGGCGCGCACGGCTTCGCGCGCCGAGGACACCGAGCGGTACACGCAGGCGTACCGGCGCTACCGCTGGCCCGTCGACGGGCTCGACGGCGTGCAGCTCGCGCCGTTCCAGGTGCTCGCGAGCGGGTCGGGCGTGGGGGGAGAGCCGACCGGCGCGACCTACGCGACCCGCGACCACCTGTGGCACCTGGGGATCGCCGACCGGCTGGTCGAGGCCGACCCCGTGCTCTTCCGCACGACGCGACGCCTCGTGGTCGACCTCGCGGACGACGCATCGCGTGCCGAGGGTGTCCGCTGGTGGGAGGAGATGACCGGGGCAGGCGGGGAGGGCATGGTCGTCAAGCCGCTCGCGAACCTGGTGCGCGGCCCCAAGGGGATCGTGCAGCCGGGGCTCAAGGTCCGCGGACGCGAGTACCTGCGGATCATCTACGGCCCCGAGTACACCCAGGAGCAGCACCTGGATCGGTTGCGCGTCCGTTCGCTGGGGCGCAAGCAGTCGCTCGCGTTGCGCGAGTACGCGCTGGGGCTCGAGGCGGTCGAGCGCGTGGTCGCGGGTGAGCCGCTGTGGCGCGTGCACGAGGCCGTCTTCGCGGTCCTCGCGCTCGAGTCGGAGCCGGTCGACCCGCGGCTCTAGCGACGTGTCAGAACGAGCGTGACCTCCAGGTCACGCTCGTTCTGACAGGTGCGCGGGGAGCCGGAGTCAGCCCAGCGTCGAGAACGAGCTCAGCGCGAGCGCCGAGAACAGGGCGATAGCCACGAGGACCGAGCCGGCGACGAGCCAGCCGTTCGCGCGGTCGGACGGGTCGGACGACGCACCGGCGCGACGTTCCTGCGGGCTGGGCGCTCCGCCGTCGGGCCGTGACGTGGGGGAGGAACCCGCGGGGCGAGCCGACGAGCGCGCGCGGCGGGCCGTCGTGTCGTGGCCGCGGAGTGCGACGCGGATCGGCGTCGAGGTCGTGACCTGCGTGGTCATGGCTTCCTCCCCAGGAAAGTTGGCCGCCCTCGCTGTCGCGGGGCGTACCACCAGTCTCTGCGGGGCGGGGGTGCGGGCACATCGGCCCTCCGACCCATCCTCGGCGGGGGCCTCGTCCCCCCGGAGGATGACGGGCGCCCGTCGGATGGGGGACATCCCTTCCGGGACGCCCCTGAGCCGGGGCTCCGGGGTCAGCGCGGGGCGTTGCGCTGGTGATCGATCCGCTGGAGGTAGCGGATCTCGCGGAAGCCCACCGCGACGGCCACCAGCAGCGGGAACCACGCCCACGTGCGGCCTCTGAGCAGCGAGAACAGGCTCACGAGCCCCACGACGACGCACCCGAGCACGGTCAGCAGGCTCGCCCAGCGGACGTTCTTCATGTGGTCCTCGACTTCTCGGTGGGGCCCGGTGCGGCAGGGGGTGAAGCGGGGGGCTGGGCGGAGGGAGTGAGCACGACGCCCTCGATGCTGCGGACCGCCATGCGCAGCGCGTCGCTGCGCGAGGTGCAGTCCTCGGTCACGACCGACCACGCGTTGAACAGGGTCCACCACAGGGTGCGCTGGTCCCACGAGACCGTGAGGGTCGGGTCGAACACGCCGTCCCGCTGCCCGCGCTCGAACAGGTCGCGCACGGGGGCCTCGGCGGTGTCGCTCTCCTGCCAGAACGCCTCGTCGTCGGCGAGGAGCGGGTCGGCGAACAGCAGCATGTACCAGGGGCCGAGGTCGAAGTACTCGACCACGAGGCGGCGCAGGGCGGTCGCGGGGCTGCCGTCGTCGAGGCGCGCGGCGCGGATCGCGGCGCGCGTGCGGTCGAGGGCCTCGGCGCCGACGGCGCGCATGAGGTCGGCACGTTCGGGGAAGTAGCGGTGCAGCGTGCTGCGGCCGACCTGGGCGGCCTGGGCGACCTCGCCGAGGGACGCCGTCTGGTTCGAGCTGAACACCGAGACCGCGGCGTCGAGGATCGCGCGCCGCGTCCGGGCGCGCGCGCCCGTGGCGGGAGCGTCGGGCGGGATGCCGACGGTCGTCTCGCCCGGTGCGGCGTCGGTGTCGCTTGCTGTCACGTGCTCAGCGTAGCCGTCACTCGATGGGACGGCTCTTGTCTAAAATGGGACACCCGTGTTCCACTGGAACATGGCCGACACCGACCCCGCGCAGACACCGCCCACGGAGCCCAAGGGGCCGCTGCTCCCGCGCCTCAAGATCCTCTGGACGTTCGTCACCCCCCACCGCAGGACGCTCGCGGTCGGGCTCGCGCTGGGCCTCGGGACGACGGCCGCGAGCCTCGCGACCCCCATGGTCACCAAGGCCGTGCTCGACACCCTGGGCACCGGCGCCTCGCTCGTCCCGGCCGTGAGCCTGCTGGTCGGTCTGCTCGTCGTGGGCCTCGTGCTGGGCATGTGGCAGTGGATCCTGCTGGGCGCGCTCGCCGAGCGCGTCGTGCTCGACGCCCGCACCTCGATGGTGCGCCGCTTCTTCCGGGCCAAGGTCGGGGCGCTCGGGTCGCGCCCCACGGGAGAGCTCGTCACGCGCGTCACCTCGGACACGGTCCTGCTGCGCGAGGCGGCGTCGTCGAGCATCGTGAGCCTCGTCAACGGCGTCGTGAGCCTGGTCGGCACGGTCGTCCTCATGGCCGTTCTCGACATGGTGCTGCTCGGGACCACGCTCGCCGCGATCGTCGTCATCGGCATCCTCGTCGGCCTGCTCATGCCGCGGATCGCCAAGGCCCAGGAGCAGGCGCAGGAGTCGCTCGGCCGGCTCGGTGGTGTCCTCGAGGGCGGGCTCCGGGCCCTGCGGACCATCAAGGCGAGCCGCGCCGAGGAGCGCCAGATCGACCGCGTCGTGGCCGACGCCCAGGACTCCGCGCGCCACAACCTCAAGGCCGTGCGCACCGGCGCCGTCGCGTGGACCATCGCGGGCGGAGGCATCCAGCTCGCGATCATCGTGATCCTCGCGCTCGGCGCGTGGCGCGTCGACCAGGGCCTCCTCGCGGTCTCGAGCCTCGTCGCGTTCCTGCTCTACGCGTTCCAGATCGTCGACCCCGTCACGACCCTCACGCAGAACGTCACCGAGCTCCAGGCGGGCATCGCGGCCGCGGGCCGCATCCGCGAGGTCGAGGCCATCGAGATCGAGGAGCCCGAGCGTGCCGTCGCCCCGGGCGTGGACGCACCCGGGCGCGGTGCGGACGGGAGCCGCGCGCCGTCGTCGGGCGTGGGGACCTCCCTGCCCGACGGCGCCGCTCACCCCGCGCGTGCCGCTCGCCCGGTCGACGCGCAGGGCGAGCCGCCCGTGCTCGCGTTCCAGGACGTGACCGCGCGCTACCTGCCCGGCGGTGAGCCCGTCGTGCGTGACCTCACGTTCGAGGTGCCGCGACGAGGGCAGGTCGCGATCGTCGGGCCGTCCGGTGCGGGCAAGACCACGACCTTCTCGCTCCTCCTGCGCTTCCTCCAGCCCGAGTCCGGGACCCTGCTGCTCGACGGTCGGCCCTACGCGGACTACACGTTCGACGAGGTGCGCTCGCGCATCGCGTACGTCGAGCAGGAGACGCCCGTCGTGCCCGGCACGATCCGCGAGAACCTCCAGCTCTCCGACCCCGACGCGTCCGAGGACGCCATGTGGGACGCGCTCGCCAAGGTGCGGCTCGACGCCAAGGTGCGCTCGCTCGCCGACGGGCTCGACACGTCGCTCGTCGGGACCACGGTCTCGGGGGGCGAACGCCAGCGCGTCGCCCTCGCCCGCGCGGTCCTGCACGCGCCCGAGGTCCTGCTGCTCGACGAGGCCACCGCGCAGGTCGACGGGCTCACCGAGGCCGCGGTCCACGCCGTGATCGAGGACCTGTCGCGCGACCGCGCCGTCGTGACGATCGCGCACCGGCTCTCGACCGTGATCGATGCCGACCAGATCCTCGTCATGGAGGACGGCCGCGTCCGGGCGCGTGGCACGCACGCCGAGCTCCTCGCGGCGGACGAGCTGTACCGCGACCTCGTGGCCGCGCTGCGCATCTCGACCGAGACGCGGGCGGGCGAGGAGGCCGATCGCGAGACGGGCCGCCAGGAGCCCGCGGCGGCCGAGGTGCGCTGAGCCCGGGTACATCCCGCGAGATGCTGCTGGTTGGCGGTCGACGGCTCGTCCGGGCGACGACGAGCAGCATCTCGGTGGACGTGGACGTGGACGTGGACGTGGACGTGGACGTGGGGGCGGGTACCGCGGGGGCCTCGGGGGCGGACGCCGCTCAGCCGAGCTGCGCGAGCCCCTCGGTCGCGATCTTCTCGAACGTCGCCTGGTCGGCCGCGAACTGCGAGTCGGCGATGGGCCAGTGCAGGACGATCTCCGTGATCCCCTGCGCACGGTAGGCGGCGGCGGTCTCGACGAACGCGTCGACCGAGTCGAGCGGCCGGTCCGGCGTGAAGCCCGTCAGGAGGATGCGCTCGACGCTCCCCGGGTCGCGGCCCGCCTCCTCGCACGCGGTCTCGAGCCTCGTGACCTGCGCCCCGACCGCGGCGTGCGACGCGGCGGGCGTCCCCTCCTCGCCGACCGACGCGTCGCCCGTCGTGACCCACGCCTGCCCGTACCGCACCGCCAGCCGCAGGCCACGGGGGCCGGTCGCGGCGATCGCGAACGGGACCCGCGGCTCCTGGACGGGCCCCGGGATCGTCCGGGCCTCGTGCGCGCGGTAGTGCCCCTCGTCGTGCGTCACGGCAGGCTCGGTCAGGAGACGGTCGAGCAGCACCGTGAAGTCCCGCAGGCGGTCCGCCCGCTCGCGCGCCGACCAGCCCTCGCCGCCCAGGACCGTGGCGTCGAAGCCCGTCGTCCCGGCACCGAGCCCGAGGGTGATGCGACCGCCCGACAGGTCGTCGAGCGTCATGAGGTCCTTGGCGAGCGTCACGGGCTCCCGGAAGTTCGGTGACGTCACGAGTGTCCCGAGCCGGATCCGCTCGGTGACCCCGGCCGCCGCCGCGAGCGTGGGCAGCGCACCGAACCACGGGCCGTCACGGAAGTTCCGCCACGACAGGTGGTCGTACGTGTACGCCGCGTGGAAGCCCAGGTCCTCCGCGCGGCGCCAGACGTCGCGCCCCTCGGACCAGCGGTAGATCGGCAGGATCACGGTGCTCAGTCGCATGGTCCGACCCTACGTGCCCGGGGCCCGCGCAGCCCGGCTCGAACCGGACCGCCGACGTGTGGTGTGCTGGTCGCAGTCCCGTCCACGTACCACCGGAGGTCCCCATGGCAGTCGTCGTCAACGTGTCCCATCGCTTCCCGCGCACCGGCTCGCGCGCCGATCAGCTCGCGGTGGTCCGGGGCGAGTGGCCCGTGCCCGAGGTCGACAACCCCGAGGCGTTCGCCGACTCCGACGACGCCCAGGAGCTCCTGGACGCCGCGGACGTCCTGATCGCCGCGGCGGGCAACGAGGTCGTCGACGTCCAGCGCATCACGGGGCTCCAGGTCGACGAGGGCGGGCACGTGCGCTTCGAGACGGTCGACGAACCCGTCCTCGTGGGGATGATCGGGCAGCGCCTGCGACCGGGCGCGGCCTGGGAGCCCGGCGAGAGCTGGCCCGTCAAGCTCGCCGACGCCACGGGGGACGTGCAGGAGTACCTCGACCTCGTCGGTGGCCCGGGTGGGGTCGAGCCGGGATCCGTCGCGGCCGGCCCGACAGGGGTCGAGGTGTCGGGCGAGGGCCCGGGGACGGAGGTGGACCCGGGTGACGACCTCGTTCTCGGCGGGTTCCGCCTCGTCCTGGGTCTCGACGGGAACCTCGTGGTCACGGCCCCGGCGGGCCGCTCGGTGACCGTGCGTGCCGCGCACGAGGGCTGAGCGAGGAGCGGGCGAGGTCCGGCGGGAGCGCGACCACAGCACGTCGAGCGACGTGGCAAGGTGGAGGCCATGACGATCGACCTCCGCATCTTCACCGAGCCCCAGCAGGGCGCCACCTACGACGACATCCTCGCGGTCGCACGAGCGACGGAAGAGCTCGGCTACGACGCGTTCTTCCGCTCGGACCACTACCTCGTCATGGGTGACGGTGACGGGCTGCCCGGGCCGACCGACGCCTGGACCACGCTCGCGGGCCTCGCCCGCGAGACGAGCCGCATCCGCCTGGGCACGCTCGTGTCCTCGGCGACGTTCCGGCACCCGGGCGTGCTCGCGATCCAGGTCGCACAGGTCGACCAGATGTCGGGCGGCCGTGTCGAGCTGGGGCTGGGGGCGGGCTGGTTCCCCCAGGAGCACTCCGCGTACGGCATCCCCTTCCCGGCCAAGCGGTTCGGGATCCTCGAGGAGCAGCTCGCGGTGATCACCGGCCTGTGGGAGACGCCCGTGGGGGAGCGGTTCGACTTCGCAGGCGAGCACTACACGCTCACGGACTCCCCGGCGCTGCCCAAGCCCGCGCAGTCCCGCGTGCCGGTCATCGTGGGTGGGCACGGACCGCGTCGCACCCCGGCGCTCGCGGCGCGCTACGCGACCGAGTTCAACGTCGCGTTCCCCGACCCGGGCGTGCTGGGTGACCGCATCGAGAACGTGCGCGTGGTGTGCCAGGACGCGGGCCGCGACCCCGACGACCTGATCTACTCGGCCGCGTTCGTGGTGTGCGTGGGCAAGGACGAGGCCGAGTTCCGGCGTCGCGCCGAGGCGATCGGCCGCGACCCCGAGGAGCTGCGGGTCAACGGCATCGCGGGCACACCCGCGGAGGCCGCGGACAAGCTCGCGGCTGCGAGCGAGCAGGGGGCGACGCGCTTCTACCTGCAGGTCCTGGACCTCGCGGACCTCGACCACCTCGAGCTCGTCGCGCGCGAGGTCAAGCCGCAGCTGAGCTGACCTCCCCTTCCCGCCCGACGGCGGAGCGCACCTTCTTCCCCGAGGGTGCGCTCCGCCGTCGGGCGTCCTGGGGTGTGGGGCCCTGGTGCGGGGGCGAGCGGGGCGCGGGGCCGTGGGACGGGGCTGTCCACGTCGTACCGGTCGGTAACGAAGGGTTCGCGAGCGGCAGTACCCTTCCCTTCGGCACTTCACCAAAACTTCACGAACGGAGCCCCCCATGGCAGCACTCGGCTGGAAGATCCACGGAGACGGGAAGCGCGTCGAACCCGGCGCCGTGGTCAGCACCGACGAGCGCCTGAGCTGGCCCCGCACGATCGGGATCGGTATGCAGCACGTCGTCGCGATGTTCGGGGCGACGTTCCTCGTCCCGCTCCTGACCGGCTTCTCGCCCGCGACGACCCTGTTCTTCTCGGCGATCGGGACCATCGGGTTCCTGCTCATCACGCGCAACCGGCTCCCCAGCTACCTCGGGTCGAGCTTCGCGTTCATCGCTCCCATCACCGCGGCGACCGCCTCCGGGGGGCAGTCGGTCGCCGTCGGCGGGATCCTGGTGACCGGAGTCGTGCTCGCCCTCATCGGCGTCGTGGTGCACTTCGCGGGTCCGCGCTGGATCGACCTCACGATGCCGCCCATCGTGACCGGCACGATCGTCGCGCTCATCGGCCTCAACCTGGCGCCCGCGGCATGGAACAACTTCCAGCTGTTCCCCGTCACGGCCGTCATCACCCTGGCCTCGATCATCCTCATCACGGTGCTGTTCAAGGGCATCGTCGGGCGCCTCGCGATCCTGCTCGGCGTCATCATCGGCTACGTCGTCGCGGCGATCCGCAGCGAGGTCGACTTCGCGCCCGTCGCCAAGGCCGCCTGGTTCGGGCTGCCCGAGTTCGTGACCCCCACGTTCGACGTCGCGGTGCTCGGCCTGTTCGTCCCGGTCGTGCTCGTGCTCGTCGCGGAGAACGTCGGCCACGTGAAGTCCGTCGCGGCCATGACGGGCAAGAACCTCGACGACCTCACGGGCCGCGCGCTCTTCGCCGACGGCCTCGCGACGACGTTCGCGGGCATCGGCGGCGGCTCGGGCACCACGACGTACGCCGAGAACATCGGCGTCATGGCGGCCACGCGCGTCTACTCGACCGCGGCCTACTGGGTCGCCGGCGCCACGGCCCTGCTGCTGAGCATGTCGCCCAAGTTCGGGGCGCTCATCGCGACCATCCCCGCGGGGGTCCTGGGTGGGGCGACGACCATGCTCTACGGCATGATCGGCATCCTCGGTGCGCGCATCTGGGTGCAGAACAAGGTCGACTTCTCCGACCCGGTCAACCTGACCACCGCAGCCGTCCCGCTGATCGTCGGCATCGCGAACTTCACCTGGGTCATCGGCGACGTGACTTTCGAGGGCATCGCGCTCGGCACGGCGTCGGCGCTCGTGATCTACCACGTCATGCGCAACATCGCCCGGTGGCGCGGGACGTCGCAGGAGCCCGCGAGCCCGGCGTCGGTGCCGGGTGGCTCGGAGATGTCGGAGCGCTGACCCTGCTGCCGGACGCGAGGTCGGTCAGACGTCCTCTGACCGACCTCGCGTCCGGGCACCCGGGCACCCGGGCACCCGGGCACCCGGGCACCCGGGCACCCGGGGACCCGGGGACCCGGCGGGTCTAGAGCTTGAGGCCCAGGACGTAGCCCTCGTCGGTCGAGACGCGTTCGAGACCGAGGTGCTCGTAGAAGCCGATCGCCGACGTGTTCGTCTCCGAGACCCCCAGGTGGACGCCCTGGACACCGCGCTCCCGGAGCGCGTCGAAGAGCGTCTCGAGCAGACGTCGCCCGTTGCCACCGCCCTGGGCCGCGGGCAGCAGGTCCACATGGAGGTGCGCGGGGAAGAGGTCGAGCACCGGGCGGTCCGTGGTCGAGGGGGAGTGGATGCTCCGCACGAGGCAAGCGTCCTCGGAGTCCGTGGGGAACGCGTCCAGCGGGTAGCGGGCCCGCAGGGGCGGCCACCAGTCACGCTCGCAGCGCTCCTCGAACGCCGCGGTGTCCCCGGTGCCCACGACGTACCCGAGCGCGCCCGACCCGTCGTCGACCACGAACGCGAGGTCCGGCTCGAACGCCAGGTACGCCCCGAGGTAGATCTCACCGAGCAGGCGGGGGTCGGCGTACCTCTCCGTGGCGTCGGCGCCGTCGGCACCCGTCCGCAGGCAGATGTCGTACAGACGGTCGACCTCGCGGGGATCGGTGGTGCGAGCAGGGCGGATCGGGAGGGAGACCATCGTGAGCCGGACCGTTCGAGAGCAGGGAGGAGGAGACACCGCGCCCAGACAGTAGCCGCGAACCCCCCTCGGGGCCAGTGCTGCGGTCGTGGGTACCGCGAACGAGTCAGCCTCCGACGGGCTGCTCTCCCTCGGCGGGCACCTCTTCTGCCGGTGCCTCCTCGGCCGGCGGCACCGGCGGGACGTAGGCCTCCCGCGGCGTGATGGTCTCGATCCCGACGCACTTCGCCTGGCTCGACAGCGGCACCGCGGGGTCGATCTCCACGAGCTCCTCGTCGACGAGGTTCACGAAGTTCTTGCCCAGCACGAGGTCGACGGTCGCGTCGGCACGGTTGTCGAGCACGAGGACCGGGTCCTTGTAGTGCGCCGCGAGCGTGTACGCCTGCGCGACGCCGGCCGCACCGAACGAGATCTGGGTGCTGTGCTGGGTCGTGCCCTTCCCGGCGGGGGTCTGGAGATTGCCGACCAGGGCGATGGTGAAGCCACGGCTCCGCAGGACCTGTTCGTTGGCGGCGCCCAGGCCGCCCTTGCCCGTGGCGTTGAAGATCCGGACCTGCACGTCGCCGTAGGGCACGGGCAGGGTGCCTTCCGCGAGGCAGGGGGTCTTGGTGTCGGCGATGACGTCGTCGACCTTGGGTGAGCTGAACTGGCGGTCGAACGGAGGCTCGACCGCGCCCGTGTAGACCGCCAGGGCACCGATGCCGGTGATCGCCAGGAAGGCGACGAGCAGCCCGAAGACCACGGCCTGTCGCTCGTGGATGCGCCGTCGTCGGACGGTTCGAGAGGGGTCGGAGCCGGGCTGCGTGGTCACGCCAGAAACCTACCCGACCCCGGGGGCGTTGAGCATGAGCACACGGGCGTGGAGGATGGCTCGCTGCTGCAGGGCAGCACGGACCGCTCGGTGCAGGCCGTCCTCGAGGTAGAGGACCCCTTGGTACTCCACGACGTGCGCGAACAGGTCACCATAGAACGTCGAGTCCTCCGAGAGCAGGTTGTCGAGATTCAAGGTCCGCTTGGTCGTCACGAGCTCGTCGAGCCGCACCTGACGGGGAGGGACGCTCGACCAGTCCTTGGGCGTGACCAACCCGTGATCCGGGTACGGGCGCCCGTCACCGACGGCCTTGAAGATCATGCGGGCCAGTCTAGGGGGAGCCTTCGGCGCGACGGCGCGGATCTCGCCGGGCGCCCCACAACTCCACAGCCCTTGCACATCCGGCCCGCCCGACCCGGTCAGGATTCCCGGACCCGTCAGGCCCCTCCCAGGTCCCGGCGCCGGAACCCGAGGTAGGCGACGGCGACGAGGGCCGCGGCGATCCCGGCCAGGGCGAGCAGGGGGCCGGCCGAGAAGGGGTCGAGCGGGACCTGCGGCACGTGCGTGAACGGCGACAGGTCGCGTGCCCACTGCGGCAGACCGAACAGCTCGCCGAGCTGCCCGACGACCAGGAAGACCGTGACGACCCCCCATCCCAGGGCGACGAGGCGCGGCCACCACGCGTACAGCACCAGGACGAGCCCTGCGACGACCAGGGCGGCCGGGACCTGCACGAGCCCCGCCCCGACGGCGTCCGCGAACGCGCTGCCCCACGCGCCGGACACGAGCGCGTGCCCCAGGCCCATCATGAGCCCGGCCCACAGCGGCACCGCGACGACGCCGACGACCAGCAGGACCACGGAGGCCGTCAGGTACCGCGTCCGGGACGTCCCCGTCGCGAGCACGAGCTCGGCCCGTCCCGAGGTCTCCTCGGCGTGCACGCGGGTCACGAGCGTCACGGCGAAGGCCGCCGCGGCGATCCCGACGAAGCCCATGATCGCGACCTGGAACACCTGGGCGAGCGCACCGGCACCGCCGAGCCGTTCGACGACCTGCTGCATCTGCGGCGAGGACCCGGCGATGTCGTCGACCGAGTCGAGGAGGAACCCGACGAGCAGGCAGTACGCCCCGACGCCCAGGGTCCACGACACGACGCCGGGGACCTGGAGCCGGGTCGCGAGCGCGAGCGGGCTCGTGAGCGAGGCCGACCCGGCGGGCCCGGGGCGCGGCTGGACGAGCCCGGCCCCGAGGTCGCGCCCGAGCGAGAGCCGGGCCGCGACCACCACGCCCACGACGAACAGTGCGAGGCACAGCAGCGCGGGCCCCCACGCGTCCGCGCCGAACGGGTCGATCTCCTGGGCCCAGCCCACGGGGGAGACCCAGTGCAGCCAGTCGGCGGAGGGCTCGATGTCGGCGACGCCGCGCAGCGCGTACCCCGCGACGAGCAGCAGCACGCCGATCGTGCTGGCGGTCCGCGACGAGGTCGCGACCTGCGCGCACACGGCCCCGATCCCGGTCGCGGCCAGGCCGAGCGCCGCGAACTGCAGACCGAACGCGACGGACGAGGCGCCGTCGGCTCCTTGCGCCACGTACATCGCGGCCATGAGCGCGCCGGTGACCACGGACATCCCGGCCGCGACGAGGACCCCCGTCGCGAGCGGGGCGAGCGACCCCACGCGGGCCGCGCGCACGAGCTCGAGCCTGCCGGTCTCCTCCTCCTTGCGCGTGTGGCGCACGACCGTGAGGACCGCCAGGACGCCGAGCACCAGGATCATGAACAGACCCACGCGCCAGGCGGCGGTCGAGGCGACGGACTGCGTGTGCTCGAGCGGCCCGAGCAGCGCGAGGAACGCGCTGTTGGTGCCCATGCTCGCGGCGAGCTCGTCGCGCTCGGCCTGCGTCCCGTAGACCGTGGCGACCGACGAGTACGTGACCGCGACCATGAGCAGCACCACGACGACGTACACGGGCAGGACGATGCGGTCGCGGCGCAGCGCGAGGCGCACGAGCGCTCCCGTGCCCGCGAGCGCTCCTCGCAACGACAGGGGAGGAGCGTCCGTGCGCCGCGGCGCGACGGCGGCCGGGTCGGCGGAGGTGAGCGCGGTCATCGCAGCGCCTCGCCGTCGAGCAGGGCGAGCTCGTCGCCGTACTGGCGCAGGAACAGCTCTTCGAGCGAGGGGGGCTCGATCGTCAGGCCGTGGGGTTCGAGGTCCGCGAGCGCGCGCGTGACCTGGGGCAGCGCGTCGTCGTCGACGTGGAAGGTCACGTGCGAGCCGTCGACCACGAGGTCGTGGACCCCGGCGGTGGCCGCGAGCGCGTCCGTCGCGCCCGGTGTCCCTGCGGCGCCGCCCCCGACGGTCACGACGACCTTCGACCGGGTCAGGTGCCGCAGCTCGGCCAGCGTCCCGGACTGCACGGCCCGGCCGCTCCGGATGATCGTCACGGTGTCGCACAGGGCCTCGACCTCGGCGAGGATGTGGCTCGACAGGAGGACCGACGTGCCGCGGGCCGTGGCCTCGCGCACGCAGTCCTGGAACACGGCCTCCATGATCGGGTCGAGGCCCGACGTGGGTTCGTCGAGCACGAGCAGCTCGGCGTCGGCGCTCAGCGCGGCGACGAGCGCGACCTTCTGCCGGTTCCCCTTGGAGTAGGTCCCGGTCTTCTTGGTCGGGTCGAGCTCGAAGCGTTCGAGCATGCGCGCCTTGCGCCGTTCGTCGACGGCCGCGCCGCGCAGGCGCAGCAGCAGGTCGATCGTCTCGCCGCCCGAGAGCTGTGGCCAGAGCGTGACGTCGCCCGGGACGTAGGCGAGGCGTCGGTGCAGCGAGACGGCGTCGCGGAACGGGTCGCCGCCCAGCAGCGTCGCGGTGCCCGAGTCGGGGCGCAGCAGGCCGAGGAGCACGCGGAGGGTCGTGGACTTCCCGGCGCCGTTGGGCCCGAGGAAGCCCGCGACCTCCCCGGCGCGGACCGTCAGGTCGAGCCCGTCGAGCGCCCGGGTCGTGCCGAAGGACTTGTGCAGGTCGTGGATCTCGACGGCGGGTCCGCGGGGGGCGGGGGCCGTGCGTGCGGTCGCGGTCATGGTTCCTCGTCGGGTGAGGGAGGGACGGGAGGGGAGCGGCGCCGTCGGGAGGGAGCGTCGGGAGGGTGCCCGACGGCGTCGCTCGCCCGGGGTGTGCGGGCTGCGGACCGCGCGGGTCGGCCAGGGCTACGGGGCGGGCGATGCCGCGGCGCGCTCGCCGGGCGGCGGCTCGGCGTACCGGAGGTAGGCGTCGAGGAGCGTGCGGTCGGTGAGGAAGCCGTCGGTGAAGAGCTCGATCGACGGCAGGCCGTGCCGGTCGACGTACCCGCGGACGATCGACCCGGTGTCGCCCGGGTCGATGGGCGGGTTCAGCGTGAGGTCGAGGAGGATCGTCCCGAGGGACTGCGTGACGAGGTAGCGGGCTCGCGCGGTCTCGTCGAGAGAGGGCCTGATGGTCCCGGCGGCGACGCCGTCCGCGAGGTAGGCCACGGCGTCGTCGACCATGCTCGCGACGAACGAGCGGGCGAGGTCGCCACCCTCCTGGAGGCTGCGCAGCACGTAGCCGAGCACCGGGCCGTACTCCTCGACCGACGAGAGCTGGGCCAGGACGTCGAGGGGGCTGCCCCGCGAGCCGTGCTCGTCGCCCAGGACGGTGCGCTTGTTCTCGCGGACGAGGACCAGGACGTGCTCGTCGCACGCGCGGCGCAGTCCTTCCTTGGACCCGAAGTGGTGGATGACGAGCCCGGGGCTGACACCGGCGTCGGCGGCGATCGTGCGGACCGGCACCCGGAAGCCCTGGGACGCGAAGCGGAGCAGGGCGGCGTCGCGGATGCGTGCGCGCCCCGTGAGGTCCGGGGCGTCGGGACTCTCGTCGCGCGTGACTGAACGCATGTTCAACACGCTAAACAGTTGTTCAGACGAGCACAAGAGGGTGCGCGTCACGACGGCGTCGAGGTTCGAGGGACGCCGGGAGTCCGTCGCGAGGACGACGGCCTCCCCCCGTGGGCGGGTCGCGGCTCAGGGACGAACCAGGGGAGTCCCCGATGTGCGCGCACGGAGCCCCGGCGTACCGTCGAGGCATGAGCCACATCCTCGCCAGACCGCGCCGCGGCGCCGTCATCGCCGGCGTCTGCGCGGGCCTCGCCCGACGCTTCGACATCAGCCCCACGCTCGTCCGCGTCCTCGCGGTCGCCTCGTGCATCCTGCCCGGACCGCAGATCCTGGCCTACGTCGTGCTGTGGATCGTCCTGCCCCGCGACCCGGAGTGACCGGAGGTCGCCGCTGCGCGGCCGGGCGTCGTCAGAGCCGCAGGGCCAACCACCTCTGCGCGTACCGGTCCTCGTTGAACGCCGGGACGTCCACGTACCCGCGCCGCGCGTAGAGGGCCAGCGCCTCGACGAGATCGTGCCGGGTGTCGAGCCGCACCACCACGGCGCCCAGGCGTCGCGCCGCCGACTCGGCCGCGTCGAGGAGTGCCCCGGCGACGCCGCGTCCGCGGAACGCCGGGGTGACGAAGACACGTCTGAGCTCTGCGGTCGGTTCCGGGGCGCGAGGGGCGATCGCGACCCCCGCGCACCCCACGGCCACCGGGCCGTCGCGGCCGTCCGCCCAGGCGAGGTGGAACGAACCGCCGGGAGCCGCCAGCCCCGTGGAGTCCTGGGCCGCGAAACCCGACAGGAGGTCGTCCCGTGGAGTGGGGTGGCCGAAGAACCGGTCGCTGACCTCGGTGTAGTACCGGAACAGGATCGCCTGGGACTCCTGTGCGTCGACGGGGTGCTCCGCGACGTGCCAGGTCGTCGAGGCGCCCGACGGCGTGCTGAGGGGGTCGTCGGCGCTGGACACGTTCGTCAGTATGCCCCGAATGCACCCTGACCGAACGGTTGCCCGAGGCTTTTGTCCAGCGCGGGTCAGGCGTGGCACCATCCGAGGGTGCGCTCCCACCCCACCCGAATCGTCCTGCTGCCCCTCTGTCTCTGCGTCGTCGCCGTGACACTCGCAGGATGTGCTTCCGACGCCTCGCCCATGGCCACCGCGGACCAGACCCCCGCTGCCGCAGCCCCCGCGACGCCGCTCCCGCCGTTCGACGGATCGACGAGGGCGGGCGCACTCCTGCTGGCCGCGGCCGGTGACCTCGACCCGGCGATCCTCCCGGACGGCTTCCACTACGTCGAGACCGTCGACCTCGACCTCTCGGAGTCGAAGAGCTCGATCTACGTCCAGGGTCAGCCCGGCGAGGAGGGACCAGGTCTGTACGTCCACGCGGTGCACGCAGGCGTGTCGGTCCCCAGCCTCGGGGACGACTGGCCCGACGAGGCCGTCCCCGAGCTCTCGGGCGAGGAGACGGTCACCGTGGCCTCCGACCCCGCGGGGCAGGACCGGTCGGTCGTCTCGATCGACGCGTCTCCGGTGGGCACGGTGCGGCTCATCGGCGACGGTGTCCCGCGCGACGACCTGATCGCGATGGCAGGGCGGCTGCTCGACTCGGTGGGCTGACGCCTCGACCGGGCGGTGCGGTGACGCGGAGACCCGGTGGCGACTCTAGGGCCTGGCCCCCCGCACCCCGGTCACCCGTGTCCACGAACGACGAAGGGTCCGCAGCGCAGGCTGCGGACCCTTCGGTCTGCGGAGGATGGGGGATTCGAACCCCCGAGGGCTTTTAACCCAACACGCTTTCCAAGCGTGCGCCATAGGCCACTAGGCGAATCCTCCGTGCTGCAGCGTCGACCCACGCGGGGCGTCAGGCAGCGTGTCGAGAATACCGGACGCCGGGCCTGCGACCGAATCGGCCCGCCGCGACGTCGCCCGAGGAGCCGCCTGTGCTCTCGCGGCCCGCCCGTACGGGGGGCGTCCCGCGTGTGCCCGGGGGCCGGTTTCGGACCACCGGCCCTCCTGGGCTAGGCTGGGTCCAGACCCCTCGTGCGGCGCTATCTCACTGAACTCCCCCAGGGCCGGAAGGCAGCAAGGGCAGGTGGGCTCTGGTGGGTGCACGGGGGGTCCTTTCATGTCCGGGCGCCTGTCCCGGCGCGGAGGTGTCGAGCGCCCGACGGCGTCGCTCGCGCCGTGCGCGCGTCGTGCCGGCGGCCTTCCTCGCCCTCACGACGCCCGGGCCCGGGAACTGTGTCCTGCGCCACAAGCGCCTTGGCGATACCGTGACAAAACCGCTCGTATCGCCCGACGCTGACCATGATGCGGACGAAATTCCGTCCAACATCTGGAATATCGACCGGGCCAGTGGTTTTGAGGCGTCGAGCGTGCGCATCATGGAGCCATGACCCGCCCCACGAGCACCGAGCTCACGACGCACCGCGCAGCCGCCTGCTGCCGAATGTCGTGTCGCTCCGTCCTGCGTGGCGCCGGTCGAATGTGCTGTCAGCGCTGACCTGACCCCAGCACCGCACCACGCGCCCCGCGAGCGCAGCCCGGAGACGACCGGAGCCCGCGCCGCAGCGCCCCGCCTCATCCCCTCCTGAACCACCGACCACCGGTGACGTGTCTCATGACGCGCGCTCCGTCGTCGGGCGGGAGGACGTTCCACCTCCCACCCCGTCACCACCGTGACGTCCCCCACGGACGCCCCGCGACAACCGCCGGCGCCCGTCACCGGAAGGACAGACCATGCTCCGCAAGAACCTGACCCTCGCCGCCCTCGCGGCCACCGCCGCCCTGACGCTCGGGGCGTGCGCCACGACGCCCTCCGACAGCGGCGCCTCGGGCGGTGCCTCGGCGGACGACGTCGTGAAGATCGGCGTGGTCGGCGCGGCCGACGACAAGTGGGCCGTGTTCGAGAAGGTCGCCAAGGAAGAGGGCCTGAACATCGAGATCGTCGACTTCGGCGACTACCAGCAGGCCAACCCGGCGCTCGCGCAGGACCAGATCGACCTCAACCAGTTCCAGCACCTGCAGTTCCTCGCGGGCTACAACGTCGAGGCCGGCGACGACCTCCAGCCCATCGGCGCGACCGCGGTCTACCCGCTCGCGCTCTACTCGTCCAAGCACACGGCGCTCGAGGACATCCCCGCGGGCGGCGAGATCGCGGTCCCCAACGACGCGACCAACCTCGCCCGCGCCCTGCTCGTGCTCCAGGAGTCCAAGCTCATCGAGCTCAAGGACGGCGGCAGCTCGCTGTCGACCGAGGCCGACGTGCTCCCGTCCTCCAAGGTCAAGGTCACCCCGGTCGACGCCGCGCAGACCGCGATCTCGCTCCAGTCCGTCGACGGCGCGATCATCAACAACGACTTCCTCGAGGACGCCGGCCTCAAGCCCGAGGACGCCCTGTTCCAGGACGACCCCGACTCGTCGGCCTCCGAGCCCTACATCAACGTGTGGGTCGCCCGCGCCGCGGACAAGGACGACGAGACGCTCCTGAAGATCGCCGCCCTCTCGCAGAACGAAGAGGTCGTCGCCGCCGAGAAGAAGGCCTCGGGCGGCACCGCGGTCATCAAGGACAACTCCGCGGCCGACCTCCAGGAGATCCTCGCGGGGATCGAGGAGAACTACCGCGCCCAGGGCTGAGCCCTCGGCACGAGCCACCGGTGCCCGACGGCGTCAGTCACCTGACGCCGTCGGGCACCGGCGTGCCCTCGCCCACGCACCACCCGCGTGTTGGACTGTCCGTACACGCCTGTCGTCCCCCGCACACGACGCGCGGCCGCGCGGCTCTCACGAGGAGCCCGGCCGCCGCACCCCGCACGAGAGGTTCCTCCGTGAGCACCACCTCGGACACGATGGTCCGCTTCCGCGACGTGACGAAGGTCTTCGGGACCGGGTCGTCCGCCGTGACGGCCGTCGACGGCGTCACCCTGGACATCAAGGCCGGTGAGATCTTCGGCGTCATCGGCTACTCGGGCGCGGGCAAGAGCACTCTCGTCCGGCTCATCAACGCGCTCGAACCCGTCACGTCGGGGACCGTCGTGGTCGACGGGGACGAGGTGAGCGCCTTGCGGGAGCGTGAGCTGCGGCCCGTGCGCGCGAGCATCGGCATGATCTTCCAGCAGTTCAACCTGCTGACCTCGCGGACCGTCGCCGGGAACGTGGCCTACGCGCTCAAGGTCGCGGGCTGGGACAAGCCCCGGCGCGAGGCGCGCGTCGCCGAGCTCCTGGAGTTCGTCGGCCTGTCCGACAAGGCCACGGCCTACCCGTCGCAGCTCTCGGGCGGGCAGAAGCAGCGCGTGGGCATCGCGCGAGCGCTCGCCACGTCGCCCAAGCTCCTGCTCGCCGACGAGGCCACGAGCGCCCTGGACCCCGAGACCACGCGGGACGTGCTCGCGCTGCTGCGCCGCGTCAACGCCGAGCTCGGCGTGACGATCGTCGTCATCACGCACGAGATGGACGTCGTGCGCTCGACCTGCCACCGGGTCGCGGTCATGGAGCACGGCAAGGTCGTCGAGGTCGGCGAGGTCTACGACGTGTTCTCCTCGCCGCAGGCCACCGCGACCAAGAAGTTCGTCGGGACGGCCCTGCGCGACCGGCCCGGCCCCGACGCCCTCGAACGCCTGCGCCGTCGGCACCCCGGACGCCTCGTGACCGTCGGGGTCCACGAGGACGGGACCTCGGGCGCGAGCCTGACCCGGCTCCTGCGCGAGCACAGGCTCGACGGCTCCGTGGTGTTCGGTGGGATCTCCGAGATCGGGGAGCGGCCCTTCGGGTCGCTCACGCTCGAGCTCGTGGGCGACGACACGACCATCGCGGCCTTCCTCGACGAGCTCTCGCGCACGACCGACGTCGTCGACCTCGGGACCGCACTCGCTCCTCGCGACGACCCGCGCGTCGTGGCCGGGGCGAGCGACGAGTCGCGCGAGGCCGACGACGCGACCGGGGCTCCGCCGTCGGGCCGTGCCGACGAACCCGACCCGCGCGACGCCTGGCAGAGCGAGAGATGGCCCGGGACGGGAGGCCCCGGCGGCACCCAGGGCACCCAGCCCGGTGACTTCGGCGGCGCACCCGGCGCGTTCGGAGGGAAGCGATGAACCGCGACTGGTCCACCCTGTGGCCGATCCTGCTGTCCTCGCTGGGCGAGACCCTCTACATGGTCTCGATCGCGCTCCTCGCGGGCGGGCTCGGCGGCCTGGTCCTGGGGCTCGCGCTCTACTGCACGCGCAAGGGCAACCTGCTGGCCAACAGCGTGGTGTTCAACGTCCTCAACGTGCTCGTCAACATCGTGCGGCCCATCCCGTTCATCATCTTCCTGACGATGATCTACCCCGTGACGCTCGCGGTCGTCGGGACGACGATCGGCACCGAGGCGTTCATCCTCCCGCTGTCGGTCATGACGGCGTTCGGGACCTCGCGCATCGTCGAGCAGAACCTCGTGAGCATCGACCCGGGCGTGGTCGAGGCCGCGCGCGCCATGGGCGCCTCGCCGTGGCGGATCATCCGGACGGTCCTCATCCCCGAGGCCCTCGCTCCGCTCATCCTGGGCTACACGTTCATCTTCGTGGCCGTGATCGACATGTCGGCGATGGCCGGCTACATCGGCGGCGGCGGCCTGGGAGACTTCGCGATCCGGTACGGCTACCAGCGCTACAACTGGGCCGTGACGGCCGTGACCGTCCTCGTCATCATCGTGATCGTGCAGGTCGTCCAGTTCTTCGGCAACTGGCTCGCGCGCAAGGTCCTGCGGCGCTGAGGCGCCGTCTCCGTCGCACCGACGGAGGGCCGAGGCACGCGCGGCGGGTCACCGAGGCACGCGCGGCGGGTCCCCGGGCAGCACGCCCGGGGACCCGCTGTGCGGGCTGTCAGCCTCGCCGTCTAGAGTTGCCGGGGTGAGCACCGCCCTGTACCGCCGCTACCGGCCAGAGACCTTCGCCGAGGTCATCGGGCAGGACCACGTCACCGGACCGCTGCGGCAGGCACTGCGCAGCGGACGCGTGAACCACGCCTACCTCTTCTCGGGCCCTCGTGGCTGCGGCAAGACGACCTCGGCGCGCATCCTCGCGCGCACCCTGAACTGTGCGCGCAACACCGAGGAGACGCCCATCGACACCCCCTGCGGGGAGTGCTCGTCGTGCGTCGAGCTCGCACGCGGTGGCTCGGGCAGCCTCGACGTCATCGAGATCGACGCGGCCTCGCACAACGGTGTCGACGACGCCCGCGAGCTCCGGGAGCGCGCGACCTTCGCGCCCGCCCGCGACCGGTACAAGATCTTCATCCTCGACGAGGCCCACATGGTCACGCCGCAGGGCTTCAACGCGCTCCTCAAGCTCGTCGAGGAACCCCCGCCGCACGTGAAGTTCATCTTCGCGACGACCGAGCCGGACAAGGTCATCGGGACCATCCGCTCGCGCACGCACCACTACCCCTTCCGCCTCGTCCCGCCGGACGTCCTGGGCCCGTACCTCGAGCAGCTCTGCGCCGCGGAGGGCGTGACGATCGGCACCGGTGTCGTGCCGCTCGTGGTCCGCTCGGGCGGGGGCTCGGTGCGTGACTCGCTGTCCGTCATGGACCAGCTCATCGCCGGCGCCGAGGCCGGGAACGTCGACTACGAGCGCGCCGTGGACCTGCTCGGCTTCACGCACGCCTCGCTGCTCGACGACGTCGTGGAGGCCCTCGCGGCCCGCGACGGCGCGAGCATCTTCCGGGTCGTCGAGCAGATCATCACCACGGGGCACGAGCCGCGCCGCTTCGTCGAGGACCTCCTCGAACGCCTCCGGGACCTCATCGTCATCTCGGTCTCGGGCGGTGCCGCGGACGCGGTGCTGCGCGACGTCCCGTCCGACCAGCTCGAGCGCATGAAGTCCCAGGCGCAGAGCCTGGGTGCGGCCGAGCTGTCGCGCGCGGCGGACCTCGTCAACGCGGCACTCACCGAGATGAGCGGCGCCACCTCGCCGCGCCTGCACCTCGAGCTCCTGTGCGCGCGCCTCCTGCTCCCCGGCGTGGACGACGGCGCCGCAGGGCTCGCGGCCCGCATCGACCGGCTGGAGCGAGGCGGGCTGGGCACCGGCGGCCTCGTGCCCGTCGCGACCGCACCACGGCCCGGCGGCCCCGAGGGGCTCGTCGCAGCACCTCGCGCCGCACAGGCCGAGCAGGACACGCCCGTCGCCCCCGTCCATGGGCTGAGCGGCGCCGCCGCCGCCCGCGCGGCGCTCCAGGCACGCAAGGCGGGAGAAGCGGCCGCTCCGGCGGCTGCTCGTCCGGCAGAGGCGTCGCCTGAGGCCGCTGCGCCCGCTGTCCCGAGTGCTGCTGCGCCCGCTGTGCCGAGTGCTGCTGCGCCCGCTGTGCCGACTGCTGCTGCGCCCGCTGTGACCTCCGTTCCCGCTGTGACCTCCGCTCCCGGTGGGAGCGACGCCACCACCGAGGCGGCGCCCTCCGGCGCGCCGGGGGAGAGCGACGACCGGCCCGTCGTGGTGCCCGTCAGCACGGTCGAGCCCGCGGCGGCCGAGCCAGGGACCGACGCGCCCACCGCGGCTCCGGCCGCCGCCGCCGACACCTCGACGGTCACCCCGGTCGAGGACGACGGCCCGGACACGGGCGTCACCATGCCCCTCGGATCCGTCCCAGCGCCCGAGGACGCTCGGGTCGAGCCCGCACCTGCACCCGCACCTGCGCCCGCAGCCGCTCAGGCGCCGGCCCCCGCGGCGAGCGACACGGACGCGCTCAGCACCGACGTGCTGCGCCGCCGCTGGCCCGAGGTCCTCCAGACCCTCAGCTCGAGCCGTGTCACCTGGTCGCTCGTGAGCGGCAACGCCCAGGTCGGGGAGCTCACACCGGACACCCTGTACCTCGCGTTCCAGACGCCCGCTCTCGCACGGACCTTCTCCACGTCGCGCCACACGGGGGCCGTCCAGGAGGCCGTCTACCAGACGCTCGGCTTCCAGGTCCGTGTCGAGGCCCGCCTCGACGAGGGCGGCAGCGCGGGCCCGAGCGCCCCCGCACCAGCCGCGCCCCCCGCGCCGCGCCGCGACGAGCCGACAGGCGGCGGACAACCGGCCGGTGGCACACCGACCGGTGCAGGCCCGGCTGCGCCCGCCCAGGGCGGACCAGCCTCGGACGCGCACGCTCCGCACACGTCCACGGAACGCGTCGGCGTCGTCTCGGCACCGACGGCCGCGAACCCCTCTGACGCTCCCCACGGGACGGTCGGCCCGGGCGGGACCAGTCCTGCGGGGGCCGACACCACCGCGTCCCCGCAGCGCAGCAACGTCGCCGTGCAGGAGCGACCCGCCCCGCGGCCCGCAGAGCCCGAGGTCGAGCCGGTCGTCAACGCGGCCGACGAGGCCTGGCTCGCGGGCCTGCCCGTGACCGAGCCCCCGGCCGACCTCGACGAGGGCTACGAACCGCCGCCTGCGGACGTGCGCCGAGCGGCGCCGTCGGGCAGCCGGCCCGTGGCCCGCCCGACCGTGCCCTCAACGCCCTCAGCGCAATCAGCGCCCAGCGCCGCCACGCCCGCCGTCCCCACCGGGCCCGCGCCCGGCGTGCGCGAGTCGCGCCGCCAGACGCTCGAACGGCAGGCCGCCGAGCAGAAGGCCCGGCAGTCGTCGGCGCGCGTCTCGGTCTCGATGGACGACGACTCGCCGTCCGACGACGACCCGGACCTGGCGTCGTCGGGACTGGTCGGTGCCCCGCTCGTGGCGCAGATCCTGGGCGGCGTCGTGATCGACGAGACCATCGACACCGGGCTCTGACATGAGCCCGCGCGGCGAGCTCCACCACGTCGAGCTGTGGGTCGAGGACCTCGACGCCGCCGAGAGCACCTGGGCGTGGCTCCTCGACGAGCTCGGCTACACCCGCTTCCAGACGTGGGCCACGGGTCAGAGCTGGCTGCGGGGAGCGACGTACATCGTGCTCGAGGCGAGCCCCGCCGTCCACGGCAAGGGGCACGACCGCCTGCGCCCAGGGGTCAACCACCTGGCGTTCTCGGGTGGTCGGCGCGACGAGGTCGACGACCTGGTGGCGCGCGCGTCCGCGCACGGGTGGAGCCTCATGTTCGCCGACGCCCACCCGTACGCGGGCGGCCCCGACCACTACGCGGCCTACCTCGAGAACGAGGACGGCTTCGAGGTGGAGATCGTGGCGGACGAGGACTGACACGACGGCCGACACGCGGCCCGCGTCACCCGCGCGCTGCGGACCGCGGGGTCGCCGCCGCCACGTAGGCTGGGGGCGTGTATGAAGGCGCGGTCCAGGACCTGATCGACGAGCTCGGCCGACTCCCCGGGGTCGGCCCCAAGAGTGCCCAACGCATCGCGTTCCACCTCCTCGCGGCCGACGCCGCGGACGTGCGGCGGCTCGCCGACGCGCTCACCGAGGTCAAGCTGCGCGTCCGGTTCTGCGAGATCTGCGGCAACGTCGCGGAGTCCGAGCAGTGCCGCATCTGCCGCGACCCCCGGCGCTCGGTCGAGGTGATCTGCGTCGTCGAGGAACCCAAGGACGTCGTCGCGATCGAGCGCACGCGGGAGTTCCGCGGCAAGTACCACGTGCTCGGTGGGGCCATCAACCCCATCGACAACGTCGGCCCCGACGACCTGCGCATCCGCGAGCTCCTGACCCGGCTCGCCGACGGCGCGGTCCAGGAGGTCATCCTCGCGATGGATCCCAACGTGGAGGGCGAGGCCACGGCCACCTACCTCACGCGGATGCTCGCGCCCATGGGGCTGCGCGTGTCCCGCCTGGCGTCCGGGCTGCCCGTGGGTGGAGACTTGGAGTACGCCGACGAGGTGACGCTCGGGAGGGCGTTCGAAGGACGGAGGGTCGTCAGTGGTTGAGACCGAAGAGGCCGTGGGGTCGGACCTTCGGTCCGTCGCGGCCTCGGTGTCCGCGCAGGCGCGCACCTTCCTCACGACGACCGCGGAGGTCGCCTCGGGCGCCGCCCCGCAGGCTGCCATCCCGCTGCTGCTCCTCGCGACCTCGGACCTGCTGGCCGCGGGCGCGCGGCTCGGCGCCATGATGGACGTCGTCCCGGACCAGCGCTTCGAGCCCGACGCCGGGCCCGAGACGGACCTCGACCCGTTGCGCGAGGGCCTGGCCCGGTTGCTCGACGGCCTCGACGACTACCCGGAGATCGAGGATCCCGTGCTGGGCGCGGTCGTCGGGCAGGCGTCGGTCTCGGGAGACATCGCGTGCATCGCCGAGGCCCTGGCCAAGGGGCTCCAGCACTACGACTCGGGCCAGGAGCTCGAGGCCCTGTGGTGGTGGCAGTTCTCCTACCTGTCGCTGTGGGGCGAGCGCGCCGCGAGCGCGCTGCGCGTCCTGCAGCTCGTGCTCGCGCACCTGCGTCTCGACGTCGAGGACGACGTCGCCGCCGAGGCGGAGTACGACGCGCTGCACGCCTGAGGTCTGCCGGCCACGGCGGGGGAGCGAACCGAGGCTCGGGGTCGCTAGGGTCGTGCGCCATGACAGCACGTGCGCGCGTCGCGACCCTGGCCGGTGTCCTGCTCGTGGTGGCCGTGACGAGCGCGTGCTCGTCACGGGAGCCGATCACCGCGGACCACGCGGTGTTCGACGGGCTCTCGCGGGAGGCCGTCGTCGAGACCCTCGACCTGATGTCGGACGAGTTCGACCAGGTGCCCGAGGAGTCGCGCCTGGCGTTCGCGCAGGACTCGGTCGTCGAGCTCGAGACCTGCCGGGCCGTGCTCGACCACGTCGAGTCCTGGACGGGACCCGAAGCACCCCCGGAGCCCCTCGTGCTCGCGGCGCCCACCCCGGAGGCGTTCGCGGCCGCGACAGCCGAGGGTGAGGAAGGCCGTCCCGACTTCGGCGGACACTCCCGCGAGCTGGTGCTCGGGCACGTCGCCACCGGTGACCGCGACGGTCTCGTGGAGTTCCTGACCATGGAGGTCGGCTGCGCCTGGATGCCCGTCGAGCCCGGCGTCGACGGGCCGTCGATCAACGATCACGCCCGCGCGACGTACGGTCCGCCGGCCTAGGGCTCGCCGGCCTAGAGATCCCGGGGCGGGCGCGACCCGTCGGTCGCGCCCGCCCCGCGACGAGTCCGCTCAGGCCACGCGCGTCCCGCGTGGCAGCTTCGCGGACGGCACCCGCAGCCGGCGCACCGCCAGGACCACGCCACCGGCGCCGAGGAGCAGGTTCGCGCCGAGGCCCCACGGCCAGACGGCGGAGTCGTCGGGCTCCGGTGCGTCGACCGGGCTCGCGCCCCCACCGCACCAGTCCTGCTCGGGAGCGGGTCCCGTCCGGGCGGCGCGGACGCCTGCGCGGATCAGCGACAGCGGGTCGGACGCCGAGTAGTACGGGTCGCCGTCGTCCGCGTGCGTGGGCTCGGGGGCCGCGTCGGCGACGATCACGAACGGGTTGACCGCGAGGAGCCACCAGGTCCTCTCGGTGTGGGTCTGCGGGACGGTCACCGTCTCCCAGACGCACTCGGGCAGGTCGGTGGACTCCCAGTCGTGGTCGGAGGGCACGGTCCAGACCTGGATCCTGCTCTCCTGGGTGACCAGCGGGGTCGTGAGCCCGAACAGGATCAGGCTCACGACCGTAAGCCCCGCGACCGTGAGGTAGGT
Source organism: Oerskovia jenensis (assembly GCF_016907235.1). Lineage (NCBI taxonomy): Bacteria > Bacillati > Actinomycetota > Actinomycetes > Micrococcales > Cellulomonadaceae > Oerskovia > Oerskovia jenensis. The sequence continues at coordinate 3,099,475 of NZ_JAFBBO010000001.1, forward strand.
CAGCACCGCGGAACCCGACGTCTTGGTCGTGAGCGCCGAGAACCCGAGACCGATCGCACAGACCACGGCGAGGAGCACCGCGAGGAGCAGGATCGTCGTGACGAGCGCCAGGAACGAGACGCCGCCGGCCACGAGCGCCCATGCGACGAACGGGATGCTCACGACGAGGAACGCGAGCGCCGCGCTCCACGCCGCGACGAGCTTCCCGACGACGATCTCCGCCGCGGTCAGCAGCGTCACCTGGAGCGTCGCGAGGGTCCCGGCGTTCCGGTCCCCGTTGATGGCCGAGGCGCTGAGGGTCGGCGCCACGAGGAGCCCGAGGAACAGGACGAAGAAGACCACGGCGCCGAAGATGACGGGGCCGAGCTCGACGTCGCCGGCGTCGGGTGACCAAGCCGTCAGTGCGCCCGAGGTCAGGAGCGTGATCCCCCCGACGATCACGAACCACACGACGAGCGCGATCTTCCACCGGGTCGAGCGCACGCGCTGACGCAGCTCGAGCGTCGCGACGGTCTTGACCCCGTGCCACGACAGGGCCCAGTCGCCACGGCTCCCCGGTGGCCCCGCCGGTGTCGTCGGACCGGTCTCGGCGGGCGTGAGGGACTGTTGCAGGGTGCTCATCGACGCTCCTCCTCGAGGGCGAGGTAGGCCTGTTCGAGGATGCCCCCGGCGGGGGCGCTCGCGACCACGGGGACACCGGCGACGACCGCGTCGCGCAGGAGGGCCGCAGCCGAGACGTCGCTGTCGAGGTCGACGAGCGCGGCGCCGTCGGGCTCGGTGCCGAACACGACCCCCGCCCCGACGAGCCAGGCGTGCAGCGCGAACGGGTCGAGTGCGCGCACGCGCCACGTGCGACGCGTCGTCGCGGCCTCGCCCACGGTCTCGGAGGCGACCGTGCGCCCGCGCGAGAGGAACACGGCGTCGTCGGCCATCTCGTCGAGCTCGGTCAGGACGTGGCTCGAGATGAGGACCGTCTTGCCGCGCGCGGCCAGCTCGCGCACGAGCACCCGCAGGTCGACGCGCGAACGCGGGTCGAGGCCGCTCGCGGGCTCGTCGAGCAGCAGGACGTCGGGATCGTGGACCAGTGCGCGCGCAAGCCCCAGGCGCTGCTTCTGCCCGCGGGACAGGACGCTCGCCGGGCGGTCGGCGTACTCCTCGAGGTGCACCAGGGCCAGCAGCTCGGCTGCGCGGGCAGCCCCCGCGGCGGGAGGCAGACGGTAGGCCGCCGCGAACGTCGTGAGCACCTCCCGGGCCGTGAGGGAGTCCCACGTGCCGAACGCGTCGGGCATCCATCCCGTGCAGGCACGGGCCGCGAAGCTCTGCGTGACCGGGTCGAAGCCCGCGACGCGCACGCTGCCCGTGTCCGGGGTGAGGAGCCCCGCGAGGACGAGCAGGAGCGTCGTCTTGCCCGACCCGTTGGGTCCGACCAGCGCCGTCACCCGGCCGGGGCGCGCCACGAGGTCCACGCCGTCGACCGCGCGCACCGCCCCGAACGCGCGCCGCACGCCCTGGGCGACGATCCCGCCCGAGGTGACGGCGTCGTCGGGCGCGTGGTGCGGGCCGGGTGCCGGGGGCGCCTCGGGTGCGACGGGCACCTCCGGCCCGACGGCGTCGCGTCCGTCCGGCGCGGACGCGTCCGGGGAGGGGCGTGGTGCGGGAGGCGTCGCGGGCGGGTCTGCCTGTCCGGGTGGTGGTCGGTGCTCTGCTGGATCCCCCTGGGGAGCCCCTGTGCTCGTCATGGCGCCGAGCGTAGCGGGGTGCGCCCCGATGCGGTGCAGCCCGGCCGGGTGACGTCCTGGCGGCTCGTGCGTCTCCTGAGTGACCTCCGCGCCGTCGTGCGAGACTGCCGTGTGACCTGGGACCTCGCCGCGGCTCTTCCTCTCGTGGCGCACGCGCCTCTCGCTGCCGGCGACGGGATCGTGCTGCCCGGCTCGGGCGGGCTCGAGCTCGACCTCCTGACGATCGCCCTGCTGGTCCTCGCGGGCCTGACCGCGGGCTGGATCGACGCCGTGGTCGGCGGAGGAGGGCTCGTCCAGCTCCCCGCGCTGCTGCTCGTCCCCGGGATCAGCCCGGTCCAGGCGCTCGCGACCAACAAGCTCGCGAGCATCATGGGTACGTCCGTGAGCGCCACCACCTACTACCGGCGCGTGGGGCCGGACCTGCGGACCGCCGGACCCATGGCGATCGCGGCGCTCGTGGGGGCGGTCGGTGGGGCCGCGCTCGCGTCCAAGATCCCCGCCGAGCTGTTCAAGCCGATCATCCTGGTGGTCCTGATCGCCGTGGCGGCGTACACGATCGCCAAGCCCAAGCTCGGCCACACGACGAACCTGCGCTGGGAGGGCAACGGGCACCGGTGGGCCGCGGCGGGGATCGGGCTCGTGATCGGGTTCTACGACGGGCTGCTCGGCCCTGGGACGGGGACGTTCTTCGTCATCTCGCTCGTGAGCATCCTGGGGTACGCGTTCCTGCCCGCCTCGGCGCTCGCGAAGATCGCGAACTTCGCGACGAACGCCGGGGCGCTCATCTTCTTCGTCCCGTACGGCGCGGTGCTGTGGGGGCTGGGGCTCGCGATCGGGGCCGCGAACCTGCTGGGCGCGTACATCGGGGCGCGCATGGCCGTGGCCAAGGGCAGCGGGTTCGTGCGGGTCGTGTTCGTGGTCGTGGTGGGCGCGCTCATCTGCAAGCTGGGGTACGACGTCGTCACGAGCCTGGGGGAGTGAGCGTGCGCGAGGAGGGGGAGCCTGGCGGGGCCGGTGCGGAGGGGGTCGTCCGACCAGCCGAGAAGGGTGGTGCGGTCCCGGACGGGTGGTTGCGCGACCGCCCGGACGACCCGTCTCGTGCGCAGCCACCCGTCTCGCCCGTGACGGCGGTCGTCCTCGACCTCGACGGGACGCTCCTCGACCACGACGGGTCCGCGCGGGCGGCGCTCGCGGCCTGGCTGCCGAGCCTGGGGGTCGAGGCGACCGACGACCTGGTCACGGCGTGGTTCGTGGCCGAGGAGAAGCACTTCTCGGCGTGGCGCTCGCGCGAGATCAGCTTCGCGGAGCAGCGTCGGCGGCGCCTGCGCGACGTCCTGCCGCTCGCGGGCCTCGACACGAGCGTCGACCTGGGGGGCGAGGCCGAGCTCGACGAGGTGTTCGCCGGCTACGCCGCCCACTACGCGGCGTCGTGGACCGCGTTCGACGACGTGGAGCCGATGCTCGCGGTGCTCCAGGACCTGCCCGTGCGGCTGGCCGTCCTGACCAACGGGACCGACGAGCAGCAGCACGCCAAGCTCCGCGCCGTGGGACTCGTGGGTCGCCTGGGGCCCGTCTTCACGGCCGAGGGGCTGGGTGTGGCCAAGCCGGACCCGCAGAGCTATCTGCTGGTCTGCGCCGCCCTGGGAGTGGACCCGCGTCACGCGCTGCACGTCGGGGACCGGTACGACCTCGACGTCGTCGCGGCCAGGGAGGCCGGGCTCCAGGCCGTGCACCTGGACCGCACTGGGCAGGGGCCGCACGACGAGCCCGCGCGCATCACGTCTCTGGCCGGGCTGGCCGAGCTGGTCCTGCGGGTGGGGGCGTGACGGCGCACGGGCCGGGGGCGGCCGGACCGGACGGTGGAGGTCGGCCGGGGCCGAGACGGGTGGTCCGGTCCGAGACGGGTGGCTACGCACCTGACGGCGAGACGCGTTTCGTGCGCGAGCACCCGTCTCGCGGGCGGTCGCAGGTGCGGCAGCCGGGTGCGAGGGACCGTGACAGCGACCTCGTGCACGACCTGCGCGACCTGCACGGTCGGCCTCGTTCGCGGTGGCGCCTTCTCGTCGGGGTGCTCGTCGCTGTCGTGGGATATGGCCTGGTGGCGCTCCCCGCCATGATCACCTACGACCGCGGGATCGACGGCTACGGCTACTTCTGCGAGACGGGTCCGGGCGTCGAGGCGGACCGTGCCTGCTTCGGCGATCCGACGCCTGCCACCGAGGCGTTCGCGGACTTCGTCGTGCTCGTCACCGTGCCTGCCGCGCTCGGGATCCTCGTCGCCCGGCCGCAGCGGCGGGGCCTCGTCCTGACGGTGCTGGCGTGCACGGCGCTCGGGCTGTACACCTACCTGGTGCTGACCAACCCGCACCCCTGACCGGCTGCCCGGCTGCCCACCCGCCGCCGAGAACGGGATGGAGGCCGCCAACGGCCCGGAAACGGCCCGAACCCCGTTCTCGGCACCCGCCGAGCACGGCGTCGGCGCTGGTCAGCGGTCGACCCCGGCCGCATCCTGAGCACCCTCCCGGCGCACCCGGGCTGCGGGCTATCATCGACCGACTCGTAAAACACCCGGCGGGCCGTTGAGAGAGACGGAGGCCGGCGACGTAACGGAGCAGCAAGTGGCACTTGTCGTGCAGAAATATGGTGGCTCGTCGGTAGCTGATGCGGAGAGCATCAAGCGGGTGGCGAAGCGCATCGCAGAGACCAAGCGGGCCGGACACGACGTGGTCGTCGTGGTCTCGGCCATGGGTGACACGACGGACGAGCTCATCGACCTCGCCCGGCAGGTCACCCCCCTCCCTCCCCAGCGCGAGATGGACATCCTGCTCACGGCAGGCGAGCGCATCTCGATGTCGCTCCTGGCGATGGCGATCAACAACCTCGGCGTCAAGGCCAAGTCGTTCACGGGCCAGCAGGCCGGCGTGATCACGGACGCCGTGCACGGCAAGGCGCACATCGTCGACGTCGTCCCGCACCGCATCCGCGAGACCGTCGAGAAGGGCTCGGTCGCGATCGTCGCCGGGTTCCAGGGCGTCACGCAGAGCACCAACGACGTCACGACTCTCGGCCGCGGCGGCTCGGACACCACGGCCGTGGCGCTCGCGGCGGGCCTGAGCGCCGACGTGTGCGAGATCTACACCGACGTCGACGGCGTGTTCACCGCGGACCCGCGCATCGTGCCGACGGCCCGCAAGATCGACCACATCTCCTACGAGGAGATGCTCGACATGGCGGCGAGCGGGGCCAAGGTCCTGGTGCTGCGCTGCGTCGAGTACGCGCGCCGCTACGGCGTGCCCATCCACGTCCGTTCGTCGTTCTCGACGAAGGCCGGGACGATCGTGTCGAACGACGCGCGCTCGGTGCCGAACGTCCCCCAGCAGGCTCCCGGCTCCCCGGCCGGCAACGAGGCAGAGGTCATCATGGAAGCTCCGATCATCTCCGGCGTCGCGCACGACCGCAGCGAGGCCAAGATCACCGTCGTCGGCGTCCCGGACGTGCCGGGCACGGCCGCACGCATCTTCGAGGTCGTGGCCGGCGCGGGCGCGAACATCGACATGATCGTGCAGAACGTGTCGGTCGCGGCCACGGGCCTGACGGACATCTCGTTCACGCTGCCCATGGACGACGGCGCGCTCGCGACCACGGCCCTGGACGCCGTGCGCGAGGAGATCGGTTTCGCGTCGCTCCAGTACGACGACCAGATCGGCAAGGTCTCGCTCATCGGGGCGGGCATGAAGTCGAGCCCGGGCGTCTCGGCGCAGCTCTTCGGTGCGCTGCGCGACGCGGGCATCAACATCGAGATGATCTCGACGTCGGAGATCCGTATCTCGGTCGTGACCCGTGCCGACAGCCTCGACGACGCGGTGCGGGCCATCCACACCGCGTTCGAGCTGGACGGCGAGAGCGAAGCAGTCGTCTACGCCGGCACCGGCCGTTGAGCGAGGAGAGAACCATGAGCAACCAGAACTCTGCAGGCCTCGTCGTCGGCGTCGTCGGTGCGACCGGTCAGGTCGGCGCCGTCATGCGTCGTCTGCTCGCGGAGCGCGACTTCCCGGTCGCGCAGATCCGCTACTTCGCCTCGGCGCGCTCCGCGGGCAGCACGCTGCCGTGGAAGGGTGAGGACGTCGTCGTCGAGGACGCGGCCACGGCCGACGTGTCGGGCCTCGACATCGCGCTCTTCTCCGCGGGCGGTGCGACCTCGAAGGCGCAGGCCGAGCGGTACGCCGCGGCGGGCGTCGTCGTGATCGACAACTCGTCCGCGTGGCGCATGGACCCGGACGTCCCGCTGGTCGTCTCGGAGGTCAACCCGGAGGCGATCCACGAGGCGCGCAAGGGCATCATCGCGAACCCGAACTGCACCACCATGGCCGCGATGCCGGTCCTCAAGCCGCTCGCGGACGAGGCCGGTCTGGAGCGCCTGATCGTGGCGACGTACCAGGCGGTCTCGGGCGCGGGGCTGGCCGGCGCGGCCGAGCTGCGCGACCAGGCGGTCGCGGGCGCCGAGCAGGACCTCACGGGTCTGGTGCACTCGGGCAGCGCGGTCTCGTTCCCCGCGCCGGACAAGTTCCCGCGCAACATCGCGTTCAACGTGGTGCCGCTCGCCGGCTCGATCGTGGACGACGGCGAGGAGGAGACCGACGAGGAGAAGAAGCTCCGCAACGAGTCGCGCAAGATCCTCGGTCTCCCGGACCTGCTGGTCGCGGGCACGTGCGTGCGCGTCCCGGTGTTCACGGGGCACTCGCTCGCGATCCACGCCGAGTTCGGGCAGGCCATCTCGCCGGACCGTGCGCGCGAGCTGCTCGCGGCAGCTCCGGGCGTCGAGCTCTCGGACGTCCCGAACCCGCTCGAGGCCGCAGGTGCCGACCCGTCGTTCGTGGGCCGCATCCGTACCGACCAGAGCGTGCCGGGCGGTCGCGGCCTGGTGCTGTTCGTGTCGAACGACAACCTCCGCAAGGGTGCCGCGCTCAACGCGGTGCAGGTCGCGGAGCTCGTCGCGGCGGACCTCGCGAGCAAGGCTTCGGCTCCCGCGTGACCCGGTTGTCAGAACCAGCGTGACCTCGAGGTCACGCTGGTTCTGACACGGACGACGCATCGCAGTGCCCGACGGCGCCCCTCACCTTCCGGTGAGCGGGCGCCGTCGTGCTGTCCGCCGTCCCCGAGAAGTGAGTTGTGGCCCCTGATCCGGTCGGATCAGGGGCCACAACTCACTTCTCGGCGAGGAAGGCCTTGCGCTACCGGCTGGTTCTATGGTTCATTACTCATGTAATGAACCACAGAACGTGCGAGCGACGAGAGGATGGGACCCATGTTCGACGGACCTGAACCCATCTACCTGCAGATCGCTCAGCAGATCCGCAACGACATCCTGAGCGGCGACCTCGCCGAGGAGGAGCCCGTCATGTCCACGACCCAGTACGCGACGACCTTCCGCATCAACCCCGCGACGGCCGCCAAGGCGTTCGCCGGGCTGGTCGACGAGGGCGTCCTCTACAAGCGCCGTGGGGTCGGCATGTTCGTCGCGACCGGCGCACGCGAGAAGCTGCTCGCCGAGCACCGCGACCGCTACTTCGCCGAGGTCCTGCGACCCGCCCTGGTGCAGGCCGACCTGCTGGGCATCACGCCCGCCGAGATCGTGGACCACGTCCTCGGTCGCACCCTCGACAGCACCACCCCGACGGGAGAGACCTCATGACCGCCCCCACCCGCCCCGAGCCGTTCGGCGTCGAGCTCCGGGACGTGACCCTGAGCTTCGGCAAGGACGAGAAGCACCCCGCGCTCGACGGCCTGAGCCTCCAGGTCCGCCCCGGCACCATCACGGGCCTGCTCGGCCGCAACGGCGCGGGCAAGACCACCGCCCTCTCGCTCGTCGCGGCCATGCGCCGCCCCGATGCCGGGACCGTGCTGGTCGACGGCGAGGACCCGTTCGAGAACGCGTGGACCATGGCCGGCACGCAGCTCGTCCGCGAGAGCGGCGACACGATCGCCGCGACCAAGGTCAAGGACACCCTGGGCTACTACGCGGAGCTGCGCGAGCACTGGGACGCCGACCTCGCGGCCGGCCTGGTCGACCAGTTCGAGATCGACCTGCGCAAGCCCCCCGAGAGCCTCTCGCGCGGCAAGCGCTCGGCGCTCGGCGCGGTCATCGGGCTCGCGTCGCGCGCACCGCTGACGATCTTCGACGAGGTGTACCTCGGGATGGACGCGCCCAGCCGGTACGCGTTCTACGACGCGCTCGTCGAGGACTACACCGAGCACCCGCGCACGATCGTCCTGTCGAGCCACCTGATCGACGAGGTCGAGCGGATCTTCGAGGACGTCGTGATCGTGGACAAGGGGCGTGTGCTCCTCGCGGAGAGCGTCGAGTCGGTCCGCGGCAGGGGAGTGAGCCTCACGGGGGCCGCTGCCGCGGTCGAGCAGTTCGTCGACGGTCGTCGTGTCCTGGCCCGCCAGCGCCTGGGCGGCACCGCCCAGGTCACGCTCTTCGGCACGCTCGACGACGCCGAGCGCACCGCGGCGACCGAGGCGGGCCTCGAGCTCGGCGCGGTGCCGCTGCAGGACCTGTTCGTGCACCTGACCCGGGAGGAGCGGTCATGACCGAGAACCTGGTGGGCCCCACGGCCCTCACCGACAGGGACGTGCAGCGTGCCGCGGTACGTCGCACGGCCGAGAAGCGCTCGCTGCGCACGGCAGTCTGGTCGATGTGCGCGGGGACGTGGCAGATCGGCGTGTGGTTCTGGGCGATCGTGCTGGTCATCGCGGGCATCATCGGCTACGTCGAGGTCCGCACGGACATCCTCGACGGCAGCGTGATCGACGGTGTCGTGAGCGGGTCGGCGAAGTTCTTCCTGTTCGTCATGGGCATCATCACCCCCCTCGCCATGATCGCGGTGCACGTCGCGGCGGGCGGCACCCGACGGTCGTTCATCCGTTCGACCTGGGTCACGGCCGTGTTCCTCGGGCTCACGTTCGCGATCGTCGCGGCAGTGCTCGGCTACGTGGAGTGGCTCGTCTTCCGGGCACAGGGCTGGTCGCCCGAGCTCGACCGGGCCCAGCTCTACGCCGACGGCGGCCAGGTCGGCACCGCGTTCCTGGTGCAGCTCTTCTTCTGCAGCGTGTACTGGCTCTCGGGCGCGGCGATCGGCATGGGGTACTACGGCTACGGAGTGTGGCGCGGGACCTTCGCCATCCCGGTGTTCCTGGTGCCCCTGGTCCTCGTCGAGCTCGCGTTCCAGAGCGGGTACTTCGGCAAGCCGTTCGCCCAGGCCGTCGGGCTGGCCGACGCCCAGGTGCTCACCGCGGTGGTGGGCGGCCTGCTGAGCCTTGCCGCTGCGGCTTTCGCGTTCCACCTGGTCACGCGGTCGGTGGCCATCGCTCCCGTCACGACCTGACGGTCCTCTGACAACCGTCTGACAGCCCTGGCGTCCCCGACGCCTTAGCGCGGCGCGTCCCCTCCCGGGGCCGGCGCACCCACCACGAACGTTCATCCCGTCCAGCGGACGGCGCCCGGTCACCGGTGCGCCGCCCGGCGGACGAGCACACCCTCGAGGAGGTCACCATGACCACCGCACACCCCACCCCGCCACCACCGTCCACGGCGCCGTCGCTCTCGGCACGCACCGTGCCCGACGGCGCCGCACCGGCCATCGAGGTCGTCGCCCTGCGCAAGGCGTACGGGAGCACCGTCGCCGTGCGCGACGTGAGCTTCGCCGTCGGGCCGGGGGAGATCTTCGGCATCCTCGGCCCCAACGGGGCCGGCAAGACGACCACGGTCGAGTGCCTCGCCGGGCTGCGGCAGGCCGACTCCGGGACCGTCCGGATCCTCGGCCGGGACCCGCAGTCGGACCCGGCCTCGGTGCGCGAGCTCCTGGGCGTCCAGCTCCAGGAGGCCGAGCTCAACGAGCGCATGACCGTGGCCGAGGCGCTGCGGCTCTACGCCTCGTTCTACGAGGACCCGGCCGACACGGCCGAGCTCATGGACCTGCTGGACCTCGCCCCGCACCGCGACCGGCAGTTCGCGAAGCTCTCGGGCGGGCAGAAGCAGCGGCTCTCGATCGCGCTCGCGCTCGTCGGGAACCCGCAGGTCGCGATCCTCGACGAGCTGACCACGGGGCTCGACCCGCAGGCCCGCCGCGCGACGTGGGAGCTCGTCGAACGCGTGCGGGACCGGGGCGTGACGATCCTGCTCGTGACGCACTTCATGGACGAGGCCGAGCGCCTGTGCGACCGCCTCGTCGTCATCGACCAGGGCGTCGTCGTCGCGGCCGGGTCCCCGGCCGAGCTCATCGAGTCGGTCGACTCCACGCGCGTGCTGCGGCTGCGGGTCGAGCCCCACGAGGAGCCCGGCGTGCTCGAGGTCCTCGGCGGCCTCGCGGACGTCCGGGCCGTGGCGCGCGCGGGCCGCGAGATCGAGGTGACCGGGTCGCGGCGGGTGCTGCCCGCCGTCGTGCTGGCCCTCGCGGAGCGCGACGTCGTGCCCGACGTCCGGACCATGACCCGATCGCTCGAGGACGTGTTCGTGCACGTCACGGGCAGGACGTACGACCACACGGGGGCGACGGCCCCCGCATCGACCGGCGACCGGTCCGACACCGAAGGAGTAGTGCGATGAACACGCAGTCCACGCGACCCCACGCCCCCGCGCCGACGACACCGGTGAGCCGGTCGGCCAGGTCGTCCCCGACACCCCGACGCCGCAGGATCGCAGGCACCGGCTGGCACGGCCTGCGCACCCTGACCCTGACCGAGGCCCGCCTGCTGCTCCGCGACCCGGGGACGGTCTTCTTCGCGCTCTTCTTCCCGACGGTCCTGCTCGTGGGCGTGGGCTTCGCGTTCCCCGGCATGCGGGACGTCATCACCGACGCGCCGCCGCCGTGGGAGGGGCTGACGGCGGTCGCGGTCTACGTGCCCGTGGCGCTCGCGACCGCGGTCGCGACGGTCGCGCTCACGACCCTGCCCGTGTACTTCGCGACGTTCCGCGAGAAGGGCGTGCTGCGCAGGCTCTCGACGACCCCCATGAAGCCGCAGGGGCTCATCGGGGCGCACCTTTTCATCAACCTGGTGATGGTCTGCGCCGCGGCGCTGCTCGCGGTGGTCGTGGGGAGCGTGGTGTTCGACCTCGCGGGCCCCACGAACCTCGCGATCGTCCTGGCGAGCTTCCTGCTGGGGATCCTGTCGATGTTCTCGATCGGGATGCTCATCGCGTCGCGCGCCGGGAAGGCGAGCACCGCGTCGGCGGTCGGGATGACGCTGTACTTCCCGATGCTGTTCCTCGCGGGCATGTGGACGCCCGGGCCGGTCATGCCCGAGGTCGTGCAGACCGTCGCCGGCTACACGCCGCTCGGCGCGGCGACGCAGGCCATGACGACGGGCTGGTTCGGGACGGGCGTCCCGGTGTCGCAGCTCGTGGTCATGGCGGTGTGGACCGTGGTGCTGCTGCCGCTCGCGGCGAGGCTGTTCCGCTGGTCGTGACGCAGGGCTACCGGACGAAGTGCGGGCCCGCGGCCGGGTCCGCGAGGTAGCCCAGCGTGTGGCCGAGGCGCTCGCTCGTCGACGCGGCGAGGTCGGCGGGCAGGTCGTCGGGCGAGAACCATGCGACGGCGAGCGACTCGTCGTCCGCGACGTGGGCCTCGGCCGCGGCGGCGGGGGAGACCGGGCGGCACAGGAAGCACAGGTCGAGGTACTGCGACCGGTCACCGTTCGGGTACTCGACGGGTGGCGTCACGGTGACCCCGGTCAGGGCGTCGACGTGGACCGCGACGCCGGTCTCCTCCAGGATCTCGCGGGCGAGGCCCACGGCCGGGTCCTCGCCCGGCTCGAGGATGCCGCTGACGATCGCCCACTGCCCGGTGTCGGCGCGCTGCCCCAGGAGGAGGCGGCCGTCGTCGTCGATCACGACCCCCGACACCCCCGGCATCCACAGGAGGTCGGTCCCGACGTGGGACCGGAGGGCAGCGACGAACTCGGGGATCGGCATGGGTTCGAGCGTAGACCTGCGCTCCGCGCGAGTGTCAGAACCAGCGAGACCTCGGGTCCTCGCTGGTTCTGACACGTCGCTGGTCCTGGCACGAGCACGACGTGTCGACCGCCCGGGGAGTGAGACGGCCCGCCGGAGCCCCGAAACCCCTGTGCTACGGTCGTCGGGTGAACACGGTTCGTTGGTATCGGCGCTTTACGCTGGCTCCTGGAGGGGCCGAGCGGGCGTTCGCCTGACCAACCTTCCCCCGGAGCCAGCACAGGGCCTTGGACGCAGACCGCGTCCGGGCCCTTCGTCATTCAGACGGGCCGACTCCGGACACAGAGCAGGCCGCGCGGCTCCGTCTGAGTCACCTTCAGATCAGGAGCCCTCGCATGACCGCCACGACCGCGACCGCCGCCTCGCCGGAGACCGACGAACGTCACCACGAGACGACCACGTCACCCGCCGGTGCAGGTGACACCATGGAACGCGTGACCTCCCACCCCGAGTACGAGCTGCAGGCGCCCACGAGCGACCTGCGCATCCGCGCCCTCGACCCTCTGCCCGCCCCCGTCGACATGCTCGCGGAGCTGCCGCTCGGCACGGCTCGTGGCGACCTGGTCACCCAGTCGCGCCGCGAGATCCGCGACGTCCTGGCGGGAGAGGACGACCGTCTGCTCGTCATCGTCGGGCCGTGCTCGGTCCACGACCCCGAGGCCGCGCTCGACTACGCGCACCGCCTCGCGGCCGTCGCGAAGGACCTGTCCGAGGACCTCGCGATCGTCATGCGCGTGTACTTCGAGAAGCCGCGCACGACGGTCGGCTGGAAGGGCCTCATCAACGACCCCGACCTCGACGGCACGCACGACGTCAACCGCGGCCTGCACCTCGCGCGCGAGGTCCTGCTGGGCGTCCTCGACGCGGGTGTCCCCGCGGCGACCGAGTTCCTCGAGCCCACGAGCCCGCAGTACATCGCGGACGCGGTGTCGTGGGGGGCGATCGGCGCGCGCAACGTCGAGAGCCAGGTGCACCGCCAGCTCGCGTCGGGCCTGTCGATGCCGGTCGGCTTCAAGAACGCGACCGACGGCGACATCCAGATCGCGGTCGACGGCTGCATCACCGCCGCGAGCGAGCACACGTTCTTCGGCACGGACGGCGCGGGCCGCGCGGCCGCAGTGGAGACCGCGGGCAACCCGGACTGCCACATCATCCTGCGCGGTGGCCGCAGCGGCCCCAACTACAGCCCCGACGACGTCGCGTCCGCCCTGCGCGTGGCCGCCGCCTCGGGCCTGGGCGGGGCCGTCGAGCACGGCCTGGTCATCGACGCGAGCCACGGCAACTCGGGCAAGGACCACGTGCGCCAGGCCGAGGTCGTGCGCGAGGTCGCGGCCCGCATCGCCGAGGGCGAGGCCGGTATCACGGGCCTCATGATGGAGAGCTTCCTCGTGGCGGGTGCCCAGGCGCCGGCTCCGAGCGGGCTCGTGTACGGGCAGTCCGTGACGGACAAGTGCATCGACTGGGACACGACGGCCGAGCTCCTCGGCGAGCTCGCCGAGTCGGTGCGGGCGCGCCGGGCGCTCTGAGCCCTCTCGTTCCAGGACGACGGCCGCCCTCCCCACGGGGAGAGCGGCCGTCGTCGTCCTGGGACGGGGTCAGGGGGTCGTGCTGCTCGGGGTGGTCCAGGAGCCGACCTCCACGGTCGCCCCGCCGAGGATGTCGACGCCGCCCTCTCCGCCCAGGTGGGAGGTCACGGGCAGACGGACGGCGTCGGCGCCGACCACGGTCTTGACGAGGAAGCTCGTGGTCACGTCCGGGTCGTTGGCCGTGGACATCGCGCCCCACCGGACCAGGGACTCGACGGCCTGCCCGGGGGGGACGACGAGCCGGACGGAGCTGCCGCCGTCCAGGTACGGCTCGAGCGTGACCTCGGGTTCCGTGCCCGAGGCGCGCAGGAAGCTCAGCTCGGGGCGACCGTCGACAGCGCACGGTGCGCCCGAGCCGTTCGTCGCACGGAGGATCGCGAAGCGTGACCCCATGGCGGCGTCGAACCCGACGAGCTCCGGGGTGAGGTCCGGGCCGGTGCAGGCAGGGATCCCGTCCGCGGCCGCTGCGGCCGCGTCCGCGGCGTCCTGTCCCGCGAGAGCCGGGTCGGGTCCGGCCGGTTCGAGGTCGCTCACCCAGCCCGTCTCCGACGTCCCCTCGCCGTCGACCACGAACTGGATCGGGCGTCCGAGGAGCTCGGCCTGGCCCGAGGCGCGCAGCCAGGCAGCCGTGGGTGCGGGGTCCCCGTCGACGCGGACCGTCAGGAGAGGGGCGTCGTCGTCTCCCACGGAGCCGTCCTCGATCGCCGGGCCGGCCTCGTACGAGACCTCGGTGACCTCGTCGCGCGCGGCGGCCTCGGTGAGCAGGGCGACGGCCGGCAGGGGCGGGGGCGTGAGGTAGTGGCCGCCGAAGTACCGGGCACGGGAGTCGTCGGTCGAGAGGGAGACGATCCCGTGCCCGAGGCCCTGGGTGGCCTCGGCGATCGTCAGGAGGTCCTCGGGGGTGCGCACGGTCACTGCCGTGGTCGTCGCGTCGGCGAGGACCGAGGTGGCCCCGGCGTCGAGGAACCCGACGCCGGCCGCGACCGAGTACATCCCGGTGCCGTCCATCCCGACGCGCAGCGTCGAGCCGGTGCCGGGGACCTCGTCGACGACCCAGGTCTCGTGGAAGCCTCGGATCCCCGCCTCGAGGAGAGCGGCGCGCGCCTCGTCCGCGGTGTCCTGCGAGGCCTGGGGGCCGGTGAGGCTCTCGAGGTCGACCGTCATGACGAGCCGCAGGACGGGGACGTCGAATCCGGGCTCGTCCGTCTCGGTCTTCTCGATCTCGACCGACTCGACGCCGTCAAGCTCCCCGACCTTCTTCTCGAGCGCGGCGACGGCCTCGGTGTCGGAGAGCGGGACGGGGGTGGTGGCGGCGTTGCCGGGACGGCCCACGGCCCAGACGGCGAGGGCGACCAGCACGACGAAGAGTCCGGCCACCAGCAGGTAGACGGGCTGGATCCGGGGGCTTCGGTGGGTCTCGGTCACCCCGCGAGGGTAGCGGTTCCCGGGTGGCGCCCGGCCGGACCCATCCGCGGGCCCGTCGGCGACGAACCACAGGTGCCTCGGTCGTCGCGGGAGGCCACGCACCGCGGGTGGTCCGCCGGTGCGCCGCGTCGGCAGCCCTGGGGCAGACTGGGCGGGTGCCACCTGTGAGGACGAGCGAGCCCGATGCTCTCGATGCCGCGCTCGCCGCGTGCGCCGGGGGTGACCCGGACGCGTTCGCGCCGGTGTACGACGCGTTGGCCCCGGCCGTCTTCGGCACGGCGCTCGCGGTGCTGCGCGACAACGACCATGCGGCGGAGGTGACCCAGGAGGTGATGATCGAGGTGTGGCAGACAGCGGTGCGCTTCGACGCCTCCAGGGGTTCGGCTCGTACGTGGGTGGTCACGATGGCCCGACGACGGGCGGTGGACCGGGTGCGGTCCGAGCAGTCGCGCCGGGTCCGGGACCAGAAGGACGTCGACGGCAGGTTCGCCGGGGGCGGGCACGACGTCGTGGCGGAGGAGGTCGAGCAGCTGCTCGAGTCGGCCGCGGTGCGGCAGTGCCTGGGGAGCCTGACCGGGACCCAGCGCGACGCCGTCGTGCGGGCGTACTTCGGTGGGCTGACGTACCGGGAGGTGGCCGTGGAGCTGGGGGCGGCCGTACCGACCGTGAAGTCGAGGATCCGTGACGGCCTCGTGCGCCTGCGGGACTGCCTGGGGGTGAACCGTGGCTGACGAGACCGGACGGCCGATGCCCGGCGCCCAGGGCCCGGGTACGCCAGACGGCCCGGGCGCGCCAGACGGCCCGGGCGGGTCCGACGGTCCGCGCGACCTGCTGGCGGCCTACGCGCTCGACGCGGTCGACGACCTGGACCGGCGTGCCGTGGAGCGGTTGCTCGCTGCCGACCCGGACGCGCGCCGTGAGCTCGACGAGCACCGCGCGGTGGTCGCGGCGTTCACGGTGGACGCGGACCCGCCTGCCGCCCTGCGTGAGCGGGTGCTGGGCAGCCTGGCCACGGTGCCGCAGGTCGCGGCGCCGTGGGGCAGCGAGGGTGCCGCGGGGACGACGCCCCCGGCAGGCTCGGGCTCTGGCGGGGGAGTGCGCCCCCGGTCGACGCGCCGCCGACGCTGGGCCGTCGTCGCGGCAGCCGCCGCGGCGGTCGTGGCCGTCGCGGTCCCGACGACGCTCGCGGTCCAGGCTCGTCAGGAGCAGGTCCGGCTCCAGACCCAGGCCGACGCGGTCGCCTCGATGCTGGCCGACCCGGCTGCGGAGATCGTCCGGGGGGAGATGGTCGGGGGTGGCGACGCGAGCGCGCTCGTCTCGGGGGACCGCGTGCTGTTCTCGGTCACGGACCTGCCGAGGGCGGGGTCGGCCGAGGACTACCAGCTCTGGCTCGTCGAGGGCGAGGAGATGGTCTCGGCCGGAGTCTTCGACGCTCACGACGGGTCGGCCGCGCTGCTCGTCGAGGCGGCGGGGAGCGCCGGCGTCGCGGTGACGCTCGAGCCTGCTGGGGGTTCTCCGCAGCCCACGAGCGACCCGCTGGTCGTGCTCGAGACCTGATACTCGACCTCGGATAGAAATCGACCCGTAAAGGGCTCAGAAATACCCGCTCTCGGGTAATTCCTTGGTCCGATCCCGGATATACGCCAGGGTTTGTAAAACTCTGGGTATTGGTGATGCAATACGACACGTTCCCACCTTGTGTCGTCGTGCGAAGGCGCTCCGACATCACCCCGGAAGGAATCCACCACCCGTGAAGAAGCTCTTGGCGAGCGGCGCTGCCGCGCTGCTCGCACTCGGCGGACTGGTCGCCACCGCGGCCCCCGCCTCCGCCCACACCCCCCGCGTCACCGCGACCTGCACCGGCCTCGAGGTCAAGCTCACCCAGTACTCCGACGGTGCCAACTCGGTCGTCGTGAAGGTCGACGGAAAGGTCGTGAAGGACGAGTCCTTCAAGCGTTCCTGGTCGACCTCCTACGCGTTCCCCGACACCTCGGTCGGTCACTCCTGGGAGCTCGCCGTCAAGGCCTCGGACGGCAAGCGGTTCGACTTCAGCGACGACGGCACGACCGATGCGTGCGCCGGCACCTCGAAGCCCGACAAGGAGACCGGCCTCTACGTCTACAAGAAGAACGACCCCACGAAGCCAGCGTCCTGGGGCAACTCCGGGCCGCAGACGCTCGTCCACCACAAGCCGGGGACCGAGTGGTACACGACCTTCCCGACCGACCTGCCCACCGAGGTCTGCGGTGACGGCTGGGCCGTCCAGCAGGACAGGGTCAGGCAGAACGGCACGTTCGTCTGGCCCGGGACCATCACCCCGCCGACGTCGGCCCTGGGGGGTGCGCTGATCGACTCGAAGCACCACGACCTCGGCGACCTGATCACGGTGCCGGCGTGCGACGAGGAGCCGAACCCGCCGCGCCCGTCGAAGCCCGCGCCCGAGACGCCGGCGAAGCCCGTGTCCCCGGTCGCGCCGACCGTCGGTGACGTGTGCACGCCGGCCGGACGCACGGTCGACGCCCCGCAGAGCACCGCGGAGATCACCTACGAGCACGTGGGCGACACGATCGTCGCGCGCCCGGCCGCCGGGTACGCGCTCACCGCGACCGAGGGGTACGCGCTCGCCGCGGACGGCACGTCCGCGACGTTCACGATCGACCAGGACGCCGCCGACTGCGCCCTGACCCCGGGCGAGATCGGCGCGGTCTGCGAGGCCGACACGCCCTACCTCGGCTACGAGGTCTTCCTGCCCGAGGGCTACGTCGCGGACAGCGACCGTCCCCTGAGCATCACGTTCC
Source organism: Oerskovia jenensis (assembly GCF_016907235.1). Taxonomy (NCBI): domain Bacteria; kingdom Bacillati; phylum Actinomycetota; class Actinomycetes; order Micrococcales; family Cellulomonadaceae; genus Oerskovia; species Oerskovia jenensis. The sequence goes on from NZ_JAFBBO010000001.1 coordinate 3,117,035, forward strand.
TGCACCCGGGCGACGGCGAGGACTACACGGTCGAGGGTCTGCCGCTCGACGGCAGGCTCCTGTGGCCGGGCGCCTCCGCGGGCGAGCCCCGCGCCTGGCCGGGCTGGGAGCGTCAGGCGGACGGCTCGTACACCGAGACCGACGGCAACTACGCGTGGACGCGTGCGGGTGTCGAGGTCCTGTTCGAGGTCAACCCGGGCTACTCGACGACCGTGAGCTATCCCGCGGCGACGGCGTCGTGCGCGAACCCCCGCATCCTCGCCGCGACCGGTCCCCTCGACGGTCCGGCGACCCCGGCGACCCCGGTGAGTGCGACGGCGCCGGGCGGGCCGTCGCTCGCAGCGACCGGGGCCACGGCCGGTGCGGCCGCCTTCCTGGCCGTGCTGCTCGTCGGTGGCGGGGCGGGCATCGTCTGGGCGCGTCGTCGGGCGCACTCCTGAGCCTCACCGCGCCGAGAGGTGTGCCGCCCCGGCCGTGACGGCCGGGGCAGCGCACGAGAGGAGCCGGCCGCCCGGGCATCCCGTCCGGTGCAGCCGGCTCCTCGCTCGTCGTCCCCGTGGTCGGCCCGCAGACCGCTGAGGGCCGACCGCCGCGGCACGGGGACAACCGCGGCGGCCGGCGTCGGTGGTCACATGGTCGGCATGAGGACCGTGTCGACGAGGTAGACCGTGGCGTTCTGCGTCATGACGCCACCGCAGATCACCGTGGCGTCGTTGACCATGAGGTCGTCGCCCGAGCCCGTGACGGTCACGGTCCCGCCCTCGACGGTCTCGTGCTCACCGACGACCTGGTCCGGGGTGAGCTGGCCGGGCACCACGTGGTACGTGAGGATCTTGGTCAGCGTGTCGGAGTCGGTCTTGAGGCTCTCGATGGTCGCCGGGTCGATCTTGGCGAACGCGTCGTCGACCGGCGCGAACACCGTGAACTCGCCGCCGTTGAGCGTGTCGACCAGGTTCACGTCGGGGTTGAGCTGCCCGCTCACCGCGGCGGTGAGGGTCGTGAGCAGCGGGTTGTTGGAGGCGGCGACGGCGACCGGGTCGGTCGACATGCCGGTCACGGAGCCTGCGCCGTCGGGGACCTGCTCGGCGTAGGCCGCACAGCCGGGGCCGACGAGGTTCGCCGCGGGGTCGACCTCGGGGGTCATGGCCTCCTGCGACATGTCGTCGGAAGGCGTCGTCATCTCCGACGCGCTCGACGAGTCGCTCCCGGAGCCGGAGTCCGAGTCGGAGCTGCAGGCGGTCAGGCCCAGGATCGCCAGGGCGGCGACGCCGGCCACGGCGTACGAACGGGTTCGAACGTTCATCGGTCTCTCCTCGTTGTCGTCGCCCCGTCAGGTGCGGGACGTCTCGCAGGAGGTTCGGAGCGGGGGGCGGCGTGGATGGGTCGGACGTCCGAGGAGATCCGCGACCCATCCGCCGGGGCCGTCGCGCCGAACCCCGGCCATGGAAACCCTCGTGCTCATCGGCCTGATCGGTGGCCTCATCACCGGCATCTCGCCGTGCATCCTCCCGATGCTCCCCGTGATCTTCTTCGCGGGCGGCGTGCAGGGCGCCCGCGGCACCGTGGCCGCTGCGCCCTCGCCCGTCCCCGTGCCCGACGGCGCAGCGTCCACCGCGGACCCGTCGCCCTCGGCGGGGGCCGGGTCGGGCACCCCGACGGCCTCGCTGTTCGCCGGCGTCCCCGGCGCGGTCCAGGTCGGTGCGCGCGGCCAGGTCGTCACGGCGGTCCGCCCGTCCGGCGACGCGGCGCCGGGTGCCACGTCCGACCCGTCCACCCAGGACGGGACGCCGTCCGCGGGCGGTGAGCGGCGCCGTCGGGCGGGGACGGGGCACGACGGCGACGGCAGCCGGGGCGCACGCCGCTCGTGGCGGCCCTACCTCGTGATCGCCGGGCTCGTCGTGAGCTTCAGCGTCTTCACGCTGCTCGGCTCGTTGCTCCTCGGGGCGCTCGGCCTGCCGCAGGACCTGTTGCGCTGGGTGGGGCTGACGCTGCTCGCGGTCATCGGGGTGGGCATGATCGTGCCCCGGTTCGAAGAGGTGCTCGAGCGGCCGTTCCAGAAGATCGCGGCGCTGGGTTCACGTCGCGGGGCGCGCAGCCAGGACCGCGGGGCGTTCGTGCTGGGCCTGGGCCTCGGTGTCCTGTACGTGCCGTGCGCGGGGCCGGTCCTCGCGGCCATCACGGTCGCGGGCGCGACGGGGAACATCGGGCCGGAGACGGTCGCGCTCACGGTGTCGTTCGCGGTCGGGGCCGCGATCCCGCTGCTGGTCTTCGCGCTCGCGGGACGTCGCGTGGCCGAGCGGGTCAAGGCGTTCCAGCGTCACACCCGGGGCATCCGCGTGGCAGGCGGCGTGGTCATGATCGCGCTCGCCGTCGGGCTCGCGTTCAACCTGCCCGCGTACCTCCAGCGCGCGCTGCCCGACTACACGGGCAGCCTCCAGGAGCGCGTCGACGCGTCCGGGACGGTGCGCGAGGCGCTCGACCTCGGCGGGATCGTGACCGACGAGAACCGTGAGCTGTCGAACTGCTCGAACGGCGCCTCCGAGCTCGAGGACTGCGGTCCGGCGCCCGCGCTGCGGGGGATCGACACCTGGTTCAACACACCAGGCGACCAGCCGCTCGTGCTCGACGACCTGCGCGGCAAGGTGGTCCTGGTCGACTTCTGGGCCTACTCCTGCATCAACTGCCAGCGCGCGATCCCGCACGTCGACGCCTGGTACGAGCAGTACAAGGACGTGGGCGAGGGCTTCGAGGTCATCGGGGTGCACACGCCCGAGTTCGCGTTCGAGCGCGAGACGCGCAACGTCGTCGCGGGGGCCGAGGACCTGGGCGTGACGTACCCGGTCGCGCAGGACAACTCCTACGCGACGTGGACCGCGTACCGGAACCGCTACTGGCCCGCGCAGTACCTGATCGACGCGGAGGGGACCGTGCGGCACATCCGGTTCGGCGAGGGTGGCTACGAGGACACCGAGGGGCTGATCCGCGAGCTCCTCGCGGACGCGAACCCGGGCGTGAGCCTGCCCGGCGCGACGTCGGTCGAGGACGGGACGCCCGACGGGTCGACGACCCCCGAGACGTACCTCTCGGTGGGCAAGGTCGGCAACTACGCGGGCGAGCCGCGCTACGCCGCGGGTGAGCAGGCGTTCACGCTGACCGAGGACCAGGCGCCCGACACGTTCTCGCTCGGAGGGACGTGGGACGTCGACTTCCAGGGTGCCACCGCGGTGTCCGACGACGCCCGCGTGCGCCTGGCGTACCGCGGCACCGACGTGTTCAGCGTCCTGGGCGGCGAGGGCACGGTGACCGCCACGGTCCGGGACGAGGCGGGGACGGTCGTCGAACGGCGCGAGATCGACGTCTCGGGGAACCCGACCCTCTACCCCGTGCTGGAGGGGGAGGGGCCGAGCGAGGGAACGGTCGAGCTCGAGGTGCCCGCGGGGATGCAGGTCTTCACGTTCACGTTCGGGTAGGCCGTGCCCGGAGGGCCACGCGGCGCCCGAGAATGCGGTGGACCGCCAGTTGTGGAACGGGTGTACTCTCCTGTCACCACGACCGGCTGAGAGTTCGCTGTGAGCTGTGCTGGGGCCTGCCCAATGGGGGTGTAGGTAGCGTCGCGCACCCGCAGGTGCGCCCTGGTGGTGAAGAGGAATCCTGGTATGAGACTTTCCCGGAGCGCCCGAGCGGTCGCCGGACTGGCGACAACCCTCGTGCTGCTGATGGCTCCGCACGCGTCGGCCGCACCCGCGCCCGCGTCGGCCGCGGTCGACGAGTGTCGTGTCGCGGTGGCCGGTGAGGCCGTGGCCGCGGCGCTCGCCGCGACCTGCGGCCAGGACGTCGAGGTCCTCGACGCCCGCACGGCGACGGACGCGTTGTTCGCGGCTCCGGACGGGACCTTCCGCCTGGAGCGCTCGATCGCCGCGTCCGGCGCGCCGACCGAGTGGACCGTGATCCGCGCGGGCAAGAAGCACAGCGCGGCGGGGTACGGGTTCACGGGCGACCGCCGCGTGGGCCCGTGCACCACGGAGGAACGACCGGCCTGTGCGCGCAAGGACACCCAGCGCATCGCCTGGGAGTTCGGAGGGCTCAGCGCTCTGGACGGTCTCGGCGAGGCCGACGTCGTCTCGGCGACCTTCTCGGCCTACAGCACCCGGTCGTCGAAGTGCGGGGCCGGGGCGGTGGGTGCGTACGTCGCGCCCGCCGTCGACCGCCGGACGTCGTGGTCGGGTTCGGCGCACCGTTGGGGTGCGCTCCTCGGGCGCCCGCTCGGCTCCCCCGAGCTCGTCTGCGCGGGCGAGCGCTGGAAGCGGTTCGACGTCACGACCGCGGTGCGCGCCGTCGTGGCCGAGGGGCGGACGACGGTCGGGCTGGGCCTGGCTGCGGTCGACGAGAAGTGCACCACGTGCGGGACGGCACGCTTCAGCGCCGACGCGACGCTGTCGATCGTGATCGACCGTGCTCCGCAGGTGGACGCGGCCTGGACGACCGCGCCCGACACGCAGTGCGTGACAGGGGCCGAGCGGCCCACGGTCAGGTCGGCGACCCCGCAGCTGAGGGCGCAGGTCAGCGACCCCGACGGGACGAGCACGAGCGCGCGCTTCGCGGTGCACGGCCTCGCCGACGGCGCTCTCGTCTGGGAGTCCCCGGTGGGGCTCCCGATGCCGAGCGGCTCCACGCACTCGCTCACCGTGCCCGGCGGTCTGCTGGCCGACGGCCAGGCGTACTCGTGGAGCGTCACGGCGGTCGACGTCGCGGGTCGTCCGAGCGCCCCCGTGTCCTGCGAGCTGCTGGTCGACCTCGTCCCGCCGACGGTCGCCCCCACGGTCACGCCCGTCGAGGGGATGCCCGCGGTGTACCGCGAGGACACCGTCTCGGGTCGCGTCGGGCTCGCCGGGGCGTTCGTCTTCGGGGACGGCGGGTCGAGCGGGGTCGTGTCGTACCGGTACTCGTTCGACTCCGACGGGATGCACCGCGCCGCCGCGCCGGGCGAGCAGGTGAGCTTCACTCCGTCCACGGCGGGTTCGCACTTCCTGATGGTCCAGTCGGTGGACGCCGCGGGGGCCACGAGCCCGGTGCGGACCTACCGGTTCACGGTGGGCGCGGCGCCCGCGGGCTCGGTCATCGGCGCATGGCGCCTCGACGAGGGCAGCGGGCTCGTGACGGCCGACGGCTCCGGCCGCGGGAACGACCTCGCGCTCTCGGGGGAGGACCTCTGGACGGGGGGCATCTTCTCGGAGTTCGGGGGCGACCCGAGCGACCACGGGCTGCGCTTCGACGCGCCCACCGACGCGGCCACGTCCGCCGGCCCAGTCGTCGCGACCGACGGATCCTTCTGGGTGTCCGCGTTCCTGCGGCCCGACGTCGCGGACAGGACGGCCGTCGCGGTGAGCCAGGACGGCACTGTCGTGAGCGGCTTCACGCTCGGCCTGCAGCAGGGCGCCGACTGCCAGACGCCGTCCGGGACGTGCTGGGCCTTCTCGATGGCCGGTGCCGACCAGGCCGGTGCCACGAGCGCGACGGCGCGGGCGCAGTCGCCGGTCCAGGCGGGCAGCTGGTCCCACGTCGTGGGCGTGCACGACGCCACGGCGGGCACGGTGAGCCTGTACGTCTGCGAGGTGGGGACGGCCGACAACCCCGCGTTCGGCGAGCCGACGCTCGCGGCCACGGTGCCGTTCGACGCGACCTGGTCCGCCACCGGGAGCCTGCGGCTCGGCGCCGGTCAGCGTGACGGCGCCGTGGTGGACGGCTTCGTCGGCACGCTCGACCAGGCTCAGGTGAAGGAAGGCGTACCGACCGGCTCAGACCTCGTGCGTGCCTGCTCGGGGTCCTGACGGGGCACGGGCTGAGACCCCGCGTTCCACCTGACGACCCCCCTTCCATCGCTTAGATGGAAGGGGGGCATCATGAGAGGGTGCTGAGCCTCTCCGAGAACCTGACCGAGCAGTCCCGTGCGGCTCGCACCAAGGTGGCGGGCACCCGGCACCCGTGGCGGTACCTCGTGGCCGCGATGCTCGCGGGCGCGTACATCGGCGTCGGCGTCGTCCTCATGGTCACCACGGCCGGACCCTTCCTCGCGGCCGGGGCGCCTGCGGAACGGCTCGTGGCGGGCGGGGTCTTCGCGGTCGCCCTGACGCTCGTCGTGTTCGCGGGGGCCGAGCTCAGCACGTCCGCCATGATGATCCTGACCCAGGGAGCGGTGACCCGGACGATCCCGGTGCGCTCCGCCGTCGGGACGTTGCTCTTCTGCTTCGGCGGGAACCTGCTCGGCTCCATGCTGTTCGGCTGGATGGTCGTGCAGTCCGGCATCCTGCACACCAACGCGGCCGCGGGCGAGATGATCGCGTCGATGCTCGCGGGCAAGGGCCACGAGACGGGCAGCCAGCTCTTCTTCCGCGGCGTCCTGTGCAACATCCTGGTGTGCGCCGCGATCTGGGCGTGCGGACGCCTGCGCTCGGAGGCGGGCAAGGCGATCATCATCTTCTGGGCGATCTTCGCGTTCATCTCCTCGGGGTTCGAGCACGTCGTCGCGAACATGACGACGTTCAGCATCGGCCTCTTCAGCCCCGAGGCCCTGACCACGTGGGGCGAGTTCGGGCGCAACCTGCTGTTCGTCGGGCTGGGCAACCTGGTGGGCGGAGCGGTCGTGGTGGGGCTGGGCTACGCGGTGGTCTCGGGGCGGCAGCGCGCCGGGACCCACGGCGTCGAGGCGGCCGTCGACGATGGGGCCGCGCGCCGGATGGACGTCGGAGCAGTGGTCGCTCCAGCCGGGAACGCCGAGCGCTAGTCTCGCCAGTCGGACCGTCCCGCGGGTGGTTTTCGGCGGAATTCCGGGGTTTGCACGCCGGGAAAGTCGGGAAAAGATGCACACATGGGGCGGATCAGGTAACGGATCCGCCGGGAAGTGTCGGAATTCACTGCTCGACGTGGCATGATCCCCGATCATGGGCATCAAGACGGTCGCGGATCTCACGCAGGTCGCCGAACCTGCCTGGCCAACGCTCGCCCGGATGTTCCAACGGCCGGGTGTCGAGGTCCTTGCCCCTCCTGAGTGGGCCCCCGAGGTCCTCTACCGCCTCCAGATCACGACACGCTCGACCCTGGGAGCCCTTGCGCTCCACACGGGCGGCGTGCTGGTCGACCACGGGTGGCTCCGACTTCTCGGCGGGGGCGCGTACGGGCTCCCGGACCTCGCCACGATCAACGGGCTCGGCGACCCGGCCGAGGGAAGCGTCGCGCCGCAGAGGCTCGTCGTCGCGTTCGACGTGCTCGGCGGGACGTTCGCGGTCAACGGTGGCGGCCTGCCCGGCCCGCTCGGGGATGTGCACTACTTCGCGCCCGACACGCTCGAGTGGCACGTTCTGGGCTTCGGGCTCGGGGCCTTCGCGGAGTGGGCCGTGAGCGGCGGGCTGGCCGAGTACGTGGCCGACCTGCGCTGGCCAGGTTGGGTCGACGACCTGGAAGCGCTCCCGCCAAGCCAGGGTCTCAGCGTCTACCCGCCGTTGTGGTCGGACCAGGGGCGCGGATCGACCAAGCGCAGCCCGGTCCCGCTCGACGGCCTCGCCGCTTGGCACCAGGAGCTGGGAGAACGGATGACTCCCTTCGCCGACGCGGCAACCGAGGGAGAGACGGACCCCGGCTTTCGCTGACGGCAGTGGACGCCACCGTTGCGGCAGGCACGTCGCGCGGCCTGGTCAGACCACGTCGACGTAGACGACCTCGATGGCGTTGTTGCCGTAGCCGAGCCGGTTCCACGGTGGCACGTCCGGTTGCACGTTCCCCGCTGCATCGGTCGCCCTCACGCGGAGCGTGTGGCGCCCGACTGCGGCGTCCTCCCAGTCGAACGACCACTCCTGCCAGTGGTACGGGCCCGTCGGCGGAGCGAGGTGGGCCTCGCGCCACTCGCCGGCACCCGTGAGGCTCACGTCGACACGTGCGACGGGGCCGGTCCCCGACCAGGCCTTCCCGCGCACCTCGACGGTGCCCGCGGGCACGGTCGAGCCAGCAGCGGGAGCGGTGACGCGCGCCCTGACGCGCATGAGGTCGACGGGCTCCGGGGCCCGATCGGCCCACTCGTAGATGTAGTGCCCCGTCTGGAACTCGCCGACGTACGGCTCGGTCAAGACGTCGATGCGCTGGAGCCACTTGACCGACGCCACGGCGTACCAGTGCGGCACGACGATCCGGAACGGCGCACCGTGGTCCTGGCCGAGGGGCTTGCCGTTCATCTCGTACGCGATGAGGATCTCGGAAGCCGGATCGGCGACGTGGTCCAGCGGCAGGGAGCGGACGAAGTGCATGTCCTCGGTGTCCGTCTCGGCGAGCACCGCGGCCAGGTGGTACGCGCCGTGATCGGCGCCCTCGAACCGCACGTCGACGCCGTCGACGTGCGGCCGCGCCTGTGCCAGCACCTCGTGCAGCAGAGCGCCCTTCCAGCGGGCGGTCGAGACGGCGTAGTCGCCCCATGGCTCACCGGTGGGCAGCGGACGCATCTCGAGGCGTCCGTTGCCGGCGCACTCGAGCGTGACCGCGCGTTCGTGCGCAGGGAAGGCACGGAGGTCCTCGAGCGTGAGGGTCAGCGGGTGCTCCACCGCGCCGCCGATCTCGAGCGTGCCGTCGTGCTCGGGCAGCGGGAAGTTGCTGCGCACGTAGTGGAGCTCGGTCGGGGTGATCTCCTCGGTGAGCGCTGCGGGCGGCGCCTCCGCGTTGTACGGGGCTGGGTTGATCATCTGCAGCGCGGCGCGCGCACGGATGACCTCGTCCGGAATCGTCATGGCTCTGCCTCCTCGTAGGCCGGGTTCAGTAGTCGGCGTCGCGGAAGACCGGGTCCCGGCCCTCGTTGAAGGCTCCGATGCCCTCGATGCGGTCGGGGTGCACGGCCGAGCGCCAGTGCGCCTCCATCATGATGGCGACGGCCTGCTCCACGGGCTGCCCCTCACCGAGCTGTACGGCCCGCTTGACGGCCTGGACCGCCGTCGGGGAGTTGCCGGCGATCTTCTCCGCGATCCGAGCGGCCGCGGCCGCCAGGTCGTCCTGGTCGTGGACCTCGTTGACCATGCCGAGCCGGTGGGCTTCGGCCGCGGAGATCGGGTCGCCGGTCATGAGCATCTGCAATGCTCTGCCCGGTCCGAGCAGGCGTGGCAGGAACACCGGGGAACCGCCACCGGCCGAGAGGCCGAGCATCGCCTCCGGCTGCCCGAACGTGGCGTTCTCGGAGGCGATGATGAAGTCGCAGCTCTGGGCGAGCTCGCACCCGCCGCCATAGGCGATGCCGTTCACGGCGGCGAAGAGCGGCTTGCGCAGCTGCCGCACGGTGTACAGCGTTCGATCGAAGGCCTGGCGCTGGCGAAGCCAGTCCTCCTTCGTCATGCTCCTGCGCTGTCGGAGGTCGCTGCCGACGGAGAACGCGCGCCTACCGGCACCCGTGAGCACGACGACGCGTACGGCGGTGCGCACGGCGATCGTCTCGACGATCTCGGTCAGTCGAGCACCCATCTCGGTCGTGATCGCGTTGTCGGCGTGCGGCCGGTTGAGCGTGACCACGGCGATCTGGTCGTCGTGCTGGTACTCGACGAGGACGGAGGACTCGGGTTCGGGGGCGTCTGCGTCCGGCGGGGCGAAATCGAGCGCCTTCCAGCGGTCGGTGCCCTCGGGGGTCGTGCTCATGGCGTGCTCTCCTCGGTCGAGACGGACGGCGCAAGCTCCGCCAGCCAACGCATGGCCGAGAGGCTCGGGGCGAAGCAGTACTCGCCCCCACGCGTGATCACGAACGGCGGAAGCTCCTGCAGGCGGCGTCGGATCGGTCGCCGGGGGATCGTGAAGGTGTTCGTGTGGTGGGGGGAGCCGACGATCGGGTCCGCCTCGCCAGGGGCACCGATGAAGATCCCGTCGTTGAGCCACTGGGTCTTGACGAACTCGAACTGCCGCTTGATGTGGGCGCCGGCGAACACGAAGATGATGCCGCGGTCCGCTCCGTCGTCCTCGAGCTCGCCGTCGGGGAGCATCGGGCCGTAGCTCGTACCGCGCCGGATCATGCGGTGCAGGCGCACGTCCGTGCTGCCGTCGCCGGCCAGCGCGTCGCGGGGGTTGGCGCGGCGTGCGTGGGCGCCGACCGGGCACTTGAAGCCACGAGGGTCGTCGCCGTAGAGGTAGGCGTTGTTCCGCTGCGGATCGCTGCCGAGCTCGGAGTCGTCGACGTCGGGCGTCACGGCCAGCGGGGCTCCGCTCTGCCAGCGTCCGACCATCTTCGCGCCGAGCAGCGCCTCCTCTTCACGGTTCGCCGCTCGCGCGCGGAGGTACTGGCGGTAGGCCGCCACCTTGGTGTGCAGCTTCCGGAAGACGACGTAGGTGCCGTTGCGGCCCAGGATGTCGGGGCTCGGCATCGGCGGCAGCGCGCCGGTCTCGTCGGGGTAGCCGAGGATGATCTCGCCGGCCTTGAGCGGCGGTTCGAGCGGGTTCGACGGCGCCCTGCCGCTGCCCTCGACGGACGGCTGGCCGATGCCGTCCTTGAAGCCGAACGAGGTGCGCCCGGTCGGGAGCTGGTAGCAGTCCTGTCGCCAGACGACCGAGATGCCCGCCAGCTCCTGGTGGGCGAGGCGAGCCTTCTCGGTGACGGCCTCGAGACGGGCGACGTCGGGGGAGAGGACCGCGATGGCGATGTGGACGTCGGGAGTGCCGAGCGGCTTCTCCCAGTTCTCAGGACTGCTCTCGCCGACGTCTCCCAGGTGCTCCGCCCGCGCGGCCATCCCTTCCCGGAACTCCGGCGTGAAGCTGTCGAGGGAGTCCTGAGGAACTCCGAGCGCCTTCAGCCCGTGGTAGGTGAACGCGACGGTGAACCAGGCGTCGTGGGCGGGATCGAGCGACTGCGTCCCCGAGCTCACGAGGGCTGTCAGCCGCCGGACGAGCTCACGGCCGTCGGCGCGGTCGTCGATGCGCAGCATCAGGTAGGCGCCGACATAGGGGGAGGGGCGCTCGTGCAGGGCGCCACTCTGGATGTCATCGAGCTCGAGCCTGACGCTCCCCGTCTCAGCCATGCTCAGTGGTGCTCCGGCTTCTCTGGCGGACGGGGGTTGGGAGCCGAGAGGTACGGGAAGGTCTGCGAGGCCGGCCGGGACGAGCCGTCCACCCCGTCGCGGATGATCGGTCCGTTGCCGGCGTTGATCAGCGTCGTGAAGAACACGTCCATCACGTCGTCGTTGATCGTGCGCCCCCCGCAGGTCGCGTGGGCTCGTCCCCTGCGGGAGGCGAGCTCGATCTCGAGGAACGAACCCTTCTCCTGGTAGGGCTTGGAGAGATCGACGACCAGGTAGTCCGCAAGCACGAGCTCGGTCAGCGGATGGACGCCGTCGACCGTCGGCCAGTCGGTCTTGCCGTCGAGGCTGTCCCAGAACGCGAGGTTGGCGTCGAGCCGCGCCCGGTAGGCGCCCTCGTAGCCGTGCTGGATGTGGAACGCGTCCTCCATGTTGTAGAGGTCGCGGATCTCGAGGTCCTGGTTGATCCGATCGAACTGCATCGGCCCGAGCATCAGGTTCTTCACCTCGGGTCGCCCGACGCGCTCGATCCGGACGTTGAAGACGCCGCGCGTCAGTGTCTCGGCGACGACGCCGACCAACGTGGCGCCGCCCAGCAGCGCAGGGTCGATCTCGACGACCAGTCCCAGGACGTTCTTGCCGTCCATGTAGATCGAGCCGCGATCCGCGAAGGCGAGCTCGCCGATCGCGACGGTCTTCAGGGCCGCGGGGGCATCGAGGATGAACGGGTCCCAGCGCGCACCGGCGAAGACCCGCACGCCGTGCGCGGAACCGCCGTCCTCGTCGTTGACGCGGAACGACACGGTCTCGCCGGAGGGGGTGGTGCAGGTGCCCTCCTGCTCGAACGGCTGGCCGTCGGCGCTGGTCGGCGGAGAGAAGACGCAGTCGAACACGAACTCCTCGGCGCCGTGCTCCGGGCCGGCGGAGAACGGGGCGTGGTCGCCGGGCGCAGCTGCCGTGAGGGGCCGCACCCGGAACCGGTAGATCAGGCCTTCGGAGAGGGCGTCGGAGATCTTGGCGAACGGCAGGGTGTTCATCACGAGAACGAGGTGCTGCGGCCGGTCGGGGCTCGGGAACGCGAAGACGTCGGTGATGTCGGCGATCGAGTTGGCCAACGCCCGCGGGCCGGAGATGTGATCCGACACCGGTGTCAGTCTCCGGCCTCGTCGAGGAGCGGCTGGAGCGCCGGATGCTGCAGGGCGGCCGCGGCGTCGGGGTGATCGAGCACCTTCTGGAAGGCCGCGTTCACGCGCTGCGCCTTCAGGATCTCCTTCACCGTGCCGGGGTAGTTGCGTGCGTAGGCGGCGGCACGCTCCTGCGCCCCGAGGACGAACGCCTTCTCGGTGGCGAGGTCCGGCAGGCCGTCGTAACCCTCGGTGTGCCTGAAGATGAGGTCGAAGAGCGCGAGCGTCGGGCCGGAGTTGAAGAAGTCGTCCATGTAGGCGTCCCAGGGACCGTCGAAGCTCGTGATGAAGGCGAGCCGCGTGTCGTCGTCGAAGAGCACGAATCGTGCCTCGTGAATCGTCGTGATCGCCATGCCGTAGTCGCCGGGACGATACCCCGGGGTCTGTTGCAGGTCCTCGAGCGCTGCCCGGAGCGGCTCGCTCTGGCCGGGCCTGACGTGGAAGAACAGGCTGAACTCACTCGTGGGTCCGACGCTGCGGCCAGTGGTTGCGGTCACCTCGAGATCCTCCTTCGCTGAGACTTCTTCAGCGTCCCACGACTTCCTGGGGTCCACATCACGCAGATGGGGTGAGGCGACCTGGGGCGCGCGGGCGCCGGCGACGCGGTGTGGAGCGGGTTCACGGCGGCATCAGCCGTGGGGATCTCGTGCGCGCTCGGGCTGCGTCGCCCGGCGGGTGCCACAAGTTGTATACAAGTACGCAGACCGTGTGGCACGATGGTCGCATGGTCAGCGCCCCGACGACGTCGTCCCCGCCCCGCGACGAACCCCTTGCGGCCGTCCGCCGCCAGTCCGGGGCTCGCGCGGTCTACGACCTCCTGCGCCAGCGCATCATCGACGGCACCCTCTCGGCCGACGCCCGGCTCACCGAACCCGTCCTCTCGGCCCAGCTGGGCGTGAGCCGCACCCCCGTCCGCGAAGCCCTCAGACTCCTCCAGGCCGAGGCCCTCGTGGTCGAGCAGCCGACCGGGGGAGTGCGCGTCGCGCCCCTCGCGGTCACCGACCTGCACCGCGTGTACGACGTCCGGGCGCGCCTCGAAGGACTGCTCGCCCGGGACGCGTGCGAACGTGCACGGCCTGCCGACGTCGCTCGGCTCTCCCGCCTCGTCGACCTCATGGACGCCGTGCGCGACCACGAGGACGAGGTGCTGCGCATCGGCGCCCAGTTCCACGGCGAGATCGAGGCCCTCGCCGACAACCGGTGGTGCTCCGAGCTGCTGCGCCAGATCCGCGGTCACGTCGACCGCTACCGTTCGCTGTCCGCGCGCGAGCGCGTCGGGACGACCGACCACGTCGACGAGCACCGTGAGGTCGCGTCCGCCATCGCGAGCGGAGACCCGGACGCGGCCGAGCGCGCCATGCGCGAGCACATCGAACGCAGCGGCGCCATGGCCGCCAAGGCACTCGGCGAGCAGGAGCGCCCGCCGCACGGCTGACGACGCTGCGCACCTCACCCGGCCCCCACCGACCGCAACCGGCCCGCTCGGCCCACGCGACGCCGTCGGACCCGAAGCACCCCGACGCACCCCCGACGTACCGCACCCGACCACCGGAGGCACCGATGCCCACGACCCACCACCTGCGGACCCACCGCTCCGCGGAGAACCTCGCCCGCACCGACCAGCTCGCCTGGAAGCTCGCCGAGCTCGCGACCGACCCGGTCGAGGTGCCGGGCGAGGTCGTCGACATGATCGTCAACCGCGTGATCGACAACGCGGCCGTCGCGGCCGCGAGCCTCACGCGAGCCCCGGCCGTCGCGGCGCGGGGGCAGGCCCTCGCGCACCCGTACGAGCCCGGGGCGACGGTCTTCGGGACCCCGCTCGCGACCCGCACGAGCCCCGAGTGGGCCGCCTGGGCCAACGGCGTCGCGGTCCGCGAGCTCGACTACCACGACACGTTCCTCGCGGCCGAGTACTCGCACCCCGGGGACAACATCCCGCCGATCCTCGCGGTCGCCCAGCACGCCGGCTGCGACGGCGCGGCGCTCGTACGCGGCATCGCGACGGGCTACGAGATCCAGGTGGACCTGGTCCGGGCCATCAGCCTGCACGCGCACAAGATCGACCACGTCGCGCACCTGGGCCCGTCGGCCGCGGCCGGGATCGGGACCCTGCTCGGGCTCGACACCACGACGATCTTCCAGGCGATCGGCCAGGCCCTGCACACCACGACCGCGACGCGGCAGTCCCGCAAGGGGCAGATCTCCACGTGGAAGGCGTACGCGCCCGCCCTCGCGGGCAAGGTCGCGGTCGAGGCCGTGGACCGCGCGATGCGCGGGCAGACCTCGCCCGAGCCGATCTACGAGGGCGAGGACGGCGTGATCGCGTGGCTGCTCGACGGCCCCGAGGGACGCTACGACGTCGTGCTGCCGTCGCCGGGCGAGCCCAAGACCGCGATCCTCGACACGTACACCAAGGAGCACTCGGCGGAGTACCAGTCGCAGGCGCTCATCGACCTGGCGCGCGCGCTGCACGCCGAGCACCCCTGGCTCGTCGATCCCGACAACATCGCGAGCATCGTGATCCACACGAGCCACCACACGCACTACGTGATCGGGTCGGGCGCGAACGACCCGCAGAAGTACGACCCGACGGCCTCGCGCGAGACGCTCGACCACTCCATCCCGTACATCTTCGCGGTCGCGCTCCAGGACGGCGGGTGGCACCACGTCGACTCCTACACGCCCGAACGTGCGGGCCGCCCCGACACGGTCGCGCTGTGGGGCAAGGTCACCACGGCCGAGGACCCCGGGTGGACGCGCCGCTACCACTCGGTCGACCCTGCCGAGAAGGCGTTCGGCGGTCGCGTCGAGATCGAGCTGGCCGACGGCGGGCGCATCGTCCGTGAGATCGCGGTCGCCGACGCGCACCCGCTCGGCGCGCGCCCCTTCGCCCGTGCGCAGTACGTGGCCAAGTTCCGGCTGCTCGCGGACGGCGTGCTCGAACCCGCCGAGATCGAGCGCTTCCTCGACCTCGCGCAGCGCCTCCCGTCGCTCACGCCCGCCGAGGTGCGCGAGCTCTCGATCGTCGCGCGGCCCGGGCTGCTGGACACGGTCCCGGTGCCCACGGGCATCTTCGAGCTGGGCCGCCCTGCTCAGGACGAGGCAGGCAGCGAGCCCGACGGCGCCGCTCACCCCGACCCTGCCGGCACCCCGGGTGGTGCGAGCCCTGGCAGGCCGGACGCCGGGGCGCCTTCCGGCACGGGCCCGGGGGAGGGCTCCGCAGGCTGGACCATGCGCGACGTCCCCGGCGCCGACGACGCACCGGGCGCGACCGGACCCGCCGGGTCCGCTGGTCCCGCCGACCCGACCCCCGCAGGAGGCAACTGATGCTGTACTCGCACGTGACGCCGTCGGACAAGCGTGCCGCGCTGCGCGCCCGGCTCGCGGCCGGCGAGCTGCTCCAGCTCCCCGGTGCGTTCAACCCGCTCTCTGCGCGCCTGATCGAGGACAAGGGCTTCGACGGCGTGTACGTCTCGGGGGCCGTGATCTCGGCGGACCTCGGGCTGCCGGACATCGGGCTCACGACCCTCACCGAGGTCGCGACCCGCGCGGGGCAGATCGCGCGCATGACGAACCTGCCCGCGATCGTCGACGCAGACACGGGCTTCGGCGAGCCCATGAACGTCGCGCGCACCGTCCAGACGCTCGAGGACGCGGGCGTCGCGGGCTGCCACATCGAGGACCAGGTCAACCCCAAGCGGTGCGGCCACCTCGACGGCAAGGCGACCGTCGACCTCGAGACCGCGACCAAGCGCATCCGCGCCGCGGTCGACGCCCGGCGCGACCCGAACTTCCTCGTCATGGCGCGCACCGACGTCCGGGCGAGCCTCGACGGCGCTGCGGGGCTGGCGACCGCGATCGACCGTGCGAAGGCGCTCGTCGACGCGGGCGCCGACGCGATCTTCCCCGAGGCCATGCGCGACCTCGCCGAGTTCGAGGCCGTGGCCGCTGCGGTCGACGTGCCCGTGCTCGCCAACATGACCGAGTTCGGCAAGTCCGAGCTGTTCACGCGAGAGGCGCTCGCGGACGTCGGCGTGCAGATCGTCATCTATCCCGTGACCCTCCTGCGTAGCGCGATGGGGGCCGCGGAGCGCACGCTGGACGTGATCCGGGAGACCGGTACGCAGGACGGGGTGGTCGGCGAGATGCAGACGCGCGCGCGGCTGTACGAGCTGGTGGACTACGCCGGCTACAACCAGTTCGACACCGAGATCTTCACGTACCGGCCGTAGGACGACCGGGGTTGTCAGAACCAGCGAGGGCCCCAGCCCTCGCTGGTTCTGACAACCCGGTACTGCAGCAAGCACGACCCCGCATCACGAAGGAGTGAGCACATGACCACCAGCACCCCCAGCGTCGGGACGCCCGCGACCACCTCGGGAGCCGCGACCCCGGCCCCCGCGCCCGAGATCCGCAAGGGCCTCGCGGGCGTCGTCGTCGACACGACGTCGGTCTCCAAGGTCAACCCGGACACGAACTCGCTGCTCTACCGGGGCTACCCCGTGCAGGAGCTCGCCGCGCGCAAGAGCTTCGAGGAGGTCGCCTACCTCCTGTGGCACGGCGAGCTGCCGACCCCCGAGCAGCTCGCCGAGCAGACCGCGGTCGAGCGTGCCCACCGCGCGCTGCCCGGCGCCGTGCGCAACGCGATCCTCGAGCTCCCCACGACCTGCCATCCCATGGACGTGTGCCGCACCGCGGTCTCGGTCATCGGCGCGCACGACCCCACGGCCGAGGACTCGTCGCCCGAGGCGGAGCATGCCAAGGCCCTGCGGCTGTGGGCCATGCTGCCCGCCGTGGTCGCCCTCGACCAGCGCCGACGCCGTGGTCAGCAGATCGTCGACCCCGACGAGGACCTGGGCTACGCCGAGAACTTCCTCCACATGACCTTCGGCGAGGTGCCCGACGAGTGCGTCGTGCGGGCCTTCGAGGTCTCGATGATCCTGTACGCCGAGCACTCGTTCAACGCCTCGACGTTCACGGCCCGCGTCATCACCTCGACGCTGTCCGACCTGCACTCGGCCGTCACGGGCGCGATCGGCGCCCTCAAGGGGGCTCTGCACGGCGGCGCGAACGAGGCCGTCATGGCGACCTTCGCGGAGATCGGGACGGCCGACCGGGCAGCGGCCTGGCTCGACGAGGCGCTGGTCGACAAGCGCAAGATCATGGGCTTCGGCCACCGCGTCTACAAGCACGGCGACTCGCGCGTCCCGACCATGAAGAAGACGCTCGACGACCTCGTCGCGCACCTCGGGACCGACGAGGCGACCGCGCTCGACGACCTGTACGACGCGCTCGAAGCGGCCATGACCGAGCGCAAGGGCATCCTGCCGAACCTCGACTACCCGACCGGCCCCGCCTACCACCTCATGGGCTTCGACACCCCGACGTTCACGCCCCTGTTCGTCGCGGCGCGCGTCGTGGGCTGGACCGCGCACGTCGTCGAGCAGCGGTCCGCGAACGCCCTCATCCGCCCCCTCAGCCAGTACGTGGGGCAGGCGCAGCGCGAGGTGCCGTAGGGGCGGAGCGTGGCCGGCCGGGCCGGTCCCGGGCCCTGCCGGGCCGGTCAGGCGCGGCCCGGTCAGCCCCGGTCAGCCCCGGAACGCCTCCAGGGCGTCCCGGTCGACCGGCCCGGCGGACCGGACGATCTCCTCGACCCGTTCCATCTGCTCCCAGGTGTTGACCGTCATGCCCGCCTGCACCCGGTCCTCCGACACCCAGAACGCGACGAGCTCGTGGCTCTCGAGGGACCCGCTCACGACGACCTCGGTCCGTGCCGGGTCCTCGACGAACCCCAGGTACTCCATGCCCACGTCGTACTGGTCGGAGAAGAAGTAGGGCAGCTTGTCGTAGGGCTCGCGCGAGCCCAGCATGGCGCGCGCCGCGTGCGGCCCGGTCTCCAGGGCCACGGCCCAGTGCTCGACCCGCAGCGGGCGACCGTAGCGCGGCGAGGGAACGCTCGCGATGTCGCCTGCCGCCCAGACATCGGGTGCCGAGGTCGCGAGCGTCGCGTCCACGGCCAGCCCACCGCCCAGGCGGGCGTCGCGCAGGTCGATCCCCGCGGCCTCCGCGAAGCCGACGTTGGGCGTCACGCCCACACCGACCACGACGACGTCGGCGGCCACGTGCGTCCCGTCGGCGACGTCGAGACCCGTGACCCGCCCCTCGCTGCCCGTGATGCCCACGACCTGCGCGTTGCGGTGCAGGTGCACGTCGTGGTCGGCGTGGACCTTGCCGTACATCTCGCCCAGCAGGGGGCCCAGCACCCGCCCGAGGGGGTGGACGCCGCGCCCGACGACCGTCACGTCCAGCCCGAGGCTCCGTGCGGACGCCGCGACCTCCATCCCGATCCAGCCGTCGCCCACGACCGCGAGCCGCCCCGCCCCCTCGCGGGCCGAGGCCTCGAGCGTCGCGGCGAGCAGGTCGGCGTGCTCGATCGTGCGCAGGTAGTGCACGCCCTGGAGGTCGGCGCCGGGCACCGCGAACGAGCGCGGCGTCGAGCCGGTCGCGAGGAGCAGCCGCGTGTAGGGCAGGACGCTGCCGTCGATCAGGGTCAGGGCGTGGCCGGCGACGTCGATCGCCGCGGCCCGCGTCGCGGTCCGCAGATCCACGTGATGATCGGCGTACCACTCCTCGGGCAGGGGGAACAGGACGTCGCGCTCGGCCTCGCCCCGCAGGTAGTCCTTGGACAGCGGTGGCCGTTCGTAAGGCCGGTGCGGCTCGCTCGAGACGACCACGAGCTCACCGTCGTACCCCTCGGTCCGCAGGGACTCGGCGGCCTTCGCGGCCGCGAGACCTCCTCCGACGATGACGATCGGCTCCTCGGCCATGACGACGACCTCCGACGCTGGGGGTGCAGGACCCTCATCGTGACACCGGAAGGGAGGACCCGCATAGGGCGGTCACTCTCGACGGTGCGCACGGTCGTCCTCGGTGCGGGGGCCCCTCCCCGCGATGGTGCGGTGCCCGAGGGGGAACGACGAAGGCCCGGAGTCCAGTGGACTCCGGGCCTTCGTGCTGGTCGGGGTGACAGGATTCGAACCTGCGACCTCGTCGTCCCGAACGACGCGCGCTACCAAGCTGCGCCACACCCCGATTGCTCTCGTTGCGCCGGATCTGCGGAGGGTCCTCGAGAGGTCCCGCCAAACCTGCGCGCTGGAGCCTGCCTAGAATAGCCGACGTTTGCCCCTGCGACGAAACCGGCCCCTCAGCGCGTGCTCACGGTGCCGTGAGGGTCACGATCGTCGCCTCCGGGCGGCACGCGAACCGGAACGGGGCGTAGGGCGAGGTGCCCGCCCCGGCCGAGACGTTGAGCCACGTCGAGCCCTCGCCGCCCGGGGTGTCCGGACGCGCTCCCGGCCATCCGTGCAGGCCCTTGGCCCGCCCGCGGTCCAGGTCGCAGTTGGTCACGAGCGCCCCGTAGAACGGGACGCAGAGCTGCCCGCCGTGCGTGTGGCCGGCGAGGATCACGTCGGCGCCGTCGTCGTGCATCTGGTCGAGCACACGCGTGTAGGGCGCGTGCACCACCCCCATCCGCAGGCCCGACGGCGAGGCGTCCGTCTCGGCGCCCGCCGCCGCCCGCTCGGGTGCGGCAGGGAAGACGTCCCGGTCCAGGTGCGGGTCGTCGACGCCCACGAGATCGATGTGCACTCCTGCGACGTCGATCGCGTCTCGTCGGTTGGTGAGGTCGATCCACCCCGCGGCGCTGAACGCCGCAGCCAGCTTGTCCGCCGGCAGCCTCGGCGGGAGGGCCGCGCGGGCGATCCGGGCGTCGGGCAGCAGGTACCGGGCCGGGTTCTTGGGCGAGGGGGCGAAGTAGTCGTTGGACCCCATGACGAACGCCCCGGGGGCGCTGCTCAGGAGCGGCTCGAGGGCGTACAGGAGCGGCTCCAGCGAGTCCCGGTGCGCCAGGTTGTCGCCCGTGTCGACCACGAGGTCGGGGCGCAGTGCGGCGAGGGACCGGATCCACTCGATCTTGCGCTCCTGCGTGGGCGTCAGATGCAGGTCCGAGAAGTGCAGGACGCGCACGTCCGCCGCTCCGCGAGGGAGCACCGGGACGGTGACCTCACGCAGCGTGAAGAGCTTGGTCTCGAGGTGGGCGTAGGCGAGCGCCCCCGCTCCGGCGGCGGCGAGGGCGCCGACGCCGACGAGTGCGGGGTGCACGCGGGCCCCGGTCAGTCCTGCTCCCCGCCGGGCGTGCCGGTCTCGCCGCCGCCGTTCCCGTTGCCGTTCCCGTTGCCGGGCCCACCGCCGTTGCCGCCGCCGTTCTCGCCGTTGCCACCACCGTTGCCGCCGCCGTTGTTGCCGTCGCCGCTGCCGCCGGGCGGGGTCGTCGGAGTGCTGGTCGGGGGAGCCTGGACCTGGCCGAGCATCTTGGGGTCGGGCTCGGGGAAGGTGGCCACGGGCATGCCCTCGAGGGCCGTGGTCATGTAGTTCTTCCACATGGGGGCCGCGAGGTCGGAGCCGAACCACCACTGCCTGCTCACGCCGTTGATGGTGAACCGGCCACGGCCGTTGCTGCGCATCTGGACGTCCGACTCGGCGTTCCCGATCCAGACCGCCGTCGCGAGCTGGGGCGTGTAGCCGACGAACCAGTTGTGGGTGTTGAGCTGTGCGGTGCCCGTCTTCCCGGCGCTCTCGCGTCCCTCGAGCTGCGACCTCTTGCCCGATCCATCCGTCATGACGTTCTTGAGGGCGTAGGTCACGGTGTTCGCCACCGCCGGGTCGAGGGCGGCCGGGTTGCAGTTGGCCGACGGCACCTCGAGCTCCTTGCCGGTCGGGTCGACGATGCGCGTGATGGCGATGGGCTCGCAGTAGGTGCCGCCGCTCGCGAAGGTCGCGAACGCCGCCGCCATCTGCAGCGGCGAGGAGTTCTGGGTACCGATGATCATGGAGGGGCGGACCTCCACCTCGCCCTTGTCCTTCGTGAGCGAGGGGGCGAACCCGACGGACTTCGCGGTGCTGGCCACCGAGCAGAGGTCGAGCTTGCTCGCCATGTCGGCGTACGCGGTGTTGACCGAGTTGGTCGTCGCGGCCAAGGCCGTCATGCTGCCCTTGCCCTGACCGTCGGAGTTGTTGGGGTTCCACTTCTCGCCGACGTTGAGCTTGGTGCACGACGACGTGAAGTCGCGCCCGACGTTCCACTCGCGCCGGTTCGCGTTGACCGACTCGTTGAGCGTGTGCCCGGCCCGCAGCCACTCGGCGAGCAGGAAGGGCTTCCACGTCGAGCCGGGGGAGAAGCCGCGGGACGAGCCGTGCGCCTGGTCCGCGCTGTAGTTCTGGGCCGTGGTCCCGGGGGCGGCCTCGAGCGATGCGTCGTAGGGCCGGTTCTGGGCCATCGCGAGGATCTTGCCCGTGCCGGGCTCGACGGTCACGAGGGCGTTCTCGATGCCGCTGGGGTCGGAGGCGGGGATCGCCGAGGTGACCTCGGTCTCGGCGGCGGTCTGCATCCGGGGGTCGAGCGTCGTGGTGATGTCGAGGCCACCGCGGTAGAGCAGGCCCTGGCGGTCCTTGGGCGTCTCGCCGAAGATCGGGTTCGAGGTGATGACCTTGGTGACGTAGTCGCAGAAGAAGGCCGCGCCGTTCGCGGCCTGGCAGCCCACGGACACGGGCTGGACGTTGAGGGTCGCGGACAGGGGGGTCGCGACGGCCTCGTCGTGCTCCTGCTGCGTGATGTACCCCTGCTCGAGCATGCGACCGAGCACGAGGTTGCGCCGCTTCTCGGAGGCGACCGGGTTGGAGACCGGGTCGTACGCGCTCGGGGCGTTCGTCACGCCGGCGATGGTCGCGGCCTGGACCACGCTCAGGTCGGCGGCGTGCGTGTTGAAGTAGTGGCGTGCGGCGGTCTCGACACCGTAGACGCGGATGCCGAACTGCGCGATGTTGAGGTATCCCTCGAGGATCTCGTCCTTGGTCATGCGCTGCTCGAGCGAGATCGCGAGCTTGGCCTCGCGGGCCTTGCGCTCGATGCTGCTCTCCTTGACCGCCTCGACGGCGATCGGGTCCTCGGCGCGCACGGCCTGTTCGATGAGCACGTTCTTGACGTACTGCTGCGTCAGGCTGGAACCGCCCTGCTTCGCGCCGCCCGAGGCGTTGTTGAACGCAGCGCGCAGGGTGCCCTCGGGGTCGATCCCGCCGTGCTCGTAGAAGCGCTTGTCCTCGGTCGCGACCACGGCGTTCTTCATGTGGTCCGAGACCTCGCCCAGGGGGACCACGATGCGGTTCTCCTGGTAGAAGGTCGCGAGCAGGGTGGTCCCGTCGTTCGCGTAGACGCGCGACTGCTCCGCCAGGGGGCCTGGCTCGAGCTCGTCGGGCAGCTCTTCGAAGATCTGGACGCTGCTGTCGGTGGCCTGGCTGGCCCCCGCCGCGAGGGGGATCAGCAGGCCCGCGCCGAGCACGCCGCCGACGCCGGAGACCAGGACGAACGCCAGCAGCAGGGCGATGAGCTGATAGGCGTTGACTTGTCGACGGGGACGCGCAGGGGAAGCCATAGGCGCAAGCCTACGGGAGGCCGCCCCCGCTCCTCCGGGGATTCCACCCCCTGCCGGTGTGCGGGTTCTGTGAGCGTTCGAGGGCCGGTCTGGGGAGCCCGCGCGACCTGTGCGCGGGTCGGTTGGCGACTACGCTCGGCGCATGGCAACCACCTGGGAGTACGCGACCATCCCCCTCATCATCCACAACACCAAGGCAGTCCTCGACCAGTGGGGCTCGGACGGCTGGGAGCTCGTCCAGGTCGTCACGGGCCCGGACGGGAACGGTCTCGTGGCCTACCTCAAGCGCCCGACCGGCGAGAAGTAGTGCCCGGGGTCGTCGACGCCCGGCTCGCCGAGCTGGGCATCACCCTGCCCGACGTCGCGGCGCCCGTCGCCGCGTACGTCCCCGCGGTGCGCACGGGCCGGTACGTGTACACCTCGGGCCAGCTCCCGTTCGAGGCCGGGTCCCTGCCGGCGACCGGCAAGGTCGGGGACGGCGAGGGCCTCGTCGCGCCGAGCGACGCGGCCGGGTACGCCCGGACGTGCGCGCTCAACGCGCTCGCTGCCGTCAAGGCGATCGTGGGGGACCTCGACCAGGTCTCCCGGATCGTCAAGGTCGTCGGGTTCGTGGCGAGCGACCCGTCGTTCACGGGTCAGCCGGCCGTGATCAACGGCGCCAGCACGGTCCTGGGCGAGATCTTCGGCGAGGCGGGCGTCCACGCACGCAGCGCGGTGGGCGTCGCGGTGCTCCCGCTCGACGCCCCGGTCGAGGTGGAGCTCGTCGTCGAGCTCGGCGAACCGTCGGACGCCCGAGCGGCCTGACCGCCCCGACGACGCAGAGAGGCCGGTCGCGCGACCTCAGGTCGCGCGACCGGCCTCTGTCCGATCAGTGGGGCGCGCTCAGCGCGCGCGGCGTTCGAGCCGGTCCACGTCGAGCAGCACGACCGCGCGGCCCTCGCGCCGGACCCACCCGCGGGTGGCGAAGTCGGCGAGGGCCTTGTTGACCGTCTCGCGCGAGGCGCCGACGAGCTGGGCGAGCTCCTCCTGCGTGAGGTCGTGCGCGACGCGCACGCCCTCGTCGGTCTCCTCGCCGAAGCGGGTCGACAGGTCGAGGAGCGCCTTGGCGACGCGGCCGGGGACGTCCGAGAACACGAGGTCCGCGAGCGTCTCGTTGGTCCGCCGCAGGCGGCGGGCCAACGCGTTGAGCAGGTGCTTCGCGACGCTGGGGTGCTTCTCGATCCACTCGATGAGCTGCTCGTGCCGCAGCTCGTAGAGCAGGGCGTCGGACACCGAGCTGGCCGTGGCCGTGCGGGGCCCCGGGTCGAAGAGCGAGAGCTCGCCGAACATCTCACCCGGTCCGAGGATGGACAGGAGGTTCTCGCGGCCGTCGTTCGAGCGGCGGCCGAGCTTGATCTTGCCCTGCGCGATCACGTACAGCCTGTCGCCGGGCTCACCCTCGCGGAAGAGCACGTCTCCACGGGTGAGCTCGATCTGCTGCATCGAGTCGAACAGCGTCCGGGTCTCTTCGCGGTCCATGGTGGCGAAGAGGGGGGCGGAGAGCACTACGTCGTCGTCCACGCGATGTCCTTCGAGTGTTGAGCGGGCTTTCCCGGCATGAGCCCGTCTGCATCGGCGGAGTTCGAGCGAACCGGTACTCGTGATTCCTCCCACAAGTCTGCCTCATGCGCGCAACTCGGGCCGCCACGGGTTCTGCTCGCCCTGCAAGGATTGCGTGGGAGAGGTGTGTGGGTGGGGCCGAGTAGGCTGCCGGACGTGACCACTTCGGGCGGTACCTCGAGTCCTGCACCAGCCCCGCACGTCGAGTCACGCCTCGCCCTGGTCCGGCGGGCGCGGCGCACCAACCGTGAGCTGGCGCTGACCTACCCGGACGCGCGCTGCGAGCTGGACTTCACCACGCCGCTCGAGCTGTTGATCGCGACGGTTCTGTCGGCGCAGACCACGGACAAGCGCGTCAACCTGACCACTCCGGAGCTCTTCGCCCGCTACCCGGACGCTGCGGCCTACGCGGCCGCGGACCGCGAGGACCTCGAGGACATCCTGCGGCCCACGGGCTTCTTCCGGGCCAAGGCGCAGTCGGTGATCGGGATCGGGCAGGCGCTCGTCGAGCGCTACGGCGGCGAGGTCCCCCGCAGGCTCGACGACCTGGTGACACTGCCGGGCGTCGGTCGCAAGACGGCGAACGTCGTCCTGGGGGACGCGTTCGGCGTCCCCGGCCTGACGGTCGACACCCACGTCGGACGCCTCGTGCGCCGGCTCGGATGGACCACCGAGGAGGACCCGGTCAAGGTCGAGACGGAGGTCGGGGAGCTCATCGAGAAGCGCGAGTGGACCCTGCTCTCGCACCGCCTGATCTTCCACGGTCGCCGGGTCTGCTTCGCGCGCAAGCCCGCGTGCGGCGCCTGCACCATCGCGCACCTGTGCCCGTCGTTCGGGGTCGGCGAGACGGACCCGGCGGTCGCTGCGGGCATGGTCAAGACGGACTGACGCGCGGGGCCACCTCGACGGAGGACCGCCGCCGGTGCCCGCTCAGCCCTTCGTGGTGGGCAACCAGTCCAGCAGGAGGCGCGTGACGTCGTCGGGCGCCTCCTCGGGGAGGAAGTGGCCCACCCCGTCGAGGACCTCGAAGCGCAACGAGCGCGAGACGGCCGCCGAGTCCGCGTCGGTGAGCTCGCGACGCAGGAACGCGTCGGCGCCGCCGTGGACCTGGAGCGTCGGGATCGTGATCGGGCGGCGCAGCGCGCTGCGGAAGCGCCGGCCGTCGGGGCGGGGCGCCGAGCGCACGGACCAACGGATGGCCTCCATCGCGGAGTGCGCCGCGAACGGGATGCGCATGACCGTGCGGTAGGTGTCCACCGTCTCGGGGGCGAACGGCGTCGCGGCCCCGTCCGCGAGGACCCGGCCGACCAGGTCGTCCTGCGTCAGGGCGCGCTCGGGAAACGTCGGGAGCTGGGCGAACGCGAGGTAGCGCTGCGCGAGCGGCGTCAGGAGCCTGCGCCCGGACGTGTGGACGTGCGAGGGGTGCGGTGCGGCGAACGCCGCGACGCCCGCGGTCACGGCAGGCTGGAGCGCCGCCATGGCCCAGGCGAGCCCGCCCCCCGTCCCGTGCCCGACGACGACGGCGCGGTCGGCACCGAGCGAACGGACCACGCCCGCGACGTCGCGCGTGCGCGTCGGGGCGTCGTAGCCGATCGGTGGCTTGTCCGACGCGCCGGTCCCGCGCAGGTCCATCGCGGCGACGCGGTACCCGGCCTCCGCGAGCGCCTCGAGCTGGTGCCGCCACGCCCACCAGAACTGCGGGAACGAGTGCAGCAGGAGCACGAGCGGCGCGCTCGAACCGCCTCCGCGGGACTCGGGGCCGGCCAGGGCCAGGTGGAAGCGGGCACCGTTGGCGGGCACGAACTCGTGCCGCCAGGGGCCGTCGACGAGGGCTGCGGAGAAGTCGCTCGAGTCGGTCGTCACCCGGACGAACCTACCTGCTCGCTCGAGACAGCGGTGTCGGTCGCCTCGGTTCCCGACGTGTCGGCGGTGCCGTCCGCTGCGGAGGCTGCGGCCCGCCGGTCCTTGGGCGGGTCGAACCGGTAGCCGACGTTGCGCACGGTCCCGATGAGCTGTTCGTGCTCGGGGCCCAGCTTGGCCCGCAGGCGTCGTACGTGGACGTCGACCGTGCGGGTGCCCCCGTAGTAGTCGTAGCCCCAGACCTCCTGGAGGAGCTGGGCGCGCGTGAAGACGCGGCCCGGGTGCTGCACCAGGTACTTGAGGAGCTCGAACTCCTTGTAGGTCAGGTCGAGCGGGCGGCCGCGCAGCCGGGCCGTGTACCCGCCCGCGTCGATCGCGAGCTCACCCGCGGAGATCTCCTGCGGCGCGTCGTCGGCGCGACCGTGCGAGGACCGTTCGATCACGAGCCGCAGCCTGGCCTCGACCTCGGCGGGGCCCGCGTGCTCGAGGAGCAGGTCCGCGGCCCCCCACTCGGCGGTCACGACGGTCAGGCCGCCCTCGGTGAGCACGAGCACGAGGGGGACCGTCAGACCGGTCGCGTGCAGCAGACGACAGGTGGTGCGTGCGGCCGCGAGGTCCCGACGGGCGTCGAGCAGCACGACGTCCGAGTCAGGGGCGTCGACGAGCGCGGACGGTTCCATGGGCAGCACCCGCAGACGGTGCGACAGCAGTCCCAGCGCAGGCAGGATATCGACGGACCCACCTGTCGCCGGTGTCAGGATCAACAGCTCTGCCACCGACGCACCTCCTCCCAGTGACCCCCGAGGAGGCCGGAATCATTACCGTAGCGCGTGGAACAGGGGTCGACGGGGTGACCAAGGCCTTTGCGCTGTTACAACCTTGTTTCGTGTTCGCCGCCGCGCGTCATCTGGGAGACTCATGTTCGTGCTCAGCCTTTCCGGACCCGGTCTCACCCCCGCCCCCCCGCGCCCCGCGCCGTCGGGGGAGTGTGCCTAGTGGGGCTCTCCTCGCGCGCCGTCGCCACGTCGGTGGTGGCTGCGGCGGTCGCCGCCGCCGCGTTCTTCGGACTCCTTCCCCTGACGATCGCGTCCGCCGTGCTGGTCGTCCTGGTCGCGATCGGGTGGCCCGCGCTCCTGGGGCAGCCCGCCCCGGGCGGCTCCGGTCTGGTGATCGGCCTGACGGGGGTCGGTGCGGTCGGCGTGGTGGCCGCGACCGAGGGGGAGCCCGCCCTGCGCAACCTGCCGATCGTGCTCGCGATGGGCATCGTGCTCGCGTTCGTCGCCGAGATGCTGCGCCGGGACGGTCGACCGCGCCTGGTCGAGTCGCTGCTGGGCACCGTGAGCGGCCTGGTCGTCGCGGTGTCGGCGGCGGGGTGGATCGCGACCGACCGCACCGACGCGGGCGCCCAGCTCGTGGTGACGTGCGCCGCGGCGATCGCCGTCGCGTCCGCGATCTCGGCGCTGCCGCTGGCCGGGTGGTGGAGCTCGATCGTGACGGTCGCCGCGGCCGCGGCCGCCGGGGGCGGGCTCGGGTACGCGCTGCCCGAGGTCGAGATCAGCAACGGGCTGTGGACGGGCGTCGTCTCGGGCATGCTGGTCGCGGGGCTGCGCGCGCTGTTCGACCAGCTGCCGGCCCTCGAGCGCAGGCAGGCGGCGGTTGCTGCGATAGTGCTGCCCGTGACGGTCGGGGGGATCCTGGTCTTCGTGGTGGGTCGCGTGGTCGTGGGCTGAGCGGTCCTCCGTGACACCCTCGCCGCCCCGCTCGCCGCACGAAGGAGAGGTCGAGGCAATGGTCTTGCGCATCGTGGTCCTGGTGGTGCTGCTCGCTGCGAGCGTGGCGCTGGGCGTCTGGTGGCAGCGCCGCCAGGGAGTGGTCCGTGCGGGCCGCGCCGCCGCCGAGGACGCTGGGGTCGACTGGGCTGCCCGGGGCATCGTGCTGGGGGAGCACCGGACCTTCGTGCAGTTCTCGAGCGAGTTCTGCTCGCCGTGCCGGCACACGGCGCGCGTGCTCGACGAGGTCGTCGCCGCACGTACCGACGTGACACATCGCGAGATGGACGTCGACGAGCACCACGATCTCGTGCGAACCTTCGGCATACTGCGCACCCCGACGGTGCTCGTCCTGGACCCGTCGGGCCGCGAGGTCGCTCGGATGAGCGGCAGCGTGAACCGGACCCAGGCCCTCGAGGCGCTCGACGTGCCTGCCGGGTCCGTCGCCTGACACCGCTCGCCCACCGGGCGGGCCGACCGAGGAGCCGTCATGTCGCACGAACCGCACCCTTCTTCGAGCGTGACCCAGGGCATCGACCCGCGCGGCCCTCGCGTCGGGGCCGGGATCACCGCCCTGCTGCTCGCCGTGACGCTGCTCCTGGGCGCCTCCCAGGCGGCGCTCTGGCTGCTGTCGTTCATCGCGCTGAGCTTCCTGCTGGGGGCGCTGCGCGGCGCGCAGGGCACGTGGCAGGGCTGGGTCTTCAAGACCCTCGTCCAGCCCCGGCTCGGTCCGACGGCGGAGCGCGAGGACCCGCGTCCGCCTCGCTTCGCGCAAGGGGTCGGGTTCGTCATCACCGGGCTCGGCGTGGTCCTGGGCTTCACGGTGTCGCTCGTGGCCGTGCCCGTCGCCGCGGGGATCGCCTTGGTGGCGGCGGTGCTCAACGCGGCGTTCGGGCTGTGCCTGGGGTGCGAGATGTACCTGCTGATCAGGCGGTTCGCCCCCGCTCGGTGACCGGTGGGAGGTGCGGCCCGGTCCTCGTCACGCGGTGCGGGACGCCGTCCGGGCGCGTGGCACGGCGGCGGCCCGGGACTGCTCCGCAGGCGTAGGGTCGTGCGGTGCGCGCGCAGAACGACAACTCCCCGACCACCGTCCCACCCAGGATCAAGCGCCTGCGCGCCGGGGTCCGTCTCCCGGGCGACGCCGAGGGGATCCGCGCGGAGGACCGTCGCCACGACGAGCGGTTCGAGGGCGGCGACCTGTCCCACGCGGACCTGTCCGACGTCACGTTCGAGCGGTGCGACCTCGTCGGGCTCTCGCTGCACCAGGCCGACCTGCGGGCCGCGACGTTCAGCGAGTCCCGGCTCGAACGGATCGACGCCCCCGTCCTGAGCGCCCCGCGGTCGGTGTGGCACGACGTGGTGCTGGCCGGTTCACGGATCGGCTCGGCCGAGCTGTACGAGTCCGCGTGGCGGTCGGTCGAGCTGGTCGACTGCAAGCTCGGCTACGTCAACCTGCGCGGGGCCACGGTCCGCGACCTGCGGTTCACGCGGTGCACCGTGGACGAGCTCGACCTGACGGGCGCCCAGACCCTGCGGGTCGCGTTCGAGGGCACGTCGGTCGACCACCTCGTGCTGGCGGGCGCGCGCCTGGCGCACACCGACCTGCGCGGGGCGACGCTGCGTCGGATCACGAGCATCGAGAGGCTCGCGGGGGCCACGGTCGGTCCGTCCCAGCTCGTCGAGATGGCGCCGCTGTTCGCCGCCGAGCTCGGCATCCGCGTCGAGGACTGAGCACACCGGGCCGGTTGTCAGAACGAGCGAGGTGCCGAGGTCACGCTCGTTCTGACAACCCGCCGGGCGTCAGTAGACCAGGGCCTGCGCCCCCGGACGCAGCGCCTCCTCGACGAACACCGACGCACCCGCGATCCGCACCCCCGGGAGCAGGTCGGCCTCCGTGATGCCGCGACGCACCGCGCACTGGGTGCACACCGTGACCGTCCCGGCGGACAGGATCACCTCCAGCAGGTCCGGCAGGGCCGTCGCGTGCTCGAGCTCGAGCTCGCTCGCACGCCCCGGCAGCCCGAACCACGCCGACTCCCCGGTGAGCCACACGCTGACCTCGACCCCGGCGGCGACCGCCGCGGCCGCGACCGTGAACGCCTGGTTGGTCGCCTCGGCGCGTTCGAGGCCCGCGGTCGACTTGACGACCAGGGAGCGGGAGGCGGCGGCCGGGGTGGCCGAGGACACGGGGACTGGCTGGGTGGTCACGTGCGCGAGCCTAGAGGCCGGACGGTAGGATCGGCGACATGTCCACGCATGCACTCGAGCTCATCTTCCTGGGACTGCTGATCGCCGCGACCGTGACCATCACGTGGTTCGCCGGGTTCGTCGTCTACAAGCTGTACAAGGGTCAGCGCTGACCTGTGTCGCACCGGGCGCTGTCGCCCGGTGGGACCACGGTCCTGCTCCCCTTGTCGTCACCACCGGTCCCCCCGGACCGGAACCGCCGGAGGTACCACCAGATGGCTTTCGCGTTCCCTGAGGGGCTCGCCCCCGAGGCCTACCCGCTCGCGTGGCTCGTCGGATCCTGGCGCGGTGAGGGCGTCATCGCCTACCCGGGTCTCGCCGAGACCCCGTTCGTCCAGGACGTCGTGTTCGACCACGACGGCGGGCCGTACCTGCGGTACGAGTCGACCCTCCGCGTCCTCGAGGCCGAGGTGCCGGAGACCGTGCCCGAGGCCTGGACCACGGACGACGCCGCCGAGCCGTCCGCTCACCGGTCGAGCGACCAGCCGGAGCCGAGCACCGAGGGGCATCTCGCGCCCGGGCGCATCTGGTCCACCGAGACCGGCTACTGGCGTGTGTCGCCCGAGCGCCCCGAGGGGCTCCCGGAGGACAAGGCGGCGATCGAGGTCATGATCGCGGACCCGTCGGGCCGCATGACCCTGTACCTGGGCATCGTCGGCAACGGCCGCGTGGACCTGTCGAGCGACGCGATGGTGCGCACGTCCACCTCGGCCGAGGTCACGGCGTCGAACCGGCTCTACGGCAACGTCCAGGGCCAGCTCCTGTGGGTCTGGGAATTGGCGGCCTTCGGTCAACCGTTGCAGTCGTATGCGTCGGCGAAGCTGGACCGCCTCTAGCACCTCCGACGTGAGACACGGCCGACGCCACCGCGCGGCCTGACGGACGTGCGCCCACCGGGCGCGAGGAGGATGTTGCACCGTGACCGCTGGACCTGAGGACACCGCCCGGACCGAGCTTCCTGCCCGGACCGAGCCCGAGCCCCCGGCTCGGACGAGCCCCCTGCTGTCGCGCCCCGGCGCGGTCGCGGGCTCCGGACCCGACGCGGGCGTGGCCTGGCACTACGGCGACCCGACGGGCGAGCAGCGTGCGCTCGAGTCGGGCGGCGCGGTCGTCGACCTCTCGCACCACGGGGTCGTACGGGTCACGGGTCCCGACCGCCTCACGTGGCTCAACTCGATCACGTCGCAGAGCCTCCTGGGCCTGGCGCCCCGCACCTCGACCGAGCTGCTCGTGCTGAGCCCGCAAGGTCACGTCGAGCACGCGGCCGGCGTCGTCGACGACGGCGAGTCCACGTGGCTCGTGACCGAGGGGTCGCACGCCCCCACCCTCGCGGCCTGGCTCGACCGCATGAAGTTCGCGCTGCGCGTCGAGATCACCGACATGAGCGACGAGGTCGCCGTCCTGGGCGAGCCCCGCGACGCCGAGGGCGCCGAGGGCGAGCCCGTCACCTGGCGCGACCCGTGGCCGCGCACCGCACCCGGCGGCACCCGCTACGGCCCCGCGGACGACGAGCACCCCGGCGCCCACCGTCCGTGGCGCATGGTCCTGGTGCCCCGCGCCGAGCTGTCCGACGCCGTCGCGTCCCGCGAGGCCGCCGGGTGGCGGCTCGCCGGGACCTGGGCGAGCGAGGCGCTGCGCGTCGAGGCCTGGCGCCCCCGCCTCGCCACCGAGGTCGACCACCGCTCGATCCCGCACGAGCTCGACTGGCTGCGCACCGCGGTCCACCTGCACAAGGGCTGCTACCGCGGCCAGGAGACCATCGCGCGCGTGCACAACATGGGCCGCCCCCCGCGACGCCTCGTGATGCTCCACCTCGACGGCTCGGGGCACCTGCTCCCCGTCGCCGGGGCCGAGGTGCGACTGCCGGGCGGGACGCCCGGACCCGACGGGGTGTCCGCCCCGGGTCGCGCCGTCGGGGTCGTGACCTCGGTCGCCCGGCACCACGAGCTGGGACCCGTGGCGCTCGCGGTCCTCAAGCGCGGTGCACCCGAGGACGTCGAGCTCGTCGTCGACTGCGACGGGGGAGCCGTCGCCGCGGCCCAGGAGATCGTGGTCCCCGGCGAGGGCGTGTCGGTCGACCGGCCGGCTCCGCGCGGCCCGGTCGCACGCGGCGTCACCCCCAAGGGCGCGGGCGCGCCCCAGAGCATGATCTAGAGCGGTATCCGAGGACCGTGCCGGGATCCGGCACGGTGGGACGTGGTGAGCAGGAGCACATGACGCAGGCGCGGGAGTCGGCCGGGGGAGCCGCGACCCCGGAACCGGGAGCGGTCGAGTCGGCCCGCAAGGCGTTCCGTCGGTTGCTGCTCCGCGCGCGGCTGCGGCAGGGGACCTCCAGGGTCCGGGTCGCGTTCTGGCCCGTCATCCAGGCGTCGCTCGCCTCGGGCGTGGCGTACGGGATCGCGCACTACGTGCTCGGGCACCCGTACCCGTTCTTCGCGCCCGTCTCGGTGTGGATCTGTCTCGGGTTCAGCCAGGACCGGCAGGTCCGCAAGGTCGGCGAGCTCGCGATCGGGGTCGCGGTCGGCGTGGGCCTCGGTGACCTGATCGTCCACTTCATCGGGTCGGGCTGGTGGCAGGTCGCGGTCGTTCTGGCGACGTCCGCCCTGGTCGCCCGGTTCATCGACCGTGGCGCCCTCCTCGCGACCCAGGCCGGTGTGCAGGCCATCGTGATCGTGGGTCTGCCCGCGGCGCAGACCGGCGGCCCGGGGGGTCGACTCGTCGACGCGCTGGTCGGTGGGGCGGTCGCACTGCTCGTCGCGACGCTCACGCCGGGCGACCCACGCCGTCGGCCCCGGATCCTGGGGGACGAGGCGACGACCGAGCTCGCGGAGACGCTCGAGCTGCTCGCCCGTGGCTTCCGCTCGGGCGACGTCGACGACCTGGACGCGGCGCTCGTGCGCGGGCGGGCGTCCGAACCCGCGCTCGAGGAGTGGCAGGCCACCGCGACGAGCGCCCAGGAGCTGTCCCGGGTGAGTCCCATGGGGCGCAAGCACCGCACCGAGCTGGGCGACATCGAGCGCAAGGCGCTCCTGGTCGACCGCGCCATGCGCAGCGTCCGCGTCCTGGCCCGGCGCGCCCGCCCGGTCGCGGGGGCGGACCACGACCTCCTGCCCGTCGCGGCGATCGTCGACCGGTTCGCGGCCGGCACGCGCGTCCTGGCCGAGGCGATCGGTGCGGGCCGCGACCCGTCGACGGCACGCGAGATCCTCGCCGACACCGCGGCCGCGGCCGACCCGCGGACCGTCGGTGCGGGCGACTGGCAGGTCCAGTCGCTCGTGATGCTGATGCGTTCGCCGATCGTGGACCTGCTCGAGGCCGCGGGGATGTCCCCGCAGGACGCACGGTCGGCGCTCCACGAGCTCTGAGCGAGGGCGCTGTCTCCGGCGAGCACGCTGCGCGTGGGTCCCGTGAGCACGCTGCGCGTCGGTGCCGTGAGCGCTCTCGGCGGACTCCGCGCGCGACTCCGGCGGACTCCGTGCGCGCGCCAGGCGATCCCGCAGGATCTGCATGCGTGGAGGTCTACGCAATCCGGGCAGGTGCCGGTACCTTCGGGGGATGGAGGTTTCCGTCAGCGCCCTGCGGGCCGAGCTGAAGACGTGGATCGAGCGGGCGCGTGACGGGGAGGACGTGGTGATCACCGAGCGTGGCATCCCGGTCGCCCGCCTGAGCGCGGTGGGCAGCGCGGACCTGATCACGTCGTTGACCAGGGACGGCCTGCTGACTCCGGCCTCCGAGGAACGGCCCGTGCACACGCCGCCCGCGCGTCCCGCTGCCAAGCAGTCGGCGATGTCGGGCCTCGTGCGCCGCATCCGACGCTGAGCCGGCGCACCCCGTGGCACTGGTCTACTTCGACGCGAGCGCGCTCGTGAAGCTGTGCGTCGCCGAGCCCGGCTCGGAGCTCGCGAGCGCCCTGTGGAACCGGGCGGACGTGGTCACCACGAGCCGTCTGTCGGACACCGAGGTCCGCGCGGCGCTCGCCGCGGGCGAGCGCACGGGCGTCCTCGACGCCGCCGAGCGCACCCAGGCGCTCGCGACCTGGGAGCGGTTGTGGCCCGCGTTGCTCCTGGTCGAGGTCTCGCCCGAGGTGCTGGACCGGGCGAGCGTCCTCGCGGGCGCGAACGGCCACTCGCTGCGGGGCGCGGACGCCGTGCACCTGGCCTCTGCCCTGGTGCTGCGGCACGAGGACGCGATCTTCGCCGTGTGGGACGAACGGGTCGCGAGCGCGGCGCGCGCGGAGGCGCTGCGGGTCCTGCCGTAGGCTCGACACGTGATCAGCTTCGGTGGAGCCCAGTGGCTCGTTCTCGTCGTCCTCGCGGTCGTGGTGTTTGCCGCGCAGGCCTTTGCGCTCGTCGACGCGTTGAGGCGACCCGCGAACGGGTTCACCGCGGAGGGAAAGCTCACCAAGCCGATCTGGTCGGGGATCCTGGGGGTCGCCGCGGCGATCGGCTTCCTCGGTCTGCCGCCGATGATGCTGACCAGCACGAGCTTCTTCAACCTCATCGCTCTCGTCCCGGCCTTCATCTACATCGTCGACGTGCGTCCTCGCCTCAAGTCGTACGGCTTCGGCCGCGGCTCGGGCGGCAACCGCGGCGGCCGTCCGGGCGGATGGTGACCTCCGTGCCGGACTTCGCGGCACCGCTCGCGGAGGTCGTCCGGGGTGACCTGGTCGAGTCCGTGCACCTGGGCCACCTGGTCACGCTCGACGCGTCGGGGGCCACCGACCTCGTGGTGGGCGACCCGTCGACCGTGATCTGGCCCCGCTCGTCGGTCAAGCCGTTCCAGGCGGTCGCGATGGTCCGCCACGGGCTGTCCCTGCCGCCGCGGCTCCTGGCGCTCGCGGCCGCGAGCCACAACGCCGAGGACGTCCACCTCGCGGGGGCCCGTGAGATCCTCGCGGGCGTGGGCCTCGACGAGTCGGCGCTGCGCAACACCCCGGACATGCCGGTCTACCCGCCTGCGGCGTTCGCGTGGCAGGAGCTGGGCAACGGCCCGGCGTCGATCACGCAGAACTGCTCGGGCAAGCACGCCGCGATGCTCGCGACGTGCGTCGCGGCAGGCTGGGACACCACGACGTACCTCGATCCCGCGCACCCGCTCCAGGTGGCGATCCGCGAGACGCTGCTCGACCTCACGGGCGACGACGCGGCTGACCTCCACGTGACGGTCGACGGGTGCGGTGCGCCGCTCTTCTCGACGACGCTGGTCGGCATGGCGCGCGCGTTCGGCCGGTTGGCCGCGGCGCCGTCGGGCGCCCCCGGGTCGCCCGAGGCCCTGGTGGCGCGCGCGATGTCCGCGTTCCCCGAGATGGTGGGCGGGACGGGGCGCGACGCGACCGAGGTCATGCGGGCCGTGCCGGGGCTCGTCGCCAAGGACGGCGCGGACGGCGTCTACGGTGCGGGGCTCGCCGACGGCAGGGCGCTCGCGTTCAAGGTCCTCGACGGCTCGCCGCGCCCGCGTCCGGCGGTGCTGGTCGCAGCGCTCGGGGCGCTGGGTGCGGGTGACCTGCCAGGCTCCGACGGCGCCGCGCTCGACCGCATCGGCCGCACCCCGGTCCTGGGCGGGGGAGAGCCCGTCGGCGAGGTGCGTCCCGCGTTCGGCCCGGGCCGCACGGCATGAGGGCCGTCCTGCAGCGCGTGACGCGGGCGAGCGTGAGCGTGGGCGGCGAGGTCGTGGGCAGCATCGACCGGCCGGGGCTGGTCGCGCTCGTGGGGGTGACGCACGACGACGGGCCCGCGCAGGTCGAGCTCGTCGCGCGCAAGATCGCCGAGCTGCGGATCCTGCGTGACGAGCGGTCGGTGCTCGACGAAGGAGCGCCCGTGCTGGTCGTCAGCCAGTTCACGCTCTACGCGGACACCAAGAAGGGGCGGCGGCCCTCCTGGAACGGCGCGGCCCCGGGGGACGTGGCGTCCCCGCTCGTCGTCGCGGTGGTCGAGGCGCTGCGTGCGAAGGGCGTCGAGGTCGCGACCGGTGTGTTCGGGGCGGACATGCAGGTCGAGCTCGTGAACGACGGCCCGGTGACGATCCTCGTCGAGGCGTAGTTCTGCGAGGCCCGGACGGCTACCGTTCGTAACGTTTCGAGGCGAGTTTCCGACATGTACGGGAAATCCCTTATGTGACCGCTGTGAACCATGTGGATGCCCCGTACATCTTTCGCGCTGCGCGCTGGCTAGGTTCGACAGTGCCCAGCATCTGGGGCTCCGGAACGGACCGGAGTCAGCAGCACGGAAGACGAAGAGGCCTCCCTTTGCACGCATCCCGCACCCCCTCCCCGCTACCACGCCGCAGCCGCCGCGCGGCCGGTGCCGTGGTCACCGCGACGACCCTCGCCCTCGTGGCCTCGGGGCTCGTCGCGGCCGGCGCCGCGACGGCGGCGCCCGCCCCGGCTGCCCCCGCGGCAGTCAGCCCCAACGGCGACAACGACATCAACGGGTACCGCAACGTCGGCTACTTCATGTCGTGGGCTCCGGAGAACTACGGCTACACGGTCAAGGACTTCCAGGAGACCGGCCAGGCCGACCAGATCACGCACATCAACTACGCGTTCGCGAACATCCACCCGACCGACCTCACCTGCTTCATCTCCGACAAGGACGGGTCGCCCGCGCCGGGTGGCAACGACGGCGCCGGTGTCGCCGGTGCGGACTTCGTCGACGGGGTCACCGCGGCGGAGTCGATCGACGGCGTCGCGGACACGGCCGACCAGGCGCTGGCCGGGAACTTCAACCAGCTCCGCAAGCTCAAGGAGCGCAACCCCGACACCAAGGTGCTGGTGTCGATCGGTGGCTGGACCTGGTCCAAGTTCTTCTCGAAGGCCGCAGCGACGCCCGAGTCCCGCGAGAAGTTCGTGTCCTCGTGCGTCGACCTGTACCTCAAGGGCAACCTGCCCGTCATCGACGGCCGTGGCGGCCCCGAGGCGGCGGCGGGCCTCTTCGACGGCATCGACATCGACTGGGAGTGGCCCGGTGCCCCGACGTGGGCGCAGCACCCCGAGAACTTCATCGACCCGGTCAACGACAAGGCGAACTTCACGGCCCTGCTCGCGGAGTTCCGCGAGCAGCTCGACGAGTACGGTGCCTCGCAGGACAAGGAGTACCTGCTCTCGTCGTACATCCCCGTGAACCCGACGGCCATCAACGCCGGCTGGGACGCCCCGAAGATCTTCGACTACCTCGACTACGGCAACATCCAGGGCTACGACCTGCACGGCGGCTGGTCGCCGAACCTGGCCGGGCACCAGTCCAACCTGAAGGACGACCCGTCCTACACGGGGGACATCTCGGTCGAGCAGGGGATCGACCTGTACCTGAGCCGCGGCGTCGACCCGCAGCAGATCACGCTGGGCATCCCGGCCTTCGGTCGTGGCTGGACGGGCGTCGAGGACGGCGGCAAGGCCGGCGTCTGGCAGCGCGCCGCAGGTGTCGCCGCGGGCACGCACGAGCCCGGGTACAAGCAGTACTTCGAGCTGCGCGACCACGGCACCGAGTACTTCGACGAGAAGACCGGCTCCTCGTGGCGCTACGACGGCAACGAGTGGTGGAGCGTCGACTCCCCGCGCGCCGTCGAGTTCAAGGCGAAGTGGGTCGCGGAGAAGGGCCTGGGCGGCTCGATGTGGTGGGACCTCGCGGGTGACTACGAGGACGAGCTGGTCGGCACGGCAGCGGACGTCTACCGCGCGTCGGCGGCCGGCCCGGTCGACTCGGACGCTCCCGGTGGATGCTACGGGGACTGGACCAAGGCCGGCATCTACACTGCAGGCCAGGTGGCGTCCCACCAGGGCGTCAACTACCAGGCCAACTGGTGGGTGCACACCAACGCACCGGGCACCGAGACGTACTGGAGCCCGTGGCGAGTGGTCGGTTCCTGCGTCTGACCTGACGCGGTAGCGACCTCGGCCCTGCGCAACCCGACGCCGTCGGGCCCACGACCTGCCTGTCGTGGGCCTGGCGGCGTCCGCGTGCCCGGGGACGTCCGGCGGGGTCCGGGGCCGCGCCGCTCCCGCCGTCCCGGGGCGGCCTCAGCGGAGCCAGCCGCGCCGCTTGATGTACACGAGCGGGATGACGGCGGCGACGAGCGTCACGAGCACGACCCACGGGAACCCGAGCTCCCACTCGAGCTCGGGCATGCGCGTGAAGTTCATGCCGTAGAACGACGTGATGAGGGTCGGAGGCAGGAACACCGCGGTGATGATCGTGAACACCTTGACGATCTGGTTCTGCTTGACGTCGAGCGAGGTCATGATGGCCTGCTGCAGGTAGCGGACCTTGTCGTGCTCGAAGCTCGCGTGCTCCTTGACGCCGTCGACGTCCGCGATGAGGGTCTCGACGAGCCCCGCGAGCACGGGGTCGGTGTCGGCGATCTCGCTGCGCAGGTGCCGGGCGGCGCGGGCGAGGGAGAGCTGGGACTCCTGGGTGCTCGAGACGATCTCCTCGGCGCGGTTCATGCGCGAGATCGTGCCCTGCATGTCGGTCACACCGATCTCGCGGCCGCGCCGGTCGTAGCCCAGCGTGGCCTCCTCGATCTGGTCGGACATGTCCTCGAGCAGGTCGCTCGCGTGGAGGATGACGCGCTCGGCGGCCTCGTTGAGCGCGTACAGCAGCGCGTACATGACGCCGTACGACGTCTGGACGAGCCGGGGCGTGCGCCGCATGCGAGCGATGGCCTTGTCGAAGATCGGGTAGTGCCGGGAGGGCTGGAGGGTCACGACACGCCCGGGGGACAGCGCGAACATCAGGATCTCGCGCTCGACCCGGTCGCCGCGCCGGTAGGTCGCCACGACCGGCAGGTACACGTGCTCGTCGGTCTCCCACACTCGCCCGGAGGCCGGTGAGAAGTCGACGCCCGTGTCCCGGGCGTGGGCGAGGGCGGCGGGGTCCTCGGAGTCGACCTGGAGCCAGCGGGCACGCAGGGCCTGGGGGTCGAACCGGGGGGCCGGCGGGGGTGCTGCGCCGACCGGCACCGACGACCGGTGTCCGTACGCCGTCGTCGCACCACGGGTCGCCACGGGGACCACGGGCGTGGCCGCCGTCACGGGGTCACCCCCGGCTCGCCCGCGAGCGGCGTGCCCGTGCCCGACGGCGCAGCGTCGGTCGGGGAGGTCGTCGTCACCACGGGGTCGGGCACGCGAGCGTCGTCGCTCCCTGCGGCCAGCAGGTGCGTCCCGAGCAGGGCCGTGCAGATGAACAGGTAGAGGCCGATCGTGAAGGTGATCGACTGCCGTTCGAGGTCGGGGCGGCGGGGAGCGGGCACGGGGGTGGTGGCCCGATTCGTTCGGAGTGGTGCGGAGCCCTTGCGAGTGGTCGCGGGGCAGGGTGCACTGAGGTGTGTGCTCGTCGACATGGTGGTCCTTCCCGGCGCCGTGCTCTCGACGGTGCCGACCGGACGCCGGGCCGCCCTGCGTGCGGGCAGGGGCAGGTCCTGGCGAGGGGGGTGACGGTGCATGGAGCGCACTGGCGACCGCCCCGAGGCCGTGCCGGGGGATCCGACCGGAAGGGTCAGCGGGCAGGGTGGAGGGGAGCGAGCGCGCAGTGCGGGGATCTATGACTGCTGCCGTCCGGCATCGCTCTCACCTCCTTCTCATCTGCTTCTGGTTCCGTGCTCGTCTGAGGTACCGAGATCTCTCGGCAGAAGCAGACGGAGGAACGAGGTCACCCTAGACCTGGTCGAAGGCCCCGGCAACCCACCCTCACGGGAAGCCGCCGAAGACACTGACGGGTAACAGGACAGGATGCCCGCTTTTACGTCGGGTTGTTAACATTCCTGAGAGTCGTCCGGCCATCGTTGCCCCGGACGGGAGGGTCTGACATGCCAGCCAGCCAGCAAGACGTCCTGACCTCAGATCAGGTGCGCACGTCCCGCACGTCCACCGAGCACGGCCCTGAGCGCCTCTCCTCCCGGCGGGCGGAGATCGACCTCGCCCTCGCGGCGGTCGCGGACCGCCGCGGCGCGTTCGTCTGGACCGGGGAGCCCGGCATGGGCGCGAGCACCACGCTCGAGCTCGTCCACGAGGCGCTCCACGCGGCCGGCGGTCCGCACCCACCCCTGGTCCTGCGGGTCGCGCAGGCGGTGGGCCCGCAGCGTTCCGGTGGAGCGGTGCGCTCGCTCGTGTCCCAGGTCGCCCAGGTGACCGGGTGTCCCGTGCCGGAGCGGCTCGTGCGCCCGCTCGACGTCGCCGACCCGGAGTACGGCTACCTGCCGGAGGTCGGCGCGGTCGCGCTCGCCGAGTACCTGGAGGAAGCGGTCCCCGACCGGACGGTCGTGCTCCTCGCCGACGACCTCCACCTGGTCGACGAGATCAGCCGCGCCGTGGTCGTCGGGCTCGTCGCGCAGCGGCGCGCCGCGCTCGTGCTCCTCGCGACCGCCGTCCCCGGCGGGTTCGACCGCCCGCTCCCGTACCCGATCGAGGTCCGGGAGCTCGCGCCCCTGGGTCCGTCCGAGGCGCTGCACCTGCTGCTGGTCGAGGAACGGATGGCGGTGGCCCCCCACGTCGCGTCGCGGCTCGCGCAGAACCTCGCGGGCAACGCCGCCGCGATCTCCCAGACGGCCCGGCTCCTGACGGCCGAGCAGCTCGCGGGCACGGCCATCCTCCCGGACCCGCTGCCGCCGGTGCCGGCCGTCCGTACCCTGCTCGGCGACCGGCTCGACGACCTCGCTCCCGAGGAGCGGCGCGCCCTGCTCGTGGCCGCCGTCGCCGTCGTCGAGCGGACGGACGTCCTGCTCGCCGCGTCGGGGCTGAGCATCGACGAGGTGCTCGACGGCCCGCTCTCGGGGCAGCTCTCGCTCGTCTCGGGGCGCTTCGCGTTCACGGACCCCCGGGTGCGGTCCCTGGTCCACGGCGACGCGCGCCTCGCGGACCGGACGGCCGCGCACCTGCGCCTCGCGACGGTCCACACGGCCGCCGGCGAGGAGGACATCGCGACGTGGCACACGGCTCTGGCGACCCTCGCGGGGGACCCGGCGCTCGCGCCCGGGCTCGTGTCCCTCGCCCAGCGGCTGCTCGAGCGCGGCGACGTCGTGTGGGCTCACGAGGTCGCCCGCGAGGCCGCGAGCCAGGCCGCCGCGACCGAGCGCGGCGAGGCGTACGTGCTCGCGGGGACGGCCGCGCTCCAGTCCGGTCACGTCCACGACGCGGCGGACTGGCTGCGACGGGCCGCGCGCTGCGAGGGCGGCGTGAGCTCGGCCCGCATCCTGGGGCCGCTCGTCACCGCGCTGACGCACGTCCAGGGCCAGGTGCCCGACGACGTGCTCGCCCCGTTCCTGGCGCTCGCCGACACCGACGAGTCCTGCACCTGTTGCGTCGACCGCGAGGGGCGTCCCCGGGACGCCGCCGGCGGGTGCGAGATCGGTGACGTCGTGCGGGGGCTCACGAGCGCGGCGAGGCTGCACGCCGAGCGAGGTGACGGGGTCGCCGCGTCACAGGCGTTCGACGCGGCCAAGCGGCTCGCCCGTCGGTGCACGCAGGGAGTGGGCGGGCTCGACGTCACCCGGTCGTGGCTCGCCAACTACGGTGTCGGGGAGCGCGGCAAGCGGGCCGACCTGCCCGGCTCGCGCCTCTCGCCCGAGCAGGAGGCGTACGCCCAGGTCAGCCGGGCGATCGCCCTGGCCGACGAGGACGCCCTCGACGTCGCCGGCCAGGCGCTCGCGAGCGCGGTCGCCAACCTCGCGCCGGTGCGCAACGGCGGCCGATGGTTCGACGCACCGTCGGGGGCCGTGACCCCGTACGTCGAGGCGCACCTGCGGCTGGCGCAGGTGCTCGTGCACTTCTGGTCGGGGAACATCACCAAGGCGCGCCGCGAGCTCGAGGAGGCGGCCTTCCGTCTGCCCGTCGGGCTGCCGTTCGCCGGGACGGGGGTCGCGGTCGCGCGCCGCCTCGACATGGCGGTCCACGGCAGCGTGGGCACGGTCGCCACCGCTCTCGAGGAGACGTGCTCGTGCCCGACGTCGCGGCCGGTCCGGCTCGGCCTCCTCGTGGACCGGGCCATCGGGGCGTCGTTCGCTCGCCACCACACCCAGGCGGCGACCCTGCTCGAGCTGGCGGCCGAGACCGACCGGCGCGACTGCGCCCACATGCTCCACCTGCCCGGGATGGACGACGTCGAGGCGTGGGTGCTCGCCGGGCGTCCCGACGCGGCCGAGAAGGCGCTCGCGCGACGTCGGGTCGAGGCCAAGGACCTGTCCCCGGCGAACCGTGTCGCGACGCTCGCGCGTGCCGAGATCGCGCTCGCACGGCCCGAGGACGCGGTCGCGCTGCGCGACGCGGTCGCCTCGGCCGGGCGCGGGATCGCGTCGCCGTTCGAGCACGGGCGCACCGAGCTCTGCCTCGGCCGGGCGCTGACACGCTGGGGGGACCTCCCCGCGGCCCACGAGCACCTCCTGTCCGCGGTCGAGCTCCTCACCCAGTCGGGGGCGTGGGCGTGGGCCCGGCAGGCGCAGGGCGAGCTCGCCGGTGTCCTCGAGCACCTCGGTGCCCTCCAGGTCGCCGCACGTCGTGCCGAGACGTCGCCCGTGCCGACCACCACCCCCGGGGGAGGGGTCCCGCACGCGGGCGCTGCGTCGTCGGGCAGGGCGCGGCTCGCCGCGCGCGAGAGCGACGTCTCCGACGACGCCCTCGACGAGCTGCGCGCCCGCTGGGCGGACGAGCTCACCGATCGTGAGCTCGACGTCGCGCTGCTGGTCGTCCAGGGAGGCTCCAACCGCGAGGCCGCGGACCAGCTCTACCTCTCGGTCCGCACCGTCGAGGTGCACCTGGGACGCGTCTTCCGCAAGCTGGGCGTGCGCTCCCGGGTCGAGCTCGCGGTGCTCGCGCACCGCGTCGGGCGATGAACCGGACGGCACGCGGAGTCGGCGCGACCCGTAGGCCACGCGCAGGTACGTAGGGGGGAACACCTACGCGCCACCGTGTATGTACGCGAGGTGAACAATGTGGGAAACGCTGATTCACGAGGGGACCACCGCTCCCTAGGGTCGGGGTGTTCCTGGGCAACGACGTCCGGGGCCATCGGGCACAGAGCCCCCACCCAGTGAGGCACACACATGCGACTGAGAACCCCCCGAGGACGTGCGAGGAAGGTGGCCGCGGGACTGACCGCGGCAGCCATGCTCGCGACGTCCCTGGTCGCCGGCACCGTCGCCGCGACCGCGACCCCCCTCCCCGCAGCCACCACGACCGCCCTGACGGGCGACAGCGCCATCAACGGCTACCGCAACGTCGCCTACTTCACCCAGTGGGGTGTGTACGGGCGCGACTTCAAGATGAAGGAGCTCCAGGACTCCGGCGCCGCCGCCGACCTGACGCACCTCAACTACGCGTTCGGCAACATCCACCACCAGACGCTCACCTGCTTCGAGGCCAACAAGGCCCAGGGCACGGGCCCCAACGGCTCGGACGGTGCGGGCGACGCCTGGGCCGACTACGGCATGGGCTACACCGCGGCCAACTCGGTCGCGGGCGTGGCCGACGCCTGGGACCAGCCGCTCGCCGGCTCGTTCAACCAGATCAAGCAGCTCAAGGCCAAGAACCCCCAGATCAAGGCCATGCTGTCGATCGGCGGCTGGACCTGGTCC
Source organism: Oerskovia jenensis (assembly GCF_016907235.1). Taxonomy (NCBI): domain Bacteria; kingdom Bacillati; phylum Actinomycetota; class Actinomycetes; order Micrococcales; family Cellulomonadaceae; genus Oerskovia; species Oerskovia jenensis. Next base: position 3,160,765 of record NZ_JAFBBO010000001.1, read on the forward strand.
AAGAACTTCTCCAAGGCCGCCGCGACCGACGCGAGCCGCAAGAAGCTCGTGTCGTCCTGCATCGACCTGTACCTCAAGGGCAACCTGCCCGTCGTCGACGGCCGGGGCGGCCCCGGCTCGGCCGCCGGTGTGTTCGACGGTTTCGACATCGACTGGGAGTGGCCCGGTTCGAACAACGGCGAGGTCGGCAACATCGTCGACGTCGCGAACGACAAGGCGAACTTCAAGGCCCTCCTCAAGGAGTTCCGCACCCAGCTCGACGCCTACGGCGCGACCACGGGCAAGAAGTACCAGCTCAGCGCCTTCCTCCCGGCGAACCCCGACGACATCGCGTCCGGCGGGTGGAACGACCCGGAGAACTACCAGTACCTCGACTTCGGGAACATCCAGGGCTACGACCTGCACGGCGCCTGGAACAAGACCCTCACGGGACACCAGGGCAACCTGTACGACGACCCGACCGACACCCGCCCGGCGAACCGCCGGTACAGCGTCGACAAGGCCGTCAAGGCCTACCTCGACGCCGGTGTCCCCGCGAAGCAGCTGACCCTGGGCCTCGCGATGTACGGGCGTGGCTGGAAGGGCGCGACGTCGTCGGCCCCCTGGGGCGTCGCGACCGATGCCGGACCCGGTACCTGGGAAGCCGGCAACGAGGACTACGACAAGCTCAAGAACCTCGGCACCGGGTACTTCGACCCGGTATCGGTGGCCTCGTGGCGCCACGACGGCAACCAGTGGTGGAGCTTCGACGACCCGAAGTCCGTCGCCGTGAAGGGCGACTACATCGCCACCAAGAAGCTCGGTGGGGCCATGTGGTGGGACCTCACGGGCAACCAGGACGGCTCGCTGCTCAAGGGCCTCGCGACGAAGTTCCGTGCGGCCCCGGCCGGACCCGTGATCGGTGACCCGACGGGTGGCGGCGGGACGACCGGCGGCACCACGGGCGGGACGACCGGTGGTACGACCGGTGGCACCACGGGTGGCACGACCGGCGGTACGACCGGCGGTACGACCGGTGGCACCACGGGTGGCACCACGGGCGGGACCGGGACCGAGTGCGCGGCGCAGTGGACCGCGACGGGCACCTACAGCGGCGGAGCGACGGTCTCCTACAACGGCAAGAACTACAAGGCCAAGTGGTGGACCCAGAACGAGACCCCCGGCACCGCCGGTGGCCCGTGGGAGCTCGTCGGCACCTGCGGCACCTCGGGTGGTACGACCGGCGGCACGACCGGCGGCACGACTGGTGGCACCACGGGTGGCACGACCGGCGGGACGACCGGTGGGACCACCGGTGGCACGACGGGCACCGGGACCTGCACGGCCCCTGCCTGGTCGGCCACGGCCGTCTACAACGGCGGGGCGTCGGTCTCGCACAACGGCCAGAAGTACACCGCCAAGTGGTGGACGCAGAACAACGTCCCCGGGGCCGAGCAGTACGGCCCGTGGCAGGCGCTCGGCGCCTGCTGAGAGTCGAGCCGGGGGGCGGGATCCCCGCCCCGCCCCCCGGCTTCCTCCCCACGACCCCCGCCGAGGACCGACGCCGAACGAGGCTCCGTCACCGGTGGGTACCACGTAGCGGTTCGCCGCTGCCGAACCCGAGGTCGCTCCGACCGGCCAGCCGGCCGACGCGGCGGGCCTCGGGTTCGGCGACCTCCCCCCGAGCTCTCCGTGAGCTCCCCCTGATCTCCGCCGGGCACCGCCCTGCGGTCCTTGGCGCTGCGCGCACACCGCGCGTCGCGCTCCGTACAACGAAGGCAGATTCGATGCACGTGAAACTCACCGGGCACCGCGCCCGGGTCGGCGCGGCCCTCGCGACCACGACGGCGTTGTTCGCGACGATGCTCGTCGCGGCCGCCACGTCGTCGGCCGCGGCCGCAGACTGCGCCCCGGCCTGGTCGGCGACGGCGACCTACACCAACGGTGCGGCCGTCTCGAAGGACGGCGTGAACTACTCGGCGAAGTGGTGGACCCAGAACAACGTCCCCGGCGCAGACGCCGCCGGCCCCTGGGTCTCCCAGGGAGCGTGCGGCCCGACGGGTGGGACCACGGGTGGCACAACCGGTGGCACGACGGGTGGTACGACCGGTGGCACGACCGGCGGCACGACGGGTGGTACGACCGGCGGGACCACGGGTGGCACGACCGGCGGGACCACGGGTGGCACGACCGGCGGCACGACGGGTGGGACCACGGGTGGCACGACCGGCGGGACCACGGGTGGCACGACCGGCGGGGCCACGGGTGGCACGACCGGTGGGACGACGACCCCGGTGACCCCCGCGACGGGCCACGAGGCGTGCCGTCCGGACGGCATGTACAAGACCCCGGGCGTGGACGTCCCCTACTGCGACGTCTACGACACCGCGGGCCGCGAGAAGCTCCCCAACGGCCTGGACCGCCGCGTGATCGGCTACTTCTCGAGCTGGCGCACGGGGGCCAACGGCCAGCCGCGCTACCTCGCGAGCGACATCCCCTGGAACAAGCTCTCGCACATCAACTACGCGTTCGCGCACGTCGGTGCCGACAACAAGATCTCGGTCAACGCGCAGGCCGCGGGCAACGCGTCGACCGACATGACGTGGCCGGGGGTCGCCGGGGCCGCGATGGACCCGACCCTGTCCTACACGGGGCACTTCAACCTGCTCGCGAAGTACAAGAAGGCGAACCCGGGCGTGAAGGTGATCCCCGCCGTCGGGGGGTGGGCCGAGACCGGTGGCTACTTCGACGCGAACGGCAACCGTGTCGCGTCGGGCGGCTTCTACACGATGACCGAGTCCCAGGCGAAGATCGACACGTTCGCCGACTCGACCGTCGCGTTCATCCGCCAGTACGGGTTCGACGGCATCGACATCGACTACGAGTACCCCACGTCCAACAAGGGCGCCGGCAACCCGGACGACTTCGCGTTCTCGGACGCCAAGCGTGACAAGCACTTCCAGGGGTACGTGAACCTCCTCAAGACGCTCCGCGAGAAGCTCGACAAGGCGGGCGCCGAGGACGGCGAGTACTACATGCTGACGACCGCGACGCCGTCGTCCGGGTGGCTGCTGCGCGGCATGGAGGCCTTCCAGGTCGTCCAGTACCTCGACTACGTCAACCTCATGTCGTACGACCTGCACGGTGCGTGGAACGAGCACGTCGGTGGCAACTCGCCGCTGTTCGACGACGGCAAGGACCCCGAGCTCACCGCTGCGGGTGTCTACACGGCGTACAAGGGCATGGGCTACCTCAACGGCGACTGGGCCGCGCACTACTTCCGTGGCGCGATGCCCGCGGGGCGCGTGAACCTCGGCGTCGGCTTCTACACGCGTGGCTTCCAGGGAGTCCAGGGCGGTACCGACGGCATGGGCGGCAAGGCCGTCCCGCCCGCGGGCTTCACGTGCCCGGCGGGCACCAACGGCAAGTGCGGCTACGGGGCCGAGGGCATCGACAACCTCTGGTTCGACTCGGACCCCATGGGCAACGCGGTCCCGGCCGGCGTGAACCCGATCTGGCACGCGCTGAACCTGCAGAAGGGTATCGCGGGCGACTACGCGGCCTCCTACAAGGTCCCGACGGCGGTCACGGGCTCGTACGTGCACCACTTCGACCCGGTCACCAAGAACGAGTGGTGGTGGAACGCGAGCAAGAAGGTCTTCCTGTCCGGTGACACGACGCAGGCGATCGGCGCCAAGACCGACTACGTGGCCGACAAGGGCCTGGGTGGCGTCATGATCTGGGAGCTCGCCGGCGACTACGGCTACAACCAGACCAAGGGGCAGTACGAGATCGGCCAGACCATGGTCGACCTCATGCACGCCAAGCTCAGCACGACCACGGCCTACGGGGCGACCAAGGCGAACGCGGACCGGGTCATGCCGAAGCAGGCGATCGACCTGGGCATCGACTACACGCAGTTCGCGCTCGGGGACAGCAACTACCCGATCAACCCCAAGGTCGTGTTCACCAACAGGTCGAAGACCGCCATCCCGGCGGGCGCGACCATCTCGTTCCAGTACGGCACCACGGACACGGGTGAGATGAGCGACTGGTCGGGCATGAAGACGACGACGACCACGCAGGGCCACGTCGGCCCGAACGTCGGCGGCCTCAAGGGTGACTTCCACACGGCCGAGTTCACGGTGCCCCTCGGCGGCATCCCCGCGGGCGGAAGCATCACGAACCAGCTCAAGTGGACGATGCCGATCGCGCAGTTCTCCAACGTGATCGTCACGATCAACGGGACGTCCTACTCGACGACCTACGACTACCCGCGCGGTGTCACGGTCGTCGAGCCCACCGGTGGGACCGGCGGCACGACGGGCGGCACCACGGGCGGGACGACGGGCGGCACCGCGGGGGGGACGACGGGCGGCACCACGGGGGGCACGGGCGTCTGCACCGCGACCGCCTGGTCCGCCACGGCGACGTACCCGGGTGGCGCGCAGGTCAGCCACGGCGGGCGCACCTGGACCGCGAAGTACTGGAACCAGGGCGACACCCCGGGCGCCCAGCAGTGGGGGGCCTGGACCGACGGAGGCGCCTGCTGACGTCGTAGGACCGCTGACCTTCGTGGGGTGGGCGCTGGGCGCCTCGGCCCGCCCGCCCACCCCACGGACGTCGTCGCGTACGGGGTTTCCCGTACCTCTCCGGCAAGGATGTGGGAACCCCTCATCACCCTTTCCGGCAGCCATCAGTAGCGTGAAATCGTCCGAGGCCCCGACATGACTCTCCCCAGTGGGTCATGCCGGGGCCGACCTACATGAGTGAGGCAGTACCCGTGCACCAGCACCGCGTGATCCTTTCTTCGGCCGCAGCTGCGGCGACGTCCTCGCCGGCCCGACGGCGCAGCGGCGCTCGGGCGCGCCTGGCCCCCCTCGTCGGGGTCGTCCTGGGCGTGGGACTGCTCGCCTCGGCCTGCTCCGGTGGCGACGGGGCGGACAAGGCCACGGCAGACACCGATCCGTCCGGCTCGGGCCCGGCGGCCGCCGACACCCACGACGAGCACGAGGGTCAGCACACGAACACCATCGACGTCGGTCCGCTCGCCCTGTTCGCGGCCGACTACTGGTCCGTCGTGCAGCCCTCCGAGGGGCTGACCCAGGTGCGCGCCGGCGGCTGCCCCGAGGCGGAGGCGTGCCCGAGCTTCGACGTCCTCAACGGCGACGCGGTCGGTGAGGTCGACACGGCCCAGGCGTACGTCCCCGAGGGGGCCTTCTGCCCCGGGACCGGGAAGTTCACGGTGGCCTCGTCCAAGGAGACGAGCAAGCTGGACGTCGAGATCGACGGTCAGCCCGCGACGCTCACACGCTTCGAGCTGAGCTGCGTGGACGCCTCGGGAGCGGAGCAGATGACGGTCGAGCAGATGCAGTGGTTCGTGCCGGACTCGCCCAACGGGCCGACGCTCATCGCGGACCGCTGGGCGTTCGAGGGACTCGAGCAGCGTCTCTACGCCGCGACGTGGGCGACCGCTCCGGCCTGACCCTTCCCTGGACGCGGCGCGGCGGCTGCTCCAGGAGCTCGACGTACAGCACGAAGGCCCCCGGTGATGATCACCGGGGGCCTTCGTGCTGTACGTCGAGCGTCGGTCGTCAGGCGTTGCCCTTGCGGCCGCGACGTGCGACCAGCACCAGACCGCCACCGACCAGCAGGAGCGCTGCACCGACACCGACGAACTTGCCGACGGTCGCACCGGTCGCGGCGAGCCCGCTGTCCTGGGCGGCGCCGGCCTTGTTGGAGACGGTCGTGACCTTGCCGTCGACCGTGGTCGTTCCGGGGGGCGTCGTCTTGCCCGGAGGGTTGGTGTTGCAGTTGGGGCTCGACGGCGGGTAGGCCACCGAGACCGTGGTCTCGGGGTTCACCTGGAAGAGCACGTTCACGGTCGGGCGGACCCAGCCGAAGGTGCCACCCTCGACCCACTCGCCGTTCTCGAACACCCAGCCCGGCCAGCCCGTGGGCTTGCCGGCGGCGTCCACCGTGGCGCCGGGCCACAGGACCCGTCCGGAGAGGGGCAGCCCGGCCTGGACGACGTTCGCGCCCGAGGGGTTGAGCCACGTGATGGTCACGGTGTCGTTCGGGGTGCCCGTCACGTCGACGTCGTACACGAGGTAGGGCACGTCGCCGTCGCACACGGGCTGGAGCACCGTGAGCTCGATCGTGGGGGGCGGCGTCGTCTCGACGTAGCCGCCGTCGGTCGGGTCGGGGGTCTCGACGGACGCGTTCGCCGCGGGGCCGACGAGGGCCGTCGCGCCCACGAGCCCTGCGACGAGGAGCCCCCGCGCCCAGAGTGCGGTCCTTGAAGTGCTCATGGCGTCTTCACCAGTCTTGGTCGTGGCGGTCGATGAATGGGAGGGGTCGAAGCCTCGGCGCGCCTTCCTGCCGTCACTGGACCCTGAACTTTTGAGGGTAGCGACTATCGGTCAGGAAGTGGACGGTTGTCCGGGTGAAAAGCAATTCCTGGGAAATCGTTGTCTCGCCGTGATTTCCCGGAGGTCACCCGCAGACGGGAACCTCGATCGTCGCGAGCCCCGGCTGGTCGATGGTCGGGGTCGACCAGACGTCGACCTGCCGGGTGCCCGACGACCCGTCGGCGTCCTCGTCCGGGCTCGTGACGGTGAACGTCACGCTCGTGCTCTGACCCGGTGCGAGCTCGCGCGGGAGGGTCGCGACCGCGCGTCCCTGGATCTCCACGACCTCGCTGCCGGTCAGCGTCCCGTCGGCGGTCACGTTCAGGATGCTCCCCCCGCGCGGCGGGTACAGGAAGAGGTCGGTGCGGATGTTGCCCGGCGGTGTCCCCGAGATCCCTCCGCCCGTGACGTACCAGGACAGGCTGGTCGCCGCGTCGGCGGGCGCGGTCGAGGAGAGGTCCACCTGGAACGTGTCGGTGCGGCCGCTCGCCGAGCACTCGCTCGCGACGTGCTGCACGGCCGAGTCGAGGTAGTAGCTCATCTTCCCCGCGGTCGCGTCGTTGAAGAACACGCCGACGGTGTCCGCGGCGCGGTCGGACGACGAGAGGTCCCCCGAGACCACGGTGTCCGCGAGCAGGGACTGCTCGTCCTCGTGGCTCGACCACACGAGGGCCCGGTGCTCGCTGGTCGCACGCTGGACCGCGCCGAGCAGGCTCTGCGGGTCGGTGTCGCCCGACAGCGCGGTGGTGAGGACCGTGGCTGCCACCGCGGCGAAGAACGCGTCCGTCTCGGGGCCGGGCTCGAGCTCCTCGTACGCCTCGGAGAGCAGGACGTCGACCGCGTTGCCGGCGTCGATCGTGGCACCCTCGACGTCGACGGGGCCGGTGGCCTCGAGCAGGTAGGAGAGCGCGACGGGGTCGAGGGTCAGGACCCCGTCGACGGCCTGCCCCTTCGACGCCTGCCACATCGCGGCGGCCAGGGGCGCCGCGGTGGGGAAGTCGGGCGTGTACACGGTGTCCTGCACGTAGACGGCCATGTCGGCGCCGAACAGCTCCTCGTCGGCGGGGCTCAGCGGGCTGATCCCGTCCGGGAACGGGCCGACGTCCTGCGTCGAGGCCTGGTCGAGCAGCGTGATGCGCCCGGCGTCCGTGCCGATCACGGCGAACGCCCCGGGGATGCCTCCGGGGGACCGGAGCTCGGCGCTGTTGAGCGCCATGAGCAGGTACGTCCGCGGACCGTCGGCCCCGAGCATCGCGGGCAGGAGCGTCGTCGCGCGGTGAGCGGTCGTCACGAGCCCGTCGAGCGTCCAGACCTTGTCCTGGAGGTCGGAGACCGGCCCGGCGAGCACGTCCTGCAGCGCGGACACGTCGATGCCCCCGACCCGGTCGACCACGGTCGACATGGTCGTGGCGGCGCTGGAGACCGACGGTGCGGCCTCGGTCAGGGGAGCGAGGTCGACGGCTCCGCCCTGGACCTGGACTCCACCTTCCGAGACGAGCGCCGCGGCCTGCGCGAGCGGAGGCAGGACGTCCTGCGTGATCTCGTCGACCGCCCAGGCTGCGGTCGAGAAGGCACGGACGTCGGCGCCGACGAACGGCAGGCGGCCGGCGACCCACCACAGCGGGCCGTCGGTGGTGCTGCGGGCGTCCGCGGTGAGGGGCTGGACCTCGGCGAGCGCGGCCTCGGCCGCAGCCCCGTCCCCTGCGCGCAGCGCCTCCTCGACCGCGGGCAGCCGGTCGATCGCACCGGTCAACGACGTCCGGGCGGCGAGGGCGTCGCGCACCAGGAGCCCCGCGCACACCAGCAGGCCGACCAGGAGCAGGAACAGGACCAGCACCACCCACCCGGCGCGGCGCCCCTTGCGACGGGCGCGGCGAGGGGTCGTGGGCGTCGTCGGGCCTGCGTCGTCGGTGGCGCTCATGGCATCAGGGTAGAGGCATGATCGGAGCGGTACCCGCGGGCGCGGGACGCGCGACCCGGCCGGTGCCGCGACGCCTTGGCGTGGGATCGGCGCCGCTGCAAGGATCGGGGTCACCACGACACAGGGAGGGTGACGATGCCGGCCATCCCACCTGGAGCCTCAGTGACGCCCCCGACCCGCGACGACGCCTGGTTCGAGGCGCTCTTCACCGCGCACACGACCGCGGTCTACCGTTACTTCCGCCGCCGGCTCCCGGCAGGCCTGGGGGGAGCCGGACCGGACACCGAGGACCTGACCGCGGAGGTCTTCGCGACGGCCTGGCGGCGTCGCGAGGACGTCCCCGAGGGGGCCGAGCTGCCCTGGCTGTACCGCACGGCCGGGTTCGTGCTCGCCAACCACCGCCGCAAGATGCGGCCGGTCCTCGTGGCCGACGTGCCCGAGGAGGCCGACGACGTCGACCCGCAGTCCCTCGCGCTGAGCGACGACCACGTGCGTCGGGTCCTCGGCGTGCTCGCCCCGCGAGACCGGCGGATCCTGCTCCTCAACGCCTGGGACGGGCTCACGGGCGACCAGCTCGCCGAGGTGCTGGGCGTGAGCCGGGGCGGCGCGGACGCCGCGTTGTCGCGCGCGCGCTCGCGCCTGCGGGACGCCTGGGCCGCGCAGGCGCGCGCCGGTGACACGGGCGAGGTCCCGGTCGCCCAGGTCCGGGACCGCGCCGCAGCACCGGCGCTGCGTCCCGTGCAAGAGACCGAGCGGTGACGACACAGACGGGGTAGAGGATCCGGGCCCCCGGATCGACGAGCTGGAGGCTCCCGATGAGCACCGACGACCAGTCTTCTGCACCTGTCCCCGGCACTCCCCCCGGGACCGGGCCCGACGACGGCCGCACGCCCGACGAGGCGTACGAGCGTGTCCGTGACGCCGACCCGGCCGCGTCAGCCACCCCTGATCTCGGCGCGATCGCGGCCAAGGACGCGACCGTGCGGGCGCACCTGGGCGGGGCCTTCGGGCCCGTGTCGACGACCACCCCGGGGGAGCCGGGCGCCGCGACCGGTGCGACGTCGTCGGGCGGTGAGGGGGACGAGCTCGACGAGCTGGCCGTCCACCGCGAGAAGAAGCGGCGCCGGGTCCCGCTCGCCGGAGCCGCCGCTGCGGCCGTCGCGGGCGTGCTGGCGTTCGGGGTCGGCGGGTACGCGCTCGGGAGCGCGCAGGGTTCGGGCGGTGGCGGATCGGTCGCGACCGCGGACGCACCCATCGCCCTCCAGGAGCGCGCTGCGGGTCGTCAGGAGGCCGGGGCGGCGGCCGGCTCCACGGCCCTGGGGGCCGCCGACGCGAAGATGTCGAGCATGCCGGGGTTCGGGGGGCGGACCGTGTTCACGTCCGCGGGGCTCGGGACCGAGGGGACGTCGGCCCCTGCGTGGGCGTACGACGCCGCGGGCACCTTCTCGGCCGAGACCGCGGCGAAGGTGGCCTCGGCGCTGGGGGTCGCAGGGGAGCCGCGGCAGGAGTACGGGGCGTGGACCGTCGGGCCGAACGACGGACAGGGACCCACCATGAGCCTCCAGCCCGACGGGACGACGAGCGTCTCGTTCAACGACCCCGGCAAGGACCCGTGGTCGTGCGGAATCGTCGCGGTCCCCGGGAGCGACGCGGCGACGACCGAGGAGCAGGAGAGCGACCCGCAGGCCGCGTGCGGTCAGCAGGACCTCGGCTCGGCCCCCGCGCCCGACGCCGCGATCTCGTCGAGCAAGGACGTGCTCGGCGCGTTGGGTCTCGACCCGGCGGGCTACGAGTACGCGACCGAGTCGTACGACGCCGACGGCAAGATCCTCGCGGTGACGGCGTCCCAGGTGGTCGACGGCCAGCGGACCGGGGTCGCGTGGAGCCTGACGTACTCGGGCGCGGGGTTGTCGTCGCTCTACGGGTCGCTCGCCCCGACCGTCTCGATCGGCGACTATGCCGTGGTGAGCCCCACCGCGGCCGTCGAGCGCCTGGGTGATCCTCGGTTCGGGAGCCCGGGGATCATCGCGTACGCGCGCCCCGGGGGCTCGTCGACGATGCTGGAGGGGTCCACGACGGACGACGTCCCGGTCGAGCCCGAGGTGCCGACCGTCCCGCCGACCGTCGGAGCGGGCGCCGCCTTCTCCTGGCCCGTGGACGAGGTGACCATCACGTCGGCGCGTCTCGGCTGGGCCGTGCACTACCAGGCCGACGGCGGAGCGGCGCTGGTGCCGTCGTACGAGCTGAGCGATGCCGAGGGCAGCACGTGGTCGGTCGTCGCGGTGGCCGACGACGAGCTGGACTTCTCGCCGACCCGCTGAGCGGGCCTGCGGGTCGGGGGATCCCCGGACAGCGGAGGGGCACGTACCGAGGTGCCGAGGGTCACGCGCGAGCGTTGCCCTCGGCACCTTTCTTTTGTCGTCGAATCCCAGAGACGGCCCAACTCTCCTCCGGCTTTTGATTGACCATCGACAAAAGGGGGGTTAGGGTCGCTGCACGGCCACCAGCCCGGCAGGTCTGGGCACGCCTCGTTCGCGCGAGCGTGCCCGCCACGGGACGGAGCCCGTCGAGGGCGACGAGGCCCTCGACTCCGCACTTCGGTCCTGCCCGCGGGGACCGACGGGACCAGGAGCGACGATGCACCTTTCACCCCACCAGCCCACCTGGAACCACGGCCGTACAGGCATCTGGTTCGTCGGGGCACGAGGATCCGTCGCGACGACCGCCACGCTCGGACTGGCCGCGATCGCCTCGGGGCTGAGCGCCGCCACCGGGTGCGTCACCGCGCAGCCGCCGCTCGACTCCGTCGCCCTCCCGTCCTTCGCGGACCTCGTCGTCGGCGGTCACGACATCAGCGACACCCCGCTCGGCAAGCGCGCCGAGATGCTCGTCGAGGCGGGCATGATCCCGTACCGGCTGCTCGAGGCCGTGCGCCCCCAGCTCGACGCTGCCGACGCCGAGATCCGCCCCGGCTACGACCCCGCCCATCGCACGGGCTCCCAGGCCGCCGCGGCCGAGCGTCTCGCCGCGGACGTCACGGCCTTCCGCGAGCGCCACGGCCTGGCGCGCGTCGTCGTGGTCGACCTCGCCTCGACCGAGCCGCTGCCCGCCCCGGCCCCCGAGCTCGAGGACCTCGACCTGCTGCGCGCCGCGATCGAGGACCCCGAGCGCGAGGTCCTGCCCGCGAGCTCCGTCATGGCCTACGCGGCCCTGCTGGCCGGGGCGCCGTACGCGGGCTTCACGCCGTCGGCGAGCATGAACCTGCCCGCGCTGCACGCTCTCGCGGCCGAGCGTGGCGTCCCGTTCGCGGGGCAGGACGGCAAGACCGGCCAGACGTGGCTCCGGTCGGTCCTGGCGCCCGCGCTGGCGTCGCGTGGCCTGCGTGTCCTGTCCTGGGCCGGGTCGAACCTCCTGGGTGGCGGCGACGGCGCGACGCTCGCGGACCCGCACGCCGTCCAGAGCAAGCTCGTCTCGAAGAACCGTGGCCTGCAGGACCTGACGGGGACCACGGTGACCCCGCTCCACATCGACAACGTCCCCGACCTGGGCGACATCAAGGTCGCGTGGGACCACGTCCACGTGGAGGGCTTCCTGGGGTCGCGCCTCACGCTGCAGACCACCTGGAGCGCGTACGACTCGATGCTCGCGGCCCCGCTCGTGCTGGACCTCGCGCGCCTGCTGGCGCTCGCGGACGCCGCGGGCCTGTCCGGGGCCGTGCCGGAGATGGGCTTCTTCTTCAAGGACCCGTGGGGCTCGGACGTGCACGCGTTCGCGGAGCAGTCGCGCGAGCTGGGGGTCTGGGCGCACCGGACGAGCGCGCAGGCGGACCAGGCACGGGCCGAGGTCGGCGAGCCGTGACCCTGCGCGACTACCTCGACCTGGTCCGGGCCCCGGCGGTCCTCTCGGTCGTGGGGGACACCCTCGCGGGGGCGGCCGCGGGCGGGCGGCTCCGTCCGGCCCGCCGCGCCGGGAGCACGGCCGACGTGAGGCCGTGGCGCCTCGCGCTGCTGCCCCTGTCGTCGGCGTGCCTGTACGCAGGGGGCATGGCCCTCAACGACTACGCGGACCGCGAGCTCGACGCGCTCGAGCGCCCCGAGCGTCCGCTGCCCTCGGGGCGCATCTCGCCCGCGCAGGCCCTCGGCGTCGCGTCGGGGCTCACGGCCGCGGGGCTCGTGCTCGCGGGGGCAGGGGGAGGGCGGCGCTCGTTCGCCCTCGCGGTACCGCTCGCGGCGAGCGTGTGGACCTACGACCTGGTCGCGAAGAACCACGTGAGCGGTCCGGTCGTCATGGCGGCCTGCCGTGGCCTCGACGTGCTCATGGGTGCGGGCAGGGGGCGCGTGCGTGCGGCGCTCCCGGCCGCGGCCGCCCTCACCGTGCACACGGCCGGGGTCACCGTCCTCTCGCGGGGCGAGGTCCACGGCACGACGCAGCCCGTCGCGGCCGCGGTCGCCGCGGGCACGGTGGGCGTCGCGGGGGTCCTGGCCGTGGGGGCGCTGCGCTCGCTGCGCAGGGGCCCGACGACGTCGCTCGCCTCTGCGCCGTCGTCGGTCCGGTCGTCGGGCGGGCAGACCGACGCGCTCGGCCGGGCACGCGCCGTCGTCCCCGCGCTCGCCGCGCTCGCCTCCGCGGGGGTGTACGTGGCCTCGTGCCTGCCACAGCAGGCCGCCACGGTCGGCTCTCCCGACGCCACGAACGCGTTCGCGGCGACCAAGGCCGGCATCCGGTCGATGGTCCCGCTGCAGGCGGCGCTCGCGGCCCGGGGCGGGAGCCTGGGCTCGGTCGCCGTCCTCGCGGGGGTCGAGCTCGTGGGCCGTGCGCTGCGCGCCCGTGGCCGGCGTCGCGTGGGCCCGCACCCGGGGTTGAGCGAGTCGTGAGCGAGACCTCGGCAGCGTCCTCCGTCCCTCGCATGCCGTTCACCCTCGGGTACGGCACCAACGGCTTCACCGACCACCCGCTCGACGTCGCGCTCGACGTGCTCGCGCACGAGGGCTACGGCGCCGTGGCGCTGACGCTCGGGCACCCGCACCTGGACCCGTTCGCGGACGACGCGGACGTGCAGGTCGCCCGGTTGCGCGAGCGCCTCGACGACCTGGGCATGCGCGTGGTCGTCGAGACGGGCACGCGCTTCCTGCTCGACCCGTTCCGCAAGCACCACCCGACGTTCCTCGACCCCGACGAGGACCTCGCGGACCTCCGGGTCCGCTTCCTGTGCCGTGCGGTCGAGGTCGCGGCGGGCCTGCGCGCCGAGTGCGTGTCCTTCTTCTCCGGTGTCCTGCCCGCAGGCACGACGGCGGAGGCCGGCTGGGAGCGCCTTCTCGCCCGGGTGCCGCGCGTCGTGGCCCACGCCCGCGAGCACGGGGTCTGGCTCGCGCTCGAGCCCGAGCCCGGGATGCTCGTCGAGACCGTGGGAGACGCCCTGCGGCTGCGCGAGGACACCGGCTCGCCCGACGAGCTGGGGCTGACGGTCGACCTGGGGCACTGCGTGGTCGTCGAGCCCGACGGGGTGCGTGGAGCCTTGCTCGCCGCGGCACCCCACCTGCTGAACGTGCAGGTCGACGACATGCGGCACACCGCGCACGAGCACCTGCCGTTCGGGGAGGGCGAGCTCGACCTGTCGCTCGCGCTCGGCACGCTCGGCGAGATCGGCTACACCGGGGTCGCGGCCGTCGAGCTGCCCCGTCACTCGTACGACGCACCGGGTCTCGCGCACCGCAGCATGGCCGCGATGACCGAGGCCTGGGCCGCGTGGAGCGCGACCGACCAGACCTCTCCGACGACCACCGCATCCACACCCCAGGAGGCACTCCGATGACCACCCCCGACCTGACCACCGCACCGGGCGCCACAGCGACGGCGGGCCCGCCCGCAGCCGGTCACCCCGACGCCCTCGCGGGCCTGCTCACCGACGAGCAGGCCGCCTGGCTGGACGGGGCGTGCGGCGACGTCGCCTCGGACCCGGGCTCCGCCGTCGGGCACCTGGCGCGGGCCGGGCGGGCCGTGGGACGCACACCCCTGGACCCCGGCGCGGACCCCGCCGGGGTGCTGCACGGGACGCTCGACGACGCCGCGCGCGCCCGCCTGGTCGTGGCGCTCGCGGGCGCCCTGCCCGCCGACGGCGAGTCCCTCGCGACGCGCCTGACCGAGACCTACCAGCGCGGGGACACGCCCGAGCGGCGGGGCGTGCTGCGCGGGCTCGACGCGCTGGCGCTCGCCGGGAAGCCCAGAGACACCCTGCCGCCCGCCGTAGTCCGTGCCGGGTCGATGCTCGCGGCCGACGCCCTGCGGGCCAACGACCAGAGCCTCGTGGCCGCCGCGGTCGGGCCGTTCGCGGCCGCGCACCTCGACGACCACGCGTGGCGCCACGCGGTGCTCAAGCTCGTGTTCATGGGCGTGAGCCTCGACGCGGTCGCCGGGCTCGACGAGCGCGCCGACGACGAGCTCGCGCGCATGGCCCGCGACTTCGCGGCCGAGCGCCGGGCAGCGGGGCGCGTCGTGCCCGACGACGTCGCGCGCATCGCGCCCGAGGCGCCCGACGGGACCGGCGCCCCCACCCTGCCCACCGTGCCCACGACCTCTCTCGCGAACCACAGCAAGGACGCCTGATGCGCATCTTCGACCCCCACATCCACATGACCTCCCGCACGACCGACGACTACGAGGCCATGTACGCCGCGGGCGTGCGTGCCCTCGTGGAGCCCGCGTTCTGGCTCGGGCAGCCCCGCACGACCGTCGGGTCGTTCCTCGACTACTTCGACTCCCTGCTGGGCTGGGAGCGGTTCCGGGCCACGCAGTTCGGGATCCGCCACCACGCGACCATCGCCCTCAACCCCAAGGAGGCGAACGACCCGCGCTGCACCGAGGTGCTCGACGAGATCCCGCGCTACCTCGCCAAGGACGGCGTGGTCGCTGTGGGCGAGGTCGGCTACGACTCCATGACCCCCGCCGAGGACGAGGCGTTCACACGTCAGCTCGCGATGGCGGTCGACGCGAAGCTGCCCGTCATGGTCCACACCCCGCACCGCGACAAGCTCGTCGGGACCCACCGCACGCTCGACGTGGTGCGCGAGTCGGGGATCGCCCCCGGGATGGTCGTGGTCGACCACCTCAACGAGACCAACGTCGCGCTCGTCAAGGACGCCGGGGCGTGGATGGGGTTCTCGGTCTACCCCGACACCAAGATGGACGAGCACCGCATGGTCGCGATCCTGCTCGAGCACGGCACCGAGCGCGTGCTCGTCAACTCGGCCGCAGACTGGGGACGCTCGGACCCGCTCAAGACGCTCAAGACCGGGCGGGCCATGCTCGCGGCCGGGTTCACCGACGACGAGGTCGACAAGGTCCTGTGGCGCAACCCCGTGGCGTTCTACGGGCAGTCCGGCAACCTGCTGCTCGACCCCGTGCCCGGGTTCGTCGAGGGCGAGGCGCCCGCCGCGACCGCGAGCTACGAGGGCAGCTCGGTGCTGCGCGGGGCCCGGGTCTGATGCTGCTGTCGTACTGCACCAACGTCCACCCCGCCGAGGACCTCGACGGCGTGGTCGACCAGCTCGCCCGGTACGCCGGGCCCGTGCGCGAGGCCGCGGGGCTCGACGTGCTCGGGGTCGGGCTGTGGCTGCCGGCCTCGCTCGCGCACCGCCTCTCGGCGTCCCCGCGCGCGGCCGAGGACATGGCCCGGCTGCGGGCCGCGCTCGACGAGCACGGCCTCCAGGTGCACACGCTCAACGCGTTCCCCTACGGCGGGTTCCACGACGACGTCGTCAAGCTCGCGGTCTACTCGCCCACGTGGGCCGACGCCGAGCGGCTCGCCTACACGCTCGAGTGCGCCGAGGTCCTCGCGGCCCTCCTGCCCGACGGCGTGGACGGGTCCATCTCGACGCTCCCGCTCGCCTGGCGCGAGCCGGACGGGGTCGCGTGGTCGCCCGCCCAGGACGCCGCGGCGACGCGCGCGTTCGAGGACCTCTCGGCCGGGCTGCGCGACCTCGCCGCCCGCACGGGCAAGGTCGTGCGCGTCGCGGTCGAGCCCGAGCCCGGGTGCGTGCTCGACACGGTCGAGGACGTCGTGACGTGGCTCGAGGCGCGGCTCGCGCCCGACGGTCCTGCCCGTGAGCAGGTGGGCGGCGGCATCGACCCCGCGTTCGTGGGCGTCTGCCTCGACACGTGCCACCTCGCGGTCTCGTTCGCCGACCCGGCCGCAGCCGTCGAGCGCATCACGGGGGCCGGCCTGCGCGTCGTCAAGGTGCAGGCCTCGGCCGCGCTGCACCTCGCCGAGCCGTCCGCGCCCGGGGCGCGCGACGCCGTCGGGCAGTTCGTCGAGAAGCGCTACATCCACCAGGTGCGCGAGCTCGCGCCGAGCGGCGACGTGCTGCCCGTCGACGACCTGCCCGACGCCCTGGGCGCCGGCGAGCCCCCCGGCCTGCCGGGGGAGGGGCCGTGGCGCGTGCACTTCCACGTGCCCCTGCACCACGAGCCCGCCCCGCCGCTCGCCGCGACGACCGACGTGCTGCGCGCCGCGGTGGCGGCCGTGCGGGCCGCACCGCACGGCGACGAGGCCCACCTCGACGTCGAGACCTACACGTGGGCCGTGCTGCCGCCCGGCTCGCCCGCGTTCCCGGTGCCGTCCCCGGCCGGGGACGCCGTGGGCGGGGGCGGTGTCGAGCCGCTCGTCGCGGGGATCGCCGCCGAGCTGCGGTGGGCGACCGAGCACCTGCTCGGGCCCGACGACGACCCCGCCCCCGCCCGCCCGGCCGCTCCCGCGACCCTCACCACCCCTCTGACCTCAGGAGTCCTCGCATGAAGCCCGTGCTGCTGCTCGACGTCGTCGGGCTCACCGAGAAGGCCCTCGCCCACATGCCGCGCCTGCGTCAGCTCGCCGCGGGCGGCTGGCAGACCCAGCTCGCGACCGTGCTGCCCGCCGTGACGTGCACCGTCCAGGCGACCATGACGACCGGCCTCGCCCCCGCCCAGCACGGCGCCGTGGGCAACGGCTGGTACTTCCGCGAGCTCGGCGAGGTGTTCCTGTGGCGCCAGCACAACAAGCTCGTCTCGGGAGAGAAGATCTGGGAGGCCGCCCGGCGTGCGAACCCCGACCACCGCACCGCGAACGTCTGCTGGTGGTACGCCATGGGCGCCACGACCGACGTGACCGTCACGCCCCGCCCGATCTACCACGCCGACGGGCGCAAGTCGCCCGACGCGTACATCCGCCCGCCCGCGCTGCACGACGAGCTCACCGGGCGGTTCGGCGAGTTCCCCCTGTTCACCTACTGGGGGCCGACCGCCGCGATCGCGTCCTCGGCCTGGATCGTCGAGGCGACCCGGCACGTCCTGCGCACCCACTCGCCCGAGCTGACCATGGCCTACGTGCCGCACCTCGACTACGACCTCCAGCGGTTCGGGCCCGACTCCCCGGAGGCCGACGCCGCCGCGGCCGAGCTCGACGCGGTCCTCGCCCCCCTGCTCGACGACGCGGCCAACAACGGCGTCGCGGTCGTCGTGGTCTCCGAGTACGGCATCGCCGAGGCGAACCGTCCCGTGCACCTCAACCGCATCCTGCGCCGCGAGGGTCTGCTCGAGGTCTACGTGCAGGACGGCAAGGAGCAGCTCGACCCCTGGACGTCCAAGGCGTTCGCCGTGGCAGACCACCAGGTCGCGCACGTGTACGTCGACGACCCGTCCCGCCTCGCCCGCGTGCAGGACCTGCTGCGCTCCGTGCCCGGCGTCGACGAGGTCCTCGACCGCGAGGCGCAGGCCCGCTACGGGCTCGACCACCAGCGCTCGGGTGACCTCGTCGTGGTCGCCGAGCCAGGCGCCTGGTTCACCTACTACTACTGGCTCGACGACGCCCGCGCGCCCGAGTACGCGCGCGGCGTCGACATCCACCGCAAGCCCGGCTACGACCCCGCCGAGCTCTTCTTCGACCCCGCCGACCGGCTGGCCAAGGCCAAGGCCGGGCTCAACCTCGTCAAGAAGAAGGTCGGGCTGCGGTATGCCATGAGCACCGTGCCGCTCGACGCGTCCTACGTGCGCGGCACGCACGGTCGCCTGCCCGACTCCGCAGCCGACACGCCCCTGATCCTGTGCTCGGAGCCCGAGATCCCGGCGTCGGTCGCCGCGCTGGTCGAGCGCGGGGGACAGGTGCCGGCCGCGGCGATCAAGGGCCTGGTGCTCGAGATGCAGCACCTCGGCGTGAAGGTCTGAAGACCTGGCGCACGAACTTGTCAGAGCGAGCGTGAACATGGGGCCACGCTCGTTCTGACACGGTTCCTCTGGTGCCCCTCGGGCATCCAGGGAAACCAGAAGGGCGCGACCCGCGGGTCGCGCCCTTCGTCGTCCCGTTCGACCTGTGGGTCGTCAGAACGAGCGTGACCTCTGGAGCACGCTGGTTCTGACAACCTCAGGTCCCAGGAGTTGTGTCAGAACGAGCGAGGCCCCATGCTCACGCTCGTTCTGACACGTCTTGCTGGTCGAGGCGTCAGCCGCAGCTGATCGCCTCGTACCCGGCTTCGTAGGGCGTCGTGACCGTGACGCCCTCGACGATCGCGGTGCCCGTGACCGTCGCCGCACCGGCGTCGATCGCGGTCGCCCGCGAGCTGAAGGACTGCGAGGCCGACTTGCCCGGCGCGACGTTCTTGAACGTCTTGGTCCCGAACGGTGTCTCGACCACGACGTCGGCCTTCACGTCGCCGTCGTTGACCGCACGGACCGCGACCTGCGCCTTGCCCGCGACGCAGCGCGACTGCGCCGTGACCGTGAGCTCGACCGACGCGTCCAGGTTCGACACCCCGACCGTCTGCCAGCGCTTGCCCGCGCTCGCGTTGTGCAGGTGCAGCAGGAGCAGCTCGCCCGTCCCGGCCTCGGCCGCGGCAGCGGACCGGTTGACCGTGACCGGGGCGTCGTCGGCGCCCACGAACAGGAGCTGGCCACCGCCGCTGAACCAGTACGCGGGGTCGTACGGGTCGCCCGTGAACGGTCCGACCCGGTCGATCGACTGGTCGGGCTGCGTCCCGTAGTACGAGTACGTCGCGACCGTGAACGACGGCACGGTGCCCGGCTCGATGCCGAGCTCGCCGATCGCGACCGGCACCACGAGCACGTTGCTGTCGAAGACCGACGTGTCGACGTTCGCCCAGACCGAGTTGACCGGCTCGAGCAGCACGCCCTCGCCCGCCCCGTACTCCTCGCCGTCCGGACCGGTCCAGTCCTTGAGCGTGTACGTGGTCGCCAGGGTCAGGTCCGACTCGTTGTACTTGCGGACCACGGTCTCGAACTCGGCCGAGCCGTCGCCGTCCACGTCGGTCTCGACCGACGGGAACATGACCCCACCGAGCGAGGCCCAGTCACCGTCCATGGCCACGCCGATGCCGATCCGCCCCGCGCCCGGGTCGTCTCCCGCGGCCGCGTACTGCGGCGCGCTCGACGTGAAGCCGACCGCGCGGATGTCACCCGACGCGACCGCCGAGGCCGAGGAGCCCTCGGCCGCGTCGGCCTCGAGCCGCGGGCTCGTCGCCTTGAGCTCGAACGGCGCCACGAGCGACGTCCAGCCGCCCGAGGCCACGCCGCGTCCGTCGAGGTCGAGCTCGGCCGACGTGTCCTGGTTCAGGAACGTGACGTCCTTGCCCGTCAGGTCGCTCACGAGCTTCGGCGCGGCCTGGACCGGGACGCGCAGCTCGCTGCCCGACTCAGGCGTCAGGACCAGGCGACCGGTGAGCATGCCGACGAAGTCGCGCGGCACCCCCGAGGTGGTCGCGGCCGACGTCGGGTCGAGCTGCTTCGCGAGCGTCGCCGGGTCGGCCGTCAGGGTCAGCGTGACCGTCCGGGTCTGCCCCGCGGGGATCGTGAGGTTCGCGGGCGAGACCGTGACGGTCGCGCCCCCGCGGAGCTCGACGTCGTGAACGCCGCCGCGTACTTCACGGCCTGCGAACCCGTGTTCTGCACGTCGACCGTGCGGCGCTCCGTCACGGTCTTGTCCGCCACGGGCACGAGCCCGTACGACACCGAGACGAGCTCCTTGTCCTGCGCCGAGAAGGCGAGGGTCGAGTTCTTCACCGCGTCGACCGCGTCGACGCGCCCCGACCCCACGCGCTCGGGGCCGTACGCCGTGCCCGTGCCGCCCTGGCCCGTCCACACGTCGTGCGAGGCCGTGTTCATGACGGCCGTCTTGACCTGCTGCGCGCTCCAGCCCGGGTGGGCCTCCTTGACGAGCGCCGCGATGCCCGCCACGTGCGGGGTGGCCATCGACGTGCCCGACTTGATGCCGGGCTGCGTGAGACGACCCGAGGCCACGGACGAGATCCCCGTGCCCGGTGCGGCGACGTCGGGCTTCACGACGCCCAGCGAGCCGTGCACCCCGCGTGAGGACCCCGCGTTGAGCGTGTCCCCGATCGCGGCGATCTCGACGAACGACGAGTTCGCGAGCGACGGGCCGAGCGTCAGGACGACCCCGCCCGCCTCGATCGCCGGACGCAGCGCGTCGTGGCTCGGACCCGTGAGCTGCGCGCCCGGGATGCCGGCGTTGCCCGCGATCCCGGCCGCGAAGACCTCGAGCTCGGACGACAGCAGGACGCCGACCGCGCCCGCGGCCTGCGCGTTGTTGAAGCGCGTCGCGCTCCCGCACGCCCGCGTGGCGTCGTTGTCGTCCCAGTAGAGGAATGCGATCTTGCCCGCCGTGGCGGCCGCCTGGGCCGGCGTCAGGGGCGTGCACCCGCTGACCGTGGCGCCCAGGAACGCGACCTCTGCGGTCACGTCGGCGTCGCCCGCGTAGCTCTGCGAGTTCTGCGCGGGGTAGGAGCCCGCGACGCCCGCCGGGGCCGTGACCTCGACGCCGTCGAACGTCTGGGTGTTGCCCACCGAGTTCGCGACCGTCAGAGAGGTGCGCGCGTTGCCGGGCGAGCCCCCGACGTCGGTCACGTCGCCCGCGTTGCCCGACGCGACGACCGCGAGCGTGCCCAGGCGCGAGAGCTGGTCGATGAACAGGTTCTCCGGGTCGTCGGCGGGGCTGTTGTCCGAGCCGAGCGACAGGTTCACGATGTCGAGCCGGTCGGACAGGTCGCCGTCACCGTCGGGGTCGGCCGCGAACTCGAGCGCGTCGACCACGACGTTCGTGGAGCCGCCCAGGTCACCGAAGACCTTGAGCGCGTACAGGCCCGACTCGGGGGCCGAGCCCGGCCCGACCGTCCAGTCGGAGATGTCGGTGAGGGTCGTGTAGTCGCCGTCGAACGTCGTCCCGTCGGCCAGGACGCCGTAGCCGCCCGTCGTGCCCGCGACGTGCGAGCCGTGACCCGAGCCGATCGAGTCGAGCGAGTCGATCGGGTTCTCGTCCGGCGTCGGGATCAGCGACGTGCCCGGCACGGTGCCCGACGCGTCGTAGTCGTACCCCGCGAAGTCGTACCCGCCGAGGTACTTGGCGTCGTCGAACGTCCCCGCGGGGACGGGACCCTGGCCCTTGACGCCGTACGCCTCGTCGTACGCGGCCTGCGTGCCCGGCCCACCGAAGCCTGCGTGCGTGTAGTCGATGCCCGTGTCGATGATGCCGATCCGGACGCCCTGCCCCGTGTAGCCCGTGCTCTGCCACGCCTCGAGGGCCCGCGTGAACGCGTCGGTGCCCTTGTTGGAGGGCGTCTTGGGGACGATGCGGTAGACCGTGACGACCTTGTCGTCGGCGGCCAGCGCCCGGACCTGCTCGGCGTCACCCGTCACGACGACACCGGGGACGAGCCTGCTCGTGACCGACACCTGCTGGGGTGCGCCTGCGGCGCGGGCGCTGCGGGCGTTCGTCTGCGCGGGGACGACGGTGTCCGCGAGGCGCTCGACGACGGCCTGGTTGTCCTCGACCTGCGCCGGGCTCGCGCCCTGGTCCGCGAGGTCCACACCGGACGGGGTGTCGAGCTGGACGAACGCCGTCACGGTCCCGGAGGACTCGGCGAGCGACGGGGCGACCTTGCCCGCCTCGCTCTCGGTGGGCGTGAGGGCGGTCGCGGACTGCGACGTGAGGTCGGGGCCGGACGGACCGGCGGGATCGGACGGTGCGGACGCGGCGGGCAGCGTCGATGCTGCGACCACCGCCAGTCCTGAGACGGCAGCTAACAACGAACGGTGCTTCATCGACACTCATTTCCCCGGTGCGGACCGGCGGCGTTGAAGGTGCGTGGTGGTTCCCCCGTGGTGGTCGCCGACGGCTGTGTGCAGACGACCGTGCCTGCACGCTATAGGTGAAATCCGACACACGCGCGCCGCACGGGCAGCAGGGACAAACCAGGACAGGACGCGCTGCGCCCCCTACGATCGGTCCGGGGGCGCGGAACACCGACGTTTCGCAGGCGGTCCTCACCCACGTGTCGACGTCGTCCGCGGGCAGCGGTCGACTCCGGCCCACGCTGTGAAGGAGCACAACATGTCACGTCGTCCGACCCGCATCGCAGCGGTCTCCGCGGTACTTCTGGTCGTCGGAGCCCTGAGTGCGACACCCGCGCTCGCCGACGGACCCCAGGGCCCCGACCTCACGTCGAAGTCGTTCACCCCGCAGCACAAGGTCTGCTCGGTCTTCGCCCAGCCCACCCCGGCGGGGCAGGACATCGCCTTCACGCCCGAGCCTCGGACCGAGTGCTTCGACTCGTTCGGCGAGGCCATCGAGGCCGCGACGGGAGTGCCCGTGACCGACCCCGCAGTCGAGGCCGGGGAGCCCGCGGCCCTGCGAGCCTTCGCTCAGGAGCAGGCGGCCGAGGCGGCCCACGGGCAGTCCCGCACCGCCGACCCGGGCGCGACCGCCGCCGCGTCGTCGGCATCGAGGATGCTGGGTCTCGCGTTCAAGGGGGCCAACTACACCGGGGACAGCAAGCTCTTCTGGGGCGCGGGTGGGCTGGGCTGCCAGACCGGCAGCACGTACGGCTTCCCCCGGCTGTCCGCGCTCCTCTACAACAACAACATCAGCTCGCTGAACGCCTACGCCGACTGCTGGGCGACCCTCTACGACCTCGAGAACTACGTCAAGGGCACCACCACGAACTGCGTCCCCCACTGCGCCACGCTCGGGTCGATGAACGACCGCGCCTCGTCGATCGTCTTCCGTCCGGCGGGCACCATCGACTGACGCCCGCTCGCCCGAGGCGGTCGGGCACGTCGCTCCCCGAGCGGCGTGCCCGACCGTGCGTCGAGCTCAGCGCTGTCGCGCCCGGCCGAGCGCCTTGGCGGCCTCGACGAGCAGGAAGACCACGACCGCCAACCCGAGCGTGATGCCCCACTCGCGCAGCCCGATGGGCGCGGAGCCGAACCACGAGTGCATGAAGGGCGCGTAGACGAAGACGGCCTGGAGCGCGAGCAGCGAGCCCGCCGAGTACCAGACGGCCCGGTTGCCCCGGAGCACGGCGGGCGTGATCGACGAGCGGTCCAGGAACCGGCAGTTGAACAGGTAGGCGAGCTGACCGAGGGCGAGCATCGTCACGGCCGTGGTCTGGGCCTCGGCCACGCCCATGCCCTGGTCGCGCTCGATGAAGTAGACGGCCATGGTCGCACCGCCGATGAGGACCGAGACCAGCAGGACGCGACGCAGGTACGCCGCGGTGAGGATCGAGGCCTTGGCGTCGCGTGGCCGGCGCGACATGATGTCGGGCTCGGCGCGCTCGTTGGCCAGGGCGAGCGAGAGCGTCACGGCCGTGACCATGTTGATCCAGAGCACCTGCACGGGCTGGAGAGGCAGGGCCCACCCCAGGAGCACCGCGACGAGGATCACGAGCGACTGCGCGCCGTTGGTCGGCAGCAGGAACAGCACCGACTTGCGCAGGTTGTCGTAGATCCGTCGCCCTTCCTCGACGGCTCGCTCGATCGTCGCGAAGTTGTCGTCCGCGAGGACGACCTCGGCGGCCTCCTTGGTGGCTTCGGTGCCCTTGATCCCCATCGCGACGCCCACGTCGGCCTGCGTCAGCGCGGGGGCGTCGTTGACGCCGTCGCCCGTCATGGCGACGACCTCGCCGTGCGACTGGAGCGCCGAGACGATCCGGATCTTGTGCTCGGGGCTCGTGCGCGCGTAGACGTCGACGTCCCGGACGACCGCCCGGAGCTCCTCGGTGCTCATGGCCTCGAGCTCGGCCCCCGTGAGGACCTGGGGCGCAGGTGCTCCGTCCCCGGTGCCGGTCGGCGGCACGATGCCCATCTCCCGTGCGATCGCGAGCGCGGTGCCCGAGTGGTCGCCCGTGATCATCTTGACCGTGATCCCGGCGTCCTGGCACTGCGCGATGGCCTCGACGGCCTCGGGGCGCGGCGGGTCGACGATCCCGACCAGCCCGACGAGCTCGAGGCCCGCCTCGAGGTCCCCGGGCGCCAGGGTCGTCGCCCCCGGTGCTGCCGACGCCCGGGCCGCGGCCAGCACGCGGAGCCCCTGCGCGCCGATCTCGTCGATCTGGGCCGACCAGAAGTCGCGGTCGAGCGGCTCGGGACGCCCGTCGGGCCCCGTCTGGGTCGAGCAGCGGTCGAGCACCCGGTCGGGGGCTCCCTTGACGAGCACGTGGAGGTCGCCGTCGGGGTCCTCGGTGAGCGTGGCCATGTACTTGTTCTCGGACTCGAACGGGACGAGCGCGACGCGCCGCCACCCGGCCGGGTCGAGGCCCGCCTTGAGGCCCAGGGTCCGCAGCGCCCCCTCGGTCGGTTCGCCCACGAGGCGCCAGCCGTCGCCCTCCCCGGCGGGCTCGTGCACGACACGCGCGTCGTTGCACAGCATCATGACCTCGGTCAGGCGCCGCAGGTCGGGGTGCTCGGGGAGCGGCGCGGGGGAGCCGTCGAGGCTGACCTCGCCGTCGGGCGCGTAGCCGATCCCCGTCACCGCGTACTCGTGCCCGGCCGTGCGCACCGTGCGGGCCGTCATCTCGTTCTTGGTCAGCGTCCCGGTCTTGTCCGAGCAGATCGTGGTGACCGAGCCGAGCGTCTCGACGGCGGGCAGGCGACGCGTGATCGCCCGCCGTCGGGCCATCTGCTGCACGCCCAGCGCGAGCGTGATCGTCACGAGGGCCGGCAGCCCCTCGGGAACGGCCGCGACCGCGAACCCGATCGCCGCGGACACGAGCTCGGGGGTCTCGAACCCGTGGAACACGCGGCCGATCACGACCATGACCACGGCCATGACGAGGATGAGGACCGCGAGCTTCTTGCCGAACGCGTCGAGGGTGCGGGACAGGGGCGTCTCGAGCGAGTGGACCTCGGAGATGAGGGTCTGGATGCGGCCGATCTCGGTCGTCTCCCCGGTCTCGACCACGACGCCCGTGCCCGTGCCCGCCGAGACGAGCGTGCCCGAGAACAGCATGCTCGACCGGTCGCCCACGCCTGCCTCGGCGGGCACCTCGTCGACCGACTTGGACGCGGGCACCGACTCGCCCGTGAGCGCCGACTCGTCGACGCGCAGGTTCACCCCCGTCAGGAGGCGCAGGTCGGCGGGGACGCGGTCGCCCGAGCGCACCCGCACGACGTCGCCGGGTACGAGGTCGTCGGCGTCGACCTGCGTCCACGCCCCGTCGCGTCGGACCTGCGCATGGACCGAGAGCATGCCGCGGATGCCGTCGAGAGCCTTCTCCGCACGCCCCTCCTGGATCAGCCCGATCGCCGCGTTGATGACCGCGACCGCGAGGATCACGGTGAAGTCGATCCAGTCGCCCACGATCGCCTTGAGCACCGCGGACACGAGCAGGATGTAGATGAGGACGTCGTCGAACTGCGACAGCACGCGACGCCACCACGGGGTGCGGGCGGCCGGGGCCAACCGGTTGGGGCCGACCTCCGCGAGCCGCGTCCGCGCCTGCTCGGCCGTGAGGCCCGCGTCGCTCGACCCGACCTCGGCGAGCACGGCCCGTGGTGGCAGGGCCCACGGGGTGGGGGCGGCAGTCACGGGGGCGAGGGGGGTGTCCGAGGCTGTCATACGTCCCATTCAACGCCCGCTCACCGTCCGGCACCCGGGGAGCAGCCGGGGTGGGACGAACCGTTCCACCCCGGCCCGGCAGGGCGGCCCGCGCACGCCGGGCGCGACCCGCGACGACCTCCTACCGTGAGGAGTGGCCGCGCACGGTGCGTGGCCGTGAGGAGGACGTACCGTGCTGGTCTCCACCATGAACGATGTCCCGGGCCGGACCGTGCAGCAGGTCGTCGGCGAGGTGACCGGCCTGACCGTCCGGTCCCGCAACGTCGGCGCGCAGATCGGCGCGGGGCTCAAGTCGATCGTCGGCGGCGAGCTCAAGGGGCTCACCAAGCAACTCCAGCAGTCGCGGGACGAGGCCGTGGCCCGCATGGTCGAGGAGGCCACCGCGCAGGGGGCCAACGCGATCCTCGCGATGCGCTACGACAGCGACGAGGTCGGCAACGGCTACCAGGAGATCGTCGCGTACGGGACGGCCGTGGTGCTCGCGCCCTGACGCTCGGCCGTCGTGACCGGCGGCCGGACGGCAGCGACGTCGAGGGGCGCCGTCGTCGTGCCCGGACGCCTCGCCTGTCGCGGTCCGTACTTCGCTAGGGTGCGCGCGAGGGGGGATGCGTGATGAGGCGTGGGACCGTGAGCCTGGTCGTCGTCGGTGTGCTGTTCGTGGGGGGATGCACCGCCACCCCGGTGCCGCAGGAGACGCCGGTCGTGGAGGCGACCCTGAGGATCGTGGTGCCGGAGCAGACCGCGCCCCGGGAGCTGGTCGACCCGCTCCGCCCGGTCGGTCCGCGCGAGCGTGCCGTCCCGGTGGACCCGGTGGACCCGTCGACGCTCGTCGAGCGAGGCGAGGGCCCCGAGGGCGCGATGTCCTTGCTGGGCGGGCTCCTGGCGGGCGACGAGCGGTTCGGCACGGTCAGGCTCGACCGTGGTGGGACGGTCGTCCTCGTCTGGCACGGCGACCCGCCCCAGGAGGCGCTGGCGACGGTCGCCGGGGCCTACCCCGACGTCCCGGTGCGGGTCGAGCCGCTCGCGGTGCTCCCCGGAGAGCTCGAGGGGCTCGCGGAGTCCCTCCTCGGGGACGACCGCTGGCCGGGGATCCGCGCGGTGTACGTCCGCGACGACCTCTCGTCGATCGTCGTCCAGGTCGGTTCCGTGCCCAACCCGCTCACGCTCGCCGAACGGCTCACGACCGAGGTGGGCTTCCCGGTCGTGGTGGAGGTCGACGCGTCGCGCTGAGGACTTCCTCGCGGCGCGTCCGCCGCGGGAGCACGGCCGTGCCCGACGGCGCAGCCCCCGCGGGCGGTCGTGCTCGCCCGGTCCTCGCACCCGGTGGGGACCGCTCGGCCCAGGGGACGTCGTGGGACGACGCTGCGGCTCCGGGACCCCGGGGTTACGGTCGACGGGTAGACGACGGCAACGGCCTCGTCCCCCGAACCCCTCACGAAGGAGCCACATCATGGCAGTCCGCACCGCCCGCACCGCGTGGAACGGCACGCTCATGGAAGGGACAGGTCAGGTCGAGCTCACGAGCTCGGGGACCGGGACCTTCGACGTCAGCTTCCCGCGCCGCACGGCCGAGGAGGCCCAGGGGATCACGAGCCCCGAGGAGCTCATCGGCGCCGCGCACTCCTCCTGCTACGCGATGCAGCTCTCCGGGGTGATCGGCGAGGCCGGTGGCACGCCGGTCGCGCTCGAGGTCAGGGCCGACGTCACGCTGTCGCCGGACCCGGCGGGCGGTCTGCGCATCACGGCCGTCGCGCTCACGGTCCGCGGCGAGGTCGAGGGGCTCGACGAGGCCGGGTTCCTCGCTGCGGCCGAGAACGCCAAGGCCACGTGCCCGGTCTCCAAGGCGCTGACCGGCGCGACGATCACGCTGGACGCATCCCTGGAGTCGTAGCACCCCCGGCGCCGACCCCGAGGTCGGGCAGGCAGACCGACCGGGTTGCCTGACCGACCTCGGGGCCGGCACCTGGACGTGCACCTGCGGCTGCTGCGGCGCGGGTCACGTCGGCAGGAGGGGCGGGCTCTGCGTGCCGGCGCCCTCGACCAGGCCACCGACGACCTCGGTGACCGTCGAGCGGGCGTCGTGCACGGGATCCCAGTGCAGCAGCCGCCGGGCACGTGAGGAGTCCAGGACCGGCACCGCGAGCGCGACGTCGAACCAGCCCGGGTCGAGAGGCACCAACCTGGCCGCCCAGGCGAGGGCGACCAGACGCCGCAGGGACCCGGGCGACACCTCGCGCAACCGTCCCTGCGCGACGATCGCGGCGACGTCGGGCCCCGTGAGGACGCCCTCCGCGGCAACGTTGAACGTCCCCGGATGGCGCCCCACGAGGATCTCGCGATACGCGTCCGCGAGGTCGTCCGCGTGGACGACCTGCAGGCGCATGCCGCGCGGCCACACGAGCGTCGGCAGGGTCCCCCTGCGTCGCAGCGGCACGGGCAGGACGCGGCCGAAGAACAACCGTGACACCTCGCTCGCCGCATCGCGCTGGAACGTGAACGGAGCACGCACCCGGGTCACGACGATCCCGGGATGCTCGGCGTCGAACCTGTCGAGGAACTCCTCGACCTCGGCCTTCTGCGCGCTGGCGACCGAGCCCGCGATCCCCGCGGTCGGCCAGTACTCGTCGCGAGGCGAGTCGTCGAACGCGGGCGAGTACGCGCTCGCGCACGAAGCGACCACCAGGTGGCCGACTCCCGCCCGCGCCGCCGCGGCCGCGACCCGCCGCGTCCCCTCGACGTTGACGCGCGCGAGCTCGTCGCGGTCGTGCGCGGGATCGATCGCCCACGCCAGGTGGACGACGGCGTCGGCGCCGACGAACGCGCCCGCGAGCCGCGACGCCACGACGTCCTGCGGGTCCGTGAGGTCGCAGCGGACCCACTCGGCGGCGTCGAAGGGCGGGACGACCGTGCTCGATCCGTCCGCACGCGGCACCCGGCTCGCCACCCCGACGACCGAGGTGACCACGAGATCCCCGGCGAGCCTGCGCAGCAGGGCAGAGCCCACGTTCCCGCTCGCCCCGACGATCACGACACGCATGAAGTCTCCTCTCGACGCCCGTTTCCCCAGGCTACCGACCCGACCCCGACCCGGCCGGGGGAGGCGCGACCTTCACCCCGTCGATGCCCCGCCCAGGGCCCCACCGTGCGCCCCGCACCTCGTCCTGACAAGGTGCGCGCCGCCGAGGTCCAACGGAAGATCGACACGAGGCTCGACCGCGGCCGATCCGCACGGGGCTCGACACGAGAGGACACGACGGTGCAGATCGCGATGGACGACGTCCAGGTCGAGGGCCGGCGCTCGCCGATGCTCGAGGCCACCACCCTGACCCTCGCCTCGGGAGAGTGCGTCCTCCTCGCGGGAGAGCCCGGCCACGGGCACACAGCGCTCGCGCTCGTGGCGACCGGCCGCCTCGCCCCCTACACGGGAACCGTCACGCTCGTCGACGACGACGGCACCACCTCGACCTCGACCGCCGACCTGCGCCGGGTCACGGCCGTGGTCGACGTCCCGGGGATCTCCGAGCCCGACGAAGCGCTCACGGTCGGGGACGTCGTCGCCGAGGAGCTCTCGCTCGCCGGACAACGGTCCCTGCCGGGTCACGCCAAGAGATGGCTCGACGCGCACGACCTGCTCGACCGGCGAGGGGACCGGGTCGACGAGCTCCACGGTGCGCTGCGCACAGCGCTCCTGTCGTCCCTCGCCTCCGAGCGCGAGGACGTGCGGTTCCTGGTCCTCACCCTGCCCGACCGGCACCGGAGCGAACCGTCGAACTGGTGGTCGGTCGCCGAGTCGCTCGCGGCGCTCGGCTACGGGGTGCTCGTGCAGTGCACGCGCTCCTCGGCCCGTGACCTCGGCGCCGACCTGCCCCCCGCCCGCGGCGACGACGCGCTGCGCGCGGCCCCGGTCGAGGCGCTGCGGACGCGGCCCGCGCCGGCGGTGGCGGAGGTGCCGGCGGTGCCGAACGCGGCGGCGGTGGCGGGCGAGCCGGCCGGTCCGGACGAGGCCCGGACCGCCGGAGCCACGGAGCCCGCCGAGACGACCGACCCGACCGACCCGACCTTGACCGCCGCCCGCGAGGCGCCGGGGCGCCACCAGGCGACGACAGCCCCTGAGCGTGAGCCGGAGCCGGAGCCGGAGCGTGAGCCCGATCCGGGCCCGGATCCCGGCCCGGGGCAGGGCAGCGCGGCCGACCCTGCGACCGACCCGGCGACCGACCCCGCGGCCGACCCGGCGACCGACCCCGCGGCCGACCCCGCGACCGAACCACCCCCCGACGAGGGGACCGACCGATGACCGCCATCCGCCTCGGCATCTCCGAGCTGCGGCGCATCAGCGCCGGGACCCTGCCCAAGCTGGCGATCCTGGCGATGATCGTGATCCCCACGCTCTACTCGGGCCTGTACCTGTTCGCGAACGAGGACCCGTACGACAAGCTCGCGCAGGTCCCGGCCGCCCTCGTGGTCCAGGACCGTGGCACGACCGTCGAGGACGCGGTCGACGGGACCTCGACCGAGAAGAACTTCGGCGACGAGGTCGCGAAGCAGCTCGTCGCCGGTGACGGCGGGTTCGGCTGGGTCGAGACGACGCAGGCGGACGCCGAGGCAGGGGTGCGGTCGGGGCGTTTCGACGCGGCCCTCGTGATCGGCCCGACGTTCTCGCAGGACCTGGCCTCCTCGGGGCGCTTCGAGCCGCAGCAGGCGAGCCTGGTCCTCATCACCAACGACGCCAACAACTACCTGGCGGCGACCATCGCCGACACGATCGTGGGCAAGGTCCGCGACGCGATCGCCGAGGAGGTGGGGACCGAGGCCGCGGACACGTTCCTCAAGGGCTTCGCGTCGATCCACACGAACCTCGCGAGCGGGGTCGAGGGTGCGCAGAAGCTGGTCGACGGCGCCACGCAGCTCTCCGACGGGACCGTGCAGCTCGTGGACGGCACGGCCCGGCTCGCGGCGGGGGCGAGCGAGGCCGCGAGCGGTGCGGCCCGCCTCGCGGACGGGGCCGACGAGCTGTCGGCCGCGAGCGGCACCCTCGCCTCGGGCGCGGAGACGCTCTCCGACGGGCTCGACACGCTGCGCAGCAGGACCACGGACCTCCCGACCCAGACGCGGGAGCTCGCCGACGGTGCGCAGCAGGTCGCGGACGGGAACGCCCAGGTCGCGGGCTACGGGCAGCAGGCGGCCACCGCGGCGCGGGACGTCGTCGGGCAGCTCGCGAACGCGGACGCCGACGTCCAGGCGCTGCTCGACCAGCTCGTCGCGGACGGGACGCTCACGCAGGCCCAGGCAGACCAGATCCAGCCCGTGATCAGCCAGGCCATCACCGACATCACCCCCGCGGTCGAGGACGCCGCTGCCACGGTCGAGGGGGCCGCCGGGAAGCTGGGCGAGCTCAGCGCGGGCTCGGCGCAGGTCGCAGCCGGGGCGGCGACGCTCGCGGGCGCCACGCCCGCGCTCACGCAGGGCATCGCGACCGCGGCGTCGGGCGGGGACCGGCTCGCCTCGGGAGCGGCCGAGCTCGAGGACGGTGCGGGCACGCTCGCGACCGGTGCGGGCACGCTCGCCTCGGGCACGGCGCAGGTGTCCGACGGCGCAGCCGAGCTCGCGTCGTCGAGCGTGACGCTGCGCGACGGGACGGCCCAGCTGCAGTCCGGCACGACCGAGCTCTACGACGGCCTCGCGGCGGGGCTGGGCCGCATCCCCGACGTCGACGCGCAGACGCAGGAGGACACCGCGAAGACGATCGGCAACCCGGTCGCCGTGAAGAAGGACACGATCGCGAACGCCGGCACGTACGGGGCCGGGCTCGCGCCGTTCTTCATGTCGCTCGCCGCATGGATCGGCGCGTACGTGCTGTTCCTGCTCGTGCGGCCGCTGTCGACCCGGTCGCTCGCGGCCGGTCGGCCGGCGTGGCAGACCGCGCTCGGCGGCTGGATCCCCCCGGCCGTGATCGGCGTGGCTCAGGTCGCGCTCATGTTCACGGTCGTGAAGTTCGCGCTCGACATCGACCCCGTGTACGCGGTCGGGACCGCGGTCCTGCTCGTGCTGGCGTCGGCGACGTTCGTCGCGATCCTCCAGGCGCTCAACGTGTACCTGGGTGCCGTGGGCCAGTTCCTGGGACTCGTCCTCATGCTCGTCCAGCTCGTGACCGCGGGCGGGACGTTCCCGTGGCAGACGATCCCCGAGCCGTTGCGCGCGCTGCACCGCTTCCTGCCCATGTCCTACACGGTCGAGGGCCTGCGGCAGCTCCTCTACGGCGGGGACCTCGCGACGGTCGCGCGCGACGTCGGGGTGCTGCTCGTGGTCCTCGCGGTCGCGCTGCTCGCCACGACGTTCGCCGCGTACCGGCAGCGGGTGTGGAGCCCGACGAGGCTGCAGCCGGAGCTCGTGCTCTAGCGACGTGTCAGAACGAGCGTGGCCTGGGGTGCTCGCTCGTTCTGACACCACCGGGCGGCGATCCCGTGACGGGGTCGTCGGGCCGGGATAGGTTCGGACCGGTAGACCGTCCCGTCCCAGCACCAGGAGTCGATCAACGATGAAGCTCGCCGAGGCCCTCGCGCAGCGCGCCGACCTCCAGCGCCGGCTCGCCCAGGTGGCGAGCAGGGCGATCGCGAACGCCCGTCACCAGGAGGGCGACCTTCCGGCCGAGGACCCGGTCGCGCTGCTCGCCGAGCACGAGCGCACCGCGGCGCAGCTCGAGTCCCTGATCGGGCGCATCAACGCGGCGAACCTCGCGACCGAGGTCGAGCCCGGCCTGACCATGACGGCGGCGCTCGCGCGTCGCGACGTGCTGCGCCTGCGGCACCGTCTGCGGACCGACCTCGCCGACGCGGCATCGGCCTCCCATGACCGCTTCACGCGGACCGAGCTGCGGTACGTGTCGGGTGTGGACGTGCCCGCGACGCGGGCCGAGGCCGACGACCTGGCGCGAGCGCTGCGTGAGCTCGACACCCGCATCCAGCAGGTCAACTGGACGGCAGACGTCGAGGGCGACGGCATGGGCTGAGGCCCCGCGCACGGGGTCGAGCAGGTCCCGGTCGATGACTTCTCCGCGCCGAGCCGGTCTGCAGTACACCGAACACCGACCCCCGGGAGGACGGCACCATGCGGAAGCTGACGTTTGCCATGAGCGCGAGCCTGGACGGATACGTCGCCGCGCCCGGCGACGACCTCGGCTGGAGCGTGCCGAGCGACGAGCTGTTCCAGTGGTGGTCCGACCGCGTGGACGCGACGGGCCTGGCGCTGTACGGACGCAGGCTGTGGGAGGCGATGAGCTCGCACTGGCCGACCGCCGACCAGCAGCCCGGCGTGACACCGGCGCACGCCGAGTTCGCCCACCGCTGGCGGGAGATGCCGAAGGTGGTGTTCTCCTCGACGATCAGCGAGGCCGACTGGAACGCCCGACTGGTCACCGGCGACGCCGTCACCGAGGTCGCCCGGCTCAAGGCCGGGGACGGCGGTCCGATGGACGTCGGCGGTGCCACGCTCGCTGCGGCGGTCGTGCGGGCCGGGCTGATCGACGAGTACGTGATCGTCACCCACCCGGTCCTGGTGGGCGGCGGCACGCCGTTCTTCCCGTCCTTGGACAACTGGGTGGACCTGGACCTGGTGGAGACCCGGACGTTTCCCGGCGGTGTGCTCCTGACCCGGTACGAGACCAGGCGCTAGGTCTCCCCGGTCGCCCGTGCTCCGAGCTCGGGGTCGGGGTGCGGGCCGACCCGCAGTACCGTGGGACCGGAGCGGACGGAAGTCGGTAGCCACGAGCGGGAGCGAGCACGACCCGGCCCGGGCAGGGCAACTCCAGGAGCCGGTGGGCAGGCTTGTACAGGGTCACTCCTGGCACGGTGCAGCCCAGCACGGCGCACATGTGCACCGCGCACCCGGCACAGCGCACCACCGAGTGCTGGCCCGCACGTGGCGAGGGTGGGTCCGGGGACCTTCCGTCCGCTCCGCCCCCCCGGCGTGTCGGGCGGTCGACCGCGCACCGCCGTCGGGCACCCTGCCCGCCCGTCCCGCGCCCGGACCGGATCCCGGACACTCCCCGGACGCGCGTCCACCGCTCGGGGGAGTGGTGGGAGAATCGCCCACGTGACCGCTGAACTCGACGCCGCAGGAGCCCCCGTCCCGCCCGAGCGCACGACGGCAGACACCCAGCGCGCCGCCAAGGCGGCCGCTGCCGAGGAGGCCGCACGGTCCGCGGCCCACCGTGCGGTGGAGCGCGAGGCCGAGAGCGCGGCGGACGCCGCGCGCGAGGCGATCGCCGCTGCGCTGCGCACCGCGACGCGCGGCATCGTCGACTCCTCGACGCGTCGCCGGGCCGAGTACTCGACCGACGCGTCGAACTACCGCGTGGTCCCCGAGATGGTGGTCTTCCCGGTCTCGACCGCCGACGTCGTGGCGACGCTCGACGTGACGCGCGAGCTGGGTGTCGCGCTCACGGCGCGGGGCGCGGGCACGTCGGTCGCGGGCAACTCGATCGGTCCGGGCGTCGTGATCGACTTCTCGCGGCACGTGAACTCGGTCCTGTCGCTCGACCCGGAGGCCCGCACGGCGCGCATCGAGCCGGGCGTGGTCATGTCGACGCTCCAGAAGGCCGCGGCCCCGCACGGCCTGCGCTTCGGCCCCGACCCGTCGACGCAGAACCGCGCGACGCTCGGCGGCATGATCGGCAACAACGCGTGCGGTCCGCACGCGGTCGCGTACGGGCGCACCGCGGACAACGTGGTCGAGCTCGACGTGGTCGACGGCACGGGGCGCCGCTTCACCGCGGGCTCGGGCGACCCGACGTTCGCCGCGGTCCCGGGTCTCGCGCAGCTCGTCAAGGACAACCTGGCGCTCATCCGTACCGAGTTCGGGCGGTTCGGTCGCCAGGTCTCGGGGTACTCGGTCGAGCACCTGCTGCCGGAGAACGGCTCGGACCTCGCGAAGTTCCTCGTGGGCTCCGAGGGCACGCTCGTCACGATCCTCGAGGCCACGGTCGCCCTGGTCCCGGTCCCGAGCGCGCCCACGCTCGTCGTCCTCGCCTACGAGGACATGCCCACCGCGGCCGACGACGTCCCCGCCCTCCTCTCGCTGAGCCCGCTCGCGGTCGAGGGCCTCGACGCGCGCCTCGTCGACGTGGTGCGCCGCGCCAAGGGCGCGGGTTCGGTCCCCGAGCTCCCGCCGGGCGGGGGCTGGATGATGGTCGAGGTCGGGGGAGCGACCCCCGAGGAGGCGTACGCGAACGCCGAGGCGATCGTCGCGGCCTCCGCGTCGACGTCCACGCGCATCCTGCCCGCAGGTCCCGACGCCACGGCCATGTGGCAGATCCGGGCCGACGGCGCCGGGCTGGCCGGGCGCACGCCCGCGGGCGAGCAGGCGTGGCCGGGCTGGGAGGACTCCGCCGTCCCGCCGGTGAAGCTGGGCTCCTACCTGCGCGACCTCGACGCGCTCATGGCGCGCTACGGCGTCGACGGCCTGCCGTACGGGCACTTCGGCGACGGGTGCGTGCACCTGCGCATCGACATCCCGCTCGAGACGTCGGGTTCGGTGCTGCGCACCTTCATGACCGAGGCCGCCGAGCTCGTGGCCAAGTACGGCGGCTCGCTGTCCGGTGAGCACGGCGACGGCCGCGCGCGCTCGGAGCTGCTGCCCGTCATGTACTCGCCCGAGGCCATCTCGCTGTTCGAGCAGGTCAAGGCGCTGTTCGACCCGCAGGACGTGCTCAACCCCGGGGTGATCGTGCGACCCAACGCGGTCGACGCGGACCTGCGCCGCCCCAAGGCGCTGCCCGTGCTGCCGACCAAGGGCGGCTTCTCGTTCAGCCACGACCACGGGGACATGACCCAGGCCGTGCACCGCTGCGTCGGCGTCGGCAAGTGCCGCGCGGACTCGTCGGCGTCGGGCGGGTTCATGTGCCCCTCGTACCAGGCGACCAAGGACGAGAAGGACGTCACGCGCGGCCGTGCGCGCGTGCTGCAGGACGCGATCAACGGCACGCTCGTGGGCGGCCTCACGTCGCCCGAGGTGCGCGACTCGCTCGACCTGTGCCTGTCGTGCAAGGCGTGCTCGGCCGACTGCCCGGCGGGCGTCGACATGGCCCAGTACAAGGCCGAGGTCCTGCACCGCACCTACCAGGGCAAGCTGCGCCCCATGAACCACTACGCGCTGGGCTGGCTGCCGCGCTGGGCGCGCCTCGCGGGCATGATGCCGCGCGTCATCAACGCGGTGCTCGGCATCCGGCCGCTCGCGAAGCTCGTGCTCAGCCTCGGCGGCATGGACCCGCGCCGCGAGGTGCCGAGGTTCGCCGAGGTCCCCTTCCGCACGTGGTGGAAGCGCGGGGGCGCGACGAACGGGGTGCCGGGGCTCGCCGTCGGGCAGACGCCCGGTCGGCCCAAGGCCGGCAAGAGGCCGCAGGTCGTGCTGTGGACCGACTCGTTCAGCGACGCGCTCGCGCCCTCGGTGCCGCAGTCCGCGGTCACGGTGCTCGACGCCGCGGGCTACGACGTGATCGTGCCCGACCAGCAGGCCTGCTGCGGCCTCACCTGGATCAGCACGGGCCAGCTCGACGGCGCCCGCAAGCGCCTCGAGAACCTGCTCCAGGTCCTGGGGCCGTTCGCGGTCAACGGGATCCCGATCGTCGGGCTCGAGCCGTCATGCACCGCGGTGCTGCGCTCCGACCTGCTCGACCTCTTCCCCGACGACCCGCGCGCCAAGGCCGTCGCGGGCGCGACCCACACGGTCGCCGAGCTCCTCACGCGCCCCGAGACCCGGCCCGCGCCCGAGACCGGGTGGAAGGTCCCCGACCTGTCCGACGTCACGGCCGTCGTCCAGCCGCACTGCCACCAGCACTCCGTCATGGGCTTCGCGGCCGACGAGAAGCTCCTGCGGGGGGCCGGCGCCACGATCGACACGCTCGCCGGGTGCTGCGGCCTCGCCGGGAACTTCGGCATGGAGAAGGGCCACTACGACGTGTCCGTGGCGGTCGCGGAGAACGCGCTCCTGCCCGCGCTGCGGGCCGCCGGGCCGAACGACATCTTCCTGGCCGACGGGTTCTCGTGCCGCACCCAGGCCGACCAGCTCGGCGGCGTGCAGGGCAAGGCGCTCGTCGAGCTGCTCGCCGAGCGGCTCTAGGCCGGCGCCTCGGGGGGCGCGGCCTGCGCCCCCGCGCCACGGGTCTCCGGCTCCTGGGCGGCGACCTGCCACGTGAACGGCGCGAAGTCGGCGGACTCGTCGCGCCACGACGCCCTGCGTGCGGCGTACGCCCAGAACGGCAGGGCCACGAAGACCACGCTGAGGCCGACGAGCAGACCCACGTACGTCGTCGGGCTGCCGACCTCGACCTGCGCGGGCGGCACGAAGCTCACGACCAGGGCGAGCGTCGCCGCGAGCAGCCCGCACCCGCCGATGACCCACACGCCCACGATGCCGCCGGGCACGCGGTAGCGCCGCGGTCGGCCCGGCTGGGAGTACCGCAGCGCGATCACGGCCGCGAACATCAGCACGTACGCGACGAGGTACAGGATCACGGTCAGCTGGCTCAGGAGCTGGTACGCGGCCTGCACCGACGGCAGGATCACGAACATGACCGACAGGACCGTCACGACCGCAGCCTGGACCAGCAGGATGCGCGACGGCATGCCCGCCCGGTTCGTGCGGTGGAACCAGCGCGGCAGGTAGCCCGCGCGCGCGACCGACAGCAGACCCGTCGCAGGGCCCGCGACCCAGGTCACGACGCCCGCGAGAACCCCGACGGCGAGCATCGCCGCGAGGATCGGCCCGGCCCAGCCGATGCCCGCCCAGGTGAGCAGTGTGTTGAAGGCCGTGAGCAGGCTCTGCGTCAGGTCGATCTGGCCCCTGGGGATGACCACGGCGATCGCGAGGGTCCCCAGCACGAGCACGACGACGGCCCCCAGCGCGGCCACGAGGATCGCGATCGGGTAGTTGCGGACCGGGTTCCGGATCGAGCGCACGTGCACCGCGTTCATCTCCATGCCCGCGTAGAACAGGAAGATGCCCGCGGCCAGCACGATGTTGGAGAACTTCGACAGGTCCGGCACGAACGCGCCCCACGAGAGCTCGACCTGCGACGGGTTGCCGCTCGCGAGGTAGGCCGCGGCGAGCCCGATCAGCAGCGCGGCCGGCACGAGCGTCCCCACGATGCCGCCCCACTTCGCGACCTGGGAGAACGACTTCACGCCGCGCAGCGCGATGAGCGTCGCGAGCCAGAACACTCCCAGCACGACCGCGAGCACGAACACCTTGTCGCTCGACACCTGCGGGGCCGCCGCGGCGTCCCCCGTGTACGCGAGCGTGACCGCGGCGAACGTGAGGATCGTGGGGAACCAGATGCAGCCCTCGATGAAGACCATGAAGATCGCGAGGAACCCCCACCGGCTGCCGAACGCCTCCCCGACCCAGCGGAACATGCCGCCCTCCTCGGGCCAGCCCGTCGCGAGCTCGGCCGCCACCAGGCCCACGGGGGCCAGGAAGAACAGCGCCGCGAACAGGTAGTAGAACGTCGAGGCGAGCCCGTACTCGGCCTCGGCCGGCAGCCCGCGCAGGCTCACGACCGCGACGATGTTCATGACGGCGAGCGCGGCGACCGTGATGGTCCCCGCGCCGGGGGTCGTGCGGGCTTCGCTCACGGGCGGGACCTTCCTGGGGCGGGTGGCGCGAGGGCGTGCGCGAGGTCGGGGCGGCGAGGGTGCACGGGCGGTGGTGCTGCCCGACGGCGCGTCTCACGCATCGTGGCACCCGGCGCGCGGCGGCGCGCGGGGAGACGCGGGGAGAAGAGTGGCACGGACGGACGCTCGGGCGCTCCCGGGTGTGCTCCGGGCTGGCAGCATGGTCGGCATGGAGTTCCAGGACGTCGTCCGCCGCCGCCGCATGGTCCGACGCTTCACGGACGAGCCCGTCGATCCCCGTTCCGTGGACCGTCTGCTCCGCAACGCGGTCCGCGCGCCCAACGCGGGCTTCACGCAGGGATGGGCGTTCGTCGTCCTCGACACGCCCGACGGCGTCGCGCGCTTCTGGTCCGCGACCTCGCCCCGCGCGGTGGCCGGGGTGGGGGACGTCGGTGGAGCCGCTGCCGGGGGCGTGAGCGGGGGTGAGCCTGGGGCCGCCGCCGAGGTCGCCGCCGCCGAGGCCGGAGGCGGGGCGCGGGAGACCCGGTGGCTCACGGGGATGCGGACGGCCCCCGTGGTCGTCGTGGTCCTGACGTCGCGCGAGGCGTACCTACGGCGGTACGCCGAGGACGACAAGGCCCGGGCGGCGGCGCAGGCCGCGGGCGAGGGCGACTCGCCGTGGGACGTGCCGTACTGGCACGTCGACGCGGGCATGGCGTCGCTGCTCATGCTCCAGACCGCGGTCGACGAGGGGCTCGGTGCGTGCTTCTTCGGGGTGCCGCCGGGGCAGGTCGAGGCGTTGCGGGAGGCGTTCGGGGTCCCGGACGAGTTCCTGGTGACCGGGGTGGTCGCCGTCGGGCACGCGGCCTCGGACGCGGCCCAGGGGGGTGGGAGCCCGGCGAGCGGTTCGCCCACCCGACGCCCGCGCCGACCGCTCGAGGACGTGGTGCACCGCGGCGGGTGGTGAGGTTGCGCCGGCTGCTCCCCGGCCCTCGACAGATCTGTCAGAACGAGCGTGACCTCGAGGGCTCGCTCGTTCTGACACGTGGGGGATCAGCGCAGGTCGAGCCGCATGAGCACGCGAGGGAACCCGTTGAGCACCGAGTCGGTCGTCGCGGCCTGCGTGAACCCGGCGTCCTCGAAGAGCTTCTTGGTGCCCGCGTAGGCCATGGTCAGGTCGATCTTCTTCCCCTGGTTGTCGAGCGGGTACCCCTCGACGGCGGGCGCCCCGTACTCACGGGCGAAGGCGACCGCGCCCTTCAGCAGGTGGTGCGAGATGCCCGACCCGCGGTGGCCCGGGCGCACCCGCACGCACCACACCGACCACACGTCGAGGTCGTCGACGTGCGGGATCTTGCGGTTGCGGGCGAAGGCCGTGCCGGCGCGCGGGTGCACGGCAGCCCAGCCGACGACCTCGTCCCCGTCGTAGGCGAGCACGCCGGGCGGCGGGTCCTGGCGGCAGAGCTCCTCGACGAGCGCGCCGCGGTCGGGACCGACGAGCGCGACGTTCTCCTTCGAGGGCAGGCGGTAGCTCAGGCACCAGCACACGTTCGCGTCGGGCCGCCTGGGCCCCACCATCGTGCGCACGTCGGCGAACTCCGTCGCGGGCCGCACCTCGATCACCATGCCGCCACGATGCCACCGGCCGCTCCCGCCTGCTTGTCAGAACGAGCGTGGCCACCGGTGCTCGCTGGCTCTGACACGTCGGCATCCTGTGAGGAGCTGTCAGAACGAGCGTGACCTCCGCTGCTCGCGTGCTCTGACAACCTGGCGGAGCGGCGGTGTCAGCTCCGGTGGGCCCGGTCCATGGCGCGGTGCAGGTCCGCGAGCTCGTCGCGGGCTCGTACGTCGCCCGGGAGCTCGGACCAGTCGTCGAGCGTGTCGAGGTCCACCGCGGTCCCGGTCCGCTGCACGACGACGGCGCGCACGCCCCGTCGCTCGGCCTCGGCCAGGTGCGCCTCGAGGCTCCCGACGCCGAAGCGGAACGTGAACGGTGCCTCGGCGTCGAGCACCAGGAGGTTGGTGCCCGAGCGCGTCCGGTCGGTCGCGACGACGACCGGGGCGTCCTCGGCGAGCAGGGTGTCGACGTCCTCGGCCGTGAGCGCCGGGAGGTCGGCGTGGGCGACCAGGAGCCGGACCGGTCGCACGGCCGTGGCGCCCGCACCTTGGCCCGCCAGGTCGGCCGCGAGGCTCGCGACGATCTCCCGCCCGACGACGAGCGCGGCGTTCAGACCCGGGCGGCTCGCGGGCTGCAGGACGATCTGGAGGCGGCCGGGACCGCCGCCCTCGGCGCTGTCGCCGTCCCCCTCGGCGGGAGTGCCGGTCACCGTCGGCGTGGCCGCCTCGTCCAGCGGCGGCGCCACGGGCTCGACCAGGCTGCCCAGCGCGCGCCACGTGAACCGCGGGTCGGACGTCACGACCAGCACCCGCTCGACGGCCTCGCTCGCGAGCAGCGTCCCGACGACGTGGCGCGCGAGCGTCGCGATCAGCCGGCTGCGTTCGGCCGGGTCGAGCACGGTCGCGAGCCGTGACTTGCCCGAGGACCCGTCGCGCAGCGGCACCACGGCGACGGCACGCTGCCGGACGGGGGACGCACCCGCCGCACCCGTGCCCGTGGGGCGAGCGGCGCCGTCGGGCGTCATGCCGATGCCGCGAGCAGCTCGCGTGCCAGGCGCTCGCGGCCCTGCGCCCCGCCCATGACGGTGTCCGTCACGAGGACCTCGAGGCCCAGGGCCTCGATCGCGGGCGCGAGGTCGCGGTCGGCCTCGTCGACGCACATGACGTCGACCAGCCCCACGTACAGGCGGGCGACGCCGAGCGCCGAGACGTCGTGCCCCAGGCTCGCGAGGACCGACGCCGCCGGGCCC
Source organism: Oerskovia jenensis (assembly GCF_016907235.1). NCBI lineage: Bacteria > Bacillati > Actinomycetota > Actinomycetes > Micrococcales > Cellulomonadaceae > Oerskovia > Oerskovia jenensis. The sequence goes on from NZ_JAFBBO010000001.1 coordinate 3,202,440, forward strand.
TTGAGCGCGCGGCCGCCGACGATCGGGCTCACCGCGACGCGGCGGGCCGTCGAGGACGCGAGGGCGTCGCGGACACCGGGCACGCTCAGGATCGGCTCGATCGACAGGAACGGGTTCGACGGCGCCACGACCAGCAGGTCCGCCCCCGAGACCGCGTCGAGCACGCCCGGGGCCGGGGTCGCCTGCGCGGCGCCCACGAACGTCAGACCCAGGACCTCGTCGCGGTGCTGGCGGGCGACGAAGTACTCCTGGAAGCCCAGCGACCCGTCGGCGGTCTCCACGACGGTGGCCACGAGGTCGTCCGTCATGGGCAGCAGGCGCGAGCGCACGCCGAGCGAGGCCGTGAGCTGGGCCGTGACCTCGGTCAGCGTCGCCCCCGCACGCAGGCGGGACGTGCGCACCACGTGGGTCGCGAGGTCCTTGTCTCCCAGCGTGAACCACGTGTCCTCGCCCAGGCGTCGCATGGCCTCGAGCGTCGCGTAGGTCTCCCCGGCCAGGCCCCATCCGCGCACGTCGTCCGCGAGCCCCGCGAGCGTGTACGTCACGGTGTCGAGGTCCGGGCTGATCGCGAGGCCGTGCAGCTCGACGTCGTCGGCCGTGTTGACCACGACCGTGAGGTCGGCCCCCGCGAGCTCCATGCCGTGGGCGAGCTTCGCGCCACCCACACCGCCTGCCAGGACCGTCACCCGCACGTCGTTCACCACCGGACGAGCATAGTTGGGGCGGCAAGGATCGGTGGGCGTGCCGAGGTCTGCGCCAGTCTCCGTGGCGGCGTGGCGCGGCGGCGACCCTCAGAGCAGCGGCAGCATGCGCCCCAGGTCCGGGACCGAGTCCGACGTGTGGAGCGGGGCGAGCGCGCGGGCCAGGTCGTCGACGTCGTAGGGGACACGGCCCGTCGCGAGGCGGACCCACAGGCGAGGGTCGACGACCTCGAGGCTCCAGCCGCCGCGCGTCACGACGATGCGCAGCAGCTCGGCCGCGACCAGGTCCAGGGCGCCGCGGTCGACGGCCTTCTCGGTGACACCCGGCAGGCTGCGCTCCAGGTCGTCGGCGTGCACGACGAGCTCGATCAGTCGCGAGACCACCATGTCACGCAGCGTGATGGGGCCGCGGCGGGCCTGGACCACGGTCTCGGTCGGGGCGAGCTCGTCGAGGCGGGCGAACGCGCGCCGGGCGTACCCGGAGACGGCGGCCAGGCGGTCCGCCGCGATCTCCTCGTCGAGGGCCCTGGTCACCTGGGCGATCTGCTCGGCGCGCTCGGGGTACGTGCCCAGGTACTCGGCGAGCGTCAGAGGGTTGGTCCCGGGAGCCACGGGGCCCGCGGCGACGAGCGCGTCCATGGCGCGCCCCAGGTGCGACACGAGCTCGCCCACGGTCCAGCCGGTCAGGACGCTGGGCTGGTCCACGGCGTCGTCGAGGGTGTCGTCGAGCGACCCGAGCCACTTCTCCAGGCGGTCCCACTGGGCGTGGAGGGCTGCGGTGGCCTCGGTCAGGTCTGCGGTCATGGGGACATCGTGCCCGGTCGTCGGGTCGGACGTCACGCACGGTGCGCTGGGTGGACGCCCTGAGGGTGCCCTGAGGGTGCGCAGCAGGCCGTGCCGGGTTGGCAGCAGCCCGTCTGCCGCCTGTGCTCAGACTTGCGCGCGCTCCCCGAGGAACTGCGTGACCATGGGGCCGAGCTGGTCGAACTCGATGAGGAACCCGTCGTGCCCGAACTCCGAGTGCAGGAGCCGCAGGGGTTGCGCGCCCGGGATGCCCTGGGCGATCCGCTCCGAGTGCTCGGGGAGGAACAGGCGGTCGGTGTCGACGGCCACGACGAGCGCGCGCGCCGTGATCTGGCCCAGGGCCGCGTCGATGCCACCGCGGTCGCGGCCCAGGTCGTGCGTCAGCATGGACTCGGTCAGCACGACGTAGGAGTTCGCGTCGAAGCGGCGCGAGAGCTTGTCACCGTGGTGGTCCAGGTAGGACTGGACGGCGTAGCGCCCGTCGGTGAACGGGTCCTCGCCGCCCTGCGGCAGGCGGCCGAAGCGCTCGTCGAGCTCGCGGGCGCTGCGGTAGGTCGCGTGCGCGATCTGCCGAGCGATGCCCAGGCCCACGTGCGGGCCCTGGTCGTCGGGCACGTCGTAGTAGTCGCCGCCACGGTACTGCGGGTCGGCGCGGATGGCGCCGAGCTGCGGGTGGGCCCACGCGATCTGGTCGCCCGACGTCTGGGCGCCCGACGCGATGACCGCGACGGACTCGACCGTGATGCCGGCCTCGGGGCCGAGGATCGCCCACTCGAGCACGCGCAGGCCGCCCATGGACGCACCGATCACGAGCTCCCACGACGAGATGCCCAGGGCGCGTGCGAGCTCGATCTCGACCGCGACCTGGTCGCGGGTCGTGACGCGCGGGAAGCGCCCTCCCCACGGCCGGCCGTCGGGGGCCGCCGAGGCGGGTCCCGTGGTGCCCTGGCAGCCGCCGAGCACGTTGGGCGCGACGACGAAGTACCGGTCGGTGTCGATCGGGGCGCCCGGTCCGACCATGGCCTCCCACCAGCCCGGCGACAGGTGCCCCGGCCCGGTCGGTCCGACGACGTGCGAGTCCCCGGTCAGGGCGTGCAGCACGAGGACCGCGTTGGAGCCGTCGGGAGCGAGCGTGCCCCAGGTCTCGTACGCGACGCGCACGTCCGGGAGCCTGCCCCCGGCCTCGAGGTCGAATGTACCGACGTCCGCGAAGAGGCGAGCTCCGGCGTCGTCCCCCTCACGCCACGCGGCCGAGGCCGGGACGGGCGCCTTGGCCCGCGCGCGCGAGTCCGACCCGCGCAGCGGGCGCGGGGACGCGGAAGGAGAGGGAGAGGTCATCGCCGTCCACTGTACGGCCGGGGCACCGGGGGTGCCCCGGCCGTCCAGAATCGTCATCGCGTGTCCCGGCGTCCTACTCCGCCGCGACCGAGGCAGCGGTCGCGGCGTCGGACCCCAGCACGGCCTTCGCGGCGGTGAATCCCGCCTCGAGGTCCGCGAGGATGTCGTCGACGTGCTCGATCCCGACCGACAGGCGGACGAGGCCCGGCGTGACGCCGGCCTTGACCTGCTCCTCGGGGCTGAGCTGGGCGTGCGTCGTGGACGCCGGGTGGATGACGAGCGAGCGGACGTCGCCGATGTTGGCGACGTTCGAGTGGAGCGAGAGCGCCGAGACGAACGCCTGGCCGGCCTCGGCCCCGCCGTCGAGCTCGAACGTGACGATCGCGCCCGCACCGCGCGGCGTGTACTTCTGCGCGTTGGCGTACCAGGGGCTCGACGGGAGGCCCGCGTAGCCGACCGACACGACGTCGTCGCGCGACTCGAGCCAGGCCGCGACCGTCTTGGCGTTCTCGACGTGGCGCTCGACGCGCAGCGACAGGGTCTCGATGCCCTGGGCGATGAGGAACGCGTTGAAGGGCGAGATGGCCGACCCCAGGTCCCGCAGGAGCTGGACGCGCGCCTTGAGGATGTACGCGAGGTTCGCGCCGAGGATGCCGTCCACGCCCAGGTCACGGGCGTACACGATCCCGTTGTAGCTGGGGTCGGGGGTGTTGAAGCTCGCGAACCGCTCGGGGTCCTTCGAGAAGTCGAAGTTGCCGGAGTCGACGATCACGCCGCCGATCGCCGAGCCGTGCCCGCCGAGGTACTTGGTCGCGGAGTGGATGACGATGTCCGCGCCGAACTCGATGGGGCGCAGCAGGTAGGGCGTCGCGACCGTGTTGTCCACGATGAGCGGGACGCCGACCTCGTGCGCGGCGGCGGCCACGGCCTCGATGTCGAGGATGTCGGCCTTCGGGTTGGGGATGGTCTCGGCGAAGAACGCCTTGGTGTTCGGGCGGGCCGCGTCGCGCCATGCCTGCGGGTCGTGCGGGTCGGTGACCCACGTGGTCTCGATGCCGAGCTTGGCGAGCGAGTACTGGAGCAGGTTGTACGTGCCGCCGTACAGCGACGGGCTGGCCACGACGTGGTCGCCCGCCTCGGCGACGTTGAGGATCGCGAACGTCGTCGCGGCCTGGCCCGACGCGAGGAGGAGTGCGCCGACGCCGCCCTCGAGGTTGGCGATGCGGTTCTCGACGACCTCGGCGGTCGGGTTGCCGATGCGCGTGTAGATGGGGCCGAGGTCCTTGAGGGCGAAGCGGTCGGCGGCGACGCCCGCGTCGGGGAAGACGAACGACGTGGTCTGGTAGATCGGCAGCGCGCGGGCCCCGGTGGTGGGGTCGGGCGTCTGGCCGGCGTGGATCTGGCGGGTCTCGAAGGACCAGCGGGGCTCGGTGCTCATGGTGGCTCCTTGGGGGTGCGGGGGAGGGAGCCGCAGGTGCGTCCGGTGGCCTGGTTCCGGGGCGGTCCGCGGCGGGGCAGTGAGGGGACTGGTGCGCACGCGGTGGGCGGGTCCGGCCGGACGTCGGGGGCTGCGGCTGACGGTCGTCGTCAGGTCGCCGGTCCGAGGTGGGTCCGGGTGCCGCCCGCAGGGCAGGCGAACGTGCGCTGGGGGTCAGCTACACATTCGGCGGCAGGTCATGTCCCGAGAGTAGGTCGGCATCTCATCCGGCGATACCCCCATCTCGCCATACGAGACCCCGGGGTCGATCTTCACCCCTGCTCGGCGCCTCTTCACCCGTGTACCGAGTCGCCGCCTCGCAGACCGCCGGAGAGACTGGACGTCCGCCGCCCTCGCGGCCCCGGCCGCCGGTGCGGCCGACAGCCCCCGACGACGCATAGGAGGAGCGTGACGCTCCCGCAGCCTTCCCCTCAGCAGGAACCACCGGCCCGACGACGTCGCGCGCCCCAGGACCCCGGCGCGTCTCGCGGCGCGGGTCGGTTGGCGCTCGTGGCCGCGCTCGCCGTGACGCTCACGGGAGGTGTCGTGCCGGTCGCGGAGGCAGAGCCTCCGAGCGACGACGACGTCCGCTCCGCCCAGCAGGACGAACGCGCGGTGTCCCAGCGCGTCGCCGACATCGAGGCCGACCTGGCCCGCCTCGCGGACCAGCAGGACGACGCCTGGATGCGTGCGGGCACCGCCGCCGAGGACGCGGGCGAGGCGCAGAGCGCGCTCGAGGCCGCGCAGGCCGAGGTCGAGGCCGCGCAGGCCGCGCTCGCGACGGCCGAGGCCGGCGAGGCGGAGGCACGCTCCGCGATGGGGGCGACCTACCGCGCGTCCCGTCAGTCCGGTGGGTCGCTCGACACCTTGCGCGTCGTGCTCGACGCCGAGGCGCTCGACCAGATCGTCCAGTCCGAGCAGGCTCAGCGGCTCACGGGTCGCAAGGTCCAGACGGTCGCCGACGGGCACCGCACGGCGCGGGCGCTGGCCGACTCGGCACGGGCCCGGTCGGTCGCCGCCCAGGAGGCGCGGTCCGCGGCGAGCGAGCAGGCCGAGCGGGCCTACACCGAGGCGCTCGAGGCCCAGCAGGACATCGACGGCGCCGTCCGTGCGGCCGCCGCGCGTCGCGACGAGCTCCTCGCCGACCTCGCCGCAGCCCGGTCCACGACCGTCGAGGTCGAGCGGGAACGCCAGGACGCGCTCGATGCCGAGCGGCGGCGGGCCGCCGAGGCGCAGGCCCAGGCCGACCGTGGTGGCCAGGGCGTGCCCGCGCCCGGCGCAGGCGGCTCGACGACGGCACCGCCCGCGGGCGGTGTCCCCCCGGTGACGCCTCCGGTGACCCCTCCCGTCGCGCCCCCCGTGACGCCGCCGGTCACACCTCCCGTGACGCCTCCGGTGACCCCACCCGTCACGCCGCCGGTCACGCCTCCGGTGACCCCACCCGTCACGCCCCCCGTCACGCCGCCCGACACGGGCGCGGCCAAGGGCGAGGCCGCCGTCGCGTGGGCGCGCACGAAGATCGGCGCCGACTACCTCTGGGGCGGCACGGGCCCGGCCTACGACTGCTCGGGGCTGACCTCCCAGGCCTGGTCGAGCGTCGGGGTGAACATCACCCGGACCTCGCGCTCGCAGTACGCGCGGGTCGCCAAGATCGCCTACAGCCAGCTCAGGCCCGGCGACCTCATCTTCTACGGCACGAACCCCCAGGACCCGAGCACGATCTGGCACGTGGCCATGTACGTCGGGAACGGTCAGATGATCGAGGCCATCTACGAAGGGAAGCCGGTGCAGATCAGCGCCGTGCGCTGGAAGAGCACCATGCCGTACGCGGGGCGGCCCTGAGCGGTCTGCCCGGTCCGAGCGACGGGACCAGCGGTACCACCGGGACCGGAGAGCGGGGCCGCCGGCCACCCGCCGGCCACGCACGAAGGCCCGGCCTCCCGAGAGGGAGGCCGGGCCTTCGAGGCGTCCGGCCGTGCCGGACGACGCAGGTCAGTGACCGGGGGTGTGGTACCCGCTGTCGATCGCGCGCTGGATGGAACGCTCGATCTCTGCCTCGGCCTCGGTGCGACCGGTCCAGTGGGCGCCCTCGACGGACTTGCCCGGCTCGAGGTCCTTGTAGACCTCGAAGAAGTGCTGGATCTCGAGACGGTGGAAGTCCGACACGTCGTCGATGTCCTGGCGCCACGCAGCGCGCTGGTCACCGGTGGGAACGCACAGGACCTTGTCGTCGCCCCCGGCCTCGTCGCGCATGCGGAACATGCCGAGCGCGCGGCAACGGATCAGGCAGCCGGGGAACGTGGGCTCCTCGAGCAGGACCAGGGCGTCCAGCGGGTCGCCGTCCTCGCCGAGGGTGCCCTCGATGAAGCCGTAGTCGTCCGGGTAGCGCGTCGAGGTGAACAGCATGCGGTCAAGGCGGATGCGACCTGTCGCGTGGTCGACCTCGTACTTGTTGCGCTGGCCCTTCGGGATCTCGATCGTGACGTCGAACTCCACTGTTCTCCTCCAGTTGAACCGGCTCACCCGCTCGGTCGCGGTGTGGCGGTCGTGAATCGGCTGTCGTGCGCACGCGGCCCCGGCCGTTCCGGCCGGTGAACCCGGCCGGGTGGTGTGGACCACGAGGTATCAGGCCAGCATGCGCCCTCTAGTGTGACACGAACGTTCTCGGTCGGCGGTGGCCGGACCCAGAGGACTCTGCGGTTCCTGGGTGATAATGCGCACGTGAGCGGCGCACTCCTGCGCGCCGACGGCAGGAGGGACGAGGGACGACATGGGTTGGGTGGCACGGACCGGGATCACCGTGGGGATCGTGGTGGTCCTCGCGGGCGGCTACCTGACGGCCGACGCGTACGACGTGGTTCCCGGCGTCCTGACGACGGCTCCCGCGGTGGCCCCCGCGGCCCCGTTCCCGGTTCCTCCCGGCGCCGTGGACTCGGGCTCACCTGCGCAGACGCTGCCCGCCCTCGACGAGTCGGCCCCGCTGCCGGATGCCGCGGCGATCTCCGCGTCGCTCGACGCGCTGGTCAAGGACACGCGCCTGGGAGGCCGGGTGGGCGGGGTCGTGCTGGACCGGATCACGGGGGAGGTGCTCGCGCAGAGCGGCGCCGACACCCTCATGGTTCCGGCCTCGACCCAGAAGATCCTCACGGCCGCCGCGGCCCTCGCCTCCCCGGGGCCCGAGGTGACGCTCACCACGAAGGTCGTCGAGGTCGACGCCGGCACGATCGCGCTCGTCGGCGGCGGCGACATGATGCTCGCGGCGCAGGCGGGTGACCCGTTGGCCGTCAACGGCCGGGCCGGGATGGCCGACCTGGCCGCCCAGGTCGCGGACAAGCTCAAGGTCACGGGGCGCACGACCGTGCGTCTCGTGGTCGACGACCGGTACTTCTCGGGTCCGACGGTCAGCCCGTCGGTGTTCCCCGGCAACGTCGCGGCGGGCTACGTCGCGCCCGTGACGTCGGTCGCCGTCGACATCGCGAGGCTCAGCGACGCGGAGTACGCCAAGCGCAGCCCGGACCCGTCCGTCGCGGCGGCCCAGGTGCTCGCACAGCGCCTCACCGAGCAGGGCATCACGATCGACGGCGCCCCGGTCCGCGGCGAGTCCGCGTCGGCCGCCAAGGTGCTCGGATCGGTCGAGTCCGCCCCCTTGGGCGAGGTCGTCGCGTACTTCCTCCAGCACTCGGACAACACCATCACCGAGGTCGTGGGGCGCGTCGTCGCGATCGACGCCGGGTTGCCCGCGACCTTCGACGGTGCCACGCAGGCCGTCGGCGCGAGCGTCTCCCGCCTCGGGGTGGACCTCACGGGGGCCGTCCTCGCGGACTGCTCCGGCCTGGGTGACGGGTCCGCCGTCTCGGCCGCGCAGCTCGCCGCCGTCGTCGACCTCCTGGCCGACCCGGCGCAGCCGGGGCTGCGCGCCGGGGCCGTGGGGCTGCCCGTCGCGGGTCTGTCCGGGACGCTCGACGACCGGTACCTCGCGTCGCCCGGGCGCGGCGTGGTCCGGGCCAAGACGGGGAGCCTGCCGAACGTGACGTCGCTCGCGGGCACCGTCGTCACCGCGCAGGACCGCCAGCTCGTGTTCGTGGTCCTCGCGGACGCGCTGCCTCCGGGCGGTGGGTACGGCGCGCGTCAGCTCATGGACGGGTTCGTCGGCAGCCTGGTGGGCTCGGCGGGCTGACCCGGCGCCCGCCGTCGGGCCGGGCGCCGCCCGCACCCGGGCACGGGCTACGGTGGGGCGATGACGTCTTCCGTGGTCGGCGCGCCGCTCGTCGACTGGACCTCTGCCGCGCAGATCGCCGCCCGCGTCGCACCTCCGGGTCCGACGGCCTCACGCGATGAGCTCGCCGCGCTCGTGGCGGGCCTGCGGGACGCGGCGTCGGCGGCAGTGCCGCACGTCCTGCGGGTCACGGGGATGACGCCCGCCGACCCGGCAGGGAGCCCGGAGGCCGCCCGGACCGAGACCGCGGCGCTCTCGCGGGTGTACGTCGTCGACCGGTCGCGCTGGGCCCGGGCCAACACCGAGGTCATGGCGAGCCTGACCGACGGTGTCGCGGACTCCCTCACGGGTGGGGGCGACAAGCCCGTGTCGGCGACCACGGCGCTCGTCGGGGCGGCGCAGGTGGGGGCCGTCCTGGCCGCGCTCTCGAGCCGCGTGCTGGGCCAGTTCGACCCCTACAGCGCGCACGGCACGCCCGGTCGGGGTCGGCTTCTCCTCGTCGCGCCGAACGTCCTGCAGCTCGAGCGCGACCTCGACCTGGTGCCCACGGACTTCCGCCTGTGGGTGTGCCTGCACGAGCAGACGCACGCGCTCCAGTTCGCGGCGGCCCCGTGGCTCGCGCAGCACCTGCGGGCCTCGGCCCGCGAGCTGCTCGTGGGTCTGTCCGAGTCGTCGAGGCAGCTCGCCGAGGCGCGCCTGCGCGACAAGCTCGCGACCGCCGGCGGCGTGGTCCTGCGGGCCGTGCGCGGTCAGGAGGGCGGCGTCGCCCACGGGCTGCTCACGCCCGACCAGCGGCGCTCCCTCGAGGAGGTGTCGGCCGTCATGGCGCTCCTGGAGGGCCACGCCGACGTCATGATGGACGCGGTCGGGCGCGCGACCGTCCCCACGGTCCGCCGGATCCGGGCCCAGTTCGAGGCGCGCCGCGACGGGCAGGGCAGCAGCACGCTCGACACGGTCCTGCGCCGGTTCCTGGGCATGGACGCCAAGCTCGCCCAGTACCGGGACGGTGCGGCGTTCGTGCGCGGGGTCGAGAAGCAGGTGGGGCGCGACGGGCTCAACGCGGTCTGGTCGTCCCCTGAGCGCCTGCCGTCCGCCCGGGAGATCGCCGATCCTGGCGCCTGGGTGCGCCGGGTCCACGGCTGACGCGCCCGTGGTCGGTCCTCACCCCGCCGAGGCCGCGGCGCGTCGCGCCGTGCGCGGTACGGTCCGCGACCTCGCTCCCGGTGCGCTCGTGCTCGTGGCCTGCTCGGGCGGCGCGGACTCGCTCGCTCTCGCGGCCGCGACGGCCTTCGTCGCCTCGCGCGACGGGCTGCGAGCGGGGGCCGTCGTGGTCGACCACGGGCTGCAGGCGGGCAGTGCCGAGGTCGCGGCCGTCGCGGCGGCGCAGTGCCGCGCGCTCGGGCTCGCCCCGGTCGAGGTCCGGCGCGCCGACGTCGCGGGCAGGGGAGGGCTGGAGGCGGCGGCGCGCCACGCGCGCTACACGGTGCTCGACGACGTCGCGCGCGTCGCGGGGGCATCGGCCGTTCTCCTCGGGCACACCCTGGACGACCAGGCCGAGTCCGTGCTGCTGGGGCTCGCGCGCGGGTCGGGGGCCCGGTCGCTCGCGGGCATGGCCGCCGTGCGGGGTGCTTATCGGCGCCCGTTCCTGAGCCTGCGGCGGACCGACACCGAGGACGTGTGCACCGCGAACGGGCTGACGTGGTGGACCGACCCCACGAACGGGGGGCCCGCGGTCGTGACGTCCCCCGACCGTTCGGCGGACCCCAGCGGACCGGCGATGCGCCACGGCGCACCCCTGCCGCTGCGCTCGCAGGTGCGTGCGCGCGTGCTCCCCGTCCTCGAGGACGTCCTCGGACCGGGCGTCGCGGTCGCGCTCGCCCGGACGGCCGGCCTGCTCCGTGAGGACGCGGACCTGCTCGACGAGCTCGCGGGGCGGCTGCTCGACGAGGCCCGGGCCGCGGACCCGGCGGACCTCGCGGACCTCACGGACCTCACGGACCTCGCGGATCCGGCCGACCCGGTGGACCACAAGGACCCGGGAGCCGGGAACGGCGGGCGTCGCGGGGACGCGGAGCCCCGCACGAGCGTCGCGCCTGTGGTGCTCGACACCCAGGTGCTGCGGTCCGCCCCGGCCGCGCTCCGCCGTCGGGCACTGCGACGCGCCGCGACCGAGGCCGGGAGCCCGGCCGGTTCCCTCTTCGCGAGCCACGTCGCGACGCTCGACGCGATGATCACCGACTGGCGCGGCCAGGGGCCCGCGCACCTTCCCGGTGACGTCCGGGCACTGCGGACCCGTGGGAGACTCTTCCTACGGCCCGCGCATCCCCCCTCGCCCGAGCGAACCGTGCCCGCCGAGACCCCAGCAGAACCAGCACAGGAGTGAAACCCGTGGACTCATCCGACGTCGGCAACGACCTCGAGAACATCCTCCTCACCGAGGACCAGCTCCGCGGGAGGCTGGTGGAGCTCGCCGAGCAGATCGACCGCGACTACGCGGGCAAGGACCTCCTGCTCGTCGGCGTGCTCAAGGGCGCGGTCATGGTCATGGCGGACCTCGCCCGCCTGTTGCACCACGACGTCGAGATGGACTGGATGGCCGTCTCGTCGTACGGGTCGGGCACCAAGTCCTCGGGTGTCGTGCGCATCCTCAAGGACCTCGACGCCGACCTCACGGGCCGTCACGTGCTCATCGTGGAGGACATCATCGACTCGGGCCTGACGCTGTCGTGGCTGCTGTCGAACCTGCGCAGCCGCGGCCCGGCCTCGGTCGAGGTCGCCGCGATGCTCCGCAAGCCCGACGCCGCGAAGACCGAGGTCGACGTGCGCTACATCGGCTTCGACATCCCCAACGAGTTCGTCGTGGGCTACGGCCTGGACTACGCGGAGAAGTACCGCAACCTGCCGTTCGTGGGCACGCTCGCCCCGCACGTCTACTCCTCCTGACACGCTTGCCAGTACCCGGACGGTGACGCGAGGCAGGGCCACGACCGACCGTCGTGCGCCCACCTCGCCCCACCGTCCGGGTGCCCGCGGCCTCGGCCGCCACCCTGTGCGGACGTCGCTCGTCGAAGCCACGCCCTGGGCGAACAGACCAGCCAACTGCCAGGTTGTGCGTGTAACTTCACTGGCGGAACCATTGCGCGAGTGGAGGGATACGGGGAATCGTCCCCGTCGCCGATGAACATCAAGAAGATTCTCAGCGGACCGATCATCTGGATCGTCGTGGGCCTGGCGATCCTCGGGATCGCCTTCATGGCGCTGTCCGGGCCCAGCGTCCACCGTGTCGACACCTCGACGGGGCTCGAGCTCCTCCAGGACGACAAGGTCGAGCAGGCCCTCATCGTCGACGGCGACCAGCGGGTCCAGCTGACCCTCAAGGAGAACTACGAGGTCGACGGCAAGTCCCAGGGCAAGAGCGTGGAGTTCTTCTACGTCGCCCCCCAGGGCGAGGCCGTCGTGAACGCCGTCACGGAGGCGGACCCCCCGAAGGGCTACAACTCCGAGATCGCGCGTCCCTCGTTCCTCGCGTCGGCGCTCTCGCTCATCCTGCCGTTCCTCATCATCGGACTGGTCTTCTGGTTCCTGCTGTCCCGCATGCAGGGCGGCGGCTCCAAGGTCATGGGCTTCGGCAAGTCCAAGGCCAAGCTCGCGTCCAAGGACACCCCGCAGGTGACGTTCGCCGACGTCGCCGGTGCGGACGAGGCCGTCGAGGAGCTCCACGAGATCAAGGAGTTCCTCGCCGAGCCCGACAAGTTCCAGGCCGTGGGCGCCAAGATCCCCAAGGGCGTGCTCCTCTACGGGCCTCCCGGAACCGGCAAGACCCTCCTGGCCCGCGCGGTCGCGGGAGAGGCGGGCGTGCCGTTCTACACGATCTCCGGCTCGGACTTCGTCGAGATGTTCGTCGGCGTCGGCGCGAGCCGCGTGCGCGACCTGTTCCAGCAGGCCAAGGAGAACTCCCCGGCCATCATCTTCGTCGACGAGATCGACGCGGTGGGCCGTCACCGCGGTGCCGGCATGGGTGGTGGGCACGACGAGCGCGAGCAGACCCTGAACCAGCTCCTCGTCGAGATGGACGGGTTCGACGTCAAGGCCAACGTCATCCTCATCGCGGCGACGAACCGCCCCGACATCCTCGACCCCGCGCTCCTGCGTCCCGGCCGCTTCGACCGGCAGATCGCGGTCGAGGCCCCCGACCTCAAGGGCCGCGAGGCGATCCTCGCGGTGCACGCGCAGGGCAAGCCGATCGTCCCCGAGATCGACCTGGCCGCCGTCGCGCGGCGCACCCCCGGCTTCACGGGGGCGGACCTCGCGAACGTGCTCAACGAGGCCGCGCTGCTCACCGCGCGCTCGGGCGCACAGCTCATCGACGACCGAGCCCTCGACGAGGCCATCGACCGCGTCATCGCCGGCCCGCAGAAGCGGACCCGCGTGATGAACGTCAAGGAGCAGAAGATCACGGCGTACCACGAGGGCGGTCACGCCCTGGTCGCCGCGGCCATGCGCTACACGGACCCGGTCACCAAGGTGACGATCCTGCCGCGCGGACGCGCCCTGGGCTACACCATGGTCATGCCGCTCGAGGACAAGTACTCCACGACGCGCAACGAGCTGCTCGACCAGCTCGCCTACGCGATGGGCGGCCGCGTCGCCGAGGAGCTCGTGTTCCACGACCCCACCACGGGCGCCTCGAACGACATCGAGAAGGCGACCGCGATCGCCAAGAAGATGGTCACCGAGTACGGCATGAGCGAGCGCGTCGGCGCGATCAAGCTCGGCACGGGCTCGGGAGAGCCCTTCATGGGCCGCGACATGGGCCACACGCGCGACTACTCCGAGTCGGTCGCCGGCACGGTCGACCACGAGGTGCGACGCCTCGTCGAGGCCGCGCACGACGAGGCGTGGGAGGTGCTCGTCCAGTACCGCGACGTGCTCGACCACCTGGTCCTGGAGCTCCTCGAGAAGGAGACGCTGAACCAGGCCGAGCTCGCCGCGATCTTCGCGCCGGTCGTCAAGCGCGACCCGCGCGAGGTCTGGCTCTCGAGCGAGCAGCGCGCCGTGTCGCACCGTCCGCCGGTCCTGACCGACGCCGAGAAGGCCGCGATGCCGAAGGACCCGCTGGGGCAGCCCATCGTCGTCCCGCAGGACGAGGCCGCGGCCGCGAGCGACGAGCTCCCGCCCGAGCGCATCGGCGAGGTCCCCGCGGACCGCGTGGTCGACGACGGGCAGGTCTGACGTGACCACGAGGGCCGAGCAGGGCCTGCGGGCCGCTGCCGACGTCCCCGCGTACGACGAGGAGCGGGCGAGCGCCGCGGTGCGCGAGCTCCTCCTCGCCGTGGGGGAGGACCCGGACCGGGAGGGGCTCCGGGAGACCCCTGCCCGCGTGGCCCGCGCCTACCGCGAGATCTTCGCGGGCCTGCGCCAGGAGCCCGCCGACGTCCTGACCACCATGTTCGACCTGGGCCACGAGGAGATGGTGCTGGTCAAGGACATCGAGGTCTACTCGACGTGCGAGCACCACCTGGTGCCCTTCCACGGGGTCGCGCACGTGGGGTACATCCCCAACGCCGACGGTCGCATCACGGGCCTGTCCAAGCTGGCCCGGCTGGTCGACGTGTACGCGCGCCGCCCTCAGGTCCAGGAGCGGCTCACGTCGCAGATCGCCGACGCCCTGGTCGAGCACCTCGAGCCGCGCGGCGTGATCGTCGTGGTCGAGTGCGAGCACCTGTGCATGTCCATGCGGGGCGTCCGCAAGCCGGGATCCCGGACCGTCACGTCCGCGGTCCGCGGCCAGATGCGCGACGGCGCCACGCGTGCCGAGGCCATGAGCCTGATCATCGGACGGTAGGCACGCAGCAGTGCGGTACACACAGCACGGCGGCTCACCGGCCGGTCTTCCGTTCGCGGGGATCGGCCGGACGCTCGTCATGGGCGTCGTCAACGTCACGCCGGACTCCTTCTCCGACGGCGGCGAGTGGTTCGAGCCGCGCGCGGCGATCGAGCACGGGCTCGCACTCCTGGCCGAGGGGGCGGACGTCCTCGACGTCGGGGGCGAGTCGACGCGCCCGGGCGCGGGACGGGTGCCCGTCGAGGACGAGCTCGCGCGCGTGCTGCCCGTGATCTCGGCCCTTGCCGCCCGCGGGGCCGTGGTGAGCGTCGACACGACGCGGGCCACGGTCGCCGAGCAGGCGGTCGGTGCGGGCGCCCAGATCATCAACGACGTCTCGGGGGGCCTCGCGGACCCGGAGATGGCCGCGGTCGCCGCCCGCACCGGCGCGGTGTTCGTGGCCATGCACTGGCGCGGTCACGCGGACGTCATGGACGACCTCGAGGTGTACGACGACGTCGTGACCGACGTCCGTGACGAGCTCGCCGCGCGCGTCGAGGCGCTGCGCGCGGCCGGCGTGCGCGACGACCGGATCGTCCTCGACCCTGGCCTCGGCTTCTCCAAGGCGGGTTCCACGAACTGGCCCCTCCTGACGCACCTGGGCGCGCTGCGCGAGCTCGGGTTCCCGGTGCTCGTGGGGGCGTCCCGCAAGCGCTTCCTCGGTCACCTGCTCGCCGGGCCGGACGGCACGCCCGCGCCGCCGCTGGAACGGGACGCGGCGACCGCCGCGATCACGGCGCTCGCCGCGGCGGAAGGGGCCTGGTGCGTGCGCGTGCACGCGGTCCGGGCCTCGGCCGACGCGGTGCGGGTCGCCGCCGCGTGGACTCGGGCCGGTCGGACGGGGGAGGATGCGAGCGGGCGTGTGCTTGCCACGCCGCCGCCCGCCGAGCCCTCCGCAGGGGCACGGGACACGGTCCACGGCTCCCGGTCCGCGGACACGGGGCGCGTGGGGCAGGCGCGGCAGAGCACGGACGACCACGGAACGAACGACAGCGACGACAGGAGTACGACGTGAGCACAGCGTTCGCAGGGGCGGTGCAGGGAACCGACGGGCGCCCGCTCGACCAGATCCGGCTCACGGGACTCAGCGCGACGGGCCACCACGGCGTGTTCGAGCACGAGCGCCTCGACGGCCAGCTCTTCCGCGCCGACGTGGTGCTGCACCTCGACACGCGCCCCGCAGCGGCCGGTGACGACCTCGCGGACACCGTGAGCTACGCGGTCGTCGCCGAGGACGTCGTCGCGGTGCTCGCCGGCTCGCCCGCCGACCTCATCGAGACCGTCGCCGAGCGGGTCGCCGCGGTCGCGCTGCGTCACCCGGCGGTCGTCGCGGTCGACGTCGCGGTCCACAAGCCGCAGGCTCCCATCACCGTCCCGTTCGACGACGTCGAGGTCGTGGTCCGCCGCGACCGCGTCAAGGTGCCCGTCGTGGCCGACGCCGTCCCGCGCGTCGTGCCCATCCCGGTCGGGTCGATCACCCCGGCCGTGCTCGGGAACGTCGCCGCCGCGGAGCCGGCCTCGCCGGACCAGCACGTCGTCATGCCGCCCTCGATCCCGCCGGTGTCACCTGCTCCCGCTCCGGACCGCTCGCCCGACCAAGGAGTCTTCGCGGCCACCGCCGAGGACCTCGGGCCGGCCGCCGGCGAGCTGCCGAGCACGGGCGGGGTGTCCGACCAGGAGTTCGTCGACGCGCTCGACTCGTTCTACAGCGCCCCTCAGGACGCGTTGAGCGCCCCTGCCGAGAGCTTCGAGCCCGTCGTCGAGCAGGGGTCGGAGGCGGCCCCCCAGGTGATTGTGCGGCCGGCCCCCGAGGTCACCGCCGAGCCGGCTCCCGTCGCGTCCGAGACCTTCCACGAGGCGGCCGATGAACGGTCGGAGGCTGCCGAGCCGTCCGACGCGCCCGGCGTCGCGACCGCCTCGTCCGCCGTGGCCCCCGAGGCCGAGGGGTCCGCGGACCCCGTCCCGCTCGCGGTGCCCGAGGCGCAGTCCGTCCGGGGCGTGCCCGTGGAGCCCGGGACGCGCATCGGTGACGACGCCACGGCGGACCTCGACGCGCCCGCCGGGACCGCACTGCCCGACGCCGTCGCGCCCGCCGCGCACCAGGTCGCCGCCGAGCCCGCTCCGGGCGAGCGCGTCCTGGACGACGAGCCGGCGCCCTCGCCGGTCGCGCAGGCCCCGGTCGAGACGCCCGCGGTCCCCGAGCCTGTCGCCGAGGCGCCCTCGACCGCGACCTTCTCCGCGGAGGTCTCGAGCGAGCCGGCGCCCGTGCCGCCGGCGCTCGGAGAACCCGAGCCGATCGCGGCCCCCGTGCCCTTGCCGGTGCGTCCCGCTCCCGAGGTCGCTACGGCGCCCGCCGAGCCCACCGCGGCCGAAGCGCCGTACGTGCCCGAGGCGGCGCCCGTGCCGGCCGTCGCGCTCGACCGGCTCGACGAGGCCCCCTCGGGCTTCGTGCCCGTCGTGCTGGCCTTGGGGGCGAACCTCGGGGACGCCCAGCAGACGTTGCGCGACGCCGTGACGGACCTCGACCGCATCTCCGGCCTCGAGATCACGGACGTCTCACCCCTCGCGCGGACGGCAGCCGTCGGTGGCCCGGACCAGCCGGACTACCTCAACGCCATCCTGCTGGCACGGACCACGCTCGCACCGCGTGCGCTCCTGCACGCCGTCCAGGGGGTCGAGAACGCGCACGGGCGGATCCGTGCCGAGCGCAACGGCCCGCGGACCCTCGACGTCGACCTGATCGTCTTCGGGACGGTCACCGAGTTCACCGCAGACCTCGAGCTGCCGCACCCGCGGGCGCACGAGCGCGCCTTCGTGCTCGAGCCGTGGGCGCAGATCGCCCCGGACGCCGTGCTGCCCGGCCTGGGCGGCGGTCCGGTCGCCGCGCTGGCGGCGACGGCGCCCGACCGCGGCGGCATCCGTTGGCTGGCCCTCGACTGGCTGACCGACGCCGAGCCCGAGGCGGCTCCGGCTCCGGCTCCGGCGGTCCGCCCCGACGCTCCCGCCGACCCTGCCCGGCAGGCTCAGGCGGCAGCGGCCCAGGAGGCTCCCGCTCCGGCGAGCCCCCCGGTCGAGGCGGCGGCTCCCGAGCCGACCACGGCGCCCACGACCCCGGCGCGCCCCGGTGGCGAGATGTTCACCGCGACCCCGCACGAGGTGGGCGAGCCGGTCGGGCACGCTCCTGTCCCGGCGACGGTCCCGTTCGTGCAGGACCAACCGTCCGCGCCGACCACCCAGGCGCCGGCACCGGTCGCGCCGGCTCAGCAGGGCCCGCCCGAGCGCGCGGCGCAGGAGCCAGGACCGTTCGTCCCGGCGTTCCACCCCGTGCACCCGCAGGACGGGCAGGAGCCCCCGCACGCCCAGGTCCCGCCGCTGTGGGCGGACGTCTCGCACGCGGCACCGGCCCCCGAGCCGCCGGCCGACGTGTTCCCCGTGCACTCCGCGCCCGCCCCGGCGGCTCCCGCCCGGACGGTCCCGGAGGAGCCCGTCGCCCCGCAGTTCCACCCCGTGCACCCGGCCCCGGCGGGCGCGTTCCTCCCGCCGCAGGCCCCGAACGACCCTGAGCAGCAGGACTCCGCGACCGCGCAGCCCCCCATCACGGGCGTGCCCATGTCCTTCCCGGCCGACCTCCGCGGTCCGTCGAGCTGATGCAGCGCACCAAGGTCACGACGCTCCTGCTCGTCACGGTCGCCACGACCCTGGTCGGGTGGCTCGTCGTCGTCGGGCTGGAGCGCCGAGGGACGTACCTGCCGCACGTGCCCTGGATCGTGGACGTGGCCCTGGTCGCGCTGGCCGGAGGGGTGTTCTGGGCCGGCTGGGCCGTCCGGTCGTACCTCCAGGGCAGACGCCCGTCGCTCGATCCCCTGCGGGCGGCCCGCACCCTCGTGCTCGCCAAGGCCGCGGCCCTCACCGGCTCGCTGCTCGCGGGCTGGTATCTCGCGCAGGTCGTCGTCGTGCTGGGTGATCTCGCGATCGAGG
This sequence comes from Oerskovia jenensis, assembly GCF_016907235.1. Classification (NCBI taxonomy): domain Bacteria; kingdom Bacillati; phylum Actinomycetota; class Actinomycetes; order Micrococcales; family Cellulomonadaceae; genus Oerskovia; species Oerskovia jenensis. The sequence goes on from NZ_JAFBBO010000001.1 coordinate 3,220,838, forward strand.
CCCGCCGTGACCGGGCGATCGCCGCGGGTGTGGCGGCCCTGTGCGCGGTGGTGCTCGCCGTCGTCGGGCTCGTCGTGGAGAAGTTCTGCCAGGTCCCGCCCGACGACACCGACCCCGCGAACGGCGGACGGTCGCGCGCCCAGGGCGAGGCCGATCCCGAGACCGGTGCCACGGCCTGACGAGAGTCGGTCTCCCGGCCGACGCGCGGGCCGAGCCCGGATGGGAAGATGGGGACATGACGGACCACGCCTTCGACCTGGCCCCCGCACCGGACCAGGACCCAGCGACCGCCCCGGCGCCCCCGGCCCCTGCGGTCCCGACGGACCACAGCGGTCCCTTCGACCCGCCGGGCGTGCGGTGGCAGGGCGTCTCGAGCCGGCTGATCACCGCTCGGCTGCTCACGGTCGGGATCTTCCTGCTCGTCCCGTTCGTGCTGGGGGCCGTGTTCGCGCTCGTGTTCAGCCTGGTCTGGCTGTGGATCGTCCCCGCGGTCGTGCTCGCGATCGGGATCTGGTGCGTGGTCGTCGTGCCGCGGCAGGTCCGGGCCATCGGCTACGCCGAGCGTGACGACGACCTCCTGATCCGCAAGGGCGTGATGTTCCGCTCGCTCGTCGTGGTGCCGTACGGCCGCATGCAGTACGTGGACGTCCAGGCCGGGCCGGTCGCCCGCAGGTTCCGCATCGCCCAGGTCCAGCTCCACACGGCCTCGCCCGCGACGGACGCGTCGATCGACGGCCTCGAGCCGGCCGAGGCCGAGCGCCTGCGCGACCGTCTGGCCTCGCGCGGAGAGGCACGGTTGGCCGGGCTATGAGCGAGAGCACCACGCAGCCCGACGCCCCACCGACCGAGCTCACCTGGCACCGTGTCCACCCCGTGACCCCGGTGGTCAGGGGCTGGTCGGTCATCGCGGTCCTCCTCGTGATCGTCGGCAACCGGACGCTGGAGGGGCTCCCCGCGGGGGAGAACATGCTGGCCGGCAACGGCTGGTGGCAGATCCTGGGCGGGATCGTCGTGGTCGGTCTCGTCGGGCTCGGCTACTCGGCGCTGGCCTGGCGCATGACGACGTACGCGATCGACGACGAGTCCGTCCGCCTCCACACGGGCGTCCTGTTCCGCCAGCAGCGCAAGGCCCGTCTCGACCGGCTCCAGGCGGTGGACATCGTCCAGCCGCTCGTGGCCCGGCTCTTCGGGCTGGCCGAGCTCAAGCTCGAGGTCGCGGGCGGTTCGGACTCGGGCATCAAGCTCGGCTTCCTCAAGCTCGACGACGCCAACCACCTGCGTGCCGAGCTCCTGGCGCGTGCGGCGGGGCTTCGCGTGGGCGGGGCGCCCGTGCGTGCGGCAGCTCCCGGTGGTGGCCCTGGTGCGCTGCCCGGTGAGGCGACGGACGGTGACGTCGCGGGAGAGGTGAGCGACGCCGTCGGGCCTGTCGCCCTGGACGCGCCCGAGGCGCCCGAGCAGCCTGTCATGGAGGTCCCCTCGGGCCGCCTGGTCTGGTCGCTGATCCGTACCGTCGCGATGATCGTCCTGGTCCTCGCGGTGCTGGGACTGATCGGGGTCGCGGTCGGCACGCGGGAGATCGGGACGCTGTTCACGGCCCTGCCGCTCGTCCTGGGCGTCGGCGGCTACCTGTTCGGCCGGTTCACGCGCGAGTTCAACTTCCGCAGCGCCATCTCGCCCGACGGCATCCGGCTGCGCCACGGCCTGCTCGAGACCCGGTCGCAGACCATCCCGCCGGGCCGTGTCCAGGCGATCCGCCTCACGCAGGGGCTCCTGTGGCGCAGCGCCGACTGGTGGCGCGTCGAGGTCAACGTCGCGGGCTACGGTCAGAGCGCCGACGGCACGACCAACAACAGCGTCCTGCTGCCCGTGGGCACGCGCGACGAGGCCCTGGGAGCGGTGTGGCTCGTGCTGCCCGACCTCGGCACGGCCGACCCGCGCGCCCTGCTCGACGAGGCGCTGTCGGGCATCGACGCGGGAGAGCACTTCACGACGGCTCCGCGACGCGCCCGCATCCTCGACCCGATCGCGTGGCGTCGCAACGGGTTCGCGGTCACGGGGCGGGCGCTGGTCCTGCGGCGCGGCCGCCTGGTGCGCCAGGTCGAGATCGTGCCGCACGAGCGCACGCAGTCCCTCGGCCTCCAGCAGGGGCCCTGGCAGCGTCGCCTGGGCGTCGCGACGTTCGCGGTGCACTCGGTCCCCGGACCGGTCACCCCGAGCGTCCCGCACCTCGACCAGCACGTCGCGGGCGCCCTCATGGACGAGCAGGCGAGGCGTGCCCGCGAGGCCCGCGCGCACGCCGGGCCCGAGCTCTGGATGCGACGTGAGGAGGTCGCAGCCGTGGTCGAGAGGATCGAGGACGACGACGCGGCGACCGCGCCGTACGTGGCGACCTCGGTGCCCGCGGCGGGAGCGCCCGACGACGAGGACCGTGCGGACGACCCGCGCGGCGCGGACCACCGGAAGAGCGAGGACGCACGTGAGTGACACCGCAGGACGCCGGCGGCCCGGGCGGCTGGGCGTCGGCATCGTGGGGGCCGGTCGTGTCGGAGCGGTTCTCGGCAGCGCCCTGCGGGCCACCGGCCACGCGGTCGTCGGCGCGAGCGGCATCTCCGAGGCGTCGCGAGAGCGCATCGAGACGCTCCTGCCCGGCATCCCCGTGCTCGAGGTCGAGGAGGTCGTGCGTCGCTCCGAGCTCGTGCTCCTCGCCGTGCCCGACGACGCCCTCCCGGGCCTGGTCTCGGGTCTCGCCGAGATCGGGGCGTGGCAGGGCGGGCAGATCGTCGTGCACACCTCGGGCCGCTACGGGGCGGGCGTGCTCGACCCGGCGCGTGCCCAGGGGGCGATCCCGCTCGCGATCCACCCCGCCATGACGTTCTCCGGCACGTCGCTCGACCTGTCACGCCTCGTGGGCACGACCTTCGCGGTCACCGCGCCGGGGCCCGTCCAGCCCATCGGGCAGGCGCTCGTCGTCGAGCTCGGGGGCGAACCGGTCATCGTCGAGGAAGAGGCCCGCGGGCTCTACCACGCGGCCCTCGCGCACGGCGCGAACCATCTCGTGGTGCTCGTCGCGCAGGCGGCGCAGGCCCTCGAGGCGGCGGGCATCGAGCAGCCCGGCCGCGTGCTGGCCCCCCTGCTGTCCGCCGCGCTCGACGGTGCGACCCGTTCGGCGGACGCCGGCGAGGGGGCCGGGCCAGGAGCGATCTCGGCCCTGACGGGCCCCGTGTCGCGCGGGGACGTCGGCACCGTCGCCGAGCACCTCGAGGTGCTGCGGGCCCTGGCGGTGACCTCGGCGCACGAGACCGTGCCGCGCGTCGCCGCGACCGACGTGCCCGCGTCCTACCGCGAGCTCAGCCGGGGCGCGACCAGCCGGGCCCTGGCCGCGGGGCGCATCGACGCCCGCCAGGCGCAGGCGCTGCTCGACGTCCTCGAGGAAGGTCAGTGATGTCCGTACCCACGTCCCCCACCAGGACGCTGCCGCGCGTCGTGCGGACGCGCAGCGAGCTCCGCGGCGCCCTCGCCGCCCCGGTCGGCGCGACCGGCGCACCTGCCGTCGCGGCGCCGTCGGGCCGTGGGAGCGAGCACCCCGACGTCCCGCGTGACGCGGCGGCGAGCGGTGCCACCACCCGCGAGCGGGCCGTCGTCATGACCATGGGTGCGCTCCACGACGGACACCTCCAGCTCGTGCGCGCGGCGCGCGAGCGCGTGGGGCCCACCGGGCAGGTCGTCGTGACCGTGTTCGTGAACCCGTTGCAGTTCGGCCCGGGCGAGGACCTCGACCGGTACCCGCGCGACCTCGACGCCGACGTGGCGCTCCTCGCGGGGCTCCCCGAGCCCGCGCCGGGCCGCCCTGCCGTGGACCTCGTGTTCGCGCCCCCGGTCGAGGAGATGTACCCCGGCGGCGACCCGATCGTGCGCGTCACGTCCGGACGCATCGGCACCGTGCTCGAGGGCGCGTTCCGCCCCGGCCACTTCGACGGCGTGCTGACCGTCGTGCTCAAGCTCCTGCACCTGACCAGGGCCGACGTGGCGTTCTACGGCGAGAAGGACGCGCAGCAGCTCCTCGCGATCCGCCGCATGGTCGCCGACCTGGACGTCGACGTCGAGGTCGTCGGGGTGCCGATCGTGCGCGACGAGGACGGCCTCGCGCTGTCCTCGCGCAACGCCTACCTGTCCGCGACCGAGCGGGCCGACGCCCTCACGCTGAGCCGCGCGCTGCGCGCCGGGGCGGCGGCCGCGGCGGCAGGGCAGGGTGCCGCCGCGGCCATCGAGGTGGCCTCGGGAATGCTCAACGAGCACCCCGGCGTTGTGGTCGATTACCTCGCACTGGTCGACCCGACTACCGTGGACGACCTGGAACCGGAGTACGTGGGACCCGCGCTGCTGCTCGTGGCGGCACGCGTGGGCACCACCCGACTGATCGACAACCTGGCCGTGGACGTGGCAGACCCCGCCGCGAGCACGGCCCGCCCAGGAGGCACGCAGTGACCCAGACGGGACCGCAGGCCGGCACGCGCCGCCCCGCTTCCTTGCAACGACCCATGATGATCGGCAAGATCCACCGCGCCACCGTGACGCAGGCGGACCTCCACTACGTCGGGTCCGTGACCGTCGACGTGGACCTCCTCGAGGCCGCCGACATCATCTCCGGCCAGCAGGTCGACATCGTCGACGTCACCAACGGCTCACGCCTGACGACCTACGCGATCCCGGGCGAACGCGGCTCGGGCAAGGTCTGCATCAACGGCGCCGCCGCGCACCTCGTGCACCCTGGCGACACCGTGATCCTCATCGCCTACGGCATGATCGCCGACCACGAGGCGCGCCACTTCCTGCCGAACGTCGTGTTCGTCGACGGGGACAACCGCATCGTCGAGGTCAGCGAGGAGCCCGGCCTCGTGCCCGAGGGCTACGACCTCGAGCCGAGCGGCCTGCCCATCGCCCCGTTCCAGTCCGCCACGGCCGAATGACCCAGGCCGCGGAGGCGCACGTCTCCACCGACGGGGCGCCCGTCGCGGCCCCCGGTACCGCTCCCGTCGCGGTGGGCACCGGGGAGCGCGCGCCCCGCCGCCTGGCCCGTCGCCTCGCCGCCCCGGCCCCCGGCTGGACGACCACGGTCGACGCGATCGTCGTCGGCTCCGGCATCGCCGGGCTCACGGCCGCGCTCGAGCTGCGCACACAGGTGCCGCGCGTCCTGCTCGTGACCAAGGGCGAGCTGTCGTCCGGGTCCACGGTCTGGGCGCAGGGCGGGATCGCCGCGGCCCTCGACCCCTCGGACTCCCCGGCCGCGCACCTCGAGGACACGCTCGCCGCGGGCGGCGGGCTGTGCGACCCCGCCGCGGTCGAGGTCCTCGTGACCGAGGGGCCCGCTCGCGTGCGTGAGCTCGTCTCGCGCGGCGCGAACTTCGACCTCGCCCCCGGCGGCGACATCGCCCTGACGCGCGAGGGCGGGCACCACGCCGACCGCATCGCGCACGCGGGCGGCGACGCCACGGGCGCCGAGATCTCCCGGGCGCTCGTCGCCCAGCTCGAGGCCGTCCTCGCCGACCCCGGGATCGAGGTCATCGAGAACGCCCTCGTGCTCGACGTGCTCACCACGTCCCCCGACGAGCCCGGCGGCCCGCGCGCCTGCGGCGTCACGCTGCACGTGCGCGGCCAGGGCTCGCGCGACGGCGTCGGGGCCGTGCTCGGCCGCGCGGTCGTCCTCGCGACGGGCGGGATCGGGCAGGTCTTCCGCTCCTCGACCAACCCGCCCCAGGCCACGGGCGACGGCATGGCCGCCGCGCTGCGTGCCGGGGCGACGCTCGGGGACGTCGAGTTCGTCCAGTTCCACCCCACCGTGCTGTGGCTCGGCCTGGGCGCGAAGGGGCAGCTCCCGCTCATCTCCGAGGCGCTGCGGGGTGAGGGCGCGATCCTCCTCGACACCGACGGTCACCGCTTCATGCCCGCGGTCCACCCCATGGCCGAGCTCGCACCGCGAGATGTCGTCGCGCACGCGATCGTGCGGCAGATGGCCGCGACGGGCTCGGACCACGTGCTGCTCGACGCCCGCCACCTCGGCGCCGAGTTCCTGCGCAAGCGCTTCCCGACCATCACCGAACGGCTGCTCGACCAGGGCATCGACCTCACCGAGGAGCCCGTCCCCGTCGCGCCCGCCCAGCACTACCACTCGGGCGGCATCGTCACGGACCTCCACGGGCGCTCGACGCTCGACGGCCTGTACGCCGTGGGCGAGGTCGCGTGCACGGGCGTGCACGGGGCCAACCGGCTCGCGTCGAACTCGCTCCTGGAGGGACTGGTCTTCGCCTACCGGGCCGCGCAGGAGATCACGGCCCGGGTGGCCGCCGGCGAGCTCCCGCTCGGGACGCCCGTCGAGCGCGACGGCGAGGCGGCCCTCGTGCCGGCCGCCGCACGGTCCCGGGTCCAGTCGGTCTCGTCGGCCGGACCGGGCGTGATCCGCAGCGGCGAGGGGCTGCGCGCCGCGGCCGACAAGCTCGCGGCGGTCCGCACCGACGCGCACCGGTCCACCGACGTCGTCGCCGCGCCCCAGACCGCCGAGTGGGAGACGACCAACGTGCACCAGGTCGCGACCGTGCTCACCGAGGCCGCGCTGCTGCGCGAGGAGAGCCGCGGAGGCCACTTCCGCACGGACTTCCCCGAGGTCGAGCCCGCGTGGGCGCGGCGGATCGAGATCACGCTGGGGGCCGACGGCGAGCTGCGGATTGGCTGAGGCACTCCGACCGATCTCCCTCGGCGGGCGGTAGCGTGAGCGCCGTGAACTCTCCCTCTCCCATCGAGCCCGGTCTCGACCCCCTGTGGGTCGCCGACATCGTCACGCGCGCCCTCGACGAGGACCTCGGCCCCACGCCCGGACGGGACGTGACCACCCAGGCCACCGTGCCGCCGTCGGGCACGGGGACGGCTCATCTCGTGGCGAGGGCCGACGGCGTCGTGGCGGGCCTCGTCGTGGTCGAGGAGGTCACCCGGCAGGTGTCCGAGCGCTTCGGGCTGGCGCCCGTGACCGTCACCTTCACCGCGCAGGACGGCGACGCGGTGACCCGCGGGCGCGTCCTCGCGGCCCTCACGGGCCCGGTCCAGGTGCTCCTGACGGCCGAGCGCACCCTTCTCAACCTCGCGAGCCGTGCGAGCGGCGTCGCGACCGCGACGAGGGCCTGGGCCCGCGAGCTCGACGGCACGGGGGCGCAGGTGCTCGACACCCGCAAGACGACCCCGGGCCTGCGGGCCCTGGAGAAGTACGCGGTCCGTGCGGGCGGCGGCACGAACAAGCGCATGGGGCTGTACGACGTCGCCATGGTCAAGGACAACCACGTCGTCGCGGCCGGTTCGGTGAGCGGCGCGATCGAGGCCGTGCGCGCGATGTTCCCCGACGTCCTGATCCAGGTCGAGGCCGACACGACCGACCAGGCCCTGGAGGCCCTCGACGCGGGCGCGGACTTCCTGCTGCTCGACAACATGCCGACCCCGGTGCTCGCCGAGACCGTCCGGCTCGTGCGCGAGCGCGAGGGCGCCCCGGGCGGCCCCGCGAAGATCGAGCTCGAGGCGACGGGCAACCTGACGCTCGACCGGGCCCGTGAGGTCGCCGGGACGGGCGTGGACTACCTGTCGGTGGGGGCGCTCACGCACTCGGCGCCGATCCTCGACCTCGCGCTCGACCTGATCGGCTGAGGCGCCGGGGTCCGGCCGGCCCAGCGCCGGATCACCCGGGGTCGGCCCGGCCCGACCGGGGCGCCGCGGGCCCGGACCCGGCCCCGCTTCGCCCCGGTAGAATCGTCGCGTGACTTCCCCCGATCCCGCTGCTGCCGCCGTGCCCGCCGCCGATGCCGCTCCCGTCGTGAACCCCGACCCGGTCGAGGTCGACGAGACGGACGACCTCCCCGAGCAGCTGCGGGTCCGGCGCGAGAAGCGCGAGCGCCTGCTGGCGCAGGGCGAGGAGGCGTACCCCGTCTCGGTGCCGCGCACGCACACGATCGCCCAGGTCCGCGAGGCGTACGACCACCTGGAGAGCGGTCAGGAGACCGACGACGTCGTGGGCGTGGCGGGTCGTGTCGTGTACCTGCGCAACACGGGCAAGCTGTGCTTCGTGACCCTGCAGGACGGCGAGGGCAACCGTCTCCAGGTCATGCTGAGCCAGGCCGTGGTGGGCGAGGAGTCGCTCGCGGCGTTCAAGGCCGACGTGGACCTGGGGGACCACCTGTTCGCGCACGGCCGGGTCATCAGCTCGCGTCGTGGTGAGCTGAGCATCTTCGCGGACGAGTGGAAGATCGCGGCGAAGTCGCTGCGCCCGCTGCCCGTGCTGCACAAGGAGCTCTCGGAGGAGAGCCGTGTCCGTCAGCGCTACGTCGACCTGATCGCCCGCCCTGCGGCACGCGACATGGTCCGGCTGCGTGCGGCCGTGGTGCGGTCGCTGCGCGAGAACTTCCACGAGCGCGGCTACCTCGAGGTCGAGACCCCGATGCTCCAGACCATTCATGGTGGTGCGGCGGCTCGTCCGTTCACGACGCACATGAATGCGTTCGACATGGAGCTGTACCTGCGCATCGCGCCTGAGCTGTTCCTCAAGCGTGCGGTCGTCGGCGGCGTGGAGCGGGTGTTCGAGATCAACCGCAACTTCCGTAACGAGGGAGCGGACTCGACGCACTCGCCGGAATTCGCGATGCTCGAGGCGTACGAGGCCTACGGTGATTACAACACCATGGCCGAGCTGACCCAGAACCTCGTCCAGCGTGCGGCACAGGATGCGCTGGGAACGACCACGATCGACCTTCCCGACGGTGAGCAGTACGAGCTCGGCGGGGAATGGGCGCAGCTCAAGATGTACGACTCCTTGTCGGCGGCGCTGGGTGAGGAGATCACCCCGGAAACCTCTGTGGAACACCTGTCCAAGATCGCGGACCGCCTCGAGATTTCGTACGACACCAAGCGTGCCGGGCACGGCAAGCTCGTGGAAGAGATCTGGGAGCACCAGGTGGGCGACCACCTGTACGCGCCGACATTCGTCCGTGACTTCCCGGTCGAGACGTCGCCGCTGACCCGGGACCACCGCACTGTCAAGGGACAGGTCGAGAAGTGGGACCTGTACGTCCGGGGATTCGAGCTCGCGACGGCCTATTCCGAGCTCGTCGACCCCGTGATCCAGCGTCAGCGTTTCGAGGCGCAGGCGGTCCTCGCGGCCGCGGGCGACGACGAGGCCATGCGTCTCGACGAGGACTTCCTCACAGCGATGGAGTACGCGATGCCGCCCTCGGGGGGCATGGGAATGGGTCTCGACCGCCTTCTCATGGCGCTGACCGGTCACGGTATCCGCGAGACGATCCTCTTCCCGCTGGTCAAGCCCGCGCAGTGAGCCGCGAGGCGGGAGCCCGCCCGTGTCGTGCGGGCGGGCACGAGGCGGCGGGCGCGGGATGCGCGCCCGCCGGACGCGCACCCCGCACGCGTGCGGCGGTCGTAGACTGGCCCGCATGAGCGATTTCTGGCCTGCCGTCTATGCCCTGATCCCTTCGGTCGGGGTCGGCATCCTCTTCTATTTCGCGATGCGCGCCATCATCCGCGCGGACCGTAACGAACGGCACGCCATGGCCGAGCTCGACGCCCGGACGGAGCGGGCCGACGCCCGTGCGCGGGCGTCCGAGGAATCTTAGGTTCCTTGCGAGTTGCCGCGACACGCGCTTTGACTTTGACGTCATAACCTCGTAATGGCACACTTCGAGATACCAGCATCAATTCTCGAAGACGCGAGGTAGCACAGTGGCACAGAAGGTCCAGGTAATTCTCGTCGACGACGTCGACGGTGGGGTCGCGGACGAGTCCGTCACGTTCGCCCTCGACGGTGTCTCCTACGAGATCGACCTCAGCTCGGCTCACGCCCAGGAATTGCGCGACGCCTTTGCGTCGTGGGTCGGTCACGCACGCAAGGTCACGCGCGGCGGCGCTCGCCCGGTCGCGCGCAAGACGCGTTCTTCTGCAGCGGGTCCGTCGCGGGCGACGGAGATCCGTGAATGGGCGCGCTCCAACGGTTACACGGTCAGCGAGCGCGGTCGTATCTCGGCCGACGTCCAGCAGGCTTACGACGCGGCGCACTGATTTCTTTCGCTGCGTGCGGTCAGGGGCGTCCTGACCGGTTCTCCGTCCTGCGGAGGGCTGGTCAGGGCGCCCCTGACGCGTGTCCGGGTGCTACTAGGCTCTGTGCATGACTTCTACGACGCCGCCCGCGGCGGCCGGCACGGACTCGCGGACCCTCTGGCTCGGCACGTACCCCGAGGGCGCGGAGCCCGGGAGCGGCGAGGGGGTCTGGCGGTTGTCGGTCGACGCCTCGACGGGGGCGCTGGGTGCGCCGGTCCTGGCGGCCGTGACCCCGTCGCCGTCGTTCGTCGCGCTCGACCCGAGCGGCACGCGCCTGTACGCGGTCTCCGAGACCGAGCAGGGGGCCGTGAGCGGCTTCGAGATCACACCGGGCGGGGGCCTCGCGCCGCTGGGCACGGTCCCGAGCGGGGGCACGTACCCGTGCCACCTGGTCGCGACCGACGAGGCCCTGTGGGTCACCAACTACGGGGACGGCACGTTCGCGGTCGTCCCGCTCGACGCCTCGGGCGCCCCGACGGCGCCGCTGCGCCTGCGGCACCGAGGGACCGGGCCGGACACGGACCGCCAGGAGGGGCCGCACGCCCACTTCGTGGCAGCGGTCGCGGGGGAGCCGGTCGTGGTGGACCTGGGCACGGACGAGCTCCGCGCCTACCCGCACTCGCTCGCGGAGCTTCGCGCCCTCGCCGAGGGACCCGACGGCGGCAGCCCGGCCCGCGTCGTGGCCGGCTTCCCGGGGGGAGCCGGACCGCGGCACCTCGCGGTCCTCGACGGTGCTCACGGCACACCCGCCGCGCTCTTCGTCGCGACCGAGCTCGACGCGCGTGTCTACGTCCTGGTCCCTACCGACGGCGGCACCTTCGAGGTGGCCGGCTCGGTCGACGCGACGGCGGCCCCGCTCCCGGCGGGCGGGCGCAACTACCCGTCGCACGTCGCGCTGAGCGCGGACGGCTCGCGCCTGTTCGTCGCGATCCGTGGCGCGGACGTCCTGTCCACGTTCGCGGTCACGAGGCCCGACGGCGCTGCTCCCGTCCTCGAGCACCTCACCGACACCCCGCTCGGTGGGGCCTGGCCGCGGCACTTCGCGGTGCTGGCTCCCACGGGTGAGGGCATCCCCGCAGCGGACCTCGTGGTGGTCGCGAACCAGAACTCGTCGAACCTCACGGTCCTGCGGATCGACCGGGTGGACGGTGGGGGCATCGTCGTCGACGAGCTCGCGGTCCCCGTCCCGGCCTGCGTCGTGGAGGCCTGAGCGCCGTGAAGGACTCGCCGCGCATCGCGATGCTCTCGGTGCACACCTCGCCGCTCGACCAACCCGGCACGGGCGACGCGGGCGGCATGAACGTGTACATCACCGAGCTGTCGCGGGCGCTGGCGCGACGCGGTGCCAAGGTCGAGATCTTCACGCGCGCGACGTCGTCGGCCCAGCCTCCCGTGGTCGAGGCCGAGGACGGCGTCCTGGTGCGCCACGTCGTGGCCGGACCGTTCGAGGGGCTCGACAAGAACGACCTGCCCGGCCAGCTCTGCGCCTTCACGGCCGGGGTCCTGCGGGCCGAGGCGCGTCGGGACGCGGGCTGGTACGACGTGGTCCACACGCACTACTGGTTGTCCGGCCAGGCGGGCTGGCTCGCGGCCGACCGGTGGGACGTGCCGCTCGTGAACTCGATGCACACCATGGCCCGCGTGAAGAACGCCGCCCTCGCCCCGGGGGACGCCCCGGAGCCGCTCGGGCGGATCATCGGCGAGGAGCAGGTGGTCGCCGAGGCGGACGCACTCGTGGCGAGCACGCCCGAGGAGTTCAAGGACCTCGTCGACGAGTACGGGGCGGACCCCGCGAAGGTGCACGTCGTGCCGCCGGGCGTCGACCTCGACCTGTTCTCGCCCCCCGCCGCGGGGCAGACCAAGGAGTCGCTGCGGGCTGCTCTCGGGCTGCCCACGACGGGCAGGCTCGTGCTGTTCGCGGGGCGCGTCCAGCCGCTCAAGGCTCCCGACGTGCTGGTCCGGGCGCTCGGCGTCCTCGCGGACCACGACGAGCCGCTGCCGACCCTCGTGGTCCTCGGCGGTCCGAGCGGGCGCATGACGGCCGTGCGCGAGCTCGAGGCGTTGGCCTACCAGATGGGAGTCTCCGACCACGTGATCGTGCGGCCTCCGGTGCCGCGCGACGAGCTCGTGCGCTACTACCGCGCGGCGGACCTCGTCGCGGTGCCCTCGCACAACGAGTCGTTCGGGCTGGTCGCGGCCGAGGCGCAGGCGTCCGGCACCCCCGTGGTCGCGGCGGCCGTGGGCGGCCTGCGGACGGTCGTCGAGGACGGCGTCTCCGGGATCCTGGTGCCCGACCACAACCCGTGGACCTGGTCGCGGACGCTGAGCGACCTCCTCGCCGACGACGCGCGCCGTGCGGAGCTCGCCTCGGGTGCCCGGCGGGTGAGCGAACGCTACGGCTGGGACGCGACGGCCGAGGCCATGCTCGCGGTGTACGAGCAGGCGGCCGAGGTGCGGGCGCGCCGACCGCGCTGAGCAAGGCGGTGGTGCTGGGCCCGCCCGGCCGGGACGCCCGCGGTCAGTCCCGACGCTCCAGCACGAACACCGGGATCTCGCGGTCGGTGCGTTCCTGGTAGCTCGCGTAGTCGGGGTAGGCCGCGACGGCGCGCTCCCACCACAGCGCCTTCTCGTCGCCCGTGACCTCGCGGGCCGTGTAGTCGTGGCGCTCGGGCCCGTCCTGGAGCTCGACGTGGGGGTCCGCGACGATGTTGTGGTACCAGACGGGGTGCTGCGGGGCCCCTCCGAGCGAGGCGACGACCGCGTAGTCGCCGTCGTGCTCGACGCGCATGAGCGGGGTCTTGCGGATCTTGCCGCTCTTCGCGCCGAGGGTCCACAGGATCACGACGGGCATGCCGCGCAGGGTGGTGCCCTTCGTCCCTCCGGAGCTCTCGTAGAGCTCGGCCTGTTTGCGGGCCCAGTCGCTCGTGCTGGGTGCGTACTCTCCGGTGATCGGCATACCTGGTGCAACGCGTGGCGCGCGTCACCATTCCCGGGCCACGTGCCGACGAGAGATTCCCGTTCCGTAGATGTTCGGTGACCATTTCCCGGGACAGCGCGGTCGCCGGGTCCCTCGTGCGGCAGGATGGTCACCATGACCTACACCCTCGTGCTGCTCCGCCACGGCGAGAGCGAATGGAATGCCAAGAACCTGTTCACCGGCTGGGTGGACGTCGCACTCTCGGAGAAGGGCGTCGAGGAGGCGAAGCGCGGCGGGAGCCTGCTGACGGACGCGGGCGTGCTCCCGGACGTCGTGCACACGTCGCTGCTGCGTCGCGCGATCACCACGGCGAACCTCGCCCTGGACTCGGCCGACCGTCACTGGATCCCCGTGAAGCGCTCGTGGCGTCTCAACGAGCGCCACTACGGTGCGCTCCAGGGCAAGGACAAGAAGCAGACGCTCGCCGAGTTCGGCGAGGAGCAGTTCATGTTGTGGCGTCGTTCGTACGACGTGCCGCCGCCCGCGATCGAGCTGGGCTCGGAGTTCTCGCAGGACACGGACCCGCGCTACGCGGACGCCCCGGTCGTGCAGACCGAGTGCCTCAAGGACGTGCTCGAGCGCGCCCTGCCGTACTGGGAGGGTGAGGTCGTCCCCGACCTCAAGGCCGGCAAGACGGTCCTCGTCGCGGCGCACGGCAACTCGCTGCGCGCGATCATCAAGCACCTCGACGGCATCTCGGACGAGGACATCGCGGGCCTCAACGTGCCCACGGGCATCCCGCTGGTCTACGAGCTGGACGAGAACCTGGTCCCCGTCGTCAAGGGCGGCAAGTACCTCGACCCGGCTGCTGCGGCGGACGCGATCGCCGCGGTCGCGAACCAGGGTCGCTGATCGCCCCGTCGCTCTGACGCGAACGCCCGACGGCGCCGCTCCCCTCGCGAGGGGAGCGGCGCCGTCGGGCGTTGGTGGGGTGGGAGACGCCCACAGCGTGCCGTGCGGTCCGCGTGGGTCGTCGCCCCCTCGCTGCCGAGCATGCGGTGGACGCACCACGAGCATGCGGTTGGCGTCGAGAATCACGTGATTCTCGACGCCAACCGCATGCTCGGCAGCGAAAAGGGGGGCCGGGTCCGGGGACCCGGGGCCTGGGGACTCGCTAGGCGCGCATGGCCTGGCCGCGGCCCTCCGCGAAGTCGCCCGTGACGAGGAACGTCACGCGCTTGGCGATCGAGACCCCGTGGTCGCCGAAGCGCTCGTAGTAGCGGCCCACGAGGGTCACGTCGACCGTCTCCTGCGGCGTGCCGGTCCAGTCCGGCCCCAGGATCGCCGCGAACGTGTCCTGGTGCAGGTGGTCCAGCAGGTCGTCGTCCCGCTCGACGTTGGCCGCGACCGTCAGGTCCCGCGTCGTGAGCAGCGTCGTGGTGCGGCGCGCGACCCGGGTCGCGGCGTCGTGCATCTGGGAGAACGTCCCCTCCAGCAGGGGGTGGATCGCGTGCGCCGGGTAGCGGCCGCGCGCGACCTGGGCGACGTGCCGGGCGAGGTCGCCCATGCGCTCCAGGGTCGCGCTCATGCGCAGGGCGCTCACGACGACGCGCAGGTCGGTCGCGACCGGCTGCTGCTGTGCGAGCAGCAGGACGCACCGCTCGTCGAGCTCGCGCTCGAGGGCGTCGATCGCGTGGTCGGACGCGATGACGGACTGCGCGAGCTGGAGGTCTGCGGTGAGCAGCGCCGTCCCGGCTCGACTGATGGCCGACTCGACCAGCCGACTCATCTCGGCGAGGTCGTCGCCGACCTGCTTGAGCTCGGCCTCGAAGATTTCCCGCATCGGTTCCCTTTCCTGGTGACCAGCAGAGACCACCATGACAGCCGCGGTGAACGGGGAGGTGAACGGTCAGGTGAACGGTGGGACGACGCCACGTGAACTCTTGGACACGCGCCGGGCGAACCGCCCCGGGTGGTCGGGTGGGCTCGGGGGACGACCGTACGCTGGTGACGTGGAAGGAATCCAGGAGGGCATCGGGCTGCTCGTCGCAGGAGTCATCGGGCTCCTCGTCGGCGTCTTCGCGACGCTCGCGTTCCGGTTCAGCGAGCGCGCGCTGCGGAGCATGCCGGACGAGGAGGCGCCCGAGCTCGACGAGGGCCTGGTCCGTGTCCTCGCGGTGCTGCGGTCCGCAGCCGTGGTGCTCGACGCCGAGGGCGAGGTCGTGCGGGCGAGCCCGCCGGCGTACGCGCTGGGCGTGGTGCGCGGCGACGCGATCGTGCACGCCCCGATCCTCGACATGATCGAGGAGGTCCAGCGTGACGGCGTGATCCGCGACGAGGAGCTCGAGCTCCCGCGCGGGCCGGTGGGGCGCGGCATGGTCATGCTGCAGGTCCGGGTCGCGCAGGTCGGCCCCCACCACATCCTGGTCCTCGCGGAGGACCGGACCGAGGCGAGGCGGGTCGACGCGATCCGCCGCGACTTCGTGGTCAACGTGTCGCACGAGCTCAAGACCCCCGTGGGGGCGCTCGCGCTGCTGGCCGAGACGGTCCAGGACGCCGCGGACGACCCGGTCGCGGTCCGCCGCTTCACGGGCCGCATGCAGCAGGAGGCCACGCGCCTGTCCGCGCTGGTCCAGGAGATCATCGAGCTCTCGCGCCTCCAGGTCGCCGGTGCGCTCCAGGCCGTCACGGCCGTGCCCGTGCGCGGCGTCGTGGAGGAGTCCGTCGACCGGGCCCGCACCACCGCGCAGGGCAAGGGCATCGTGCTGACCGTCGGCGGGGACCTCGACGCCGTGGTCTACGGGGACCACGCGCTGCTCGTGACCGCGGTGCGCAACCTGCTCGACAACGCGGTCGCCTACTCGGGCGAGAACACCCGTGTCGGGGTCGGGGTGAGCGTGGTCGGAGACCTCGTCGAGATCGCGGTCGTGGACCAGGGCATCGGCATCTCCGAGGGCCAGCAGCAGCGCGTGTTCGAGCGCTTCTACCGGGTCGACCCCGCGCGCTCCCGCGACACGGGCGGGACCGGGCTCGGGCTCAGCATCGTCAAGCACATCGCGGCCGACCACGGCGGCGAGGTGACCATGTGGTCCGAGCCGGGCCGC
Organism: Oerskovia jenensis; assembly: GCF_016907235.1. Taxonomy (NCBI): domain Bacteria; kingdom Bacillati; phylum Actinomycetota; class Actinomycetes; order Micrococcales; family Cellulomonadaceae; genus Oerskovia; species Oerskovia jenensis. Next base: position 3,236,996 of record NZ_JAFBBO010000001.1, read on the forward strand.
GGCTCGACGTTCACGCTGCGCATCCCCGCGGCGAACCCGACCGCCGAGGGCTTCGAGAGCAGCGCCGACCCGGACGGGGACGACGTGGACGAGCCCTCGGAGTCCTCGGAGCCCGCGGCCGCGGCTGCCTCTGCCGCCCCCGGCGACCCGGCCGACCCGGCCGCCGCCGGCGACCCAGCCGCCCCCGGCGACCCGGCGGCCCCCGACGACCCGGCGGCCCCCGGCGAACCGGCCGCTCCCGACGACCACCCGAATCCCGGCCTCGCACCCTCCAGGGCGCAGGGCTCCCAGGCAGCTCCCCATCAGGGCACGTCCCCCAGAACCAAGGAGGTGGGTGCGTGACGCGCATCCTGGTCGTCGAGGACGAGGAGTCGTACCGCGACCCTCTGACCTATCAGCTGGCCCGTGAGGGCTTCGACGTCGTCGAGGCGGCGACGGGTCCCGAGGCACTGGCCGCGTACGACGCCGGGGGAGCGGACCTGGTGCTGCTCGACCTCATGCTCCCCGGGCTGAGCGGCACCGAGGTGTGCCGCGAGCTGCGCCAGCGCGGGAACGTGCCCGTCATCATGCTCACGGCCAAGGACTCGGAGATCGACAAGGTCGTGGGTCTCGAGCTCGGGGCCGACGACTACGTGACCAAGCCCTACTCGTTCCGTGAGCTCCTCGCGCGCGTCCGTGCGGTGCTGCGCCGCCAGGGCGGCGCGGAGGCCACCGCTGGCGAGCCCGAGGACGACGGTGCGCTCGAGGTCGGTCCGGTCAGGATGGACGTCGAGCGGCACACCGTCTCGGTGCACGGGGAGCTCGTCTCGTTCCCGCTCAAGGAGTTCGAGCTGCTCGAGCTGCTGCTGCGCAACGCCGGACGCGTGCTGACACGCGGGCAGCTCATCGACCGGGTCTGGGGCGCCGACTACGTGGGCGACACCAAGACCCTCGACGTGCACGTCAAGCGCATCCGCTCCAAGATCGAGCCCGATCCCGCGACCCCGCGCTACCTGCTCACGGTCCGTGGCCTGGGCTACAAGGTGGCCGACGGCGCCGCGTAGGACGCGCCAAGGACGGGAGCGCCGGTACGCCTGCCGGCGAGGGCCCGCCCGGCCCGCCCGGGCCGCACGTGGCGCGGGCCGCCCGGGCGACGCTCGGACCGGGCGGCGGGGCGACGGTCGTGTCAGGCGGGCGGCGGACCCGAGGGTGGGCCGCCGGGCGGTGCGTCGCGGTCGCCGCGCCGCCGAGGCCGACCGATGAGAGCCCCCCGCCGCTCGGCGGGCGTCTTTGGAGGTTTCGGCGGCTTGGGCGGTCTGCGCCCGTCGCTGCCGTAGAGCTCGTCCCACTGCTCGGAGATGGACTCGGTGACGCGGCGCGTGACGTGCTGGGTGAGGGCCAGGCGGGCCTGCGCCCGTTCGGCACGCAGGATCGCGCTGTGCTCCTCGCGCAGGGCGATCACGGTGGACAGAGCCATCCCGATCATCACGACCGAGAACGGCAGGGCGATGAGGATCGCGGCCGTCTGGAGCGCGGTGAGGCCGCCCGAGATCAGCAGGGCGATCGCGAGGAGGCCGGACAGGACGGCCCACAGGATCCGGTTCCAGACGGCGGGGTGCGGGTCGCCGCCCGAGGTCAGCATCCCGACGACGAACGAGCCGGAGTCGGCGGACGTCACGAAGAACACCCCGATGAGAACGATCGCGAGGACCGTGAGCACCGGGCCGCCCGGCAGGTCGCCCAGGAGCTGGAAGAGCACCGTGTCGGTGTCGACGCTCCCGTCGGGGCCTATGAGCCCGCCGTCGCCGAAGATCTGCCGGTACAGCGCCGAGCCGCCGAAGACCGAGAACCACAGGAACGTCACGAGCGTCGGGACCAGGAGCGTGCCCATCACGAACTCCCGGATGGTGCGGCCCCGGGAGATGCGTGCGATGAAGACGCCCACGAACGGTGCCCAGGAGATCCACCAGCCCCAGTAGAAGATCGTCCACGACGACTGCCACTCGAGGCCCGCGTCGCCCTGGAAGGCCGTGGTGTCGAACGTGAGCCGGATGACGTTCTGCAGGTAGTACCCCATGGACTGCACGTAGTCGCGCAGCAGGAAGAGCGTGGGGCCGACGACGAGCACCGTGAGGGCCAGGACGCCCGCGAGGACCATGTTGCCGTTGGAGAGCCACTTCATCCCGCGCCCCAGGCCGGACGCGACCGAGAGCGTCGCGACGGCCGTGATCCCGACGATGAGACCGATCTGGAGCGAGAGTCCTGGCTCGGCGACGTTCAGGAAGCCGAGCCCGGCGCCGATCTGCAGGACGCCGAAGCCGAGCGAGGTCGCGACGCCGAACACGGTGCCGAGCACCGCGACGACGTCGACCGCGTCGCCGAGGCGGCCCTTGACCCGGTCGCCGAGCAGCGGTTCGAGGGCCCACCGGATCGAGACGGGCCGCCCCTTGCGGTGGATCGCGTAGGCGAGCGCGAGGCCCGCGACGACGTAGATCGCCCAGGCGTGCACGCCCCAGTGCAGGTAGCTCTGCCCCATCGCGGCCTGCGCGAGCGCGGCGGGATCGCCCGTGACTCCGGGCTTGGGGGTCGCGTAGTGGGTCAGCGGCTCGGCCGCTCCCCAGTACACGAGCCCGATCCCCATGCCCGTCGCGAACAGCATCGCGAACCACACGGGCAGCCGGAACAGCGGGGTCTCGTCGTCCTTGCCGAGCACGATGTCGCCGAAGCGGCTCAGCCCCATCCACAGCGCGAAGATGACGAACCCGGCCACGATGAGCACGTAGTACCAGCCGAACGCACCGATCACGTCGGCCTGGAGCGTCTTCAGGACCGCCGTGGTCCCGTCGGTGAAGACCATCGCGAGGAGCACGAACAGCAGGATCAGGCCCGCGGCGGGGTAGAAGACACGCGGGTACATGCGCCCGGTCGGGGCGGGCAGGGCCGCAGTGCCCGACGCCGTCGCGTCCTCGGGCGGGGGCGGGGTGCCGTCGGCGGGCCGGGTCTGGTTCGCGGCCGGGTCGGTCGGGGCGACCTCGGGGGCGTCGGTGCGTGACGTGGCGAGGCCGGTGCCGGCGTCCGGCTCCCCGACCGGGGTCGTCGCCGACGCCTCCGGCTCGCCCTCGGCCGGGTGCGGATGGCTCGTGCCGTCGTCTGTCACAGGGGTCCTCCTGACGTCCGTCGTGGTGCGGCCGTCGATCGACCTCGGATCGCCGGGTCGTGGTGACGGCCCGGCGACCTGTTCTCACCAGACTTCCCGACGCGTCCGGGCGGGGCAACCGGTGGGGGCCCTGGGGAGCGTGTCCTCGCTCACCGGGCCGCCGTCGGGCACGCTGCACCTGCTCTGTCCACAGGCCGCAAGAGTCTGTGCACTGTTCATCCGTCGTTCACCCGGAGCACCGGAACGCGTCACCCGGGCTGCTTAGCGTCGTTGTTGTCACCGGCGCTCGCTGGTGCCCCCGCGTTGACAGGATGGAAGAAGAGAGTGAAGCTCAGCCGATTCACCCGCGCAGGTTCCGCAGCAGCCGTCGGCGTGCTCGCGTTGACGTTGGCAGCGTGCGGCTCGAACAGCACCGACTCCGGCGGTGGCGCCGCCACCGACGGCGCATCGAACGGCTCGACCGAGGACCTCACGGGAACGCTCGCCGGTGCGGGCGCCTCGTCCCAGGAGAAGGCCGTGGCCGGCTGGATCGCCGGCTTCGGTGACATCGCCCCGGGCGTGACCCTCAGCTACGACGCGGTGGGCTCGGGCGGCGGCCGCGAGCAGTTCCTCTCCGGTGCGACGCAGTTCGCCGGCTCGGACGCCGCACTCAAGGACGACGAGCTCGCGACCGCGACGGACCGCTGCTTCGGCGGCGAGGCCATCGAGGTCCCGCTCTACATCAGCCCCATCGCCGTGATCTACAACCTGCCCGGTGTCGACGCCGAGCACCTGAACCTCTCGGCCGAGACGCTCGCGAAGATCTTCAACCGCGAGATCACGACCTGGAACGACCCGGCCATCGCCGCGGAGAACGAGGGCGTCACGCTCCCCGACACCGCGATCATCCCCGTGAACCGTTCGGACGAGTCCGGCACCACGGAGAACTTCACCGAGTACCTCGCGGACGCCTCGAACGGCGCCTGGCCGCACGAGGCGAGCGGTGACTGGCCGCTGTCCGGCGGCCAGTCCGGTCAGGGCACGCAGGGTGTCGTCGACACCGTCACGGGCGCCGAGGGTGCCATCGGGTACGCCGACGCCTCGCGCGCCGGTGACCTGGGCACGGCCGCGATCAAGGTCGGCGAGGAGTACGTGCCGTTCTCGCCCGAGGCCGCGGCCAAGGTCGTCGACGCCTCGCCGCGCGCCGCGGACGCGACCGACAAGCGCCTCGTCGTCGAGATCGACCGCACCACGACCGAGGCCGGCGCCTACCCGCTGGTCCTCATCTCCTACTCGATCGCGTGCGACACCTACGACACGGCCGAGGACGCCGCCAACGTCAAGGCGTACCTGACCTACGTCGCCAGCGAGGAGGGCCAGGCGCGCGCCGCCGAGCCGTCCGTCGCCGGCTCCGCCCCGATCTCGGACGCGCTGCGCACCGAGGTCCAGGCAGCGCTCGACACGATCAGCGTCACGAGCTGACCGAACAGCTGAACACGGTCACTCACCCAGGGGCGGGTCACGTCGAGGCACTGCGCCCGACGCGGCCCGCCGCGGGTGCGTGACCACCTGGAAGCCCGTCCCACCACCGCCGCACCTCAGTCATCGGAGCATCAGTGGCCGTCACCTCTCCTCCCTCCACCCGAGCAGGGCTCGGGTCCGAACCCACGGTCCCCGTGACCAAGGGCGGCCTGGCGGGCCGTCTCTTCGCGGGCCTGTCGACGGGCGCCGGGATCCTCATCCTCGTGGTCCTGGCCGCGGTGGCCGTGTTCCTCGTCATCGAGGCGTGGCCCGCGCTGACGGCGAGCCCCGAGGAGCTCCAGAAGATCTCCTGGTTCAAGGCGGACTCGCTGCTCGCGTACATCGGGCCGCTGGTGTTCGGCACGCTCCTGGCCTCGATCCTGGCGCTCCTGATCGCGGTGCCGGTCTCGGTGGGCATCGCGCTGTTCATCTCGCACTACGCGCCCCGGCGCCTGGCACAGGGCCTCGGCTACCTGATCGACCTCCTCGCGGCCATCCCGAGCGTCGTGTACGGCCTGTGGGGCGCCCTGTGGTTGCTCCCGATCCTCAACCCGTTCTTCACGTGGCTGAGCGGCACGCTCGGGTTCGTCCCGCTGTTCGAGGGCTACCAGGCACCTGCGAAGAACATCATGTCGGCCTCGATCGTCCTGGCCGTCATGATCCTGCCGATCATCACGGCGGTCTCGCGCGAGGTGTTCCTCCAGACCCCGGTGCTGCACGAGGAGGCGTCGCTCGCGCTGGGCGCGACGCGCTGGGAGATGGTCCGCATGGCCGTCCTGCCCTTCGGTCGCTCGGGCGTGATCAGCGCGTCGATGCTGGGCCTCGGGCGTGCGCTGGGCGAGACCATGGCCGTGCTCATGGTCATCTCGCCCGGGTTCCTCTACTCGCTGTTCCTGCTCAAGCCGGGCCAGCAGCAGACGATCGCCGCGAACATCGCCTCGAAGTTCCCTGAGGCCAGCGGCCTCGCGGTGAGCACGCTCATCGCGACCGGGCTCGCGCTGTTCGTCATCACGTTCGTCGTCAACATGATCGCGCGCTGGATCATCGCGCGCCGCAAGGACTTCTCGGGAGCGAACTGATGACGGCCACCGACCTCACCCCCACGCCTGCCGCCCCGGGCGACGCGGGCACCCTCCAGCTCGTCCCGACGCAGAAGCGCCTGCCCCGTTGGGCCCCCTGGGCCTTCGCCGCGGGGGGCGTGCTCGTCGCGTTCGGGATCCTCGCGCTCGCCGGGAGCCCGACCCTCGCGGGGGTGCTGGGCCTGGGCGCGGTGCTCTACGCCGTCGGGCTGAGCGTGACCTCGCGGTTCGTCGAGGGCGCCCGCTGGGCCACCGACCGCCTGGCGACCACGCTCGTGACGTTCGCGTTCCTGCTCGCGCTGATCCCGCTCGTCTCGCTCCTGTGGATCGTGGTGACGCGCGGCGCCGAGCTGTTCGGGGCGACGTTCCTGTCGACCGACATGGTCGGCGTCTACGGCGACATGACGAGCGGCGGGATCTGGCACGCGATCGTCGGCACGCTCCTCATCACGGGGGCCGCGACGCTCATCTCGGTGCCGATCGGCCTGCTCACGGCCATCTACCTCGTCGAGTACGGGCGCGGCGCCCTCGCCCGCTGGATCACGTTCCTCGTGGACGTCATGACGGGCATCCCGTCGATCGTCGCGGGCCTGTTCGCGTTCTCGCTGTTCACCCTGATCTTCGGCCCCGCCTACCGCGCCGGGATCATGGGCGCCGTCGCGCTGTCGCTGCTCATGACCCCGGTCGTGATCCGCTCGGTCGAGGAGATGCTGCGCCTGGTGCCCAACGAGCTGCGCGAGGCGTCGCTCGCGCTGGGCGTGCCCAAGTGGCTCACGATCGTCAAGGTCGTCCTGCGGACCTCGATCGCGGGGATCGTCACGGGCGTCATGCTCTCGATCGCCCGCGTGATCGGGGAGACCGCACCCCTGCTGCTCACGGTCGGCCTCATCACGCAGGTCAACTGGGACCTCTTCGACGGTCGCATGGCGACCCTCCCGGTCTTCGCCTACCGCCAGTACGAGCAGGGCGGCGTGGGGATCGACCGGGCCTGGGCCGCGGCCCTGACCCTGATCCTCATCGTCATGCTGCTCAACCTGATCGCCCGGCTCATCAGCCGACTGTTCTCGCCCAAGACCGCTCGCTGAGCCGAGCCCACCAGCCCGGCCGGGCAGCGCACCCCGCGCGACCGGCCGCCGGAAGGAAGCACATCATGTCGAAGCGAATCGACGTCTCCGACCTCAACGTCTACTACGGCGACTTCCTCGCCGTGGAGGGCGTGACCATGGCGATCGAGCCCCGCTCGGTCACGGCCCTGATCGGCCCGTCGGGCTGCGGCAAGTCGACGTTCCTGCGCACGCTCAACCGCATGCACGAGGTCATCCCGGGCGCGCACGTCCAGGGCAAGGCCGTCATGGACGGCCAGGACCTCTACGCGCCCGACGTCGACCCGGTCGCGGTCCGCCGCCAGGTGGGCATGGTCTTCCAGCGGCCCAACCCGTTCCCGACCATGTCGATCAAGGAGAACGTCCTGGCGGGCGTGCGCCTGAACAACAAGCGCATCTCCAAGGCCGACGCCGAGGAGCTCGTGGAGACCTCGCTCCAGGGCGCGAACCTGTGGAACGAGGTCAAGGACCGCCTCGACCGTCCTGGTTCGGGCCTGTCCGGCGGGCAGCAGCAGCGCCTGTGCATCGCGCGCGCGATCGCGGTGCGCCCGCAGGTGCTCCTCATGGACGAGCCGTGCTCGGCGCTCGACCCGATCTCGACGCTCGCGATCGAGGACCTCATGGCCGAGCTCAAGGACGAGTACACGATCGTGATCGTCACGCACAACATGCAGCAGGCGGCGCGCGTGAGCGACCGCACGGCGTTCTTCAACATCGCGGGCACGGGCAAGCCGGGCCGGCTGATCGAGATGGGCGACACCGCGACGATGTTCTCCTCGCCCTCCGAGCAGGCCACGGAGGACTACATCTCGGGCCGCTTCGGGTAGATCGCGGTGCGGGCCCGTGGCCCGACCGACCTCGGGTTCGTCCGCGGGGTGCGGACAGCACGACGGCGAGGCACCCTCCTGGAGGGGGGGCCTCGCCGTCGTGCATCGCGGGGAGGGCTAGATCGCGGCGCCCTTGAGCGTGCCCGTCACGGTCTCCTCGACGGGGCCCACGAAGCACTGGACGGTGCGGTCGTCCGCCATGTCCCAGCTCTCCTTCGAGGGGAACATGGCCCAGAACTCGAGCGTCGACTCCTCGTAGGCGAGGCCGACGAACTCCTCGAAGACGGAGTAGCAGTGCTCCATGCCGGTGTCGGAGACGGCCTGGTCGCCGGGGAAGTCTCCGGCCGGCAGCTCGTGCTCGGCGTAGACCTCGCCCGTGTGGGGGTCGGCGCACGGGACGACGGGGAGCGACTCGTACTCGACCGCCTCCTCGGTCTCCGCGGGGGCGGCCTCGTTGACGCAGTCGCCGACCTGGATCGAGAAGACGTCGGCGTCGGACGCCGCGGTGACCTCACCGCCCGGCTCGTCACGCTGGGCCTCGGCCGGGCCGAAGACGGAGTCGACGATCGCGCCGCACCCGGTGAGCAGGAGGGCAGAGGTCAGGAGGCCTGCGGCGACCGCGACGGTGCGGGCGGAGCGAGGGCGGGCTGTTGCCATGGAAGGTCGTTTCTACGAGGGGGGAGGCCACGACGGCCGATCCCGATGACCGGGATGCTACTGGCCGGTACTGACGCGTGTCGTTGTGATTTGGCACACGAGTCCCGGTAGCGCGACGGCGAGGTCCCCCTCGGGGAACCTCGCCGTCGCCTCGCTCTTCCAGCCCGCTGCCGCCCGGTGTGCCGATCCCGACCGTGCCGCGCGGGCCCGCCCCGGCCGGCGCGGGCGCGCTCCCTTCGGAGCGGGCCGAGCGCGGGGCTCGTGCGCAGGGCGGACGGGGCCCCGGGCGGGGGCGGACGATCAGGGCAGGTAGTCCTCGTACTCCGAGAGCGTGCCGTTGACGACCGGGACCTGGGCGGTCTCGGTCTCGCCCGTGCTCGAGGTGACCGTGACGGAGATCGTCGCGCCCGGAGCGGCGTCGATGTTGCCGAACTGGGCCTCGAAGCCGCCGTCGACGCTGAAGTAGACCGTCTCGCCGGCCTCGAGGGGGACGTCGACCGGGTCGGTGCCCTCGGGGGCGATGGTGAGCTCGAGGGGCTCGTCCGAGTCGTTCGCGGCCCCGCCGAGCAGCGTCCCGGGCTCACCCTCGGCCTCCGAGACGATGAGCAGGTTGAGCGCCCGGACCTCGTCGGTCAGGTTGACGCGGATGCCGTCGGACGGCGAGTACGCGATGTCCGTCGTGATGGGTGAGCAGGCCGACACGGCGACGGCGCTCGCCACGATCACGGGGATCGCGAGCATGAGCGACCGGCGCGGCGTGGTCGGGCGGGACGGGGTGCGGGTCACGTGCGCTCCAATGTGCTGCGGTCAGTCTCGGTGTGCCCAGGAGGTGTGTGCCGGGCGAGCTTCTCCGCCGTCCGGCGCCCCTGGGCGCAGATGGTCACAGCCTAGTCGCTCGTGAGGGGATCCGGCTCGAGGGCTCGTGGAGGGCCTTCACAGGCCCCCACGACCTGTTCGGGGCGTGTTCCACGGGCCGCGAGCGGTGGGTAATCGTGCCGAGATGTCCGTCCGACTGCCGTGTGACCAGGAAAAACGCCGGGACGGTGCGCCTGCGGGCCAGGGCAGGGGCTCGGAACGGAGGTACCCCCCGTGGTAAGATCGACCTCCGCGAAAGGGGACATCTGCAGATGACGTTCACAGTAGGCGAGACCGTTGTCTACCCACATCACGGTGCCGCAAAGATCGAAGAGATCAAGACCCGCACCATCCGCGGGGAGGAGAAGATCTACCTGAAGCTCAAGGTGGCTCAGGGTGATCTGACGATCGAGGTCCCGGCGGACAACGTCGACCTGGTGGGCGTCCGCGACGTCGTCGGCCAGGAGGGCCTCGACAAGGTCTTCGAAGTTCTTCGCGCACCATACACCGAAGAGCCGACCAACTGGTCGCGCCGCTACAAGGCCAACCTCGAGAAGCTGGCCTCGGGCGACGTGATCAAGGTGGCAGAGGTCGTCCGCGACCTGTCGCGTCGTGACGCAGACCGTGGCCTCTCCGCCGGGGAGAAGCGCATGCTCGCGAAGGCTCGACAGATCCTGGTCTCGGAGCTGGCCCTGGCCGAGCACACCGAGGAGGACAAGGCCGAGGCCATCCTCGACGAGGTCCTGGCTTCCTGAGCAGAGCCTCACCCCCGTACCACCGACGACGCACGGACCTCCTCCGGTCCGTGCGTCGTCGTCGTTCGTGGGCCCGCCCGCGCGAGGACGCGCCGTGAGGGGGCACTCTCGGCCGATCGTCTCGTCAGCGGGCCGAAGAGGGTCCGCAGGCCGAGATCGTCTACCGTGAACGCTGTGACGACCCTCGCCATCCTGACCGCCGCCGGCTCCGGCACCCGCCTCGGCTTCGACCTCCCCAAGGCGCTCGTTCCCCTGCGCGGCCTTCCCCTCGTCCTGCACGCGGCGCGCCGTCTGACGGCATCGGGGGTCGTCGACGCTCTCGTCGTGACGGCTCCGAACGGTCTCGTCTCGGTCATGTCCGACGTCCTGGAGCACGACCCGCACGTGAGCGTGCCCGTGGTCGTCGTGGCGGGTGGCACCACGCGCCAGTCCTCGGTCGCGGCCGGCCTGACGCGGGCACGGGCCGACATCGACACGGTGGTCGTGCACGACGCCGCCCGCCCGCTGGCTCCGGCCGCGATGATCCGTCGCGTGGTCGAGACGGTCAAGGCGGGGCACCAGGCCGTCATCCCGGGGCTCCCCGTCGTGGACACGATCAAGATCGTGGCTCCGCGCGGCCCGGGGGAGGACGGGCACCCCGCGCTGCCTGCCGGGGTGGACCGGGTCGCCGCGACCCCGGCCCGCACGCTGCTGCGCGCCGTCCAGACGCCCCAGGCGTTCGATCGGGCGCTCCTGGTGCGCGCGCACGCCGCGGGAGCCGCGCGTGCCCGGACGGAGGCCACGGCCGCGACGGACGACGCGTCGCTCGTCGAGGCACTGGGCGAGGACGTGTTCGTGGTCGACGGCGACGAGCTGGCGATGAAGGTCACGACCGCACGCGACTTCTACTACATCGAGAAGCTCCTGACGGAGGACGGGCGATGAGCGTCCCCCGGACGGGCATCGGGACCGACGTCCACGCGTACGCCGCCGAGGGCGAGGAGCGCGAGCTGTGGCTCGCCGGACTCCACTGGCCGGGGGAACGCGGCCTCGCAGGCCACTCCGACGCCGACGTGGCCGCGCACGCGGCCGCCGACGCACTCTTCTCGGCGGCGGGGATCGGGGACCTCGGCTCGAACTTCGGCACGAGCGCCCCGGAGTGGGCGGGGGCGAGCGGAGCGTCTCTGCTCGCGGAGGCTGCCCGCCGGGTGCGTGCGGCAGGTTTCGAGATCGGCAACGTGGCGGTCCAGGTCATCGGCAACCGGCCACGGCTCGGGCCGCGTCGGGCCGAGGGCGAGGCGGTGCTGAGTGCTGCAGCCGGGGCGCCCGTGAGTCTCACGGCGACCACGACGGACGGCCTGGGGCTGACCGGTCGCGGCGAGGGCGTCGCCGCGCTCGCGACCGCACTGGTCGTCCTTGTCGACTGACCGGGGCGGGCCGACCTCGCCGGTGCGGCGGGAGTCAGCCGACGGGCGTGACGACCAGGCTGTCGGTGACCGCGCGTGCCTGGGCCGCGCCGTCGGCGTCCGCGGTCGCGTAGGTCTCGGTGACGTAGACGAACGCCGAGCCCGTGGGCGTCGCGACCTCGACGATCGTCTCGACCTGGGTCACGGGGACGCCGTCGACGGTGCGTGTCGCCCCGAGCCGGTAGGCGGGCAGGCCCGCGACCGTGACCGGCCCGGGCTGGGTCGGGTCCATCTTCACGTCGTCGGACGTCTGGAGGGCTTGGGCCGCCTCGGTGGTCCTGTCCGCGAGCGTCGCGGTGCCGGGACCGCTCGTCGTGACGACGACGTTGGCCGTGAAGCCGGGGTCCCCGGAAGGGGTCGTCGACCGGACGACGAGCGGGGCGCTCTGCCCCGCACGGTCCCAGCTCTCGGGGGTGGTCACGCTCGCCGCGACGGCGCCCTCCGGGACGGCGAAGGTCTGGGCGGTCGGCGCGGCGGCGGGAGTGCTCGTCCCGCACGCGGTGAGCAGCGCGCTCACGGCGGCGACGACCACGGCGACGGCGAGCGGGCGGCTCGGGTGGTGCACGGGGATCCTCTCGGCGACGGTCGGACGCCCTGCCGGGGCCCGGTCCCAGCCTGCCACGTCGTGCTCGTGTCCTGGTCGCAGGATGGCCGCTCCCGGGCTTCCCACGTGCGAAAATACGACATTGAAGGCATGGTGGACAAGGACGACGACGGCGCGTTCCTGCCCGTCGTGCTGCCGCGGTGTGGTCATGAAGGAGGTCGACGATGAACCGCATGTCGATCGAGGAACGTCGGGCGCAGATCGTCGACGCGGCGATGTCCATCGCCGTCCGCGACGGTGTCGAGGCCGTGACGGTCAGGGGCGTCGCGGCCGAGGCCGGGATCTCGTTGGGCACGGTCCACTACTGCTTCGAGGACAAGGACGCGATGCTCCGGGCCATGGGGCACAGCGTCGCGGTGGTCGCCTCGGAACCGGTCCGCCTCGCGATGGATCCCACGAAGGGTCTCTACGCGATCGCCCACGCGGCGGCCGACGGGCTCTGGGAGGGGCTGACCCCACGCCGGCACATGCGTCTGCTGACGTTCGAGTTCGCGACCGCCGGCTCGCGCAACCGTGCGCTGCGCCCCGTCGCGAGAGCGCACCTCGAGCAGACCTGGGCCATGACGCAGGGCATCCTCGACCAGCTCTCGCAGATCGCCGGCATCACGTACTCGATGGACACGCCCTTCTTGTCGCGCATCGTCGCGGGCTACATCGACGGCATCGAGATCGCCTGGCTCGTCCAGCAGGACGACGACGCCGCGATCCGCAGCTTCCACGCGCTCGCGGACTACGTCCTCTCGCTCGTGGTGCACCCCGAGGGCGCGGCACCCGGTGCGACGCCCGGCGCGGCGCCCGACGAGGGCCCCGACGCCGCGGCTCCCGCCTCCCGGTAGGCCCGCCCGCCGCCCCCCGGGGCGTCCCTGGGAGGGAGCGGCCCCGGCGGCGCCTCCCGGGCGGCTCGGCGCCCCGACGGTGCCTCCGCCGCGCGGCACGCGCACGTGGGCCTCCGCCGCGCGGCACGCGCACGTGGGCGGCTCAGCGCCCCGACGGCGTCGGGGCCGTCCTGCGCCCGAGGAACCCCGCGGGGGATGACGGTCAGCGCGGCCCGAAGACCTGGTCCGTGTAGGGGTTGGCGAACACCCCGTCGGGGTCGGCCTGGGCGCGGACCCGGCGGAAGTCCTCGAAGCGCGGGTAGCGCTCGGCGAGGTCCGCGGCGCCGAGCGTGTGGAGCTTGCCCCAGTGGGGGCGCCCGCCGACTCCGGCGACGATCTTCTCGACGCCCTCGAAGTAGCGTTCGTGCGGGAGCCGCGCGTACTGGTGGACCGCCACGTAGGCGCTGTCGCGGCCGTGGGCCGTGGAGAGCCAGACGTCGTCGGCCGCGGCGAAGCGGACCTCGACCGGGAACGGCACGTTCTCCCCCGAGGCGCGGACCCAGGCGTCGATCTCCTCGAGCACGTTCACGAGCTCGGCCCGCGGCACCGCGTACTCCATCTCGCGGAATCGCACGCGGCGCGCAGACACGAACACCTCGTGCGAGGGGGCGACGTACGTGCGCGGGGCGAGCGCGCGGGCGGAGAGCGCGTTGATCCGCGGCGTCGCGCGCGGCACCGCGGTCGCGAGCCGGTTGATGACCTCGAAGGCCCCGTTGGACAGGAGCTCGTCGTCGACCCAGGCGCGGGCCCGGGTCAGGGGGCCGGGCCGCTCGCCGCGGGTCGTGCGCAGGACGGCCGTGGCCTCGTCGTCGGGCGCGAGGCGGTCGTTGCGCTTGGTGAGCGCGCGGCGGGTGTGCGGGAACCAGTAGAACTCGAAGTGGTCGTGCGCGTTCTCGAGGCCCTCCGCGTCCGTGCCCCCGCCACGGCCGCCCGACGCGGTGCTCAGCTCCTCGAGGACACGGTCGAGCGGCCAGGGCTCCTCCTGGGCCCGCAGGTGGAACGCGGGCACGACGTCGAGCGTCACGGCGGCCAGCACGCCCGTGCTGCCGAGGCCCAGGCGGCTCGCCTCGAACAGGTCGGGGTTCTCGTCGGGCGTGGCCTCGGTGACCGATCCGTCGGCTCCGACCACGCGCACGCCACGCACCTGTGTCGCGAGCCCACCGAGCGCGGCGCCCGTGCCGTGCGTGCCGGTCGAGATCGCGCCCGCGATCGACTGCCGGTCGATGTCCCCGAGGTTGCGCATCGCGAGGCCCGCGGCCGCGAGCACCGCGTTGAGCCGGTGCAGGCGGATCCCGGCGCCCACGGTCACGCGCGCGCCGGTCTCGGTGCGGGTCACGTCCTCGACGGCCCCGAGCGCGTCGAGGCTCAGGAGCACCCCGTCGGTCACCGCCGCGGCCGTGAACGAGTGGCCCGCGCCGACGGCGCGCACCCGCTGCCCGTCGGCTGCGGCTCGTCGCACGGCCTGGGAGAGCTCGTCGGTGTCGCGCGGGGCGACGCGGCGCAGGGGAACGGCGGTCTGGTTTCGCGCCCAGTTCGTCCATGAACCGGGAGCCTGCTGGCTCGTCACACCACGCACTGTCTCACGAGGGGTAGGTTTCTTTCCATGACGACGACGCCCGTGCAGCGCAGCGCGCAGGACCCGTCCACCCCGTCCTGGTCCCGGGGACGGGTGGGCCCAGGGGGGCAGGGAGCGCACGACGCCTCGGCCGTGGCCGAGGCCCGCACCCTCGGCGACCGGCTCTCGGCCGCGACCGAGCGCGTCCCGGGCCCCGTCGCGGTCGTGGACCTCGACGTGTTCGACGCCAACGCGCGCGAGCTCCTGGCCCGCGCGGGCGGCGTGCCCCTGCGGCTCGCGTCCAAGTCGGTGCGCGTGCGCTCGCTCGTGCGCCGTGCGGGCGAGCTGGGCTTCGCGGGCATCATGGCGTACTCGCTCGCCGAGGCGCTGTGGCTCGTCGAGACCGGCGCGCGCGACGTCCTGGTCGCGTACCCCACGGTCGACCGCCGGGCGCTCGCCGAGCTCGCCGCGGACCCGGCGGCACGCCGCGAGATCACCCTCATGGTCGACGACGTCGCGCAGGTCGCGCTCGTCGCCGCGGCGCTCGCGGGGCACCACCCGGGCGAGGACGACGGCGGGGCACCGGACGGTCCGCCCGTCCTGCTCTGCCTCGACGTCGACGCGTCGCTGCGCCTGGGCCTCGGCCCGTTCACCGTCCATCTGGGGACCCGCCGCTCGCCCGTCCACACGCCGGCCGAGGCGCGGGCCCTCGCACGGGCCATCGCGGACACCCCCGGCCTGCGCGTGCGTGGCCTGATGTTCTACGAGGCGCAGGTCGCGGGCCTGCCCGACACGAGCCCCGCGGTACGGCTGGTCAAGAAGGCCTCGGTCGCGGACCTGGCCACGCGCCGTGCCGAGGTCCTCGCGGCCGTGAGCGACGTCGTCGGGCACGACCTGGAGCTCGTGAACTCGGGGGGGACCGGGTCCCTCGAGACCTCGGCCTCGGACCCGGTCGTGACCGAGGTGACGTCGGGCTCGGGGCTGTACGTCCCCGGGCTGTTCGACGCCTACCGGTCGTTCACCCCGCACCCGTCGGCGTACTTCGGGCTCGACGTCGTGCGCGTGCCGGCGCCCGGCTACGCGACCGCGTTCGCGGGCGGCTACGTGGCCTCGGGCCCCGCCGGGGCGCTGCGCGTGCCGCGTGTCGTCGAGCCGGGCTGGCGGCTCACGTCGTCGGAGGGCGTGGGCGAGGTCCAGACACCGCTGCGCGCGACCCGCGGGGCCGAGCGGCGCCTCGCCGTGGGCGACCGCGTCTGGTTCCGGCACGCCAAGGCCGGCGAGCTCATGGAACGCTTCGACCGTGTGCACCTCGTGCGCGGGGACCAGGTCGTCGAGGAGGTCCCCACCTACCGGGGTGAGGGCAAGAACTTCGGGTAGCGACGCCGTCGGGCACGCCGCGCGTCCCGCCGACGTCCAGGTGCTGAGAAGTCCGGCGATCCGGGAATAGGCGGACGTCCCGTGCGATTGAGCACGACATGACGACCCTCCCCGACGCCGCCAAGGCGCTCCTCGACACCCCCGAGTTCGCGACCGTGGCCACGATCGAGGCCGACGGCAGCCCCCAGACGTCGGTCGTGTGGGTCGCGCGCGACGGCGACGACGTCCTCTTCTCGACCGTCCACGGCCGCCGCAAGACCGACAACCTGCAGCGGGACCCGCGCCTGAGCGTGCTCGTCTACCCGCGCGACGCGCCCTACCAGTACCTCGAGGTCCGCGGCGAGGCCGTGATCGAGGAGGACCCCTCGGCCTCGCTCATCCACGCGCTCGCCCAGAAGTACACGGGCGCCGAGCGGTACACGGGCGACGACGACACCGACAACCGCCGCGTCGTCGTGCGCGTGAAGCCGAGCAAGGTCCACTGGCGCGACTGACACCGTCGCGTGCCCCGCCGCGACGGGGGAGAGAGGGCACCGGGACGCCGCCCCGAGGGGGCGGGTTCTGCCGGGAGGGGTGCGCCCCGGTAACCTTTGGGCGTGAGCCTTCGACTGTTCGACACCGCGACGCGGGACGTGCGCGCCTTCATCCCTCAGAACCAGGGTGAGGTCGGCATCTACCTGTGTGGGGCGACGGTCCAGTCGGCGCCGCACATCGGGCACATGCGCTCGGCCGTCGCGTTCGACGTCCTGGTGCGCTGGCTGCGTCGCACGGGCTCGCGCGTGACCCTCATCCGCAACGTCACGGACATCGACGACAAGATCCTCGCCAAGTCCGTCGACGCGGGTGAACCCTGGTGGGCGTGGGCCGCGATCAACGAGCGCGCGTTCACGGCCGCCTACGACGCCCTGGGCGTCACACCGCCCACGTACGAGCCCCGCGCCACGGGGCACGTGCCGGACATGGTCGAGCTCATGACCCGCCTGGTCGACTCGGGGCACGCCTACACGACCGGACCCGGCGACGTGTGGTTCGACGTCCGCTCGTGGGCCGACTACGGCTCGCTCACCAACCAACGCCTCGAAGACCTCGCCCCCGCCCCGGCGGACCCGGTCGAGGACTCGCTCAAGCGCGACCCCCGCGACTTCGCGCTCTGGAAGGCCCCCAAGCCCGGCGAGCCCGCCACGGCGTCGTGGGACACCCCGTTCGGCCGCGGACGCCCCGGCTGGCACCTCGAGTGCTCGGCCATGGCGCACCGCTACCTCGGGAGCACGTTCGACATCCACGGCGGCGGCCTCGACCTGCGCTTCCCGCACCACGAGAACGAGCAGGCACAGTCCCGCGCCGCCGGAGACGGGTTCGCCCAGTACTGGCTCCACTCCGCCTGGGTCACCCAGGGCGGCGCCAAGATGAGCAAGTCGCTCGGCAACGGGCTCCTGGTGCGCGAGGTGCTCAGCACGACCAGCCCGGCCGTGCTGCGCTACGCGCTCGCGTCCGTCCAGTACCGCTCGATGCTCGAGTGGACGCAGGACACCGTGACCGAGGCCGAGGCGACGTGGGAGCGGCTCAGCGGGTTCGTGCAGCGCGCGGGCGAGCGCGTCGGCGCGATCGACGCCTCGGACGTCCAGCAGGCCGAGCTCCCGGCGGCCTTCGTGGCCGCCATGGACGACGACCTCAACGTGCCCGCGGCCCTCGCCGTCGTGCACGAGCACCTGCGCGCGGGGAACTCGGCGCTCGCCGACCGCTCCCCGGCCGCGGACGCCGTCGCCCGTCACCACCTCGTCGCCCTCCGGGCGATGCTCGACGTCCTGGGGCTCGACCCCGCGGGCGAGCAGTGGGCCGACGCCGGGGACACCCGGTACCGCCAGGCGCTCGACGCGGTCGTCACGGCCGAGCTCGACGCCCGCGCGCAGGCCCGGGCAGCACGCGACTTCGCCACCTCCGACACGATCAGGGACCGTCTCGCGGTCGCCGGGATCGTCGTCGAGGACTCCAGCGACGGGGCCCGCTGGTCCCTCGCTGCACGCCAGGGCACCTGACGGGTACCCAGGCCCGACGGCCGGACGTGGCCCCGTGAAGGGGCCGGGATCCGCCACCACAACTTCACTCGCACACAACGACCGACGGGGCAGACCCATGGCTGGAAACTCACAACGACGCGGCGCGACCCGCAGCAGCAACAAGAAGGGCGCCGTCGCCGGTACGGGCGGCAAGAACCGCCGCGCCCTCGAGGGCCGCGGCCCGACGCCCAAGGCCGAGGACCGCACCTACCACAAGGCCCACAAGGCGAAGGCGGCCTCCGAGCGCCGCGAGGCCACCTCGACCGGCCCCCGCTCCCACGACGCGAAGAGCGCGGCTCGCGGAGGACGCCCCAGCGGTCGCACGCCGTCGCGCACGACGCGGTCGAGCAGTGCGAACGAGGTCGTCAACGGCCGCAACGCCGTGCTCGAGGCCCTGCGCGCGTACATCCCCGTCTCCGCGGTGTACATCGCGACGCGCCTCGAGGCCGACGACCGCACCAAGGAGATCCTGAACATCGCGTCGGGGCGCGGGTACAACCTCCTCGAGGTCACCAAGGCCGAGCTCGACCGCATGACCGACGGCTCGGTCCACCAGGGCGTCGCGATCCAGGTCCCGCCGTACGACTACGCCGACCCCGAGGACCTGCTCGACCGCGCGCACGAGGCCGGCGAGCCCCCGCTCATCGTGGCCCTCGACGGCGTGACCGACCCGCGCAACCTCGGTGCCGTCCTGCGCTCCGCGGGGGCTTTCGGGGCGCACGGCGTCCTGGTGCCCGAGCGCCGCGCGGCCGGCGTCACGGCCTCGGCCTGGAAGGTGTCCGCGGGCGCCGCGGCGCGCGTGCCCGTGGCCCGCGCGACCAACCTCGTGCGCACCCTCACCGAGTACAAGGCGGCAGGCTGCTTCATCGTCGGCCTCGACGGCGGCGGCCCGGTCTCGGTGGGCGAGCTCGCGTTCGGCAAGGACCCGCTCGTGCTCGTCGTCGGGTCCGAGGGCAAGGGGCTCTCGCGCCTCGTGCGCGAGACGTGCGACGTCGTCGCGTCGATCCCGATCCTCTCGGACGTCGAGTCGCTCAACGCGGGCGTCGCGGCGGGCATCTCGCTGTACGAGGTCGCGCGCCTGCGCGCCGCGGAGGACTGAGACCCCGTCCCGTTCGTCCAGGGCGCCCCGTCGCACCACCTTCCTGGTGGCGCGGCGGGGCGCCCTGCGTCGTCCGGGGGTCTCGACGCGCCGGTACGGCCTTCGCGCGCGCTGCGACGCGAGGCGCGGGCGGGGAGGGCGGGTGTGCGGGTGCGCCGGAGAGCGGCCCGAGGGATGCTCACGAGATGGACCCCGAACCCGTGCACCGGCACTACCGGGTGCTGCTCCTGGTCCTGACCTTCTCCACGGGCATCATCGACGGCATCTGCTACCTGGCCCTCGACCAGGTCTTCACGGCCAACATGACGGGCAACGTGCTGATACTCGGGATGGGCCTGGCCGGGGGACAGGACGTCCCGACGGCCGGTCCGCTCGTGGCCCTGGCGGCGTACGTCGCGGGCGCGGCGATCGCCGGGTACGCCTTCCGGAACCAGCCTGCGGGCTGGCACCGGACGACGACCGGCCTGTTCGCCGGGGTCGGTCTCGGGGTGCTCGTGGCGTCCCTCGTGGCGCACCTGGTCGGACGGCCAGGAGGATGGCGCCTGCTCGTGCTGGTCGCCGTGCTCGGGGTGTCGATGGGAGTCCAGGCGGCGACGGCGCGACACCTGTCGGTCAAGGACCTGACGACCGTCGTGGTCACCTCGACCCTCACGGGACTGGCCGCGGACTCCTTCCAGGACGGCCGGGGTCGGCGGGCCTGGGTCCGTCGGGTCTCCGCGGTGGTCGCGCTCGGGAGCGGCGCGGCCGTGGGGGCGCTCCTTCTGCGTGCGGGGACAGGGATCGCGCTGGTGGTGCCCGGGGCGATCGCGCTCGGGGCCGCGGTCGTGGGAGAGGCGTACCGCCGCACGGACCGCCGGAGGGCGAGTGCCCGGCCCCCCGGCGCCGAGGCCGGGTAGCCGGAGCCCTGGCCCCGAGCACGGCCTCGGGCCCGGGGGCTACTCCTGCCGGTCGACCTCACCGGGGGCGAGGCCCAGGATCGCCTTCTCGTCGGGTCGGTGCCGCAGGACGTTCTCGACGTAGGAGGCCGTGGCCTCGGGCATGGGGATGTCGCGGCCGGCCTTCTCCGAGATGAACCAACGGTGGTCGAGGATCTCGTGGAAGAGCTGGGCGGGCTGCAGCTTGCGCCGCAGGTCGCGCGGCACGGCCTGGATCGTGGGCTCGAAGACCCCGCTGAGCCAGTCGTGCGCGACGAACTCCTCGTCGTCGTTCTGGCGTTCGGCGGCGGCCCGGTAGGAGTCGAGGTCGTTGAGCAGGCGCCGGGCCTGGTTCTCCTGGACGTCGAGCCCCGTGAGGCGCAGGAGACGGCGTGCGTGGTGCCCCGCGTCGACGACCTTGGGCTGGATCTGGACGGTCGTGCCGTCGATGTCGGTCGTGATGGCGAGCTCGCCCACGTCGAAACCCAGGTTGTTGAGCCGCTCGATGCGCGCGGCGACGCGCCAGCGCTCGTCCGAGGCGAACGTCTCGGCGTTCGTCAGGGCGTCCCAGAGCTCGTTGTAGCGGGCGACGAGCGCGTCCCCCACGAGGATCTCGTCGATGTCCTCGTCGAGCAGCTCGCCCGCGGACAGGTCCATGAGCTCGCCGATGATGTTGGTCCGGGCGAGGTCGACGTCGTAGCTGCGCTGGCCGGGGCTCAGCTCGCGGTGCAGGTCACCGGTCTCGGCGTCCACGAGGTAGGCCGCGAAGGTCTCGGCGTCTCGGCGGAAGAGCGTGTTGGACAGGGACACGTCGCCCCAGTAGAAGCCGATGAGGTGCAGGCGCACGAGCAGCACCGCGAGGGCGTCGATGAGGCGCGTCGCGGTGTCCGGTTGGAGGGCCTGGCTGAAGAGCGCGCGGTAGGGCAGCGAGAACTGCAGGTGCTCGGTGATGAGCACGGCCTCGAGCCGTTCGCCGTTCGCGTCGCTCCGGCCGGTGATGACGCCCACGGGCACGACGCTGGGGACGTCGAGGCGGCTGAGCTGGCGCAGCAGCTCGTACTCGCGGTACGCGACGGACTCGCCGATCTCCTTGATCGCGATGACGCGGCCGGACATGCGCACGAAGCGCACGATGTGGCGCGAGATACCGCGGGGGAGAGCCGCGAGGACGCTGTCCGGCCACTCCTCCAGGGGGATGTCCCAGGGGAGGTCGAGCAGTGCTGGGTCGGGGGCTGACGCGGTGATCTGCAGGTTCTGCACCATGACAGGTCCTTTCTCCGCGGTGGCCGGTCGCATGCGGGGGTGTGGCGGCGCGGACGTTCCGCACCACCGGGAAGGATATGCGAAAGGGGCGGACCCGGCTGTCGCCGAGCCCGCCCCCGTGTCGCGCTGGGTCAGCTGAGGCGCAGGCCCGTCGCGGTCGAGAAGACGTGCGTGTTGCCCGGGCGGATCGCCACGTAGATGCGCTCGCCCTTGGCGGGCACGTTGCGCGGGTCGACGCGGACGATGATCTGGTTGTCGCCGGCACCCGAGTGGATGTCCGTGGTCGCCAGGTCGCCCTTGAGGGTGCCGTAGACGAACGCGTCGGAGCCGAGCTCCTCGACGATGTTGACCTCGACGGGGAACGCGCTCTCGTTGGCCTGCGAGGTGACCTCGAGGGCCTCGGGGCGGAAGCCGAGCGTGATCTTGCCCTTGTCGGCGTCGGTCAGCTTGGCCGTGGCCTCGCGCTCGAGCGGGATGCGGGCCGGGCCGACCTCGGCGAGGCCGTTGTTCACGGAGAACGTGCCGAGGTTCATCGCGGGGGAGCCGATGAAGCCGGCGACGAAGACGTTGGCGGGGGTGTCGTACATGTCGCGCGGCGTGCCGACCTGCTGCAGGAGACCGTCCTTGAGGACCGCGATGCGGTCACCCATGGTGAGGGCCTCGGTCTGGTCGTGCGTGACGTAGACGGTCGTGACGCCGAGGCGGCGCTGGAGCGACGCGATCTGCGTACGGGTCTGGACGCGGAGCTTGGCGTCGAGGTTCGACAGCGGCTCGTCCATGAGGAACACCTGGGGCTGACGCACGATCGCGCGACCCATGGCGACACGCTGACGCTGGCCACCGGAGAGCGCCTTGGGCTTGCGGTCCAGGTACTCCGTGAGGTCGAGGATCTTCGCAGCCTCCTCGACGCGCTGGCGGATGTCCGCCTTGGGCGTGCCGGCGATCTTCAGCGCGAAGCCCATGTTGTCCGCGACGGACATGTGGGGGTACAGCGCGTAGTTCTGGAACACCATCGCGATGTCGCGGTCCTTGGGCTGCACGTCGGTGACGTCGCGGTCACCGATGAAGATGTGTCCGCCGTTGACGTCCTCGAGGCCCGCGAGCATGCGGAGCGACGTCGACTTGCCACAACCCGAGGGGCCCACGAGGACGAGGAACTCGCCGTCCTCGATGTGCAGGTTGAGCTGGTCCACCGCAGGGCGCTCGGTCCCCGGGTAGAGCCGCGTTGCGTGGTCGAAAGTGACCGTAGCCATGATGGGTACATCCCTCCACCGGCAGGTACGTGCCGGACGATCCGTTGTGTAGTGACGTGCCGCGCTTTCACGTGGTGCGTGTCTGCTGTGACACAGAAGAAGTCGAACCTCCAGGGCTTCCGGTCTCCCGGGGACCCGGTGGTCCGACGTCATCGTTGCTCGGCATCCTACCCCCGGTTCCTGAGTTCTCCGTCACACCCAGGTCACGTCCAGGTCACGGTCACGGAGCGCCGCTCCTGCGCCCCCTCGTGCGCCGCTCAGGCGCCCAGCAGGTCGGCGAGAGCGGTCAGGGCCGCTGCGGCCGCGGCGGGGTCGGGGACGCGGAACGCGGCGAGGGTCTCGCCCGCGCCCACCTTGATGCCCACGTCGTGCGGGCCGAGCACCGCGAAGGCGCGCTCGTCGGTCACGTCGTCGCCCAGGTAGAGCACGGCCGGGGACCCGAGGCGCTCGCGCAGCGCGTCGAGCGCGATGCCCTTGGACGTGCTCGTGACCGCGATCTCGACGACGTCCTTGCCTGCCATGACGTGGGCGCCCAGCCGTTCGCCGAGGTCGACCGCGGCGGCCGACGCGGCGGCTGCCGGGCCGGCGGGGGACAGCCGGGTGTGCAGGACCGCGGCCGAGGGCTTGTGCTCGACCCAGGCACCCTCGACCGGGGCCGCGATCTCCTCGAGACCTGCCGTGACGCCCGCCAGGAGCTCGCGTTGGGCGTCGTCGAGGGCGACGGGGATGAGGCGGACGCGCGCCTCCGTGCCGTCGGCGCGCACGTGGCGCTCGTCGTCGGCCCCGTCCCGGAGGGGCGCGAGCACCTCGCCGGTCTCCGCGCCGTGGCTACCGACGAGCAGCGCCCCGGGCGGCGGCGACGCGAGGTGCGCGAGGTCCTCGATCCGCCGTCCCGACACGAGCGCGACGCGCACCCGGTCGGGTCCGCACGCCGCGAGCCGGGCGAGCGCGAGGGCGGAGCCCGGGGTGGGGCGCGACGCGAGCGGGTCGTCCCCGAGCGGGGCGAGGACCCCGTCGAAGTCGCTCGCCACGAGGACGGGGCCGGGCCGTGCGCCGGTGCGCGCCGTCCCGGCCGCGCTCGCGAAGGCCGCGAGGGCCGCGGTGAGGTCGGCGGCCCCGCCGGTCGTGGTGTGCTCGGTGCCCGACGGCGTCACGCGCCCTCCCCCTCGACGGGCACCTCGTCCGCTGCGCCGGACGGGGCGTGGGTGCGCGGGGTGTCGCGCGAGGGCATGGCCTGGAGCACGCCGAGGAACGACTCGGACCACTTGGAGACGTCGTCGGCCAGGACGCGGCGGCGCAGGCGGCGCATGCGCTTGCGCTGCTCGCGCACGTCCATGTTCGCGGCCGCGACGATGATGTCCTTCATGCCGTCGATGTCGTGGGGGTTGACGAGCAGCGCGCCGCCCGCGAGCTCGTCGGCGGCCCCGGTGAACTCGGAGAGGACCAGGACGCCGCGGTCGTCGGAGCGGGCCGCGATGTACTCCTTGGCGACGAGGTTCATGCCGTCGCGCAGCGACGTGACGAGCATGACGTCGGCTGCGAGGTAGAGCGCGGCCATCTCCTCGGGCGGGTAGGAGTGGTGCAGGTAGTGGATCGCGGCGTGACCGATCTCGGCGTACTCGCCGTTGATGCGGCCCACGAGGCCCTCGACCTGCTCGCGCAGCTCCTGGTAGGCGCCGACGTTCTCGCGGCTCGGGCTCGCGACCTGGACGAGCGTGACGTGCTCGACGTCGATGCGCCCGTCCTGCAGGATCTCGCCGTAGGCCTTGATGCGGTGGCGGATGCCCTTGGTGTAGTCGAGGCGGTCGACGCCGAGCATCATGCACTCGGGGTCGCCCAGGTCGGCGCGGATCTCGCGCGAGCGGGCCTGGACCTCGGGGGTGCGGGCGAGCTCGTCGAACGTGCGCGAGTCGATCGAGATGGGGAAGGCCGCGGCGCGGACGTTGCGCGACGGGCGGTCCTCGGCACCGGGCACGGTCACGATGGGGCCCCGGGTCGTGTAGCCCGTGAGGCGGCGCACGGCACGGATGAAGTTCGACGCGTCGCCCGCGCGCTGGAACCCGATGAGGTCCGCGCCCAGGAGGCCCTCGATCACCTGGCGGCGCCACGGGAGCTGCTGGAAGAGCTCGAGCGGCGGGAAGGGGATGTGGTTGAAGAACCCGATGCGCAGGTCGGGGCGCTGCTCGCGCAGCATGCGCGGCACGAGCTGGAGCTGGTAGTCGTGCACCCAGACGGTCGCGCCGTGCTCGGCCTGTGCGGCGGCGGCGTCGGCGAAGCGCTGGTTGACGCGGCGGTACGCGTCCCACCACTGCCGGTGGAACGCGGGGGGAGCGATGACGTCGTGGTACAGCGGCCAGAGCGTGTCGTTGGAGAAGCCCTCGTAGTAGCGCTCGATCTCGGTCGCGGACAGGGTCACGGGCACCAGGCGCATGTCGTCGGCGTCGAAGGGCTCGACCTCGAGGTCAGGAGCGCCCGACCAGCCCACCCAGGCGCCGTCGGACTTCTGCATGACGGGTTCCAGCGCGGTGACGAGTCCCCCGGGGGAGCGCTTCCAGTCGACGTGGCCCTCGTCGTCGACCGTGAAGTCGACGGGAAGCCGGTTGGACACCACGACGAGGTCGTAGCCGTCTTTGCCAGTCAATGGAGATCTCCTTGGTATTCGGTTGAACTTTGGTGAAACTCCACCCAGGTTATCGGTGTCGCGTCGTGCTTGCTCCCGGGAGCGCAGGGCACGGCCTCGAATTGTCGATACCTTGACACCATGGAGGAGGCGACCAGCAGACCTGTCGACCCGGCACGGAGCACCGGTGCCGCGCGGCGCGGTGGCCTGCCCACGGGCAGCGAGGTCGGTGGGTACCGCATCCTCGCCCGGCTCGGCGCGGGCGCCATGGGGGCCGTCTACGAGGCCGAGGACGGCGGCGGCAACCTCGTCGCGATCAAGTTCCTGCACGCCCACCTCGACGTCGACGCGCAGGGTCGCGAGCGCCTGCGCCGCGAGGCCGTCGCGCTCCAGCGCCTGCGGCACCCCGCGGTCGCGCAGATCCTCGACGTCGAGCTCGACGGCTCCGAGGCCTTCATCGTGACCGAGCTGGTCGACGGCCCCAACCTCGAGGAGGAGATCGCGACGGGCGGCCCGCTCGACGCACGCGACCTCTTCGAGCTCGCGGACCAGCTCGCCGAGGCGCTCGAGGCGGTCCATGCGGCAGGGGTCGTGCACCGCGACCTCAAGCCCAGCAACGTCCTGGTGACCCAGAACGGCCCGGTCCTCATCGACTTCGGCATCGCGCACGGGCTCGACGAGGCCCGCGCGACCTCGACCGGCCTCGTCATGGGGACGCCGGGCTACCTGGCCCCCGAGCTCCTCGAGGGCGCGGCCCCGAGCGCCAACAGCGACTGGTGGGGCTGGGCCGCGCTGCTCGCGTTCGCAGCGACCGGACGGCCGCCGTTCGGCATGCGCCCCGTCGAGGCCGTGCTCGCGCGCGCCCGAGCGGGCGAGGCGGACCTCGACGGCCTGGGTCCGCGGACGGCCGCGGCGCTCGCGGCGGCGCTGCGGGCGGACCCGGCGTCCCGGCTCGGCCCGTCGGAGGTCGCCGGGGTCCTGCACGCTGCGGCGCAGGACGGAGACGGCCCGACGGCGTCGCCCGCCACGGGCGCGACGGAGATCGTCCCGCAGCACTTCAGCGGGGGCGGGGTGGCCGGTGGCGCGGCGCTCGCTGGCGCCGCCGCGGCCGGTGCCCTGGGGGGAACGCTCGCGGCGGCCGAGAGGGCCGCCGCCGTGGGAGCCGCAGCGGCCGCGGACGGGGCCGGTGCGACGCCGGCCGCGACGAAGGTCCTGGGCGCCGGCGCAGCCGTCGGAGCTGCTGCCGGTGCCGGCGCTGGTGTTGTCGGCGCGGCCGGTGCCGCGGCGACGGTCGTCCTGCCCGCCTCGGCCGGTGACGTCCAGCCGACGAGCGTCGTCCCGACCGTGCGCTCGGCCGTGCCCCTGCCGCGACCGACCCCGCCCGCACCGTCGATCCCACCGCTCGCCGCGACCCAGATCATCGCGAACGACGGTCGGACCGTCGCCGTGCCCACGGCCCCGCCCGGCCCACCCGGCGCGCCGGGGTCGGCGGCGGTCCCGCCGCCCTCGGTGCCCCCGGCATCCCTCGCCGGCGCGGCACAGGTCCGGCCGACCGCCCTGCAGCCGACCGCGGTGCAACCCGCCGTCCAGCAGCCCACCCTGCGGCAGCCCGCGGTCCCCGCGGCGTACCCCGGGACCTACCCGCCCGCCCAGGGGCCGTACCCGCCGCCCTCCCAGAACCCCTACGCACCGCAGCCCGCTCCGCCCGCGGAGGCTCCGGCGTCGGGCGGGAAGAAGCGGCGCGGCGCGCAGGTGGCCGAGCCGGAGGGCGGGGACCCGCTCGACGCGTTCGGCCGTCCTCTCGGCGTGATCTCCGCGCCCGGCTACGCCCGACCAGCCCACCGTCGCCGGGCCGGGACCGTGGCCGCGCTCGGGCTGCCGCTCGTGCTGCTCGCCGGGACCTCCCCGGGCCTCGCGTTCGTGCTGCTCGCGCTGGTCGTGGTCGTGCTGCGCGTGGTCGGCGTGGGCGCGGACTCGTTCCACGGGCGCCGCGAGCGCAAGGGCGTGCAGCGCAGCGACGGGGCGCGCGCCGCGGTCGCCGTGCCCTGGTACGCGCTGCGCGCCGTCGTCGGCGCGGTGCCCTCGCTGCTCGTCGCGCTGTGCGGCGGAGTGCTGCTCGTCGTGGGCTCGTGGTGGCTGCTCGCACCGGGCATGCTCGTCCTCGCCCCGCAGCAGTCCGTCGAGGCGCGGTCGGTCGGAGGCGCCAACGAACCCTGGGTGTTCACGGTCGTGCTGTGCGTCGCGATGGCGGTCACGGTGCTGCTCGCATGGTTCGGGCCGCTGTCCGGTCTCACCCGGTACGGTGCGCGCACCACGCTCGCCCACGTGGCACCTGGGCGTGTGGGGGCGATCTTCCTGGTGCTCGTCGGGCTCGTCCTCGCGGCGCTCGTGCTCTTCGCGTTCGGAGACGGCGCCCCGATCGACTGGGCGCCCTTCCCCGGTCCGCCGCCGAGCCTGTGAGCCCACGTGTCTCACCGGAAACTCCCAGACAGCGCGGGTACCCTTACCTCGTGACCAGGACGTCCACCCCGGGAGCGCCTTGCGGCGCGGCCCCCGGGACCGCCCCGAACGAGGCCGCCCCCGCGGCCCGCTCGCGCGTGCGCACGGACGCTCCCGAGCGATGGCTCGCCCGGTCGCTGCCCGCCATGACCTCGCTCGTCGTCGCCGGCTTCCTCCTCCTCGTCGGGACCCTGACGCTCCTCGCGGACCGCGGCTTCAGCCTCGTGCACCAGTGCCTGCCCGCGCCGGGCGGCTGGGGAGTGGCAGGCATCCACCTGGCGCTCCTGCGCGAGTCCGCGCACTGCCCCGCCGGGACCGCCGCGCTCGGGGGAGACCCCGCCCGCGTCGTCACCGTCGTCGGCGTGCTCGCGCTGCCCGTGCTGCTCGCCCACCTCGCGCTGCTCCTCGCCGGGTGCGGGCTGGCCGCCGTGGCCCTGCGCGTCCGGGACCGGCTGACCGCCGTCCTGAGCCCGCGCCGCACGGTCGCACTGCTGCAGGTGCCGCTCGCGCCCGTCGCCCGCTCCTGCCGGCAGGTCGTGCGGTCCGCGACCAAGGTGCTGCACCACCTCGCGCTCGCCGCGGTGCGCTCGCTGCGCGGGCCACCCGCCGCGCTCGCGGCCGCCTGACGACTCGATCCCGACTCGTCACCGCCGCGCGACCGGGTGCCACCCGCACCCTGGGCACGCGTGGCACGGACCGCTACCCTCGCGACCAGTGCGGCCCTGAGCGGGACCGCGCCACCACACGACCTCCAAGGACTCCCATGTCGAACGAACCCCGTCAGACCAAGGCCGACCGCCGCGACGCGGCCCGTGCCGAAGCCCTCGCGCTGCGCGAGGCCCAGGCCAAGCGCGACAAGCGCAACCGTGCGATCACCATCGGCGCCCTCGTGGGCGGCCTCGCCGTGCTCATCGGCGCCTTCCTCTGGGTCTTCATCCCCGCGATGAACCAGAAGGACGCCCAGAAGACCGAGCCGCTCACGGGCGTCACGGCGCCCGCCACGGCCAACGACACGGGCGGCATCCCGGTCGGTACGGACGGCGTCGCGGGGACCAGCACCGAGGGTGCCGTCGAGCTCGGCGTGTACTTCGACTACATGTGCCCCATCTGCGGTGACTTCGAGTCCGTCAACGCCGCCTCGATCGACGAGATGCGCACGGCCGGGGACATCACCCTGGTGCAGCACCCGGTCGCGATCCTCGACCGCTTCTCGTCCGGCAGCCAGTTCTCGACGCGCTCCGCCTCCGCGGCCGCGTACGTCGCCGAGCACGCCCCGGAGCAGTTCAACGCGTTCAACGAGGCGATGTTCGCCAACCAGCCCGAGGAGAACACGGCCGGCCTGACCGACGCGCAGATCGCCGAGATCGCCAAGACCGCGGGCGTCCCGGCCGACGTGGCCGACAAGATCGCCGCGGGCGACGCGACCAAGGAGTTCGGCAAGTGGGCCGAGGGCGCGACCAACCTCGCCACGCAGAACCCCGACCTCGCCAACCCGCAGAGCGGTGGCTTCGGCACGCCGACCATCACGATCAACGGGGAGCGCTGGGACGGCAACTGGACCGACCCGGCCGAGCTCAAGAAGGCCGTCGAGGCCGCCAAGGGCTGATCGGCTCGGTCGGCGTCCGTCCCTGGTGAGGGACGGGCGCCGACCGCCTGCCCGACGCGCGTCCGCCGTAGGCCCGGCACCCGGTAGGCTGTTCGCGCACCTCACGGTGCCGCTGCCCTCGGGTGGCGTGCCGCCTTAGCTCAGCTGGTAGAGCACTCGCCTTGTAAGCGAAAGGTCGTCGGTTCGAACCCGACAGGCGGCTCCGGTCCCACCACGAAGGCCGGCGTCCCGCAGCACGAGCTGCGCGACGCCGGCCTTCGTCGTCGAGACGGTCGAGACGGATGGGTGCCGGACCCGCCGTCGGCCGGCCGGCTCGGCCCCGTCGCCCGACGAACCTCGGGTTCGGCACCCGTCGGCGCTACGGCGACTGCACCGGGGTCAGCACGGGGGCCTTGGGCTCGCGCAGGTCGCCCGACGAGTGGCCCCGGAGCCGACGCGTCGCCCACGGGTACACGTGCACGCGCACCCACTCGGCGTTCTGCCGGGCGCGGTCGAGGAGCGGGACGGGCGGGAGGGGAGCCAGCGGGTCGTCCCACGTGGCGTCGTCGGGCGTCTGCCCCAGGCCCACGAGCGCGGCCTGCGCGACGCGACGGTGCCCGTCGGGCGTGAGGTGGATGCGGTCCTCGGACCACATGCGCCAGTCGTGCAACGACGCCATGCCCCACAGGTCCAGGACGTGCGCGCCGTGGCGGCGCGCGATCGACCAGATGTGCGTGTTGAACACTCCCACGCGCCCGCGCGTGAGGCCCACGAGCGGTGAACCCGACGTGTCGAAGCCCGTGCCCAGCAGGACGTCGATGCCCTCGGCGCGCAGCCGCCCGACCGCGTGGTCCAGGTTGCGGGCCAGGCGGTCGACGTCGGCCGCGGGGCGCAGGATGTCGTTGCCGCCCCCGATGAGGCTCACCAGGTCGGGCTTGAGCGCGAGCGCGGCCGGCACCTGCTCCGAGAGGATCGAGCGCAGGAGCCGACCGCGGATCGCGAGGTTGGCGTACTCGAGCGGCGCCTCGCCCGCGGCGCTGCGTCGCGTCGACAGGTGCCCCGCGAGGAGGTCGGCCCAGCCGCGCTGGCGGTCCGGGTCGTTCGGGTAGGGGTCCCAGAGTCCTTCCGTGAACGAGTCGCCGATCGCGACGTAGCTGGCCCAGCGGGGCGCGTTCTCCCTGTGCGGGTGCGAGGTGGTCACCGGTCCATTGTGTGACAACGGGCGGGCTACGTCCCGTGAGATCGCGGTCCGACGTCGGCGCGCGCCCGGGTGGGCCGGCGCGGTGGGGGCCGTGGTGGCCCGGGCGCCGGGCGGTCGCGAGCCCGCGTCAGGCCGTCGGCAGCGTCCAGTCCACCGGTGCCGACCCCTGGGCCACGAGCAGCTCGTTGACCCGCGAGAAGGGCCGCGAGCCGAAGAACCCGCGGCGCGCGGACAGCGGGCTGGGGTGCGCGCTCTCGACGACCGGGGTCTCGCCCAGGAGGGGCTTGAGCGTCGCGGCGTCACGTCCC
Organism: Oerskovia jenensis; assembly: GCF_016907235.1. Lineage (NCBI taxonomy): Bacteria > Bacillati > Actinomycetota > Actinomycetes > Micrococcales > Cellulomonadaceae > Oerskovia > Oerskovia jenensis. The sequence goes on from NZ_JAFBBO010000001.1 coordinate 3,267,563, forward strand.
CACAGGATCGCGACGAGCGGCTCGTCGCGCGCCACGAGCGCACGGATCGCGGCCTCGGTGATGGCCTCCCAGCCCTTGCGGCGGTGCGAGCCGGTGTCGCCCGCGCCGACCGTCAGGACCCTGTTGAGCAGCATGACGCCCTGGTCGCTCCACGCGGACAGGTCGCCGTGCACGGGGGTGGGGGTCCCGAGGTCGGTCGCCATCTCGGCGTAGATGTTCTGCAGCGAGCGTGGGACGGGCCGCACGTGCGGCTGGACGGAGAACGACAGGCCCATCGCGTGCCCGGGGGTCGGGTAGGGGTCCTGGCCCACGATCAGGACTCGCACGTCGGCCAGCGGTCGCTGGAAGGCGCGCAGGATGTCCGACGGCGCGGGCTGGTACGGGCGTCCGGCCGCCGCCTCCGCGCGGAGGAAGTCGCCCACCGCGCGGAGCTGGGGTTCGACGGGGGCCAGCGCCTCGGCCCAGTCGGGGGCCATGATCTCGGCGAGCGGACGGTGGGCGGGGCCGACCGCACCGACCTGCGCGGAGTCCGGGACGGACGCGTCGGGGGTGGTGGGCCGGACGTGCTCGAGGGGACCCGAGGACGGCGGCGTCGCGAAGCTGTTCACGCCGCGAGGGTACGCGAGCGGGTGAATGACACGCGTGTGGTTCGCGCGTAGGCTGGTGCGGTCCAGGTGCCCGCTCCTGCCGGAGCGGGTCGCGTCCCGACGAGTGAGGATCCCGTCCATGAGCGAAGCGTTCGCCGCGACCGAGGCTCTCGACGCGCCCACCGGGACGGACGAGGGGCCCGCCACGGAATCGGCTCTCTCGGCCCGCGACCAGGAGATCCTGGCCTTCGAGCGTCAGTGGTGGAAGTACGCCGGGGCCAAGGAGCAGGCGGTCCGCGAGCTCTTCGACATGACCGCCACCCGCTACTACCAGGCGCTCAACACCTTGATCGACTCGCCGGCCGCTCTGGCGCACGACCCCATGCTCGTCAAGCGACTGCGTCGCATGCGGTCCACCCGGCAGCGCGCCCGCTCCGCACGTCGCCTCGGCGACATTTAGTCGCTGGGCCAAGTCGGGCTAACCTGTCGCCGTGAGCAAGAGCGATTACCCCTACGCGCCTGACGAGTTCGACGTCCCCGCGCCCGAGGGCGCGCCCGTGGGGGTCTATCGCGCTCCACGCAGCGGCTGGAGCAAGACCTGGCCCTTCCTCCTCGTCGCGGTGATCTTCGCGGGTCTCGCGATCGGTGGGGTGGCCGCGATCTCCGGTGGTTTCAGCCAGAAGCCTTCGGCCGAGGCCGAGCAGCCCGCCGCGCAGCCGCCGGCCGACGACGCGGGTGCCGAGGAGCCTCCGGCGGACGACGGGGCGGCCGAGGAGCCTCCGGCGGACGGCGAGGCGGCCGAGGAGCCTCCGGTCACCGAGGAGACTCCTGCGCCCCCCGCGACGGACCTCACGGCTCTGCTCGCCGCGGCCGACAAGGGTGCCTACGTCCGGGTCCTGAACGACGACGGCCCCGAGGGCGAGTCCCGCGTGGGCAAGGAAGCGCTCCAGGCGAAGGGCTTCACCAAGGTCGAGTTCGCGCCCTACCCCGGCGACTCGGGGCTCACGGCGAACACGGTCTGGTACACCGCGAACCGCAAGGAGACGGCGACGGCCGTCGCGGCGGCTCTCGGCATCCCCGCCACGCAGATGACGCAGACGCAGGTGCGCGAGGGCGACGTCGTCGTGGTCGTCAAGACGGCGCTCACGCCCGCTCCCTGATCTCCCGGCCGGGGTTCGCGCCGCTCCGCGGCCTGCTTTCCTCGTGTGACCCCTGCCACTAGGCTCGGACTCACCCCCGGGGCACGTGGTGTCTCGACGTCGGCACCGCACGAGGAGACGCAGATGGCACACGGCACCGTCAAGTGGTTCAACGCCGAGAAGGGCTTCGGGTTCATCACCCCGGACTCGAGCGGGCCGGACCTCTTCGTCCACTACAGCTCGATCCAGAGCGACGGCTACCGCTCGCTCGACGAGGGTCAGCAGGTCGAGTACGAGCAGGGGCAGGGTCAGAAGGGCCCCCAGGCCGAGCAGGTGCGCGCGCTCTGAGTGCCGTGACCCCCGCCCGGCACCTGACCGAGGTGGACGTCGTCGTCGTCGGGTCGGGTCCCAACGGGCTCGCCGCAGCCGTGACGTGCGCGCGGGCAGGGCTGTCCGTGCGCGTCCTGGAGGCGCAGCCCACCGTCGGCGGCGGCTCTCGCACCCTGGACCTCGGTCTGGCCGACGGCCTGGTCCACGACATCTGCTCGGCCGTGCACCCCATGGCCTGGGCGTCGCCGTTCTTCCAGGCTTTCGACCTGCCCTCGCGCGGCGTCGAGCTGCTCGTCCCGGAGGTCTCGTACGCCCAGCCGCTGCCGGGCGGTCGCGCGGGGATCGCCTACCGGGACCTCGACCGGACGGTCGACGGCCTGGGGCCCGACGGCGCCGCGTGGCGCTCGCTCCTCGGCTCGCTGTCCCGGCAGCCCGGGCACGCGGTCGCGACGGCGCTCGGCGACAAGCGCAGCATCCCGGCGGGCCTCCTCCCGCACGGGGTACCGACCGCGGCTCGTCTCGTGCGCGGGGTGCTCGAGCAGGGCACCGGCCTGTGGGACCGGCGCTTCGTGGGGGACGTCGCACCGGCCCTCCTCACGGGGGTCGCGGCCCACGGGATCGGCCCCGTGCCGTCGCTCGCGTCGGCCGGGATCGCGATGCTCCTCGGGTCGCTCGCGCACTCCGAGGGTGGCTGGCCGATCCCCCGCGGGGGGTCGGGGGCGATCGTGACCGCGCTGGTCGCGGACCTCGAGGCGCACGGCGGCGAGGTCGTGACCGACCACCCCGTCCGCTCGGAGGCGGACCTCCCGCCCGCGCGCGCGATCGTCTTCGACACGACGCCCCGCACGGTCGTCGAGGTCTTCGGGTCTCGTCTGACGGGCCGGGCCGCGCGGGCGCTCACGGCGTTCCCGTACGGCAACGCCGCGGCCAAGGTCGACTTCGTGCTGCGCGGGCCGGTGCCTTGGCAGCACCCCGAGGTGGGTCGGGCGGGGACGGTCCACGTCGGCGGCACGCGGGCCGAGATGGCCGCGGCGGAGGCCGCGGTCGCCGAGGGCGGGCACGCCGAGCGTCCCATGGTGCTCGTGAGCGACCCGTCGGTTGTCGACCCGTCCCGCCGCGTGGGGGACCTGCGCCCCCTGTGGACGTACGCGCACGTCCCCGCGGGCTCGACGCTCGACGTCACGGAGGCGATCACCGCCCAGATCGAGCGTTTCGCACCCGGCTTCCGCGACGTCGTCGTGACCTCGCGGTGCGTTCCCGCCGCGCGCATGAGCGAGCACAACGCCAACTACGTGGGTGGGGACATCGCGGCGGGGGCGGTCAACCTGTGGAGGGTCGTCGCGCGCCCGACCGCTCGCCTCGACCCGTACGCGACGGGCCTCGACGGCGTCTACCTCTGCTCGGCCTCCACGCCGCCGGGTCCAGGGGTGCACGGGCTCGGCGGCTGGTACGCGGCCCAACGCGTGCTCCGCCGAGAGTTCGACGTGCCGCACCTGCCACGTCTGACGCCCTGAGGCCCTGACGCCCTGACCAGACGTCGACCGTCGGCTCAGGGAAGCACGGCCGCTGCCGCGCGCTGGTCCTCGAGCTCGACGAGGGTCAGCACCACGAGCGACGAGCTCCACGTGAGCGGCGCGACCGCCGCGGGCGAACCGTCCGCCAGGACCTTCTCCGGGATCGCACCCGAGGCCGTGCGGTGGGTGTCGAGCCAGTCGAGCCAGCTCTCGGCGGCCTCGACCTCACCGGTCGAGGCCCCGGCCAGCGCGAACAGGGCCGTCTGGGGCGTCCACGAGATGCCGTCCGTCCGCCAGCCCGCTCCGGGAGCGACCCCGCCCGCGGGGCGGAGCATCGACATGACCGACGACCGCCACGCGTCGTCCGCCCCGGCGAGGGCCGTGGGCTGGAAGGGCGGCAGCGCGAAGGTCGTCGCCGCGTCCTGGGGGCCGCCCGACGCGTGCCGCGGGTAGCCCTGCGGGCCGAAGCGCTCCTCGATCGCCGTGCGCAGCCGGGCGGCGGCGCGAGCGGCGTCGGCCGCCGGTGCCCACTGCTCGCCGTCGGCGTAGATCGACCGAGCGGCCTCGAGGCCGGCGAGCAGGGGAGCCGCGGTGCCGAGCGTCAGCTCGGTCGGGTGGACCTCCCAGTAGTCGCTCGACGGGGGCGGGAGCGCGGTGTCCTCGTCGAGGATGCTCAGGACGTAGGCGGTCGACGCGTCGACGAGCGGGGCGAGCCGCTCGCGCGCCGCCGCCCGGTCCTGGGGGTCCTCGATCTGGTCGAGCACCGACCAGGCCGACCACAACGCCCACCCGTTGCCGTCGGACTGGCTGCCCCGGTCGTCGGGCGCGCCCGAGGCATCGGGACGGTAGCGCGCCTGGAACGAGCCGTCGGCCTCCTGGACCGAACCGAGGAAGTCGAGGACCCGCGGGGCGTCGTCCACGTGCCCGGTGCGCGCGTAGGCCGCGGCCGTGAAGGACGCGTCACGCGGCCAGACGAAGCGCCACTTCGGCGAGGGGGCGGCGAGCGAGGCGCCGTTCTCGAGCGTCAGGGCGTGCAGGTCGAGCAGCGCGGCCTCTCCCAGGGCTGCGAAACGGGTGCCCTCCCCGGGGAGGTCTCCCGCGGCGAGCCAGGCCCGCGAGGCGTCAGCGGCACGTTCGGCGGCCCCGCCGTCCTGGACCAGGTCCGCGGTGACGGGAGCGCCGGCGATCACCGTCAGACGGTCGACCTCGCCGTCCCGGGGGTCGAGGCCGGCCTCGAGCCACCCGGGGTCGAGCGCGGCGGGGTCGAGGACCCTGCTGCCGTCGAGGTAGGTGGCCGCCATGCCGTCCGGGAGGCGGAGCAGGGAGCCGTCCCCGGCGATCGCGACGCCGTCCTGGTAGAGGTCGACGTGCACGTCGGTCGGTAGCGGGGCGGGGGTGGCGCCTGCGGTCACGAGCACCACGACGGGGGCGATCGCTGCCCCCAGCACCGCCAGTCGCCACCTCGTCGTCGCGAACCTCACAGTGCGCATCCTAGGACGAGCCGGACCCTCACCGTTCCGCTGCGGGCGATAGGTCGAGGCTGGCCTTGCACTCGCACCGGCGGAGTGCCAATAATGGCGTTAGCACTCTCGGTATGAGAGTGACAGGTTTCTCTGGTCGTCAGGTGAGGCCCGCGAGTCGGCGTGACATGAACGCCGGTGTGCGCGAGCCGTCCGTCGCGGGCGCCGACCGACCGTCACACGCCACCAGCGGAGGATCAATCCCCATGGCAAAGATCATCGCCTTCAACGAGGAGGCTCGTCGCGGGATGGAGCGCGGGCTCAACGTCCTCGCCGACACCGTGAAGGTCACGCTCGGCCCCAAGGGCCGCAACGTCGTCCTCGACAAGAAGTGGGGCGCGCCCACCATCACCAACGATGGTGTGAGCATCGCCAAGGAGATCGAGCTCGACGACCCGTACGAGAAGATCGGTGCGGAGCTCGTCAAGGAGGTCGCCAAGAAGACCGACGACGTCGCGGGTGACGGCACCACCACCGCGACCGTGCTCGCCCAGGCGCTCGTGCGCGAGGGTCTGCGCAACGTCGCGGCCGGCTCGAACCCGATCGCCCTCAAGCGCGGCATCGAGAAGGCGGTCGAGGCCGTGACGGCCCAGCTGCTCGTCGCCGCCAAGGACATCGAGACCAAGGAAGAGATCGCCGCCACGGCCGCGATCTCGGCCGGTGACCCCGCGATCGGCGAGCTCATCGCCGAGGCCCTCGACAAGGTGGGCAAGGAAGGCGTCATCACCGTCGAGGAGTCGAACACGTTCGGCCTCGAGCTCGAGCTCACCGAGGGCATGCGCTTCGACAAGGGCTTCCTGGCCCGCTACTTCGAGACCGACCCCGAGCGTCAGGAAGCGGTCCTCGAGGACCCGTACGTCCTGATCGTCGAGTCGAAGATCTCGAACGTCAAGGACCTGCTGCCGCTGCTCGACCAGGTCATGAAGGCCGGCCGCAGCCTCCTCATCATCGCCGAGGACGTCGAGGGCGAGGCCCTGGCCACCCTCGTGCTGAACAAGATCCGTGGCACCTTCAAGTCCGTCGCCGTCAAGGCTCCGGGCTTCGGCGACCGCCGCAAGGCCATGCTGCAGGACATCGCGATCCTCACGGGTGGCCAGGTCATCTCCGAGACGGTCGGCCTCAAGCTGGAGACCGCGACCCTCGACCTGCTCGGCCAGGCTCGCAAGGTCGTCGTCACCAAGGACGAGACCACGATCGTCGAGGGTGCCGGCGACGCCGACCTCATCGCGGGTCGCGTGAACCAGATCCGTTCCGAGATCGAGAAGTCGGACTCCGACTACGACCGCGAGAAGCTCCAGGAGCGCCTCGCCAAGCTCGCCGGTGGTGTCGCTGTCATCAAGGCCGGCGCCGCGACCGAGGTGGAGCTCAAGGAGCGCAAGCACCGCATCGAGGACGCCGTCCGCAACGCGAAGGCTGCCGTCGAGGAGGGCATCGTCGCCGGTGGTGGCGTGGCTCTCATCCAGGCCGGCGCCGTCGCGTTCGAGACCGCCGCGATCACCGACCTGGTCGGCGACGAGGCGACCGGTGCGCAGATCGTGCGCGCCGCGATCGACGCCCCGCTCAAGCAGATCGCGATCAACGCCGGTCTCGAGGGTGGCGTCGTGGCCGAGAAGGTCCGCAACCTCCCCTCGGGCCACGGCCTGAACGCCGCGACCGGCGTCTACGAGGACCTGCTCGCCGCAGGCGTCAACGACCCGGTCAAGGTCACGCGCTCCGCGCTGCAGAACGCTGCGTCCATCGCAGCGCTCTTCCTCACGACCGAGGCAGTCGTCGCGGACAAGCCGGAGCGCAACGCCCCGGCCGCCGCTGACGGCGGCATGGGCGGCATGGACTTCTGATCCGTCCGCTCACGCGGCCGGGCTCCTAGGAGCCCGCGCAGCCGAACCGAAGGGCCGTCCGGCCAGGGAGACCTGGTCCGGGCGGCCCTTCGGCGTTCCCGGGGGACGTCCACGTCGCCCTCGTCGAACGAGATGGCAGATTGTCGGCATCTGTCCGTTCCGTGGACGGCTCTTCCCAGGCGGGTGAAGTGTGTGCTTAGGTCTACCTCAGTGAGGGAAGGATTACCTAACTCATTCAACTACCTCGCTTCATACGCCTGGCTCTGGGGGGACCATGGGACTGCCGACGATCGCCGCCTACGACGGCCCGGCACCGCACGAGTACCCGAGCAACCGTGTGACGTGGCAGGTCGACCCTGCCCGTGCGGTGCTCCTCGTGCACGACATGCAGCAGTACTTCGTGAACGCGTTCGACCCGGCGTCGCCGGCCCTGCGCGACGCCGTCCACAACATCTCGCGGCTCGCGGCCTCGGCACGCGAGCTCGGCGTCCCGGTGGTCCTGACCGCCCAGCCTCCCGCGCAGCAGCCCGCGGACCGTGGCCTGCTCACGGACTTCTGGGGCCCGGGCATCCCCGACGACGGCTCGGACGTCGTGATCGACGCGCTCGCTCCGCAGCCCGGGGACGTCGTGCTGACCAAGTGGCGCTACGACGCGTTCGTGCGCACCGGGCTGCGGGACCTCCTGCGTGAGCAGGGGCGCGACCAGCTCGTCGTGACGGGCGTCTACGCCCACATCGGCTGCCTCGTCACGGCGTGCGACGCGTTCATGCACGACGTCCAGCCCTTCCTCGTCGGCGACGCCGTCGCGGACTTCTCGCTCGCCCACCACCGTCAGGCCCTGGCCTGGGCCGCGGACCGGTGCGCGGTCGTGGCGACGACGGACGACGTGCTGACCCACCTCGGGGCGCGCGTCCCCGCGGTGGCGGGGGCATGAGCGCGCGCGTCGCTCTCGTGACCGGTGCCGCGGGCGGCATCGGTGCCGCAGTCGCGGACGCGCTCGCGGCGCAGGGCTACGTGGTGGTCGCGGCGGACGTCGGCGAGCGCGTCCCGCACGCGTCCCCGGCCGCCGGCGCGCCCGACGTCCCGGCGGCACAGGACGACGCCTGCACGAGCACGCAGGACGAGCCCAGCGGATCCGGGACGCGGAGCGCTTCGGTGCCCGGCCCCGTGGTCCCGGTCCGTCTCGACGTGACCGACGAGGCGGACGTCGTGCGCGTCGTCCGCTGGGTCGAGGACGAGATCGGCCCGCTCCAGGTCCTCGTCAACGCTGCGGGCGTCCTGAGCCCTGGCGTCGTGACCGAGTCCTCGCTCACGGACTGGCAGCGCATGCTCGCGGTCAACGCGACCGGTGTGTACCTGGTCTCGCGCGAGGTCGCGCGATGTCTGTCCTCCCGTCGGCGGGGCGCGATCGTCACGGTCGCGTCGAACGCCGCGGGGGTCCCGCGCGTCGGGATGGCGGCGTACGCGGCCTCCAAGGCCGCGGCGTCGAGCCTGACGCGGTCGCTCGGTCTCGAGCTCGCGCCGTACGGGGTGCGCTGCAACGTGGTCTCGCCGGGCTCGACCCGCACGCCCATGCTCGCGGCGCTCGCCGGGTCGCCGGGCCCGGACGACCTGCGGGTCCTCGACGAGTCGGCCGAGGCGCGGGTCGTGGCCGGGGTGCCGGCGGACTTCCGGCTCGGCATCCCGCTCGGACGGCTCGCCGAGGTGCAGGACGTGGCCGACGCCGTCGCCTTCCTCGCCTCGGACGCGGCCCGGCACATCACGGTCCACGAGCTCGTGGTCGACGGCGGCGCCACGCTCCGCTGACCGCTGCGCCCCACCCCCCGCACGACCTCTCGCACGTCACCCTGCTGACGATCCCGCAGGTACACGATCCCCATCGACACCGAGGACGCCTCATGACCGGCTTCACCGTGCTCGACGACCCGGCAGGTACCGCGGTCGCGCTCGACCCGGCGCACGCGCGCCGCCACCACGCCCCGACGGCCCCGACCGCCCCGACCGGCTCGTCGGGCACCGCCCTGCCCGACGACGGCGGTCCCCTGGGGCACGCCGAGTTCCGTCTCGCGTCGCCCGACGTGGGCCTCGTCGCGCACGGGGTGCGCGAGCGCCTCGACGTGCCCTCGTGGGACGGCCCGACGGTCGCCGCCGCGGCGCGTGACCTGCTCGCACGTGCCGCGTCCGCCCGCTGGGCCGGGGAGCCCGCTCCGATCCTCGTGGGCACGATCCCGTTCGACTCCTCGCGTCCCGCGCACCTCGTCGTCCCGGCGTACCAGTCGTGGCGGCCCGTCGGCGCGGGGCAGGGTGCGCAGAGCGACCGTGCCCCCCTCGGCCCGACCGGCACGGGTGCCGCGAGGACCTCCGACGCGTCCGCCGCGGAACAGGTCCACCCCGTGGTGGCGGCTGCGTCCGCTCCCACCGGCCTGCCCGGACGTGACGACGCGGTCTTCCGCGCCGCCGTCGGGCGGGCGGTGTCCCAGCTCGAGGACGGCGTGGCCGAGAAGGTCGTCCTCGCGCGCACCCTCGACGTGTCCGCGCCCGCCCCGCTCGACCGGGGCGCGGTGCGCGCCGCGATGCGGCGGGCGAACCCGGACGCGTACGTGTTCGACGTCGAGCTGCCCGGTGACCAGGGGCACCTGGTCGGGGCGAGCCCCGAGCTCCTGGTCTCGGTGCGCGACGGCGTGCTGCACAGCCACCCGCTCGCGGGGTCGGCGCCGCGCTCGGCCGACCCCGCGGAGGACCGCGCGACCGCACAGCGGCTCCTGACGTCCGAGAAGGACCTGCGTGAGCACGCGTTCGTGACCGACGCGATCCGCGAGGTGCTGCGCGGATTCGTCGCCCACGAGGACGACCTGGACGTGCCGGCCACCCCGGAGCTCGTCGCGACGTCGCACCTGTGGCACCTGGGCACACCCGTCACGGCACGGCTGAAGCCCGGCACGTCGGTGCTCGACGTCGTGTACGCGCTGCACCCCACGCCCGCGGTCTGCGGGCACCCGCAGGACGCTGCGCGCGAGCTCATCGGGTCGCTCGAACCGTTCGACCGCGGCTTCTACACGGGCCTCGTCGGCTGGGCGGACCAGGCCGGGAACGGCGAGTGGGCGATCGTGCTGCGCTGCGGCGTGGTGCGCGGCGCCGACGTGCGCCTGTTCGCGGGGGCAGGCGTCGTCGTCGGGTCCACGCCCGAGGGCGAGCACGCCGAGACCGCCGTGAAGTTCTCGACGCTGCTCTCCGCGCTGGGGAGCGTGTCGTGACGGCCGCCCCCCGGGTGCGCCCCGCGCCCCACCTGCTCGACGGCGTCGTGCCCGTCCCCGCCGAGGCCGCGGACCGCTACCGCGCGGCCGGGTTCTGGACCGACCAGACGCTCGGCTCGCTCGTGCGCGACGCCGCGGCCGCCCGGCCCGACGCGACCGCGCTCGTCGACACGGACCGCAGCCTGACCTACGCGGACCTGGACCGCTCGGCCGACGACCTCGCGCACGGCTTCGCGGCGCTCGGGCTGCGCCGAGGAGATCGCGTCGTCGTGCAGCTCCCGAGCGCGTGCGAGCTGGTCGAGGTGCTGGTCGCGCTCGGCCGGTCGGGCATCGTTCCTGTCCTCGCGCTGCCCGCGCACCGGCGCGCCGAGGTCGAGTACTTCGCGAGCCACACGGACGCCGTCGCGCTCGTGGCCGCCGGGGTGGAGGCGGGATTCGACCACGCGGCCCTCGCCCGAGAGGTCGCCGGGACCGTGGCGTCGGTGCGGCACGTCGTCGCGACCCCCGCGGCGTACGCCGAGCAGCCGGACGCGCGCAGCTCGTTCACCGAGCACGCTCTCGGCGACCTGCGCCGATCGGACCTGACCACGGTCCGTGGGCCCTTCGAGGACGCCGCGCACCCGTCCGACGTCGTGCTCCTGCAGCTCTCGGGCGGGACCACCGGCACGCCCAAGCTCATCCCGCGCACCCACGCCGACTACCTGTACTCGGTGCGCGAGAGCGCACGGATCTGCGGCCTGGGCCCCGGCTCCACCTACCTCGCGACGCTGCCGGTCGCGCACAACTACGCCCTGACGTCTCCCGGCGTGCTCGGGGTCCTGCACGCGGGCGGGACCGTGGTCCTGTCCCCGCACGGCGCCCCGGACACGGCGTTCGCGCTCGTCGAGCGGCACCGCGTCACGCACGTGGCCCTCGTGCCGCCGCTCGCACACGTCTGGGCCGCCTCGCCGCTCGTCGCCACGCACGACCTCTCCTCGCTCCAGGTCCTCCAGGTCGGGGGAGCCAAGCTGGGGACGAGCGCGGCCGAGCGCCTGCTCGAGGTCTTCGGGGACACGCTCCAGCAGGTCTTCGGCATGGCCGAGGGGCTCGTCTGCTACACCCGGGCGGGCGACCCGCGCGAGGTCGTCGTCGGGACCCAGGGCCGGCCCATCTCGCCCGCCGACGAGGTCCTCGTCGTGGACGACCACGACGAGCCGGTCGCCGACGGGCAGCCGGGGCACCTGCTGACCCGCGGTCCCTACACGATCCGCGGCTACTACCGGGCCCCCGAGCACGACGCGCGCTCCTTCACGGCCGACGGCTTCTACCGTACGGGCGACCTCGTGGTGCGCGACGCCGCGGGGTACCTCACGGTCGTCGGGCGCGCGAAGGAGCAGATCAACCGCGGGGGGGAGAAGATCGCTCCCGCCGAGGTCGAGAACCACCTGCGCGCCCACCCCGACGTGCTCGACGTGAGCGTCGTCGGCGAGATCGACGAGTACCTGGGCGAGCGTGCGGTCGCGCGCGTCGTCGCCCGGTCCGGTGCGGCGGCCCCGACCGGCCCCGCCCTGCGCCGGTTCCTGCGCGGACGCGGCATCGCCGCCTACAAGATCCCCGACCGCTTCGAGACCGTCGACGCGCTCGCCACCACCGCGGTCGGCAAGGTCGACCGCGCCCACCCGGCCCCCGCTCCAGCGGGTGCCGCACCCGAACCCCGCACCCAGCCGTGGAGCCCGCGATGAGCAACCCTTCCCGCACGCAGGACCCCCGCCGCCCCGGGCACGACGTCGACGTCGACCTCCTGGGGCTCGGCTTCGGACCGTCGAACATGGCGCTCGCGATCGCGGTCGAGGAGCACAACGCGACGTCCGACGAACGGCTGCGCGCGGTCTTCCACGAGCGCCAGGCGACCTCGCGCTGGCACCACGGCATGCTCTTCGAGGACGCGCACATGCAGGTCGCGTTCGCCAAGGACCTCGTGACGCTGCGCAACCCCACGAGCGACTACTCGTTCCTCGCGTTCCTGCACGAGCAGGGCCGCCTCGTCGACTTCCTCAACCGGGGCAGCTTCGCGCCGCTGCGCGTCGAGTTCGCGGCCTACCTGCGCTGGGCCGCGGCCCGTCTCGCGGGGTTCACGCGCTACGGCTCGTCGGTCGAGTCCGTCGTCCCCGTGCGGTCCGACGGGCAGGTCGTCGCGTTCGACGTGACGGTCCGGGACCAGCAGGGGCGAAGCACGACCCGCGCCCGCGACGTCGTGGTCGCAGCGGGCCTGCAGCCGCGGCTCCCGGAGGGCCTCACCGAGTCGGCCCGCGTCTGGCACAACCAGCGGTACCTCGACCGCATCGCGCTCGTCGACCACGACGTGCGTCGGGCCGTGGTCGTGGGCGCGGGGCAGAGCGCCGCCGAGATCATGCTCGACCTCTACGACCGGTTCCCCGGCGCCGAGGTCCACTCGGTGTCGCGCCGCTACGGCTTCTCGCCCTCGGACTCGACGCCCTACGCCAACTCGGTCTTCGACCCGGGCACGGTCGACCTCTTCTACGACGCCCCGCCCGCGGGGCGCGCGCAGCTCATGGCGCACCACCGCAACACCAACTACTCGGTCGTGGCCGAGGACACCATCCGCGCCCTGCACGAGCACGAGTACCGCGACCGGTGGCTCGGGCGCGAACGCCTGCACTGGCACCGGTGCACCGAGGTGCTCGACGTGCGGAACGCATCGGACGGCCCGGTGGCTCTGACGCTCGCCGAGAACCTCACGGGGACCACGGCCGTCCTCGACGCGGACCTCGTCGTGCTCGCCACGGGCTACCGGCCCCTGGACCCGGCGACCCTGCTCGGCGGCACGACCGACCTGCTCGGTCGCGACGCCGACGGGGCCCTCGACCTGCACCGCGACCACCGCGCCCGCCTCACCGAGCCGGCCGACGCCGGGCTCTACCTCGTGGGGCAGTCCGAGCACTCGCACGGTCTCAGCTCGACCCTGCTGTCCACGCTGGGCGTCCGCGCCGGAGAGGTGCTCGCGTCGGTCCTGGCCCGCCGAGCTGCGCCCGCCGTCCGTCCCGACCCGGTGGCCGTCCGATGAGCCTCACGACGACCGACCTGCGCGTCGGCTACGGCAAGCGCGACGTCCTCCAGGGGGTCGACCTCGAGATCCTCCAGGGCGAGCTCACGGTCATCGTCGGGCCCAACGGCTGCGGCAAGTCGACCCTGCTGCTCTCTCTCGCCCGCATCCTGCGGCCCACCGCCGGGAAGGTCGAGCTCGACGGGCAGGTCGTCACGTCGATGCCGCCCCGCGAGGTCGCCAGGCGGCTCGCGTTCCTGCCGCAGTCCCCGGTCGGGCCGGACGGCATCCGCGTGCGCGACCTCGTGGCCCGAGGACGCCACCCGCACCAGGGCTTCCTGCGCGCGCTGTCGGCCGAGGACCACCAGGTCGTCGACGAGGTGCTGCTCGCGACCGACACGCTCGACCTGTCGACCCGGCGCGTGAGCGAGCTGTCGGGCGGGCAGCGCCAGCGCGTGTGGATCGCCATGGCCCTCGCGCAGGAGACGTCGCTGCTCCTGCTCGACGAGCCCACCACGTTCCTCGACATCGCCCACCAGATCGACGTCCTCGACACGTGCGCGCGCCTGCACGACGAGGGCCGCACGGTCGTCGCGGTCCTGCACGACCTCAACCTCGCCGTCCGGTACGCGACCCAGCTCGTCCTCATGAAGGACGGCGCGGTCGTGGCCCAGGGGCGCCCCGAGGAGGTCCTGGACGCCGACGTCGTCCGGCACGTGTTCGGGATCCGCGCCCACGTCGTGACCGACCCCGAGGGCTGGCCGCTCGTGGTCCCCGTCCGCTCCGACGTCCTGGCCAGGCGTTCGCCCGCACGCACCAGCCCACGTCCCGCCGGAGGACCCGCATGACCACGACAGCAGCCCCCACGCGCGAGCAGGCGCTCGCGGACCTCGTCGACGTCCTGGGCGCCGGCGGCTCGGCCGCGCACGAGATCGGGCTCGACGACGACCTGATCGACCACGGCCTGGACTCGGTGCGGCTCATGGCCCTGCTCGAGCGCTGGCGCGCCGCGGGCTGGTCGGTCGAGTTCGCCCAGGTCGCGGTCGAGCCCACGCTCCGTGGCTGCCTGCGCGCGCTGGGCGTCGCGACCTGACGCACCCCGCCCTGCCGGCCGCACCCCTCGACCACGCGCCACCCCGACCTTCGCACGACCTCGCCAGACCCACCTCAAGGAGAACCCCAGCATGACCAGCACCCGAACCCTCACGACCGCACGTGGCACCCGGACCTCGCGCGCCACCGCCTGGCTGCTCGTCCCGGCCCTCGCCGCGGTCCTCGCCGTGGGCGGGTGCGCGGGCGGCACGTCGGCGGCCGACGAGCCCGCCGGCTCCTCGGCCGAGGCGGGCACCCGCACGGTCGAGACCGCGTTCGGGAAGGTCGAGATCCCCGCGGACCCCCAGCGCGTCGTCGCGCTCGAGGGCGGCACGGGCCCGCTCCTCGAGGCGGGCATCGTGCCCGTCGCGACCGCGGACGGCGACTGGGCCGAGTCGTACCTGCCCGCCGAGTTCGAGCAGGTCGCGGACCTGCCGATCGTGATGGGCGCGGACGGCTGGGACTACGAGAAGATCGCGTCGCTCGAGCCCGACCTGATCGTCGGGTTCGTGCGCGGCGGCAAGGAGGAGGAGCTCAGCGCCGAGAAGAAGGCCGACTTCGACAAGCTGTCCCAGATCGCACCCACGGTCCTCGTCCGCGCCACGGGCTCGGCGACGGTCAAGGACGCGTCGGTCGAGATCGCGGCGGCGCTCGGCGCGGGCACGGAGGCCGAGGCGATCAAGGCCGAGTACGAGGCGCGCGTCGCGGAGATCAAGGAGACGTACGGCGACGTCATCGCGGCCCACACGTTCGCGGGGCTCGACTCGTTCGAGGAGATCACGGTCTACTCGCAGATCTCCTGGATCGGCGGCATCCTCACCGACATCGGCGCACCGCTGCCCGCGGTCGTGGCCGAGGAGAAGACCGAGAACGGCGCCTTCCTGTCCTACGAGCAGCTCGGCCAGGTCGCCGACGCGACCGTCGTGCTGACCGAGCAGACGGTCGAGGGCCGGCCCGGCCCCGGCGCCGAGGAGCTCGAGGCCGCGTCGACCTACCAGTCGCTCCCGGCCGTGACCGCGGGGCACGCGTACGGCATCCGCTACTTCTTCGCGGACCGCTACAGCCTGGCCCTCGACGTCCTCGACCAGCTCGAGGTCGTGCTCAAGGACCTCCAGGGCTGATGACGACGTCCTCCGCCCCCGACCTCGTGCCCGTCGACCTGCCCGTCGACGTGGGCCCCGCGGTGCTCCCCGTGCCTGCGGGCCTCGCGCTCACGACCGCGCAGCTCGGCGTGATCGGCGCGCAGCTCGTGCGTCCCGACACGACCTCGTTCGCGGTGGGCGAGGTCGTCGAGATCACGGGCGAGCTCGACACGGACGTGCTGGCGCTCGCGGTCGAGATCGTGGTCGGGGAGACGGAGGCGCTGCGCACGGCGTTCGTGGTGTCCGACGACGTCGCGCAGGTCGTCCACCCGGCCGGCGGTCCCGCGCTCGCGCGGACGCGCACGGACGTCGTGACCGGCGGCGTCCGGGTCCTCGACCTGTCGGGGGTGCCCGACGCCCGGGAGCGGGCGGCCACGCTCGTCGAGACCGACCGCGCGCTGCCCTTCGCGCTCGACGTGCCGGCCCTGGCCCGTCAGGCGATCGTGCGCCTCGACGCGACGACCGTGTGGTGGTCCCTCGTGGTGCACCACGCGATCCTCGACGCGTACGGGATCACGCTCGTCGTGCGTCGCGTGGCCGAGGTCTGCACCGCGCTGACCTCGGGGCGCGAGGTGGGGCCGAGCCCCTTCGGGCAGGTCGCGGACGTCGTGGCCGAGGAGGCGCGCTACGCGGCGTCCCCCGAGCGGGAGAGGGACCGGGAGCACTGGGCCTCCCGGGTGGGCACCCTCGACGCGGGACCGGGGAGCTTCAGCGAGGGACCGCTCCCCGAGGCCACCGTCGGCCCGGCTCCGGCCGACGCCGTGGTGCGGGTCGCGCACGGGGCGGGCTGCGCCGTCGGGCCGCTCGAAGAGGTCGCCGCGCGGTCCGGCGCCGGCTGGCCCGACGTCGTCGCCGCGACCTTCGCCGTCCACCTCGCGCTCGTCGCGGGGCGCCGCCGCGTGAGCGTCGCGATGCCCGCGATGAACCGCATGGGGTCCGTCGCGGCGGTCGTCCCGACCATGCGCGTCAACGTCCTGCCCGTCGTGGTCGACGTCGCGCCGGGGCAGCGCGTCGACGACCTCGTGACGCAGGTCCGCGAGCGCGTGCGCGAGCTGCGCCGCCACGGGCGCTACCCCGCCGAGCAGATCGTGCGCGACGCGGGCTCGGCCGTGACCGCGGCCGAGCTCAACGTCAAGCTGTTCGACCACGACCTGCACCTCGGCTCCGCCGTCGGCCGGCTGCGCACCGTGGCCGAGGGCCCCGTCGACGACCTCGCGGTCTCGGTTGTGCGCGTCCCCGGGGCGGGCGGCGACGAGCTGCGTCTGACGGGCACCGCACCGGCCCGGCTGTTCACCGCGTCCGACGTCGCCGCTCGCCTGGGTGAGCTGGCCCACCTCCTGGAGAGCGTGGGAGACGCGGCGCCCGGCGCTCGCGTGGGGTCCCTCGGGCTCGTGCCCGCCCGGGCGGAGCCCGCGATCGTGGCCCGCTCGACCGGCCCCGCGCTGCCCGGGGACGCGGTGCCCCTGCTCGCCGGGGCCCTGTTCGACCGCGCCGTGGCCACGCGGGGCGACGCCGTGGCGCTCGTCGCGCACGAGACCTCGACGTTCCGGGAGCTCGACGAGGCCGTCGCGCACCTCGCCGGGCGCCTGGTCGCCGCCGGCGCCCGCTCCGACACGCTCGTCGCGATCGACCTGCCGCGCGGCACCGACTACGTCGTGACCCTGCTCGCGCTGCACCGCTGCGGGGCCGCCGCGCTCCTGCTCGACGACCGGACCCCGCCCGCGCGACGCCTCGCGCTCGCCGACCGCCACGAGGCGAGGATCGTCGTCGCCGACGTCACGGGTGCCACCCGTGGCCCGGGCGTCGCCGGTGGCGAGGCGGCTGCCGCCGCGGCGTCCCTCCCCACCGGCGACGGCTCCCTGTGGAGGGGGCGCGTCGTCGTCGGGCCACGCGGGGACGCCACGACCCGCGGGGCCGTCCCGCTGCGGCACGCGCTCGACGTGCCGCGCGACTCCCTCGCCTACGTCCTGCACACCTCGGGGTCCACGGGTGAGCCCAAGGCGGTCGGGGTCGGTCACGGCGCGCTCGCACAGTTCCTCGCCCACCACGCGGCGCACGTCGTGCCGCCCGTCGGGAGCCACCCGGCCCCGGCGCAGCGCGTCGCGCAGACCATGCCGCTCGTGTTCGACGGCTCGTGGGACACGCTGCTCACGCTCCTGCTGGGACACGAGCTGCACCTGCTCGACGTCGAGCAGTACCGCGACCCGGGGACCCTCGTGGACCTCGTGGTCGAGCGCGGCATCCACCGCATCGACCTCACGCCCACCGTCATGTCGGCCGTCGTCGAGGCCGGGCTGTTCACCCGGGACCACGAGCTGCGGACCGTGTCCGTGGGCGGCGAGGCGTGCCCGCCCGCGCTGTGGACCACGCTGCGCGCACAGCCCGGGCTCCGGGTCCTCAACCTCTACGGGCCCACCGAGTACACGGTCGACGCCGTGGGCGCGACCGGCCACGACGCGGAGCGGCCCGTGATCGGGCGACCGCTCTGCGCGACCGCCGCCCTGGTCCTCGACCAGCACCTGCGCCCCGTGCCCGACGGCGTGGTCGGCGAGCTCTACCTCGCCGGCCCCCAGCTCGCGCGCGGCTACCTGCGCCGCCCCGACCTCACGGCCGAACGCTTCGTCGCGAACCCGTTCGGGGAGCCCGGCGCGCGCATGTACCGCACGGGCGACCTCGCGCGCCGCGACACCGAGGGCCTGCTGCACTACGTCGGTCGCCGCGACCACCAGGTCAAGATCCGCGGGTTCCGCGTCGAGCCGGGCGAGACCGAGGCCGCGCTGCTCGCGCTGCCCGGCGTCGCGCAGGCGACCGTGCAGGCGCGCAGGTCCGCGCTCGGCGCGCGCCTGGTCGCGTACGTCGTGGCGCCAGGTCTGGCGGGAGACGCGGTGCGGGCGGCGCTCGCGGACGTGCTGCCGGACCACCTGGTGCCCTCGGTCGTCGTGGTGCTCGACGCACTGCCGCTCACGAGCAACGGCAAGCTCGACGTCGCGGCACTTCCCGAGCCCACCCCTCCCGTGCCGACGGCGACGGACCTGCCCGCCGAGGGGGACGGACCCGCCCACCCCGGGCGACCGGACCTCCCGCCGACGGTGACCGACGTGTCGCTCGCGTTCGCCTCGGCCCTCGACCTCGCCGCGGTCGCACCCGACGCCGACTTCTTCGCGCTCGGCGGCGACAGCATCCGTGCGATCCACGTCGTCGCACGCCTGCGCGACAAGGGCTGGCGCTCGAGCGTGCAGGACGTGTTCGAGCAGCGCACCGTCACGGGCGTCGCGGCCATGCTGCGGCGCCTCGAACCGGTCGCACCGGCCGCCCCGACGACGCACGCACCAGGGTCCACCTCCACGGACGCGGCCGTCCCGCTCCTCGACCTCGCACCCGGCGACCTCGACCGCCTCGGCGCACTCCTCGGCGACCGCCGACGCACACGGAAGGCACGACCATGAGCTCGACCGAGGCCATCGAGGCCGTCTGGCCCCTGACCGCGCTGCAGCGCGCGCTCACCGCCCACGCCGGGCTCGCGACCGACGGTCACGACCCGTACGTGGGTCAGACCCTCGTCGAGCTGCGCGGACCGCTCGACGGTCCCGCGCTCGAACGCAGCCTCGACGCGCTGCTCGTGGCCCACCCGAACCTGCGCGCGGGCTTCGCGGTCGACGACGACCTGGACCCGGTCCAGTTCGTCCCCCGCCACGCCACGGCCGAGGTCGTCTGGTACGACGCCGCCGACGGCTCCCGGTCGGACCGCGGCACCGACGACGTCGTGCGGGACCTGACCCGTGCCGCGGTCGCGGCCGAGCGGGCGCTCCCGTTCGACCCGTCCGACCCGCCGCTCGTGCGCTTCGGGGTCGTCGCGCTCGGGGCCGAGCACCACGTGCTCGTCGTCACGAGCCACCACCTGGTGCTCGACGGCTGGTCGATGCCGCTGCTGGTCCGTGAGGTCGCCCGGTTGTACGGGGCCGAGCTGTCCGCCGAGGACGACGCCCTCGCACCCGCCCGTGGCCGGTTCGTCGACCACCTCGCGTGGCTCGGGCGTCAGGACGCCGAGGCCGCGCGTGCGCACTGGCGAGAGGCCCTCGCCGACGTCGAACCCTCCGGGTGGCCCGCGGCCGAGACGTGGGCCGCGGCCCGGAACAGCGCCTCCGACCCGGGCGCGACCGCAGCCGACGGGCAGCCCGCCCGCTCCGGCGACGGACCGACCACCGGTGACGCGTTCACGACCCGTCGAGCCCTCGACACGACCACGGTCGACGCCGTCCGCACGGGTGCGCGCGCGCAGGGCGTCACGTCGGCCACGCTCGTGCGCGCGGCGTGGGGCCTGATGGTCGCGGCCCAGGCCGGGACGACCCGGGCGACGTTCGCCGTCCCGGTCGCGCTCCGCAGCCCCGAGGTCGAGCACGCCGACGAGATCGTCGGGATGCTCACCGAGTCGGTCGTCGCCCGGGTCGACGCCGAGGCCGCCGCGACCCTCGGCGAGGTCGTCGCCGACCACGCCCGCCGCTGGAACGCCTCGTGGGACCACCAGCACGTCGGGCTGCGCGGCATCCAGGCGGCATCGGGCTCCGAGACGCCCGTCGCGACGACGCTCGTGTCGTTCGAGCAGGCGCCCGGCGCCGGGACGTTCGCGCCGACGGTCGTGGGCCTCGACCCCGTCCACCTCCGTGTCCTCGCGACGCACGACGCCACGCACTTCCCGCTCGCGCTCGCGGTCGACGCCGGGCCCGACACGTGGGACCTCGCCCTCGACGCGCACGCGGCCGCCTTCACGACGACGGCCGCCGAGGCGCTCCTCGCGACGTTCGAGCGGATCCTGCGCACGGTCGCGACCGACCCCGGGGCGCGGGTCGCGAGCCTCGACCTGGTCGCGCACCCTGCCTCCTCGACCGGCGGCGCCCCGATCGCCGCGGACGCGCCGGCGGGATCGGCGGGATCGGCGGCCGACCGCACGCCGACGGCACGGCCCGCCCTCGTCACCGACGTCCTCGCGGACTCGATCGCGCGCCACCCGCACGCGGGTGCGCTCGTCGTCGGGGACCAGCGGTGGACGTTCTCCGAGCTCGACCTCGCCGTCACCCGCGCCGAGCGCCGCCTCACGGCCTGCGGGGCCGCACCGGGCGATGCGCTCGCGATCGACCTGCCGCGCGACGAACGGATCGTGCACGTGATCCTGGCGGCTCTGCGCCGCGGCCTGGCCGTGACGCCGCTGCCGCACGGAGCGCCCGAGCGCCGCGCGCACGTCCTGCGCCTCAGCGGTGCGCGGCTCCTGTGGGACGAGACCGGACCGCGCCGCCTCGACACGGCGTCCGCTGTCCCGTCCACGCCCGCTCCCAGGGCGCCGGACGCACCCGGGGCGAGCATCGCCGTCGGGACCGACGACGCGCCTGCGGCGGCCCGGACTCCCGAGCCGAGCGCCGTCGTCGGGCCCGACCTGCCGCCCGCCCCCGACACCGCGACCCTGCGCGCGTGCGTCGGCAGCATCATCTTCACGTCCGGCTCGACGGGCGAGCCCAAGGGGGTTGCCGTGGGCCAGGACGCGCTCGCGCACCTCCTCGACCGGCACCGCACCGAGCTCTACCCGCCGGGCGAGCGGCTGCGCGTCGCGCACACCGCGGCGTTCTCGTTCGACGCGCACTACGACGCGTTCCTCGCGCTCGCCGCGGGCCACGAGCTGCACGTGCTCGACGAGGACGTGTTCCTCGACCCGGTCGCGTTGCGCGACTACGCGACCGAGCACGCGATCGACTACCTCGACTTCACGCCGACCGTCTGGGGGGCGCTCCTCGCGGGCGCCGAGTGGGCGCACCTGCCGCGGATCTGCGTCGCGGGCGGCGAGGCGTTCGGACCCGCGCTGTGGACGCGGATGCGCGAGCTCGCGGCGCCCACGGGCGCGCGCGTCGTCAACCTGTACGGACCGACCGAGGCGACCGTCGACGCCCTCGCGGCCGACGTCGCGGACACGGCCGAGCCGGTCGTCGGGCGGCCCGTGGGACGCACGCAGGCCGTGGTGCTCGACGCCGCGCTGCGCGAGGTCCCGGTCGGCACCGTGGGCGAGCTGTACCTCGCTGGCCCCCAGCTCGCCGAGGCGTACCTGGGGCGCGCGGGCCTCACCGCGAGCCGGTTCGTCGCCCGCCCCGGCGGGGTCCCGGGCGAGCGCATGTACCGCACGGGCGACCTCGCGCGCCGCGCCGAGGACGGCACCCTGAGCCTGCTGGGTCGCAACGACGACCAGATCTCGCTGCACGGCTTCCGCATCGAGCCGGGCGAGGTCGAGCAGGCCCTGGTGGCGCTCGACGGCGTGGCCGAGGCCGCGGTCGTGCTCGCCGAGCACCCGCGCTGGGGTGCTCGGCTGGTCGCGTACGTGACGGGAGCCGGGCTCGACCCGGACGTCCTGCGCGCCGCGGCGGCCGAGCGTCTCGCGCGGCACCTCGTCCCGACCGCGTTCGTCCCCCTCGACGCCCTCCCGCTGACGCGTCACGGCAAGCTCGACCGCCACGCGCTGCCCGCGCCCGACTGGGACGGGGCCCGGACGTCCGGGGCCGCTGCGCCCTCCGGCGCCGGCCCGACCCCTGTCGAGGCGCAGGTCCACGCGGCCGCCACGCGCATCCTGGGCGGCGACGGCCTGGGCCTCGACGAGAGCTTCTTCGCCGCGGGCGGCGACAGCATCGACGCGCTCCAGCTCATCGCGGCCCTGCGCCGCGAGGGACTCGTCCTGACGCCCGCGGACCTCTTCGCGGCGCGCACCCCGCGCGAGATGGCGCACCGCGTCCGGCCCGACGGCGCCGCGAGCGCGGGTGGGTCCGTCGCCTCGGGCGCCGGGACGGGTGCGGGTGGCGCCGCCGACGTGCTCGTGGCGCTGACGGACGCGCAGGCTGCTGCGTTCGACGAGCACGTGCGCGCGGTGGTGCCCGGGGCCACGCGCGTCGTCGACGTGCTGCCCCTGACCCCGACCCAGCTCGGCATGGTCGCCGAAGGTGCGCGCGACGCCGCCGACGCCTACCGCACGACGACCCGGTTCACCGTGACGGGAGTCGGCGACGACGGGGGTGCCCGGGTCGCGGAGGCCGTGCAGTCGCTCGTCGCGCGGCACGCGAACCTGCGCGGCGGTGTGCTCCAGCTCGACCTCCCTGCCCCGGTCCTCTTCGTGCCCGACGCTGCCCGGGTGCCCCTCGTCGAGCACGACGCGCGCGGACTGACCGAGGACGCGCTGGCCGTGCTGCTCGACGAGACCGACCTGGCCGAGCGCTCGCGCCTGGGCGACCTGTCGTCCGCGCCGCTCGTGTCGGGCACGATCGTGCGGACCGGCGACGACGAGCACGTGCTCGTCCTGGCGATGCACCACCTGCTGACCGACGGCTGGTCGGTGCCGCTCCTCGCGGCGGACCTGCGGGCGACGCTGGCCGGGTCGGCTCCGCACGACGGTGCCACGGCGTCCGGGACAGCGAGCGGCGAGCCCTCGTTCCGCGACTACCTGACGTGGCTGCGTGACGCCGAGGTCTCCCGCGCAGAGGTCGAGGACCTGTGGCGCGCCGAGCTCGACGGGGTCGAAGGGCCGTCGCTGCTGGGGACCGTGGGCTCGCCCACGGCGACGGACGCGCGCGTCGACGGTGACGCACGCGCCGTCACCCGGCTCGCGACCGGTACGGACGGGCTCCGTGCCGCTGCGCTGCGCGCCGAGGTCACGCCCGCGACCGTCGTCCAGACGGCGTGGGGCCTCGTCGTCGCGGCGTTGACCGGGCGGCTCGAGGCGCTGGTCGGGTCCACGGTCGCCGGTCGCCCCACCGACCTGGACGGCGCCGACCGCATCATCGGGATGTTCGTGAGCTCGTCGCCGGTCCGGGTACCGGCCGGTGCGCACCTCACGGCGGATTCGCTGCTCCAGGACGTCCAGGCGCGACAGGCCCGGCTGCTCGACGCCCACCACGTGGGCCTCCCGTCGATCGCACGGATCGCGGGTCACGCGCTGTTCGACACGCTCGTGGTCGTCGAGAGCTACCCGCGTGGGGGTGCCGCACCCACCGTCGGTGGGCAGGGGAGCCGGCCCCGGCCCGTCGTCGTGGCCCCCACGGGCGGCCACGACGCGACGCACTACCCCGTGACCGTCACGGTCCTGCCCGCGCCCGACGGTGAGGGGCTCACGATCGAGATCGAGGAGCGTCCCGGTGCGCTCGACCCTGCGGTGAGCGGCGTCCTCCCGGCAGCGCTCACCGCGGCCGTCGAACGCCTGGCCCGCGGGGGTGCCCTCCCGACGGCGCACGAGCTCGTCGGGGAGGTGCGCGTGCCGCGACCGGCCCCTGCCGAGTCCGCCGCGACTGCGCCCCGCAGCGACGACCGGGGCGACCTCGGCGACCGGGCGGCCGACGTCGTCGGGCCGCGGGCCGTCCTCGGCGGCGAGCGCACCGGACGCGTGCGGGCCGAGGTGGCCCGCGTCCTCGGCGTCGACGTCGGCCCCACGACCGACTTCTTCGCGGCGGGCGGCGACAGCATCAGCGCGATGCAGCTCGTCGGCGCCTTGCGCGGGCAGGGGCTGGTCGTGACGGTCGGCGCGGTCTTCGCGGGCCGCACGGCCGCGGGGATCGCACGCGCCGCGGCCGAGGTCGGGACCGCGCCGCGCACCGAGCGCACGCCTGTCGTGACCGACGACGCCGACACGGGCGCGCTGCCCCTCACCCCCGCGCTCGCCTGGCTCCTGGAGAGCGGCGGCGACCACCGCGGGTTCGTCCAGGTGCGCGTCCTGCGGACGCCCGCCCGCCTCACGGAGGACGTGCTGCGCACGGCGCTCGGGAGCCTCGTGGCAGCGCACGGCGCCCTGCGTCTCGCGGTGCACGACGGCGCGGCGCGCGTCCTCGACGTGGCCTCGCCCGAGGTCTCGGACGGGGCGGACGACGTGCTGCGGCTCGCCGGTCGTGACGGGCTCGACGAGGCGCTGCGGGCCGCAGCGGCCGAGATCGACCCCGGGACGGGCCGCGTGCTGCGCGCGGTGTGGGACCAGGGCGCGCGCGAGCTGGCGCTCGTGGCGCACCACGTCGCGGTCGACGCGGTCTCGTGGCGCATCCTGGTGGACGACCTGCGGGCTCTCGCGGCGGGAAGCGTCCTGCCCGCCGCGTCCGCGAGCCTGCGGTCCGCCGCGTCGGCCATGCACGACGAGGCCGCCGGGGTGTCGGGCGAGCTGCCCGCCTGGCTCGACGTGCACTCCGGTCCGGCGGTCTCGTTGACGTCCCGACCGCTCGACCCGGCGCTCGACACGGTGTCGAGCGCGCGCGAGGTCGTCGTGCGCCTCGGCGCCGACGACACCCGGCTCCTGCTCGACCTCGCGCCCGAGCACCGCACGGACCACGTGCTCCTGGCGGCGCTCTCGCTCGCGGCCGGTGACGTGGCGGCGGGCGCCGTGGCGGGGGCGACGGGCCCGAGCGGGCGGGGGGCAGGCCCGGACCTCGTGGTCGAGACCGAGGGGCACGGGCGCCGGCTCGACGGCGAGGGACCCGACCTGTCGCGGACCGTCGGCTGGTTCACGACGACCTGGCCCCTGCGCCTGCACGCCGCTCCGGGCGTCGCACCGACGACGCACCTGCGGGACACGGCCCGCCAGGCCGCGACGGTACCCGGCGACGGTCGGGCGTACGGACTGCTGCGGCACCTGGAGCCCACCACGAAGGCGGCGTTGCGCGACGCCGCGACGGCCTGCCCGCCGCAGGTCCTCGTCAACTACCTGGGGCGGGAGACGGAGAGCGTCGAGGACTGGGGGAGCACGGCCGACGCCGCGCACGTCGAGTCGACGCTCGACCTGCACGCCGACCTGCCGCTGTCCCACCCGGTCGAGCTCAACGCGTACGTGGCCGACGGCCCCCACGGCCCCGAGCTCGTGGCGCGCTGGCTGCTGGCGCTCGCGGTGTCCGGGGTGTCCGGGGTCGACGGGATCGCAGGGACGGACAGGACGGACAGGACGGACCGTACGGACGGGGGGACGGCACCCTCGGCGGGCACGACGCGCATCGCCGCCGAGCCGCTGATCGGGGGGTGGGTCGAGCGTCTGCGCGAGCTCGTCCGTGGGGCCGCCTCCGCCGTGACGTCCGAGAGCTCGGCCGAGGGCTCGGCCCAGACGGCGGCGCCCCCGCTGCCCACGGGGGCGCCCTGGCCGGTCACGCCCGTGCAGCGCGGCATGGTCCTGCACGCGCTCGAGGCGCCCGTCGACCGGTACACGAGCGCGATCGACGTGGGGCTCGACGGTCCGCTCGACGTCGCCGCGCTGCGCGCCGCCGCGGCCGACGTCCTCGCGGCCCACCCGCAGCTGCGTCTCGCGGTCGCGGCGCGCGGACCGCAGGACGTGGGCCTCGTCGTCACGGACGTCACCGAGGTCCCGTTGCGCGAGGTCACCCTGCCCGACGACGTCGCGCACCCCGTGCACGTCCCGCGAGATGCGGGCCACGCGGGTTCCGGCGGGCTTCCGGCCCCGGACGGCCTCATCTCGGCGGCCGGGCCCGGCCAGGGTCCCGGGCACGCACCGCCCGGGCCCGCAGCCCCTGACCCGGAGCGTCGCGCGCTCGACGAGATCATGGCCGACGAGCTCGACCGGCCCTTCGACCTCGCGCGACCGCCGCTGCTGCGGCTCGTCGTCGTCCGGGTCGGCTCCCCCGAGGGCGCCCGGCACCGGCTCGTCGTGACCAACCACCACGTGCTGCTCGACGGCTGGTCGGTGCCGTTCCTCGTCGACCTCCTGCTGGGGGCGTACGTGCGGCGCGTCGGTGCACCCACGGGAGCGACGCCGTCGGGCAGCGGACCGACGACGCACCCGACCGGGCTCGTGCCGCCCACGCCGGGCGCGGCCTGGCAGCTCTCGCGACGCCTCGCGCGGCGCGACGCCGGCGCGGTCGAGGTCTGGCGCGACGCCCTCGCCGGAGCCCGGCCGGTCCGCGTGGCCGAGCCCGAGGACACGGGCGAGCGCCCGACCGTGCTGCACGCGACCCCCGACGGCCTGGGCGCACGGCTCGTCGCCGCCGCGCGTGCCACGCAGGTCACCACGGCCGACGTCGTGACCTCGGCCTGGGGGGTCGTCCTCGCGGCCCTCACGGGAGAGCGCGACGTGCTGACCGGGACGACCGTCGCCGGGCGGCCCACGGAGGTCGAGGGAGCGCACGGCGTGCTCGGGATGTTCGTCAACACCGTGCCCGTGCGGATCCCGGTCGCCGAGCCGGGGGACGGCACGGGCTGGACCCTCACCGACCTGGTGCGCGCGGTCCACGAGCGGCAGGCGCGGCTGCGGGACGTCGACCACGTGGCGCTCGCGGACGTGCAGCGCGCGCTCGGGGTCGGCGAGCTGTTCGACACGCTCCTCGTGGTCGAGAACTACCCGCGCGACGCCGACGCCCAGCCGGGCGCCGAGGCCGGGCTGCGGATCACCGACGTCCAGGGGGACGACCGCACGCAGTACCCGCTCGCGCTCACGGTCGACGCGTCCGAGGGGCTGAGCGTGCAGCTCGACCACCTGGCCTCGGTGCCCGCCGAGCGGGCGGGCGCGGCGCTCGCGGCCGTCGTCGAGGTGCTCGGCCTGCTGGCCGACGCGCCCTCGACGCGGGTCGAGGACGTCCTGGCCGGGCTCGCGGTCACGCACCCGGCACTGGCCGAGCGCACCTCGACCGGTCCGGACGGCGCCGCGGTGCCCGCCGCGGCCGCCCCGGGCGGGGCGCCCGTGGCCGTCGTCCGCGAGGTCTTCGCCGAGGCGCTGGGCGTGCGGCGCGTGGCCGACGACGACAACTTCTTCGCCCTGGGCGGCGACTCGATCGTCGCGATGAAGGTCACGACGACGCTCCGCGCACGGGGCTGGACGGTCGACCCGCGGTCGGTGTTCGCGGCACCGACCCCGGCCGCGCTCGCGCTGCGGGCCCGCCCCACCGCCGTCCCCACCACCGAGGTGTCAGAACCAGCGAGGACTGGAGACCTCGCTGGTTCTGACAACTTCCCGCTCGTCTCCCCGCTCCTCGCGATGTCCGCGAGCGAGCTGGGCGACCTCGACGACCTGATGAGGAACCTGACATGACCACGACCGACGAGCGCACGGGCACGGCCCCCGCCGGAGGTACGGCCGCCTCCGCGGCCCCCGCTCCCACGATCGCCGAGGTCCTGCCCCTGGCTCCGCTCCAGGAGGGCCTGCTCTTCCACGCCGTCTCGGAGGACACGGGCCTCGACGTCTACACGATGCAGTCGACCTACCGGTTCCCGGGCGGTGTCGACGAGCACGCGATGCAGCGTGCGTGCGAGTCGCTGCTGCGGCGGCACGCGGTCCTGCGCGCGGGGTTCGCGCACGAGCGCTTCGCGCGCCCGGTGCAGTTCGTGCCCACGGCGGTCACGGTCCCGTGGCGTGTCCAGGACCTGGACCACCTGGCGCGCGACGAGCGCACCACGGCTCTCGACCGGCTCCAGTACGACGAGCGCCAGCGCCGCTTCACCATGGACCGCCCGCCGCTCCTCCGCTTCGTGCTCGTGCGGCTCGGGGAGCAGGGGGCCGCGCTCGTCGTGACGAACCACCACATCCTGCTCGACGGCTGGTCCGACGCGCTGCTCGTGACCGAGCTCCTGCGGCACTACGCCGCGGGCGGCGAGGACACGAGCCTGCCGCCCGCCCCGCAGTTCCGTGACTACCTCGCGTGGGTCGCGGCGCAGGACGACGACGCCGCGGCGAGCGCGTGGGACGTCTCGCTGTCGGGCCTCGCGGAGGGGACGCTCGTCGCCCCGCCGGACCCGCGCCGTCGGGCGTCGATGCCCGAGGTCGTCGAGCGCGACCTCGACCCGACCCTCTCGCTCGCGGTGCTCGCCCTGGCGCGCACGTGCGCGGTGTCCGTGAGCACGCTCTACTCGGCCGCGTGGGCGCTCGCGCTGCGCTCGGTCACGGGGAGCGACGACGTGGTGTTCGGCAGCACCGTCTCCGGCCGCCCGCCGGCGCTCGCGGGCGTCGAGGAGATGGTCGGGCTGTTCCTCAACACCGTGCCCGTGCGCCTGGCGACGCGCCCCGGCGAGCCGTTCCGCGACCTGCTGCGCCGCTTCCAGTCGGAGCAGGCCGAGCTCATGGACCACCACCACGTGAGCCTGGGCGAGCTCCAGCGCCGCGCCGGCGTCGGGGCGCTGTTCGACACGCTCTACGTCATGCGCAACACGCCCGAGGACGACGCCGAGCTCGACCGCCTCAGCGCGGCCGTGGGCCTCGAGGACGTCGAGGGCGGCGACGCCACGCACTACCCGCTGACGTTCGTGGTCCACCCCGGGCAGCCGTACCGCCTGATCCTGTCGCACCGCACCGACGTCGTGGACGCCGCCCGGGCGCACGCCCTGCTCGACCAGGTCGAGGCGGTCCTGCGCCGCGCGGTGGGCGACCCGGACGCACCGGTCGCCCGGGTCGCCGCGGTGCCCGACGACGTCGCGCCCCTCCTCCTGGCACCTGGCGTCCGCGCGGCGCAGGACGTGGGCGACGACTCGTTGCTCGACCTGCTGGACCGGGCCGTCGCCACCTACCCGCACCGCACGGCGCTGGTCCACGGCACCGGCTCGCTGACGTTCGCCCGGCTCGGCGAGCGCGTCGACCTGCTCGCGCGCTCCCTGGTCGCGGCCGGTGCCGGGCCCGAGGACGTCGTGGCGCTCGCGGTGCCGCGCGGGATCGACTTCCTGGTCGCGCTGTTCGCGACCCTGCGGGCCGGGGCGGCGTACGTGCCGCTCGACGCCGCGCACCCGGCCGAGAGGCTGTGCGCGATCGTCGAGGCGGCCGGGGCCCGGGCCGTGGTGCTGGACGAGTCGTTCCGGGGGCTCGTGGGGCCGGCGCTCGCGGGCCGCGCGGAGGTCCCGGTACTCGCGGACGTCCCGGTACTCCCGGTGCCGCCCGAGCACGCGGGGCCGCCGACGGTGAGGCTCGCGCCCCTCGCGGGCGACGCGCACCCGGCCCGCGGTGACGACCCGTGGCCGGCCCACCGCCACGACCGGCTCGCGTACGTCATGTACACGTCGGGCTCGACGGGCGCGCCCAAGGGAGTCGCGATCGAGCACGGCGGGCTGGTCAACATGCTGCGCAACCACCGGGCGGAGATCTTCGAGCCGCTCGTCGCCTCCCGCCCGGCCGCGCTCAGCGCAGAGCCGGTCCGGGTCGCGCACACGGTCTCGTTCGCGTTCGACATGTCGTGGGAGGAGCTGCTGTGGCTCGTCGACGGCCACGAGGTGCACCTGCTCGACGAGGCCGTCCGCCGCGACCCGCACGCCATGGCGACGTACTGCGCGGCCGAGCGGATCGACGTCGTCAACGTGACGCCCTCGGTGTGCTCGGCGCTGCTCGCGGAGGGACTGCTCGACGAGGGTCGGTACCGCCCGAGCCTCGTGCTGCTGGGGGGCGAGGCCGTGGGCGCGGAGGTGTGGGACGCGATCGCCCGGACCCCCGGGACGCGCGGCTACAACCTGTACGGCCCCACCGAGTACACGATCAACACGCTCGGCGGCGGCACGGACGAGAGCCGGCGCCCCACGGTGGGCCGCCCCATCGCCAACACGTCGGTGTACCTCCTGGACTCGGGGCTCGCGCCCGTGCCGGACGGCACGCCGGGCGAGCTGTACGTGAGCGGGATCGGGCTCGCCCGCGGGTACCACGGGGAGCCCGGTCTGAGCGCCGAGCGGTTCGTCGCCGACCCGTTCGGGACCCCGGGCGCGCGCATGTACCGCACGGGCGACGTGGTGCGCCGCAGGCCCGACGGGCAGCTCGACTTCCTGGGGCGCAGCGACGGCCAGGTCAAGATCCGGGGCTACCGGGTCGAGCCGGGGGAGTCGCAGGCGGTGCTGGCGCGCGACCCACGGGTCGCGCAGTGTGCCGTCGTCGCACGCCGGGGCGCCGGGGGCGGGCACGTCCTCGTGGGCTACGTGGTGCTCGCCGAGGGGGCCGAGACCCCTGCCGAGACCCCTGCCGAGACCCCCGCCGAGGGTGACGCCGACGTGCTCGCCGACGTCCTGCGGACCATGCGCCGCACGCTCCCCGACCACCTGGTCCCCTCGGCCCTGGTCCCGCTCGACGGGCTGCCGCTGACGCCGCACGCCAAGCTCGACGTCCGGCGCCTGCCCGCACCCGACCTCACGCGCGAGGGCGGGCGCGAGCCCCGGACCGACCTCGAGCGCGAGCTGTGCGCGATCTTCGCCGAGGTCCTGGGCGTGACGACCTTCGGCGCCGACGACGACTTCTACGCCGCGGGGGGCCACTCGCTCCTGGCGATGCGTGCGGTCTCGATGGTCCGCACGCGGCTGGGGCGCCCGCTCAGCGTCGGCGTCCTCGTCACGGCCCCGACGGTCGAGGCGATCGTCGCGCACTGGGACGCCCCGGAGACCGACCCGTTCGCGGGCACGCTCACGCTGCGCGCCCCTGCGCCCGGGAGCGAGGCGGCTCCGCTGTTCTGCCTCGCCCCGGCGGGTGGCCTCGGGTGGTCCTTCGCATCGCTCGTCCCGCACGTCCCGGCCGGCACGGCGGTGCACGCGCTCCAGTCGCCGCGTCTCGCGGGGCCGGGCGGCGCCCCCTCCTCTCTCGTCGACCTCGCCGAGCAGACGGTCCGGGCGGTGCGCGAGGTCCGGCCGCGCGGGCCGTACCACCTGCTCGGCTACTCGTTCGGTGCGCACCTGGCCCACCTCGTGGCCACGCGTCTGCAGGAGGCGGGCGACGTCGTCGCGAGCCTGACGATGCTCGACGCCGAGGCCGTCGCGCCCGGGGCGCCCTCCGCCGTCGGGCCGGAGGATCCGTCGTCGGCGGCGGACGCGCACGCCGAGGAGCTCGACGCCCTCCGGTCGCTCCTCGCGGCCGGCGGGGCCGACCCCGACCTGTGCGCCGCGCCCACGCGCGACGACGTCCTCGACGTCCTGGCCGACGCGCCCGGTGCGTGGGGCGACCTCGACGAGGACGGGCTCGCCGCGGTCGTCGACACGTACCTCTACTCGTGCGACCTCATGGGCCAGGCCCGCTACACGCCGTTCCGCGGCGACCTGCTGCTCTTCACGGCGCGGGACACCGCGGCCACGCACGACCCCACGACCCAGCGCGACGCCTGGGCCCCGCACGTGACCGGCGTCGTGACCCAGCACGCGGTCCTCGCGGGCCACCACGACATGGTGTCGCCCGCGGCGATCGGGCAGCTCGGCCCGGTCCTCGCGCAGCACCTGAGAACGTTCACCAGCACCGACGAGAGGCCCTGACATGAACCCCTTCGACGACTCCGAGGGCACCTTCCTGGTGCTCGTCAACGACGAGCGGCAGCACTCCCTGTGGCCCGAGTTCGCGGCGGTCCCGCCCGGGTGGGACGTCGTGCTGGGCGCCTCGACGCGCGCGGTCGCGCTCGCGTACGTCGACGCGCACTGGACGGACTTGCGCCCTGCGAGCCTGCGTCGCGTGCTCGACGCCTCCGCGCCCCGGTCCGGCGACCCGACGGCTGCGCCGACCACCACAGCGACGTGAGCGGCCCGGGACTTCTCTCCGCGCTCGCCCTGGACCTGACCCCGCTGCGCGCGAGCCGCAGCTTCCGCCTGCTCTTCGCCGGGCGGGTCGTGTCCCTGCTGGGGCTCGGCATGCTCGTCGTGGCGCTGCCCGTCCAGGTCTACGCCCTGACGGGCACGTCGCTGCACGTCGCGGGCGTCAGCACGACGCTCGGTGTCGCGGCGTTCGCGGGGACCCTCGTGGCGGGGGTCGTCGCGGACCGCACGGACCGGCGCCGCGTCATCCTGTGGTCGCGCTCGGCCGCGATCGCGGGCTTCGCCGCGCTGCTCGTGAACTCGCTCGCCGAGTCCCCGTCGGTGGCCGCGATCTACGTGATCGCGGCCTGGGACGGCCTCGCCGGCGGGTTCAGCGTGGTCGCGCTCGCGGCCGCGGTGCCCTCGCTCGTGCCGCGCGGCCAGCTTCCCGCGGTCGCGGCGCTCCAGGCGATCTCGCTCGACCTGGGAGCCGTGGTGTCCCCGCTCGTCGCGGGGATCGCGATCGCGCACGGTGGGACGAGCCTGGTGTTCGGGGCCGTGGTCGTCGCGAGCCTCGTGAGCCTGGGCTTCCTGGTCCGGCTCCCGCCGCTGCCGCCGGGCGGTGGTGAGGGGACAGGGGAGATCGTGCCCGACGACGCCGCCTCGCCCGGGCAGGCCGGCTCGGCCCTCGCGTCGCCGGGCTCGGGCGAGACCCCTGCGGCCGACGCGTCAGGTCGGCGTCCGCGCCCGTGGGACGACCTGGTCGAGGGGCTGCGCTTCGTCGCGACCGACCGCGTGATCGGCGGCATCGTCCTGCTGGGCTTCGTCCAGATCCTCTTCGCGTCCCCGCACGTGCTCCTCCCCGAGCTGGTCGACAAGCAGCTCGGGGCGGGACCCGAGGTCGTGGGCCTGCTCTTCAGCGCCCCGGCCGTCGGTGCGCTCGTCGCGACGCTCACGAGCGGGTGGACCGGGCGCGTGCGGCGCACGGGTCGCGTCCTGCTGATCGTGTTCGCGGCCTCGGGCGCCGGGGTCGCGATGCTCGGCCTGTCGCAGTCGGTCGTGCTCGCGGTCGTCGCCATGACCCTGGTCGGCGCGGGCGACGTCCTGGGCGAGATCCTGCGGTTCACGCTGCTCTACGAGCGCACGCCCGACCACCTGCGCGGCCGCGTGAGCGCGCTGTGGACCGCGCAGGGCACCGCGGGAGACGCGCTCGGCGGCCCGCTGCTGACCCTGATCGCCCGGGCGCTCGGCGCGGGCGGCGCGATCGCCGTGGGCGGGGCGCTCGCGGCCGTCGCGACGGGCCTGGTCGCGCTGCTGATCCCGGGGCTGCGCCGCGCGGTCACCGAGCCGGACCCGGTCGTCCCCGACCCCCACCGACCTTCCCCCCAGCCCGTCGACGCGAGCGTCGGCACCACCCGAGGAGAGAACGCATGACCAGCACCACGAGCAGGCTCGACACGACCGGACCGGCCACCCGGGCGCAGGCCCCCGCGGACTCGGTCGAGCAGGTCACCCTGCTGACCCACCCGCTCCGCACCCGCCTGCTGACGGTCTCGGCCGTCGAGCAGGTCGCGGCGCGCATGGTCCGGGTCCGCCTCACGGGCGAGGACCTCGCGGACTTCGTGACGGTGGCGCCCGAGGACCACGTCAAGATCTTCCTGCCGACCGAGGTGGGCGGGACCCCGGAGATGCCGCAGGTGGTCGACGACCGCTGGGTCGGCGGCCGCCACCTCACGAGCCGCGACTACACGGTGCGGTCCTTCGACCGTGAGGCACGCACGCTCGACATCGACCTCGTGGTGCACGAGCACGGGGTCGCGGGTCGGTGGGCGGGACGCGCGCAGGTCGGCGACCTGGTCGGTGTCCTGGGACCGCGCGGCTCGTTCCTGGTGAACGACGTGTTCGACTGGTACGTCTTCGCGGTCGACGAGACGGCCCTGCCCGCAGCGGCCCGGTGGCTCGAGACGCTGCGCGCCGACGTGCCCGTCACGGTCTTCGTGGAGGTCCAGGACGAGGGCGACGTGCTGCCGCTCGCGTCGTCGGCGAGCGTCGACGTCACGTGGCTCTTCCGTGAGGACCGCGCACCGGGCACGACCTCGCTGCTCGCCGACGCGGTGCGCGGCACCGAGCTGCCGCCCGGCAACGGGTTCGTGTGGGTCGCGGGGGAGTCGCTCTCGATCAAGCCGCTGCGCCGCTACCTCAAGAACGAGCTGGGGCTGGGGCGCGACAACTTCGACGTCGACGGGTACTGGCGCAAGGGCGTCTCGGACCACGACCACCACGGCGACGACACCGACGAGACCGAGGCCGTGCCCGACGCCGCGTCCGAGGCCGACGGTGCCCCTCGTGACTGACGCGGAGGGTGTCGTGCCCCGCCACGACCACCCGGCGCTGCGTGTCCTGTCCTCGCCCCCGGGGGCGACGTGGCGCGTCGTGGTGTGCCCGCACGCGGGTGGGGCCGCGAGCTACTACCGGCGGCTCGTCCTCGCCCGCGACCGGGCGGTCGGCGGGCACCCCAGGAGCCCGAGGGGGTCGTCAGCGCCGTTCGCCTCGGTCCCCGAGGTCGTGGCCGTGCAGTACCCGGGCCGTGAGACACGGTTCGTCGAGCCGCCCGTGCAGAGCATGGCCGACCTCCTCGCGGACGTCGCTGGCCCTGTGCGCTCGCTCCTTGCCGACGACGTCCCCACGGTCCTGCTCGGGCACAGCCTCGGGGCGTCGGTCGCGGTCCGCGTCGCGGCCGGCCTCGGTCCGGGGGAGGGCCCGGACCTGCTCGTGGTCTCGGGGCGCGCGGCGCGTGCCGACCGCCCACGGTCCGGTGGCCGGGACGGGGACGGGAGCGACGTCGTCGGGCCGGGGAGGCTCACCGCGCGGGACGACTCCGCGCTGCGGGCGTGGATCACCGCGCTGGGCGGCACGCCGCCCGAGCTGCTCGCCGACGCGGAGTTCTTCGCGCTGCACGCGCGCGTCCTGCGCGCGGACCTCGCGGTCCACGACTCGCTCGCGACCGGGGCGGGGGAGCCCGTGGGGATCACGGTGCCGCTCCTGCTGCTCGCCGGGTCCGACGACGTCGCGTCCCCTCCGGAGGCGGTCGCGCCGTGGGTGGAGCACGCCCGGGCAGGGGTCCGACGGCGGGTCGTCCAGGGCGGGCACTTCTTCGTGGGCGACCGTGCGCCCGAGGTGGTCGAGGCGCTGCGCGTCGCACTGACCGCCGTCACGGCGGGCACCTACGCCGACCGGGTCGCGCGCCCGGCCGCCGAGGAACGGTGGGTGCGGTCGCGCGAGATCGTCGCCGCGGACCTGCGGCGGCTCGCGGGCGCAGCGGCGGGAGCCGGGTCATGAGCGGCACGGCCGCCTCCGCGGTCGCGGCCCGGACGGGACGCCGACCCGGCAGCCGGTCGTCCCCCCTCGTGGGTGCCGCGCTCGCCCTCGCGCTGCTGGCCGCGGTCGCCGCGAGCATCGCGTTCGGTTCGCAGCCCGTGCCCTTGCCCGACGTGCTCGCGGTCCTGCGCGAACCGGGCGTGAGCGAGGCCTCGGCCGTCGTGTGGGACATGCGTGTACCCCGCACGATCCTGGGGCTGCTCGTCGGGATCGCGCTGGGCGTGGCCGGCGCGCTCACGCAGGCGCACACCCGCAACCCGCTGGCCGACCCCGGCCTGCTCGGGGTGACGTCGGGCGCGGCGTGCGCCGTGGTGCTGGCGATCCACGTGCTGGGGGTCACGAGCCCGTCGGGGGCCGTGGGCTTCGCGCTCGTCGGCGCGCTGTGCGCCGGGGGGATCGTCGTGGTGCTCTCGCAGCGCATCCGTGTGCTCGCGCCGGGCGTCACGCTCGTCCTCACGGGGTCGGTCGTCACGGCCCTGCTCGCATCGATCACGTCGGGGGTCCTGCTGCTCGACCGTACGACGATGGACGTCTTCCGGTTCTGGAGCATCGGGTCGCTCGTGGGCCGCGGACCCGAGGTCATCTGGACCGTCGCGCCGTTCCTCCTGCTCGGGCTGCTGCTCGCGGTCGTCAACGCGCCGACCCTCGGGGCGCTCGAGATGGGGGACCAGCTCGGCGTCGCGCTCGGCCGGCACGTCGTGCGAGACCGGGCGGTGGGGTTGCTGGCCGTCACGCTGCTCGCCGCCGCAGCGACGGCCGCGTGCGGGTCGATCGCGTTCGTGGGTCTCGCGGCCGCGCACGCGGCGACCCGGCTCGGGCTCGGGGGGCCCGCGTGGCGGGTCCCGGTCGCCGGGCTGTGCGGGGCGGTCCTGGTCCTGGGCGCCGACGTGGTCGGTCGCCTCGCGCCCGCGACCTCGGAGATCCAGGTCGGCATCGTCATCGCGCTCGTCGGCGCACCCCTGTTCGTCGTCCTCGCCCGTGGCTACCTGGGAGATCGATCGTGACCACCATCCTGCCGGGGAACGCGCCCGGGACCGGGCGCCCACCGTCCTCGCGGGCCGCGCAGGGGCGCGGGGCGCAGACCGACGAGGTGCCGGAGCTGCACCGGGGTGCCCCGCGGCCCGGGCCGGACGGCTCGTCGGGCCGATCAGGCGGTTCGGAGCGGCGGGGCCCGCTGAGGCACGTGCTCCGACGCGTGCTGCGTCCCCTGCTCCGCCACCCGGGCAGTCGTCGGCAGGTGCTGGTCGGGGTGGGGCTCGTGTGCCTGGTCCTCGTGCTGCTCGTCGCGTCGGTCATGGTCGGCGAGTACGTGCTGCCCGCCCGGGACGTGGTGCGGACCCTGCTCGGTGCCGGGGACCCGGCCGACCGGTTCGTGATCCTGGGCCTGCGCGCGCCGCGGGCCGCGACCGCGATCGTCGTGGGCTTCGCCCTGGGCGCGGCCGGTGCGATCACGCAGTCGGTGGCCCGCAACCCGCTCGCGAGCCCCGACATCCTGGGGGTCACGGCCGGTGCGACCGCAGCCGCCGTCGGGGCGATCGTGCTGGCGGGCACCGGGGCCCTGAGCGGCTTCCTGGTCACGGCCGGCCTGCCGGTCGTCGCCGTCCTGGGCGGCCTCGTCGCGACCGCTCTCGTGTGCCTGCTCGCGTGGCGCGGCGGGATCGAGGGGTACCGCCTGGTGCTCGTCGGTCTCGGGGTCAACGCCGGGGCCTCGGCGATCACGTCGTGGATGCTGGTGCGCGCCGAGCTGCCCGACCTCAACGCGGCCCTCATCTGGATGACCGGGAGCCTCAACCGTGCGAGCTTCGAGATCGTGGGACCCGTCGCGGCGGTCGTCGCGGTCACGGTCGCGGTCAGTGCGCTCTCGGCCCGGTGGCTCGCGATCCTGCGCTTCGACTCGCGCGTGATCGTCGGGCTGGGCGTCCGGCGCTCGGCGGCTCAGCTGCTCCAGATCGCGCTGGCCGTGGTCCTGGCGGCCGCCGCGACCGCGGCGGCCGGGCCCGTCCCGTTCGTCGCGTTCGTCGCACCGCAGATCGCGTGGCGGGCGCTCGCGACGCAGGGGCCCCCACCGCTCGGCGCGGGGCTCGTGGGAGCGTGCGTGGTGCTCGCCGCCGACCTCGGGGCGCGTTCGCTGCCCGTGGACCTGCCGGTCGGTGTGGTGACCTCGGCGATCGGTGCGCCGTTCCTGCTGTGGCTGCTCCTGCGCGAGAGCAAGGAGGTCCGCTGAGCGTCGGGCGCACGGGCAGGTCGAGCCGGGGCCGCGCGTCGTGGTGCGCGCGGTCGACGCCTGGCGGTCACGGGACGGTGAGGCCGTGCCGGGCGAGCAGCGCGATCCCGTCGGCGAGCGTGACGACTCCGAGCGTGACGGGGCGGCGGGGTGAGCAGAGCGCGACGGCGGCGAGGTAGGTGTCGTGCCGGCCCGCCGAGGGCGCCGCCGGGAGCTCGAGGTCCCGGACCACGAGCCGGTCGGGAGCAGGGAGGAACCCTCCGCTGTGCACGACTCCGGCCGGCCGGTCCGCACGGGACAGGAGGAGGTCGTCGCGCGGTGCGAGGAGCCCCGTGCCGACCGCCTTGAGGACGGCCTCGCGACGGACCCACGACCGCGTGAACGACTCGGCGCCCCACCCGTCGACCGGACTCTCACCCGCCGGGACCGCGTCGAGGAGGTCGGCGAGATGGGCGCGCGCAGGGGCTGCGGACTCGACGTCCACGCCGACGTCCACCCCCGCCCCGACGTCCGACCCGGTGTCGGGAACCGTCGCAGCAGCGGCCCCGGGCAGGGACGGACCCACCGGATCGACGACGGCGACGAGCACCCAGGAGCCCGCGTGCGCGATCGAGAACGACGGCCCCGTCTCGACGAACGGTCGGCCGGGTGCCGCGCCGTCCCGGGCGCCGAGCCGGATGTCGACGTCCTCGGGAGCCTGGTGGAGTCGCTCCCCGAGGACGGCCCGGGTCAGGAGCCGTCCCGTGACGAACCGGTCGTGATCCACGGGCTGTCGGAACCTCGACGCCTTGGCCGCCTCGTCGGCCGACAACCAGGCCTCCGGGCCCGACAGCCAGGGGGTCGGCGGCGCGCACCAGACCGTGACGCTCGCGGTCAGGGGGGACGTCGGCACACCTGTCACCCTAGGTCGTCGGGGCGGCGTCACCCCACCCTGCCCACCGAGTCCTGGGTGAGCCGGAGCAGCGCACCGCGGTAGCCGATCAGCCCCTCGTTCGCGGTGCTCTCGCCGGTCCACAGCACGTCACCCGTCGCCAGGTCGTATCCAGTGCTCCGGGAAGCCCCGTCGGCGCCGAAGGTGAGGACGATCACCTGGGAGCCGTCGGTCGCCGCACCGGACGGGTAGACCGAGTCCTCTCCGGGCACGGTCCACAGCCTGCGGCCCGTGGTCGGGTCGAGAGCGGTCACGCCGTTCGCGCCGTCGCCGACGACGATGACGGCGGCCGTGTGCACGAACAACGCGTTCGCGGACGTCGAGACGTCCCAGAGCTCCTCGCCCTCGGGCGTGAACGCCGCGAGGCCGCTCAGGGTGTCGACGAAGACCGTGCTCTCGCCCGTCCCGTCCGTGGCGGACGGGCGGAGGATCTGACCGGTGACCTCCCACGACGGTGCGCCCGTGCGGTCGAGCACGATCGTGCGCGTGGTCGTCTGGTCGAACCTGGCCGCGGTCGTCGCCGTCAAGGGCTCGACCTGGTCGTCCGGGGCGGCCGGGTCGTCCAGGCGGTCACCGCCCGCATCGAACGACGCGCTGACGCCGCAACCGTCGACCTGGACGACGTGGCCCGCCGTCCAGGCGGTCACCTGGTCGAGCATCAGCACGGGCTCGGTCCCGTCGGGGCGCCCTTGGCACTCCCAGGCCTCGTCCGGTGCGACGAACGGCACCCGGTTCTCCCAGAGCACGTCTCCCGAGAGCGCGTCCTCCAGGGTCACGACGACGCCGCGTCCGCCGGGCACGTCGACGAAGGTCGGGGAGCCGTCCTCGCTCCAGATCTCGCGCCGGCCGACCGGCGGACCGACGGGTCCGTCGCGACGGACCGTCACGACCGTGCTGCCGGGCCCGACGGCGTAGCCCGACGTCTCGTCGACCGCGCCGAGGTCCCTGCGCCCCGTGGTCCGCCCGTCCGGGTCCAGGGCCGTGACCGTCATGGCCTCCGGGGTGCCTGACAGGCACAGGAGGGGGCCGTCGTCCACGGCGAACGGCTGCCAGAAGCTGTTCCGACCACAGATCGCCTGGGGGCCGACCCTCGCCTCCCACACGTCCTGCCCGGTCAGGACGTCGACAGCGGTGACGGTCTCGTCGGTGCCGGAGCCGTCGCGGGCGAGGAGCAGCCCGCCCCAGGGCGTCCAGACCTGGTCTGTCAGGTCGCTCGACCAGATCTCGTGCGGCGGTCCCGTGAAGGGCAGCACCCCGCCCTCGCTCGCGACGAGACGCGTCGCGGTGCGTCGCTCCTCGATCTCCCCGCCGATCGCGAGCCCGCCGGCCACGAGGGCCAGGACACCGGCACCAGCGGCCACAGGCCACCAGCGCTTCCTGCCCGACGGCGCGCCCCCAGACCCAGGGGCCGCGGCCTCCGGGTCGTCGTGGGAGCCGTCAGCACCAGATCCGCCGCCCGCGGCGGCGGCCGACTCGTCGGACCCGGCAGCCTCCGCAGGCCCGGCCCGGTCTGCTGGCACCGGGCGGTCGTCGTCCAGGTCCTCGACGACCTCGAACGACACCGTGCGACTGGCGGCGGACTGGCGGCGGCGCGGCATGGAGCGGAGCCTAGCGGCCCGGGCGGCACACCACGAGCGCCGCCGCGGCCCGCCGCGAAGGGAGGAGCCCGTCAGCGCAGGAACAACCTCGACGCCTGCGCCTCGGCGTCCGCGTACGTCTGGGCGGCGGAGCCCAGCGCGGTCGTGATCGAGTCGAGCGCGGTCTCGACGTGCACCTGCGCGCCCTGCCACTCGGCCAGGACGCCCGCGAACGCGGTGGCCGCGCCGCCCTGCCAGCTCGCCTGGAGGTCCTGGAGGTTGCGCATCATGGCCCCGACCTCGGCGCGGATGGCCGCCACCGATCCTCCGACCGCTGCGCTCGCCTGGGCCACCCGTGCGCTGTCGACCTCGTACCTGCTCATGTCGTCCTGCCTCTCACCGTGCCTGCGGGGCACCGGTCGGCGTCCCGCCCCGGGGCGCGGTGCGCGACCGGGTGAGCAGGACGCTAGAGGCGAGCGGCGCCGTCGGGCAGGGGAGGCACCGTGCCCTGTGGGCGCGGCCTCAGGACACGGGCCTGTGCACGGGTCGCCCCCTCGGCGTGCCAGGTCCGAGGCGAGCTCAGGACGGCGAGGGCGCGACCAGCGCGGGAGGGGCCGACGCCTCGAGCTTCTTCTGCTCCTTGCGCAGGCGCTGCAGCTCGGCGTCCAGGTTCTGCCGCGCGGGCTCCTCCCACGCGGCACCGAGCGGGCTCGAGAACAGCGAACGACGCTCGAGCAGCCTGGTGATGATCGCGGTGCGCGCCCGCAGGTAGTCGGCGAGCGGGATGTGCGCGTACTCGTCGCGCACGTCCTTGAGGTACTCCTTGTACCGCTGGGGCTCGGCCGCGAGCATCGCGAGGTCCGCGTCGCACAGCACGGCGCAGTCGAAGTCCGCGGGGTCCGGCGCGTGGCGCACGAGGGCGTTGACGAGGAACTCGACGCGGCGGCACGCCTTCTCGGGGACGCCCAGGCCCGAGAGCTGCTCGAACGCGAGCGCCGCGCTCGCGCTCGTGTCCTCGCCCCCCTTGTTGGCGTACGCGGCCTTGCGGGCCGCGTCGAAGATCGCGCCGTGGTACCAGGCCGCGAGGCGGACCACGTCGGCGTCGTGCGTCTCCTCCGCGAGCTCGTCGACACGTCCGAGGACGTCGGCGAGGTGACGCAGGTTGTGGAAGTGGCGGTCGGGCTGGCTCCAGCGCTCGAGGAGCCCTTCGCCGACGGCGACGATCTCCTCGGTGGGGGCGCTCGCCCCGGCGCCCTTGCAGCTACGGGTCCAGGAGGTGAGCAACCACTGCGGTGCGTCAGAGGTGGTGACGCCCATGAGATCAGCCTTCTTCGATGCGGGAACAGGATGCGTCGTCGAGCGCGGATGCTCCTTCGAGCCTACGTCCGATCCGCCGACGACCCGCCATCGTAGCCCTGAGTCGGGAGTTCCACATGAACCGTGAGGCCACCGCCCTGCGTGGGGGCCACGGAGATGTGCCCGTGGTGCGCCCCGACGATGGCCGCGACGATCGCCATGCCCAGCCCAGAGCCGCCCGAGGCGCGGTTGCGCGACGAGTCCGCGCGGTAGAACCGCTCGAACACGTGAGCCGCCTGCTCGGGGGTGATGCCCGGTCCGTGGTCGCGCACCTCGAGGACCGCGACGGGGGGCCCGTCGCCGTCCTGGACCTGCGTCCCGAGCGCGATCTCCACGGGGGTACCGGCCGGGGTGTGCTGCGCGACGTTGCCGATCAGGTTGGCGAGCACCTGGCGCAGCCGGTCCTCGTCGCCGATCACGGTGAGGTCCTGGGGCGTGTCCCCGGACGCCCCGCCCAGCCCCACGAGCCGCACCTCGCGCGTCGGGTCGAGGGCGTGCAGGTCACCGGCGGAGTCGCGGGCGAGGGCCGCGAGGTTCACGGGGTCGCGACGGATGGGCCTGCCCTCGTCGAGGCGCGCGAGCGCGAGGAGGTCGTTGACGAGCGTGCCCATGCGGGCCGCGGAGTCCTCGATGCGGCGCATCGTGTCGTCCATCTGCTCGGGGGTCGTCAGGGCGCCCATGCGGTAGAGCTCGCCGTAGCCGCGCACGGTCGCGAGGGGGGTCCTCAGCTCGTGGCTGGCGTCCGAGACGAAGCGTCGCATGCGTGCCTCGGAGGCCTCGGACGCCGCGAACGCGCGTTCGATGTGGTTGAGCATGATGTTGAGCGACTCCGCGAGCGAGCCGACCTCGGTCGTCGGCGGGGCCGGGCGGATTCGCCGTGTCAGGTCGCCTCCCGCGATGTCGGCCGCGGCGACCTCGATCTCGCGCAGCGGCCGGAGGGCACGCTGGACGGCGACGAACGAGATGGCCCCGCCGATCAGCGCGATCCCCAGCCCGCTGATCCCGAGGGTCAGGCCGAGGATCCGGGCCGTCTCGTGGATCTTGGAGAGGGGGAGCGCCGCGAACGCGGTCCCGGCGTCGCCGTCGTTGATGAGGAGCGGCATGACCCGCCAGTCCGACGGGTCGATCGGCACGAACGGCGTGGTCGCGACCCCGACCGTGAACGGCTCGCCACCCATCCGGCGGACCTCGTCGACCGACAGCGCGGGGATGTCGGGGATGCCGAACCGCAGCGCGGTCTCGGGGAGGACGCGCTGCGTCATGCCGCCCTCGTCGAACCGGTAGACGACGTAGTAGTCGCTGGGGAGCGAGTCGCCGCCCGACATGCTCTGCTGCTGCTGCAGCGGCTCGCTCGCGATCGACGCCGCCTCGCGCTCGAGCTGGGAGTCGACCTGGCCCACGAGGTACCTCGACACCACGGTCATGGTCGTGACGGCCGCGATGCCCAGCCCCGTGGCGAGCAGCAGCGTGATGATCGCGACGAGCCGGGTGCGCAGCGGGATCCGCGCGAACCAGCTCCAGCTCTCCGTGGGCACGGTCTTGCCGTAGGGGCGGGTCTCGTGGCCCGCTCGGGACTGCGGGGCGGGAGTGGGTCCCGTGCCCGACGGCGGAGCCTGCGTCCCAGGACGCGCCGCACCCGGGGCGCGGGGACCCGCGGAGGGGCGTGACGGCGTCGGGCGGGAAGCGGGAGGCGGCGGGACGGGGGGCAGGTCGTCCGGAGCCGACGAGCCCGGGGGGCCGGCCGGACCACCGGGCGACGACGAGGGCGTGCTCATGACCGGCGGGTGCTCCCGGACTCCGGAGGGGTGCGCAGCAGGTACCCCACACCGCGCTTGGTGTGGATGAGGGGCTGGACGGGCTCCTCGGTGCCGTCCGGACCGACGACCGTGAGGTTGTCGATCTTGCGTCGCAGGTACGAGATGTAGGACTCGACGATGTTCGCGTCGCCGCCCCAGTCGTACTGCCACACGTGGTCGAGGATCTGCGACTTCGACAGGACGCGGCCCGCGTTGAGCATGAGGTAGCGCAAGAGCTTGAACTCGGTGGGCGACAGGTCCACGACCTGACCCGCGCGGCGCACCTCGTGCGAGTCCTCGTCGAGCTCGAGGTCCGCGAAGCGCAGGACCGCGGAGTCGTCGGGCTCGGCGTGGGTGCGCCGAAGCACCGCGCGGATCCGGGCCACGACCTCCTCGAGGCTGAACGGCTTGGTCACGTAGTCGTCGCCGCCGACCGTGAGGCCCGTGACCTTGTCCTGCGTGTCGTCGCGCGCCGTGAGGAACAGCACGGGCGTGTGGTGCCCTGTCGCGCGCATGCGGCGGGTCACGGTGAAGCCGTCCATGTCGGGCAGCATGACGTCGAGGACCACGAGGTCCGGTTCGACGTCGCGCACGAGCTTGAGCGCGCTCGTGCCGTCCGCGGCCGCGTAGACCTCGAAACCGGCGAAGCGCAGGGACGTGGACAGCAGCTCGCGGATGTTGGGCTCGTCGTCG
Source organism: Oerskovia jenensis (assembly GCF_016907235.1). Taxonomy (NCBI): domain Bacteria; kingdom Bacillati; phylum Actinomycetota; class Actinomycetes; order Micrococcales; family Cellulomonadaceae; genus Oerskovia; species Oerskovia jenensis. Next base: position 3,311,426 of record NZ_JAFBBO010000001.1, read on the forward strand.
ACCACGACGAGCCGCGCCTCGGGTTCGCTCATGGTTCCAGTGTGCGACCGAACCCTGGGAGTCGCCTGGGCGGCAGCGGTGGAGCCGTGCGCACCCGGGGTGCGGGGGGGCTCGTACCGGGACGTGGCGCGGGTCCGGACGTCCCGGGTTCTGGCAGGTCGTGGGTCGAGGAGGAAGGATGCAGGGATGCGCATCAGTGACGACCACCGCAGAGCGCGACTCGTCGCGCACCAGCTCGACCTCGGGCCCACGGGCCCGCACCCCGTGACCTCGGTCGAGGGCGTCGTCGACCGGCTCGTGGCCCTCCACGCGACCGACGCCCCGAGCGTCTACCTCTCGGTGCTCGCGCGGGTTCCCGGCCTGCGCGTCGAGGACGTGCGGGCCGCGATGTACGAGCGGCGCTCCCTGGTCCGTGTCCTCGCGATGCGCCGCACCCTGTTCGTCGTGCCGCGCGACCTGGTGCCGGTCGTGCACGCGGGGGCGAGCGCCGCCGTCGGGCGCCGGCTGCGTGCCCGTCTCCTCAAGGAGCTCGCGACGATCCCCACGGACCCGCCCGTCGAGGACGCAGAGGGCTTCCTCGCCGGTGCCGAGGCGCAGGTCCACGACGCCCTCGCGGAGCACGGGCCCCTCACGGGCGCACAGCTCTCCGCACGGGCCCCCGCGCTGCGGACCGCTTTCCTGCCGACCACGACCAGGTCGTGGGACGTGCGGCGCTCGCTGACGTCCCCGCTGCTGTCGCTGCTGTCGGCCGAGGGGCGGATCGTCCGGGGCGAGCCGACCGGGGGGTGGTCGTCCAACCGGTTCCTGTGGCGCCCCGTCGAGGACTGGCTGCCGGGAGGCATCCCCGAGCTCGACGAGGCCGCGGCCCGGGTGCGGCTCGCGTCCGCGTGGCTCGGTTCCTTCGGCCCCGCGACCGTCGCGGACCTCCAGTGGTGGACCGGGTGGAACCTGGGGCAGACGCGGGCGGCGCTCTCCGCGCTCGACGTGCGCGAGGTCGAGCTCGAGGGGGTCGGCGCCGGTGTCGCGCTGCGATCCACCGACCTGGCCCCGGCGCCCGACGCCGCTGCCGGGCACGTGGCCCTGCTGCCCTCGCTCGACCCCACCGCCATGGGCTGGAAGCACAGGGACTGGTACCTCGGGCCACACCGCGAACAGCTCTTCGACACGGCGGGGAACATCGGGGCCACCGTCTGGTGGGAGGGCCGCATCGTCGGGGCGTGGGCCGTGCGGCCGGACGGGTCCCCCGCGGTGCGGCTGCTCGAGGACATCGGGACGGACGGGGCCGCGGCCGTCGACGCCGAGGCGGCCCGGCTCACCGGTCTGCTCGACGGGGGCGGCGTGACGGCGTCGTTCCCCACGCCGCTGTACCGCGAGCTGCGGGGCTGACCGCACCCGGGCGTCCCGCGGACGCGAGGAGGGCGGGACCGCGCACGCGGCGCGGTCCCGCCCTCCCGGGGTCCGAGGGGACTCAGAGGTAGCGCAGCGGGTCGAAGTCCTCGAGCGGGATGATCCGGACACGCGGCAGGACGGTCTGGAACGCGCCCACGTTGTCCTCGAGGTCGTAGAAGCTCAGGCCCCGCGACGCCAGCTCGGTGAAGCGCGAGTTGACGAACTCACGGAAGCACAGCAGCCCGACACGGCGGTCGCCGTCCTCGAGCAGCTCCGCGACCTGCGGGATGAAGTCGCCGTCGTGGCTCGCGAGGAGCACGTCGCCCGGGCGGTCCTTGAGTGCTTCGAGGGTGCGCTGGATACCGATGTCCACGACCTTCTCGGAGCTGGACCCGGCCAGCGGGATGGGGCGGTATCCCATCGCGAGCAACGCCTGGACGAACGCCATGGGCATCTGGCCCGACGAGGCGTTGAGGAAGAACAGGGGGGTGACGTCCTGGGCCCACAGGGTGGCCGCGAAGTCGACGATGCGGTCCCAGCGGGGGCGCTCCTCGGGGTTCGGCCGGTGTCCCAGGACGCTCATCCCGAGCGTCGCGTCGATGTTCTCCCCGTCGACGATCACATAGGTGCGGCGCCTGGCCTCACCCTGGGTGCTGACGAGGCCGTTCGACGTGCTGGAGTCCGACATGGGGTCCAGCCTATCCGCCGCTGTGGGGCGGGTCGGTCGCCCGCGCCTGCGTCGGGCCGACGCGGGCGCCCTGACACAGATCCCGCCGAGGCGTGAGCACGGTTTGCATGTGAACCCCAGGTTACGAGTACCTTTCAGCGGTGAACCTCCAGCTTCTCGACCCGGTCCGGATCACGGTCGTCCAGAACTCCCCGGACGTCACCCTGGACGCCTTCGCGGACCGGCTCGGGCCCGACGTCCGTCTGGTGCGCCCCTTCGAGGGAGACGCCCTGCCGGACGTGACCGACGTGGGTGACGGCCTCGTGGTGCTCGGCGGTCGGATGTCCGCCTACGCCGACGACGTCGCGCCGTGGCTCCCCGCGCTGCGAGACCTCCTGGGCGCAGCGGTTCGCTCCGCGGTGCCGACGCTCGGCGTGTGCCTCGGGGCCCAGCTCCTCGCGGTCGCGGGCGGCGGGCACGTGCAGGTCGCGGCCCCTCCCGGGCGCGAGGTCGGCCTGACCCGCGTGTTCTGGAGGTCGGGCGCGGAGGCCGACCCGGTTCTCGGCCCGTTGGCGCGGGCCGCGGCGGGGACGGGCAAGCGTGCCCGCTCGCTCACGCTCAGCATGCACGCCGACGCGATCATCGACCTGCCCGAGGACGCGACCTGGCTCGGCATGTCCGACATGTACCCGTACCAGGCGTTCCGGCTCGGCTCGGCGCTGGGTGTCCAGTTCCATCCGGAGGCGACGCTCGACACGATCCGCCGCTGGTCCGAGGGGCACCCGGACGTCGACACCGAGAACGTCCTCGCCGAAGCGGAGCCGTTCGAGGGTGAGGTCCTGGAGACGGGGCGTCTCCTCGCGGAGTCGTTCCTCGCCGTCGTGCACGACGACGTCGCGTGCCGGGGCGTGCGGGCGTAGGTCCTGCGGCGGGGCGGCCCTGCCTTCCCCGCCGCGCACCGGCTGCGTGTCCGGCGATCGCTACCGGGTGGTCGGTGGCAGGGTGTCGACATGATCCGACACACCGTCGCCTTCCGCCTGCGCCACCCCGAGGGGTCCGCCGCCGAGGCCGCCTTCCTGACCGACGCGCGCGTCCTGGCGCAGATCCCGGGCGTCGAGAGGTTCGAACAGCTCCGCCAGACGAGCACCAAGAACGCGTTCACGTTCGGCTTCTCGATGGAGTTCGCCGACGCCGACGCCTACGCGGCCTACGACGGGCACCCGGACCACCGGGCGTTCGTCGCCCGGCGCTGGGTCCCCGAGGTGGAGGACTTCCTGGAGATCGACTACGAGCCGCTGGCAGCCGACTGACCCCCGAGGCGGCCGGACCCCAGCGGCGGCGCGCACGCCGCGTACGTCGCCCGCGCGAAGGCGGCGACCGGTCGGGGCCCTCGCACGCACGACGGCCGGTGACCTGGTGGTCACCGGCCGTCCTCGTCTCGGGTGTCCGCTGCGGTGGGCCGCCCGCCGGCGGCCCACCGGCGGCCTACCACTGGCCGGGTGCGTCCTGCGTACCTGCCTCGATCGACGTCACGGTCGTGGGCGTGATCTGCGGGGCGGGAGAGGCTCCACCGCTCTTGAGCGCCGCGAGTCGCGCCTCGACCTCGATGTTCGCCCCGGAGGCCTCGAGCTCCTCGAACTGCGCGTCGAGCGAGGACGCGGCGACCTCGGCCTGACCGAGCGCCTTGGCCTCCTCGCGGCGCACCTTCTCCTCGAAGCGCGAGACCTCGCTCGTGGGGTCGAGGACGTTGATCGAGCTGATCGCGCCCTGGACCGTCTGCTGCGCCTCGGCGGACTTCTGGCGGGCGACGAGGGAGTCGCGCTTGGACTTGAGCTCGCCCAGCTTGCCCTTCATCTGCGCGAGGCCGGTCTTGAGCTTCTCGACGGTCTCGCGCTGCGACGCGATGAGCGGCTCGGCCTGGCGGACCTCGCCCTCGGCGGAGATCTGCCGCTGGAGCGCGACCTTGGCGAGGTTGTCGAACTTGTCGGCGCCCGTGGTGTCGCCCGACGAGCGGAACCGGTCGGCCTGCGCGGAGGCCGCGGCGGCCTTGTCGCCCCACTCACGGACGGCTGCGACGTCCTCGTTGTAGTCCTGCTCGGCGAGCCGGAGGTTCCCGATGGTCTGCGCGACGGCCTGCTCGGCGTCGGCGATGCTGTTGGTGTAGTCGCGGACGAGCTGGTCCAGCATCTTCTGCGGGTCCTCTGCGCCATCCAGGAGCGAGTTGATGTTCGCCTTGGCCAGCTGGGTGATGCGTCCGAAGATGCTCTGCTTCTCTGCCATCGGTCGTGCCTTCCTGCTCGTGGATGCGGGTACGCGACGCTGTCGCGCGTGCTGTGCTGTTCGACTGCCGTTCGACCGTGGTCCCGTCGGCGCGGTCCCTAGAACCGTCCCCCTCTGCTGGAGCGTCCGCCCGACGATCCCCGGGAGGACCGGCCGCCCGACGACCCGCCGAAGCCGCCGCCCCCGAAGCCCCCGCCCCCGAAGCCCCCGCCGAAACCTCCGCCCGAGCGGCGTCCCCCGCCACCCCCGCCGCGCAGGATCTGGTCGAGGAGGATGCCGCCGAGGACCATGCCGCCGACGTTGTTCCCGCCTCCTCCCGATCCTCCGCCGAACATCCCGGGGCCGTTCTGCTGGGACTCCCAGGCCGAGGCGTCGCGCTGCGCGAGCTGTGCGGCGGCCTGGGCGAGGGAGTCGGCCTGCTGGGCCGTGGCGAGGGCGCGCACGGGGTCGGAGGGCTGCAGGGCGCGGGCTTCGCCGAGGTAGCGGATCGCCTCGGAGAGTCGCGTCCGGGCTTCGGGCCCGACGGCGCCGCGCCGGGTCTCGATGAAGTCGTTCGTCGCGCGGACCTGGGAGTCGACGCGCCCGAGCGTGTCGCGCAGGAGCGCCGCGGCGCGCGCGGTCTGCTCGGCACTCGCACGGAAGGGGGCCAGCGCGGCGTCGATCGCGGCCTCGGCGTCGGTCAGTCGCCGCAGGGCGGCGATGGGGTCGCCCCCGTCGCGCGCGGTCCGGGCCTCGGTCACGGCGGCCTGGGCGTCGGCTGCGCGTGCCGAGACGGTCGGGTCGGACGGTGCCAGGCGGGCGGCGTCGGCGATGTCGGCGGTGATCGACGCGACCGCGACGTCGAGGCGCTGCCCGGCCTGTGCGAGGACCTCGCCCGCCGAGTCGATCGCGTCGAGGAGCGTCACGGCCTGGCCCACGGCGTTCTCCGCCGCGCGGGCGTGCGCGACGGCCGACGCCCGGTCCGTGTTCTCGAGCGCCGTGCGCCCGGCGGCGACGGCCTCGCGGGCGCCCGCGACGAGCTGGAGAACCTGGTCGGGATTCGCGGACACCGACGCGAGCGCTGCGGCAGGGTAGGTCGTCGAGAGCGCTGCCAGGGTGCTGCGGGCCGGGGCGACCCGGGCCTCGACCTCGCCCGCGCGACGCTCGACCGTGTCGAGGACCTCCGGGGCGCGGGACTGGAGGTCACGCAGCTCGTCGAACTGGGCGGACTCCGCGTCGAGCGAGCGGCCGACCTCGGTGCACAGCGCGATGATCTGCGCCATCATCGTGCGGGCCTGGGGCTCGGACTCCGGGGTGTCGTCGTCGAGCTGCTGGCGCAGCGCGAAAGCCTGGGACGCCTTCTGCTTGCCCGTCGCGAGCGCCACCTGGAACTCCTGCGTCGCCTCGAGACCGAACTGGGCCTGCGCGAAGCCGAGCTCCTGCTCGGAGGTCTTGAGGGCATCGTCGATCGCGACGAGGGCCGAGCTGGCCCGTCGGTTCAGCTCGTCGGTCGGGAGCTGGGCGAGCTCGTCTGCCTCGTCGGGCCCGCCGGGCTTCGCCGCCGTCCCCCGGCGCTTGTTCAGGAGCGCGCGGACCACGAAGAAGCCCGCGATGGCGAGCAGCCCGACCACGAGGGCCACGAGCCAGCCCGAGCCGCCCGAGGACGACGAGCCGGTCGCCTCGGCCCGCAGGGTGTCCGCGGCGGCGACCGCGGCCCCCGCCCACTCGTCCTGGCTGAGCTGGTCCTCGACCGCCGCCTGCACGGTGTCGAGCGATGTCTCGGACAACCCGATGTTGTGGTCGGCCGACAGGTCGTAGCGCCGGTCCTGGGTCGCGACGGCCAGCAGGACGTCGTCCCGGCCCATGCCCGACAGGTTGGCCGTCGCCGCGGCCCAGGACTGCGCGTCCTGGCCGTCGAAGGTGTCGACGTAGACGACGAAGAGCTGGTACGGGGTGTCCTCCTCCAAGCGGTCCATCGCGGCCTCGACCTCGGCGGTCCGGTCACCCAGCACCCCGCTGGGGTCGGTGATGCGGCCCGGGAGGTCGAGCGGCTGCTCGGCGGGGAGGGCTGTCGCGGCCAGGGCAGGTCGTGCGGCGTCGGACGTGGCGGCGGCAGCGGCGACGACCGGGGCGTCGGGCGTCCCGAGGGAGACGGCTTCCGCGCTCGCGGGGAGACCCGGACCACCGAGGGCGATCGTGCCGGCGATCCCGAGCGCCAGGCCGATGCGGAGGACGGACCGGCGGCCGCGCTGGACGTGCCGGGGGAGTGCAGGGTGAACGGACGACGAGGTCACCTCGTGATCCTTTCCCACGGGTGCGGGGGCCGCAATCGCGAAACAGGACAGCAGGGGGCATTTCACCCGACCGGTTCTGACGGGGTGCGGCTCTCGGCGGTGGGCGCCTCCTCGTCGGTGCCGGGTCGCCTTCGTCCGCTCGGCGCGCGGCAAGCGTCGCGGACCGTCGCGGGAATGTTCGTACGGCGTACCATGTTCAGTGGAGGACGTCGACGAGAGGAACCCATGACGACCAGCACGACGCCCGCACGATCCGCCACGCCAGGGACGGCCGAGCGAGCCGCCGCACCCACGACCGGCCGACCGGCGCAGCTCTCCCCGGGAGCGGTCCTGCCGCCGCTCGCCGACCAGGCACAGCGCCTGGTCGCGCTCGGCGTCCACGAGATCGCGGGGCTGTCCGCGGACGACGTGCGCGACGCCGTCGAGCACCTTGCCCCGGGCGCACCCGACGGCGGGCTGCTCACCCTGCACCCCCGCCTCGCCCCGCCGTCCGTGCTCGCGCCGCTGCTGCGGCTCGGTGACAAGGCGGGCTTCGTCGTGGTCGACATGGAGGACGTCGACCGCTTCGAACCCCTCGAAGGGCTCGCGCTGCCGGACAGCCCGCTGTACGTCGTGACCGACGTCGACCGCGGCGACGACCTGGCGAACTGGTCGCCCGACGAGGCGCTGCCCGAGATCACCCGACGCGGCCGCACGCCGCTCGTCCTCAGCGAAGGGATCCACTGGGCCCTCCAGGCGCCCGACGTCGTCGAGCGCAACCACTGCTACATGACGATCGGGTCGCGGCTCCGCAAGGACAAGGGACGCCTCGACTCCCGCACGCCCGCCGTGTGGATCTCGAACGGCACCGGCCGCGACGGCAAGGAGCGCCGAGGTGCCCCCAAGGTGGGCTGGTGCTGGGCGGGCAACCGGCACACGTGGCTCGGCTTCGCGTCGGGCGCGGGTCGTGTCGGGACGTCGCGGGTGTAGGCGGCATCAACTCTGGCGTCGTCGGGGGCTCGTCTTTGCGCCTGACCCGACCAAGTCGACCAAGGGCATCGCCGATTTCCTGGCCCAGGCCGGAGAAGCCGGATGCGCGCCCGAGGTTGCGGCCTGGTTCATCGTCATCCCGCTAGGTTTGCGGGTGACGAGAGGGGGAACCAGATGCCCTCACGACCTCCGCCGAGCAGAGGACGCCTTCGTCGAGGCTCGCGCACTCTCCCTGCGCCAGGCTGGCATCCCCGCGACGTACGACCTCGAGGGACTGCAGGCCATCCACCGGCACCTGTTCCAGGACGTCGACGAGTGGGCCGGCCGGCCAGCACACCAGCGACGAGCTCGCCGAACTCTTCGGCGTCTCACGCGCCACCATCTACCGAACTGTCCAACGCACTACTATCCAACGAACTTCCGTTCCACCAACAGCTGGTGGATCGACCGGTTGAGATCACCCGTCAAGCAACCGCGTGAACAAGGTCCAGATTCCGCACAACTTAAGGTGCGACCCGGTAGCCGCTGCGAATCGCTACCCGGTTCCAGGCGCTCATCACCACGGCGAGCCAGACCCAGAAGGGGTGCAGAGGCACCATCGTGGGGCCGTCAGGAGCGGTCGCTGCGCTTCGCGTGAGGCTCAGTTGTTGCCCCCGCCCCCACCGCACCCACTGTTCCCGCCGGACCCACCAGTCTGCAGCCACTCCGGCGGCGAGGCCTGCCAGACCCACTGGACCCAGCTCACCGGCGTCGGGTAGGGGACACAAGCCCCGGCCTGGACCGGAGTCCCGGCACAGTCGCCCGACTCCTCGCCGGTCGCCGGGTCGACGACGTGCCAGGTGAAACCGGAGACGTTGTTCGTATAGACCAGCGCGAGCTCCCCGTCCTCGGTGCCCGGCGACGCAGTCGGATCGGGGACCGTGACAGGAGTCCACGCGATGGTCTGCCCGGCGGGCAGTGACCCCAGGTCGTTGCCGACCGGGCACGCCGGTGCCGGAGGCGGCGTCTGCGTCGGCGTGGGCTCCGGGGTCAGCGTGACCGTAGGCTCCGGCGTTGGCTCCGGTGTGGGCGCGGCAGGCGGTGCGGGGGCGGGCGCGGGTGCCGCCGGAGGGACGACCGGCGCGGGCGCGGAAGACTGTCGCTGGGACGAGGTGTCAGGAGGGCAGTCGGCAGCACGGGCCACGCTCGTGGACGGCCCGAAGGCAAGAGTGGCGGACAGCAGCACGATCGCTGCAGCCCCCGCGCCCGCACCGAGGCCCGCATGAGCAGAGCGGCGCCGCCGGGCGACGAGCAGAGCGGTCCCAGCGAGCACTGCGAGGACCCCCACGACGGCGAGGAGGCCCGAGCCGGACCCAGTCTGGGCGAGCTCGATGCACGAGTCCTGAGGTGGCATGTTCATCTCTTCTCACGTCTTCGACAGCGAGAGCCGAAAGGCTTCTCCTTCGACAAGAACTCGTTCGAAGCCGATCATCACGCGAAACGTGATGTCGACGCCGAAGGTCGGCCAGTGCGCTGAATCCGGGCGCCTCGCGAGAGCGCGTCATGTCAGGTCACGGTCGAATCGATGTTGCTGCGCTGCGACGAACGGGTCCTACGCGTCCCAAGGCGCGCCGCGCCCCGTGTCGAGCGTGTCACTCCCGGAGCGTTCGGGCGACCTCAACAGGGGGGGGGCGGGAGCACAGGGACGCCCCCGTGCCGGACGAGGCCCCTGTGCGCGATGACGGTGCCCCCACGCCCGCAGGGGCACGTGGCGCCGTCGTAGGGCCGTCCGCGGGCTCAGGAAGCGTCAGGCGTCCTGGTGGCAGCCCCCTCTTGGCGAGGTCTGCTGCGATGCGCACCGCTTCCTCAATACCAATCCACCATCAGGTGGTGCGTTGAGACCGCCGATGAGGTCGGCTTTGAACTCGGTCTCAGTTGAACCCCCTTCACGCGGTGGGCCTGGCTCGCGCCGTCAGGTCCCGGAGCCGGGCGCGCTCGAGGGTATTCTTTGACTGATCAATCAGACAAGGATTGGGGTCCAGGTGACGAGGCAGGCTGATCCTGAGCGGATCGCCCTCAGACGAGAACAGGTCGCGACCGAGGCGGGCCGCTTATTTGCCGCGCAGGGCTACGACCGCACGAGCGTCGCACAGGTGGCCAAGGCGGTCGGGACGAGCCCTGCCAGCATCTTCTACTACTTCGAGGACAAGGCCGCATTGTTCCGGGCGGTGTTCGAGCGGGACCTCCCGGCCGTGGAAGCGTTGATCGCCCGCCATGTTGAGGCAGCCGACCCGATGACGGCGATCCTCGACGTGCTCGACGCTCTCGCCGAGGATGCCGCCGACCCGAGCGCGTCGGGGATGCTCGTCGAGCTGCTGCGTCGGGTCGATCACGACCCCGAGCTGCTCGCGGTCGTGGCCCGCACTGCCGGCGTGGTGCGCGACGGCCTGGCCGCGCTGATCTCGCGTGGCGTCGCGGCCGGCACCGTCGATCCGCGCCTCGATGCGACCGAGGCGGCCGCCTGGTTGCAGGCGATCGTCGATGCGACCTACCTCAACGCCCGGCCCGGGCACTCGCCGCACGCAGAGTTGCGCCGTACCGCCCGGGGGTTTCTCAGCCCACCCCCGCGCGACCAGGAGGATCACGATGGTTGAACACCCGGCGGTCGTCACGATCCCGAGGCGGTGGATCGTCGGCATGTGCCTGGCTGGCGCGGCGCTGGGGTTCGGGGGGAGGGCGACTGATGATGCGACGCGTGGCTCTCGGTGCCGCCGGGGTGAGTCTCGCCGGGCTGCTGCTGACCGGATGCTCCCCGGCGGGTACATCTACCCCGGGGACGCCGCTGCCCGCAGCCGCCGAACAGGCCGACCCGAGCGCCGAACCGGCCGATCCTGCACCCGTGATCGAAGCCGTAGAGGCCGCGCTTCCTGAATCCCTGCAGGTCGAGGTCGAATCGATCCCGGATGGCCTCACCCGCGGATGGTTGATCAGGGCGGAGGTGCCGCTGGGCTACGTCGTCACGAGCGAGACTTTGCGGACGGTGCTGGTGGCGGCGTGGGAGGCGTCGCCGGACGCTAAGCCTGCGTTCGTCGCGTTCAATCCATGGTCGACCTACGAGGGCAAGGAAGGCGCGATCGAAGCCCAGCGCGCCGCCGACGAGCTCGGAATCGACTGGAGCCCGAGCTTCACAGTGGGCGTTCACGTGCCCGACTACGAGATCGAAAAGCTCGCCGCTACCTGAGACCCGGGCAGCGCTCGTCGCCGATTGGGTGCGCTCGGGCGCGTGGGGTCCCCTTGAGTGCAGGCCGCCTCCGGGCCAGGTACGCGGCCGAGCGCCCGTCGACGCATCATCTCGTCGTGACGGTGCTGAGCGTCCTGCTCCTCCTCGTCGCAGCCTTCGTCATCACGGTGGCGATCCGTCTCTGCGCCCGTCACGGTTGCCCGACAGCGCAGCCCGCGGCGGTGGACGCGCGGGGCCTCGATCGTGCCTCCGCGGCTGGTCGAGTTGGCCCAGGCGGATGCCGTGCTTGCACAGGACGTAGTCACGGCCGCTGAGCGCACTGGCGCAAAAAAACCCCCACCAGGTCGTTGTCCGACGTCGCAGAACCCGTTTGTGCGACGCCCGACAAGCGGTCGGTTGAGCGGTGTCCGGCCACTCCGGGATCGAATGGCCAAGGTTTGGTCACGATAGCGTCACTGCATGTCCGATGATCAGGGGTCGCCGACTGAACCGGGGTGGTGAGCAACCTTTTCGGGTCGTGGCCCGTGTTCTATGTGTGACGACGACAGGGGGGTTCGTGGCGCCGATCGGCGACAGCGACGAGGTCGTGCTTCCTGCCCGGTCCGGCGCCAGGACGCAGCGCGACATGGAGTTCACGGCCTTCATGGTCGACGCGGAGTCGACACTCTCCCGGACGGCCTGGTTGCTGTGCGGAGACGTGCACCGGGCGGAGGAGCTGGTGCAGCACGCGTTGGTGCGCACGTACGTGGCATGGCCCCGAGCGCGCGAAGGAGATCCGCTCGCCTACGCGAGACGGGTGCTCGCGAACGCGCGCATCGACAACTGGCGCAGGTACCGGCGAGAACACCTCACGGAACCGCACGAGCTGCCCTCCGGCGAGCACGCGTCGGCGGAGCGCGGGCACGCCGAGCGTGACGCCCTCGTCCGAGCGCTGCTGCAGCTGAGCCCGCAGCGTCGACGTGTTCTGGTGCTGCGATATCTGCTCGACCTGCCCGAGCGGCAGGTCGCCGACGAGCTGGGCCTGAGCCTCGGCGCGGTGAAGTCGGCGGCATCGAGGGGCCTGACGCACCTGCGCCTGATCCTCGGAGACGAGATGACCACGGCCGGAACCCTGAAGGAGGAGCGATGAACGACGAGGACTTCGTCGTGCGACTGCGCGCCGTCTCGCAGCACGCCCCCGACCTCACCGTCGACCACGCGACGGTCCTGCGGTCCGGTCGTCGTCGGCGAAGTGCACGAGCAACCACGACGACTCTCGGCGTCGGCGCGTTGTGCGGCGGACTGGTCGCCGGTGCGCTCGCCCTCGTACCGTCACCGCCGCGCGAGACCCCGGTCGTGCCCGCCACGAGCACCACGACGACGAGCCCGGAGCCTGCGGAGAGCGCGGCCGAAGAACCGGCTCGGGCGATCGTCGATGAGGACGCCGGGACGATCACGACCGCCCTGGACGGCTGGTTCGTCAGCGCCGAGGAGCGCGCCGAGATGGACACCGCCCGGGACGTGTTCGTAGCCCGCTGCATGACGGCAGCGGGATACGAGGATCTCGTGCAGCTCGTGGGCCCCGTCCCCGCAGAGAAGAGCTCCGACGGAGCGGAGTTCGGCCTGTGGCGTCACGGCTCGCTCGCAACGAACGGCTACACCCAGGAACCCGTTCAGAGTCCCAACCGGTTTCGGGCCCGGGTCGAGGACGAGGCCGCCCTCGAGCAGCAGCGCTCGTGCTTCGGTCAAGTGATCGCGGCCGGGCTCTCATACGACCCGGGTCAGTTCGAGGCGTCGGCTCCGGCCGGTCTCACCCCGGCGACGAGCACCCCCGAGGGGATCGGGGTCATCGACGAGTGGAAGCAGTGCCTGACGGAGCGAGGGGTCCAAGCCCCCGGGACAGACGAGGGAATGGTCCCGCCCGGCGTGCGCGACGCGTCGCCGGAAGAGGTGATCCGCATCGGTGAGATCGACCTCGCGTGCAAGGACGAGCTCGGTGTCGTCCAACGGCTCGCCGACATCCAGGCCGCCGACGAGGCCGAGTACATCGCCCGCAACAGGGACTACCTCGAGCTACGACGTCCGGTCGAGCAGGCCGCGCTCGAGGTCTCGCGTGCCTACCTCCAGGAGCAAGGGATGTCGATGGACCCGGCCACCTGGTGAGCGAAGTGCTCGTCGTGCTGTGCGGCGGAGCGCTCGTGCTCGCCGGCGCGGCGCTCGACCCGGCCGGCGACGTCGTCTCGTCCGAGGAGGTGACCGTGAAACGTGTGGGCCGGTCGGGCGCGTCGGGCCTCGGACGTCACCGCTGCCGGGAGACCGTCCCTCGACGACTCGTGACGGCGGCCCGGCCCGGGTGCAGGACCAGCGTGACGAACCCGAGACCGCCACGGTATCCCTGGAGCCAGCCGTCGCGGTGCGTCTCGACCGCGGAGAGCACCTCACGCGCGTCAGGGTGGTCCGGGTTCTCGACCGCCCAGCGAGCGGGTGCCCCCGTCCACGCCCACTCGTAGTCGTCCCACTCCTCCTGCGTGCTGACGTGCCCGTGCACCGTCGCCCACCCGTGCCGCGTCACGAGGTCGACGGTGCTGGGCAGGTCGAGGTACTCGTCCGGGGAGAGGCCACCGAGACCGTCGAGGACGGCCGCCGTCGGGGGTGCAGGCCAGAAGCAGTCACCGAGCAGGAGCAGGCCGTCGGCGGCGAGGTGGCCGCGCGCGGCCTCGAGCGTGGGTCCCAGGCCCCCGAATGCGTACGCTGCGCCCACGCTGAGCACCGCGTCGAACGGCGCCTCGCTCACGTATTCCCGGACGTCGCCCTGAACCAGCGTCAGGCGGTCCGCAACGCCCGCGGCAGCAGCCTTGGCCAGCGTCTCCTCGAACCCGACGTCGGACGTGTCCACCCCCACCGCGGCCAGGCCCGGTTCGCGGCCCAGCGCCCGCAGCAGCCACGTGCCGTCACCGCATCCGAGGTCGAGGACGCTCCCTCGGCCGCCCGTCGTCCGGTCGAGCAGGCCGTCGACGCGGACATCGCTCAGCGGCGACGCGATCGGGTGCTCGGAGTGCGCCAGGCGCAGGAGTGTGGATCGTTCCATCCCCGGACACTATGCGAGGAGCAAGGGCCGGGACACGGGATTCTTGCGTGGAGCGTCCGGGCCCGACCAGGCAGGCGACGTGAAAAGCCAGGACTTCCACTCGGGCCCTCGATACTCTCCGCGGGTGACGACGATCAGGACGTTCCAGCCCACCGACCTCGATGCCCTGGTGAGCCTCTCGCTGCGTGCGTGGGAGCCGGTGTACGACGCGTGGCGCGCCCACCTCGGTGAGCGGATCTACGAGCTCGCGTACCCGGACTGGCGTCGGAGCCAGAGCGACACCGTGCGCTCGGCCTGCGCCACGCACGCCACGACCACGCTCGTGGCCGAGCGGGACGGACGACCGGTCGGGTTCGCCACGGTCGTGCTCGGCGCACCGGGCCTCGACACGTCACGCACGGGGGACGTCGAGCTCATCGCGGTCGACCCGGCCGTGCACCGAGCTGGCGTGGGCGGGGCCCTCATGGACGCCGCCCTCGATCTGATGCGCGAGGCCGGGTGCGCCTACGCGAGCGTCTGGACCGGAGGCGACGACGGGCACGGGCCCGCCCGCGCGATGTACGAGGCGAGCGGGTTCACCGCGCTGCCGCTCGTGCACTACTACCGCGAGCTCTGAGACGCGGCACCCCGAGCGGCGCGGGCGTGACCGGCGGTCGGGGCGCAGGGGCGGGGGTGTTCCGCTGCGGAGCGACAACTATTGTTGCCACTTCGCCGCGAACACCCCCACCACCCCGCGAGCATCGCGCCCCTCTGCTGCGCGACGCCCAGGTCCACTCCATCCGCGGTCGGACCTGGGCGTCGTTGCGTGCCCGGCGGCTACCTTGCTCCGCTGCGGTCCCCACCGGTCACTGCACGACGCCCAGGTCCTCGGCATCGACGATGCGGTAGGCGTAGCCCTGCTCCGCCAGGAAGCGCTGGCGGTGCGCCGCGAAGTCCTGGTCCACGGTGTCGCGCGAGACCACGGCGTAGAAGTGCGCGGTGCGACCGTCCTGCTTGGGTCGCATGATGCGGCCCAGACGCTGGGCCTCCTCCTGGCGCGACCCGAACGACCCGGACACCTGGATCGCGACCGACGCCTCGGGCAGGTCGATCGAGAAGTTCGCGACCTTGCTCACGACGAGCCGCGAGATCTCCCCGGACCGGAACGCCTCGAACAGCCGCTGCCGCTCGCGCACGGTCGTGGCCCCCGTGATGACGGGCGCGTCGAGGTGGTCGCCGAGCTCCTCGAGCTGGTCGAGGTACTGGCCGATCACGAGGACCTGGTCGTCGGGGTGCGCGGCCGCGATCTGCTCGACGACGCGGTTCTTGCCCGCCGCGGTGGCCGCGAGCCGGTACTTGTCCTCGGGCTCGGCGGTCGCGTACGCCATGCGGTCGCGGTCGGACAGCGTGAGGCGCACCTCGACGCAGTCCGCGGGCGCGATGTACCCCTGGGCCTCGATGTCCTTCCAGGGGGCGTCGTACCGCTTGGGTCCGATGAGGCTGAAGACCTCGTCCTCGCGTCCGTCCTCGCGCACGAGGGTCGCGGTCAGGCCCAGGCGGCGGCGCGCCTGGAGGTCCGCGGTCATGCGGAAGATCGGCGCGGGCAGCAGGTGGACCTCGTCGTAGACCACGAGTCCCCAGTCGCGCGCGTCGAGCAGCTCGAGGTGCGTGTAGACGCCCTTCCGCTTGGTCGTGAGCACCTGGTACGTCGCGATCGTGACGGGCTTGATCTCCTTGCGGGCGCCCGAGTACTCGCCGATCTCGTCCTCGGTGAGCGTCGTGCGCCGTACGAGCTCGTCGCGCCACTGGCGCGCGCTGACGGTGTTCGTCACGAGGATCAGGGTCGTCGTCCCGGACTTCGCCATGGCCCCGGCGCCGACGATCGTCTTGCCTGCGCCGCAGGGGAGGACGACGACGCCGCTGCCCCCGTGCCAGAACCCCTCGACGGCCTGCTGCTGGTAGGGGCGCATGGCCCAGGGCTTGTCCTCGTGCGCCGGGTCGGTCGGCGACAGGTCGATGGGGTGCTTCTCGCCGTCGACGTACCCCGCGAGGTCCTCGGCGGGCCAGCCGAGCTTGAGCAGCACCTGCTTGAGGTGCCCGCGCTCGGACGGGTGCACGACCACCGAGTCGTCCCCGAGCCGGTCGCCCACGAGCCCCGCGGTCCGCTTGGACTTGAGGACCTCGGCGAGCACGGCCTTGTCGGTCGCCTGGAGCACGAGCCCGTGCGTGGGGTGCGCGACGAGCTGGAGCCGCCCGTACCGCGACATGGTCTCCGCGACGTCGACGAGCAGCGCGTGCGGCACGGGGTAGCGGCTGTACTCGA
The DNA here is from genome assembly GCF_016907235.1 of Oerskovia jenensis. Taxonomy (NCBI): domain Bacteria; kingdom Bacillati; phylum Actinomycetota; class Actinomycetes; order Micrococcales; family Cellulomonadaceae; genus Oerskovia; species Oerskovia jenensis. The sequence continues at coordinate 3,327,593 of NZ_JAFBBO010000001.1, forward strand.
GCAGCACGTTGACCACCTGCTCGGCGTCGTGCCCCGCGGCGCGCGCGTTCCACAGCCCGAGCGGCGTGAGCCGGTAGGTGTGGACGTGCTCGGGGGCTCGTTCGAGCTCGGCGAAGGGGGCGATCGCCCGTCGGGCGTCGCCCGAGCGCGGGTGGTCGACCTCGAGCAGCAAGGTCTTGTCGCTCTGCACGATGAGGGGGCCGTCGGCCATGGGCGTCCTTCCGGGTGGTGCGCCGTGTCGTGACGCGGGTGGTGCGGGCTAGTCGTTCGGCGCCCCCGCCGGAGCGTTCGTGGTCGCGTCGGTCGACGCGTCCTGGGTGGGGGCGGGGGCGTCGGTGAAGACGCCCGCGATGCGGTGGACGGCGACGGTCAGCTCGGCGTCGCGCGCGGGGTCGAGGGCGCGCAGGCGCCCGCCCTCCAGGACGAGGGGCTTGACGCGGCGCCGGGTCGGCTGACCCGTGGGGTCGATCGTCTCGAGGACCACGTGGTCGCCCGCGTCGATCGCGTCGCGCAGGAGTCCCAACGCCGCGGGGGGTTCGGTTGTTCCGCGAGGTTCGGGGGCGACGTCCTCGCGGGTCGTCGCCGCAGGGGGTGCGGCGAGGGCGGCGTCGTCGGCCGCGCGCAGACGCGGGACGAGCTCGGCGTACCGCTCGCGCCGGGCCACGAGGTCCTCCTGGTGCACCACCGGCCCGACGGCGGAGCGCCCCCGGGTAGCAGTGTCCAGCGGCCGTCGCCCGCCCACGCGGGAACGGACCGTGGTCCGGAGCCGCTCGGTGCGCACGACCCGTCCGTCGGGCCCTTCGACCGTCGAGGCCAGGCCGCGGTCGCGCAGCGCGGCCTGGAGCGTCGCCGCGGGGACGAGGGCGACCAGGACCGTGGGGGCGATGCGGAACAGCGACAGGTGGCGCAGCGACGGGTCCTCGACGAGGCCCGTCAGGAGAGCGGCGTCCTCGGCGCGCACGTAGCTCGACGCGCTCCCGACCCGCAGCCTCCCGTGCCGCCTGGCCGTGTCCCGGACCAGGTAGTCGAGAGGTTGGGGCAGTGCCGTGCGGGAGTGGCTCGCGAGGTCGGCCAGCAGGTCGTCCGCGGTGCGGCCCGCGTCGAACGCCCGGGTCAGGGACTCGGGCGTGAAGCGGACCGTGATCGCGGCCCCGCGTGACTCGACCTCTGCGGCGTCCTCCAGGAGCCGTTCGAGCGCGGTGCTCGGTCGGCCGGGGACGATCCCCGTCAGGTCCCCCTGGAGCAGGAGCTCGTCGACCTCGGGCGGCAGGACCGACTCGAGCGCGGTCGCGAGCGCTGCCTCGGGCGCGGTGAGCGGCGGGCCCGTCCTGCTCGACGCCGAGGGTGCGGGGGTGCGCGCGGCGGACGTGGCGTCGTCGGGCCGCAGGAGCGCGCGGCCCGTCGGGGCGAGCGCCCCGACCCCCGTGACGCCCAGGAGATGGGCCTCCTGGAGCAGCCCCTCGATGGCCTGGACCGGTGGGACCGACCGGGGGGACCCCCAGCGCAGGATCTCCAGGAGGTCGGCCGAGGTCAGGGCCGTCCCCGGGCGGTCGGCGAGCGCGGACAGCACGTCGAAGCGCAGGCGGGGGACCCACGGTCGGCTGAGGTCGGGTTCGAGCGCGGCGCGCAGCGTGCCGCGCTCGTCGCGGCTGCCGACGGTCCACGGCGTGCGGCCCGAGCTCGCCCACGCCGCGGCGAGCAGCGCCCAGCGCGGTGCGAGGGGCAGGTCGAGCCAGTCCTCGCCCGCGATCGTGACGGTGAACGAGGGCGGGTCCTCGCCGTCGTCGACCACCAGCCCCGTGGCGAGAGCGAGCTCGGCGACGAACGCGGCCGTCGGCTCCTCGACCTCGAGCGTCGTCGCGAGGCGCCGGAGGTCCCGCACGCCCAGGCCGCCCGCGCGCAGGACGTTCGGCGGCGAGGCCTGCCACAGCGCGAGGAGGTGGGCGACGAGCCGGACGACGTCCTGCGCGGCGCGGGACGCCTCCGCGGCGATGGTCTCCTCGGTGAAGTGCGGGGCCTCGGGCTCGGGAGGGTGCGCGAGCGGGCGCGCGTGCGTGCGGCCACCGCGCAGGGCCAGGGCGACCTCGCGGGGCAGGACGACGTGCCGCTCGTCCGAGGCGAGGAGCAGGCGCTGACGCAGGAGCCAGGTCGTCGCCTCGCGGCCCACGGGGTCGGCGCGCGGCGCGACGCCCACGGGCGGCCCCCAGGTCAGGGCGTCGAGGATGTTGCGTGCGCCAGGGGGAGCCTCGGCCAGGAGTGCGGCGAGGCTCGGTGCGTCGGCGCCTGGTCGTTCGCCGGCCCGGCCGCTCGTCGCGGGCGCTGCGAGCGGCGACGACGGATCGGCAGGTCCGAGACCCGCAGGGTAGGGGCCGAGGACCTCCGACAGGCCCGGCGCGACCGCGAGGTCCGTGTGCTGCGACGGGTCACGGTCCCACAGGAGCGCGGCCTCCTCGAGGTGCGCGACCGCGGCCCGCACGACCGGTGCGTCCACGTCGCTCGCACCGAGGGCGGCGAGGACGCGGTCGACCGTGACGGCCGTCCCGGTGGTGTCGCCGGGGCTGCGGCTCGTGGAACGGGACGTCGTCGTCCGTGGGGTCCGGGCCGGCTGGTCCCCGAGGACGAGGACGGATTCGAGCACCTGGAGCTCGAGGGCGTCGATCCGGGCGATCGCCCGGTCCAGGCTGGTACGGCTGGTGGCACGTGCTGCGAGCGAGCGCAGCGTCGACGGCGAAGGAGTGGCCAGGTCAGGGCGCTGCAGCAGCAGCGCGACGAGGTGCTCGTCGCTGCGGGAGCGAAGAGCCTCGGGGAAGGTCCGGCGCGGAGCCGGAGGCGTTGAGGCCATCCGTCCGATGTTACGCGGGTCGGGGGCGCGCCCGGCCCGGCACCCCGTGGCGCGGACGGACCCCGCGTCCTGTGCGGCCGGTCCGGTGCGGGGCGACCTATGTCCTGGTGGCGGAGGACGCCGCGGGCTCGGCTGCGACGTCGAGCCCCGCGACCGCGGCCAGCCCGCCGCGGACGAACGCGGTGAGGGCGTCGAGCGCGACGTCCGACGAGAGGACGGAGGTGTGGCCGAACCCGGAGGTGCGGACCATGGCGGACCGGGGGACGTGCGCGTCGTGGAGCCTGCGCGCGTCGTCGTCCGGCATGCGTCGGTCCCCCCGGTCGTGCACGACGAGCAGCTCGGTGTCCCCGGGCAGCGGGTGGGCGACCGCGTCGTAGCGCGCGGCGACCGAGTGCCGGTCCTCGCCCAAACGGGCGTCGAAGCGCGCCTCGAGCTGCGTGCGAGTCGCGTCGTCGAGGCGGAACTCGCGCGCGAACTCGGCGAGGAACGCGTCCGGGCCGCCGACCCCGGAGACGACGGCGACCCGACCGGTCCGCACGGACGTGCGGGCAGCGGTGAGCGCGGCCAGGGCTCCCAGCGAGTGTCCGACGATCGCACGGAAGGGCCCGTGGCGACGCTCGAGGGCTTCGGTCGCCGCGACCCAGTCGCGGATGTCGGCGCGTCCACCGGGGGAGTCCCCGTGGGCCGGGGCGTCGAAAGACACGACGCGGAACCCTTCGGCCACGAGCTCGCGCACCACGGGCGAGAGCTGGGAGGCACGCCCGCGCCACCCGTGGACGACTAGCACGCTGTCCCTCCCGGCACCCCACTCGTAGGCCGTGAGGTCGTTCCCGCGGACGTCGAGCCGGGTCCGACGCGCGGCGTGGTGAGTGTCGAGGTCCGCGTCGCGCACGGGGGCGCGCGGCGTGGTGACGAAGAAGGCGCGCAGCGCGAGGTGCCCGGCGAGGGGCGGTGACAGCGTGCCGACGGTGCGCAGGGTGCGACCGACCAGGGTGTACGGCGTGGACATGGCTCCTCCAGATCAATACGTACGAACGTTCGTTGTGTAGATTACGCGATCGATCGTTCGTAGACTAGGGAGATGGCTGATCCAACAGTGCTGGACGGCAGACGGGCCCGCGGCGACGCGTCACGCCAGGTCGTCCTCAAGAGCGCGACCGACCTCGCCTCGATCGAGGGGCTCGACGGGCTGACGATCGGTCGCCTGGCCGAGGAGTCGGGTCGCAGCAAGAGCAGCATCGCCACGCTCTTCCACGGCAAGGAGGGCCTGCAGCTCGCGACGGTCGCCGCCGCGCGCGAGATCTTCGTCGCGACGATCGTGGCACCGGCGCGCGTCGAGCCACCCGGGCTGCGCCGCCTCGTCGCTCTGCTGCGCAACGCCCTGGCGTACTCCCGGGACCGCGTGTTTCCGGGCGGCTGCTTCTTCGCGGCGACCTCCGCCGACGTGGACTCCAAGCCGGGACCCGTGAACGACGCCGTGCGCACGGCTCTCACCACCTGGTACGGCTACCTCGAGGTCCAGGCGAGGGCCGCGGTCGCGGCGGGCGACCTCACGATCCACGAGGACGAGGCCGAGCAGCTGACGTTCGAGCTGCTCGCGCTCGACGAGGCCGCCAACACGCGGTCGCTGCTCCTGGGGGACGACCGTCCCTACGCGCTCGCGGCGCTCGGCATGCGATCACGCCTGCTGGCCGCCGGTGCGGACCCTGCGCTGCTCGACGGGCTGACCCGCGCGACCTGAGCCCCTCGCGACGGACTCACCCGCTCACGCCGAGAACCCCTCGGACGCGGTCGGCCGCCGCCCGCGGGGGACAGGGCCGGCCGCCCGTCGCCCGCGGGGGTGGCGTGCGTGTCAGTCGAAGCTGACGCGCAGGCTCGTGAGGCTGTGACCACCGTCGACCCGGGTGGCGACCCCGACGGCGCGCACCGGCGCGACGTACGCGATCCACGAGTCGTCGCCACCCAGCGCGTCGATGTTCGCGCGCGCGATCGACTCGAGCGCGTCGACGTCGAGGTAGGCCGCGTTGGCCGCGTTCCTCGCGTCGGGGACGACGGTCCGGAAGGCGCCCACGGTGCCGAGGCCCCCCTCCTCCGCGAGCCGTGCGGCGTAGGCGTCGTTCGAGGCGATCACGAGCCCGTCCTTGGTGGGCGCGCTCGTGAGCTTCTCCGCACCGGCGTCCACGAGGACCGCGTCGATCCGGCCGAGCAGGTCCTCGAGCGCGGCCTTGTCCCCGAGGGTGCGTGCGCCGAGGTCGAGGTCGGCCAGGCCGGTCACGGCCGAGACGTCGTCGAGTCCTGCGGAGTCGAGTGCGACGACGACCTGCTCGCCCAGGAGAGTCTTGAGGTCCTCGGGCAGCCGCAGGTCGTAGGTCTTCTTGAGCTCGTCGACCGTCTCCTGGAAGGTGAGGCCGCTGGGCAGGAGGTCGTCGGTCGTCGAGCCGCTCGACAGGCCGTCGTCACCGAGCAGGCCCGTGTCCTCGGCGCCCTGGCCGACGTCGAGGTCCTGGTCGAGGGCCGAGTAGTCCCCGGTGCAGCCCGCCATGAACGACTCGTTGTAGCTCTGGGTGACCTCGGCCAGCTCCTCGGGCGAGAAGCCCCAGCCCGAGGCGTCGAGCGCGTTCTCCGGCAGGGCGAGCAGCGCGGCGCACTCGGCCTCCGTGGCAGCGGGGAGCGTGCCCGCCGTGCGGACCTCGTGCGAGGACAAGGACCAGTCGTCGCCGAGCAGGTCCTCACCGGAGCCCAGGGCGCCCAGGCCGCTCGACCCGAAGGTGTCGGCGAGCGTGCTCAGCTGCTCCCAGAGACGGTCGACCGACGCAGGGTCGATCGTCGCGGACGAGGCGAACAGGGTGCTCTCCGGCAGGCCCGGGAGGAGTGAGCCTCCCGCTCCGTCCAACGGTGCGAGGACCTTCTCGTCGGCGCCGACGGCGATCGCGACCTCCAGGTGGTCGGCGCCTGCCCGCGCCGCCCCGGCGAACGAGTGGAGGCCGTCGGTCGCGGTGCTCAGCGCCTCGGCGCCGTCCTGCCCGTCGAGTGCGGTGGCGACGCCGTCGAGGTCCGCCCAGTAGGAGATCAGCCCGGGGTCACCCAGGGCCTTCATGTCCGCGACGAACCGGGGGGCCTCGGCCAGCGGGGACTTCTTCGCCGCGGCCGCGACGTCGGCGGCCACGACCTGCTCGGAGGTGATCAGGGCGTACCCGTCGGCGAACGCGACCTGCGCGGGCTTCACGCCGTCGCCGCAGCCCAGGCCCGACTCGATGGCCGCCCGTGCGGCGCCCTCGTCGGTCACCTGGAGGGCGATCACGGGTTCCGGCGTCGCGGCCGCACCCTCGGTCGTGGCGCCCTCCGCGGCCGGCAGCGCGGCGAAGGCCGCCCGGTGGCCGATCCACGGCTCGACGTCGGTCGCGTAGTCGATCTCGCACGTGCCGCTCGTCGAGATCGCGTCGACGACGAGCCGACGAAGGTCGGCGTCGTCGCCCAGGTCGACGTCGAGGTCCGTGGCGAGGTCCGGGAACCGGTTCGCGAGGCGCAGGAGGTTGACCTTCTGCGTGGCCGACGGGTCGAGGTCCACGCGCACGTAGGCGAACGCGGTGCCCGGGAGGGCTTCCTCGGGCTGTGCCCCGCCGCCGTCGAGGGCGCTGTAGGCGAAGACGCCTCCGCCGACCAGGACGAGGGCCGCCGTCGCCGCGCCGCCCAGCACCAGGCCCGTGCGGAGCCGGGAGGGCCGGACGGTCGTGACCGCGCCCGGCAGGGGAGCCGCGCCGTCGGGTGACTGCCACGTCCCCGAGGGGTCGGCAGGGGGGAAGGTGGGCGGCGTGGTCATGGAGAAGCCTCTGGGTCGGTGTCGGCTCGACCGGCGCGGTGCGCCGGCAGTCGCCCGAAGGCTAGTGGAGGCCGCGGACACGGCGCAGCCTCCTTCCATGGGGAGAACTCCCCGCCGCACGAACTCACCCGGACGCGCTCGGCGGGGTGCGGCTCGGCGGATGCGACTGTGAGGGCTCTGTCCCGGTAACCTGGGAGTTCTGATTCCCACGAGCACAAACGAGGTTCACGTGCCCACCGGCAAGGTCAAGTGGTTCGACACCGAACGAGGGTTCGGCTTCATCGCGAGCGATGAGGGCGACGAGGTCTTCCTGCACGCTTCCGCCCTGCCCGACGGGGCGGCACCCAAGCCCGGTGCCCGGGTGGAGTTCGGCGTGGCCGACGGGCGACGCGGCCCGCAGGCGCTCGCGATCAAGCTGCTCGACCCGGCGCCGTCCGTGGCCAAGGCGCAGCGGCGCCCGGCCGAGGACCTGGGGGTCGTGATCGAGGACCTCATCAAGGTCATGGACAAGGTCGGCGGCTCGCTGCGCCGCGGCCGGTACCCGGATGCCGCGCAGGGGGCCCAGCTCGCCAAGGTGCTGCGCGCCGTCGCCGACGACCTGGAGGCATGACATGGCTGCCGTAGCCGCCGCTGAAGGTTCGACCCGTCGTGTGAGCGCGCGCGCCGCCAAGGACGCCGTGCTCACGGGCGCGGTGGACCTCGCGCGTGCTGCGGCGGAACAGGTCGCCGAGCACGCGGGGGACGTGGGCGAGCACCTGGGGACGGTCGTCGAGGAGGACCGCCTCATCTCGCACCAGTTCGCGTGCACCATGCTCGGCTACCGGGGGTGGCGTTGGACGGTCACGCTGGCCCGGGTCCCGCGCGGTCGCACCGCGACGGTGTGCGAGGTCGAGCTCCTGCCGGGCGAGGGCTCGATCCTCGCGCCCGAGTGGTTGCCCTGGTCGGAGCGCCTGCGACCGGGGGACATCGGCACGGGGGACGTGCTGCCCTTCCAGGCGGACGACCCTCGTCTCGAGCCGGGATACGTCCCCACGGGAGACGAGGAGCAGGACGAGGTCGCGATCGAGGAGCTCGCGCTCGCGCGCGTCCGCGTCCTGTCCCCGCAGGGTCGGGACGAGGCGGCGGAGCGCTGGTACCGCGGTACGCGTGGCCCCACGGCACCGGGCGCGGTCGCGTCGAGCGCCGAGTGCAGGTCGTGCGGCTTCCTGGTGCCGCTCCAGGGAGCGCTCGGACAGCTCTTCGCGGTCTGCGCCAACCCGTGGTCCCCTGACGACGGCAAGGTCGTGAGCCTCGACCACGGGTGCGGCGCGCACTCGGAGACGGACGTCGAGCCGCACCCGACCGACTGGCCGGCACCGGACCCGTTGATCGACGAGATGGACGTCGAGATCGTCCAGCTCCTCGACGCGGCCCGTGACGCGTCGAACGCCTCTGCCGGTCCGGACGTGCCGCCTGCGGACACGAGGGCTGAGCGGTCCGCGGAGGCCGCCGCGAGCATCGAGCTGGCGCTGTCGCGGATCACGCTGCCGGAGCCGGGGGCGTCGTCGGTCTCGACCGGAGCCGCGGAGCCCGCACCGGACGCCTCGCAGGACGTGGACCCGGACGAGCCGGCCCGGTGACGGAGGACGCCTTCGGGACGTCGGCTCTTCGCCGAGCCGTCGCGGAGGCGTGGCTCGCGTCCCCGACCCGGTTCCGGGAGGACGCGAACACCGAGGAGGACCACGCCCGCGGGTACTACCGCGACCGCGTGGTCGTCGAGCTCGCGCAGAACGCGGCCGACGCCGCAGCGCACGCGGGCGTCGTCGGGCGCCTGGCGCTGCGCCTCGCCCGGGACGAGGGTGGCGTGTGGTGGCTGACTGCCGAGAACTCGGGCTCGCCGCTGGACGCGCAGGGCGTCGCGTCGTTGGCGTCGATGCGCGCGTCGGCCAAGGTCGCGCACTCCTCGGGCCCGACGGCGGAGCTCGCCGACGCGGACGGCGCGCCCGCGCGGGTGGGCCGGTTCGGGGTGGGCTTCGCGGCCGTGCGCTCGGTCGCGGACGAGATCCAGGTCCGCTCGACGCTCGGCGCAGTGGTGTTCTCCCTGGACCGCACCCGGGCGGCGCTGGCCGAGGCGGTCGCGGGCGCGCGGGGGACGGGCGGCGCCGGCGGTGTGGCGGCCGACCGGCTCGAGGCCGCGGTCCGCGAGCGAGGTCCCGCCCTGCCCGTGCTCAGGCTGCCCTTCGCGGCGGACGCTCTGCCGGTCGGCCCGGTCGGCCCGGTCGGCCCGGTCGCCTCCGAGGACGTGGCAGGTCTCGTAGCTCCCGACACGGTCGTCTCGCTGCGCCTGCGGGACGCGGTTGCCGTCGAGGCGGTCCGTGCCCAGCTCGACGAGGTGGACGACGCGCTGCTCCTGGCCCTTCCCGCGCTGGGGGAGGTCCTGCTGGAGATCGAGGACGCCGACGGGACGTCGAGGTCACGCCGGTTGCACGACGTGGCTGCTCGCTGGACGGTCGTGCGTGCGCGAGGGGCCCTCGACGCGGAGGTCCTGGACTCGCTCCCGGTCGAGCAGCGGCACGAGGGGTGGAGCGTGCTGTGGGCGCTGCCCCGGTCGTCGGCGTCCGCGTCTCGCACGTCGCCCTCGGCGTCGAGCGGGGCTCCTGCGACGGTCGCCCAGGTCCTGCACGCTCCGACGCCGACCGACGAGCCGCTGACGTTCCCGGCCCTGCTCGTGGCGTCGTTCCCGCTGGACCCGAGCCGTCGGCACGTCCTGCCCGGGCCCGTGACGGACGAGCTCGCGGCACGCGCGGGCGAGGCGTACGCGCGGCTGCTCGGGCTCGTCGCCGCTGATCGGGGCGCCGCCGTCCTCGGGCTGCTCCCCACGGGGTTGCCGGCCGGGACGCTCGACGGCCAGGTCCGCGACGCCGCGTTCGCCGCGACGCGCGGCACGCCCCTGCTGTCCCCGGTCCTCCCGGCGGACGCGGTCCTCGCGGGGGACGCGGTCCGGTCGTGGTCCGAGGGGCCGGGGCGGCTCGCACCGCCGTCGAGCGCGTCGACCGGTGGAACGCTCCTCGACGTACCGGGGCACGACGCCCTCCCGCTCGACGACGGTCCCGCGCCGCTGCCGGTCCAGCACCTCGTCGCGCCGCGCGACGCCCAGCTCCTCTCGGGCGAGGTCGGGCGCGACGCCGCCGTGGTCGCGGTGCTCGGTCGGGCGGTGCCCGACCTGGTCGACGTGCCGTCGTCGTTGCAGGCGGTCGCACGGTCGCTGGGTGCGCGGTCGCGGGAGCTGGCGGACCTGCTCGACGAGCTGCCCGGGGGCATGGGACCGGCTGCGTGGCGCGAGGTCTACGCGGTCCTCGCACCGCACGTCGGCGAGCCGGGCGTCCTCGACGCGCTGGGTGCGGTGACGGTCCCGCTCGCGGACGGCCGGACGGCGCGAGGTGCTCGCGGCGTCCTCCTCCTGGGGGCCGAGGATCCTCACGGTGGTGAGCAGACAGGTGCAGGACCGGGCTTCCTCGCCCTCGCCCGCTCGCTCGGCCTGCGCCTGGTGCACCCGGACGCGGCGCACCCGCTCCTGGAGCGGTTGGGCGCGACCCCGTCGTCGGCCCGTGGGTTGCTGACCGAGCCGTCCGTCAGGGAGCGCGTGCTGCGTCTCGCGGACCAGGCTGCGGACGGCGACGCGCTCGAGCGGACGGACGTTGGCGCGGAGACCGGCGACCCGTTCGAGGACGGGTCGCCGCGCGGCGCGGCGTCTGCCGGCACAGCCCACGCGGTGGGCGACGTGGCGGACCCGGTGCCCGCCGCCGTCGGGCAGGTGCTGGGCCTCGTGCGTGCCGCGCTCGCCGAGGGGGCACTGCCCGAGGACGTGCCGTTCTGGTGGGGAGAGCTCCCGCTGCCCACGGCCGACGGCGACCTGTCGGCGGCGCGCGAGTGCCTCGTGCCGGGGTCGTGGGCCGCCGAGCACCTGGACGGTCTCGTCCCCCTCGCGGACGGCGTCGCGCAGCGCTGGGGCGAGGACGTCCTGCGTGCGGTGGGCGTCCAGGCCGACGTGTCGGTGCACCGGGTCCGGGACGTGCTGACGCCGTGGGACGGGGACGCGGACCTGCCCGACGACCCCGACGACCCGCAGTCGTGGCTCGACGGCTGGGCCGAGTACCTCGCGTCGCTCGGTGACCAGCTCGGGGGAGGGGCCTTCGTGGGGGACCTCGAGGCGGTCGCGGACCTGGACGCCGTCGCCGAGGACGCGTGGCCCGCGTTCCTCGCGCGCCTCGCGCGGGACCCGGCCGCCCGCGCGGCCCTGCTCGCCCCGGTGCGTGGCCAGGGAGGAGCACGGTCCGGGGACGCGCCGTCGTACACCGCGTGGTGGCTGCGCCGACATCTCGGGGCGCCCTTCGCGGCCGAGCCGGGCGGGGTGCCGTTCCTCCCGGACCCGCCCGACGAGATCCTCGGCCTGGACGCCGAGGTCGTGCGTGCGCTGGGCGGGGTGGTGGACCTGGGAGATCTCGCGCCGGGCGACTGGCCGGACTACCTGGCCGCGCTGCCCGACGCCGGCACGCCCCTCGACCTGTCCGCCGCGCTCGCGGTGTGGCAGGGCCTGGGCGTGCTCGCGCGCTCCGCGGACGGACGTGCGCTCGACGAGCTGCCCGACCGGCTGCCCGGGCTGCGCGGGGCCGCTGCGACGTGCATGGCGGCCGAGGAGCTGGCCGTGGCGACGAGCGCGATGTGGGCGCAGACCCGATGGGTCGTGCCGATCGTGCACGAGGTGCGGGCCACGGGCGCGGTCCTGGCGGACCTCCTCGACCTCCCGCTGCTCCCGTCACCCGGGGCGCCGGACGTCCCCCGGCCCGACGACGCCGGGTCGCCCCAGACCCTCGACCCTCGGGTCGAGGCGCTCGTCCCGGGAGCGGCCGGCCGCTGGTTCGAGCACGAGGCGTTGTCCGTGGCCGGGGTCGAGGTCGACTGGTGGGTGTGTGCGGGCAGCGCGGGCCCCGAGGTCCACGCCTCGACGACCGCGGGCCTGGCACGTGGCCTGGCCGCGGCGGCGGGCCGGCCCGAGGCGAGGCACCTGCTGGAGTCGGCGCTGCTCGACCCTGCCGCCGCCGAGGAGCTGCTCGCCGAGACCGCGTGGGACCGCGCGTGAACCTTCCGGTCGCGGGTCCTCGATCACTGGTGCGACCGGGACGAGGGGCATGAGCGCAGAGCACGGCACGAGCGCGGCGAAGGACGGCGGCGAGACCGGCCGGGCGGACGGCGGCGGTCCCCGTACCCCGGGACCGTCCGGCATCTTCGACCGCCGGCTCGTGGGTGGCGTGTACGTCCCGACGTTCGTGTTCGAGGCGGGGGTGAGCGCGATCGTCCCCGTGGTCGCGCTGAGCGCGATCTCGATGGGGGCAGGGATAGCGCTGGCGGGCTTCGTCGTCGCGCTGCTGGGGCTCGGGCAGATCGCCGGGGACGTCCCGGCCGGGGCGTTCGCTGCGCGGTTCGGTGACAGGCGGGCCATGATGACGGCCGCAGCCGCCTCGATCGTCGGCCTCGTGGCGTGCGCGCTCGCCCCCAACCTGTGGGTCCTGGGCGCCGGGGTCTTCTGCGTCGGCATGACCAACGCGGTGTTCATGCTCGCCCGGCAGGCCTACCTGACCGAGGTCACGCCCGTGCTCAAGCGGGCCCGGGCGCTGTCGACGCTCGCGGGCACGCACCGCATCGGGGCGTTCGTGGGACCGTTCGCGGCGGCCGCGGTGCTGTGGGCGTGGGACCTCCCGGCGGTGTACTGGCTCGCGGTCGGCACGAGCGTGGTCGCCGGACTGGTGACGGCCCTCGTGCCCGACGTCGCTGCCGGCTCCACGGCCCACCGGCGGTCGGTGGCGCCCGTCAGCTTCCGGACGGTGCTGGCCGCGAACTGGCGTGTCTTCGCGACGCTCGGGATCGCGGTCGTCATGGTCGGGGCGACGCGTGCGGCCCGCCAGGTCGTGCTGCCCTTGTGGTCCGAGCACCTGGGGTTCAGCCCCGCCACGACGAGCGTGATCTTCGGGCTCTCGGGGGCCGTGGACATGCTCCTGTTCTACCCCGCGGGCAGGGTCATGGACCGGTGGGGCAGGCTGTGGGTCGCGATCCCGTGCATGGTCGTCCTCGGCGGGGCGATCGTCGTGCTGCCGCTGACGACCACGGTCGCCGGGGTGGCCGTGGTCGCGATGGTCATGGGATTCGGCAACGGGATCGGGTCGGGCATCCTCATGACGCTCGGCGCGGACGTCGCACCCCCGGACGTGCGCGCGCAGTTCCTCGGGATCTGGCGGCTCTTCCAGGACTCCGGGACCGCGCTCGGCCCGCTCGTGGTGTCGGCCGGCGCCGCGCTGGGGAGCCTCGCGGGCGGGATCGTCGCGTCGGGGACCGTCGGCCTGCTCGGCGCGGTCGCGCTCGCGAGGTGGGTCCCACGGTGGTCGGTCCATGCGAACCGGACCACGCGCCGTCGGGCGGGGATCGAGAGCTAGGCGGGGTTCTCGGGGGGGATCTCGGCCGACTCGTCGGCGCGGGAGCGGTACTCGCTCCGGTTGCGGCGTTCCCAACCGAGCCCGATGATGCCCAGCACGATCCCGGCCGCACAGGTCGCGGGAAGCTCGAACGACGCCCGGTCGAGGACGACCAGGACGACCGAGACCAGCAGGGCGACGGCCCACAGGCTCATTCCGACCAGGATCACGGGGCGCAGGTCGACGCGCAGCGCCGGCGGGTTGGGGCGGCGCCGCTCGGGGTGGATCAGCAAGGAGATCATCGAGGGCACGCCCGCAGTCTACGTCTCGTGAAGGTCGCGCCGGGTGAAAAGGAGGCCGGTGTCGAGGGGGCTTCCGTACGGGGCTCAGGTGGGCGCTCGTGGTGGGGGACGGGCGATCGGGCCCGCCGGCGCGGTGCCGAACCACGCAAAGCAGGGTGAACCAGGCGGCGTGGGCCCCGCAGCCCCCGACGGCGAGGGCGACCCGCTAGGAGGACATGACCCTTTTCACCCGTGACTGCCGTCACAGGACGGTCGACGAGCCGTCTTTCCCGGGTGAGACGTGCAGCGGACAGGGTTCCGGGGCCGTATCGCCAGACGCTACGATCCGAACTTCGCCGCCACCGCTTCGTTGGACAGTTGTACAAGATCCGAGGGCGACGATCGCTTGCTGCTCCGAGAAATGCGTTGCATTCCTCGTACTGGACATGTGTCCATCAATATTGTCCGACCACACCAGTCTGCGGGTCGGGGCCCAGGATCCGCGGGATCCAGGGCTCGGACTCGCCGAGACCGAGGGCCTTCTCACCCGGGTGAAAAGGACTGTGAATCGTTCATAACTTTGTGTGCCGACTCTTACGATGAGGCGTTCCGGCGGTCCAGAAGCGGCCGTCGGATTGATCGAGAGGTAGCCGGGCCCATGGCCGGAAGCGTCATTCACGACTCGCGTCGTGGACTCCGCCACATCCTGACAGCAGCGCCACCCGGCCCCTTCCGGGCGGTTCGCGCCGCGTTCGCGTCGGTCACGTGGGAGCGGTCGTACCGGATCCGCCTCGTCGTCACCGACGTCCTCGCGATCACGGTCGGCGTCACCGCGGCCTACTTCCTGCGGTGGGACCAGTTCATCAGCCAGCCCGTCCGGGAGAACCTGTTCCTCCCGTACCTCGCGCTCAGCGTCCTGATCGGCCTCGCCTGGGCAGGATCTCTCGCGTTCGCCAAGACGCGGGACGTCCGGGTCGTGGGCAGCGGGCCCACCGAGTACCAGCGAGTCTTCGACGCGTCCTGGCGCCTCTTCGGCGTCCTGGCGATCCTCGCCTTCCTGCTGAGGTTCCAGGAGGCCCGCGGCTACCTGATCTTCGCGTTCCCGCTCGGTCTCGCCGGCCTGCTCCTGGGGCGCTACCTCTGGCGTCAGTGGCTGCACGGCAAGCGGACCGCGGGGTCCCACCGGACCGCCGTCCTCGCGATCGGGCACCGGGACCAGGCCGAGCGCCTGATCCGCGACCTGAACGACCGGGACAGCTCCGGGTACCGGGTCGTCGCCGTGTGCACCCCGAGCGGGCGCGCGGGCGAGGGGGACGCCATCCTGGGCGTGCCCGTCCTCGGCGACCTCCGCTCGGCCGGCGAGATCGCGGCACGGGTCGGTGCCGGGTGCGTCGCGGTGAGCGGGTCGGACGCCGTGACCGCGGACGTCGTGCGCCACCTCAGCTGGGAGCTCGAGCCCTTCGGCGTCGACCTGATGCTGACGACGGAGCTGGTCGACGTGGCCGGGCCGCGCATCACGATCACCCCGGCAGAGTCCGTGTCGCTCCTGCACGTCGACGCGCCCCGGTTCAGCGGCCCCAAGTTCGTGGTCAAGTCGATCTCGGACTGGTTCGGCGCCGCGCTCCTGACGTTCCTCCTCCTGCCCGTCCTGATCGCGGTCGGCCTCGCGGTGCGGCTCACGAGCCGCGGGCCGGTCTTCTACTCCCAGCAGCGCGTGGGACGCAACGGCGAGACGTTCTCGATGCTCAAGTTCCGCTCGATGCGCGTCGGGTCGGACCTGGACCTCACCGCGCTCGCCGCGGACAACGAGGGTTCGGGGCCGCTCTTCAAGATCCGCAACGATCCTCGTGTCACGACCGTGGGGCGCTTCATCCGTCGCTACTCGCTCGACGAGCTGCCGCAGATCTTCAACGTCCTGCGGGGCGACATGAGCCTCGTGGGGCCCCGCCCGCCGCTGCCGCGCGAGGTCAGCACGTACGAGAAGAAGGTGCGCAGGCGCCTGCTCGTCAAGCCCGGCCTGACGGGCCTGTGGCAGGTCGGTGGACGCTCGGACCTGTCCTGGGAGGAGAGCGTGCGCCTCGACGTCTACTACGTCGAGAACTGGACGCTGTTCGGGGACATCCTCATCCTGGCGCGCACGGCGAGAGCCGTCGTCTCGGGGAGCGGGGCGTACTGATCACTGCCGTCGCCGGGCTGCTCGCCCGGCGACGGGACGTGACCGCGGACACGTCACTAGCACGTCACGTGGACGATTCGGAAGCGCAACACGGGATCTGGCACCATTCTCCCCATGACCACCACGACTGACGAGCGCGAAGCCCCCCCGCGTTCCAGCGGCATCGACCGCTTCTTCAAGATCACCGAGCGCGGCTCGACCATCGGCGCCGAGATCCGTGGCGGTCTCGTCACGTTCTTCGCGATGTCCTACATCATCATCCTCAACCCGATCATCCTCGGGACGGCCCCCGACGGTACGGGCCAGTTCCTGGGTGGCGGCGCGGACGGCGCGAACTTCCCGATGATCGCCGCGACCACGGCACTCGTCGCGGGCGTCATGACGATCGCGATGGGTGTCTTCGCGAACTACCCCATGGCCCTGGCGGCCGGGCTCGGCCTCAACGCGGTCGTGGCCTTCACGATCGCGTCGATCCCCGAGGTCACCTGGGCCGACGCGATGGGCATCGTCGTCATCGAGGGCCTCATCATCCTCGTGCTGGTCCTCACCGGCTTCCGCGAGGCGGTCTTCCGCGCGGTCCCGGTCGAGCTCAAGACGGCGATCAGCGTCGGCATCGGCCTGTTCATCGCCCTGGTCGGCCTGGTCAACGCCGGATTCGTCGCCGCGGGCGGCGGCACGCCGCTCCAGCTCGGTGCGACCGGTTCGCTCGCGGGCTGGCCCATCCTCGTCTTCGTCGTCGGTCTGGTCCTCATGATCGTGCTGTGGGTCCGCAAGGTCCGGGGCGCGATCCTCATCTCGATCCTCGCCGCGACCGTCGTCGCGGTGGTCATCCAGGCGGTCGCCGGGGTCGGTACCAAGGGCGGCGGCGCGGCGAACGGCTGGAGCCTGAACGCACCCGAGCTCGACGGCAGCCCGGTCGCGGTGCCCGACTTCGGTCTCCTCGGCCAGTTCTCCCTCCTCGGGTCGATCGAGAAGGTCGGCATCGTCACGGTCGTCCTGCTCGTCTTCTCGCTCCTGCTCGCCGACTTCTTCGACACCATGGGCACCATGGTCGCCGTCGGCGCCGAGGGCAAGCTGCTCGACGAGACGGGCAACCCGCCCAAGTCGCGCGCGATCCTCATCGTCGACTCGGTCGCCGCCGCGGCCGGTGGCGCCGCGAGCGTCTCGTCCAACACGAGCTACGTGGAGTCCACGACCGGTGTGGGCGAGGGGGCACGCACGGGCCTCGCGGCCGTCGTGACGGGCATCGCCTTCCTCCTGGCGACCTTCCTGTCGCCGCTCGTCGCCCTGGTCCCGAGCGAGGCGGCCGCTCCGGCACTCGTCCTCGTCGGCTTCCTCATGATGACGCAGATCACGGGCATCAAGTGGACGAACGTCGAGGTCGCGATCCCCGCGTTCCTCACGATCGCCCTCATGCCCTTCACCTACTCGATCACCGCCGGCATCGGTGCGGGCTTCCTGGCCTTCGTGGTCATCAAGCTGGCTCTCGGCAAGATCAAGGCGATCCACCCGCTCATGTGGGTCTCCGCGGTCGCGTTCATCATCTACTTCACCCTCGACCCGATCAGCGACGCCCTGGGCGTCTGACGTACGCTCTCAGGCGATGAGCCTCCCGATCCTGCGCCTGACGCCCACCCTCCAGTCCTACGACTGGGGTTCGAGGAGCGCGCTCCACGCGCTCCTGGGGGTGGAGCAGGACGGTGAGCCTCTCGCCGAGCTGTGGATGGGGGCACATCCGAAGGGCCCGTCGTCGGCTTCGGCCGACGGCGGGCCTTCGGCGTCCCTCGCGGACCTGATCCGCAACGACCCGGTCCAGATGCTCGGGCAGCGTGTGCTCGACGACTACGGTCCACGGCTGCCCTATCTGCTGAAGGTGCTCGCGGCGGACCGCGCGCTGTCGTTGCAGGTGCACCCGCAGCCGCACCGGGCGCGTGCCGGGTTCAACCGGGAGAACCGGGAGGGCGTCCCCCGCGACTCGCCGGAGCGCAGCTTCCACGACGACCAGCACAAGCCCGAGATGGTCGTGGCCGTCTCCCGGTTCGAGGGCCTCTCCGGGTTCCGGCGGCCGGTGCGCATCCTGGAGCTGATGGACGGTCTGGGCGGCGAGCTCGTCGCCGGCATGAGGGCCGCGCTCGAGGCGCAGCCCTCGGCGGCCGGCCTGCGGGACGCGCTCACGCTCGCGCTGCACGCACGCACCATGCCCGACGTCGCCGCGGACCTCGCGAGGACCGTCGCCGACGTGGAGGCGCGCCTGAACGCGGGCACGACGTCGCCGCGCGCCGACGCGACCGTCGTCGCCCTCGCGGAGCAGCACCCGGGAGATCCCGGTGCGCTGGTGTCGTTGATGCTCAACCGGGTCACGCTCGAGCCCGGGGAGTCGATGTTCGTCCCGGCCGGTCACGTGCACGCCTACCTGTCGGGGTGTGCTGTCGAGATCATGTCGAGCTCGGACAACGTGCTGCGCGCGGGGCTGACCACCAAGCACGTGGACGTCGAGTCGCTCCTGGGATGCGTGACCTACGCCCCGGGGCCGGCAGCACGGCCGCGGGTCCGGCGCGTGGGTGCTGTTCCGGCGACGACGGAGCGGCGCGATCTGCCGGAGGCGGACGGTGGGCTGCGGGAGTACCGGGCATCGATCTCGGAGTTCGCGCTGGTCATGGGAGAGGTGGGCCCGGACGCCGTGCCCCTGCCGGCCGAGGGGCCGAGGATCGTCCTCGCTCTGGACGGGCTCCTCGAGCTGGGCCCTGCGCAGGCGGGCGAGAGCTCGTCGCGGGGGCCGGCCGGGTGGACGCCCCTGGGCCCGGGACAGTCGGTGTTCGTCCCGCACGGTGCGGGTGCGCTGGTGGTGCGAGGCTCGGGCCACGTGGTGGTCGCCTACGTGCCGTGAGTCCTCCGGACCGTACCCGACGGAGAGCAGTACGGTAGTACAGCACTCTGGCTTGCTCGTCCCGAGCGACGTCTCGCGCCCACGCCGGTTCCAGGTGCCCTTGTCGGTACGAACCAGGATGGGCAGTCGTGACTTCTCGCAGCGGAGGAGGGCTCCGCGCAGTGCGCCGAGCGCTCTGGCACCTTCGGCACGGTGGAATCTCCCAGCTCAGGACCTTCCTGCACCGGCGGGACCCGGGGCCCGGGAACGCCCGCGGTGGTCGCGGCGGGTACCTCGGCAGGGACGGACTGACGTTCGACCCCTGGAACCTGGGGGACCGTCCGCCCTCGCGGCCGGACCTGCGGGTCGGGGTGATCCTCGACGACTTCTCTCGGCTCGCGTTCGAGTTCGAGTGGGATCAGGTCCTGCTCGAACCGTCGTCCTGGCGCAAGGTGCTGAGCACCGACCCCGTCGACCTGCTCTTCGTCGAGTCCGCCTGGAACGGCAACCGCGGCGCCTGGCAGTTCCACCTGACGGGTGCGTCGGCACCGCGCCCCGAGCTCGTGGAGCTCGTGTCCTACTGCCGTGAGCACGGGATCCCGACGGTCTTCTGGAACAAGGAGGACCCGGTCCACTTCGAGGAGTTCCTCGACACCGCAGCGTTGTTCGACCAGGTCTGCACGACCGACGTCGCTCGGGTGCCCGACTACGTGAGTCGTCTCGGGCACGACCGCGTGAGCGTCCTGACCTTCGCCGCGCAGCCCGCGATCCACAACCCCGTGCGGGCCCACGGGCGGGGCCCGGGACGCGACGTCGCCTTCGCCGGGATGTACTTCGCCCACAAGTACCCGGAGCGGCGCGAGCAGATGGACCTGCTGCTGGGAGGTGCGCTCGACGCCTCCCCGCGCATGGAGCACGGCCTGGAGATCTTCTCCCGCTTCCGGGGCGGGGACGAGAAGTACCAGTTTCCGGAGCCCCTGGCAGGCCGTGTCGTGGGGTCGTTGGACTACGAGCGGATGCTCACGGCGTACCGCGAGTACAAGGTGTTCCTCAACGTGAACTCGATCGTCGACTCGCCGAGCATGTGCGCTCGCAGGGTCTTCGAGATCACGGCGTGCGGGACGCCGGTGGTGACGACGCCGAGCCGTGCGATCGGCGACGTCTTCCCGGCCGACGAGGTGTTCGTCGTCGGCGACCGCGCGGAGGCCGCCGACACGGTCCGTGCGCTCGTCCGCTCCGCAGAGCTCCGGGATCGCGCGACGCACCTCGGACAGCGCAGGATCTGGGACGGGCACACGTACGGGCACCGGGTGCAGGACGTGCTGCACCGCGTCGGCCTCGCGGAGACCGCCGCGGTCCGACGACCCACGGTGACGGTCCTGCTCTCGACCAACCGCCCGCACCGGCTCGGGCACGCCCTGCGGACGATCGGTGGACAGCGTGGCGTGCCGGTCCAGCTCGCGCTGCTGACCCACGGGTTCGAGGTCGACGAGAAGGCGGTGCGGGGTGACGCCGCGGTCGCGGGCATAGAGGACCTCGTGCTCCTTTCCGCAGGCTCCGACGTCTCGCTCGGTGGGTGTCTCAACCGGCTCGTCGCCGCAGCCGACGGCGACGTCGTCGCCAAGATGGACGACGACGACCTCTACGGGGCGCAGTACCTCTCGGACCAGCTGTACGCGATGGCCTACAGCGGCGCGGAGGTCGTCGGCAAGCAGGCTCACTACATGTACGTCGAGGGGCTGGACGCCACGCTGCTGCGCTTCGAGGACCGGGAGCACCGCTTCACCGACCGGGTGATGGGGCCGACGATCGTCGTCGAGCGCGGCCTGGCGGCGGCGACGCCCTTCCGCGACGTGGGTCGCGGCGAGGACACCGCGTTCCTGCGGGACGTCGTGGACGCGGGAGCGCACGTCTACTCGGCCGACCGTTTCAACTTCGTCCAGGTGCGCTCCGGGGCCGGCGCGCACACCTGGACGGTGTCCGACGCCGAGCTGCTGGCGAGCGGTCGTGTCGAGTTCTACGGACGTGCGGACTCGCACGTCCTGGTCTGATCAAGGAGAACGAATCACCATGGGTATCAGCGCGGTAGCGGTGATCGGACTGGGATACATCGGTCTCCCTACAGCAGCGATCCTTGCGTCGCAAGACGTCAGTGTCCTGGGCGTCGACATCAACCAGCGGACCGTCGACGCCGTCAATCGTGGCGATGTACCGTTCGTCGAGCCCGACCTCGCGACGTACGTCGCGGGCGCGGTGACGCAGGGCAAGCTCAGAGCAGCGCTCGTGCCGTCGCCCGCTGATGCCTTCATCGTGGCGGTCCCGACGCCCTTCACGGACGACAGAAGGCCAGACCTGTCCTATGTCCGGGCCGCCGCTCAGGCGATCGCCCCCCATCTGCAGGGTGGTGAGCTTCTGATCCTCGAGTCGACGTCTCCCCCCGGCACGACGCAGCGGATGGCGGACTGGATTCTCGAGGCCCGTCCGGACCTGAGCCTGGACGGTTCGGGTGACCGTCCGAACATCCATGTTGCGCACTGCCCTGAGCGCGTCCTCCCAGGCCGAGTCATGATCGAGCTCGTGACGAACGACCGGATCGTCGGCGGTCTGACGACCGAGGCCGCCGAGCGTGCTCGAGACCTCTACCAGCTGTTCTGCCAGGGCGAGATCCACCTGACGAACGCAGTCACGGCGGAGATGGCCAAGCTCGTCGAGAACTCGTTCCGCGACGTGAACATCGCGTTCGCCAACGAGCTCTCGATGATCAGCGACAACCTCGGCATCGACGTCTGGGAACTGATCGATCTTGCGAACCATCACCCTCGCGTGAACATCTTGAAGCCGGGGCCCGGTGTCGGGGGACATTGCATCGCGGTGGATCCCTGGTTCATCGTGGACACGGCACCGGAGGATGCGCGCCTCATCCGCACGGCGCGGGAGGTCAACGACGCCCGACCCCGATGGGTAGTCGAGAAGACCACGCGTCGCGTCTCCCATCTGGACCGTCCGACGGTTGCCGCCCTCGGGCTTGCCTTCAAGGCGGACATCGACGACCTGCGCGAGTCCCCTGCCGTCGCGATCGTCCGAGAGATCGCAGAGACCATGCCACGAGCCCGAGTGGTGGTGGTCGAGCCGCACATCGATGACCTTCCGTCGGAATTGAAATCGCTGGACAACGTCGAACTCGTCGACCTCGAGCTCGCCCTCGAGGTCGCGGACACGACGATCCTGCTCGTCGATCACGCGGTCTTCCGGTCGTCCGCCTCGCGTCTGCGGCACCTTGAGTCGCTCATAGACACCCGAGGGCTCGCCTCCTCTTGGTCGCCCTGACGTCGTCGCGTCGAATCGCTCCCGGGCACAAGACAACAAAGGACTCTGGATTGATGAACAATAACCTCCGGTGCGCCGTTCTGGCCGGCGCCGCCACCGTGCTCTTCGGTGCGCTTCTGGTCTTTGCTTCACCCGGTACGCGACTTCAGAGCCTTGCGGCGGCTCTCCTCGCTCTTGGTGGCATCTCGACGATCGGGTTTCTCGTCCGCACGTCCATGCAAGGAATGTATCGGGTGCTGATTCGCCTTGAACGGCTGTCAGTTGCAAACCACAAGCGTGCGTCGATCTGGAACTCCCGACTGGACGCCCGCCTCGACCTGGCTGGAGTTGCGCGCCCTGCAGTCGAAGACATGCCAGAGCCCGTGGTCGCCGAGCAGAACAACAGAAGTTCCTGGAAGAATCACCCACAGGCGAGTTTGCTGCTCGAGTCGAGAATCTTCGACGCTGACCACTACGCGGCGGTTACCAACAGCAGGTTCGATCGCGAGGCGGATGCTGCTTCGCACTTCTTGAGTCTCGGTGCCACGAAGGAGATCTCACCGACGCCCCTGCTCGATCTCTCCTTCCTGCCCAAGGTGGCCAAGAAGGCGATCTTGGGTGGGGATGCTCGTCCGATGCTCGACTATCTCCGAACGGACATCGCCCTCGAGCGGCCACTCAGTGTCTTGTTCGATCCCGTCAAGTCCGGCGTCCACAAGCAGGCAGCCATGCTCCACCCGGGCGGTGTCCTCGGGGCGTTTCTGGACATGGATCGAGAGGATCCCACATGGAAGGTGGAGTCCCCGGAGGCCGCGACATACAGCGGGCGGGTCATGTCCGTGCGCGATACCTTGGTCGAGCACGCACGCGGCGTCCATGCAGCTAAGAAGCTCACGGGTCCAAGGGAACAGTCCGGGTGGGACGACGCGGCGGAGCGAGTCTGGCTGAGGCAGATCCATTCGCTCGAGGATGAGCTCCCGCTTGTCTCGGTGGTGATGCCTGTGAAGAACCGCGCGCGCGTGGTGCAAGAGGCCATCGCGTCGATTCAAGCGCAGACCCACACCAACTGGGAACTGCTGGTCGTCGATGACGGGTCCTCGGACGAGACTTGGGAAGTGATCTCCGAGATCGCCGACTTCGATGAACGAGTTCGCCTCATTCGAGGCTCGGGAGGCGGGGTGTCGGCGGCCCGGAACAGCGGGCTCGACCAGGCTTCCGGAGAATATGTCGCTTTTCTTGACAGTGACAATCAATGGGTGGAGCACTTCCTGCGAACCTCACTCCTCGCAATGCGTCGAGACAATCTTCTTGCGGCCTATGCTGCGGTTGCAGTGCACGCAAAGACCGACGCGGATGTGCGCTACCGGGCATTCGTCGGGGGTCGAGAGCACCTGCTCATGTTGAATCATATCGATCTCAACGTTCTTGTCGTCCGGAAAGACGTGCTGGGTGCTGGAATTCGTTTCGACGAGTCACTGCGCCGATGGGTAGATCATGATTTCGCAATCAAGGTCGCAACGATCTTCGAGCCCAAGCTGCTTCCCTTCATCGGGTGCGCGTACGACCATTCCGAAGACTCGGTGGACAGGATTACCGTTCGCGAGTCGGAGCATTGGCAGTGGGTGGTGCTGGGAAGGCACTGGGTAAGTTGGGGTGCCGCCTGCGAGACTGTCAAGGGCCGACTGACCGTTGTGGTCCCTACGTACAACGACAGCGCCATGACGATAGCCGCTGTCACCAGCGTGCTGGCCGACGCCGACGCGTCCGGGCTGGATGTCGAGGTCGTGGTCATCGACAACGGTTCCCGGCTCGAGTTCGGCCAGGCGATCCTCGCGAACCTCGGAACGGACGTGCGGGTCCGGTACAACCGACTGCCTCGCAACCTGAACTTCGCGATCGGATGCAACGTCGGCGCTGCGTCCGCCTCCGGTGAGTTGGTGCTCTTTCTCAACAACGACACCGTCGTTCGAGCAGGAGCCTTGCGTGAGCTGATGGAGAGGATGGCCGACCCAGCGGTCCTCGGCGTTCAGCCGCTCTTGGTCTACGCAGACGAGACCATCCAGACGGCCGGGACCGTGTTTCCCGCTCGCGACTCCCTGCCCTGCCACCTCCTAACCGGGCACCCGCCTGCAGACGCGCTTCCTCTTGCGGACCAAGCGTTCGATGCAGTGACTGCGGCGGCGCTGGTCATGCGGTCAGAAGACATTCGCCAACTGGGAGGGTTTGACCCGATCTTCGTAAACGGCATGGAAGACGTCGATCTGTGCCTGCGTGCCAGGCAGATCCTTGGGGGACATTTTGCGCTGGTGCCTTCGGCGGTCGTGACGCACCTTGAGAGCAAGTCGGCTGGCCGAGGGACGAACGTCCTCGAGAATCGAAGGATCTTCCTGCAGAGGTGGCGTGGACGGCTACCTTCTCCTCAGGAACACCTGTATCGGTCGACGGGTTTCTCCGTCGCCGCAGTCGGTACCGACGGCCGTGAGGTCCCCGGCCCCAAGCCTGTCGTCGTTCGCGACCGGCGTGGCGGGAGTGCGCTTCGCTGGGGAATCAAGATTGCGAGCATCCCAGGTGCGAGGGGCGACATGTGGGGTGACACCCACTTCGGTGAGTCCCTGCGGGCTGCGCTCGTGGCAACGGGGCAGGCTGCTGTTGTCCATCGACACGGGTCGCACACAGCACCGTGCACGGCGCACGACGACGTCAACCTCGTGATCCGAGGCTTGGACCGGGTCCGCCCAATGCCAGGCCAGGTGAACATTCTGTGGGTCATCAGCCATCCGGAAGCTGTGTCCGTCGAGGAGATCCGCGAGTTCGACCTCGTCTTTGCGGCGTCGCTCTCCTGGAGTCGAAAGATGACGGAGCTCTCGGGTCGCGACGTGCTGCCGCTACTCCAAGCCACCGACGTGGCGCGTTTCAATGAAACAGCTGCACCGCGCTTGTTGGACGCTGTCCTCTTCGTGGGCGGTATCCACGTCGGCCGGGAACGGCCGGTCGTCAACGACGCGCTCGCTGCCCGTGTTCCGCTCGGCGTCTACGGGCCGGGTTGGGCCGGCAGGCTCCCAGAGGGCGTCCACCTCGGTGAGTACGTCGAGAACCACGAGCTGGCCAGCTACTATCGGGGTGCCCATCGAGTCCTCGCTGACCACTGGGAAGTGATGGCCGATGAGGGGTTCATCCAGAATCGATTGTTCGACGCCGTCGCTGCAGGCTGCTACGTCATCTCCGACGAGGTCGAAGGTATCGCCGACGTGTTCCGCGGTGCCGTCCAGACGTACACGACGCCGTCCGAGCTCGGTGAGCTGTGCGCTCCGGGGAGTGACCAGCTCTTTCCTCCGCCAGGCGAACTGGCGAGGATCTCCGAGGAGATTCGTCGAGCACACTCGTTCACGCGGCGTGCCGAGCAGCTCGTCGAGGCGACGGCGTCGATCCTCGCCACATGGAGGTCAGTGAGTCCTGAGCCGCTGCCGAAGGCGCGAGTCGTCGAGAGCTCCGAAACCCGCGAGCACTCACATCGCCTGATGCTCGACTCGGCGCGATGATCCGCGACAGCGTGCGGGGGTATGTCGAGACGATCTCGGCTGATCGTTGCGAGCTTTCGGGGTGGTTGGCGACCGACGAGGAGGATCCGCAGGTCATCCTTCACCTGGATGGTGCCCCAGTGGCACGGGGACTGATCGGGCAGGAGCGACGAGACGTCGCGTCGAAGATCGGGCTGACCTGCCGAAGCTTCACGCTAAGTTGTGCCCCTCTGTGGCCTGGCGCGTTGACGTCTGGCTCAGTGGGAGTTTCCGTGGAGGGCGTCCGGATCGAGCTTGCGCGAGGGTTGCTGGAGTCCGAGGCGGCTATCCACACGAGCACCGTCGAGCGGCTGCGAGAAGGGGGCCACGGTCTTCTTGAGCAGTCGTATCCGCCTGGTCCCGTGGAAGTCTCTCGTGTTCCGTTCCCGCTCGGTTCCCGCAGTACCGACGGGAGTGGTGCGATAGGGCGAGATGGTCACCTCTTCCTGCTCAAGGGTTCGAACTTTCTTGCTCGTCGGTACCGTCGCCCGGGCACGCTTGCTGAGGAGCAGCGGGTCGAACAAGAGGTCGACAAGTGGTGCAGGCTTGTCAGGGATCGCGAGAAGCGATGCGGGGAGAGTGGCGCGCAGTTCCTGCAGCTGATCGTCCCGGAGAAGTCGAGCTCACTCGACAGCGGCATTCCGGAGCTGGAGGGGGTGACGGTCGTGCTGGAGCGCCTCGACGAGCGTCTGGCCGACGATCCGTCATATCTGAGCGGCCTCGAGGTGCTCGGTCGAGGAGCTGCAGCGGGGCGCTCGTGGCTGCGACTGGACACACACGTCTCTACCGCAGGGGCGCTCAAGCTTTTCACGGCGCTTCTGGAGAGAGCTGATCTGGCGTCCGTGCTACCTGAGATCCCGCTCGAGTCCACCGAGTCTCATCGTGGCGACCTCAGCCGTCGCTTCTTCGGCACGGACATCGGTGAGACAGACCTCGTCCCACGCTCTCGTCTCCTCGAGCACCTTGGATCCGGCGTTGACCTCGTCGAGAGCTCGGACCCGCCCGCCGGGGAGAACCGCTGGCTGGGTATGCATCGTGTGTGGCAGAACGAGCATGCGCCTATCCCGAAGAAGGTCGTTGTCTTCGGTAACAGCTACTTCGGGGAT
Organism: Oerskovia jenensis; assembly: GCF_016907235.1. NCBI lineage: Bacteria > Bacillati > Actinomycetota > Actinomycetes > Micrococcales > Cellulomonadaceae > Oerskovia > Oerskovia jenensis. The sequence continues at coordinate 3,353,993 of NZ_JAFBBO010000001.1, forward strand.
CCGGCGCGTTCTGCCCGCCTGAACTGGTGGTTCACAAGGTTCTTCCGGGAGCACCACTTCTTCTGGGCGCCTGCTGTCGACCATGAGTACGTACGTCGGGTACGACCTGATGTCGTCATCGCGCAGACGGTGGAGCGGTTTCTCGGGGGAGTGCCGGACGACCTGGGCTGAGGCAAGTGATAGTGGGCGCGGTGCGGGGTCCGCCCGTGCGGCTCCTTCGGTTGTGACGAAGTCCTGGGCTCGAACGATCGGGCAGCAGATTCGCGTCCGGTCCTGACGGGCCGGGCGGGGCGCCCGTTCGGTGATCGCCGCGCGGTCCTGGAGGGGACTGTGCTCGGGTATCGGGCCCGGGTCACGTGGTGTGACTGCCCCGCGAGCCGTTCGGGCCATGGCAGTCGGTGTCGAAGCAGCACAAGAAGCTCTCCGGCAACAGCACCTTGGGACTGCATCCTGCCAGCTCTGGGCCGAGGCCGACACGGTCGGTGACATCGATCGGACGGGTAGCGGTGCACTTCGCGATCAACCGGGCTCACCAACGCGCGACGAGCGCGCCCTGACTGTTGCTCGGCGACATCAGGGCTCCGAGGAACGGGTCCGGTCGGCCCAGCACGACGCCCGGTGCTGCGCTCGGCCAAGGGTCGCTCCTCTGCGGCAACCGCGCGATACTGCGTCGACGCGGGACCAAGGTCGTGATCCCCGCAAGAGTCGGCGAACGCCGGACGAGGTCGGCCTGAGGGAGTCACGTCCTAGTCCCGACCAAAGATGTCTCGGGTATAGACCTTCTCACTGACCTCGTCCAGCGCGGACGACCGCCGGTTCGTGACGATCACGTCCGCACGGCGCTTGAAGTCGTCCAGGTCGCTCACGACCTCAGATCGGAAGAACTCCGGTGTCTCGAGACTGGGCTCGTAGACGATGACCTCGACACCCTTGGCCTTCAACCGCTTCATGACGCCTTGGATCGACGACGCCCGGAAGTTGTCTGATCCGGACTTCATGATGAGGCGGAACATTCCGACGACCTTCGGCTCCCGGGTGAGAATGTCCGCCGCGATGAAGTCCTTGCGCGTCGTGTTCGCTTCGACGACTGCAGCGATGAGGTTCTGAGGCACGTCCTGATAGTTCGCAAGGAGCTGACGGCTGTCCTTGGGGAGACAGTAGCCACCGTAGCCGAATGACGGGTTGTTGTAGTGCGTGCCGATGCGGGGATCCAGGCTCACCCCGTCGATGATCTGAGAGGTACTGAGCCCGTGTGTCGCGGCATACGTGTCCAGCTCATTGAAGTAGGCGACACGCAGGGCGAGATAGGTGTTGGCGAAGAGCTTGATCGCCTCAGCCTCGGTGGCGTCGGTGAGTCGTACCGGGACATCCTTGTCGAGGGCGCCTTCGACCATGAGGTCGGCAAAGAGCTTGCCGTGCTCGCCCTGATCGCCGACGACGATCCGCGAGGGGTGGAGGTTGTCGTAGAGTGCGCGTCCCTCCCGCAAGAACTCCGGCGAGAAGATGATCACCGATCCGGGGTGGCGATCGCGGAGGCGTTTGGTGAACCCGACCGGGACGGTGGACTTGATGACGATCAGGGCATGCGGATTTGCGGCGCACACCTGGGCGACCACGGACTCGACAGTTGACGTGTCGAAGTAGTTCGCGTCCGGATCGTAGTCCGTCGGTGTCGCGACGACGACAAGTTCTGCAGAGGCGAACGCCGTCGGCCCGTCGGTCGTCGCGGTCAAGGAGAGTGAGCCCTCTCGCAGGTATTCCTCGAGTTCGGGGTCAGCGATCGGAGACTCACGGCGGTTGACGGCATCGACCTTGCCGGGGTCGATGTCGACTGCGACGACGTCGTGATGTTGTGCGAGGACCACCGCATTGGAAATACCGACGTAGCCCGTTCCGGCGATGACGACCTTCACAGAGGGCGCCCCTTCTCGAGCAGGAGAGCAGGGGCCACCCGCAGTGCTCGATGAAGGGCACTGACAACGGACCGGGCACTGTTCCCGTCTCCGTACGGACTGATGTTCGGGGTGATGCCTGCGAGGTCGTCGGCGCGCAGTAGCTTGAACGTCTCCGTCACGATGCGTCCCTCCTCGGTGCCGATCAGTCGGACGCCCCCGGCGTCGACGGCCTCGGGACGTTCCGTGTTGTCACGCATGACGAGAACTGGCTTTCCGAGGCTGGGCCCTTCTTCCTGCACCCCGCCGGAGTCCGTGAGGATGACCGTGCTCAACGACATGAGCCGGGCGAACTCACCGTAGGGAAGCGGTTCGGTCACCATCACGTTCGGGAGTCCTGCGAGCCGAGGAATGACGGCCTCGCGCACCACGGGGTTCCGGTGCGCCGGGAGTACGATCTCGACGTCGGGAAAGGCGCGCGCGATCTGTGCCAGCGCGCGACCGACACCTTCCATCGCTTCGCCCCAGCTCTCACGACGATGGGTCGTGACGAGCAGGATGCGTCGGCCGGAGGCGGCGAGATCCTCGAGGTGCGGATCACTGAACGGGAGCTGCCTCCCGACGGTCATGAGCAAGGCATCGATCACGGTGTTCCCCGTGACCACGATCGTCGAGTCGTCTACTCCCTCGGCCAGCAAGTTGGCCCGGCTCGTCTCGGTCGGGGCAAGGTGGAGTGCAGCGATCTGGGTCGTGATCCTCCGGTTCGCCTCCTCGGGGAACGGCGACGAGGTGTCGCCGCTTCGGAGTCCGGCCTCGAGGTGGACGACCGGGATCTGACGGTAGAAGGCGGCAAGGGCGGCGGCTGTCGACGTGGAGGTATCGCCCTGGACGATCACTGCCGCCGGCTTCGCCGTCTCCAGCACCGGGTCGAGGCGTTCGATGACCCGCGCGAAGATCTGCACGAGCGTCGCACCGTGCTCGAAGATGTCCAGGTCGTGGTCGGGCGTGATCGCGAAGAGCTCGTTCACCTGGTCGAGCATCTCGCGGTGCTGCCCGGTGACGACAGTGACGCTCTCGAAGTCCTCACTGGCCTCGAGGGCCTTGATGACCGGGGCGACCTTGATGGCTTCTGGCCGGGTCCCGTAGACGGTCATGATGCGGGGGCGCACCGCTACCTGCTCTCTGTTGTGTCGCGGGCGCTCTTCCGCTGCCCTCGTACGTGGCGGGGCGCGTAGAACTTCCCCGGTGGCTCTTCGATCGTGACGACGGTCTGCTCGCGTCGTGCGAACGCGTCGTCGATGATCGATCTGGCTTCCTTCGGTCTGTCCTTGGCGATCGCCCAGGCCCACTTGCGGTAGCGCAGGGCGACGTCCTCGGCGGGACCGTCGAGGACGAGACGCCCGTGGTCCAGCCAGATCGCTCGCGTACAGGTCTCCTCGACGGTCTGAGCCGCGTGGCTCACCAGGAACACCGTCCCGGCGTTGTCGCGCAGCCGCTGCATGCGGACCTCGCTGCGTTCCTTGAACGCGGCGTCACCGGTGGCGAGGGCCTCGTCGATCAGGAGGATGTTCGGGTTGGTGGCGGTGGCGATGGCGAAGCGCAGCCGGGAGGCCATGCCCGACGAGTACGACTTCATCGGGAGGTGGATGGACGGACCGAGGCCGGCGAGGCTCGTGACGTCGGGAGCCGCGAGGTCCGTCTCCTCGGGCGTGAGTCCCATGGCCAGGCAGCCGAGCCGCACGTTCTGCGTCCCCGACAGGTCCGGGACCAGTGCCGCGTTGACGCCGATGAGCACCGGGTCGCTCTCCGCGAGGACCTGGCCGCGAGCGGGCCGCTCGAGGCCCGCGATGACCCGCAGCAGGGTGCTCTTGCCGGATCCGTTCTGTCCGACGATGCCGATCTGCTCGCCGGACCTCGCGACGAACGAGATGTCGGACAGGGCCCGGACGATGACCACGGGCGGCCTTCCCAGCAGGGTCCGTGCAGCGTGGGACCAGCCCTTCGCGCGTCGCCGGTCGGAGGTGTCGGTCGAGGGGACGCGGTACCGCACGTGGACGTCCTGGACGGCGACGGTCACGGTCGCGGCGGCGTCGGCGAAGGGGTCAGGCACGGCCGTACGACTCCTCGGCCTGCCAGAAGACGAGGAGGCCGACGACGAGCGTGCCGAAGGCCCACGCGCTCAGGGCCAGCCACGTGCCACCGGCCGGGGTCACCCCGTACAGCAAGCAGTCGCGCACCATGTCGAGCACCATGAACATGGGGTTCGCCTGCAGGACGGTGACGAGGCCCGGGTGCTCGACGAGCTTCTCGAACGAGAAGAACACGGCCGACCCGTACAGCCAGAACCGCATCGAGAGACCGATGATGAGCTTCATGTCGGGGAACCCCGCGGTGATGCGGGCCAGGAGCAGGGCCAGCCCGGTGCAGAAGACGCCCTGCAGGACCAGGACGGCGGGGGTCAGGGCCACCCTCCAGGTCAGGTTCTCCACCGGGGGCAGGACGAGGATCAGGGCGACCATCGCGACGAGGGTCGGGATCATGGCGAGCGCTTCCCTCAGGACCACCGCGATCGGCAGGGCTGCGCGGGGGAACGAGAAGGCCCGCACGAGGTTGCGTCCGTTGAGTATCGAGGCCGCCCCCGAGGTGACGCACTGGGTCGTGAAGGAGAAGAGGAACACGCCGACGATCAGGTACCCGAGGAAGTTGGGGATCCCGCGGCTCGAGCTCATGAGCAGCCCGAAGAGGAGGAAGTAGGCCAGGCCGTCGAGCACCGGCTTCAGGACGAGCCAGGCCGCGCCCAGGACCGTCTCGCGCGTCCCGCTCGTGACCTTGGCCCGCGCGTCGGCCCAGAGGAAGTGGCGACGGTCCCACAGCGACGAGAGGTAGCGCCCCAGAGGGGGGCGAGAACCCACCCGTGCGAGCCGACCCGCCGCGACGATCTCGACGCGCGCCCCGGTCCCGTCGGGCGGTCCCGACGGCTGGTCCACGGCGGGCAGCGCGTGGACCGCGTGGTCCGTGCCCGGTCCGGCGCTCATGCGGAGCCTCCTCCGCACGTGCGGTAGACGTGGTCATAGGTGTCGGCCGCTCTCTCCCAGGTGCGTTCGCGCGCGACCGATCGTCCGGTCGCGACGAGTCGTCGGTAGAGCGCGCGGTCGTCGTGGAGGGCCTCGACGGCGTCGGCCCAGCCGGCGACGTCGTCGGGGTCGACGAGCAGACCCCCGCGCGGGGCGTCGAGCACCTCGGCCAGGGCCGGCAGGTCGCTGGCCACCACCGGTCTGCCGATCGCCATGGCCTCGACGGGCTTGAGGGGCGTGACCAGCCGGGTGACCCGATCGTCGCGGCGCGGCACGAGGAGGACGTCGAGCGCGGCCGTGTACCGCGGCGCCTGCTCGCGCGGGACCCGGCCCGGGAGGACGGCGTACCGACCCAGGTCCAGGTCGTCGGCGAGGCGGACGAGGTCAGGACGGCAGACCCCGTCGCCGACGATCAGCGCCGACACGTCGAGGCCGCGCCGCCGGAGCAGCGCGACGGTCCGCAGGATCGTGGCGTGCCCCTCGTATCCGACGAGGCTGCTCACGGACCCGACGACGAAGGACGCCTCGGGCAGCCCCAGCGACGCCCGCGCCGCGGCGGGCTCGGGGTGCTCGGACAGGAGCGACGAGCTCACGGCGTTCGGCACGACCGTGATCCGCTCCGGGGGGACGCCGCGCGAGACCAGCTCGTCGCGCAGGGTCGCGCTCAGCGTCACGACGGCGTCGGCCGAGATCGCGAGCTCGGTCTCCTTCGCGCGGAGCAGCGTCCGTCGCTCGGAGCGCTCCGCGGTGGCGCGGGCGGCGGGCGTCGCGTGCGAGGCGACCCAGGTCTCCTCGGGCAGCCCGCGGACCTCGTAGACCCACGGGAGGCCCAGGCGCAGGGCCGCTGCGCGGGTCACCTCGCCCGTGGTGATCCCCGGGGTCGTGGTGTGCAGGAGGTCGGGTCCGAGCTGCTCGGCGCACCGGACGAGCAGGTCGGTCGCGTCCGTGAAGCGTCGGGCGGGATCGTTCGCGAGGCGCCGCGGGATCAGCCGCCGGTAGGTGACCCCGTCGACGACGTCGACCCCGCGCGCGCCCAGCGTCCCGATGGTCACGGGGTAGCCCGGGCGGGTGGTCGCCTCGACCCTCACCCCCGAGCCCTGCTGCGCGGTCAGGATCGCGTGGCTGCGCAGGGTGTACCCGCTCTGCGTGTGGGGCAACGAGTTGGTGAGATGGTGCAGCACCGTGAGCTGCGCCGTCGGGCTGACGGGGGCGGGCAGGCGAGGCCGGACCCGTGGCCGAGTCTCGAGCGCACCGACCTGGCCCAGGAGGTTCCTCAGGACGCGCCGCTCGGCCCGGCCCGTCGCGTGCGCGGCGCGGAGCGCGGTGACGTCGCCCCGTGCCCAGTGGGCGCGCAGGCCCGCCGGGCCGGGGGAGGCGATGCCGTCCAGCAGGTCGGGGCGCCCGACGGCGACGGCCACCTCGGAGCCGATCCGCGACCGCCCGCCCGACGACTCGAGCAGGCGGGACGCTTCGCGTGCGGCACCCGGCGAGTCTCCCGCGAGGAGGGACGCGAGCGCCCGGGGGGCCGACGGCGACGCGGCCAGGCCCAGCACCCGGACCGCGGCCGCGCGCACGGTCGGCGAGGAGCGTCGTGCGGCCTGGATCAGGAGCCAGACGGGGTCGTCGAGGAGCGCGCGCGACCCGAAGGACGTGACGAGACGGACGTTGCGCGCGAGCTCGCGCAGAGCGGGAGGGCGGCTCATCGGGCGAGCCCGTCGAGCAGAGCGAGGTAGGACCCTGCGAGGACGTCGTCGTTCGCGTGCGCCGCGACCCAGGTGCCCGCGGCGCGACCCGCGACGGGGGTGCCCCCGGCGGCGAAGCGTGCCCAGAGGTCCGCCAGCGCGTCGACGTCCCCGGGTGGCACGACGTCACCGGCCTCGAGGGCCAGGACCAGCTCGGCCGCCTCGCCCGCGATGCACGCCGTGACGTGGCGTCCGGACGCCATGACCTCGTAGAGCTTGGACGGCACGGTCCACTGGAAGGGCTCCCAGTCGCGCAGCGAGACCACCAGGGTGTCGGACCACGCGTACAGGGCGACGATCTCCTCGTGCGGGACGCTGGGGGCCACCGTGACGGGCGCGCCCAGCGACCGGGCCAGCTGGTCGAGCCGACCGGCCTCGCTGCCGGCACCGACGAGCCTGACCTCGATGGCCAGCCCACGGGCCGCGACGAGAGCCGCTGCGCGGACCACGACGTCGAGCCCCTGCGAGCGCCCGAGCGTGCCCGCGTAGACGGCGCGGAACGGTCGCGGCGCGAGACCGGGGGACGCGCGGTCCACGGTCGGCTCGATGGACGTGAAGGCCGTGCCGTTGCGCACGACCGCGACGTCACGTGCTCCGCGGGCGCGGACGACGTCGGCGAAGGTCTCGGTCGTGGTCACGACCAGGTCGGCGCGGGACTGCAGCCTCGTGATGACACGGTGGGCGAACGTCGTCGCGAGCGCGCGCCAGGTCCTGCGGTCCGCGAGCGAGCCGGTGAGGATCCCGCTGGGGCGGATGAGGTCCGGCCAGGCGTCGCGCATCTCGACCACCAGGGAGGCGCGGAACATCCGTGCCAGCAGCCACGCCGCGAACATGCTCGGGATCCCGGGCACGGTCCCCACGACGATCGTGGGCCGGACGTCGCGGCCTCGGAGGTGTCGCCATCCGAGCGCTACGGAGCTCAGCGCGGCCACGAGGTGGTCGGCGGTCCGGGAGACCAGCGAGGGGCCGTGCTCCCGATAGCGGACGCGGACGATCCGCTCGCCGTGCGCTCCCGTGGAGACGGTCCCTGGACGGAGGTCCTCGTGGCCCGGGGCGAGCGTCCCGCCGGGATAGTGGGGCGGGGGAGCGAGCACGCTCACGTCGACACCCGATCCGACGAGCCGCGCGACCAGAGATCCCCAGCGTCGTTGAGGGGCGCCGGTCTCCGGGGCGTAGTGGTGGGTGACCAGGAGGAGGCGGTGCCGGGCGGGCGTGTCGCCACGACGGTCGACCCGGGGTGAATCGCTGCGTGCCATCGTGTCCTTCCCGCTCTCGGTGAGACGGTGGTACCGGTGCGACCGTCCGGTCTTCTGGTGACGTCGACGGACCCGAACGGTCGCTGCACTTACGTCCCACAAGTTCGCTGCGCACATCCCTTCGCCTATGCACGGAGCCGACGTGTCAGGCGACCTCACCCGTGGAACGGGCGAAAACCCTGCGTCCGGGCCCTGTCGGACGGCAATCGCGCGACATCGCTCCTAAGATGCAAGCCGTGTCGGACTTCGAGCTCCTGTCCCCAGCGGACCCGCCCACCCCCAGCCCTGACGACAGGCGCCCCGGCCGTCGCCGCGCCCGTGCGGGACGGCGTGGGAGCAGGACCGCCCTGGTCGTCCTCGGCGCCCTCGTCGCCGTGATCTGCCTCGGGGGCTTCGCGGCCGTCGTCGCGTTCCGGCAGAGCCTCGACCGGAACATCGAGAAGCTCGCCGACCCGTTCGCGGACCTCACGGACCGCCCGGCGCCCGCGCCGACCGACCCCGACCTGCCCGACGAGGCGGTCAACATCCTGGTGCTCGGGTCGGACAGCCGGATCTCGGCCGGTGACCCGTCGCAGTGGAAGGCAGGCGCCCAGCGCACCGACGCGATCATGCTCGTCCACCTGCCCGCGGACAGGAAGTCGGCACAGGTCGTCTCCTTCCCCCGGGACAGCTGGGTGCCGATCCCCGGGCACGGCGAGGCCAAGATCAACGCAGCCTTCTCCTACGGAGGGCCGGCGCTCATGATCGAGACCGTCGAGCAGCTCACCGGCGTGCGCATCGACCACTTCGCCCTGACCGACTTCACGTCCTTCACCACGCTCACCGACGCGCTCGGCGGAGTCCTGATCCGCATCCCCGAGGACATCGGCGACGGGAAGAAGGTCCAGTTCGCAGCGGGTGTGCACAACCTGTCCGGGGAAGAGGCTCTCGCCTACACCCGCCAGCGCCACGGCCTCGCCAACGGTGACTTCGGGCGCGCGCAGCGCCAGCAGAACTGGATGCGATCGATCCTCGCGAAGGTCAACAACAACCGCAACGACGTGCCCAGGATGACGTCCTTCTTCACGGCCTTCAGCGAGTCCGTGGCGGTCGACGAGGGCTTCACCATGGACCGGATCCAGGACCTCTACCTGAGCGCGCGGGGCCTGTCGACCAACGACGTCACGTTCCTCACCGCGCCTCATGCCGGCACGGGACGGTCCGCCGACGGTCAGTCGATCGTCGTCCTGGACCGCGGCCTGCTCGATCCCCTCATGGCTTCCTTCGCGGACGACACCTCCGGCCGGTTCGTCGAGGAGAACAAGGGCGTGCTCGCCGTGCTCCCACCCACGGTGAAGTGACCGGGGCCGTCGACCTGCCCGGCCCCGTGGCCTTCTCCGTCCTCGTCCACGGGAGCTGCGTCACCCGGGACGCCTTCGCGCTGCCGGGCGAGTCGAGGTTCCGGCTCGTCGACTACTACGCGCGCAGCTCTCTCGCGAGCGCCTTCGCCGACCACGGCCTGGAAGGGGTCGACACCTCGACCATCGCGTCGCCCTTCCAACGGCGCATGGTCGAGCGGGACCTCGGCAAGCAGTTCTGGCGCGGGCTCGCCGGGGTGCGGGCGGACGTCCTCGTCGTCGACCTCGTCGACGAGAGGTTCGGGATCCTGGTCGACGACCGCGCCGGGGTCGGCACACCCTCCGCAGAGCTCCTCCGCGCCGACGGCCTCTCGCCGGACCTGCATCGCGCCGGTCCGGGGACGGCCGACTTCCTGTTGGCCTGGGAGGCCGGTCGTCGTCGCTTCATGGTCGAGGCGCGGGCCGCCGGGCTGATCGATCGCATCGTCGTGCACCAGGCCCGCTGGGCCGAGGTGTGCGCCGACGGGACGCTGTTCGACCACCGGGCGACGGCCGACGCGAACGAGCTGCTCGAGCACATGTACGGGCGACTGCGGCTGGACCTTGCTCCTCACCAGTTCGTCCGGGTGCCCGCACGGCTCGCGGTCGGCGACCCGGACCATCGTTGGGGCCGGTCGCCCGTGCACTACACCGAGGAGTACTACCGGACGTTCCTCGACCTGCTCGCCGAGGGCCTGGTCGCCCGCTCGGCACCGCCGCGTGCGGCGGACCCGGCCCGCGGTTGATCCGCCCCGTGCGGCCGACCCGGCCCGCTCGGCCCACAGCGTCTCCTCGACGTCGCACGGGGGGGTGATCTCGCTCACGACCCATTTCCTTACTTAAGGTAATGAGTTAAGGTAAAGAGATGCCTCCTGCGGAACAGACCACGCCCTCGTCCCCCACGAAGGCGCAGTGTCGGCCCGCGACCCTCGGCGGCAACCTTCGCGTCGCCCTCACGCGCGTCTCGCGCGCGCTGCGCTCGCAGCGTGGCGGCGCCGACCTCCCCGAGGGGCAGTTCGGTGTCCTGACCGTCCTGCACAAGCACGGCGAGATGACCCCCGGCGCGCTCGCGACGCACGAGCGCATCAAGCCCCCGTCCATGACGCGCACCGTGAACGCGCTCGTCGAGCTCGGACTCGTCCACAAGCTCGAGCACGCGACCGACAAGCGGCTCGTCGTCGTGGCCCTCACCGAGGCCGGCGTCCTCGAGGTCAAGGAGACCCGACGGCGCCGCGACGCGTGGCTGACCCAGCAGCTGACCAGTCTGACCCCCGACGAAAGAGAGACCTTGGCCCGCGCCAGTGACCTGTTGACCCGGATCGCCGCCCGATGAGCGCGACGTTCTCCTCCCTCAAGTACTTCAACTACCGCCTCTGGTTCGGGTCCGCGCTCGTCGCGAACATCGGCACCTGGATGCAGCGCATCGCGCAGGACTGGCTCGTCCTGACCGTCCTGACCGCGAACTCCGGCGTCGCCGTCGGTGTCATCACGGCCCTGCAGTTCGCACCCGTGCTCGCGCTGTCCGCCTGGGCGGGCGTCCTCGCGGACCGGCTGCCGCGCCGCAAGATGCTCATGGCCACCCAAGGGGCCTCGGGCCTGCTCGCGCTGGGCCTCGGCGCGCTCGTGCTCTCGGGCAACGTCGAGCTGTGGCACGTCTACGGCTTCGCGCTCGCGCTCGGGTGCGTCTCCGCGCTCGACGGACCGGTGCGCCAGACCTTCGTCGCCGAGATGGTCCCGAGCGACAAGCTGTCGAACGCCGTGGGCCTCAACAGTGCCTCGTTCAACGCCGCACGGCTCATCGGCCCGGGCGTCGCCGGCCTGCTGATCGCCGCCGTGGGCACCGGCTGGGTCTTCATCATCAACGGCATCAGCTTCGGCGCGACGATCTTCGCCCTGTCGCGCATGCGGACCCGGGAGATGCACAAGCTGCCCAGCGCCTCGCGCGAGAAGGGGCAGATCCGCGAGGGCATCCGGTACGTGCGCGGCCGCTCCGACATCATCGTCATCATGGTCGTGCTGAGCGTCGTCTCGACGTTCGGGCTCAACTTCCAGCTCACGTCCGCGATGATGGCGCGCGTCGAGTTCGGGATGGGGGCGGGGGAGTACGGCATGCTCGGGTCGATCCTCGCGATCGGGTCGCTGACCGGCGCGCTCATGGCGGCCCGCCGCGAACGCCCCCGCGTGCGGCTCGTGATCGGGTCCGCGTTCGGCTTCGCGATAGCGACCGGCGTCATGGCCCTCATGCCGAGCTACACGACGTTCGCGATCGCCTGCATCCCCGTCGGGTTCATGTCGTTGACCATGATGACCGCGGCCAACACGACCATCCAGATGACGACGGACCCGGTCATGCGCGGGCGCGTCATGTCGCTGTACATGATCGTGTTCCTGGGTGCGACGCCCGTCGGTGCGCCGATCGTCGGCTGGATCGCCGAGGCCTACGGGCCGCGCTGGGCGATCGGGATCGGTTCCCTCACGGCGCTGCTGGTCTCCGTGGGGGCCGCGATCTGGGCCATGCGGAACTGGAAGTTCACGGTCAGCTACCGCGTGACCCAGCGCCCGCACCTCCTGGTGACCTACCCCGAGGGCGGCGCGGCCCGCCGGGTCGGGGCCCGCGGCGAGGCGCGCAACCGGCTCGGTGTGGACGACGCGGAGGATGCCGCGTCGGCTGCCTGACGGCTCGCGGCCCGACGGCGGCGCTCGCCTGCCGACGTCGCGTCCCCGACGACGTCGCGTCCCCGACGACGTCGCTCGGCCCGGGACGCACGACGCCCGCCCCGCCGTTCGTCGGCAGGGCGGGCGTCGTGCGTCGACGGGTCAGGCCAGGGCGTCGACCACGAAGTCGATGCTGCGCGTGAGCAGCTCGACGTCCGTGGGCTCGATCGCGGGGAACATCCCGATCCGGAGCTGGTTGCGCCCGAGCTTGCGGTAGGGGAACACGTCGAGGATGCCGTTGGCGCGCAGCGCGGCGATGACCTGCGTCGCGTCGATCGACTCGTCGAGGTCGATCGTCCCGACGACCGTGGACCGGTCCTCGGGGCGCGCCACGAAGGGGGTGGCCCAGTCGCGCGACTCCGCCCACGAGTACAGGGTCCGGGCCGAGGACGCGGACCGGGCGCTCGCCCACTCGAGGCCGCCCTGCTCGTTGAGCCAGTCGACCTGCTCGGCGAACGTCACGAGCGTCGCGACCGCCGGGGTGTTGAGGGTCTGGTCCTGGCGGGAGTTCGTGATCGCCGCGCCGAGCGAGAGGAACTCGGGGACCCAGCGGTCACCGGACTCGATCTCCTGGGCGCGCGCCACGGCGTCGGGGGACATGATGGCGACCCACAGCCCGCCGTCGGACCCGAAGACCTTCTGCGGGGCGAAGTAGTAGACGTCCGTCTCCGCGAGGTCGACCGGGAGGGCGCCCGCGCCCGACGTCGCGTCGACCAGGGTGAGCGCCCCCTGCTCGCGTGAACCCGCGACGCGGCGCACGGGGGCCACGGCCCCCGTCGAGGTCTCGTTGTGGGGCCAGGCGTAGACGTCGATCCCGTCCGCGGCCTCGGGGACGGCCACCGAACCCGGGGGAGCGGTGATGACCTGCGAGGCCTCGAGGAACGGTGCACGCGTGGTCGCGGTCGCGAACTTGGCGCCGAACTCGCCGAACGCCGCGTGCTGGGCGCGCTCGCGCACCAGGCACAGCGTCGCGACGTCCCAGAACGCCGACGAGCCGCCGTTGCCCAGGACGACCTCGTAGCCGTCCGGGGCGTCGAAGAGCTCGGCGAGGCCCGACCGGATCCGACCGACCAGGGACTTGACCGGTGCCTGACGGTGGGAGGTCCCCAGGAGGGACGTGCCGGCCTCCGAGAGCGCGCGGACCTGCGCCTCGCGGACCTTGGAGGGGCCGCAGCCGAAACGGCCGTCGCTGGGCAGCAGGTGCGGGGGGACGGTGATCTGGGTGGGCTCAGGCACGGGGCAACGATAGTCCGGCCTGGCGCGAACACCGCTCGCCGTCCACAATGTCGGTGGCTCGGACCTAAACTAGTGGTCAGCGGCCCGCCGGTGCGGCAGGTGCCCCCAAGCCCCCAAGCGACAGGAGCGCGACGTGACCGACCTGATCGACACCACCGAGATGTATCTGAAGACGATCTACGAGCTGGACGAGGAGGGGATCGTCCCTCTGCGTGCGCGGATCGCGGAGCGGCTGGGTCATTCGGGTCCGACGGTCTCTCAGACGGTGGCGCGCATGGAGCGTGATGGTCTGGTCGTGGTGACGGGGGATCGTCATCTGGAGCTCACTCCTGAGGGTCATGCGAAGGCGCAGCGGGTGATGCGCAAGCACCGGTTGGCGGAGCGGTTGCTGACCGATGTGATCAAGCTGGACTGGGAGTTCGTGCACGTGGAGGCGTGCCGGTGGGAGCACGTGATGAGCGAGCTCGTGGAGAAGCGGTTGATCGGTCTGCTCGACCACCCCCACCACGACCCGTACGGCAACCCGATCCCGGGCCTGTCGGAGCTGGGCGAGGACATCGTGGAGATCGAGTACCTCGACGGGGTCGTCGCGTTGCCCGCGTTCGTGGCCGCGGCCGACCGTGCGGGGCGCGTGCCGGGCGCGCTGCGCGTGGTCGTGCAGCGCATCGCCGAGCCCCTGCAGACCGACACGGACCTGCTCGCGCGCCTGGCGGCCGCGGGCATCCTGCCCCGCCAGGAGGTCACGATCACCCCCGAGGCCGGGGGGTTCACCGTCTGGGCCGACGGCGCCGAGACCGTCCTGGACCTGCCCGACGACGTCGCCCGCCACCTCTTCGTCACCGCCCCCTGACCACCACCCACCCCACACACCCCCGCACCGCCCCGCACCCCCCACCCGGGATGCGGGGCGACGTGCTGCCCGGGACGCGCGAGGAGCGACGGCCGGGGGCCCGGGGCAACGGTCTTGTGCCGGTTCGTCCCGTTGTGCGGGGCCCTTTCAGGACGTCGTGATGGGAACGTGACATTCACCCCGGGGTCGTGTACGTTCGGTTCTGCTTCACGGAAGACTCATTCGTCGAAGCCCTCGCGCGGAACGCCTAACCCTGTCACCGCGAGAGGAACACCACGACCCGATGACAGGGACGGGGGACCCAAATTCGGGTACCGGCAACGGTGCCCTTGGGGTGAAGCCAGAAGGACCTCGGTCCGGACGGCCGGGTGATTCTCCCACCCGAACCCGACAGCTGACCTCGCAGGCGTCCAGGAGAGGTAACTAGTGACTGCAGTGACGAACGGCGCACGGCATCGTGCCGCACGGCGCCCGCTTTCCACCCTTGCTTCGGCGGCGACGGCTTCCTCCGTCGGCCGCCGCACCGCTGTCGTCGCTGCCTCGTCGGGACTCATCGTCTCGATGCTGGGTGGTACGGCCGCCAACGCAGCACCCGTCGAGCAGGACTCGACCAAGCTCAACACCGTCGACCTGAACGCGCTGACGGCCCAGGCCCGTGCCGCGCTCGAGTCCGCCCCGGCCGTCACGGTCGCCGCCGAGGCCGGCTTCGCGATCGAGAGCGCGGCCGTCGCCGTGACCCCCGCGCCGGAGCCCGTCGTCGAGCGCGTCGTCCAGACGCGCGCCACGCAGACCCCGTCGCGCTCCAACGAGCGCACCTCCGTCGCCGCCACCACGGCGACCACCGAGACGGCTGCCGCCGTCCAGGTCCCGGCCTCGGCTGCCGGCTCCTCGATCGTCTCGATCGCCAGCCGCTACGTGGGCGTCCCGTACGTCTACGGCGGCACCTCGCCCGACGGCTTCGACTGCTCGGGCTTCACCCAGTACGTCTTCGCTCAGGCCGGCATCAGCCTGCCCCGCACGTCGAGCGGCCAGGGCAGCGTCGGCACCAAGGTGTCGGCCGCCGACGCCCAGCCCGGCGACCTCATCTGGACCCCCGGTCACATCTCGATCTACGCCGGTGACGGCATGCAGATCGACGCTCCGCGTCCCGGCAAGACCATCCAGATCCGTCAGATCTGGCAGTCGAACCCGACGTTCATCCGCGTCGCCTGAGACCACCCGGACCAGCGGACGACCCTCCGCGAGACCGGCCGAGAACCCCGTCCTTCCGCTTCGTGCGGGAGGGCGGGGTTCTTGCGTCGGCCCAGTCTCCCGGAACGTGCGCGCCGGTGGGACTTTGCCAGTTCTTTCGATAGGTTTGTCTCAGGATGGACGTTTGCCCTCGGAAGGAGACGGAACCATGACCCGTGCCCAGATCGTGCTCGTCGGTGTCGACGGATCAACCCCCAGTCTGCACGCGCTGGACTGGGCGGCCGCGTACGCCCGTCAGGTCGGATGGCCCCTGCACATCGTGTGTTCGTACTCGCTTCCTTCCTTCACCGCGGCCTCGCTCGACGGTGGCTACGCGGCCCTCGACGACACCGCGATCCAGGAGGGGGCCAAGGCGGTTCTCGCCGAGGCCACCCAGCGCGCAGAGGCGGCGGGCGTCAGGACGACCGCGGCGATCGCGACGGGCGACGCCGCCGGCGTGCTCGTCGAGCTCTCGAAGGACTACGGGCTGGTCGTGGTCGGCACGAGGGGCCGGGGTGGGTTCACCGAACGCCTGCTGGGCACCGTCTCGTCGGCGCTGCCGGCCCACTCGAGGTGCCCCACGGTCGTCGTGCCGTTCAAGAGCGGGCCGGGCGACGAGGAGCTCCCCGCTGTCACCCCGCTCAAGCGGATCGTCGTCGGCGTCGACGGTTCGCCGTCGGCCGACATCGCGCTCCGGCACGCGATCAAACAGGCGCGGGCGTGGGGAGCCGAGCTCGTGGCCGTCGCGGGGGTGCCCGTCGGTGCAGGTGCGGGGCTCCTCGCATGGCTGCCCGCCTCGATCGACCACCAGCAGGTGCTCGACGACATCACCGAGGGGCTCAACGTCATCGTGGACCGCCACGAGGCCGAGAATCCCGACGTGCCGATCAAGCGCATCGTCCTGGACGGCACCGGTGCCGAGCTGCTCACGGAGTTCTCCACGGCGTCGGACCTCGTCGTGGTCGGTTCCCGGGGGCGCGGTGGGTTCACGGGCCTGTTGCTCGGTTCCACGAGCCAGGCCGTGCTGCACCACTCGGCGTGCCCCGTGATGGTCGTGACCAAGCGCTGCGAGGACGACAAGGCACCTGCTGACGGCGGCCGGCCGCCGGCTCGCTGACCGAGCCCCTCGTCCGCCGTGCCGGAGCGGGCGTGACCTCGAGGTCGCGCCCGCTCCGGCACGCCGGGGCCGCTCAGGCTCAGTTGCGGGTCCGGTACAGGTGCATCGTGATCGGCGCGAAGATCGCGGTGAGCACGACCGAGGCCAGCAGCACCCACCCGATCTGGTCGAACGTCGCCGTCCCGGCCATGAGCGCGCGCACCGCGGTGGCCAGGTGGCTCACCGGGTTGATCTCGGCCCAGGCCTTGAGGCCCGAGGGCATGGTGTCCGGGTTCACGAAGATGTTCGACGCGAACGTCAACGGCATGAGGACCAGCATCGAGACGCCCATGACCGCGTTGGGGGTGCGCATCACGAGCCCCAGGATCGTGAAGATCCAGCTGATCGCGAACGCGAAGACCAGCAACAGGGCGACGGCCAGGAGGACGCCGACCACCCCGCCGTCGGGCCGGAAGCCGATCGCGAGCCCCAGCCCGACCGTGATCGCCGAGGCGATCGTGTAGCGGACCGTGTCGCCCAGGAGCGCCCCGACGATCGGGGCGGGGCGCCAGATGGGCAGCGAACGGAACCGGTCGAACACGCCCTTGGTGATGTCGGTGTTGAGCGTGAAGCCTGTGTACACCGTGATGATCAGGACGGTCTGCACCAGGATGCCGGGCAGCAGGTACTGCAGGTACGTCTCGGGGTCTCCCGCGATCGCGCCGCCGAACAGGTACGTGAACATGAGCGTGAAGATGATCGGCGTCAGCGTCACGTCGAAGAGCTGCTCCGGCACGTGCTTGATCTTGAGCAGCGCGCGCCACGCGAACGTGAAGGTGTTCGCGAGCGGCGAGGGCCTCGTCGGGTGCTGGTCGATCGCGATCGCCGCGCGCAGGACCTGCGCCTCCGGCGTCGTGATCACCTCGGTCTGAGTCGCGGCCATCAGGCCACCTCCCCGGTGCTGGTGCGGTTGCCGGCGCGACGTGCGTCGTCACTGCCTCGATCGTCGCCGCGACGTGGCGTGCGTCGCCCTCTACGGTCGGTCTGGTCTGCGTCGGCGG
Source organism: Oerskovia jenensis (assembly GCF_016907235.1). Classification (NCBI taxonomy): domain Bacteria; kingdom Bacillati; phylum Actinomycetota; class Actinomycetes; order Micrococcales; family Cellulomonadaceae; genus Oerskovia; species Oerskovia jenensis. Next base: position 3,371,521 of record NZ_JAFBBO010000001.1, read on the forward strand.
AGGGGGCGCCACCGTCGGCGTCGGGACGGCCACCCTCGTCGACCGGCTGGCCCGTGATGGCCAGGAACACCTCGTCCAGGCTCGGCTGCCCCAACGTGAACTCGGGCACGGAGATCCCGGCGTCGGCGAGCGCGGGCAGGAGCTGCGCCACGAGGTCCGCGCCGTCGTCGGGCACGCGTGCGGAGAACGCGTACGGGTCCTGGGCGAGCGCGACCTCCGCGCCGAGCACCCGCTCGACGATCTCCGCTGCTCGGCCGCGGTCGCCCGAGGAGGCGAGGCGCAGCGTCACCGAGCCCTCGCCGACCGAGCGCTTGAGCTCGGTCGCGGTGCCCTCGGCGATGACCTTGCCGTGGTCGATGACCGCGATGCGGTCCGCGAGCTGGTCGGCCTCCTCGAGGTACTGCGTCGTGAGCAGGACGGTCGCGCCGTCGGCCACCAGGACCCGGACGATGTCCCAGACCTGGTTGCGGCTGCGGGGGTCGAGGCCGGTCGTGGGCTCGTCGAGGAACAGCACGCGCGGGCTCATGACGAGGCTCGCAGCGAGGTCGATGCGGCGGCGCATTCCGCCCGAGTACGTCTTGACGGGCCGGTTCGCGGCCTCCGCGATCCCGAAGGCCTCCATGAGGTCCAGGGCGCGGCGCTTCGCGGCGAGCGTCGTGAAGCCGTACAGGCGCGCGATGACGACGAGGTTCTCGGCGCCTGTGAGGTCCTCGTCGACCGACGCGTACTGGCCCGTGAGCCCCACGAGCGAGCGGACGGCGTCGGGCTGGGCGAGGACGTCGTGGCCCAGGACGTGGGCGGTCCCGGCGTCGGGCCGCAGGAGCGTCGTGAGCATGCGGACGGCCGTCGTCTTGCCCGCGCCGTTGGGGCCCAGCACCCCGTAGACCGTGCCGGTCGGGACGGCCAGGTCGATCCCGTCGACGGCCCGGGTCTCCTTGAAGTGCTTGACGAGGCCGTGGGCCTCGATCGCGAGTTCTGGTGCGCTGGTCATACGTGCTCCCTGTGTCGTGGGTGGTGCACGGGTCTGTCCAGTGGTCGACTGCGACGAGCGCGAGAACTCATCGGCGCCAGGACGGTCGAGATGCTCGTCTCCCGGGCGGGCGCCCAGGGCGGCTGCGTCGACGGTGGCCCAGGTCTCCATCATGCGACGACGGGCGGCCGTGGACCAGGGGTCCGGGCCGCCCGTCGGGAGCGGTGCGTGCTGCGGTCGTGCGAGAGAACGTGTCAGAACGAGCGTGCCCTCGAGGTCACGCTCGTTCTGACACGCTCGTCAGTCCTCCGCAGCCGCCTTCTCGGCCGCCGCGAGCAGCGCGCACGTCGCGACGCCGTCGATCGCGACGCGCACCTCGTCGAGCGGGGGCAGCGTCGGGGCGAGGCGGATGTTGGCGTCGTGGGGGTCCTTGCCGTACGGGAACGTGGCCCCCGCGGGCGTCAGGGCGATGCCCGCCTCCTTGGCGAGCCGGACGACGCGCGCCGCGGTGCCCGGCACCACGTCGAGCGACACGAAGTACCCGCCGAGCGGCGCGGTCCACGAGGCGCCGGAGCCGGTACCCAGGCGCTCGCGCAGGATCGTGTCGACGGCCTCGAACTTGGGGGCGATCACGTCGCGGTGCTTGCGCATGTGGGCGCGCACGCCCTCGGCGTCGCCGAAGAACTGGGCGTGACGGAGCTGGTTGATCTTGTCCGGGCCGATCGACTGGGCCGCGAGGTGCTTCTTGTACCAGGCGATGTTGGCCGGGGAGGCGCCCAGGAAGGCGACCCCCGCGCCCGGGAACGTGATCTTGGAGGTCGAGGCGTAGAGCAGCACGCGGTCCGGGTTGCCGGCCTCGGCTGCCAGGGCCAGGGCCGGGGCGGACTCGGTCTCGACGTCCGTGAGGTGGTGCACCGCGTACGCGTTGTCCCACAGGATGCGGAAGTCGGGGGCTGCGGCAGGCATCGAGACGAGGCGCTGGGCGACCTCGCGCGAGACCACGGAGCCGTCCGGGTTCGCGTAGGTCGGCACGACCCACATGCCCTTGATGCTCGGGTCGTCCGCGACGAGCGCGGCGACGGCCTCGGCGTCGGGGCCGTCGGCCGTCATGGGGACCGTGACCATCTCGATGCCGAACGCCTCGCACAGCGCGAAGTGGCGGTCGTAGCCCGGGACCGGGCACACGAACCGCACCTTCTCCTCGCGTGACCACGGCCGCTCGGAGCCGGGCAGGCCGAACAGCATGGCGAACGCGAGCGTGTCGTGCATGAGCGTGAGGCTCGCGTTGCCCCCCGCGAGGAGCTGGTCGACGGGGACGTCGAGGAGCTCGGCGAAGATGCGGCGGATCTGCGGCAGGCCGTCGAGCCCGCCGTAGTTGCGCACGTCGGTGCCGTCGGCGTCGGTGACCGTTCCTGCGCCCGGCAGTGCCAGGAGGGCGTCGGAGAGGTCGAGCTGCTCGGCGGAGGGCTTGCCGCGGGTCAGGTCGAGCTTCAGGCCGAGGGACTGCAGGTCTGCGTAGGCCTGCTGCCACTCGGCGAGGCGGGTGGAGGTGTCAGAGGCAGGAGTGGTCACCCTCCGGACTCTACCGATCCGTGGCGAGCTGCGTCAGGGCGTCACGCAGAGCGGCCATCCCGAGGTCGAGGTCTGGACGGTCGATCACGAGCGGGGGTGCGAGGCGGATGGTCGAGCCGTGCGTGTCCTTGGCCAGGACGCCCCGCGCGAGCAGGGCTTCGCACAGGTCGCGGCCCGTCCCGCGGGTGGGGTCGAGGTCGAGACCGGCCCACAGCCCGACGCCCCGGACGCCCGTCAGCAGACCGTCGTCGACGAGGCTCGCGAGGCGTGCGTGCAGGTGGGCGCCGAGGTCCCGGGCCCGCGCCTGGTGCTCGCCCGTCTCGAGGAGCCCGACGACCGCGAGACCGACGGCGCACGCGAGCGGGTTGCCGCCGAACGTCGACCCGTGGGTGCCGGGCGTCAGGACGCCGAGGACGTCGCTGCTCCCGACGACCGCCGAGACGGGGACGACGCCGCCGCCCAGCGCCTTGCCGAGCGTCACGAGGTCCGGCTTCACGTCCCACAGCTCGCACGCGAGCGTGGTCCCGGTCCGGCCCAGGCCGGACTGGATCTCGTCGGCGATCAGCAGGACGCCGCGCTCGTCGCACACGCGGCGCAGGGTCGGCCAGTAGTCGTCCGGGGGCACGACGACGCCCGACTCTCCCTGGATCGGCTCCATGAGGACGGCCACGGTGGTCTCGTCGATCGCGTCGGCCACGGCCTGCGCGTCGCCGTAGGGTACGAGGCGGAACCCGGGCGTGAACGGGTCGTAGCCGTCCCGCGCGTCGGGGTCGTCGGAGAACGACACGATGGTCGTTGTGCGCCCGTGGAAGTTCCCGTGCCCGACGACGATGCTCGCCTGCCCGGCCGGTACGCCCTTGACCTCGTAGCCCCACTTGCGGGCGATCTTGATCGCGGTCTCGACGGCCTCGGCGCCCGTGTTCATGGGGACCATCATCGAGGTCGCGCCCGGACCCGTTCCCTTGACCAGCGGCCCGATCAGGTGCGTCAGGCGGTCCGCGAACGGGTGCAGGAGGTCGTGGTCGAACGCGCGCGAGGTCAGGGTCACGCGCCCGAGCTGCTCGGTCGCGGCGTCGATCAGGGTGGGGTGCCGGTGCCCGAAGTTGAGCGCCGAGTACCCGGCGAGCAGGTCGAGGTAGCGTCGACCGTCGACGTCGGCGACCCAGGCGCCCTCGCCCGTGGCGAGGGTCACGGGCAGCGGGTGGTAGTTGTGCGCGAGGTGGTCGCCGGCGGGGGAAGGGATCTCGACGGCGGTGGGCTGGACGGTGCTCATGAGCGGATCTCCAGCGTGCAGCACTTGGCTCCGCCGCCGCCGCGCAGGAGCTCGGACGTGTCGACCGCGACGGTCTCGTAACCGCGCTCCGCGAGAGCTCCGGCGAAGTGGGTCGCGGCGGGGGTGTGGACCACGTGCCGCCCGTCGCTCACGGCGTTGAGCCCGAGCACCAGGGCATCGGCCTCGGTCGCGTGGTGCGCGTCGGGGAAGCGCTCGGCCAGGAGCTCCTGGGACGCGGGGGAGAAGGCGGGTGGGTAGTACGCGAGGTCCACGCTCACGTCCGTCGCAGGGCGGGCCGTGCCCGGGTGCGGTGCGCTGTCGGGGTGGGCTGCGTCGTCGGGCAGGGGAGCGAGGAACGGCGGCGGCGTGCCGCCCGGCGCGACCCCAGGCGCTCCCTCGCTGCCGCGCAGCACCACGAGCGCCGTGTCGAGGTGGTAGAAGCGCGGGTCGACGAGCTCGAGCGTGACGACCTCGCGCCCCCAGAGTCCCGCGGCTTCCCGGTGCGCGCTGCGCTCGGTGCGAAATCCCGTCCCGGCCAGGACGACGTCGCCCGCGACGAGCAGGTCGCCCTCGCCCTCGTTGACGTGGTCGGCCGAGTGGGTCACGTACCCACGGTCGGCGAACCACTTGAGGTAGGCCGGGCCCTCGGGTGCCCGCTCGGGGTGGCGGAACAGCGCCGAGTAGACCAGGCCGTCGACGACGGTCGCGCCGTTGGCCGCGTAGACCATGTCGGGCAGGCCGGGCTCGGGGTCGATCTGCTCGACGCGGTGCCCGAGGTCGAGGTAGACGTCGCGCAGGCGCTCCCACTGGGAGACGGCGAGCGCGGTGTCGACCGGGAGGGCGCGGTCCATCCACGGGTTGATCTCGTAGCTGACCGTGAAGTACGTGGGGCGGCACATCAGGTAGTGCCGGGGGACGTGCGTGGGTCCCGGGGTGCTGGTCGTCATCTGCGCCTCTGTCTGGTCCGGTGCGGGCGTGGGACGTGCGACGGTGCGGGGTGTGCGTCGTTGCACGGTGACTGCTGAGCGGGTGCCGGTCCCGTGGCGCGAGTGCCCCGGGTCCTTCCCGTCACTGTACGACCTGGACGGTTCCCGCGCGGGCTCCGCAACCCGATCGAGATCGGGGGTTGACTATCGATACGTCAACGATATATCTTTAACTCATCGACGCAGAGAGTGCGTAGCCATTCGCACCCGTGTCGACGATCCGGATGCAGGCCGAGGCTCCGTCGGACGACCGACGACAACCCGCCCGCACCCGTCCCCCGAGCATCGCTCGGCGTGCCCCTGCGGAGGGGCTCCCACAGACACAGACACACGCACTCGTCAGGAGACATCCCATGCGTACCCCCCATCAGCACCCAGACTCTTCCCGTCCGCCCCGCGACCGCTCCGGCCGCGCAGGTGCCTTCGACCCCTTCGGGGGTCGACCCCGTCGCCGACGCGACGACTTCCCCGAGCAGGGCGAGGGCTTCGGCCCCGACTTCGCGGGTGACTTCCCCGGGGGCCCGCGCGGTCGCCGCGGCGGTCGTCCCGACGGCGCCGGAACCCCTGACGGCTCGGGTCGCGGTGACCGCTCCGGTCGCGACGGCTCCGGGCGACCGGGCCGTGGCGCCGACGGCGCACCCGACCGCCAGGGCCCTCACGACCACGGTCACCACGACCACGGCCACCACGGTCACGACGAGCGGTTCGACGACCGCTTCGAGGGCCGCGGTCCCCGCGGGCACCGCGGCGGACCGGGAGGCGGCCCCGGTGGCGGCCCGCGCGGCCGAGGCCACCGTGGCCCCGGTGGCCGCGGACCGGGCGGTCGTGCCGGGCGCGGCGACATCCGCGCCGCGATCCTGCTCCTCCTCGCCGAGGAGCCCATGCACGGCTACCAGGTCATCCAGGAGATCGGCGAGCGCACCTCGGGTGCGTGGCGGCCGAGCCCCGGCGCGATCTACCCCGCTCTGAGCCTGCTCGAGGACGAGGGTCTCGTGACCATCACGGCCGAGGGCGGGCGCAAGCTCGCGAGCCTCACCGACGACGGTCGCACCTACGTCACCGAGCACGCCGACGAGCTCGGTACCCCCTGGCAGGACGTCGCCGACGGCGGGGTCCGCCCGGCCCGGCAGCTCCGGGGGGCGCTCGCGTCGGTCGCGGCCGCCCTCCAGCAGGTCGCGCGGTCCGGTTCGGACGAGCAGGCCGCCCAGGCCGTCGCGCTCCTCGAGCGCACGCGTCGCGAGCTCTACCTGATCCTCGCGGGCCCGGCCGAGACGCCGGCCGACGAGACGCCGGCAGCCCCGGAGACCCCGGCCCCGGAGGCCGAGGAGGCCTGACCCCCACGGTGCTGAACATGCGGTTGGCGTCGGAATCCAGCCGGAATCCGACGCCAACCGCATGTTCGGCCGACGCCAACCGCATGTTGGGCACCGGCACCGGCACCGTGGAGGGGCTCGGCCTCAGCCTCAGCCCCGGGCCACCATGCGGTCCAGACGGCGCAGCGACAGCCGGATCATGAGGTCCAGCACGCGTGCGGCGAACGGGGCCGTCACCGCCCTGGGCAGCGGACCCGCGAGGTACACGTCCTCCCACCAGGTCACGGCGCACCGCGCGAGGGGCTCGTGCGGTGACGTGGAGGGCAGGTGATGGCCCGCGAGGGGCACGACGACGATCCCCGCCTCCCCGAGCAGCGCCGGCCCGAGCTTCAGGTAGGTCGCGTGACCCGCCTGCCCCTCGGCCCCGGGCGGTTCCCACCGCGTGATCCGCATCCGGTCCGGGAACCCCGCCGCACCCTGCGGGGCGAACGGCCCCGAGACCATCGTGAACTCGGCGCCCACCCCCGGCCGCCAGGCGGTCGCGGGCACCGGCGAACCATCGGGACCGTGGAACACGCCGCGGCTGAGCGGCACCCACCGCGGATGCGTCCGCACGTCCGCGACCAGCGCGAACGCGCGCTCGGCGCTGAGCGGGAGCACGTGCGTGAGCTCGACGCGGCCGGTCGTCGACGTGCGTCCCCCCGGGTCCCCAGGGGTCACGAGGACTTCTTGGGGCGGCGCCAGCGCACCGACCGGATGCCGCGCGGCGTGCCGTCCGTCGGGCCCGTGCCACCGGCCCGTCGTGCGGCCGCTCGTTCGGCCGCCTCGTCGACCACCCCGGGGCCCGCACCGGGCACCGGGGCGTCGACCAGGCTGAACCGGTCGGCAGGTGCGGGGACGAGCAGCGGGGGAGCGGCGCCGTCGGGCACCTCGACGACCTCCAGCACGGGCCGGAACGTCTGGGGCGGCGGTCCGAAGGCTCGCCGCGTCTGGGTGATCACGGTCTTGCCGAGCGCGCGCGAGCCCGCGACGCCCACGACCGCGCCCACGCCGAACGGCACGAGCCGCCCGATCGCGAGGCCACCGTGCTTGACCATCTGGGTGCGCAGGAACTTGTTCGTCAGGGCCTTGTTGACCTGCTTGAGCGTGCTCGACGGCATGCTCGTCATGAGGACCTTGCCCCAGGCCATGGCGGACCCGCCCACGGCCTTCTCGACCTGCTGCGAGCCCTTGTCGCCGAGGACCGACGCGAGCAGGAAGGCACGACGGCGGGCGGCGTCGTCGACCTCGAAGCCGTACACGTCCGCGACCGCGAGGGAGAACGCGGCGGAGGACCCGAAGTACGTCGCGACGTCGCTCGCGGTCAGGGCGATGCCCACGCCCGTGCCGACCGCCGGGATCGCCGCGGCCGCCCCGACCGCGCCGCCGGCCGTGCCGATGACCAGGAGGTACTCCCGCTCGAGGATCCCGATGATCTGCGCGGGAGACGCGTGCGGGTTGCGGCGGCGCAGCCCGTCGACGTGCGCGTGGATGACCGACGACGGGATGGTGACGGCCTTGTCGAGCGCGGCGTCGAGCAGGGGAGTGCCCCGCAGGTCGCCCCAGTCGTCGGTCGGTGTCCCCTCGGGGACGTCCTGGACCGCGGCCAGGTGCGCGTGCGGCTGCGGTGCTGGTCGTACGCTGTCCGACGTTCCCCAGACGGCCATCTGGGCGTCGGTGTCCTTCTTCTTGCGACCCATCGGACGACTCCCTCCTGTGGCGGCTGCGACCCGGCGACCCGTGGTCGCAGGATCAGGCGGCGATCACTCGCCGACCGCACCCACGACCGGGCCGAAGGTGTGCTCCACTGTCGCACCGTTCTTGACCGTTCGCCCCACGGTGCACGTGGTCTCGATCGCGCGGTCCGCGACCTTCAGGAGACGCTCGCGCGCGTCGTCCTCGAGGCCCGTCAGGTCGATCTCGAAGTGCTCCGTGATGGCCGTGTAGCGGTCCTCGGCCATGTCCTTGGCGCCGTCGACACGGATCGTGACCTCGTAGTCGTCGCCCAGGCGGCGTGCGAACGGCGCGTCGCTGCTCATGCCCGCGCACGCGGCCAGCGCGATCTTGAGGAGCTCGCCGGGCGTGAAGACCGCACCCGCGCTCGCGGGGCCGATCGACACGCTCGCACCGCGCGCCGAGAAGCCGGTGTACGTGCGGGTGCCGGTGCGCTCGACCCACAGGGCGTCCGTCGCGGACGGGGACGACGCGGGGATCTCTTCGGCTGCGGTGTTCGTCATGCTGCTGATCTTCCCATCCTCGGGGTGCGGCCGTTCCGTGCGACCGGTTCCCGGACCAACGTCGGCCGCAGACCGCGCATTCCCCGGACGAGTCATCGGTTTCACAGCCTGGAAGGGGTCCACGAGTGCGCTGTGGGGAGACTCCCTCTCTAGACTGGCACCCGTGGTCACCGTCAGCGACAGCTCCAGCGCGCCCATCAGCTCTCCCGTCCCGACGCCCTACGAGGACCTCCTCCGGCTCGTCCTGGAGACCGGGACGCACAAGTCGGACCGCACGGGGACGGGGACGCGCAGCGTGTTCGGCCACCAGATGCGCTTCGACCTGTCGCAGGGCTTCCCGCTCGTGACGACCAAGCGCGTGCACCTGAAGTCGATCGTCTACGAGCTGCTGTGGTTCCTGCGCGGCGACTCGAACGTGCGCTGGCTCCAGGAGCACGGCGTGAAGATCTGGGACGAGTGGGCCGACGAGGACGGCGAGCTCGGCCCCGTCTACGGCGTCCAGTGGCGCTCGTGGCCCACGCCCGACGGGCAGCACGTCGACCAGGTCAGCCAGGTCCTCGAGACGTTGCGCACCGACCCGGACTCGCGGCGCATGATCGTCTCGGCGTGGAACGTGGGCGAGCTCGACAAGATGGCCCTGCCGGCCTGCCATGCGTTCTTCCAGTTCTACGTCGCCGACGGCAAGCTCTCGTGCCAGCTCTACCAGCGCAGCGCGGACCTGTTCCTGGGCGTCCCGTTCAACATCGCCTCCTACGCGCTGCTCACGCACATGGTCGCGGCGCAGTCGGGGCTCGAGGTCGGCGACTTCGTGTGGACGGGCGGCGACTGCCACATCTACGACAACCACGTCGAGCAGGTGCGCGAGCAGCTCAGCCGTGCGGCCTACCCGGCCCCGACGCTGCGCCTGGCCCCGCGCGACTCGCTGTTCGACTACACGTACGAGGACGTCGAGGTCGTGGGCTACCAGCACCACCCGACGATCAAAGCACCGGTGGCGGTGTGAGCCGTCCGGTCGTCGGACTGGTCTGGGCGCAGGCGCGCGACACCCAGGGCCGTCCCGTGATCGGAGCCCGTGGCGGGATGCCGTGGCACCTGCCCGAGGACCTCGCGCACTTCCGCCGCGTCACCACGGGCCACCCGGTCGTCATGGGCCGCGTCACGTGGGACTCGCTCCCGCCGCGCTTCCGTCCCCTGCCGGGCCGGCTCAACGTGGTCGTCACGCGCCAGGAGGACTGGCTGCCCGACGGCGCCGCCCACCCGGGCGGCCCCGCCACCGGCGTCGTGGTCGCCCCGTCGGTCGAGCAGGGGCTGGCGCTCGCGTCGGCCGCGGCCGAGGAGTCGGGCTCGGGGCAGGTCTGGGTCATGGGTGGCGCACAGGTGTACACCGCGACCCTGCCGCTCGCGGACCGCTGCGTCGTCACGGAGATCGACCTCGTGGTGGACGGCGACGCCTTCGCGCCCGCGCTCGCGGCCGGTCCGGACGGCGACTGGGCGCTCGCGGGATCGCCGGGCTCTCCCGGCGTCGCGGGGGCGGCCCTCGACGGCTGGCAGACCTCGGCCGACGGCGTCCGGTTCCGGTTCCTCACGTACGAGCGGCGTCGCTAGCCCGGACCGACCGGGCCGCGCCCTCGCCTGCGGGTGCGCTTCCGGGCGTGCGGGTCGATCCTTGTCGTGCACCGCGACCTGCGACCCCGGAGGCCCCGCATGACGACCGAGACCACGCTCGCCGAGTCCTTCGACGGACGCCGGTTCACGTACCGCCTGCCGAGGGAGTCGAGCATCGGGCCGGGGGACTTCGTGACGATCGGCGTCGTGTTCCCCGAGACGGCCGAGCATCCCGGCGACGCCCTGGTGATGGGGCAGGTCCTGACGCGCGCGACCAAGGCGGGTGACGCCGTCGGGCACGGGCGGGTCCTCGGGGAGCTGCGCCCGGACGGCACGGTGGCCGGGTCCGGGGGCGACCCGTTCACGTCGCACGACCTCACGCCCGCCGGGGCCGGCGTGCTCGAGGCGCTCCAGGCGCGCGAGCGCGCGACCCTGCGCATCGGCGAGCTGCACCACAGCCGCGGGAACGTCGCCGCCCTGCTCCAGCCGCACCGCTTCAACCGGCACACGTTCCTGTGCGGGCAGTCGGGGTCGGGCAAGACGTACGCGCTCGGGGTGCTCCTCGAACAGCTCCTCATCGACACCGACCTGCCCATGGTCCTCCTCGACCCGAACTCCGACTTCGTGCGGATCGGCGAGCTGCTCGAGACCGCGTCGCCCGACGACGCCGCGCGCCTGCGCGAGCTCGACGTGCGTGTCCTGCGCAACGACGGCGACCACCACCCCGTGACCGCCCGGCTGACCGCCATGGAGGCCGCGAGCCAGGCCGCCGTCCTGCAGCTCGACCCGCTGACCGACCGCGGCGAGTACAACACGTTCCTGCGGATGCTCGAGGACGCCCAGGGGCCGGGGGACCTCGCGGGCGCGGTCGGCGCGGCCGCAGCAGGTCACCGGAGCATCGCGGCCGAGGGCATGCTCAACCCGCACTCGATCCCCTCGGCCCTGCGCGCGACGGGTGAGCCCGACGCGCTGCGCCTCGCCCAGCGCGTCGAGAACCTGGGGATCCTGGACTGGGACGTGTGGGCGGGCGTCGGGCAGTCGGTCAGCGAGGTGCTCGACGAGGGGCCGCGCGCGGTCGTGGTCGACCTCGGCAGCCTGCACACGCACGAGGAACAGCTCGCGGTCTCGCTCGCGCTGCTCGACGACCTCTGGGCGGCCCGGGCCGAGCGCAGGCCGCGCCTCGTCGTGATCGACGAGGCGCACAACATCGTCTCGGCCGAGCCCGCGACCCAGCTCCAGCGCCTCACGACCGAGCGCGTCGTCCAGATCGCCGCCGAGGGGCGCAAGTTCGGGCTGTGGCTCCTGCTCTCGACGCAGCGGCCCTCCAAGATCCACCCCAACGTGCTCTCGCAGTGCGACAACGTGATCGTCATGCGCATGAGCTCGCCCGCCGACCTGGCCGAGCTCGAGTCCGTCTTCGGCTTCGCGCCGCCCGAGCTCCTCGCTGCCACGCCCTTCTTCCGGCAGGGGGAGGCGCTCGTCGCGGGAGGGTTCGTGCCGGCGCCGGCGATCATCCAGATGGGAGCGCGGCGAACGGTCGAGGGCGGCTCGGACGTGCCGGTGCCGATGCCGGGCTGACGGGTCCGCGCGCGCCCGGCAGGCGTGCGACGACCGTGAGGCCGCCGCCCTCGCGCGGCTCGGCCGTGACCTGGCCGCCGTGCGCGGCCGCGACCGAGCGGACGATCGACAGCCCCAGCCCGACACCGCCGCGCACGTAGCCCCCGCGACGGTCGGCGACGGCGCCGTCGCGTCCGAGGCGTCTGAAGGGCTCGAACAGCGCCTCGAGCTCGTAGGACGGCACGACGGGTCCGGTGTTGGAGACCGCGACCTCGACCGAGCCGTCCGGTCCGGGGCGCGTCGCGACGGCCACGCGGCCGCCCGGCTCGTTGTAGCGCACGGCGTTGTCGACGAGATTCTGGACGAGCCGTTCGAGCAGGACCGCGTCGCCCTGCGTCGAGGTCGGATCGGCGTCGAGGTGCAGGTCGACGTCGGCGTCGCGGGCTGCGGCCCCGGCGGTCGCGAGGGCCTGTGCGGCGACCTCGGCGAGGTCGACGGGCTCGCGGACCAGCGGCGCCTGGTCCACGGCGGCGAGCGTCAGGAGCCCCTCGATGAGTCGCTCCTGGCGTGCGTTCACGGCGAGCAGCGTCGTCCCCAGGTGGCGCGCGTCGTCGTGCGTGCCGGGGTCGTCGAGCGCGACCTCGAGGACGGTGCGGGTGATCGTCAGCGGGGTGCGCAGCTCGTGCGACGCGTTCGAGACGAACCGTCGCTGCCCGTCGAACGCCCGGTCGAGACGTTCGAGCATCTGGTCGAACGTGTCCGCCAGGTCCTTGAGCTCGTCGTCGGGGCCGGTGTGCGCGATGCGCTCGTGCAGGTTGTCGTCCGCGACACGGCGGGCGGTGGCCGTGATCCGGTGCAGCGGGGCGAGGACGCGCGACGACATGACCCACCCGAAGCCGACCGCGAGGACCCCGATCCCGAGCAGCGCGAGGATCGACCACGTGAGCACGTTGCGCAGCGTCGCGTCGCGGGCCTCCTGGTTGTTGATCTCGACGACCTTGCGCAGGTCCGCGAACGGGTCGGACCCGGGCGGGAGGGGCATCGCGGGGTCGACCGTCTCCGCGGCGTGCAGCGGGAAGGTCTGCCCCGCGACGAGCTCGGCCGTCAGCGACGGGTCGAGGGTCGAGTACGTCTCGAGGTCGGACGCCTCGACCGCGCCCACCGCGAGGCCCACCGAGTCGATCGGCTGCCGGTCGATCGCCGCCGCGAGCAGCACGTACAGGACGGCGATGAGCACGGCTCCCGCGACGACGAACGCCGCGGCGTAGACGGCCGTGAGGCGGGCCCGCAGGGTCGGGCGGAGCGCGGGCCGGGGCAGCCTCACGGGACCCGGTACCCGACGCCCGTGACCGTCTCGACGAGCGTCGCGTCCTCGAGCTTGCGGCGGAGCTGCTTGATGGTGAAGCGCACGACGCCCGTGAACGGGTCGATGTTCTCGTCCCACACCTTCTCGAGCAGGTGCTCGGCCGAGACGGGCCGCCCGTCGGCGCGCAGCAGCTCCTCCAGGACGCCGAACTCCTTGCGCGACAGGTGCACGAAGCGTCCGCCCCGGTAGACCTCGTGCCGGCTCGTGTCGAGGCGCAGGCCCGAGCGTTCGAGCACGGGCGGTGCAGCGGGGCGCGCCCGGCGTCCCAGGGCTCGGACCCGGGCGCTCAGCTCGGCGAACGCGAACGGCTTGACGAGGTAGTCGTCGGCGCCGAGGTCGAGCCCGGTCACCCGGTCCAGCACGCCGCCCGACGCCGTGAGCATGAGGACGCGCGAGTCCCCGTCCGAGGCGACGATCGCCCGGCACACGTCGTCGCCGTGGACGCCGGGCAGATCCCGGTCGAGCACGACGACGTCGTACGCGTTCACGTCGATCCGCGCCAACGCCTCGTGCCCGTCGAGCGCGACGTCGACCGCCATCGCGAGGCGCCGCAGGCCCGTCGCGACGGCCTGCGCGATGAGCTCCTCGTCCTCCACCACCAGTACTCGCACACCAGGAGCATGCAGGTGGGCACTGTGAGATCTCTGTGAGGTCGCGGCTCACGGGGGTCTCACAGGGGGTCGGGTGGACTGCTCCTGACCCGTTCCCGACGTGAGGATCATCATGACCATCTCCGACACCCGCCCTGGTGGGGCGGCCCCCCTCGTGACGCGCCGCCGGTCGGCCGCCGCGGCTTTCGTCGTCGCGCTGCTCACGGTCACGCTCTCGGCCTGCGCGCCCGACGACGCCCCGGACGTCGCGAGCGCCGGCGACGGGAAGGGGAAGACCAGCCAGGCGGAGGACAAGAAGTCGTACGAGGACATGACCGACGCCGAGCGCGACGACATGGCGCGACAGTTCGCGAGCTGCATGCGCGACAACGGCGTCGACATGCCCGACCCGGGCACCGACGGAGGGCTGGCGGTCACGTCGGGCACCGTCGAGGCGGGCAGCACGGACGAGATGGACGCGGCCTTCGACGCCTGCAGGGAGTTCATGCCGAACGGCGGCGAGCCCCTGAAGATGACCCCCGAGGACCTCGAGGCCCAGCGTGAGTTCGCCAAGTGCATGCGCGAGCACGGCATGGACATGCCCGACCCGGACCCGAACGGCGGGATGACCGCGGCCGGTGAGGTGGGTGACGACATCGAGGCCTTCGAGGCCGCGCTCGAAGCGTGCAACGAGCCCGGGTCCGCCGGGCTCGGTATCTTCGAGAGCGTGCCCGGAGGTGGCGAGTGAGCCGCCGGAGCGCGGTGCCCGGGGCGCCCGGTCCGAAGCGCCGTCGCCGGGGGCTCGTGGTCGGTGGGGTCGTGGGCACCGTGGTGATCGGCGCGGGCGTCGTGCTGGCCCTGACGGGGTTCGGCCGCGGGGACGACCCGGCACCCGCCGCGACCGGTCCCGAGGAGACCGCGACCGTGACCCGCCAGACCCTCGTGCAGCGCTCGACCGTCAAGGGCACGCTCGGCCACGGCGAGGCCGTCGCGCGCGGGCACCAGGGGACCGGCGGAGCCGAGGGCGGGGGCGGCGGGACGGTGACGTGGCTGCCGGGCGTGGGTGACGTCGTCGACCGTGGGGGAGTGCTCTTCAAGGTCGACGAACGCCCGACCGTGCTCCTGCTCGGCACGCTGCCCGTGTACCGCGAGCTGGGCACGGGGGCCGAGGGCGAGGACGTGCGCCAGCTCGAGGAGAACCTCGTGGCCCTGGGGTACACGGGCTTCACCGTGGACACGAAGTTCACGGACTCGACCGCCCAGGCCGTCACGAAGTGGCAGAAGGACCGCGGCGTCGAGAAGACGGGAACGGTCGGCCCGTCCGACGTCCTCGTGGCCTCCGGGCCGGTGCGGGTCGACGCCCTCGAGGTGCGCGTCGGCGACGCCGCTGCCGCGGAGATCCTCACGACGACGGGCGTCGACCGGGCGATCTCGGTCGACCTCGACGTCGCCGACCGCGACCGGGCCGTGAAGGGCGGCACCGTGACGGTCGAGCTGCCGGGAGGCGCCACGACGGAAGCGGTGATCTCCGCCGTCGGGAGCCCCGAGGTCGTCGAGGACGAGAGCGGCATGCCCGGCGCCTCCGACAAGACCACGATCCCCGTGACCGTGACGCTCCCCGACGGGACCGACGCCGACTCCGGCTCGGTCAAGGTCACGTTCGTCGCGGCCGAGCGCCCCGACGTCCTGACCGTGCCCGTCGCGGCGCTCCTCGCGCTCGCCGAGGGCGGGTACGGGGTCGAGGTCGTCGGGGACGGTGCGACCCGGATCGTGGCCGTGGACACCGGGATGTTCGCCGACGGGAGCGTCGAGATCACGGGCGACGTGGCCGAGGGCGACGTCGTCGGGATGCCGTCGTGAGCGCGCTCGCCGTCGCGCGCGACGCCGTGGCCCACCCGCAGACCTGGGGCACCGCCACGGGCGCGGGCTCGCCGGGCACCGACCCCGACGCGGGCGGCGGCCCCGTCGTGACCCTGCACGAGGTCTCCCGGGTCTTCCCGGGCGGGGTCGCCGCGCTGCGCGACGTCCACCTGGACGTCCACCGCGGCGAGCTGCTCGCGATCGTCGGGCCGTCCGGCTCGGGGAAGTCGACCATGCTCAACGTCATCGGGACGCTCGACCGGCCCACGTCCGGCCGGGTCCTGATCGACGACTTCCTCGTCGAGGACCTCGACGACCGCGAGGTGTCCGCGCTGCGCGCGAGCCGCATCGGGTTCGTCTTCCAGCAGTTCCACCTCGCCGTCGGCGTCTGCGCCCTCGACAACGTCGCCGACGGGCTGCTGTACCGGGGGGTCGGACGGCGCGAGCGACGCCGTCGGGCCGCCGAGGCCCTCGAGCGCGTGGGCCTGGGGCACCGGCTCACGCACCGCCCGCACGAGCTGTCGGGCGGCGAGAAGCAGCGTGTCGCGATCGCGCGCGCCGTCGTCGGGGACCCGCCTCTGCTGCTCGCCGACGAACCCACGGGCGCGCTCGACACCGCCGCCGGGGCCGGCGTCATGGACGTGCTGCGGGGGCTCAACGCGGTCGGGACGACGGTCGTCATCATCACGCACGACCGTGAGCTCGCGGCCTCGCTGCCCCGACAGGTCGCGATGCGCGACGGCGAGATCGTCGCGGACGGGACCCTGGCCCCGAGCGGGGCGGGGACGGTCCTCGGTGGCGCTGGTGGCGCTGGTGGCGCTGGTGGCGCTGGTGGCGCTGGTGGCACTGGTGGCGCTGCGGGCGCTGCCGACCCGTACTCCCCGGCGACCGCGGCCGACGAGGAGGCACCGTGCTGACCACGCTGCGCCCCGCGCGCCTCGGTCCGCCAGACGTCCTGCGCGTCGGCGCGACCGGGCTGCGCACCCGACCGCTGCGGGCCGTGCTCTCGGCCCTGGGGATCGCGATCGGCATCGCGGCGATGGTCGCGGTCGTCGGGATCTCGAGCTCGTCACGAGCCGAGCTCGACCGGACGCTCACGGCCCTCGGGACGAACCTGCTGCGTGTCGCGCCCGGGACCGACCTGTTCGGTGAGGCCGCGACCCTGCCGCCCGAGTCGGTCGACATGGTGCGGCGGATCGCCCCGGTCGAGAACGCGACCTCGGTCGCGCAGCTCGACGCCAAGGCGTACCGCTCGGACCTGGTCCCGACGGGGGAGTCGGGCGGGATCGGCGTGTACGCGGCGGACCTCGACCTGCTGGAGTCCATCGGGGGCACGGTCGCGGACGGCGCCTGGCTCTCGGAGGCGACGGCGCGGTACCCGGCCGTCGTGCTGGGGCACACGACCGCGAAGCGCCTGGGGATCACGACGCCGGATCCGGCCGTCAAGGTGTGGATCGGCGGTGAGTGGTTCACGGTCGTGGGCATCCTCGACCCCGTGCCGCTCGCCCCGGAGATGGACCTCGGGGCGCTCGTGGGTCGCGAGGCAGCGGTGACGTACCTCGACTGGGACGAGCTGCCGACCATGATCTACACGCGCACCCGCGAGGACGCCGTCGAGCAGGTCCGCGGCGTCCTCGGCGCCACGGCCAACCCGCAGGCACCCAACGAGGTCGACGTCTCGCGCCCCTCCGACGCGCTCGCGGCCCAGCAGGCCACCGACGAGGCGTTCACGGGGCTGCTCGTCGGTCTCGGGGCGGTCGCGCTGCTCGTGGGCGGGATCGGGGTCGCGAACACCATGGTCATCTCGGTCCTCGAACGACGCGCCGAGATCGGTCTGCGCCGGTCGCTCGGCGCGACCCGTGGCCAGATCCGCGGGCAGTTCCTCGTCGAGTCGCTCGTGCTCTCGCTCATGGGCGGGGCCGCGGGGGTCCTGATCGGCGTCGGCATCACGGCCGGTTACGCCACGTCCCAGGAGTGGCCGGTCTCCGTCCCGCCCGTGGTCGTGGTGGGCGGTCTCGTCGCGACGCTCGGGATCGGCGCGGTCGCGGGCCTCTACCCCGCGGTCAGGGCAGCACGGATGTCCCCGACGGAGGCGCTCACGGCGGTCTGACCCGCCCGGTTGTCAGAACGAGCGTGAACCAGAGCTCACGCTCGTTCTGACAACCCGGGCGTCCTCCACCGTGGGACGACGGCGCGGCGTCACCCCCGACGGCGTAGCGTGCGAGCCGCCGACGCCGCGCCACCGGGCGCCGTCGGCACGAGGCGGCCCGCCCCCACCCGGCCCGGCCGCCCGCACCACGACAGGGGAGACATGCGCGCGCGAGCCGACCGATACCTGACCGCGACCACGCTGGGGGCGGCGATCCTCGCCGTCGGGCTGGGGGCGTGCTCTCCCGGGGAGCCCGGGGCCGCCGAGCCACCGCGCGACACCACCACGGCCGAGGCGCCCCCGGCCCCCGCACAGCCCGTGGGCGCCGACGCGAACCCCTTCCTCGAGGGCGCGCCCTACGCCCACCCGGACATGCAGTCCGTGCACGCCGCCGCAGCGCTCCGGACGAGCGACCCCGACGCTGCCGCGGCGCTCGACGTCATCAGCGAGGCGGGCGCGTCCCTGTGGATCGGCGACTGGTTCGCACCGGCGGAGGCCGAGGCGCTCGTGCGCGACTACGCGAACGCCGCCAACGAGGCCGGACGCACCGGCATCGTCACGCTCTACGCGATCCCCGCCCGCGACTGCGGGTCCTTCTCCGCGGGCGGCCTGACCCCCGAGGAGTACCCGGCCTTCGTCCAGGCCGTCGCCGACGGGCTGCGCGGCACCCGCACCGCCGTCGTGCTCGAACCCGACGCCCTGCCCGACCTCGGCGCGTGCCCCGAGCAGGGCGACCGCGCCGGGCTCCTGCGGCAGGCCACCGCAGCGCTCGCGGACGCGGGCGCGAGCGTCTACCTCGACGCCGGGAACTCGGCGTGGGTCGACGCCCCGACCATGGCCGACCGGCTGACGCAGGCCGGGATCGGCGACGCGCGCGGCTTCGCGACCAACGTGTCCAACGTCCGCACCACGGCCGACGAGCGCGCGTACGCCGACCGGCTCGCCGCGCTCCTCAGCACGCACTACGTCATCGACACGTCGCGCAACGGGCTCGGGCCCCTCGGCGACGGCCCGCTCGACTGGTGCAACCCCGCCGGGCGCGCGATCGGAGAGAAGCCCGGCGCGGTCGACGACGGCAGCGCCCTCGACGCGTACCTCTGGGTCAAGGTCCCCGGGGAGTCCGACGGCGAGTGCGACCGCGGCGACCCGGCCGCCGGCCAGTTCTGGCCCGAGTACGCGATCGGGCTCGTGGAGCGCGCGGGCGGGTAGGGCGGCCGGCCCGCGTCCCGGCGCGGGGCGGGACCTGGGCCGTCGGATGATCGGGCCGCCGGACGACCGGGCCGTCGGACGACCGGGCCGCCGGACGACCGGGCCGCCGGACGGGCGCGCCGCGGGCGTGGGCGCGGTTGGGACACTGCGGGGGCGGGACGCTAGGCTGTCGGGCGTCCCACCGGGCCCGACAACGTGTTCGCGCCCACGCGCCTGTAGCTCAGGGGATAGAGCACCGCTCTCCTAAAGCGGGTGTCGCCAGTTCGAATCTGGCCAGGCGCACCGAGTACAACCGTAGGTCACAGGCGCAGATTCTTGAGGCTTCTCCTCTTCGGTGCCTCACAACACGCGGACGACCACCGGCAGGTCGCCGGACGGGTGCACGGGTGCACTCTCCGGCGCAAGAGCTCAGTTCCGCAGCTCGAACGTGCGCTCGTCAGCATGTATCCCCAGTTGGCCTCCAACGAATCTGGACCCACGTCATGGGTACTGACTTGTTGGACAGAAACCGGCCGGGCTGGGCGGTGCCGGTGAGCTCTTCGGCCCTCTATCCTCGTGAGCATGAGACGTGTGGCTGTGTACGCGGTCCTGCTGTCCGGGGTGTTCTTGACGGTTGCCTGCTCGGGCGAAAGCGACCCGGAAGCCCACGACAGGGTCGTCTCCTATGCGACGTTCACTGCGGCTCTCCAGGAGGGGGCCGACTGTCCTGCGCTCTTCGAGATCCGCAACCGCATGGAACCCGAGGACCCTGCGATCGACGACGCCAACGAGGACCTGCGCTCGGTCGAGTGTTACTCCGCCACATCGTCCCGCAAGGGCTGAGACCCGCTCCTGTCCGTGGCCGGTGGCTACACGCCGGCGATGTGGCGGTTGATGAGTGCTGCCATGCGAAGCCGGTCGATCCCCTCGGGCAGGGTGCTGGGCCCTCGCCCGCTCGGCCGGGACAAGTTGTTGGTGCGCAGCGTGTGCAGGATCCGGGCGGCTTCGCGTCGTGTCGCCTTGAGGGGTGCGGTGCTCAGTCGCCACGGCAGGTGGGGGTGAGCCTCGCGGATCTCCAGCAGCGAGTTCAGGTCCACCAGATCCCTGGAGGCCAGGCGGTTCTTCCAGGCGTGCGCCTTCAAGACCGTGGCGGACTCCAGGCCGGGGATGCGCGTGGTGTACTCGATGACGTCGGTGGTGGTCAGTGTGACCGTCATGGCGAGCTTGAGTGCTGGCTGGGCCAACGCGAAGACGAGCTCGGGAAGAGTGTCCACCTGCCCCACACCGGGAACCTCTTGCTGCCGCATGCCGGGGGTTGTGCCGCGGCGGGAGAGCAGCAGGTTCACCTCGATCCGTCGCTCTGGTTCGAGTGGTTTGACGAAGAGGTTGCCGCCCTCTTGGGTGAAGTCGTCGGCCTTGAGGCGCTCAGCCAGCGTCCAGACGATCTTGATGTCGTCGACGGCCGTGTCGGCGTCGACGGTCGCTCGCGCCCGTGCCTGAGGAGTGGGGTACGCGAGGCCAAGGAGGCGGACCATCGTGCCCCCGACGATGCGGTAGTCGCCGTCATCGGGCAACGCGTCGGCGACGGCCTTCTGGCCGAGGAAGCTCAGGTCGTCAGCCTTGCTCATGGAGTGGACCTGGATGGGCAGCGAGGCTTCGCTCACAGTGGTCGGGTTCGTTCCAGGGGTGCTCACAGCGGCCTCTTCAGTATCAGGGAGGCCAGGTGCTCGGCCGCTTCGTCGCTGTCGAGCTCGCCGCTTCTCTTGAGGTCCCAGTACACGATCGCGGGGTCGGCCAGCGGCATCGACGGTGGTTCCGGGGCGGTCGTGCACAGGTGTGTGAGCCGCCACAGGCTCGGGTCTGCCGGGACGCACGTCACGAGCGTCGCCTCCTGGAGCGGTGCAGGCACGAAGCCGTCGTTCTCAAGGTCGACAGGGCCAGCGAGGTACATCCGGCCACGTGCCGGGAGCTTCCAGGGAGCCATCAGGTCGGCGGCGACGTCACCGCTGACCAGGGCCGGCACCTGCAGCAGGTCCGCAGCCTCACGGGCGGTCGTGACCTGGCGTACGACGGGGTCAAGGCTGTACCAGCCCAGCTCGACCCCACCGGGACCGGCGTAGTCCCTGTACCAGTGCTGCAGGAGCTCTGCCCGGTTCGTCGCCGCGAATCCCTCTCGAGTCTCGTTGACGAACCCGGCCAGGTGCCGCACCGCATTGGAGACGGACTGCTGGGTGGTCCCGACAGTGTGCGCGATGAGCTGCTGACGGGAGGGCTCGGTCGCCAGCAAGAGGTAGCGCTCGATCGTCCACCGTGTCCAGGCGGTGCGGGCAGGGCGAGGACGGGCCGGTGGCGTCGGGGCTGGGTCGCTGGTGAGCGCAAAGTCGTGCCCGGAGTGGATCAGTCGGGGCGGGTGAGCGATGAGGATGTCCAGCCGGCCTGCCAAGGCCTCATGGACGACACTGTCGGTCGCTGTCTCTGCGACCAGCAGGCGGGACCTGTCCTCGTCTGGGAGCTTGCGCACCACGTGCGCGTTGAGGTGGGTCATCGGCGGTGTCGGTTCGACGACGAGCTTGTGCCCGCCCGGTCCGCGCAGGAACCACCTGGCCCCGCGCCCTCCCTCGTCGATGCGGAGACCGAACTCGCGAAGGAGCTCGCCTACATCGATACCCACCGGGCCTCCAACAAATCTCGACCCATCTCATGGGTACTGACTTGTTGGACAGACTACGGCTAACCTGGTAATAGCGCTAGCTTGCTCGCGCGAGCGCAGCTGCCCATGAACAGGGCCACCCTGCCATCCCGTCACGGCAACGGCCGAGCGACGGTCCCCACGGTCCGCGGCCGGCTGATCGGATCGGATGAAGCCCGCTGGACCAGGAGCGCGCCTGGAGCATACTGCCGATGAGACCCATGCGACTGGCCACATCTGGCCGGGCGCGCCACCATGCCCCACGCCATCCGATCGGGATCGCCCGCGTCAACTCTCCTCGCGCCGCTCGACAGACGCCTCCGGCGCCCGGTCCCGCGTCGCCACCACACGCCCCGCGAACTCCTCGACCGCCGTGACGACCGCGTCGAACCGCACCGAGTGGAACAGGTCGAACCCGTGCTGCGCGCCGGGGAGCTCGGCGTACACGACCGGGCCGGCCGAGACCTCGCGAAGGTCCGCGACGAACCGCCGTGCACCTTCGACGGCGACCAGGGTGTCCTGGTCGCCGTGCACGACGAGGAACGGCGGAGCGTCGGAGCGCAGGTAGTCCCCGGGCGCCGACTCGACGCCCCGGTCGCGGCCGCTCCCGTAGTACTCGCCGAAGTAGCCGTAGAGGCACACCACCCCGGCGACGGACGTGTCGGAGTCCTCGAAGCCGGGCTGGAACCGCGGGTCGCCGGGCGTCAGGGCCGCGAGCGACGCGAGGTGCGCGCCCGCCGAGCTGCCCGCGACGAGGACGCGGTGCGGGTCGGCCCCGTACGCAGCACCGCGGGCCTGGACCCAGGCCAGCACCCTCTTGGCGTCGACCAGGTGGCCGGGGAAGTTCGTCGTCGGGCGCAGGCCGTAGTTCGCGCTCACGCACACCCACCCCTGGCTCGCGAGGTGCGAGAGCATCGCGCGGGCCTCGAGCTCCTTGCGCCCGCTCACGTACCCGCCGCCGTGGAAGTAGACGAGCGTGGGGCCGTCGGCCGGGCGGGACCGGGGGCGGTAGACGTCGAGCCGGTGCTCGCGGCCGCGTGAGTCACGGTTGCCCACTTCCTCGCTACCGCCCCCGCCGACCTCGCCGCCCCCGCCGCCCCCGCCGTGCTCGTCCGCGCCGTACAGCAGGTCGGCCAGGCGTTCGACGTCGCGTCGTCGCACCGCGAACGGGGCCAGGAGGATCCGCGTCCAGGGCAGTCCGCGGGTGGTGACGCGCCCTGGCCGTGTGCGGAGACCGTCGACCAGGGCGCGGTCGAGCGCGGGCACCGCCAGCAGGCCGCGCCGGGCGACGACGAGCAGGCCGAACGCCGTCAGGACGGCCAGGGCGAGCCCGACGCGTCCACCCGTCGACCCCAGGTCTCCTTCGGCGAGCGCCCAGGCGGTCACGGCCCCCAGGACGAGCAGCAGGGCGAACGGTTGCTCGTTGACGAGGACGCTCATCCGGAAGCTGAGCCGTCCCAGGCGCGGAGGCCGCCGGGCCGGGCTCAGCGAAGCGGTCGTGCAGCACGCGACGAGCAGGACGGGGACCAGATACCCGATCGGCATGGTGGCTCCTTCGCTGCCGGTGGGCGCGACGCCCCCTGGTCCCGGTCTACACCGGTGCGCGCGGTGGTGCGCGCCGGGCCGGTCGGTCCTGGCGCGGGGTGCAGTGGTTTCCGCACGACGGTCGAAAGGCGCGCGAGGCAGGGGTGAAAGGCCCGTCGCGGGCTTGGGCAAGGCCCGAGAATGCCGACTCCACGACGAGCGCCGCACCCGGCGCATAAGTAGTTGAAAACCGTACTGAATTCTCGGAGGTCTGGCCCTGTGCTCGGGCGGTCGACGGGGGATCGGCCCCGGGTGATGTTTCGTCGACCAGACCTTTGTCCGCGATTCCCTGAGCGCCCTCTGCCTGGGGTGCGGACGCTGGTCGCCGCGCCCCCGGCGCCCCGAGCGGGTGGTGAGAGACCTGGCGAGGCGACCGGCGCCTCGCGGGGCGGACCTGCACGGCACGAGAAGGGGGGGCGGGTGAGGCGGCATCGGAATACCCGCGACGTCTGTGCGGAATTGCTCCCGGGGTGCGGGCGACGCGACCCCGTGAACGACCGGGCTGAATTTCCCGAGAAGACGCACGGCGCATTTCGCGCACGTCACGACGAGGTCTTTTCCGTGTCCCGTAGCAATGCCCCGAGCGCACGCACCACCCGTCCCCTCCCGGCATTCGACAACCCCTCGTCCATCTGCTGATCGCGACCCGTCCGCGAGACGCCCCACCGGCGGGTCCAGCCTCATGGCCCCCTCTAGGCTGAAGGGGCTTCCGGGGATGGCCGGGGGCCATCGCCGGAAGGGCACCACGCATGAGCGACGTTCCGCACGACGACCAGATCTTCGAGCCGTCGAGCATCAAGGGGTTCCGGCACAGCAGGCAGTGGGTGTTCGGCACCATGCTGGTCTCGGCGCTGATCAGCCTGACGGCCTCGTTCGTCCTGTCCTACGACGCGGTCCTGCTCGCGGCGAACCCCGCTGCGGAGCTCTCGTGCAACGTCAACGAGGTCCTGTCCTGCGGGGCCGTCGGCGTCGCGTGGCAGTCGTCGTTGTTCGGCTTCCCCAACGCGTTCCTGGGGCTGA
Organism: Oerskovia jenensis; assembly: GCF_016907235.1. NCBI lineage: Bacteria > Bacillati > Actinomycetota > Actinomycetes > Micrococcales > Cellulomonadaceae > Oerskovia > Oerskovia jenensis. Next base: position 3,395,519 of record NZ_JAFBBO010000001.1, read on the forward strand.
TCGCCGAACCCGTGGTCATCACGATCGCGGTCGCGAGCCTTGGTGGGGTGCGGTTCCCGCGCTGGTTCATGTTCTCGGCGCAGGTCGTGTACGCCCTGGGGCTGATCTTCGCCTACTGGCTCTTCTACCAGTCGATGTTCGTGATCGGTGCGCTGTGCCCGTGGTGCCTGCTGGTCACGCTCTCGACGACGCTCGTCTTCATGACGCTGCTGCACTGGAACATCATCGAGGGCAACCTGTACCTGCCGGCGAAGGCGCAGGAGCGTGCGCTGGCGTTCGTCCGGGCGGACGCGGACGTGTTCCTGACCGCGACGTGGGTCGTCCTGATGATCGCGGGCGTCCTGCTCAAGCACGGGTCCAAGATCTTCGGCTGAGCGTCCGCGCCCGGTGGGCAGGGGGGATCTTCCCTGCCCGACGGCGCCGCTCACCTCGCGGCCACGCCTCGTCCGGGGCGTGGCCGTGCTGCGTCCGGGGTGCCGTGCGGGAGGACGGGGGTGACGTGCCGACCGGTCGTCCACGAACAATCGACCACATCGAACTGGACGCTTGTCCACGTCGGTGGGGCCGAACTCGCGGCCACATTTGACGAATGCGCGCAGACCTTGCAGAATCATCTCTGACGGTGCGTATCGCCTGCCCCCTGCGCGGTGCGCACCGTCCTCAAACTCTCGGCCCTCCCCACGGCGCAACGGTGCGCGTGAGGCTGCAGGAGCCGGACCCCCTCGAAAGCCCCCCGCACCCTGGTCGTCGTCCCCGTGATCGACCAGAAGTCGCCGCTCACGGCGTGCCGGTCCCCGATCCGACCGACCCGGCGGTTAGCGTGCGAGAGTGAATGCTGCCGCCCGCCACCCATCTGCCCGCGAGACCGTGGCCGATCCCGCCCGGCTGCTCACCGACCAGGAGACGCACGAGCGTGCCGTCCGAGGTGCCGCTCCGGCCTCCGAGGACTCGGCGTCGCTCGGCAGGCCCACCCTCGTCGAGGCGCCGACCACGGCCGAGCTCGTCGAGGACGCCGTCAGTTCGTGGCGTGCCTCGCTCGTCGAGCTCGCAGGCGGGTCGTCGCTCGCCGACATCGGTCTGCTCGGCGACGCGGTCGTCGACCTCACCGCGGCCCACCCCTCGGGGGTGGCGCAGCTCTTCGCCGGGCGCCCGACACGACTGTCCAACCTCTTCCGCGAGGGCGCGTCGCTCCCTGCCGCACGACGCCGCGCACGCGCGGTCGTCGTCCGCTCGCAGGAGCACGCCCAGCGGTACGGCGTCGCACCGACCTATCTCGCGATCGGCGTCACGACCTGGACCGAGGGCGAACCCTCCCGTCTCCCGACCGACGACGTGGCCGCCCTCGCGCACGTCGCGGGAACCACGTACAGCAGGACCATCGACGGCGCCACGGGCCTGCCCGCGGGCCCCACGGACCCGACCGACCCGACGCAGACCGGGACCGCCACCTCCCCGGCGGGCGGCGCCGTCGGGCAGGGGGAAGGGCCCGCGCGTGACGGCGCCGAGGGCACCGACGGCGAGCCGGTGCTCCCGCGCACCGTGCGCGCCCCCGTCCTGCTGCGCCCCCTGACGCTCACCCCGCGCGGCGACAGCGAGACCGACTACGACCTCACGCTCGAGCCGACCGTCGAGATCAACCCCGTCCTGGCCCGCACGCTGCGCGCCCACGGCGGGCTGATCGACCCCGTGACGCTCGCGCGCAGCGCGTTCACCCCGGCGGGCTTCGACCCCTCGGACGCCCTGGCCCGCATCACGGCCGTGGGCAAGGCCGTCCTGGGCGACTTCGAGCTCGCGCAGCGGGTCCTCGTCGGGACGTTCGTCCACCCGGGCCAGGTCCTCGTCGACGACCTCGACGAGCTCGCGGCGGGCCTCGAACGGCACGAGGTCGTCGCGGCCCTCGCCGGGTCCGAGGAGGCCGCTGCCGCGCTCGCGCGCGATCTCCCCGCCCCGCGAGCAGGCGATGCCGACCCCACCCAGGAGCGGGGCGTGGGAGACCTCGATCCCGCGCAGCGCCACGTCATCGACGCCCTCGCCACCGGCAGCCACCTGTTCGTCGACGCACCCCCCGGGGCCGACACCGCAGGCACCATCGCCGCCGTCGTCGCCGAGGCCGCGGCGAGCGGCCGGAGCATCCTCTACGTCCCCGGTCACCGCCGCTCCGCGGAGACGCTCGCGAACCGCCTGACCGCGCTGGGTCTCGACGGGCTGCTGCTCGACATCGCCCCCGAACCCACGTGGCGGACCACGGCCTCCCACCGTCTGCTGGGGGCCATGGCCGCCGAGGCGGAGACGGTGGACAGCGACGCCGTCGCGCGGGTCCGTGACGGGCTCCTCGGCGCGCGCGCCCAGCTCTCGGGCTACATCGAGTCCTTGCACCTCGTGCGCGAACCCTGGGGCGTGTCCGCCTACGCCGCGCTCCAGGCCCTCGCCCGGCTCACCGCGCAGCGCCCGGCGCCCGGCACGACCGTCCGCCTGGGACCCGAGGTCACGATCCGCATCGGCGCCGAGCGCAGGGTCGAGCTCTCGACCCGCCTGGTGCGCGCGGCCGAGGTCGGGGCCTTCACGCTCCGCTCGACGTCGACGCCCTGGTTCGGTGCCGACATCACGAGCGCCGAGAACGCGCAGGACGCCCTGCTCCGCGTCGAGCGGTTGTCGGGGCAGACCCTGCCGCAGCTCCGTGAGCAGGTGGCGTCGGTCGCGACGACGACGGGGCTCACGCCCGCCACGACCGTCCGCCAGTGGGGCGACCAGCTCCGCATGCTCGGCGGGATGCGGGGCACGCTCGACGCGTTCCAGCCCATGATCTTCGAGCGCACCGCGACCGATCTCGTCGAGGCGACCGGCACGCGCGAGTGGCGCGCCGAGAACGGCATCGACATGGGCTGGGCCCTCCGTCGGCGCCTGCGCCGGCAGGCCAAGGACATGCTCCGCCCCGGTGTCCGGGTCCCCGACCTGCACGCCGCGCTCATCCAGGTCCAGGCGCAGCGCGCCGTCTGGCAGGCGCAGTGCCCGCGCGGCGGGTGGCCGACCCTCCCCGAGGGGCTCGCCGCGATCGAGGACACCTACGAGGCCGTCCGGATCGACCTCGAGTACCTCGACCCCGTGCTCGCCACGACCCCTGTCGGGTCCGACCTGCTCGACCTGCCCATCGCGGAGCTGGCCGCCCGGCTCGCGAGCCTCGGCGAGGACCAGGAGGCCCTCGAGAACCTGCCCGCGCGCACGTCGGCGCTGCGAACCCTGCGTGACGAGGGCCTCGGCGACCTGCTCGACGACCTCTCGGCGCGCCGCGTCGAGCCCGAGCTGGTGGGAGCCGAGCTCGACCTCGCCTGGTGGAGCTCGGTCTTCGAGCAGATCCTCGCGCAGGACCCGGCGCTCGCCGGCCAGGACGGCGCGGGTCTCGAAGCCCTGGCCCGCCGGTTCCGCGACCTCGACCGCACGCACGTCGCGGCACTCTCGGCCCCCGTCCGGCTCGCGGTGCGTGAGCACCTCGGGGCCGCGATGCGTGACCACCGCACCGAGGCCGAGGCGCTGTTCACCGAGCTCCTCGAGGGACGGATGACGAGCCTGCGCGACGCCCACGAGCGCTACCCCGAGGTGCTGCGGCGCCTGCGGCCGTGCGTCGTCGCGTCCCCGACCCTGGTGCCGCACCTGTTCACCCCCACGCGCACCGTCGACCTCGTGATCCTCGACGCGGCCCAGCACATCCCGGTCGAGCTGGTCCTGTCGTCGCTGGCTCGAGGGCGTCAGGTCGTCGTGTTCGGAGACCCGCGGGCGGCCTCGGGCTCGACCGTGGGCGAGCTCGCGGCGATCCTGCCGACCGTCGCCCTGTCCGCGGGCGGCACGCGGCGCGACCCCTACCTCACGGCCTTCCTCGCCGCGCACGGCTACGAGGGCGTGCTGCGCCCCAGCCCGCTGCCCCGCGCGGAGCCGCTCGTCCACCTCGACCTGGTCGACGGCGCAGGCATGCCCGACCCCGCCTCCGGTGCCGTCGAGAGCACGCAGGCCGAGGTCGACCGCGTCGTGGAGATCGCGATCGAGCACGCCATGACACGACCCGAGGAATCGCTCGCGATCGTCACCGTGAGCTCGGTGCATGCCGACCGCATCCGCGACGCGCTGCTGGGCGAGGTCCGCCAGAACCCGGCCCTGGCCGTGTTCTTCTCGGGCGCTCGCGCCGAACCCGTCGTGGTCGCCGAGGTCTCGGGAGTCGCCGGGCTCAGCCGGGACGCGATCGTCCTGTCGATCGGCTACGGCCGGACCCCGCACGGTCGCGTGCTGCACCGCTTCGGTGTCCTGAACGCCCCGGGTGGCGACGCGATGCTCCTCGACACCCTGGGCTCGACGCGCCGACGCCTGCACGTCGTCACGTGCTTCACCGCGTCCGACCTCGACCCCGAGCGCCTGCGCGGGCACGGAGCCAAGCTCCTCGCGGAGGTCCTCGACCTCGCCGAGCAGCGCAGCGGCCGTGCCGACCAGGTCACGCTCGGCAACGGCGTGGACGTGGGCGGCAACCCCGACCGGCTCGTGATCGACCTCGCCGAGCGCCTGTGGCGCGCGGGGCTCGTGGTCGAGACCGACTACGGCGTCGCAGGTGGCGACCGGATCCCCCTGGTCGTCGGTCACCCCGACATCCCGGGCGAGCTCCTCGTCGCGGTCCTGACCGACGACGACGCCTACGTCTCCGAGCGCAGCGTGCGCGTGCGCGACCGTCAGCTCGCCGAGCGCCTCGAGCGCACCGGCTGGGTCGTCGCGCAGGTGTGGTCCGCTGCGGCCTTCCTCGACCCCGCGAAGGAGGCCGAGCGCATCCGCCGCGTCGTCCAGGCGGTCCGCGACGCACGGCTGCCCGAGCTCGGTGGGATCGCGCAGACGGGTGGTCGCGACCGCATCGTCGTCGTGCCGACGGTCGCGGACGACGAGTTCGGGACGGACTGACGGGCGAAGCCCTTGCCCGAGACGGGGTGGGGGCCCGCTCGCCGCGTCCGCGGCAGAGAGCCGGCCGGGGCGCCGGGAGAGCGCTGAGAGAATGGGGACGTGACCCCCGCCGACCCGGCCCCCCGCTCCGACGACTCCGCGCCCGTGGACCCGATCCGGGCGGAGCGGACCACGCCCGCCCCGCCCGCCGCGCCGGCGGCCGGCGAGCCCACCGCCCCCAGGCGTCGTTCGCGTCGTGTCGTGCGCCCGGGGACCGAGCAGGCGGGCGTCGCGGGCCTGGGGTCCGACGACGACGCGGCGGTCTGGGGAGACGTCCGTCCGGGGGCGTCGACCGACAGCCACGACGCCGAGCTCCTGCGCGACGTCCCGCCGCACTGGTCCTGAGCAACAAGGGGACTGGCGGGCCTCCTCGCCGCGGGCCACTGACAGCCTGAGGTGAGAGGCCCGTCCCCGGTCTGCCACGCTCGACTCCCGTTCCGCAGGGCCCCCGGAAGCCTCGCGACGCCATCTGGCTCGCGGGTCCCGGTGCGATCGGCCGCCGTCGCGCTCGTGCATCGTGCCGGCGTTGCTCGTGCGTTGCTCCGGCGCGGGGATGGACCCCTTGCTGCGGCTCGCGGTGTACGGCACTGCGAATGACGAACGCCCCGCCGGAGGAGGCGGGGCGTTCGTCGGAAGGCGAGTGAGAGGTCAGCGGCCGCTGAGACCGTCGGTGGGGCCTCCGAACGGGCCGGTGCCTGTCGCAGGGCCCGCGGGACCGGCACCGGGCGCGCTCTGCGCCGCGAGCAGGTCGCGGATCTCCTGGAGGACCAGGACGTCCTCGGCCGGGGCCGCGGGGGCGGCCTCCTCACCCTTCTTGCGGCGGGCCGCCAGGTGGTTCATGGGCAGCACGATGACGAAGTAGAGGGCTGCGGCGACGATCAGGAACTGCAGCAGAGCATTGAGGATGCCCCCCACGGAGAGGACCGAGGCGGGGACGCCGTCGTGGGCGCCCCGGAGGGTGATGTCCCAGAGGCTGGAGATGTCGGGCTTGCCGAAGATCGCCCCGATGAGCGGGTTGATGAGGAAGTCGACGATCGCCGTGACGAGCTGGGAGAACGCAGCACCGATCACGACACCGACCGCGAGGTCGATCGCGTTGCCGCGGAGCACGAAGTCCTTGAAGCCGTTGATGACGTTCTTCATCCGGGGGAGTCCTTTCAGCGGGGGAGGACCGGTCCGCCGAGGTCTCGGCGGTGCCGGGTTCAGCACCGGTCCGGGGCGATCCTTCCATGTGCGCGGGCGCCCACCCACGCGTGCACCCGCCACGCGTGCCCGAGCGTCACGGCACCAGGACCACGGACAGCCCTCCCCACTCCCCGACCCCGGCGAGCGCCGCAGCCTCCTCGGGCAGCACGGCGACGAGCGTGACGCCACCTTCCGGTCCCGTACCGCCGAGCAGTCCACCTTCCGAGGGCGAGGGCGGGGCGCCGGCCAGCACGAGGGCGCGCCGCGCGAGATGAGCCCCGGCCCCGTTCGCCGGGTCGCCCGTGCTCCCGGTGCTCCCCGTGCTGGCGAGCAGGTCCACCCGGTCGCCGGGGTGCAGCAGCGCGGCCACGTCGGGGTCGGACAGTCGCACGGGTGCCACGACGGTCCCGGCAGGGGCGGTGGCCGCGAGGTCGCCCGCGGCCACGAGCGAGGGGGTGAGCGCCTGGCCGGGCGGCAGCGCGACGGAGGTGGTCCGCCCGACGGCGTCGCTCACCCGGGTCAGCGCGGTGTCCGGGGCGAGGGGGGCGGCGACGTGGACGACCCTGACGTCCTTCTCGTCGAGCACCGTGCCCGCGTCGACGTCGCGTGCCGACACGACCACGGGGCGGGTGTCCGGCGGGGGCGGGCTCAGCCGCTCGACCACGACGGCGGCGACCAGCCCGCAGCCCAGGGCGAGGGCTACGAGGCGCGAGCGCCAGACGAGGGCGCGCAGCCGCCGTCGGGCCGTGGACGCACGGCGACCCGGCACGTGCGGGGCGGTCGATGCAGGAGGAGCCATGCGCCGACGCTAGGCGCCCCGACCGGGCGACCGGGGACGCAGCGCGGCGACCTGTGGACAGGCGGTGCCGCCCACTACCTGTGCACGGCTCGGAGGGAGGTCAGCTCGCGGACGGCGTCGAGGAGGATGAGGTCCCCGTGGAGGACGAACCGCCGCTCGACGACGAGCCGGCCGAGGATCCGCTCGACGAGCCGCTCGACGAGTCGGACGACTTGGCGGGCGTCGCGGGCGTGGTCGAGCCCGTGCTCGACGACTTCGAGGAACGCGAGTCCGTGCGGTAGAAGCCCGAGCCCTTGAAGGTCACGCCGACCGACGAGAAGACCTTGCGCAGGCGGCCGCCGCACTCGGGGCACACCGTGAGAGCGTCGTCGGTGAACGCCTGGTGGATGTCGAAGGCGTGGCCGCAGGCAGTGCACGTGTACGCGTAGGTGGGCACGGTCTCTCCTCAAGAGGTCGCGGGGGAGTGTGGTGGTCACGGTCCGGGCGCGAGCCCGGTCCGTGGCGTCCGGCACGCGCGTCGGGTCGACGGCAGGACACGGCCGGACTGGCACTCGGAGCTTCTGAGTGCTAATCATACGCCTGGCCCGCCCGGGGTAGTCTCGCACCGTGTCTGCTGATGTCCCCGCCGGAGTTCACGGCGACCCCCCGCCGCCCGTCCCTGCTGCCCGACGGGGAGGTTCTCGTGCCCGTCGGGGCATCATCGCCGTCGCCGGCCTCGTGGTCCTGCTGCTGGTCGCGGTCTCGGTGTTCGCGGTCGTCACCGTCCGCCGGCCGCTCCCGCAGACCGACGGGACCCTGACCCTGACGGGCCTCGACGCGGAGGTCAGCGTGCTCCGTGACGCGCAGGGCGTGCCGCAGATCTACGCCGACACGTCCGAGGACCTCTTCCGCGCCCAGGGGTACGTCCAGGCGCAGGACCGCTTCTTCGAGATGGACTACCGCCGCCACGTGACCGCGGGACGGCTGGCCGAGCTCGTCGGCGACAGCCAGGTCGCGATCGACGCGGACAAGGTCACCCGCACCTTCGGCTGGCGCCTGGTCGCCGAGGAGGAGTGGAAGATCCTGGCCCCCGAGACCAAGAGCTACCTCCAGGCGTACGCCGACGGCGTCAACGCGTACATCGAGGACCGCGACCCGAGCGAGATCGCGCTCGAGTACACGGTGCTCGGCATGAGCGTCTCGATGCCGGACCCCGAGCCCTGGGACCCGATCGACTCGCTCGCGTGGCTCAAGGCCATGGCCTGGGACCTGCGCGGCAACTACGACGACGAGCTCGAGCGCGCCATCGCCTACGGCGGCTTCGCGGGCGCCCCCAGCGGCGCCCAGGACCCCGCCAAGGTCGCGCAGGACGTGGCTCGCGTGGGTGCGCTCTTCCCCGCGTACCCCGCCCAGGCGAACCTCCCGATCCTCGACCCGTCCGAGGTGCCCACCACGAGCGAACCGGTCCAGGTCGAGGGCGCGGAGCAGACCGCGTACGCACCCACCCTCGCAGGCAGCGAGCTCCAGTCGGCCGTCGAGTCGGCCGACGCCGCGCTCGCCGCGGTGCCCGTGCTCGTGGGGCGCGGCGAGGGCACGGGGTCCAACTCCTGGGTCGTCTCGGGGGAGCACACGACGAGCGGCAAGCCGCTGCTGGCCAACGACCCGCACCTGTCCCTCCAGGCCCCCGGCGTCTGGGCCCAGGTCGGCCTCCACTGCAACGAGGTCGGCCCCGCGTGCGGCTTCGACGTCTCGGGGTTCTCGTTCGCGGGCTTCCCCGGCGTGATCATCGGTCACAACGCCGACCTGGCCTGGGGCCTGACGAACATGGGAGCGGACGTCACGGACTTCTTCATCGAGCGCGTGCGGGACGACACGTACCTCCGGGGCGACGACTGGGAGCCCCTCGAGACCCGCACCGAGACCATCAAGGTCAACGGCGGCGAGGACGTCGAGCTCACGGTCAGCTCGACGGTCCACGGCCCGATCGTCTCGACCGTGCTCCCCATGGACAAGGTCGCGGCCTCCCCGACCGAGGGCACGCCCCTCGGCGACTACGAGGTCTCGCTCCGGTGGACCGCGCTCGAGCCCGGGCGCACCGCGGACGCGGTCTTCGCGTTCAACCTCGCGGCGGACGCGCAGGACATGAAGGCCGCTGCGGCCCTCTTCGAGGTCCCGGCGCAGAACATCGTCTTCGCGACCACGGACGGGCACATCGGCTACCAGGCGCCGGGCCGGATCCCGGTACGGGCCAGCGTCGAGGGCCCCGTGCCCTCCGACGGCACGTGGCCGCGGCCGGGCTGGGACGAACGCTACGACTGGACCGGGTACGTGCCCGCCGCGCAGATGCCCGGAGTGGTCGACCCCGAGGAGGGGTTCATCGTGGCCGCGAACCAGGCCGTCCTCCCGGCCGGGACCACGCCGTTCCTCACCACGGACTGGGACTACGGCTACCGCTCCCAGCGCATCCGCACCCTCCTCGAGCAGGAGATCGACTCGGGCCGCAAGGTCGACGCCCGGACCATGAACGAGATCCAGAACGACGACTGGAGCCCGTACGCCGCGGCTCTCGTGCCCCTGCTGCTCGAGCAGGACATCGAGAACAGCAAGGGGGTGCGCAACGCCTTCGCCGCCGAGGGGCAGGACCTCCTGGCCGACTGGGACCAGCACATGGACAAGGACTCGGCCGCGGCCGCGTACTTCGCCGCGGTGTGGCGCAACCTTCTCGAGATCACGTTCTGGGACGACCTGCCGGAGAGCATCCGCCCCGCGGGCGGCAGCCGCTGGCTGGCCGTCGTGCAGAACATGCTCGCGGACGAGACCAACGCGTTCTGGGACGACCGGCAGACCGTGAGCGTCGTCGAGACCCGTGACGAGGTCCTCAACCGGGCGATCACCTCGGCCCGCCTCGACCTGACGACCGAGCTGTCGAAGAAGACCAGCGACTGGGAGTGGGGCAAGCTGCACACGCTCTCCCTCGGTCACCTGGTCCTCGACGACGACGCCGTCCCGGGGTTCGTGCGTGCCTACGTGAACCCGCGCACGGTGGCCATGCCGGGCGGCTCGTCGATCGTCAACGCGACGTCGTGGGACGCGGCCTCGGGCAGCTTCGAGGTCACCTCGGGGCCCTCGATGCGCATGGTCGTCGACCTCGACGACCTCGACGCCTCGACCTGGGTCACCGTCACGGGCGCCTCGGGGCACCCGGCGTCGAAGCACTACGAGGACCAGCTCGGCACCTGGGCCGCGGGCGAGACGTACGCCTGGCCGTTCACGGCCGACGCCGTGCGCGCCGCGACCAAGGACACGCTGACGCTCGTCCCCTGAGGCGAGCGGCGCCGTCGGGCACCCCCTGCCCGACGGCGCCACGCACCCGCCCGCCCGGCCCACCCTCGGCGGTGGCCGGGGAGAGCGACGAAGGGCCCGCCCGGCGACTGCCCGGGCGGGCCCTTCGTGCGTGTCCGAGGGGTGGGGGAGCCGGTCAGTCCTGACCGAGCCAGCGCCAGCCGAGCGGCGTCGCGACCGCGTCCACCGTGCGGTCGTGCTTCTCGAGGGGCAGCGGGCGGTCGGTCGCGTCGTAGACCTCCTCGGGGAAGACGACCGCGATCACCTTGGTACCGGGGCGCACGTGCTCGAGCGCGCGGTCGTACCAGCCGCCGCCCTGCCCGAGGCGGACGCCGTTCGAGTCGACTGCGAGCGCGGGCGCGATGACGACGTCCGCGTCGGCGAGCGCAGCCGCGCCGAGCGTGGGACCGCTCGGCTCGGGGGGCCGGCCCGGGGCGCGGACCTGGAGGTCGTGCGCGCCGTCGAACTCGGCCCAGTCGCGCTGGAGCCCCGCGCCGAGGACCGGCAGGAGCACGCGCACGCCGCGTGCGGAGAGCCGCTCGAGCATGGCCGTGGTGCCGGGCTCGGTGGGACGCGCCGCGTACGTCGCGACGCAGCGTGCGGACAGGACGTCGGGAATGGTCTCGATCACGTCGGCGATGGCCAGGGCCGCTTCGTCGCGGCGGCGCTCGGTGCGGGCGGATCGGGCGGTGCGGATGGCTTTTCGGAGGATCTCCTTCGCGTCCTCGGGTTCGATGCTTCCATGCAGGGGATAGGGCTGAACCGGGCCACTCATGCGCCTATTGTCGCAAAGGTTCGGCCAAGAAGTGTCCGTGCTGCCGTCGTCGGACGGAAAGGTCCGGATCGCGGAGCACGGTAGACGGACCAGGACGGCGCGCCGCAACGGTGACCTGTCCGAGCCTGGTACGGGCGTACCCGCTGTTGGTGCCTGCGTGTCAGGTCGTGATACACCCTGTCCACCAGGCGTCGCGTCGGTGATCCTGGTGCTCGAAGGCACGACGTCTCGGGCTCTGCTGCCGGGGACGGACGATCGATGGGCACGGGAACAATGACCAACAAGCTCGCGCGGACGTGGAGCGTGTCCAAGCCGTGGCCGGTGACGCTCCGCGAGGACGCGACCGACGGCAGCGTGGTCCTGCGGCCGTTGCGCCGCAAGGACGGGCACGCGTGGATGACGCTGCGCGCCCGCAACGCGTCGTGGCTCGAACGCTGGGAGGCGACGTCGCCCCGACCCGGCGCGGGCGGTGGACCACCGACCTTCGGCGAATACGTGCGCATCCTCTCGGCCCAGGCGCGGGCGGGCACGACGCTGCCGTTCGCGGTCGAGCTGGACGGCGAGCTCGTCGGACAGCTCACCGTGTCGAGCATCACGTACGGGTCGCTGTGCTCGGCGAGCATCGGGTACTGGGTGGGGGAGCACGTCGCAGGACGCGGTGTGATCCCGACCGCGGTCGCGATGTCGATCGACTACTGCTTCCAGGTCCTGGGGCTGCACCGCATCGAGATCAACATCCGCCCGGAGAACGGCCCGAGCCTGCGCGTCGTGGAGAAGCTGGGCCTGCGTGACGAAGGGGTGCGTGAGCGCTACCTCCACATCCAGGGGCAGTGGTGCGACCACCGGACGTTCGCGATCACGACCGAGGAGGTCCCGGACGGGCTGCTGACCCGCTGGCAGGAGCGACGTCGCGACGCCCCATAGTGCATGGTCCGGTCAGGGAAAAGGACCGACACGCCGTGCGGCGTCCGGGAGCCCACCTGGCGACTCGCCTACGGTCGGCATGTGGAATCGACGACGGGCTCGGCAGGCGTGGCAGTCCTTGCCCTGTTCGTGATCTGGTTCGCCTACTACGTACCTCACCGGGTCAAGCAGCGTCAGCAGTTCCTGGACTCGCGGGTCGAGGACCGGTTCTCCGGCTCGCTGCGGGTTCTGGGGGTCGCGTCGGGCAGGCGTGAGCGCCGGGCGTCCTCGGGTCACCTCGGGGGGGCCGAGGGGCGTTCGCTGCTCCTCGGGCCGGCCGTCGCGACCGAGCCCGACGTCGGCCTCCTGCTGCGTGTCTCGGACGCAGGCGCGGACGCACCGAGAGAAGTCCAGCAGGTCACGGCCGGTGGCACCGGCCACAGGCCGTCGTCGAAGGAGGGGCCGCAGACCATGGAGAACGACGTCCGCACGGGAGACCCTCGCCCGTCCATCCCGCCCGGGCGGCGCGCCGAGGGCGGGTTCGACGACCCGTTCCCGGCCCGCAAGGCCCCCTCGCCGTCCCGCATCGCCCTGCTCGAGCGCCGTGCCAAGGCGGCGCGGCGCCGCCTCGTCCTGACGATCCTGCTGCTGCTCGCGACCGCGGGTGCGTGGGTCGCGGTCGGCTTCGGTCTGGTGTCCTGGTACGCGGCCGCAGGCCCGACGGCGGCGCTCGCCCTGGTCCTCGTCCTGGGCCGCCAGGCGGTGCTCGCCGCACGCAGGGCGGACACCGCGTGGCTCGCGGACCGGCGCGCCGCCGCCAGAGAGGCCGCACGCGCCTCGCGGGGGCCCGTGCAGGGCAGTCCGGTGGCTCCGCGCAACGTCCACTCCTCGCGCGTCACGGGGCACGCCGTGCGCCCCTCGCAGACGAGCACCCAGATGATCCCGCGCGTCACGCCCGCCGACCTCGAACGAGGCGCTGCGCGCACGCGTGACCGGAAGTCCTCGGCGGGGTCGACCGCACGCGTCGAACCGGAGCCCGACCTAGCCCGACCCCGGTCCGGCACGAGCGGCGGCGAGCTGTTCGACGACCAGGACCGGGAGGGTGCCGGGGCCGGGGCCGGGGCCGAGGTCGTCGCGGTCGCTCCCGTCGCTACCGCATCCGACGAGGCACCCCGTCCCGAGCGCTCTGCGCCGCCCGCCGACGGCGACCCCGGCGGCGCCTGGGAGCCCGTGCCGGTCCCGCGCCCGACGTACACCATGAAGCCCACCGCCTCCGAGTCCGGCGTCCCGCCGGTACAGCTCGCAGTACCCGTCGCGCCGGCCGCCACGCCACGCCCTGCTCCCGAGACGACGGGCGCTGGGGCGACCGGCTCACCGGTGGCGCCGGGTGTGCCGGCCGCTCCGGTGTCGACCCGTCCTGCCGCCCCCGCGGCGGGCGACGACAAGAAGCCCAAGACCGAGACGCTGGGCCTGGACCTCAACGAGATCCTGGCCCGCCGCCGCGTCTCGGGCGGGTGACAGGTCCCGTCCTGGGCCAGGGGCCGCGCCGGTCCGCGCACGGCCAGGTCCGACAGGGCGCGGATTTTCCGGGGCCGGGGGACGGGTGCTAATGTAGGCATCGCTCTGGGGCTATGGCGCAGTTGGTAGCGCGTCTCGTTCGCAATGAGAAGGTCGGGGGTTCGAATCCCCCTAGCTCCACCAGGCCGAAGGCCCGGAACCGTAACGGTTCCGGGCCTTCGTCGTTCCGGGCAGATTGTCGGTCCGACAGCCAAGTCGACAGCCAATCGTCCCTGGCGCTTCAAGTCGGATCGTCGTGCGCCCGATCCCACGCTCTGCCATGTGCTCAGCTAGATCCGGGTGCAGTGCGCGACGGGGACCCACGCGAGCCACTCGGGCCAGCCGGGCGCGCTCTGGCGGACACACAGCCATGACCCCGAGCGGGCGACGACGTCGAGCTCGTAGGTCTGCTCGCCGCGCCCGTAGGTGTGGGTCGTGACGCGGGCCCGGTGCGGCGGGTCGTAGTGCTGTGTGATGCGGAGGGCCCCGCCAGCGTTGACGACAAGCATGGAGAAGTCGCGGGACTCGGGCGCGCGGGTCATGCTCTACATCCTTCGACGGCGGGACGGGCTGCTCGGGTTGTCCACATGGTCAGCGCCGGACGACGGCGCCGGCCCAGACCCACGCGGTGTCCGGGCGTTCGAACCGGTCGATGTAGCTGATGTGCACGGCACGCTTCGTCCAGGCGATCGCGTCGGCGTCGATCTCGAGCTCGTCGCCCTCCATCGTCACGATCCACGCGCGGACCGGCGTCGGCGTCTCCGGCGTCGTCACGTCGCGCCCGTACTGCTTCGGGCTCAGCGTGCGGGCCCGCTTCGGGAAGGACGTGTTGCCGGTCGGTCTACTCACGAGACAAGCGTATCGAACATGTGTTCGAACGACTTCACCCGCTCGGCCTCGCCTTAGTGTTGACACTATCCACCGACAAGGATAGTGTTACTACTACAACAACAGAGAGGAGGGATGCGGTGGAGATAGCCGCACTGGTGGTTTCGATCCTGACGCTGATCGTCACGATCTACCAAGCCTGGAACAGCAGGCCGAAGAAACCACCGAAGGGTCGTCACAGGAAGTGACGGACGGGCCGGGGGTAGAACAAGTACCCCCGGCCCGGGACCCATCCTCCCACCTGGAGACACGAGGAAGGAAGAGACAGATGAGGAAGTACCTGCACGACCCAGGCGTCCGCGCCGCCGCGGTCTCCGGCATCACCATCGCCACGCTCGCGGTGTTCTTCGCCGATGCCTACCCCGCGGCCTGGATCGCTCTCGGCGTCGCATGGGTCGCCGCGACCAGCCTCGCCCTGTGGTGGGCCCACCGCAAGGCGGCCGACTGATGCCCCGCCCCGGCGAGCGGCGCGTAGCCGCAGCAACCAAGGTCTCCGAGGCCGACAGCGACGAGCTCAAGGCCATCGCCGCCGCCGCCGGGGTGGCGCAGTCCGACGTCGTGCGGGCGGGCGTCGAGCTCGTCCTGCGCGGCGTCGACCGCGACCGCCTCATCGACTACCTCACCGACGTCGGACGTGAGAGCCCCAGTGGAGCTCTCACGCCAGAGCGGAGGGCTGGTCTTGTCGGGTAGGCGCCCTTGGCAGCCCTACTGATGACGTCGGCGCATGCTCATACATGTAGCATCGCGCCATGGGTTTGGGTGATTGGATCGCCGCCGGCGGAGTCGCCGTTGCGATTGTTGCAGTCTTGGTCGCGTGGGCCGTCGGGCGTAGAAGGTCACCAGAGCTGGCGGTCGAGGCAAAGTGGTCGCCCTCTCCTCAGTGGGCGGTAGCGACCAGTACGGGCATGCGGTCGGGGAACTTCCGCCCAGGCCACTGGGTCCTCGAGTGTCGGGCGCGAGGTGACATGTGGGATGTCAAGGCCGACAGAGTCGAAGGTGCCATCGTGAAGGACAACCTCACCCGCCGCCTACTTGCTGATGGCGAAGTCGCGACACTGACCATCCGCCCCGCATCGGGGACCACACAGGTGCGTGTGACCTGGCACGGACGAGGCTCAGGGTGGTCACGCCGTCGTCGTCGCTACACATGGAAGAACCGCACCGACTCCTGAACTTGACCTCACACGACGAACGGCCCCGCCCTCCCGAGGGAAGGCGGGGCCGTTCGTCGTGTGAGCCTAGTTGTGTCGCTCGACGGGTACAGCAGCGAGTTCGAGCTCGCGCTGCGTCAGAGCGAACGTTCGCTTGAGGACCATCGCGAGGGTGATCACGAAGTGTGCCAGGAAGAACAGGGCGATCGCGGTGAACGAAGCTGGTTGTACGGGCTGGATGATCGGCTGGCCAGGGATCGGGGCGATCCCTGCGGGAAGCATGAACTCGCCTGCCGTCAGGATGATGGTGAGGACGATCGAGATGAGGACGCTGTACGACACGTTCGCCGAGAGCTCGGAGAGGACCTTGACGCGGCGAAGAATCCTGGTCGTGACGCCACCTTGTTCGGCACTTGCGGCGGTCCCAGCCGCCATCTCGAGCACCAGGATCAGGAGCGCGAAGAGGAGCCCGCCCAGTACAGAACTGGCCGCGAGCAGTCCTGACGTCGACCCCACGGCGACCCCGGTCCAGAAGGGCAAACTGCACACCACGGCGGGTGCTCCGAGGAAGAGTGCGTAGTCACCAGCCTTGGGTCTGCCGTTCCGGTTGTCGTAGAGGGTCCGGTAGTGCTTCTTGACGATGTCGCGAGGGTCGATCTTCTCGGCGATGTCGCGAGGGTCGATCTTCACGGTCTCCGCCTTTCGTGGCTGAGGTCCTACCCGTCCAGGATAGTCAGGTAGTCGAGGGCCGCCTCTCGGAGCGACTCATACGTAGGGTTCCCGTACTCGTCCTCCTTCACGCGAGAGGTGACATCGTAGCCGCCGCGTGGGACATGCTTTCCCTTCATGATCAGCGTGTGATCGCGGCCGTTGCCGTCTCGGAAGGTCGTCGACACTTCGTCGTACTCCTCCCCCTGGAAGGTGAGCAGGTGGCTGAGGTCGGCGTCGTCCTTGAGGGCCGACTTGAGACCTGTCTTCTTGAGGAACCCCATGCGTCCAGCGGCTTGGATCGTCGTGACGATCTTGCCGAGATCGCCGGCGCGTAGCCACTGGTTCTCCGAGGCGGCGAAGTCGCTGGGCTTCCGGTAGCGGGTCAAGGTGACCTTCTTGAGGCTCTCCTCTTCCAGCAGGCGCTTCTGGAAGCCCTCGGGAATCGTGCGAGGCATGTCGACCTTGTAGTCGGGGTGGCGCTGGGCAAACCAGGTGGTGAAGCGAGTCCAGAACTTGGTCTTGACGCCTCGCCCCTTGGGGGAGTGGGCGACGAGGAATCCGTGCCGGTGAGTGCCCGGGAGCTGTAGGAGCATCAGAACTGGGATGAGCTCTGCGTGTTCGGGCTGGCGTTGGAACACGACCTCGGCGCCCAGTGCATCGTCATCGGTCCGGACGAGTTCGCTTGTGACGCCCATCTCCCCAGCCTTGACCCAGGCAGCGAGCACGCCAGGAGCATCAGGAGTCGGGGAGTAGACCTGGTCGACGCGTGCGGCCGCTTCGGCCTCCGGGTCGTGCCAGTCCTTGTGCTCGGGAGCCCTCAAGAACGCCTCAAATTCGGCCAGGAGGTCCGCGCCGTTGCCGTCGAAGTTACCGAGGAGAAGCGTCTCCTTGCTCTGCTTCTTCCGCACGGTGATCATGTACGCGTTCAGAATGTGTGCCACGTTGGCCCCCTCGCTATCGCGGGGAGCGTACCGGAACGTGATGCCCGCCGAGCAGCGACCGTCACGCCGTGGACAAGTTCCGACCAGAATTCACCCGGCCAGCGGTGCGCCGGACGTCGGCGGCACGTACTCCTCGAGGACGCCGATCTCCGCGTCGTGAACGTACACCGGGGTCTGTGCGGAGCCGAGGACGAGTCGGGTGAGCCAGTCGGGGATGCGGGGTTCGGCCCAGCGCCACAGGGCGTACCAGGCGGCGATGGCCGCGGCGGTGACGAGTGCGAGCGTGGTCTCGGAGCTGAGCCAGTCGGCGAGGGCGGTGCCGAGGTCGCCGGGGAGGTGCGGGGTGGTCGCGCGCAGGATCGCGGCGACGGCCGAGCCCCACAGGACCGGGACGACGGTGCGCAGGTAGGACACGGCGCGGTCGGAGATCGGGTGCGTAGGAATGGTGGTCATGGTCGATCCCTTCTCAGCGGTGGAGGTAGCGCTTGGTGGCGGTGTCGTAGCCCTCGGCGCTGACGCCGACGACGGGGATGCCGGCGCGCTGGTAGGCCGCGTAGTCGGGGCCAGAGACGGCCGAGCCGATGCCGCCGAGGACGAGCATCACAGCGCCGGTCTTGTTGTCACGGATGAGCAGCATGTCGTCCTCCTGGACGGGGGTGAGAGGGGCAGGGCGCCCCGGAATGGTGGGAGTGCTGACCTGGCCCATGCTCGCGCCGGGGCGCGAGACGGTCGTGGTGGTGAGGTCGATGCCGCGTGCCCGCAGGTACGGGACGGGGTCGACCTGGCGGCCGTCGACGAGGACCTCGAAGTGCAGGTGGACGGTCGGGGCGCCGGAGTTGGAGGCCGCGGCGACGCGCTGCCCGCCGGCGACCCGGGCCCCGGCGGCGACGGCGATCCCGGCGCGCTGCATGTGCGCGTACCGGGTCCACACGCCGCCACCGTGGTCGAGCTCGAGGACCCACGCGCCGAGCGGCGTCTTGTAGATGCGGCGCACGGTGCCGGGCGCGGCGGCGTAGATGTCGGATGAGACGCCGCTGGTCCCGGCGCGCAGGTCGACACCGAGGTGGTCGCGGGACGCGTTTGGCGCGCCCGGGATCGGGCCGCGAGGGCCGAACGGGCTGGTGATCTTCCCGCTGGGGGCGTTGGGACGGTGCCACGACATGGTCTGCCTCCTGGCATGACGAAGGCCCCGACGCGGTTCGCGTGCGGGGCCGTGGGTGGGGTGAGGTCAGGGTGCGCCCGGGACGATGCGCACGAGCGTGAGCAGGACCGCCAGGAGCGATCCGAGCCCGACGATGGATGACACGACGACCGAGGCGATGGTCCAGCCCGAGGTCCCTGCGCGGGTGCCGGCAGCGGCGGCCTGCTGCAGCTCGCCGATGCTCACGGAGTGCGCGGCGGCGGTGCGGTCGGTCGCGTCGAGGCGGCGGGCGTGCTCCTCGAGGCGGGCGGTCTGCACGGCCAGGGCCGCGTCGACCTTGCCCTCGAGGCGAGCGAGGGTCACGGGGACGGATTCGGCCTGCTGTTCGGGTGGGGTCACGGGGCCCACCCGAATGCCGTCACGTGGACTCGGACGGTGCTGCCTGCGGCCATGCCAGGCCAGACGAGGCGCACGTTCGTGGCCGTGACGCCGTTGGAGTCGACGACCGGATTGACGGATGCGCCCTGGACGGTGGTCGGGTGGACGATCGGCGCCTTGGCAAATGCTGTCGGGAAGTTCACCGTCAGGACCCCGTTCGCGCCGACATTGTCCTGGACGGGGAACGTCTGGATGAGGGGGACGGCGCCTGCGGGCGGGCTTGTGCCGTCGGCCGCGCGGATCACCATGCGCCGGTCGACGGCCTCCCACGTGGTGCCGTCGACTGTGCGTTCCAGTGCTCCGCTGGATCCGCCGTCGGTGCGGTGGGCGTACAGCGGCTCGGACGCAGTGGGATTGAGCGTGGCGGCGAGGGCGTCGCGGGCGGTCTTGTTCGGGACGGGCACGATGATGCGCCCCTCGAGCGAGGCGCCGAGAGCTCGCAGATCGCCGTCGGGGTCGAACGGGTCGGTGCCGGCGGGGACGTCGAGGCCGGTGGGTGTGGTCGCCATGTCAGCGCCTCCAGTCGAGCTGTAGCTGCCCGGAGGCAGGGTCGGAGCCGACACCAGCGATGCCGACGTAGGGGGAGCCGGTCACGGCGATGCCGCCACCGGAGATGAGCGCCTGACCCCACTCGGTGGGGATCGTCACCCAGCCGGGCCCGGCGTTCGGACCGAGGGTGATGTCGTGAGGTCCGGCGGCGCGGTTGACGTCGCCGTCGGGGCGGCCGGGGTTGGTGTGCCGGTACAGGTGCAGGGCGGCTGCACCGTTGTAGTTGCCGATGCGCAGGCGCGCGCCGAGGCGGATGCGGGCACCGGTGATGGTGGCGCCCGCGAGCTGGGACGCCGCGGCCCCGTAGAACCACGCGCCGCGGTTCTCGCGTGCGGACCCGTAGCGCCACTGGTAGACGTCCGTCCCGGCCCACGCCCAGCTGCCGCCGACCTGCCACGACCCGGAGTCGATCGCGGTGACCGTGAGGGTGCCGGACGTCGAGACGGGCGGGGGCTCGGGCGCGGTCCCGCCGCCGCCAGGCAGGGGCGGGGGGATCGTGGCGGCGGCCGAGGGCCAGATCCACGGGGCCGTGGACTGCCAGTCCAGGCGCACCAGGGACCCGATCGAGGGGGCGGTGCCGACGTACCGGCACTGCAGGAGCCCTGCGGTCGTGGTGACCGGCACGGTCCCCGAGGTCGCGGCGCCCTGCACCGTCCCGGTCAGGGGGCGCAGGCCGTCGCGGATGACCGGACCCAGGACGACGGCCTCACCGTCGACCATCAGGACCCGGACCGGGTCGCCCACGGTCGGGATGTACCCGGCCGGCCACGCGACAGGGGGCGTGGAGCCGTCGATGTTGACCGCGTGCCCCGGGACGCCCTCGAGCGTCACGACGACCCCGGCGCGCAGGCGCACGACGGACAGGTCACCCACGGCGAACCCGGGCCGCGACAGTCTCCAGCGCCTCGGCTGAGACCCGGACGGTGAGGGTCATCTTCTTCGCCGGGGTCGTGCCGGAGTCGGACGTGGCCGAGGTCATGCGCATCCCGACCACCCGTCCTTCCAGTGGCAGCTCACCAGCGACGGTCGCCGCGATCACGATCACCCGGTCCTGAATCTGCAGGCCGGGGTGGGTCAGGCACGTCACGGGCAGGTCGACCTCACCGGAGGCGATGCGGTTCGTCAGCACGGTTGCCGCGTCGGCGTCGACCCCGGCCTGTGTGGTCGCGATCGAGCGGTGGAAGATGGGGACGCGCCCGAACGGGCCGCCCCAGCGCAGGGGCCCGGCGTTGAGGTACGCGCGCCCGATCAGCGGTTGTCCGTCCTGGGTCTGTCCGGTGCTGATCGCGCCGTTGTACATGCCCTCGTCGGACAGTGACCGGGCCAGACCTACCAGGACTCCGTCCTCGCCGCCGGCCAGTGTCCACACCGGGCCGACCCCGGCGGCGGGCACGATCTCCAGCGCGCCGTCCGGACCCATCCGGTACACGGCGCCGATCGCGGACAGCAGGTCCTCGACCGCGTCCATGCGTGACTCGCCGTACACCAGCGAGCCGGGCACCGGGCCGTCGACCACGTCAGGGTGGGCGACTACGGGGCAGATGTCGCGCAGCAGGCGCCGCACCTCCGTGACGCAGGTCGACTCGGTGACGACCTCGGCGTCGAGCCGGTCCATGACGATCGTCGCGGTCTGCTCGTCGGCCTGGATCGTGACCGACCCACCGCCCGCGACTCGCACGGCCCGCCCGTCGTCGAGGTTGTACGTCAACCACGTCTCCCGGGGGTCCGGGCGACGGATCCGCCACCACCCCAGCGGCACACGAACCCCGGACAGGCCCGAGATCCACGTCACCTGTAGCCGCGAACCACCGGGACCTAGCGGGTCCGACATGCCCCATGGTGCAAGCGTGCCGTCCGGGTCCGCGACCGTGATCGTGGCCTGTCCCTGGACCTGACGGTCCGCGTCATGGGCCAACGACCACGCCGACGCCTGCAGGTCCCGAGCAACGACCTGCCCGTCGCGCCAGGCATGAACCTCGAGCCGGTCACCCTGCGTCGTGCCAGCAATCTCCGCGTCGAGCTCGGTGGACTGCACGCGCATCAGGGGACCTCCGGGTCTCGGGACCAGTCGATGTACGTCGCGCCAGGCCGGGTGGCCTTGACGGCGTTGTAAGAACGCGGGGACCACAAGGCCCGGACCTGGTCGTAGGTCCACCACGGGATGGCGATCCGCATCGCCGTCGGACGCACCTGGGTCACCGACAGTGCCCAGTCGTTGCGGAAGCCGAGGAGCCCACCCACAACAGGGACCTCCTCGACGTCGCCCGCGGTGACATGCGCGACGGCGTCAAGGGGGATGTCGGACGGCAATCCGCGGATGACGACCTGCCCCGACGAATCGAGCAGATCACGCATGGCGTTGATGAGCGCTCCCTGCGACGCTGCGACCGCTCGGAGTGCGAGCGGCACGCCGGCCGGGGCCTGACGGACGCCGATGGACGCGACGGGATAGCGGGCGCCCTCGACAGTCGTGAGGTCCACGGCCTGGCGTCGCACGATCCGCGTGGCCGTGCCGGTCATCAGCATCAGCCCAGCTCCGGTACGAACGCACTCCACCTGAACCGCGCCCCTCGGGTTGAGAGGATCTTGGATCCACACCCAGGTAGACAGGACAGTGATTGTCGCCTCGAGCGGCGACGGCGTCAACGCACCCGAGTGCACGACCAGGCGATACGTCGCCTGGACGTTCAGTGGCGGGACGTGGTCACGGAAGAAGTCGCCTCCCGTGACCACGACGCGCTCAGCGCCGCGGACCCCGTGCCACGTTCGGCCCGAGTCCCACGACACCTGCACGCTGACGACCGAGTCCCCCGAAGGGGCCAACCCTGTCACCGTCACACCGACCTGCGGCGCCCCCGAATCGGGGAGGACTTCCACCGAGATGCCCATCAGCGAGTCCTTCCCACGGTCTGCCTCGTGCCAGCGTCGGACCGGTCGCGCGCGTCGACAACGCCCACCGCCACCGCCTCCATGCGCGCCTCCATCCCGTTCACCATCAGCGTCCCCACCAGCTGCAGGCCGGTGAGGTCGAACGTCTGGGCAGGAGCGGCGGCCTGGGTGGCGGTCGCCGAGGCGTACTGGGGAGCCGACGGTGAACCACCGGCGGCGAAGCCCGCAAGTACGGACTTCGGGATCTGCCGGTACTGCAGGGCCCGCATCACGCCGGCCCCGTAGTACTCGACTGCGGGCTGCGGCTGGATCCACTCCTTCGAGCGGACCATGAGCGGACGGCCACGCTCCGTCATCGCGAACACGTTGTCGTGCGTCGGGTCCGACGGCGGGGTGCCCGGAACCTGACCGCCAGCAGCGAAGCCTGCGATGCCACCGACCTGCCCACCGGTGAAGCCTCCGGGAATCCCGGGGATCACGGCAGTCATCATCTTGATCGCCGCGATCGCGCGCCCCACGGCCCGTTCGGCGGGGCTGACGTCGGCGTTGACCGAGACGGACGTGCTGCGGGGAGTGTTCAGCCACGCGCTCGTGGTCTGGTTCGCGTTGAACGGATCAGCGCTGAGGTTGAACGGGTCGGGCACCATCTGCCCGAACGCGTTGACAGTCCCTTGGGCCGTCGCGTCAGCCTTCGACGCATCAGCACGTAGTTCCCACGGGGAGACAGACTGGCCGAAGACGTACAGCTCGCCCGCGAGGATCTGCGCCTCGATAGCGGCCGAGTCACTGTTCGCGGTGATCTCCCACGGGCTCACCGACTCACCGAAGACATGCAGCTCCCCAGCGAGGATCCGAGCCTCGATCGAAGCAGGTGATGTGTCCAGGTTGAGCGTGGGGGTGCGCGCCGCATCGAGCTCGGTCGCGAAGTCCTCCGAGATCTCCGTCCCGGTGCCGGCCCACGCCTCGACGAGTCGGAGCCGCTCCTCGGCGTTCGCGTCGCGGAACGTCTGAAGTGCCGCGGCCCCTTCGGGTCCCAGGGCGATGAGCTCGTCGATCATGGCGTCCGCGGTTGCTGCCATGTCGGCCGGCATCTGGGTGCGGATCTCGGAGGTGATGGCGAGGATGTTGTCCTGCCAGTTCTTCTGGGCCTTGGCCTGCTCCTCGAGCTTTGCGATCCAGTCGGCCATCGATACGGATGTGCCGTCGTAGAAGTCCTCCCAGGAGTCCTTCGACGACTTCGTGGCGTCCGCGGTCGCCTGCGCGACTTCCTTGTTCTTGTCGATGACGCCCTGGTAGGCGCCAGCGATGTCGGAGAACGATGCGTCCGCGTCGCCCACCATCTTCATCCACTCGGCCAGGGCCTCGGTGACGGACGGCGCCGATTCGGCGATGAGATCGAGCGCGGCCGACACGCCTGTGGCGCTCTCGGTAGCGAGCTTCTGGGTGTTGTCCGTCTCAGCGATCGCGTCTGCGTAGGCAGGCATGATGCTCAGCAGTTCGTCTCGGGTGCGGCCCGTCTCACGCAGTGCGGCCGCGAACCGACGTTCCGCTTCCTCTGGGTTCGAGGAGTACACGACGGCCAGGGTGCTGCCGAGCTGTGCGTAGGCCTCTTCGGCCTTGCTGGTCGCTGTGGACAGCCCGAGCAGGCCGCCGATGTTGCGGTCCGCCCAGGTGTTGATGTTGTCCGTGAAGAGCCGGTCTGCGGCCCCCTTCATGTCGTCGAACGTCTCGGACAGGCCCGTGAAAGACTCCTGGACGCCCTTGACGCCCTCCGCCTTGAGGAGCGCCCGTGTCATCTGCTCCACGGAGGGCACCGCGTCGAAGGAAGCGGCGTTGATCTCGTTCAGGGCAGCGGCCACACCGACGAGCGCGACGGCCACGCCCGCAGCCTTGCCGACCCTGGTGAGCCCGGTTGCGACGCCTGGGCTGGTCGCGTTGAGGGTCTTGAAGGCGGTGACGGTCTCGATGACGCGGGGGAACAGCAGCAGGAAGCCGCCTGCCGCGAGGGCGGTCACGCCGACGAGGCCACCGATGCCGCCGATCGCCTGCTGCGCGGGCTCCGGCAGGGACCCGAACCAGTTGGCGAGGTCCGCGATGGCCTCAGCGCCGGCGGCAACGGCGGGGAGGAGCGCGTCGCCGATGGTGATCGCGGCGTCGTTGATCGCGTTCCTCGCGATCTGGACCTTCGCCTCGGCGGTGTCGTACCGCTTGTTCGCTTCGTCGAGCAGAGCGCTGTTCTCCGCCCATGCCGCGTTCGCGAGGTCGAGCGAGTCCGTGAGGAGGTCGCCGGCACCCTTGAGCTGCAGCAGGACACGCTGCTCCTCGGTCGAGAGGAAGCCGAGGTCCTTGAGGGTCGCCACGACGTTGCCGCCGGACGCATCGACCCCGTTGAGGCCTTGCGCGACGGCGTCGAGAGCGCGCACCGGGTCGTCAGCGAACGCCTTCGCGAAGTCGTCGGCCGACTGCCCGGCGAGGGCGGCGAACTGGGAGAGCTTGGGGCCGCCTTCCTTCACCGCGGAGTAGATGTCCTGCAGGATGCGGGACACGACTCCGCCACCGAGCTCGGCCGTGATGCCCATCGAGGCGAGGGCATTCGACAGGGCCAGGACTTCGGCCTCGGACGCGCCGACGAGCTTGCCGGACCCGGAGATGCGCTGGGCCATCTCGAGGATCTGCTTCTCGGTAGACGCGCCGTCGTTGCCGAGGGCGACGAGAGTCGCGCCGAACCGTGAGACGCCGTCCTTACTCGAGAGCAGGGAGGCGTCCATGACGTTGGCCATCTGCGCGATCGCCGTAGCGGCCTCGTCGGCCGACAGGTTCGTCGTCTCGCCGAGGTCGACCATCGTCTTCGTGAACGACGCGACCGAGTCCACACCGACGCCCAGCTGACCGGCAGCCTCCGCGACCGCAGCGATCTCCTGGTGCGTGGCCGGGAGCGTCGTGGCGAGGTTGCGCAGGTCGCTCTCGAGCGCCGCGAGCTGCGCGCCCGACCCGTCGGCGGTCTTGAGGACCCCAGTCCAGGCGGACTCCCAGTCCATCGCGGCCTTGACGGTGGCGCCGAGCGCGACAGTCGTGACCGCACCGAATGCGGTCAGGGTCGTGCCGGCTCGATCCCACGCCTGCTGGTTCCGGGTAGCGGACTGGACCATGCGACCGAGGGCCGTGTCCGCGCGAGCAGCCGAGTCCTCGCTCCCACGACCGACGCCCTCGACCGCGCGAGTCGCCTCGGCCATCTGCCGCCTGAAGTCGGCAACCTCAGCACGGAGGCGGACGGATACGGTCCGGTCGGTCATGACACCTCCCAGGTGTGGGCGCTATTCGGTTGGGTCGCTCTTGCGGGTGTCGATCACGACCGGGTAGGCGCCTGGTTCATGGCTGCCTTGGGCGCGCCAGTTCTCCACGGCGGCGGACGCCCAGTTGATGCGTTCGTCGACGTCGAGCCAGGACCCCTTCTCGGGGTCAAGCGCGACCTCCCACGGGATGCCGTGCGGGTCGAACGCCCTCTCGTGCAGGAGCAGGGCTTCTGCGAGGGTCCGGTCGACGGCGGACCACTTCTTGAGGTACTTCGTCGGGCGCACACTCCAGGCGCGGGCGGCCTGGAGCGCCAGGACTAGGCCTGGACGTTCGCGGAGCGCCCGTTCGACGTAGGGCGGGGCAGTTCGGTGTCCGTCGACGTTGCGGCGTTCACGGCGTCGTACAGGCGGTCGATCCACTGCTTGCCGTGAGGGCGGGACCGAAGCGTCTTGAGGGCGTCGAGCGTGATGCCCTCGGCGGTGCCCTTGGCGGTCACGATGCTCACGACGGCGGTAGCGATGACAGCGAGCTTGCGGTCCTCGGCAGCCTGCGCGGCGGCCTGCTGCGCGAGGCGTGCCTTCTCGAGGAAGGCCTCGCGCACGCTGTCCGGCGCGGCGTCGAACTGCTTCGGGGGCAGGGGCTGCTTCGGGACCGGGACGACGTCGAACGAGGCATCGACCTCGTCCTGGGAGACGGCCCGCACCGTCCACAGGGACTTCGACTGCTCCCACCGGGCGGCGATGTCGTCACGCTGCGCGAGGAGCTCGGCGATCTCGTCCGTGTGGGTGTCGCCGAGGGTGGCCTCGGATCGGTCGTCGTCACGGGAGCGGGGCGCGGCGTCGGTCTCGACCCACCCGGCCTCGGCGAGGCGGGCCTCGACGGCTTCGTACTCCTCGACGAGTCGGGGGTCGTTGTAGATCGGGACCTCGCGGCGCGCGATCGTGCCGGACTGGATCCAGTCGAGGATGTCGAAGTCGGCGGGCGTGCTGTCGGTGCTCTGGTTCTCGTTCACGGGTCTCTCCACGGGTCTCGGGTGCTGCTGTCACGGGTCGGTGGCGAAGGGGTACCGGCGGGCCCGGACCCGTGAAGAACGGGCCCGCCGGAGTCAGGAGGTCAGGCGCCAGCCGCGACCGTGATGAACGGCCACGCAGCCTGCATCTCGCCCGGGACACGCCACTTCACGAAGCCGCCCAGGTCCGACGGGGGCTGCGGCTCGTCGGTGAGGAACTCCCCGCCGAGGTAGATCTCGTCGGACGCGGCCCACGCCTCGGTCGACTTCTTCGACGTCTTGCGGGCGTACCCGTAGAGGGTCGTGCCCTTGGCCTTGAGTGCCTGGAACACGTCGTCGCCCTCGTCGGTCGCGGACGCACCGGTCGTGGCGTCGAAGTACCGGAACGGCGTCAGACCGACCTGGTAGTTCGATGCGCCGAGGCTGTTCGCGTTGTTCTCGACGCACAGCGCCTTCTCCGCGACCTTGTCCGAGTCGGTGGCACCCCACAGGAAGTCGGACGCCATGAGGTTGCACGACGCGTCGATGCCCGCGTTGAGCTCGGCGGCCGTCGGCTTCGCGGGGTCGGCCGGCTTCGTCGTGAGGATGGTGAACTTCGTCTTGCCGTCAGCCAGGGAACGAGGCATGCCGGATCACTCCTTCTTGTCCCCGGCGGCCGGGGTCTTGGTGGTGGTCGCCGCGGTCGCGGCCTTGTCCGCCGCCGACTGGCGGGGGGTCTTCGAGAGGTGCCGCGACAGCGACGGGACGTCGAAGAAGTGCGCGGGGACGCGCGTCTTCTCCCCGGTGCGCTTGTCGTAGGCGTCGACGAACTCAGCCATGACTGGCCTCCTTCTGGGCATGGGTACGGGCCCCGCGCCGGTCGACGGGGGCTGGTCGGTGGTGGGTCAGGCGCCGGTGGTGCGGAAGATCATCGGGACGAAGAACCGGGCGGGCTTCACGACCGGGTCGACCTGGACCGGGACCGAGACCTCGTCCTCGACAAGGGGTCCGGTGAGCGGGGTGAGGTGCTTGCCCGCGAGGGCCTTTCGTACCAGGGCCGCGGCTTGCAGGACCCACAGGGGCTCGCCTGCGGCGACGGTGAACTGGCCGGGCCAGGTGAGCTCGTCGCCAGGTGTCGCGTCCAGGGCGCCAGCTTCCGTCTTCGGGTAGTGCCCGGCGGAGGGCCACACGACGACGTACGGGTAGGTGCGCCCGGCCGCGTCCGCTGGCGGGCTGTCCGGGACCTTGCCGTCGTAGACCCCGATGGTCGGGACCGCCCGCAGGAGCGCGAGGGCCGCGGTGTGCAGCTCAGCCGCGCTCGTCACAGGAACTCCCCGACGATGTCCTCGAGCGCAGACACGAACCCGGGGGAGCGGCGATCGAACGCCGGGCCCATGAACGCGTGGGGCGCCATGCGGGAGGTGCCGAACTCGACGAAGACCCCGTAGTTCGCGGTGGGCCCGATCTCGACCTCGAGCGTGCCGGACTGCCCGACCGTGCGCAGGTCGGAGTGGCCGATGCTGGACCGGAGGTTGCCGGTGTCGACCGGGGCGAACGCCTTCGCGTCGGCCTCGATGTCGCGCGCGGTCTTTCGCATGACGGTCTGCACCTTGGGCCCGATCTTGCCGGCGACGTTCGAGAGGTCCGCGGCGAGGGCGTTGAGCTCGGACGCGTCGATGCTGAAGCTCACGACGCCTCCTGGTTGGTGTGGTCGTCGATGCAGGTCAGGTCTCGCTCCCACCGCAGGGACGAGTACCGGGCGTCGGAGACCGTGAGGGTGCGGCCGGGGAGCGCGCTGTCGCCGTTGGCGTCGACGGTGAGGATGCGGACCTTCGCGCCGGCGTCGCCGGTCGGGATCACGGGGGCGTCCGCGGTGATGACGACGAGGTAGGTGTGCTGGGTGACGAGCTGGCCCGCGGCGTCCCCTGTAGTGGGGGTGGTCGCTTGGGCTTGGATGCGGCACTTGCCCTCGTACAGGACGGTCTCCGCACCAGGGCCGGTGGCACCGGTGCCGGGGTCCCAGCCGCCAGCGCCGCCGGTGGTGATGCGGCACGTCGCGCCCATGGCGCCCTCGGTGACGGGCTTGTGGTGCGCGGCCCACCCGGCCGGGATGACCGTGGTTCCGGGGAACGGCATCAGAGCCACACCCGCTCGGTGAGCTCGGGCCCGCGGGATGGGTAGGGGTGGAACTCCACAACGCCGAAGAACCCGTCCTCCGCTGCCGCCTCTTCCTCGTCCGCCGCCTTGCGCCGCGCCACAGCCTGGGCTCGGAGTTCGGCGGCGACCTTCGCACCGTCCGTGGACAGGTCGAGGGTCTTGATGGCCTTCGACACGAGGACCTCGGACGTCGCGATCGCGTCGAGGGCGTCCGCCGCGGCCCGCTTCACGGACCACGAGGCCGGTTCCGCCTCATCCGCGGGGACGCCGTTCAGGGCGAGGTAGCCCGTCAGCATCTCGGTCGAGAGGAGGAACGCGCCCTCGTTCACGTCCGCGGTGAGGAGGCGCACCTGCCCTACGGGGGTGGTGTAGTCGATCGACATGGTGCGCCTCCTCGCTCAGTGGACGGTCAGGACGAGGCGCCCGTGGCCGCGTAGGTGTGCGTCGGCAGGAGGCTCGCGCCACCGGCGACGTGGCGGACGCGGAAGTACACGCCGTCCTCGTTGAACGACCCCGCGTCGGCACCGAGCGCGCCGCCGCTGACGGTCGTGCCCTGGTCGTTCTTCTTGCGGATGTCCGGCGTCTCGTAGCCGCGCAGGAACGCGACCGCGAACGCGGGGCGGGGTGCCGTCGGGGCGGGGAGCACGAACCAGGCCGTGCCCTTGAGGCGGGCGTTCACGACGAGGGTGATGGCGCCCTTGAGCCAGTTCGGCTCGAGCGTCGTCTTGCCGCCGTTGGTGACCCGGACCTCGGTCGCGTTGAGGAGCCGGCGGGCGTTCATCTCCTGCGCGGGCCCGACCTCGAGGATCAGCGCGCCGGGCACGAGGATCTCGCCCTCGGCGTCCTCCTTCGTGGAGACCTTCGTGATCGCCGCGGAGAGGTTGTCGTGGTCGAGGACCTTCGTCTCGGGGGCGTTCCCGTTCGCGGTCTTGAAGAACCCGGGGTTCGGGGCGCCCGTGCTCGTCACGAGGAGCGAGTTCGCGACCTTGTCCTCGGTGACCGTGGCGGCGATCGCGAAGTTCGACGGCATCTGCTTCAGCTCGTCGATGTCGTCGTTGATGCTCGCCTCCCACGAGTACCCGAACCGGCGACCGAACTTCTTCACCGAGATCTCGTACTCGTCGGTGTCGTGGACGCCCTCGGGGTACTCGGACAGCTCGGGCACCTCGTCGAGGGCTTCGCGGCCGCCGAGGATGTCGACGAGCTTCTTCGGCTTGAAGTCCTTCACGCTCGCGCGCGTGGCCCACTGGGTCCACTGCGCGGGCGTGTCGTTGTACTTCGTGAGGAGCTCGCGGTCCAGGACGTCGCCGGTGACGGACCGGAACAGGTCCGACGTCGACAGGGCCTCCTTGACGAGGAGCGCTGCGCGGTCGTTGCCGTCCCACGCGCGGCCCCACAGCTCGGCGGCCTCGACGATGGCCTTGGCCCGGGCGGGGGAGTACTGGCGGCGCTGGGTGGGGCTGTTGCCGAGCATGGTGCCGGCATCGGTGAGGCCGAACGCCTCACCCACGTTGGAGATGGTCATGAGGGGTCCTTTCTCAGACCTGGGCGAGGATGACCGGGAGCGGCCCGGTGCCGGTCCCCTTGGTGCCGTGCGAGTACCCGAACAGGGTGTTGTCGGTCACGGTGGCGGTGAGCGCGTTCGCGCTCGTGATGTAGACCGGCAGGCCCACGGACGCGATCGCACCGGCGACCTGGAGCTCGTAGGAGCCCTCACGCCAGACGGTGGCGTAGCCCTCGGCGTTGCCGCCCTCGCCCTCCGCGGTGGCGGTGACGCCGATGAGGGAGCCGACCTTGACGGGGGCGCCGGACTTGGTGTCGGCGGGAACGGGCAGCGAGATCTTGCGCGCCTCGTTGAAGATGAGGTTCCTCATGTCACGCCTCCTTCACGGAGCGGCCGAACGCGGTGGCGATCGACTCGTCGACGTCGGCGACGCTCGGGGCGGCGCCGCTGGGGGTGGTGCTGCCGCCGAGGCCGCGGACGCTGCCTGCGCCCTGGGCTTCGGCGATCTTCGCGGCGTGCTCGGCGACGGCCTTGGTGAAGGCGTCGGTGTCGAGGCGGCCGGACTCAGCGATGCGCGGAGCCGAGGCCAGGAGGCCCGCGGTCTCGAGGTCGTTGAAGTCGTGGTCGGACTCGGCGATGATGCGGGCGGCGCGCTCGGTGTCGACCTCGCGGTGGGCCTCGGCGGTCTCCTTGCGGGCGGTGTCGCGCTCGGACTCGAGCACGGTGGCC
This sequence comes from Oerskovia jenensis, assembly GCF_016907235.1. Taxonomy (NCBI): domain Bacteria; kingdom Bacillati; phylum Actinomycetota; class Actinomycetes; order Micrococcales; family Cellulomonadaceae; genus Oerskovia; species Oerskovia jenensis. Next base: position 3,426,410 of record NZ_JAFBBO010000001.1, read on the forward strand.
CGGCCGGCGTCCGTCTCGAGCTGAGCCAGGCGGCTCTCCTCGATCTGGGTCGTTGCCATGGTTCCCTCCTGGGATTCGGTGGCGGTGGTCTGCCCGGCCGGACGGCTCGGGACATCTGCGGGGGCGACGGGCACGTACTCGGTGCGGACGCGCACCTCGATGCGGTCGCCGGTGAGCGTGGTCGCGACGTCGTCGCTCACGTCGTAGGACTGCTGGTAGATGCCCGCGTCCTCACCGGTCTCGACCTCGAACCACACGGTCCGTGCGGTGTCGTCGTGATCGCGGATCCATACCCAGGTGTTCTCCGCGCTGTACGCGTCCTTGAGGAGCATCGAGAGCTGCTCGCGGCGATCGTTTGCCTTCGCCTCGGAGACGCCGGCGAGGGCGGATTCGAGGACCTGCAGGATCTTGCCGCCGCGCCCGGCCTTGGTCACGAAGTCGACCGAGGTTCCCTCGACGAGGCGTGTAATGATGCGGCCCTTGCGGCCGTCGGCCTCGCCTTCCTCGACCTCGGCGGCGGCGCGGATGCTGACCCCGATCGCCTCGGCCATCTCGGTCAGGGGCTCGCGCCAGTTCGAGAACACGACGGCTTCGGCGACGAGTTTGCCGCCGTCCCAGTGGGCGTCCTCGGCGAGGACCGCGGCGAGCGTGTTCAGGTCTCGCTCGGGGCGCTCGTAGTTCTCGGTCGCGGTCGGGTGGTTGACGTACATGTGCGTGCCGGCGGGGAAGATCCGGTCGCGAGCCGCGGCTTCGAGGACGTCCTGGGAGTAGTACCCGGAGGACCCCCAACCGGGGTTGATGATCTGCACGTTCATGCGGCCGGGCCCGTGGGTGGGGGCCGCTGCTTCGGCGAGGCCAGATTCGGCCAGGGTTACCGTCACTGGTACCTCCGGTGGATGATGGGGCGGTGAGCGAAGCCGACAAGGTCGACTGCGTCGAACACGTGTGGGTGTTCACGGGCGCGGTGCTGGGACGTGATGGTGCGCATCTGGAGCACGAGTGCTCCCGGTGCGGCTCGACCGCGTTCGAGGGGCCAGGCGACCGGTTCAGGACGACGCCAGGGCTGACACCGGGGTGACGGTGTAGGTGTCGCGCCACCCGGTCGCGGTGCGGCGCTGGGACAGGTCGTCCCACTCGATGTCGCCGGACTTGAGCAGGTCGAGTCGGGCGGGGCCCATGATCTGCAGCTGGTCCTTCGCCGGCAGGGCGTCGAACCACGCGCGGGCGTCCTGGGTGAGCGACTTCGGCTCCTTGATCCCGGTGAACCCGAGCTCGGCCCACGACTTCGTGACCGGGACACGAGCGCACCGGCCCTGCTGGTGGTCGTAGGGCCCTGGTTCGTCGATCGGGTGCTGGCGGCCGTGCTGCGCGAGGCAGGACGGGCACGTGCGCCGGTCGAGGGCCGCATGCCACTCCCACGCCGCGAGGACGTCAGCGTTGGCCTGGTCCTGCGCGTAGGCGGCGCCGCGGTGAGCGTCGAGCATCTCAGTGCGGGCCACGTTCATGGCGCGCGTGAGGCCACCGTTGAAGGTCGACTCGATGCGCTTGAGCATGGCTCTCGCCGCCGACTTCGGGTTCTCGCCGAGCGCGACCCCGCGGAGCAGGGCCGCGTTCAGCGACGCGGCGGCCTCTGCGGACAAGGGCAGGAGCGTCGAGGTGATCTGCTCCGTCGTGCGCGCCACGATCGCCTCGAGCGCGGAGGCCTCGACCCGGTTGAACTGGGCGCCGAGGACAGCCTGCGTGCCGGCCTGGGCGGGCATCTGCGACGCGGTCAGGCGCGCCTGCCACTCCACGGACTCTGCCGCGATCGCAGCCAGGTCCTCGACGATCCGGACCCCGGCCTCGCGAGCGAGCCGCTCAAGCGCGGCCTGCGTGGCGTCGAGGGTCCGCAGGACCCGCTCCGCACGGTAGATCGTCGCCCGCGTGGGCCAGGCGCCGTCCTGCGCCTGCGCGATCAGGTCCGTGAGGGCGAGCTCCCAGTCGTGGGAGAGGGTGTCCCACGCGTAGACCCACGCCTTCACGAGGTCATTCGTCGCGGCGTCGACCGTCTTGTCGAGGGCAACGCGCATGGACCGCAGGAGGCGTTGCGTCTCCCGGTTCACGGCCATCAGCGCACCGCCTCGGACGGGTCAGTACCCCTGCGGAACGCTGCAGTGGCGGCGTCCCCGACGGCTTGCCCGACCGTCTTGTAGGGGTCGAGCCAGTTCCCCTGGTCGTCCGTGAGGTCGTCGATGATCTCGTCCGCGTCCTTCACGCCGAGCGCGGCGAGGAGCAGCTTCGCGATCTGGATCGGGGGCAGCGTGCGCGTGGAGTCGGCCTTGGCGATGGCCTCGATGATGACGTTGAGCGGGACCTCGTCGATCGGGGGCCAGTCGATCTCGATCGTGGTGTCGGTGTCACCGGCGAGGACGAGAACCTCCCGGCCCGTGAACGAGTCGCGCGTGATGGTGCCGCGCAGAGGTCCACGCGGCGCCTTGGCCGCCTGGAGGATGACGTACTGCCCGATGCTGCGGACGGTCTCAGCCCACAGGGAGCGGCGCTGCGTCATCTCCAGGCGGGTCGGGAGGTTCAGAGTCTCGGCGACGGCACGGGCACCGGTCTGGCCCGGGTCGGCGAGGAGCGTCGTAACGGGGACGCCGAGGCCAGCGGCGATCATCGCGGCGAGCGGGCGACCGGACTCGGAGTCGATCGTGGCGCCGGTCTTCGGGATCGCCTCGAGCGTGGTGTCCGGGCTCATGACCGCGGTCGCACCGACGCTGTTTTCGTTGCCAGGGATGCCGGACCCGCCGGGGCGGCGAGCGACCGCGGCGCGAGCCTTCTGCGCCTTGGAGCCCTTCGACGTCATGCGGAACGCGAACTGCGACAGCGCCTTGATGAGCGTGGCCCAGTCGGCAAGGAAGTCCTTGTAGGCGCGAGCCCAGGTGATCGCGGCGTAGGCGTCGCCGATGCCGAACTTCCACCCGTCGAGGCGGTTCACGCTGGTGTGGTGGACCGGGGAGTCCCAGTGGACTGGATACCCGTCGATGGTGCGGGGGCGGGTCGCGGGACGGAACGTCAGCGCGGGGTAGAACGCCGTCAGGTTCTCGGTCGTGGTGCGGCCGTCGTTCCCGATGCGGGTCTGCGTCCAGACGCGCTTGTAGAACCACGGGTCGTCGAGGTCGTCCGGGTTGGTGATGACGTCCACGATCTCGTCGAACGGCAGCGACCGGACCTGCACGAACCCCGTGAGGGGGGAGGTGAAGCAGGCAAGGAACACGTTCCCGTCGGTGCCGAGCGCACGCTCGAGCTCTTCCTGGGCCTGGTCGCCAGTGAACGCGGCACGGTTGCCCTGGTCATCGAGGAAGGCCTGCACGACGGCGTTCACGTCCTGCTCGGCCGTGTTCTTCTCGTTCTTCCCGGTGGCGCGGGCCTGGATCTGGACGCCCTGCCCCCACACGTACGCCTGACGGATGGACAGGCCACGCTTGATGAGGGGGTTCGCGACAGCCATGACCCGGGCGGTCTGCGCGTTGCGACGCAGGCCCTCACGGGAGAACTCGCGCTCGCCAGTGGCGTTGAGGGCGTCCCACCCGCGGTCGTCCAGCGCGCGCTCGAGGTCCGCCATCGACTCGACGGCGAGCTCGACGTTCTCCTCGGCGATGCGCGCACGCTCGAGGGCGGCGGTCACGACGGGGGACTCCTGGATGCCGAAGATCTGGCGGATGCGCAACACGTCACCGCCTTCCAGGGGTCAGTAGCCGCCGAGGTAGGCGTGCGGGTTGTCGTCGACGAAGTCGTCGGAGTCGAACTGGTCCTCTTCCCACAGGGGCATGAGGAGGAGCCGGTTCACGGCCTGGGAGAACGCGTCGACCGTGTCGTCGTGGGCGCCGTTCGGGAAGGCGCGGGTCTCCTCGAGGAACTCCTCGACGTTCGGGAGGAGTTCGGCGGCGGGGAGGTGAACGTTCTTGGAGTGGACGAACGGGGACACCGCGGCGGCGCGTGCGTACTTGCTGCCCTCGGGCTCGACGGCGATGAGGCCGGGGAGCTGGCGTGACAGGGCGTTGATGACGGCGGGCCCGTTCGCCTTGTCCTCGACGAACTTCGCGATGGCCTGGGGCCACTTCGCCGACATGGCCTTGATCGCGTCCAGCGTTGCCGTGAAGGACAGCCGGGCGCGGACTTGGTCGAGGAGGTACACGTCGGCGCCGATGCGGAGCCAGACCTGCCCGACGACGTAGTCGCTGGCCTTGGTGTCCTTGAACGCGAGGTCCCAGGACTGCACGAGCTCGAAGTCGTGGCCGGGGATCCAGCAGGACCCGCCCTCCCGGTTGACGTGCATGGGCTGGTCGAAGCGGGGCCACTCGGACGGGAACAGGTCGCCCTGGTCCGGGGAGGGGCGGCCCTGGAAGAGCGCGGCCCAGGTGCGGGGACCGGACTGAACCTTGCGCCGCTCCCACTGGGCCGGGGTGCGACCGCGGGCGGAGATCATGTACTCGCCGGGCTGGCGGCCCAGGACGTCGGTCTCGCCCTGCTCGGGCCGGTGGTCGGCCTGCGCGGGGATGTTCTCGACGCGCCACAGGTGCCCGTCCTCGGCGGCCTTGAGTCGGCCGGCGAGGTCGTCGTGGTGCCACCTGGTGAGGATGAGGATCACGGGCGCGCCGGGGGCGAGTCGCGTGGAGGCGACGTCGGTCCACCAGTCCCACGCGCGGTCGCGGTACACCTCGGAGTCGGCTTCGGCGCGGTCCTTGAGGGGGTCGTCGATGATCAAGAGGTCGGCAGGGCGGGAGGTGAGGCCACCGCCGATGCCGACGGCATAGACGCCCCCGAGGTGCCCGGAGATCTGGAACTCGTGCTGGGCTGCGACGTCGTCCGCGATCCGCATCCCCAGCGTGTCGGCGTGGGTGCCGACCTCGCCACGGATGAGGCGGCCCATGCGGCGGGCGACGTTCGCGGCGTAGGACGCGATGATGATGCGCGTGTCGGGCCGGTCCTGTAGGAGCCAGGTCGGCGCCCACTTCGTGGCGAGCGTGCTCTTCCCCTCCTGCGGGGGCATCGACACGATGAGGCGCCCGTCGGGAGTGTTCAGCGTCTCGAGGATCGCGGCGTTGATGACGTCGATCGCCGGGGTGCGCCGGAACTTCGGGTCGAGCTCGACGGCCATCTCTGCGGGGGAGGGCCAACGCGGGGGCGGGGCGGGCTCGAACTGGCGGGCGGCGTGCTCGAGGAAGGCGAGCGACATGGCCGCTCACCTCCGAGTTCTGTCAGCTGGCCAGGATCAGGGTGATGATTCCGAGGATGATCGCTACTGCTACCCCAGCCCAGGCGGCCGCGATGCCATGCCTCGTCGAGTTCTGGGCCCTCGTGCTGGCTGCCTGCGCGGCCTCCGCGTCAAGGCGGGCAGCCGCAGCGTCCGCCCGGGCGATTTCGACCATCTCCCGGAGGTGCTCGTTCGATTCGATGAGCAGCGCCTGTTGCTCCTCGAGCCGCTCGACAACTTCGAAGGTGGGGTTGGGCGCGAGATCGAAAGTCTCTGGAATGTCCCCCAGGTCGAAACGCGGTTGGGACATTTCTAGCGACCTCGCCAGGGACGGCACGTCGAACCACTGCTTGCTCGAGACTCGGAGTCCTTCAAGGAAGGAGTCGGGCAGTTTGCCCAGCGCGCTGTACTTGCGGGGGCTTTCAACTGGCTCGTCGACTTCAGCAGCATCGTCGCTCATCGGCACACGATATCGCTGCGTACCGACACGTGGTGCCCTGACGGGTCGGGGTCGCTCACCGCGCTGGTCTCGACCGTTGATCGCGGGGTTCCGGCGACGCCGTCAGGGAGTAAGGGGTGCGCATCGACGACGGGCTGACGTGGCCACGTCGGGGGCCGGACTCAGCAGCCTGCACGGTTCTTCCGTGGCGTCGTCGATGACGGGTCCCGCGGGCGAGCGCGGGAGACAGGGGGCATGCGAAAGGCCCCGGGAGCACTTGCTCTACCGGGGCCTTCCGACACGACTTCTATGTGAGCACAACGTAGCGTGACAGCCGCGAGGGCGCAACAGCCTCACGTTCTAGGTGCTCTGGTCGTCGTTAGGTCCAAAACGATCTACGCCGTAGATGAAGACGATCGCGATGATCAGCCCGAGGATCGCCCCCCACGTGATCGACTGCCCCGGATAGTCGTCGGGGCCAACCAGACGGTCCAGCGACTCCATCGAGACTCCAAAGCCGCCGCCCCATGCGCCCAGGAAGGTCTTCACACGAGAGAACTGCTTCGTTGAAAGCCGCCGGTCAGGAGAGGATGGAACCTCGTCGTCATCGAAGATCGCGGCTGCAAGTTCATCCGACAACTGCAGGTGGGAGTCCGGGGGCAAGGCCTCCGTGATGCCGCTTGCCGCTGCTCGGATTTGCTCCAGCCGATCTGCCGGCAACTGAGTGTGAAACTCGGCCATCAGGCCATCCGGCAGCTCGGAATAGAGAGTCCGGGTGATGACTTGCCACACCCGATCGATGGACTTCTCGAGTTCCGGCGAGGTTGGGATGTTCTTCAGCAGTTCTCTAGCACTCTCGGCGACTTGAGCATAGTTCGAGGGCATCGCCACGCGGTTCGCGGCTTCTACGAGGCGACGGAGCGTGGCGGGATCGATCGAGAACGCCGGGTGGCCCTCCCACGGGCTGTCCTGTGTCGTCATGCAGGCACGTTAGCGCCCCGCGCTCACAAGGGCCACGGCTGTCGTTCTTCCGGTGACGAGATCGATGACGTCGCCGACGCGGTAGAGGGGGTGGGTGTGGGTACCACGGTTCACGATCCGCTTCCGGGACGCCCACTTGCGCAGGGTGGCGGCCTTGACTTGGACGCCGAGCCCATCGATCGCGCGTGCGAGCTCGCTGGCGGGCAGGAGCATGTCCTCAGCCTGGTCGCGGAGCCATGCGCGGCGTGCGTCGAGGGGGTAGGCGGTGCCGCAGTCGGGGCAGGTGACGGTGTCGTGGCCGGGGTGGGCGTAGAGCTCGCCGGCGCAGTCCTGCGCGAGGCCGTGCTCGTCGACGGTGGTCGCGGTGCAGGGCCCGGCGTACTTGCGGTCGGCGGGTCGGTCGATGACGCGGCGGGCGGCGCGCAGGAGGTCGGTGAGTGCGGCGATGGTGTCGGCGCCGTCGGGCTGTTGGCGGAGCCACTGGACCTGGTGGGTGAGCCAGTTGGCGAGGGCGTCGAGGGTGTTGAGGGGTCGGAAGAGGCCGCGGCGGCGGGCGATGTCGTCGCCGGTGGCGGTCATGGTGGACAGGAGGTCCCAGCGCGCTTCGGAGGCGCGGTACCCGTAGGGGAGGCGGACGAGGCCGGTCTCGTCGGGGAGGCCGGCTTCGTGGTCGGCGGGGACGATGCCGATGCCTGTGGACTGGCGTGCGATCGCGTCGTCGAGGTCCGTGGCGAGGCCGGGGCTGACGGGGCGGTCGCCGGTCTCACGCAGCGGGTTCAGGTGCGGGTGGTCGGGGGTGCCGCAGTCGTCGCACCGTTCGTGGTGGGGCCGGTGGGGGTAGGTCAGGACGCGGCTCCGCTCACCGACGATGTCCGGGACGGAGCGCAGCAGTGCGAGGAGGGCGTCGCCGCACTCGGGGCAGACGTAGCAGGTGTCGGGGACCTGGCGGGCGCACCCGTCGACGGTGCAGAGCTGGGTGGTGCTCACTGTCCGGTGACCTCCCTCGTCCGTGGCTCGGTCTTGGTCTCCTCGTGGTCCCAGTTCCAGTGCCGGCGGCCGGTGATGTCGAGGCGGTTGATGGTGAGGACCCAGCGGGTGCCGCATCGGCGGCACTGCCAGATGGAGCCGGGAGCCCGACGCATTGGCGGGACGGGGGCATAGCAGCTGTGAGGGTGGCGCGCCTTCTCGATCCACGGCATCAGGCGCCCCTCCCGATCCGAAGCGAGCCCGGGACGATGTACGGGCTCAATTCGGTGGCGCGGGCGAGCTGGGCCGGGGTCGGCGCGGTTTCGGAGAGGATCCCCTGGGCCTCGCGCATCATGAGGAGCTTGCGCTGTGCGGCGTTGCCCATCTCACGGAGCGCGCGCTCGAGCCTGCTGAAGTCCGGAGGCGGGAAGCGCACGAACAGCACGCGGGCCTGCCTCTGCTGCCACTGGGCGGGGCGTCCTTCGGCTTCGCGCCGGTCCGCGCGAACGCACTGCATGCACATCAGACCGCCTCCCCGAGGATGTGGCGGGCGACGATGACGGCGTGGTGGTCGAGGGTGTCCTCGAGTCGGAAGCCGTTCTCGTCGGCTGGGTCGTCCGGGTCGTCGGCCTTGTCGGCGATGTGATCCCAGGTCGCGGCGATGGCGTCGAGCCAGTTCGCGAGGGCCAGGTGGAGGGCGGACCTGTTCGGGTACATCCGGGCGTTGGTTTCCCCGCCCCACTCCTCCCGCTCGACTTGGGCGGCGCGGCGCAGCAGGTCGGCACTCATGGGATCTCCGTATGGTTGGGGCGGAAGGGGTAGATGCCGGCCGCGGCGAGGGCGTCCCGAGTTGCGTTCACGAAGTGGCTACACGTTCTTCGAGGGCTGGGGTGCCCGCTACCATCCGGGGCATGGACGATGGAGCGGTCGCTACAGTCATTGCCGCCGTACTGACAATCGGGGGCGGATTCTGGCAGTCTCGCCGGACCTCACACAGGGACCGAGATCGAATCGAGCAAGACTTGCGGATCCTCACTGCGCTTCCGGGCGATTCAGAGGGCAAGTCGGCGCTGAGGACTTCTATCGACCAGCGCGTGTTGGGGCTGCTCGGTGGAAGTGCAGAACGCCGGGATGTCGGTGGAGTCACGATCGCCCTCATCTTCTTGATCGTCTGTGCGCTCACCGTTTGGCAGGGGTACTCCGGCGGTTCGTGGTGGCGGTTGCTGTGGGTTGCGGCTGCCATCACTGGCTCCATTGGCCTATATGGCCTCGTTGAAAGCTGGAAAAAGGTAGCCCGCGACGCGAGCGGCCGGAGGGTGAGCAGGTAGGTCACGACGCACCGCCTGCGATGGCGCGGAGCTCGCGCGGCACGACGTCGGCGATGGCGGTCTGCCAGGCGTCGGCGAGCTGGTCCGCGGTGAGCCCGGCCGCGAGCAAGGAGGCGTAGAGGCCGTCGAGGATGCGGCGGATGACGGCGACGACGAGGTCGCCCTGCTGCTCGGCGAGGCGGACCTTGCGTTCCTCAACACCGGCCTTGAGCGCTGCGGAGCAGACGGCGACGAGGTGGGCGCGCTCGGCTTGGTAGAGCGAGTACCAGACGCTGGGCTTCGCTGACACCGTGGACGAGGTCTCGCGACCGTTCTTGTCGGAGTCCTTCTCGGACTCAGCGGTCGTGCCCCACACGAGGGCTTGCTCGTCGAGCTCCTGGACCTTCGTGCGGAGCCACTGGACGTGCCCCGCGGTCCACTGGACCTCCTGCAGCAGAGCGTCGGTGGGGGTGATGTCGAGCGAGAGGCCGAGGGTGACGACCTGGCGGGCGGCTTCGGCTTCCTGCTCACGTCGGGCCCGCGCTCGGGCGACTTGGGGTGCTGCGCCGCCGTGCGAGTTGCAGGTCTCGCCGGGCTTGCAGGGGCGTGCGCAGGGTTGGCCGGCGCGGGGGCCGTTCTTGGTGTGGCCGGTGCAGCCGGGGTGGTCCTGGCCGCATCGTTCGCAGGGTCTCGCTGGCACTGGCTCGCCTCCAGTAGTGGAGGTCTCAGGATACTGACAAGCGCAGCAAGGTGCAATCACCAACGCTGCCCTTTGGAACGAATGGGCTGTTCTCGAAGTTCATCCTGTGCGTGGGGGTATCGACCCCCTAGACTCCCGGCATGGCAGGGGATGAAGTGAGGCGTAAGGCAATCTCTGACGAACTCGACCGTCTCGAAGAGCGTGCGATGTGGAGCGCTCAGGGGCAGTTCGAGCGATCCAAGGTTTGGCGAGGAGTCAACCTGTGGATCGGTGCCCCCTCGGCGGTATGCGCTGCGATCGCCGGTGGCCTCACCCTCGCGACGGACTCACTCAACCTGATCGGCGGCATCCTGGCACTCGCAGCCGCAGCAGGTGGCGGTGTCCTGACCGCCGTCAATGCAGCCGCTCGTGCGGACCGCGCCTCGACAGCCGGAAACGCCTACCTCGAGATCCAGACTGCAGCACGGCAAGCGCGGCTGATCGACCTCCCGACGCTTGAGATTGAGGACGCGCGCCAGGTCCTGAGCGAGCTCACCGCGCGGATCGACGAGCAGAACAAGTCGGCCGAACCGACGAGCAAGGGCAACTACCTGCGCGCCAGCAGGAACATTGAGGCCGGCGGTCAGGATTATGACGTAGATAATAGGGCACGCACTGGAGGCGAGAGTGGCTGAGCGATCGGTAGCGCAGGCGTACAAGGTCTTCTTGGATTGGCAAATTCCCAGTTCGGCGGAGCGGGAGGCGTCGGCTCGACACCGTAGCTCCGTGGAGACTGCGCTTCGCGATAAGCTGTCAGTGCGGAACGTGTGGGAAACAGGTTCTTTCAGACATGGTACCGGAATACACAATCACAGCGATGTTGATGTCATTGTGAGCCTTGGTGCGACGAAGCCGCTTAGTTCGGATACTGCACTCAAGTGGGTCAAAGACGCGCTAGTGTACCGATTCCCGACCACTCCCATTCGTGTGAGCCGTCCTGCCGTTGTGGTCAACTTTGCTGGCGGCCTAGAGCGTTGGGAAGTTATACCAGGGTTCTACCGGGGCCAGGAGCAGAGTTGGAATGTCTTTGACATCCCCGCGCCGGGCGGAGGTTGGATGGAGACCGCACCCAGTGCGCATTTGAAGTATGTCACCCAGCAGAATGAAGACCCAAAAGGTGGAGCGAAGAGCCTTGCGCGACTCCTGAAGGTATGGAAGTACTCCAACAATGTTCCCGTCTCGTCGTTCTATCTTGAAATGAGGGCGGCTCGATATATGCGGGATGAGCCGTTCTTTGAAGCGTCTCAGGACTTCGCAACAATGATGGAACGACTAGCGGCCAGTGGGCTGGCGGCAATGAATGACCCCATGGGGATCTCTGGTCGTATCGGAGCGACCTCTACCGAGGCGTATCGATCGACCGCGCTCGCCACTCTTCGAGGGGATGCGATCCGAGCGCGGTCCGCGTTGGAGCTTGAGAAGATCGGCAAGGCCAGTGATGCATTCTACAAGCTGAATGAGATCTTCCCAGGCAGGTTTCCAAGTCGGTTTTATTAGCAGTACCCATTCCGGAGTTTTTCCAGAGGTAAGCGCTTTGGCTAGCCCTGGCGTCGCACTGGGGTAATCATTGATATTTTCACATGACGATTGGATGATCTGATGACCGCGCTACATCCTGTGCTTTCGGTTGATTCATATGATGATGGCAACGGGCTGTGGGCGCTAGCGTGCCCTCGATGTGGTGAATCCACTGGGCTCCACCTTGACACCGTTCTGGTCGGAGGTGCTGGCGGGGTGGTTGTGCAGGTAGAGAACCGTGGTGAGGATGCGGGTGCTATTCCGGATGTTCGTGTCACCAGTTCCCACGACGGCTCGGCCGCCGCAAAGCGTGCCGAGCGGCAGCTCTCGAACGCGCGTCGGCACTTCATCAAGATTCTCGGTTGGTGCGAGCACTGCGATCCCGAGCAACAGTTTGGCCTCATGTTCCAGCAGCACAAGGGGATGACGTTCTACGGTCTCACCGAGGAGCCGGGGCAGTAGTCGGGTCAGTCGCGCGCGCGTCGGGTCAGGTCGTCGGTGCTCATGCGTCCTTCCAGTCGGTCACGGCGCGGGAGACGACGGTCCCTACGCCGCCTGCAAGGTCCCGCGCGTCCTCTTCGTCCATGCGTCGGCCGTTGAGCGTCTCGATCGTGTGCCCACGCTGGCCCCGCACGCCCCATTCGGTGCGGGTGGGGAGCAGGCCAGCAGCAGCCAACACCTCCGACAGGTGCGCGGCGAACGTCCGCATGGGCATCCATCCGTGTTCGCGACACGCCCGGCACGTCACGCCCTCCATCCCGGTGCACTCGATGCGGTGCTGACCGAGCAGCTCGGCGACCTGGGCCACGTAGTCAGGGGCGATCATCGGGTTGCTCCTCTCGCGATCCGGGCGGCGACCTTGCCTCGCCAGGCGATGGTGTCCGCGCGCTTCTTCTGCCCGTTCGTCGGACCAGAGTTTCCCCCGAGCGTGTAGCAGTACTCGGCTGCCGCCTCGGCCTCGATGTCCTGGGCGATGCGCTCCCGAACCTCCGCCTCATGCGCGGCCAGGAACCGGTCGAAGTCGGCCAGCCGGCGGTCGCGTGACAGCCCGTACCCCGCGTAGTCACCCCTCACGGCGCTCACCTTCGGCGTGTACTCGTCAGCCACGGGTTGCTCCTCTCAGGCGGGCGGCCACAGCAGCGGCCATGCGGGCGTAGTCCTCGCGCACCCGGGGCGGAAGGTCGCCCCAGTCGACGCCCTCGAAGTTCGGCGAAGCTTCGTGCAGGTCGCGCGCGATCTCCGCCTCGTCCACCACGGGCGGGGCAGGGAGCACGGCCAGTGCTACCTCGGCGACGTGACGGCGCGCTGCGTGCCCGTAGTCCTCGTGCGGACCGTTGCCCCTCCACCCGCAGCCGACGCAGTGGAAGCCCTCGTGGGTCGTGGTCCAGTGCGTCTCCGCGATCTCCCGTGCCGCGTCCTCGCGTCGTGTGTCGGCCTTGTCGAGGCACACGCCACACGTCGCGCCATCACCGCTGTTCTCATCGTGCAGGTCCCGCGCCACGTCCTCGCGTCGGGTGTCGGACACCGGGGCGGGGTCGTGGCTCTCCTTGCGCGCCCCGCAGTACGTGCGGTCGGTCCCGTCCGCTCGGTACGTGCACTCGTCGTCGTCCGGGTGGCCCGCGACGCCGATGAACTCGTGGCCCGCCGGGTCGGGCACTGGGAGGGTGGCGGGAGTCTCGGGTGCCGGGGCGGGCATGCAGCGCTGGTGGGCCGTGTGGTCGTCGTGGCAGGTCGGGCAGATGCGCGCCTGAGCCTGCATCTCGGGTGCCGGGTGAGCGGCGAGCAGGGTGCGGATCTCGTCACAGACCGCGCGGACAGCGGGGACGTACATGTACGAGTCGAGATCGTCCGCGAGCTTGGTGAGGGCGGTGCGCAGGGTGTCGGTGGTCATCAGGACTCCTCGGTGGGATCGGAGGGCGCGTGCTCGGGGCACAGAGCTTGGTCTGCGCGCCGGTCGATGACCCACCCGTCGAGCGGGTTGCGGCCAGACACGATCACCGCGCCCGTCGCCTCAAGGTCGAGTTCCCAGGCGTCGCACCAGGACTCGTCGTCGCACGTCTGGATCGGGACGGTTCCGCTCGCCATCAGGACTCCTCGGGGGTGTACGGGTAGGGGTTGCTGATGAAGAGGGTGGAGTCGGTGCGGCGCGCGTTCTCGTGCCCCGCGTCCTCGCCCTGCGCCCACAGCGGTGCGGCCACCGCAGCGAGCACAGCGCGGGCCACGTCCAGCAGGTCGCGGTCCTCGGGCGGCAGGTCCCGCACGCTCACGTCGGGGTCGTACCCGCGCGCGACCAGGGCGGCTCGTGTGGCGGCTGCGACGATCTCGGGTGGGAGGGCAACGGTGGGGTCGGCCGGCGTGTGGGGCTTCGGTGAGGTCGGGGCGGTCACGGGGTCACTCCTAGGTCGAGGACGCCCTGGCTGAGGCGTTGGGCGGCGGCTTCGCAGTAGCGTTCGTCGATCTCGACGCCGATTGCCTTGCGGCCGGTGGCTGCTGCGGCGGCGAGGGTTGAGCCGGAGCCGGCGAACGGGTCGAGGACGGTGGCGCCTGGTGGGCACGAGTAGCGGATGAGGGGCTCGAGGATGCCGGTGGGCTTCTCGGTGGGGTGGATCGCGCGCCCGTGCATGGACCGCACGTACTGGACGGAGCGCATGAGCTTCGGGCCTCCGTCGACGCTGGTGTAGGCGGTGTCGTCGATGTTTCCGGTGTGGGTGGGTCGGGTCTTGCGGCGGATTGTGCGGGCGGTGGCGTCGTTGGTGAACTGGGGGTCCTTGTAGACGTTGGTCCAGGGGCCGCGGTACCAGTGCATGGCGATCTCGTGGACGCGCTTGAAGCGGTCGGCGCTGAATCCGGAGCCGTTGTGCTTCTCCCAGACGATCTCTTGGCCGTAGGTCCAGGCGTCGAACTCGGTCCGGTGGGTGAGGTGCATGCGCATGGACCCGAAGCACCAGAGCGACGCCGCGGCGGGGAGGCGTGCGGTGACATGCTCGACCCAGCCGTCGGGCCAGATGTCCCAGGTCAGGCTGGTATCGCCGTAGGGCGGGTCCGTAACGACGACGTCTGCGGTCAGGGCGAGTTCGCGGCAGTCTCCGTGCCAGAGGGTGACGTGCTCATCCTGGTAGTACGGGGTGGTCATGCTCCGGCCTCGACGGTCTCGTTCGCGGCGGTGGAGAGCTGGATGACGCCCTGTGCGGTCGCGATCCAGGGCGCGCGCCCGGCGGGGGAGAGGTCGTCCCAGGTGGTGTACCGGTTCTCGGTGTGGCGGGCGTAGATGTGGGCGGCGACCGCGTCGACGAGGGGGCCCGGGGTGGGGGCGATCGGGGCGCCGTCGGTGTCGAGAGTGAGGCCGAGGTGGGCGGCGATCGCGGGCACGGCGTTGGACAGGACGTAGAGGCGGTTGGCGTCGAGGTACGGGTCGGGACTGGTCACGGGTGCTCCTTGATCGGGAGTCTGGCGGCTTGCCGGACGAGGTTGGCGCCGCTGGTGTAGGCGGCTGGGATGGGCGCAGGGGCCGGGGTGGGGGTGTGGTCGTCGGCTGCGAGCTCGTCGGCCCTGCAGGCGCCGCACCGGCCCTTCGGGTAGGAGCGGTGTGCGTCGCCGGGGACGTCGCACCGGTCGAACCGGGTGTCGCCAGTCCCGACGTCGCGTCCCCGGGCCCAGTGCTCGCCGGCGAGCGCGATGACGGCCGGGGTGCGGTTCGTCGGGGTCTCGGCGGCGTAGAGGGCGGCGTGCGCGAGGCGGAAGACGTCGCCGCGGTCCCTGGCGTCGGACAGTGCCTTGAGGACGCCTGGGGTGTCCCAGTCGCCCCGGAGCGCCGCGACGAGCGCAGCGAGTGCGTGGGCCTGTTCCCGGTTGATCCTCGTCATCATGAGCTCGCTTCCGGCGCGCTCTGGTGAGGTTCAGGGAGAGGTGATGATGAGGAGTTAGGAGTTAGGAGTAAGGAGTTAGGAGTTGCCGAAGGGGTAGACGAAGGGGTGTCGGAAGGGTTCCCCGAACCCTTCCCCGAAGGGGTTCCGGAAGGGGTTCGGGAAGGGATCAACGACGGGTTGTGAGGCAGTGCCGCGAACCCCTCGACGAAGGGCATCGACCGCTTCCCGAGAACCCTTCGCGCCGCCTCGTGCGCCCACCCCTTGAGGTCGGGCTGGGCCTCCTGCAGCAGGTGCAGCTGGTCCACGATCACCGCGCGCAGGACCCGGGACGCGACCGCGGCGTGGGCCTTCGCGAACGCGACCGCCATGTTCGGCGACTTCATCAGCCCGTCGTGCTTCACCCATGACCGGATCAGGACCTCCTCGGTGTCGCGGTCGACGAGGATGAACTGCTCCACCTCGAGCTCGACGGCGAACGCCTCGACCCGGGCCGCGGACAGGCCACGAGCAGCGCCCGAGATCCGCGCCGGCCGCCAGTCCCCGACACCGGCGAACGACAGGGCAGGGGAGGACAGGAGGTGCATGTACAGCCACTGGCCGTCGTGCGTCAGGTCGCGCCAGTCGTCGTCCTCCCAGATGTCAAGGCGGATGCGGGCGTGGTCACGCGCCACGGTGTGGCTCCTCTCCAGGTGGTGGTGGGGTGTGGGTGGCGAGGTCTGCGATGCCGTTCACGAGGCCACCACTTGTGCTGCTCGGCGCTCGGCGCGTGCGGCGACAATGAGCGGGTGCCGCTCCTCGGGCGTGGTGTTGCCGAAGACGCCGTAGGCCTCGCCCTTGGCGACGGCCTTCTCCAAGCAGATGAGAGAGACGGTGCACCGGCCGCACACGGCCTTCGCGGCGGAGATGCGGCTCCGCTTCGCGTCCCCGGACTCGCCCTCGGGGTGGAAGAACAGTTCGGAGTCCTCGTCGCGGCATGCGGAGTCGAGGCGCCAGTCCTCGGGCTCGCGCTGCGAGGTCGGGGTGGCGAGTGGTGGGACGAACATCGCTCGGCGGACGCTCATGGTCGGGTCTCCTCGGTGTGGCAGCCGCATGCGCAGGCGGCGGGGTCGGTGGTGGTGCACGTGCGGTGCTGGCCGGTGGCGCAGTCGAGGGAGTAGGGCATGGGCTCCATCACGACGGGGCTCCCTCTCCGGTGAGGGCGTGCACGACGGTCGCGACGAGGTCGCGTGCGGCGGGCGGGGTGACGGCGTTGCCGGAGAGCTTGACCTGCTCGCGGCGGTTGCCGGCCATGACGTAGTCGGCGGGGAACGCCATGGCCTGCTTGATCTCGGAGGGCTCGAGCATCCGGAAGCGCACGTCCTCGATGTCGACCGTGCCGCCCGTGAGGAGCGACTGGTGGCCCGCGGTGGTGATGGTGCGGATCGGCTCCCTGGCAGGCGTGGTCATCTCGGCGCCGCCGCCGTTGTTGCGGTGGATCAGCGCGTGCTTCTCGATCGTCGTCACGGTGGGCAGCGCGCGGTCGGCGGGGGATACCTGCCCTCGTCCGTAGTACGGCATGACGAGCCCGTGGTGGTTCCCGGACGCCGTGACGGTGGCGAGCGGGTCGGCCGCTGGTCGCGCGGTTGAGCCGCCGCCGCGGAGCTCGGCGAGGAACGGCGGGAACGCGAGCCCGGACTCGTTGCGCGTCGTCTGGGTACGCAGCGCGTCGCCCACGGTCATGGGCTGCTTCCCGTCGCGGCCCTCGACCGGGACCATGACGGGCATGTACGCGATCGCCTTGGACTCGCGGGTGTGCATCGTGCGTAGTGGCTCGGACGCGGGCCAGGCCCGGTAGTACGAGCTCGGGTCGCCGAACCCGACGTGCTTGGGGTCGGCGGCGTCGTACTGGTTGCCGCCGTGCTCGACGTGGATCGGGGACCAGTAACGTTCGATGCCGACCTGGATGCGTCGCATCGTCTTCTCGGCGAGCGGCTTGGCGCGGTCGCCGATCCGGGTGCCGGGGTTCGACCAGTCGATGATCGAGGACGCCGGGAGCCACGCGGGCTCGACGACGTCGTTCCTGCACGCCACGTTCGGGCACCGGTACAGGTACTGCGACCGGTACCGGCCGGGGCGGGCCTGCCCGTCGCCCTTCTTCCACCACTGCATCGCGTCGACGACCTGGTCGCAGCGCGCGCAGTACGCCTTGGGGCGCAGCATGTGCTCGAAGTCTGGGGTGCGGTCGCCGGTGCGCCAGAACGCGATGTAGACGCGGTCACGCGACTGCGGGGCCGGGAGCCCGTAAGCCTGGGCGTGCATGCTGTTCATCGAGATGATGCGGTGCCGGTACCCGAGGGCGTGCATCGCGCCGAGCCAGGACTGGAACAGCCCGCCGCGCACGCCCCAGGGGGAGGACCAGTCGACGACCTCGACGACGTTCTCGACCAGGACCGCCTTGTAGTGGTGGGCCTCGGCGAACCGCACGACGTCCCACATCGTCGCCCTGCTGCGCTCGGCCGCAGCCTCGGGCAGGACGTCGCCGAACAGGTCGGGCTGCTGGCCCGCGAGCTTGCGGCCCTTCGCACGGGAGTGGTTCGTGCACTCCGGTGACGCCCACAACAGGTCCGTCGTCGCGATGTACCGCGGGTCGGTGTTCGAGATGTCGGCCTGCAGGTGATCGGTATCCGGGTGGTTCGCGTTGTGCGTCTCGATCGCGATGTCCCAGTGGTTCGCCGCGAGACGCACCTCGACACCAGGGATCTGGACCATGCCCGTGGACGACCCCCCGGCGCCGCAGAACAGGTCGGTCGCGGTCAGGTTGTGGCTCATGCGTTCTCCTTGGCTGCGGCGGCGAGCTGGGCGTAGACCGCGGAGCGGGAGACGTCGAGGTGCTCGGCGATGTCCCCGGGCTTCATGCCCTCGTTCTTGAGGCGGACGATCGTGTCCCGCTGCTCCTTCACGTAGGCCGACGGGGGCCGGGGGACCGGAGCAGTGAGCACGGCCGGCGGCTGCCGGAGCGCGATGAGGCGCTGGAGTCGGCCGGGCTCGATGGGCCAGACGGGCATGCTCGGACGCTCGGTGTCCACGCTTGGACTGGCGAACGCGAGGCCCGCGACAGTGTGCGCGGTGACGGCCGTGATGACCGGCCACGCGGCAGCGAGGGTCGCGCCCGCGGTGCCCTGCCAGCCCTTCGGCCCTGCGTCCCAGGCGTGCAGCGCGTTGACCGTGGACGAGGCGAGCGTCCAGGCCCACACGAGGAGCCACACGCGCCACGTTGCAGCGCCGCGGTGCAGCTTCACGAACGCAGCGATGATGAACCCGAGGAGCGCGACCTCGAACGCGACCGGGATGAGCCAGGCCAGATGCGGCGGGGTCGCGGACCACGGGGCGACGGCGGACAGGCCCGCGAACGACAGCGTGAACGACGCGGACGCGCTCGCGCTCAGGACGAGCAAGAGCAGGAGCAGGACAGGCAGGGTGTCCGGGTTGATCTGTGCCGGACGGCGGGGCTCGGTCACGTGGGCTCTCCGTTCATCCACGCCTCGTCCGCGGCCGCGGCACCGGGGTCGAGCTCGCCGGTGGCCGTGTCGACCGGCCCCTGCTCGGTCTGCTCGATCTGACGCGCGGGCTCGGCGGGGATCTGCCGCATGGGCTCGTCGATGCTGGCCTCGGTGAGGTCGGTGCGGACCTTCTCGTCCGCCTCGAGGGCACGCGCGAGGTTCGTCGACTTCGGCAGGAGCTTCACGAGCTGGCGCAGGACGGTCTTGCGCTCCATCCACCGCATGGGGTCGGCGATGTTGCCGGAAGGGCCGGCCTTCCCGCCGCGCAGGGCCTTGACCTCGTCGGGCGACAGGACGACGAACGCCTTGCCGCCCGTGGTGAGCGCGGCCACGGCGTAGTACGCGATGACCGGGCCGCGGTCGCCGATCGCGGGCTTGTGCCGGAGGAAGGGCTCGAGGCCGTACTCGTAGTCGAAGGCGTCGCGCTCGTAGACGGCCTGGGCGTCGAGGTGCTGGGCCATGGGGGACTGCCAGAACAGCTTGGCGTACCCCTGGTAGCCGATGATGAGCTGGCACTCGGTCTTGCCCGCGAGAGGGCCGCGCTTGTGCCGGTACGGCACGAGGTATGCCTCGCCGCCTGCGCCGGGCTCGAGGCCGAGCTGGGAGCACGTCAGGAGCGAGCCCATGAAGGACTCGGGGGTGCTGGCGTTGAGCCCCGGGTTCTGCCGCAGCGTGGTCAAGGCGATCCGGGCCATGCGGTCGGCGTCCATGTGCTTCGGCAGGGCGCGCTCCATCTCGGGACGCAGCTGCTGGATCAGGGACCCGATCGACTTGGGGCCCTGCTCGGCCTGGGGGCTGGTCTGGACTGCCGCGGCCTGCTGTGCGCGGGCGGCGAGGTCGTTGCCCATCACTTCTCCTTCGGGGTGTGGACGCGGAGCACGCTGGCTCGGTATGCGTCGTACTTCTCGGGGTGCTCCTGACGGAGCCGGGCGACGTCCAGCACGGGGGCCGTCGCCATGTACTGGGCGGCGAGGTCGGGGTGGTCCGCGGCGAACTTCTTCGGCGCGAACGTCCCGTTCCGCACGAGGGAGAGGCGCTTCTGTCCGGCCAGCTGGACGACCTGCGCGGGCCCGACCTTCTGACGCAGCGCGGCCTCGATGTCGGCCTTGCGCGCCTCGGCCTCCTTGACGTCGGCCTTCGCCTGCTCGAGGTCGCGGATCAGCGGCTCGTACTCGGCGGGGTCGCCGTCAGCGGCGTCGGTCAGGTCGGTGCGCCACTTGTCCTTGAGGGAGACGAGGTCGAGCCCGGTGGCGGGCGGTGCGACGTCGGTCAGGACGTGCTCGTGCCAGAACTTCCCGGTGACGTCGATCAGGACGGCGATCAGGTCGTCGTCACGCTCGACACGACGGATCAGGGGCTCGTCCTGCCCGATCTGCGCCACGACCCACCAGTGGGGGAGACCGGTGACAGCCATGCCCCACTGCGCCTGCAGCTCGGCGGCGTCCGACACCTGCTCGTCGGTCCACTCCTCGCCCATGCGCCACGAGTGAGACTTCGCCTCGAAGCCCCCGCCGTCGCCGGTGAGACCGTCAGGGTTGACCCGCATCCACGAGTGCTCGCGGTGCATCCACGTCCCGGTCGTGTCAACGGGGATGCCGGTGACGTGCGTGAACCAGTCGCGCAGCTTCTGTTCGTCGGCGTGCCCACGGAACAGCGGCCACGTCATCGGCAGGGGGCGGGCGCGCCCGGTCTTGTCCTCCCAGACGCCGTAGGGCGTGGATCCCTGCCAGCGCGACATGCCGAAGATCGCGACGACGTCGGACCCGCCGATGCCCTCGAGCCGTGCGGCGTGCCACTCGGGGGAGTCCTGGACGAAGGTGCCCAGCAGGACGCCGGTGATGTGCTCGGTGATCGTGCTCATGAGGTGCTCCAGGGGGCGGTGAGCGAGGCGACGGCGTCGCGGAGGGCCTGCCAGTCCGCGAGGAAGCGGGTCTCGTCGGCCACGGACCACTGGCGGAGGTCCTCGCCGGGTCCGAACTCCCAGCCGGCGAGGTCGATCGCGGCGAGGATGATCCGCTCGTTGCTGCCGATCGGCTGCTGGCGGCGCGCGGTCTCCGCGTCGTGCGCCTCGGCGGCGAGAGACAGGTGCGTGTCGTGGCTCATTCGGTCACGTCCTTCACGAGTCGGTACCCGGTCGAGGTCGGGCGGAAGCGGTCGAGGCGGATTGAGGTCCGGCGGAGCAGTGACGTCTCGACGAGCGCGTGCGTCTGCCCGACGCTCAGGACGGTCACGCGTCGCCCGGCGGACCGCTTGTCGTTGTCGGCCCAAATCTGGCCGGGACGAACGGTGTGGACGGTCATGCGATCACCTCCGTGATCTGGGTCTGGCGGATGAGGTGGGACTCGGGCCCGAGGGCCTGGAGCTGGTCGCGCTCGGCGCGCTCACGGGTGGTGCGCCAGGCCGTGGAGTCGGCCTCGGCGTGCGCGCCGTCGTCGCACCAGCACGCGGCGTACAGGACGTCGCCCTCTGGTGCGGCTGCGGCGCGCTCGATCTGGTCGGCGACGCCGGGCGGGAGCGACGCGAGCAGAGGGCGGACACGGTCCTGCACCGCAGGCGTGCGCCGCCCGGCCGGGTCGTAGCCCCACTGCTGCTGGTCGCTGCTTGTGACGACACCGCCAGCAGTCCTCGGGACCGGGACGAGCCCCAGCGCGAGCTGCCCGAACGACGGGTGGCCCTTCGCCTCGGCCGAGTCGTCCCACGCGGCTTCCACCTGCGGCCCGTTCATCGGGAGACCTCGCCGTCTTCGATGACGATGCCGACGCCGGAGCCGTCGGTGACGCGCTCGATCCAGACCTGGTAGTCCTGAGCGGTCGCCATCTCCGCGACGAGCGCGAGGTTGTCGGCGTCGAGGAGCGACCCGTCGAGGATGCGGATGACGCGCAGCTTGGGGTTGAGCGCCATCGCCATGGCGAGGCTGACGCGGATCTGCTCGGCGGCCGACGCCTGGGAGAACGGCACGCCCTGGTAGGTCACGCCGTCCATGTCGAAGCCGAGGCCCTCGATCGGGAAGGTCGCAGCGGCGAGGCCGTCGGCCTTCTCCTGGTCGAGCGCGGCGATCGCGTCGGTCTTGGCCTCGTACTCCTTGCGGACGCGGGAGTGCTCGTCCATGACCTGGCGCCGCTCCCGCTTGGCGCGGACCGCGGCGTTGACCTCGTCGACCGAGGCGAGACGCTGCTCGATCTCTACCGCATCGACTTCGGCGGGGATGTCCTTGACCGCGATCCACGCAGCCTGCATGTGAGTCCTGGCAGCCTCGAGTCGCGCCCTGGCCTCTTCGAACTGCAGCTGCTCCTGCTCCCACGCGGACTGTGCACTCTCCGCCGCGGCGATGATCTGCTCCCGCTCTCGGTTCGCGTCTTGTGCGGCGCGGAGCTCGGCGAGGACGGATGCGGACGAGACCTCCTCGTCCGGTGCGTCCACCGGGGGCAGACCGTCGAGGCGCCCCTTGAGCGAGACCCCGGCGCGGCCGATCTCGGTGCGCTCGTCGAACAGGCGCGCGCGGCGCCGGTCGAGGTCGGCGGGGTCGAACGGCAGCTCGACGAGGGACAGGAGCGCGTCGCGCTGAGCCTTAGCCGGCAGTTGGGTGAACGCGAGCGGGTCGAACGACAGGCGCCCGACGAGGTCGTCGAGCATCTTCTGGGGCGAGGAGAACTTCGCGCCGTCTGCGGACTCAACCTTGAGCGTCGTCCCGGACTCGGTCCACGTCCGCGTCACGACAAGGTCTCCGAGATCGAGGCGGACGCTGGCCTTCGTCTCACCGTCGCGGATCGGGCGGACAGTGCCCTTCGCCGCAGGGCCTCCTCCGAGGGCAAGCCAGATCGCGTCGAGGACCGAGGTCTTCCCGGCGCCGTTCTTCCCGGTGATGACCTGGACGTGCCCGTCCGGGGTGATGTCGACCGCGCGCAGGCGCTTCACGTTCTCGGCGGTCAGGCTGATGATCCTCATGCCGCACCGCCAGTCAGGTTGCCGTGCACGAGCCCGCCGTCGGGCGTGACCATGACCTCGGTCGCCAGCGAAGACGTGATGCCCTTCTGCCGGGCGTCGGCGTCCGCCAGCAGCGACCCGAGCAGCCCCGTGTCCGGCACGGCAGTCACGTCCGCCACGCACTCGCGCACCGAGACGAAGCCCTCGAGCACCGCGGCAGCCTCACGTGGGCCGTGCTGCTCGAGCGCGCCGAGCGCCATCACGATCGCCTCGTCCTCGGTCGCCGCCGTCGCGCCCGCACCGAAGTGCAGCTCCGACACCCGGCGAGGCAGGCCGTCCGCGTGGTCGAGCGCCGAGTACTCCGGCGCCGGGTCCTGGTCGACGATCGCCGCGAGGGCCTGGACAGGGAGCGGGGCCGGACGCCGCCGCTTGAGAAATCCGAACATCTGCGTTCTCCTAGGGGTGTGTTGTGAGTTGCCCCGCCCTGGCTTGGACGTTGAGGTGGGGCTTCTTGCTGTGCGGAGTCAGGCGTCGTCGAGGCTCTCGAGCCAGTCGTCGAGGTCCTTCTCGCGGACGATGTACTGCCGCGGCGAGCCGTCGGCGTTGCGGCTGGTGACCTTCGCCTTGAGCGGCGGCGGCCAGGCCGTCGGGTCCGTAGCGCGGATCGCCGCGCGGATCTGCTTCTGCGAGAACGGTGTGATCGTCGCGACGTCAGCGATCGAGAACGCCTTCTGCTCGGTGATCGTGCTCACGAGCCCACCGCCATCAGGTGCGACGTCGCGAGGGCCCCGTGCTCGTCGATGTGCCGGATGATCCGCTCCCATGCGTACTGCTGGCCCGTGGGTGTGAGGAGTCCGGTGCCGTAGTTGTGCCCGGAGTCCGAGGTGCCGCGGCGCGTGCGAGCAAGCCCTCGACGCTCGGCGTCCGTGGTCGCCTGCCCCTTGTCGGACCGGTTCCCGCGGACGAACAGCCCGAGCTTGCGGGACAGGAAGTCCACGACCTCGGCGTGCAGCACCCGGACGCCGTGCTCGTTCTGCGCCCACAGGATCACGTCGCGTGCGAACGTCTGCTTCGTGACGTCCCCTGTGCCAGCGGCGAAGGTCGTGGCCTGCTGGACGAGCGGCCGATCCTGCTCGATCCGTGCGTGAGCGGCCTCCAGCTGGCGGGCCGTGCTGAGGAACTGCTCCGCCATCGCCACGACACCGGCCGGCGTCGAGAGGTCGAGGGAAGGGGGCCCGTAGGTGCCCGTCTTGCGGATCGCGGGCAGCACCTCGGAGGTGATCCAGCGGCGGAAGCGGACAGCGTCCGGCTTGTCGGACCGGATCACGACCTCGTACATGCCGGCCTCTGAGACGACGGTGACGCCGCGCATTTGGCCGCCGGACCTGATGTCCGCCGAGCGGACACCAGCCTCGTCGAGCCGGGCGGCAACGTTCCCGACGTTCGCCAGCCCGAGCACTGCGCAGAGGTCGGTGAGCACGAACCACGGCTCGCCGTCGATGGTGACGACTCGGACGGCCTGGCCGTCGAAGTCGAACGGGGTGAGGGCGGTGGTCATGCCGCCACCGCCTGACGCTTGGACCCTGATGCGTTTGTCACTCGGGGCATGCGAGATCCCTCGGTGCGGATGAAGAGCTCGCGTTCGGTTCGCTTGAGCCACTTCGCGAGGTCCTTCGCGAGCGACTCCGAGCAGCCCGTCATGGCGCCAGTCTCGAGGGC
Source organism: Oerskovia jenensis (assembly GCF_016907235.1). Classification (NCBI taxonomy): domain Bacteria; kingdom Bacillati; phylum Actinomycetota; class Actinomycetes; order Micrococcales; family Cellulomonadaceae; genus Oerskovia; species Oerskovia jenensis. The sequence goes on from NZ_JAFBBO010000001.1 coordinate 3,450,644, forward strand.
GGAGATCGTGGCCTGGGTGCACCGGCAGAGCGCGGCGAGGTCGTACTGGGTGTACCCGGCTGCGAGCCGGGCTTCGCGGATGGTCTCTCGATCCTTGATCCGCATGAGCACCTCCCTGTGGTATCGGGACTTTGGTCGTCCTCGTGCGTACATCCTGCCTCCGTTCTTCGTCGTTGACAAGTGAAGCGTGGCTCACGCACCAACCACTTGTCAAGTGGTGCATGCATCACCGCAGGTCAGCCCGTACTGTTGGGGTGTTACTTGTGCGGATTTGCTCGAATCGCGTTCGTATCAGTGAGAACACACCCGAGAGGATCACCCCATGACCAACGACGAACCGCAGACGCTGCGGGAAGTGGCTCAACTGGCCTCCGACCGCAACGGCGGAGCACGAGGCAGGGAGCTCGGCCGCATCGCCGAGGCCGCCGGCCTCACGCTGTCGTACACGACGGTCGACAGGATCCTCTCCGGGAAGTACTTCTCACGCCCCGCGGGCAAGACGCTCGAGGCGCTGGCGACACTCTCAGGCGTGCCTCTCGAGCGCGTCCATGAGGTTGCCGGCGTCCCGCTCCCTCTCGCCCCGCTCGCTGAGCAACTCCCACCCGACGCGGACTCCCTGTCGCCCGAACAGCGGAGCGTCGTCCTCGGCGCCATCCGCCAGTTCGCAGAGCTCAACCGAGCGCTCGAGAGCGCGCGACAAGTAACGGAGGTGGTGGGAAATGCTGAGCACCCCGCCCCCATGAACGACGCCCCGAAGATGTCGGCCACGGTCGCTGTTGGCGCGGATGAACTCGCGCACCGGCGCGCGTCTCGCGAGACAGACGTACCAGATCCCGCTACGTTCATCGCAGCGCATGAGGACGATGACCTGCTGGAGCACCTCGAAGCGCATGAAGAGGAGCCCTAGGAGGATCCGCGTGGAAGACCTGGAGAAGGTGGCGCACGAGCTCGGCCTGCGCATCAAGTACGTCAACCTTGGCCGACGGCACGGAGAGGTCCACTCGAGCGGCCTCGTGTTCATCAACGATCACCGGCCGGTCAAGGCGATGCGCATCACGCTTGCCCACGAGATCGGGCACTACGCCCACGGGCACGAGCGCGCCGGTGACCGGTGCAGGCTCGAGTGGCAGGAGCGCCAGGCACAGACCTACGCCGCGCGCCTGCTGATCTCACCCGAGGAGTACGCGCGAGCCGAGGCCACCTACGGCGAGCACGTCGGCAGCCTCGCGAAGGAGCTCAACGTCACCCCGCTGCACATCGAGCTCTGGCGCCTCGACTACATGCGCGCCCCGCGGCGCCACCTCCGGGCTGTCTGAGCCCACGGCTGTTGGGCTGTCAGTGCCCAGCGGAAGGATCGACTCCATGAAGCGTCTCGCTGTCCCGTTCGCTGCGCTGTGCATCGGCCTCGCCGTTGCTGGCTGCCAGGGCCCGGAGGGGCCCACCCCGTTGGCGCCGTCTCTCAGCCCCACCGCGGAGAAGGAGGTCGAGACTCCTGCCACGATCGAGGCCTATGGCGCCGTGGGGCTGGGTTCGAAGCGGTTCATCCCGGACATGCCCGCCGCCGGGCAGTGCACCGCGCACTCCTCCTACAGCGACATCGAGGAGGGCGTCCAGGTGTCCATCTCCGACTCGACTGGCAAGGTCGTCGGCGTGGGCAACCTCGAACCTGGCACCATGCTGACCTCTGACTGTGCGTGGAAGTTCCGCGTCGACGTCCCCGCAGGGGGTGGCTTCTACAAGGCCACCGTGCTCGACTGGGAGTCGGAGCTTGTCGCTGAGTCGGACCTCGCGACCGAGGCCCTCATCGTCGCCCCTGCTGGCTAGGCGTTCAGCCCAAGCCGGCCTGCTACGCCGTCGAGCGCCTGGTGGGTCATCTCCCGTGATGCGTGCAGGTACGCCTGCGAGGACACGATGGAGCTGTGTCCCATGATCGCGGTGATTACCGTGTTCGACACCCCGGCCTCCATCAGCAGGGTTGCGGTCGAGTGGCGGGCCTCGTGGAGGGCGTAGCGGCGACCGACGAGTGGGCCCCCGCGCTCGTCGAGCCTGAGTCCGGAAGTGTGCGGAGCCTCGTCGACCCGCGCGACTTGCGCGACGTCCTGCAAGGCGTACCAGGCGAGGGAGTCGTCCTTGTCGTCGCGCGGTGAACCGTCGGGCGCAGGCCACACGAGGCGATGAGGTGAAGCGGGCGCGGCCTCGCGCCACGCACGGAGTGCGGCTTCCATCCACGGAACCATCGGGATCACGCGCGTGCCGGACTTCGACTTCGGCGGGACGAGGTGCCAGCGCCCCATCAGGTGGCGGTGTGGGGTGCCCGGCTTGATCCGGAACCCCGACGATCGGTCGCGGGGGATGCGGTAGGGGACCGCGTCGAGCTGCCACGCCACGTCGATCGTCTTCCGCTCGAAGTCCACGCAGTCCCAGGTCAGCCCTAGGCACTCACCCTGCCGCATCCCCTGCAGGAAGGCCGCGACCCAGCGGGAGCCCTCGGGGCCGAGGTTGCCCGCGGCGCGAATGATCGCGTGCGCGTCGATCAGTGGCACGGCGTCGCGGTCGGTGACGTTCTTCTCGGGGTTCGGCATCTGCAGGATGCGCTGCGGCACACGGTAGCCCTCCACGATCGCGTCACGGAGCATCTTCTTGAGCACGACCTGAGCGCGGAGGGCGCTCGACTGTGCGCGGCCCGCAGACAGGATCGCGGCCGTGACCGCGCGCATGTGCGCCGGCGTCAACTGCTCAAGCCGGACGTGGCCGATGGTCGGGACGACCCAGCGACGCACCTGGGAGACGTCGTTGCTCATCGTGCTCGATCGCACCTCGTGCTGTCGCCGCTCCGTCCAGGTCTTGGCCCAGGTGGCGATGGTGACCCTGGCGGACGCGCCCTCGACGGGTAGCCCCTCTGCGGCGATCTGACGCTGCTTCTCCCGCAGCTTGCCTTGCACCTCGGACTTCGTCTTCCCGGTGACGGTGATGCGTCGACGGGTGCCCCTGGCTGTGTACCCCGCCTCGATTGTGGCGACCCATCTGCCGTCTGACTCTCGCTTGTGTACCGAGCCCGTGCCCGGAGGGCGTCGGGCGCTAGCCACGGCGGGTTCCCTGGTTCTGCATGTGAGTCTCCACTCTTTAGCCATGACAACAGCCACGCCTAGGGTATCCCTGGGTTATCCGTGGGCTGTATATATGCAGGTCAGACGCTGTTTCGCTGCTCCCTACTCTACCGCAGAGTCTCATTCGCAATGAGAAGGTCGGGGGTTCGAATCCCCCTAGCTCCACCAGGCCGAAGGCCCGGAACCTCCAAGGTTCCGGGCCTTCGTCGTTCCATCGCTCGGTGCGTTCAGGGGGCCAGGTGGGGCTCGACGGCCGTTGAGGCGCTCCGGAGCCACAGGCCGCGCCGTCCGTCCGGCAGGCCGGCGTGCAGCTTCGCGGCCGGGCATGCGTACAGCGAGGGGATCACGTACCGCTTCGCCTGGGACGATCAGGCACGGCGCAGGTGTCGAGCCCGCCGCATCGCACGGTCGGCGGCGTGGAAGCACGGGCGGCGGAAGGGGGCTGACCTAGGTGTTCCACACGTCGACGACGACGAGTAGCGTTCCCCAGAAGATGAGCCCGCCCCCTAGGGCCGCCCCGGCCCCTTGGGCGCCGGTGCTCTGCTCGGTCGCGCGTCGGCGAACGCCTGTCACGACCCGGGCGAGCAGCAGGATCCCGAGTATCGCAATGACCAGTCCGACGAGGACTACCACCTCGATGGGTCGGGTTGTCGTTCCGGTTGTGCATGCAACGAAGATGCGGACATGCCCTCGCCCCCTGAGGTCAAGCGTCATCGTGCGCGTTCTTTGTGTCTACGCCTAGGGGGCAGTGCCGTTAGGAGCGCTTCCACCTTGATCGGGCCGGCGATGCCCCCGCTACCGAGCTACCGTCTGACCACCGCCCCCGCCCAGACCCACGCGGTGTCCGGGCGCTCGAACCGGTCGATGTAGCTGATGTGGACGGCGCGTCGGGTCCAGGCAATCGCGTCTGCGTCGATCTCGAACTCGTCGCCCTCCATCGTCACGATCCACGCTCGGACCGGCATCGGCGTCTCCGGCGTTGTGACGTCGCGCCCGTACTGCTTCGGGCTCAGAGTCCGCGCCCGTTTGGGGAAGGAGGTGTGGCCGGTCGGTCTGCGTGATCAGGTGGGCGTCGGCGTCGGGTGCGGTGGGTGTGATCGTGACGCGGTACATGAGGGCCAGAGCGCGAACCGTACCGGGGGCCGGCCCAGTGTGACCAGGTCCGAACCCGCAGGCGCCGGTGACAGCACCTGCGGGTTCAGCGTCACCTCAGGACGACGCGTTGGCAGCCAGTTGTTTGCCGAACTCGCTCGTGAGCTTGAGCACGCGGGCCTCGTCGACGGGGCGGCGCAGCCAGAGTTCGAGGTGGTACTCCTCGACGGGCTCGTCCTCTTCGTCCATTGCGGCCTGGGGCGTGATGTCCCTGCCCCTGGCGTAGCAGCGCAGCATGTGCTGCGCTTCGGGGTCCAGAGCGAGGTTCGGCGAATCGCCGTCCTCGCCGGACACCATGAAGCCCCTGATTGCCAGGACCCCACCAACGGGTGTGATGCTCACTTGAGCGACGTCTTCCCACTCGTCGAGATCCGCAGTCGGGAGCCCTCCCGTCGACCACGAGACCCGAACCGGGCCCATGTAGATGCCGCTGTGGATCCACGCGCCCCCTCGCGGGTCAGCGAAGACGAGCCCGTTGGACCAGTTCACTCCCGCAGGACCTCCCGGATCCTCCGGGTTCTCAATCGTGAACGCGCTGTAGTCGGCCAACTGGACCATCGTTCCGGTGCTCATCGACGCTCCTAGGGGGTAATCAGGACACTGAACTTGTCCCCAGCAATGACCCGCTGGGCGTGGTAGATCCGGGTCAACATTCTCCCTGCCTCCTGGTTGTCGGTCTCGTCGACCATGCATCGGCTGAACCCTGTCGCGCCTGAACCGGGAATGATGGTGAGGTCGCAACCGTCGAAGACCCTTGCCGTGCCGCCGGCGGCGCCACCCTGGACCGACGAGGCGAACGGGTACTCATCGCACTGCTTTCCCGGAGGCCGGGTGAGTCCAGACGGGCAGGCGATATCGCGGTTCGCCTTGACCAGGCGTGGGTCGATCCGTGTCAGGGTGCTGGGCAGGCCGGACTCCTGCGCCAGGCCGATGTGCCGTGCTACCTGGTCGATGAGCGGGTTCGACTTGGAGTACACGAGGGTGACTCGTCCTTCGGGGAAGACGCAGCCCCTGCCCATGCGGTTGATCGCGTTGTTGTCGCAGCGCGGGGTGAGGGCCTTGGACGAGAACGTCTCCGAGGAGTGGCCCGCCTTGGCCTAGGTGAACGACCAGTTGCTGAAGATGTTCGACTTCGTGCCGCGGGCCAGTACCGGTTCGAGCTTGCCGATCGCGTAGATGGTCTGCGTTCCGACGGTCCGCGAAGGGAGCGAACCCCTCTTGCCGTCGCAGTAGGTCGTGCACACGAAATCGCCGCTGAGCGTCAAACCCGACGTGGCAATTCCCGTCCGATTGGTAACCTTGAGTGAGGTCTGGTTGAAGACCTGGCTATTGCGCGGATCGGTGTAGACGTAGACCAGCTCGTTGACCATGAAGGTGCCTAGCACGGTGACCCCGCTGCTGGTGGTCTCCGAGAAGACCATGGTGCCCGTGCTGTAGAAGCACGAGTTGAGACGTGTGATGCGCGGCTTGTCGGTGGCCCGCAGGCACGCCGCGGGCGGCCTGACCACACGCAGCGGCGGCGCTGCTGCGCGTGCGCTCGCACCAGGTGCCGAGCCCGGGTCGGCTGCGCCGGCCTCGAAGTTCAGAGCCTTCGCTTCCTCGGTAGGCATCGCCGGCGCTTCGTCGATCATGGACTGGAGAACCTCCTCGGACGGCGGGGGCCCGGGCTCCATGCAGGCGAACGTGGTGCGCCCGTCAGCAGTGAGACCCTCCGTGCAGTGCAGGGGTTCTCCCCCCGTGCTCGTCCGGGGCCACCGCGCCTTCTCCTCGGCCGGGACATCCGGGTAGGCCCCGCCGGGAGGCTCGGTCACGGTGCCGTCAACCCACTCCTCCGTGGTGACACAGCCCTCGTAGCCGACGGCCTCGGGGGTGCCAGCGATGACGCACGGGAGCAGCAGGGACTCGTCGACGGGTGGGTCGACGGGCGGCTCAGGGGCGGGGGTCGGATCCACCGCGGTGGCCGTGCTGCTGGCGGGGGTCTCGGCGGCCGTGGCGATGGCAGCGGGGACCATGCGAGCTCCGTTCGTTGCGGCTGCGACGAAGCCCTATTGCGACGCCGCACCGGCAAGAAAACTATGGCCGTGCCGTCCGCGGACGATGAAGATTCCGTGTCGAGGGCATGTGGACCGACCGCCGCCGGTCGCTCGGCGGACGCTCCCGGGAGACCCCGACCGCGTCCTGACGGTTCCGGGCCCTGGCGTCGTCGGGTGCGGGCGCCCGGGTAGCGTCACCCCTCATGGACACCTCCGCGCCCGTCTTCGTCGCCGGTCCCGCCTCGTGGAACGAGCTCGTCTACCTCGACGCCCTGCCCCAGCCGCGCTCGCAGACCCTGTTCGCCGAGCGTCACCGCACGACGGTCGGCGGCACGTCGGCGGGCAAGGCCCTGAACCTGCGCGCCCTGGGCCGTGAGGTCGTGCTGCGCACGGTCCTGGGGTCCGACGACGTCGCTCCCCGTGTCGAGGACGTCCTGCGGCGCGCAGGGGTCACGCTCCTCGTGGAGCCGTCGTCGGACGGCCGGACCGAGCGGCACCTCAACCTCATGGGCGGTGCGGGGGAGCGGTTGTCGATCTATCTCCAGGCGCCGGGCGACGTGCCTCCTGGGCGGACGTGGGACGCCGCCGTCGGGGCGTTGACCGCTGCCCCGGCCGTCGTGATCGACCTTGCGGGGCCCGCTCTGCCGCTGCTGCGCGAGGCGCGCCGGCTGGGCAAGGACGTGTGGTGCGACGTGCACGACTACGACGGTGAGGCCGAGTTCCACCGCGAGTTCGTCGAGTCGGCGTCGTACCTGTTCCTCAGCTCGGACCGGCTGCCGGAGTACCGGGCGTTCATGGAGGACCGTGTCGCGGCCGGTGCCCGGCTCGTGGTGTGCACGCACGGCGCACGCGGGGCGAGCGCCCTCACGGCGGACGGTGAGTGGATCGAGGTGGCTGCCGTTCCCGTCGAGCAGGTCGTGGACACCAACGGCGCGGGCGACGCGTTCTTCGCGGGCTACCTGGACGCCCACCTGCGTGGGGTGGGGGTCGACGAGGCGCTGGGCGAGGGCGCGCGGCGCGGCGCGCTGTGCGTGCAGAGCCCGGACCTGGCACCGCTCGGCTGAGGCTCGGCAGCCGGCCGTGCGCGCCGGGTGGAGGCCACGGTGCGCCCCATGGTGAGCGGTTCGTTCAGGCGCCGGACACGCACTCGATCGGACGTCCGTTCACGTCGTGGATCCCCGGGCCGAGCTCGGCGCACTCGCCCATGAGCCACACCAGGGTCGCGGCCCAGATCACGATCGCCACGATCACGAGGAACGAGACCACGATCGCGGCGACCGCCCACCAGTTGTTCAGGCGAGCCCGGCGTGACTTCACGAGCCCGACGATCCCCAGGACCAGGCCGACCAGCGACAGGGGGATCGACAGCACGAGGCCGACGATCCCGAGGGTCTTGCCGGGGTTGTGGACGACGGGCTCGGGGTGGGTCACGGTGCTTCCTCGTTGTCTTCGGTGCGGGTTCGACGGCGTCTGGTCGGTCGACTGCGGACGTGGCTCCGGGTGCGCCTCGGGCCGGGCCGCGTCCAGTATCCCGGATGCCCCGGCCCGGCTCCTGACGCGACCGCCAGCGGTGGCTGCACGGTCCGTGAACGGCCGTGGGCCCCGACCGGAGAACGGTCGGAGCCCACGGATGACGGTGCGAGGACAGGCGTCAGGGGCAGACGACGTTCTCGCCCTGCCACACGACGGTCTCGCCCGAGGGGACGTTCTGGCAGGCCTCGAGCAGGTCGTTGACGAGCGCGCCACCCGCGACGAGGAAGATGATCCCGCCGACGATCGAGGCGACGAGCAGGACGGCGCCCACGATGATGCCGGCGAGCGCGATGCCGTTCTTGTAGCCGGCCTTCTTCGACTTGCTCAGCGCGACGATGCTGAGGATCAGGCCGATCAGCGACGTGCAGGTGAGGATCGACAGGACGAGGCCGACGATGCCCAGCGTCTTGCCCGGGTCGGTCGCGGCGGGAGCCGCGGCGCCGTACCCCTGGGGGGCGGGTGCCTGGGGTGCGCCGTACTGAGGTGCCTGCGGCGCGCCGGCGGCAGGTGCGCCGTACTGGGGAGCCTGGGGGGCCTGGCCTGCGGCCGGGTCCTGGGGCGCGCCGTTCGGGTCGGGCTTTCCGTAGGGGTTCTGCTCGGGGTTGGACATGTCACTCCTTGTGGGACGGGCGGGGATCGGGGCCAAGTATGGCGTGCCTGGTGACCAGGGACAACGGTCGCCCGCATCGTGTCGGGAGCGACGCCGTCGAGCGCTGCGGGTTGTGAAGGTCTCGTGGCGTCGGCGATCTGCTCGTGGACAAACCTACGCTTGCGTAGGTTGTGCGGGTACTGTCGGTCACGTTCGCGACGAAACCACCGTTGGATGTGCTGCCCTCGGGCGCCGCGTCTACGACCACGAGAGGCCCACCCTTGACGCTCGACGCCACCGCTCCTGGTCGCACGCAGTCCCCGCGTGAACGCCAGGTCAGCGAGTTCACCGCCCTCACCCGCACCGTCCAGGAGCTCGGCCTCATGCGCCGTCGCTACGGGTACTACTGGACCAAGTTCGCCGTCCTGCTCACGCTGCTCGCCGCGACCGGGGTCGCGTTCGTCCTCATCGGCGAGTCCTGGTGGCAGATGGGCATCGCCGCGCTGCTCGCGGTGCTCCTCACGCAGACGGCGTTCCTCGGCCACGACGCCGCGCACCGTCAGATCTTCCGGTCCGGAGGATGGAACGACTGGGCGAGCCTCGTCGTGGCCAACCTCCTGGGTGGGCTGTCCTACGGCTGGTGGCAGCACAAGCACTCGCGTCACCACGCGAAGCCCAACACGCGTGGCGGCGACCCGGACATGATCAACGGCGTGCTCGTCTGGGAGACCGAGACCCTCACCGAGACCAAGACCGGGCTGCGCGCGTGGTTCGCGGCTCGTCAGGGCTACCTGTTCTTCCCCCTGCTGCTGCTCGAAGGTCTCAACCTGCACGTCTCGGGCATCAAGACGATCTTCGGCCGCGGGCCGGTCAAGCGCCGCACCGTGGAGATCGTGTTCGTGCTCGTCCGGCTCGGCGGCTACCTCGCAGCGGTCTTCCTGGTCCTGCCCGTGGGGATGGCCTTCGCGTTCCTCGGCGTCCAGCTCGGCCTGTTCGGCGTCCTCATGGGGGCGTCGTTCGCCCCGAACCACAAGGGCATGCCGACCGTCGCGCCCGACGTCAAGATCGACTTCCTGCGCCGTCAGGTGCTCATGTCCCGCAACATCACGGGCGGTCGTTGGGTCGACGTCGCGATGGGAGGGCTGAACTTCCAGATCGAGCACCACCTCTTCCCGAGCATGCCGCGCCCGTCCTTGCGCAAGGTGCGCCCCATCGTCAAGGAGTTCTGCGCCGAGCGGGGCATCCTCTACACCGAGACGACCCTCGTGGAGTCGTACCGGATCGTCATCCGGTATCTCAACCGGGTGGGTCTCGCGGCCCGCGACCCGTTCCAGTGCCCTCTGACGGCTCAGTACCGTTCAGTACGCTGAGTCTGCCGGGGCGCTTGTCCCGACGAGCCAGGAGCTCGTCGGACGGCGAGATCCCGTGGGGCGTACCGACGCTTCGGCACGGCAGACGCAGTAGGGGATGATAGAGACGTGAATTCACGGAAGGTCCGATTTGCCCTTGTTGCCTCCTCGCTCACTCTGACGACCTCTCTGCTGGCCGGCTGCGGTGGCGGCGAGGTGGCTGCGGAGAGGCCCGAGGGTCAGGTCGAGGCGCTGCGCGCCGCGGCGGTGGACCCGATCGCACCCGTGCTCGTCCTGACCTCGAGCGACCCGGCGGAGCTCGCTCTCACCGCGAGCCAGTCGTTCTTCGCGAAGGCCCCCGTGGTGGTCCTGGCCGACGCGGACGACGCGACCGCGCAGGACGCCGCAGCGGCGGCCGCGCTCGAGCTGCACGCGCCGGTCCTGCTCGTGGGCGGGTCCATCGCCGACAGCGGGCTGGCCAAGGAGGTCGCACGTCTCGGGGCGGTCACCGCCGTGGTCGTGACGCCGGACCGGGCGCCGAACGTCGACGCGGCGGGAGTCGTGACGCAGGGAGCTGCTGCCGTGCCTGCGGTGTCGAGCGAGGACCTCGAGCAGGAGGCGAGGCGCGCTGTCGAGGCGATCGACCCCGCTCTCGACGCGGTCACGCTCGACGCGGGAGCACTCGTCGCGCGTGCGGACGGCGGTACCGAGATCGACGAGAACGACCTTGCCGAGGCCCGTGACCAGCTGCCCGAGACCGCGGCACCCCGCCTCCTGACGGAGGTGCTGGCGCTGGTCGACGAGGCTCCCGGGCAGACCGCCGCACTGGCGACCGCGCAGGCGGCGGGGGTGGTCCCGCTCGCGGTGGCCGGGGGAGACCCGCGGGCCACGAGCGCGTCGGTCCAGGCCATGGCGAAGGCCAAGGCGTTGGCCGTCGTCGGTATCGGTGAATCCTTCGGCACGGTCGAGGACCTCACGTCACGCGTGCGCGCCGCAGAGACGGGGGTGGAGCTCGCCGGGGGCGGGCAGCTCGTGTCCACGGGCAAGCGCTACGTGGTGCTGCCCTCGACCACCGTCCCGTCGACCCCGGCCAAGGCCGCCGAGATGGTCGCGAAGGCTGCGGCGCGTGCCGAGCCGTACGTCGAGGTCGCGACCGCGTCGGGAGACCGGACCGTGACCGTGCCGACGGTCGAGCTCGTCGTGACCGAGGCTTCGGGAGCCGCGGGCAAGGACGGCAACTACTCGACCGAGCTCGCCGTCGAGGCCGTGCGTCCTGCGGTGCAGGCCGCGCTCGACGCAGGGCAGCAGGTGCTGCTCGAGATCCAGCCCGGCCGGGCGTCGTTCGTCGACCAGGTCGAGCGGTACGAGGACCTGCTCGCGCTGCCCGGGGTGGGCGTCTCGCTCGATCTCGACGCTCGCCGCGCGGGCGGCGCGGTCAAGAAGGACGGAGAGGTTCCCGCGGAGGAGATCAACGCGGTCGTCTCGTACCTTGAGGGCTTCGTGAAGACCAAGGCGCTCCCGCAGAAGATGCTCGTCGTGCACGCCTCGAGCCCGAGGTCGGTGACCGACCTGGGGGCTCTCGCCGCGACGGGTGACGCGGTCGTCGTCGTGGTCCACTCGGACGTCGCGGGCTCGTACACCACGCGCAGCAAGGCGTGGGACGCGCTCACGGTCGGTGCGCCGGCAGCCCTGCGCTGGGGTCGGACCGATCTCGCGGGCGAGGTGACGCCCGAGCGGGCCGCGACCACGGAGCCCGTCGCCCCGGCACCTCTCGTCGTCGTCGTCGAGTAGGTCGGGCGCGCCGCACGACGCGCTTCTTGTTCCCGTCAGCCGGGCCGGTTACGGTATGTCGGCCAGTACAGACGAATCGATTCGACAGGGTCGGGTCGAGACAACCACGACGATGAGGTCCCGATGGTCGCCATCATTCCCCAGCCACTGCAGGTCGAGTCCCCGGCAGGGGGCGACGCGTTCCGGTTCGACGGGGCCGTCGTCGTCGCCGGCCCCTCCGCGGCCGAGCAGCGCGTCGCCGCGTACGCCGCCGAGCTCCTGACGCGCGCAGCGGGTACGCCGGTCACCGTCGCGGGTTCTCGGCCCGACGACGCCCCCTCCGTCGAGCTGCGTCTCGCCGAGGACGCGGGCCCCGTGGGGTCGACGAGCCCCGAGCGCTACACGCTCGACGTGAGCGGGTCGGGGGCCGTCCTGACAGCCGCCCAGCCGGTCGGGCTGTTCGACGCCGTCCAGACCCTCCGCCAGCTCGTGACCGAGGGCGAGCAGGGTGCCGAGGTGAGCGCCGTCGTCGTGCGGGACGCCCCCCGCTACGCCTGGCGTGGCCTCTCGTTCGACGTCGCCCGCAACTTCTTCCCCCTCGAGCAGCTCGAGCTCGTGATCGACGTCCTCGCGTCGTACAAGCTCAACGTCCTGCACCTGCACCTCACGGACGACCAGGGCTGGCGCATCGAGACGCCGTCGCGACCCGAGCTCGCGAAGCTCTCGTCCGACACCTCGACGAGCGGCAAGGCCGGTGGACACCTGAGCCTCGCGGACTTCCGCCGCCTGCAGGACTACGCGGCCGACCGCTTCGTGACCGTCGTCCCCGAGATCGACCTGCCGGGGCACACCAACGCCGCGACCGCGGTCTACGGCGAGCTGCGCGCCGACGGGCAGCGCACCGCGAAGTACGAGGGCATCGAGGTCGGGTTCTCGCAGCTCACCTACGACCTGCCCGCGACCGAGCCCTTCCTGCGCGACGTCCTCGCCGACGTCGCCGCGATCACCGACGGCGACTACGTCCACGTCGGCGGCGACGAGGCGCTGACGCTCGGTGCCGAGGAGTACGCGAAGTTCATCGCGCTGCTCGAGGAGATCGTGCTCGGCACCGGGAAGAAGGTCATCACCTGGCAGGAGGCCGCGCAGGCCGACACCCGACCCGAGACGCTGGTCCAGTACTGGGACACGCGCACCGACGTCGCGCCCTTCCTGGCCGCGGCCGAGCGCGGCTCGCGCTTCGTCATGTCGCCCGGCAACCACGCCTACCTCGACATGAAGTACACCGCCGAGTACCCGCTCGGACAGGACTGGGCCGGCCTGATCGAGCTGCGCACGGCGTACGACTGGGACCCGGCCGAGGTCATCCCCGGTCTGCCCGCCGACCAGGTCGAGGGGGTCGAGGCCGCGATCTGGACCGAGACCCTCTCGACGCAGGAGGAGCTGTTCAGCATGCTGCTGCCGAGGCTCTCGGCGACGGCGGAGGTCGCCTGGACCGCCCCCGAGCGCAAGGACTGGGAGGACTACCGTCGCCGCGTCGTGCGCGAGGCCGCGACGTGGCGCCGTGAGGGGCTCCCGTTCCACGAGACCCCGCAGGTCGACTGGTCGTAGCCGGACCGCGGCTGCTCGGTGCCGAGCATGCGGGCGGCGTCCGGAATCCCCAGGATCTCGACGCCGACCGCATGCTCGACCCCGGGCGGCACCGCTCGACCCCGCCCGGCACCGGGCGACCCCGGGACCCAAGGGCCAGGTCGGCCGAGACGGCCGGCTAGATCCAGCTCGGCAGCCACATGTGCAGACGCCAGAACCACTCGGGGACGTTCATGGCCGTCCAGATCGGGTAGAAGAAGATGCTCATGACCACGATCACCGTCATGAGCGCGGTCACCCCCCAGATCACCCAGCCCCTGGCCGCGAGGCGTTTCTCGGTCCGCTCGAGCAGGACCGTCACGACGTAGACCAGCGCGAGCACCACCCACGGGGTGAACACGATCGCGTAGAACGTGAAGATCGTGCGGTCCGGGTACGCGAACCAGGGCAGCCAGCCCGCGACGAGCCCGCTGAGGACGGCGGTGGCCCGCCAGTCCTTGCGCCACACCAGGAGCACGACGGTCGCGATGATCGCGAGCGCGGCCGACCACCACAGGACCGGGTTCCCGAGCGACGTGATGACGCGCGCGCAGTCGTCGTAGCCGCAGCCCGTGACGCCGTCGGACCCGTCGCGGTAGTAGAACGACGTCGGGCGCCACTGGACGATCCAGCCGATGGGCTTCGAGGCGTACGCGTGCTCGGCGCTGAGCCCGGTGTGGAAGTCCCACATCTTGAGGTGGTACTCCCACAGCGACCGCAACGCCTCCGGCAGCCACTGGACGCCCTCGCCGGGGTGCTGCACGGCCCAGTCCCGCAGGTACGCGCTGGGGGAGCGGAACCACGAGAACCACGTGGCCAGGTAGGTGAGGGCCGCGGTGGGCAGCATGATCAGGGCGGCCGGGACGGCGTCGAGCAGGAGCGCGTCCTCCCACCACCGCTTGATCCCGACGGCGCGTCGGGCGCTCGCGTCCCACAGCACCGACAGCAGGGCGAAGACCGCAAGGAAGTACAGGCCCGACCACTTGACCCCGCACGCCAGGCCGAGCGAGACGGCCGCGGCGAAGCGCCACCATCGCCACCCCAGCCAGGGCCCGTACCGGCCGATCTCCTGGCCCGACTCGAGGATCGCCCCCATCTTGTCCGCGAGCCGTCGTCTGGCCTGCTCGCGGTCCAGCAGCAGGAAGCCGAACGCGACGAGCACCCAGAACATGAGGAAGTTGTCGAGCAGCCCCGTGCGCGAGTGCACGATCGCCATGCCGTCGATCGCGAGCAGCCCGCCCGCGAGGATGCCCATCGCGGTCGAGGCGAACAGGCGGCGCGCGATCCGGGCAAGGAGGAACACCGCGAGCACGCCGATCAGCGCGGTCGAGATGCGCCACGACCACGGGTTCTCGGCGCCCCCGAAGAGCTCCATGCCGCCCGCGATCATCCACTTGCCCAGGGGAGGGTGGACCACGTAGTCGGGCACGTTCAGGAACGTGTCGACGTCGCCCGCCTCGAACGCAGGGTTGGGCTCGTCGGGCCACTTCGCCTCGAACCCGACCCGCAGCAGGGTGTAGGCCTGCTTGACGTAGTACGTCTCGTCGAAGACGAGGGTGCCGGGCCGGCCCAGGTCCCACAGGCGCAGCACGCCGGCGAGCACCGCGACGAGCGCGGGACCGAGCCAGCCCCACAGCCGGTCCTTGGACGTCGCCCCGAGCGCCAGACGGCGCGCGCCGAGCAGCGTGAGCAGCAGGCGGTCACGGGCGGGCAGGGCCGGGTCCGGTGCCTCGGCCGCCGCGGCCCGGGGTGTCGGGAACGGGTCGTCGGTCGCGGGGGCGGGGACGGCCGGCGTCGGGTCCGAGGAAGGCTGAGGCACGTCGGCCATCGTAGGACGTGGAACGCTAGGGGGTATGAGCAACGCCCGCCCCACGCCCGCGCCCACCCCCGAGTCGCCCGCCCCCCTGCCCGACGGCGCCGCACCGGTCCGGACCGCAGGGCACCCTGTCGAGGCGGGCGAGCAGGCGGGGGACGAGGCGACCGGGGCGAGCGACGTCGTCGGGCCGGAGGATCTCGATGCCCTGGACGACGAGACGTCGGGCGAGGCGCTGCCCGCCGGTCGCGGCGCCAAGGACGACGGGCACCTCGTCCTGGCCGCGACGCCCATCGGCAACGTCGAGGACGCGAGCCCGCGGCTGCGACGTCTCCTGGCGGAGTCCGCGGTCGTCGCCGCCGAGGACACGCGCCGCCTGCACGCGCTCGCCGCGCGCATGGGGGTCTCGATCGGCGGGCGCGTCGTGAGCTACCACGAGCACAACGAGGTCGAGCGTGCCGACGAGCTGCTCGACGTCGTCGAGGGCGGTGGCACCGTCGTGATCGTGACCGACGCAGGCATGCCGTCCGTCTCAGACCCCGGCTACCGCGTCGTGACCCGGGCCGTCGAGCGCGACCTGCCCATCACCTCGGCCCCGGGGCCCAGCGCGGTCCTCACGGCGCTCGCGCTGTCGGGGCTGCCGACCGACCGCTTCTGCTTCGAGGGCTTCCCGCCGCGCAAGCCCGGCGAGCGGGCGCGCACGTTCGCCGCGCTCGCGCGCGAGCCGCGGACCATGGTCTTCTTCGAGGCCCCGCACCGCATCGACGACACGCTCGCCGCGATGGCCGAGGGGTTCGGTGCCGACCGCCCCGCGGCCGTGTGCCGCGAGCTCACCAAGACGTACGAGGAGGTCCTGCGCGGCACGCTCGGCGAGCTCGCGGCCGAGGCTGCCGAGCGTCAGCTCCGGGGAGAGATCTGCGTCGTCGTGGCCGGGGCGCCCGCGCGCGAGGCCGTGTCCGTCGAGGAGCTCGTCGCCGAGGTCCTCGCCCGGGTCGCGGCGGGGGAGCGGCTCAAGGAGGCCGTCGCCGAGGTCGCGACCGCCGCGGGCGTGCCCAAGCGCGACCTGTACGCGGCGGCGCTCGCGGCCCGCAAGTGAACGTGTCAGAACGAGCGTGAACCCGAGGTCACGCTCGTTCTGACAACCAGGTGGGTCTGGATGAGGTGTCAGAACGTGCGTGAACCCGAGGTCACGCTCGTTCTGACACCACTCAGACGTCGCTCGACCGTGCCAGCTCGACCCCCGCCGCCGCGAGCTTCACCCGGGCCGCCTCACCGAGCTCGGCCGACACCGGGACCGTGAGGTCCGTCAGGACCCGCGTCGCGAGGCCCAGCGCGTGCGCGTCGAGCGCGGTCGCCAGGACGCAGTGCGACTCGGCGATCCCGACGACGTCGACCGAGGAGACACCGGCCTCCTGAAGGATCTGCGCGAGGGTACGGCCCTCGGCGTCGACCCCCTCGAAGCCCGAGTACGCCGCCTGGTACTCGCCCTTCTTGACGCTCGCGTCGGGGGCGAGGTCCGCGAGGGCCGGGTGCAGCTCGGCGTTCGGCGTGCCCGCCAGACCGTGCGGGGGCCAGGTGTCGACGAAGTCGGGGACCTCGGGGTCCGTCGCGAAGTGGTGGCCCGGGTCGACGTGCCAGTCCTGCGTCGTCACGACGAGGTCGTATCCCGCGCGTCGTCCGGCCGCGAAGACCGCGACGGCCTCGGCGACCGCGTTGCCGCCCTCGACCGCGAGCTCACCGCCCTCGCAGAACGTGGGCTGGACGTCGACGACGATCAGGGCGCGGCCCGAGGCCGGGGTGTCGGTGCTGGTCATGGCACCACTCTGCCACCGCCCGGCAGCGCGGGGAACGTCCGGTCGCGGTCCCGGCCCGCTCGGCGGGGGCGCGGGGTGCGGACGTCGGTGGCGGGTTGGTGGCGCGCGCCGAGCCCGTGGTTCGTAGGCTGGGTCGAGATCCGCCGGCGGACCTCGTCGGACGGTCCGAGCGAAGGAGCCCGAGGATGAGCACCACAGGCGCGACCGACCGCCCGACCCCGACCGAGCACGCGACCGAGCAGGCGCCGGCTCCGTCCGCGGGACCCTCACCGGGGGAGCGGCCCGTCGGGTACTGGCTCAAGCTCGTCGACCGGCTGATCGACCAGAGCTTCGACGACGTCTTCCTGCGCACGGGCCTCACCCGCCGCCACTGGCAGGTCCTCAACATGATCCGCGACGGCGTCTCGGACGCCACGACGGTCGACAGCGTCCTGTCGCCGTTCGCGACGCCCGGCGGTACCGGGGTGGCCACGGGCCAGGCAGCCGGGGTCAGCGCCGAGATCTCCGACCTGCGGACCCGAGGTTGGATCGCGCAGGGAGGATCGGGCTGGGAGGTGACGGTCGCGGGCCGGCACGCCTACCACGACCTGCTCGACGCCGTCTCGATCACGCGCGAACGGCTCGCCGAGGGCATCACGCGTGAGCAGTACGACCAGACGATCGCGACGCTCGAGCAGATGGCCCGCAACCTCGGGTGGGCACCGGGGACCTGAGGGCGGGGGACGGCCGGTACGACCCGGGCGGGACCTCGGGCCAGGCGGCCGAACCCGCGCGGACCGCCCCTGTGGATCGCGCCGCCGGGGGCACCAGGACCGCGTACCCTGACGGCGCGAGCCGCACCGGTCAGGAGGACGGTCCTGCCCGACGGCGCCGCTCACGGCCGCCGCCCACGAGACACCGCCGCCCGACGAGACACCGAGGACCGACATGCTTCACGACGAGGCCCTTCGCGCCGTCCAGGACCCGGCGGCCCCACCGGCCGTGCTCGCCCAGGTCGCGGCCGAGCACCCCGACCTGCGCCCGCGCGTCGCCGTGCACCCCGGTGCCTACCCCGACCTGCTCTCCTGGCTCGCCGGCTGGGGCGACCCGGCCGTCGACGCGGCGCTCGCGGCCCGTGGACAGGAGGAGGCCGACACGCCCCGGTTCGCCTCGCCCTACGCACCACGCGCCGTCACCGGTCCGGCGGAGGTCGGGCAGCAGTCCGCGCCCTACCCTGCTGCGGCCCACCCCGCTGCGCCGTCCCCAGGGGCGGCGTACCCGACCGCGCCGCACCCCGCCGCACCACAGCCCGCCACGACGTACCCCGGCGGGGCGCCCTACGCCGTCGGGCCGCAGGTCGTCGCCGCCCACGGGCCGCAGCCCTCGGCCCAGCGGCGGGCCCGCGTGACCCTGCTCGCCGTGCTCGCCGGCCTGGTCCTGGTGCTCCTCGTGGCGCTCGTCGTGTTCCTGGCCACGACCGGCGGGACGCCGTCCGCCGCACCCGCGGACCCGGCAGAGCAGGGCCAGGGCGCCTCGCCCGGCACCTCGCCCGCGCCCGAGGAGGGGTCCACGTCGGACGCCCCAGCGAACGCGACGCCCGACCACGGCCTCCTCGCCGGGGCGGGCGATCCGGCGGCCCCCGTGACGATCGAGGTCTACGTCGACTACATGTGTCCCATCTGCGGGCAGTTCGAGGAGATCAACGGCGCGGGGCTCACGGCCTTGCGGGAGGGAGGGAGCGCCCGTGTGGTCGTCCATCCCGTCGCGATCCTCGACCGCTACTCGCAGGGCTCGCGGTACTCGACGCGCGCGGCCGCGTCGGCGGCCCTCGTCGCCGACCGGGCCCCTGACGCGTTCCAGGACTTCCACGCCGGGCTCCTCGCGGGACAGCCGGAGGAGGGGACGGCAGGGCTGAGCGACGAGCAGATCGCGGACGTCGCCCGTGCGGCGGGCGTGCCCGCGGACGTCGTCGCCGAGATCGCCGACGGCGGCGCGTCCAGGTTCGCGAGCTGGGTCGCCGCGGCGACGGGGACCGCGACGGGGGACCCGGCCCTCGCGGGCCCGCGGGGCTTCGGCACGCCGACCATCGTGATCGACGGCGAGCGCTGGGAAGGGGACTGGACCGACCCCCAGGCGCTCACGCAGGCGATCGAGGGCGAGTCCGTCTGAGCCCGTCGTCCGCCTCCGCGGACCGGGCGACGGCCCGGCGCGGGGCAGGCGTACCCTGCCATGCATGCCACGCGAGATGGAGTTCCGCCGGATCCCCGGCCTGCCCCCGTACGTCTTCACGATCATCGACTCGCTCAAGCTCGAGGCGCGCCGCGCCGGGCGCGACGTGATCGACCTGGGCTTCGGCAACCCCGACCTGCCGAGCCCGCAGATCGCGGTCGACAAGCTCGCGGAGGCGGTCCACAACACGCGCAACCACCGCTACTCGGCGTCGCGTGGCATCCCCAAGCTGCGGCAGGCGGCGGCGGACATGTACCAGCGCCGGTTCGGCGTGACGCTCGACCCGGACACCGAGATCATCTCGACCATCGGCGCCAAGGAGGGCTTCAGCCACCTCATGTGGGTGCTGCTGCAGCCGGGCGACGCCGCGATCGTGCCGACGCCCAGCTATCCCATCCACATCTGGGGTCCGTACTTCGCGGGGGCCGACGCCCGCCAGGTCGCGATCGGTGACGGCACGGACGCGGCGGGCTACATCGACCGCGTGATGGAGTCGTGGGAGTACGGGTGGCCCAAGGCCCGGGTCGTGGTGCTGTCGTTCCCGCACAACCCGACCACGACCATCGCGACCAAGGAGGACCTGCAGCGCCTGGTCGACTGGGCGCGCGAGCGCGACGTGGTCCTGGTGCACGACCTCGCGTACGCCGACATGACGTTCGACGGCTGGCGTCCGCCCTCGATCATGGAGTGCGACGGGGCCAAGGAGGTCGCGGTCGAGCTCTACTCGATGACCAAGTCGTACTCGATGGCGGGCTGGCGCGTGGCGTTCCTCGTGGGGCGACCCGACGTCGTGGGGGCGCTCGCCAAGCTCAAGTCGTACCTCGACTACGGCACGTTCCAGCCCATCCAGATCGCGGCGACCGTGACGCTCAACGAGGCCCTCGACTTCCCCACGGAGGTCTCGGCGGTCTACGAGTCGCGCCGCAACACGCTGTGCGACGGGCTCGACCGCATCGGCTGGGACATCCACCGGCCGAAGGGCACCATGTTCGCGTGGGCGCGCATCCCCGAGCCGTACCGCGAGATGGGGTCGATCGAGTTCGCGACGCACGTGATCGAGGAGTGCGACGTCGCGGTCTCGCCCGGGGTCGGGTTCGGGCCCGGCGGGGACGGGTTCGTGCGGTTCGCGCTCATCGAGAACGAGCAGCGCACCGGCCAGGCGATCCGGAACCTCAAGAAGGGGCTGACGCGGCTGCAGTAGCAGCCGGCCCGACGGCGGGCCGCACCCGCGCGCCCGGGGGGAGCACCGCCGTCGGACGGGTCGTCCTGTCCTGTCCCGCCGCGCCGCGTGCCGCGGTGCACGATCGCTGCGACGATGAGCGAACCCGTCCCGGAGGTGAGGCGCCCGTGAGGCAGTCAGTGTCCGTCGTGCTGCTCGTGGCCGCGCTCGGGCTCACGGCAGCGTGCTCGGCGGACGACGTCCCCGGACCGACCGTGGTGACGCCGCCCCCGACGACCACCTCCTCGCCCGCCCCCGGCGGGGAAGCGGTCACGGTGGTCCCATCGGTCACCGCGACGGCGACGTCGCTGATCGAGGACCTGCCCTCGCCCTGGGGCCTCGCCGCGCTCCCCGACGAGCGGCTGCTGAGCACGTCGCGCGACGAGGGCACGGTGAGCGTCCTGGACCCGGACGCAGGCTCCGCGACAGCCGTGACGGGCGAAGGGGCCGACGAGCTCGCGTCCGGTACCGACCACGGGGGCGAGGGCGGGCTGCTGGGGGTCGCGGTCTCGCCGACCTTCTCGGCCGACGGCACGGTCGTGGTCTACCGGACCGGCGCGAGCGGCAACGAGGTGCTCCGGGGGGCCCTCGACCCGGTCACGGCCGAGCTGGGAGAGCTGACGACCGTCGTGGACGACATCCCGAAGGCGAGCAACCACAACGGCGGGCAGGTCGCGTTCGGGCCCGACGGGTTCCTGTACGTCGCGACGGGTGACGCGACCGAGTCGGGTGCGGCGCAGGACCCGGACTCGCTCGCGGGCAAGATCCTGCGGGTCACGCTCGACGGCGAGGCAGCCCCGGGGAACCCGGGCGGCTCGCGCGTGTGGAGCCTGGGGCACCGCAACGTCCAGGGCCTGGGCTGGGACGTGACGGGGCGGATGTTCGCGAGCGAGTTCGGGCAGAACACCCTGGACGAGCTCAACGTGATCGTCCCGGGCGGCAACTACGGCTGGCCCGACCGCGAGGGCACCCTCGGCGACGCCACCGCCTCCGACGGCTCGCCCTTCGTCGACCCGGTCGTCACCTGGCCCACGTCGGACGCGAGCCCGAGCGGCCTCGCGGTCCTGCACGACGCCGTGTACGTCGCAGGGCTGCGGGGCGAGCGCCTGTGGCGCGTCCCGTTCGCGTGGGCCCCCGACCAGTCGCCCGACGGCGGAGGCTCGCCGGCCGCGTTCGGCGAGCCGCAGGCGCTGTTCACGGGGGAGTGGGGGCGGCTGCGTGCCGTGGTCCCGTTCCCCTTCCGGCCCCAGGACCCGGACCGGCCGTGGGCGCTGCTCGTGCTGACGAACGAGACGGACGGGCGGGGGAGCCCGTCCGCGGGTGACGACCACCTGCTGCGGGTCGGCTTCGGGACGGGCTGAGCGGGTCCGGTCGCGGTCGACCGACGCGAGCGTCGCGGTCGCCGTGATCCTGGGACAGCGGCGCAGCAGCAGGGCCGAGCCAACTACGATGAGGACCATGCCTGACGCAGCCTCGGAGACCTTCTATCTCACGACCCCGATCTACTACGTGAACGACGCCCCGCACATCGGGCACGCGTACACGACGGTCGCGGCCGACGTCGTCACCCGCTGGCACCGCCAGCGCCAGGAGCCCGTGTGGTTCCTGACGGGGACGGACGAGCACGGTCAGAAGGTCATGCGCACGGCCGAGGCCAACGGCGTGACCCCTCAGGAGTGGGCGGACCGCCTGGTCGAGAGCTCGTGGAAGCCCGTCCTGCACACGCTCGACGCGCTCAACGACGACTTCATCCGCACCACGCAGCCCCGCCACACCGAGCGTGTACAGGCATTCATCCAGGACCTGTACAACAAGGGCGAGATCTACGCGGGCTCGTACGAGGGCCCGTACTGCGTGGGCTGCGAGGAGTACAAGCTCCCGGGCGACCTGGTCGACGGCACGGGCGAGTACGAGGGCCAGAAGCTCTGCCCCATCCACGGCAAGCCCGTCGAGATGCTCTCCGAGCAGAACTACTTCTTCAAGATGAGCGCGTACCAGGACCGCCTGCTCGCGCTCTACGAGGCGCACCCCGAGTTCGTCCAGCCGGCCAGCGCTCGCAACGAGGTGCTCGCGTTCGTCAAGGGTGGGCTGCAGGACCTGTCGATCTCGCGCAACACGTTCGACTGGGGCATCCCCATCCCGTGGGACACCACGCACGTGCTCTACGTGTGGTTCGACGCGCTGCTCAACTACGCGACCGCCGTCGGGCTGGACAGCGACGACCCCGAGCAGCAGGCCAAGTTCGCGGCCACGTGGCCCGCGAGCGTGCACCTCGTCGGCAAGGACATCCTGCGCTTCCACGCGGTGATCTGGCCCGCGATGCTCATGGCCGCGGGCCTGCCGCTGCCCACGACCGTCTTCGCGCACGGCTGGCTCCTGGTCGGCGGCGAGAAGATGAGCAAGTCGAAGCTCACGGGCATCGCGCCGAGCCAGATCATCGACCACTTCGGGTCCGACGCGTTCCGCTACTACTTCATGCGCGCCATCGCGTTCGGCCAGGACGGGTCGTTCTCGTGGGAGGACCTCTCGGCCCGCTACAACGCGGAGCTCGCGAACGGTTTCGGCAACCTGGCCTCGCGCGTCGCGGCCATGGTCGGCAAGTACTACGGCGGCGTGCTCCCGCAGGCAGGCCCCGCGGGCCCGGCCGAGCAGGCGCTCGAGCAGGTCGCCGCCCAGGCGGTCGCGGCTGCCGAGAAGGCGATCGACGCGCTCGCGATCCACGAGGCCATCAACGCGGTGTGGACGCTCGTGGACGCCACGAACCTGTACCTCACCGAGCAGGAGCCGTGGAAGGTCGCCAAGGCCGACGAGGAGAAGCTGCCCGACGGCGGATCGGCGCAGGAGGGCCGTCTCGCCACGATCCTCGTCACGGCCGCCGAGGCGCTGCGCTCGCTCGCGGTGCTGCTCCACCCGATCACCCCGAAGGCCGCTCAGGCGCTGTGGGAGTCCTTGGGCGCCGCGGCGCCGCTCGGTGCGCTCGCGGTCCAGCCCGTCGACGGCGCCGCGCGCTTCGGTGCGTTGCCCGCGGGGACCACGGTCACCAAGGGTGCGTCGCTGTTCCCGCGGCTCGAGGACCCGGTCGTCGAGGGCGCCTGACCGTGGCCCGCAAGCGTGAGCGCGGCTGGCCGCCTGCCCCCGAGGCGCTGCCGCTGCCCGTGGTCGACGACCACACGCACCTCGAGTCGATCGCGGGCGTCCTGCCCGACGTCGACGAGGAGGGGCGCCCGGTGCCCGTCCCGACGGTCGAGCAGCACCTCGAGGACGCGGCCCGGGTGGGCGTGGACCGCATGGTCCAGGTCGGCTGCGACCTGCCCTCGGCGCGGCTGACCGACGTCCTGGTGCGCGAGCACCGGGCCCTCGTCGGCGCGATCGCGATCCACCCCAACGAGGCGACGCTGCACGCGGGCGTCACGGAGGTCGGCCCTGACGGGCTGACGCCGTCGCCCGAGGCGCGCCACGCCGTCGGGCTCGACGACGCGATCGCGGAGATCGCCGCGATCGCTCGCGGCAACGACCGCATCCGGGCGATCGGCGAGACGGGCATGGACCTGTTCCGCACGGGTCCCCAGGGCGCGGCGGTCCAGCGTGAGTCCTTCCGCGCGCACGTCGCGCTCGCCAAGGAGCTCGGGCTCCCGCTCCAGATCCACGACCGCGACGCGCACGCCGAGGTCCTCGAGGTGCTCCTCGCCGACGGCGCCCCCGAACGGACCGTCTTCCACTGCTTCTCGGGGGACGCCGAGATGGCGAGGCTGTGCGCCGCGCAGGGCTGGTACCTGTCGTTCGCGGGGCCCGTGACGTTCGGCGCCAACGACGAGCTGCGCGCGGCTCTCGCGGCGGTCCCGCTCGCCCAGGTGCTCGTCGAGACCGACGCGCCCTACCTCACGCCGCACCCCTACCGTGGACGACCCAACGCCCCCTACCTGCTGCCCCACACGGTGCGCAAGGTCGCCGAGGTCACGGGTGTACCGCTCGTCGACGTCTGTGCACGGCTGAGCGCGACCGCAGAGCAGGTCTACGGCCCCTGGTGAGCCGGGGCCGGCGCGGGGCGCGCCGCCCGTAGGCCAGCGCGTCGGTGACGACGCGCCGGACGGACTTCCCCCGGAGGTCACGTATCCATTACGGTCTGCATGTCCGTGATGCCCGGTGCGTCGCGAGCAGGTATGCGAGCAGAACGGAAGGTTCACGTGGTCGGTCGCGCGAGCACCCCCAGGGACACCTTGACGGGCAGGCGGCGGCTCGTCGCGCAGGCGGCGATCCTCGCGACCGTGGTCGGTGCGACCGGCGTCTTCGCGCTCGCCCACAAGTCGGTCACGATCGATCTCGACGGCGAGGTCCGCACCGTGAGCGCCTACGGCTCCACGGTCGGTGAGCTGCTCGCCTTCCAGAAGATCGCGGTCAAGGAAGGCGACATCGTCGAGCCCGCGACCACGGTCGCGGCGAGCGACGGGGGCACGATCGTCGTCCGCACGAGCCGCGAGGTCTCGCTCGAGCTCGACGGCGAGCCGCAGACCTTCGTCACGACGGCCAGCACCGTGGGCGAGCTCATCAGCGCCCTCGGACCGCGCGCCGAGGGCGCCAAGACGTCGGCGTCGCGCTCTCAGGCGATCGGCCGCGAGCAGATCCGCGTCTCGACGCTCAAGACGGTCCACGTCGCGGTCGACGGCGGGATCGTCTCCGCGACCACGGCCGAGGCGTCGGTCCAGGGGGTCCTCGACCATGCAGGGATCGTCCTGGCCGAGGGCGACGCGGTGTCGGTACCGCTCGGCGCCGCGGCGGTCGACGGCATGCTCATCCTGGTCACTCGTGCAGCGCAAGGGGCGGCGACCGTCACGGAATCGCTGCCCTTCGCCACCGAGGAGGTCAAGGATCCCTATCTGCCGCAGGGGCAGCGCAACGTCCGGACGTCCGGCAAGGTCGGCGAGGCGATCACCACGTACGAGATCCAGACGGTCGGAGGCGCCGAGGTCTCGCGGACGGTGCTCGAGCGGACGGTCACGCGCGAGCCGCGCACCGAGGTCGTCGTGGTGGGCACGCTCGACCCGTCGACGATCAAGGTCGACCCAGGTTCCTCCAAGGCGATCGCCAAGTCCCTCGCCGCTCAGCGCGGGTGGGGTGACGACCAGTTCGCGTGCCTCGACCTGCTCTGGACGAAGGAGAGCAAGTGGAACGCGACCGCGGAGAACCGGTCGAGCGGTGCCTACGGCATCCCGCAGGCGCTCCCTGGGTCGAAGATGGCCAGCGCGGGAGCCGACTGGCGGACCAACCCCGCGACGCAGATCACCTGGGGCCTGGGGTACATCGAGGGCCGCTACGGCACGCCGTGCGGGGCCTGGAGCCACTCGCAGGCCAAGGGGTGGTACTGACCTCCCGGGAGTGAGCCCGGGAGGGCGGACCTGTGAAGGTTTCACCCGGGTACGCCGCCTGAGGCCCGTGACATAGGCGGAGAAAACCGGACAGAGCGACGCCTCGACCCGTGTCGCAGGGTTGGCACTGCATAACGGATCGGTTACGGTCAACTGTCGCGCGCTGCTGCCCGTCCTGTCGTCACCCGCTCATCACCGGGTGCCCAGGACCGGAGGGTGCGCGTCCTGCTGTGGTCCTGAGCACCGGGCCGTCGGCGGAAACGACAGCCGGATCGGTCGTTTCGGAACCAGCGGTGGGACACCCTCGGGTGACCTGCCCCGACGCTCCTCGGAGTGACGGGACCGCCGGTGGCGCACCGCGTCGCCCGAACTCCGTGCCCGGGAGGCTCGACGACTGGACTCGAGTGAACAACCCCCTGAACCGGTCCGCGAACGCGGCCAGCCCCCCTGCCCCCACTTCTTCCACCTCTGATGGTGTCGAGGCTGATGTCTCCGCCAGTTCGGCTGCGACGCGTCGTCGTCGGTGGCCCTTGATCGCTGGTGCGACTGCTGTCGCGCTCGTGGCGACCGGTGCGGTTGCCTATGGTTCGGCCAAGAAGACCGTCGAGCTCGATGTCGATGGTGAGATCACGACGGTGAGCACGTTCGCCGGTTCGGTCGAGGGTCTGCTCGCCGAGGAGGGTGTGCGGGTCACGGACAAGGACCTGATCGCCCCGGCGGGGGACTCTGCGCTGAAGAACGGTGCGGACGTCGTGGTGCGGTACGGCCGTCAGGTCACGGTGCAGACCGATGGTCAGCAGAGCGACGTGTGGCTCACCGCTCTGGACGCCGACGAGGCTCTGGACACCCTCGCGGGACGTGGCGCCGACGTGCGTCTGGTCGCCTCCCGCTCCACCGCCGACGGGCGCGCGGCGCTGCCGTTGCGCCTCGACGCGAACGGACCCGTCACGGTCGTCGCGGACGGCCAGACCACGACGGCCCCCGACGGCAGCATCGGGGTCAACTCGATCCTCGACCAGCAGGGTGTCGTGCTCGGTGAGCACGACCGCGTCTCGGTCGCCCGCGACGAGGCTGCGGACCCCGCGGTCTCCCTCGTCGTCCAGCGCGTCGCCGTGAGCGACGTCCCGACCGCCACGCCGATCCCCTTCGAGACGGTCACCGAGCAGGACGCGAACCGCTTCGCGGACCTGGACCCGGTCGTCAAGCAGGAGGGTGCGGAGGGCGTCTCGACCAAGGTCGAGACCATCACCACGGTCGACGGCGTCGAGGAGTCCCGCGTGCTGGTCTCGGACGGCGTGACGGCCGAGCCGGTCGCCAAGATCGTGGTGCAGGGCACCAAGGAGCGCCCGAAGGCTGCTCCCGCGCCCAAGCCGGCCGCCACCCCGAAGGCGAGCGCGCCCGCTGCGGCCGCTCCCGCTCCGGCGGCGGCTCCGAGCACGGTGGGCGGCGACGTCTGGGCCGCGCTCGCGAAGTGCGAGTCGGGTGGCAACCCCGCGACGAACACCGGTAACGGCTACTACGGCCTGTACCAGTTCTCCGCCGGCACGTGGAAGTCGATGGGCGGCTCCGGCCTCCCGTCGCAGGCGTCCGCCGAGGAGCAGACGATGCGCGCCCAGATGCTCCAGGCGCGGTCGGGATGGGGCCAGTGGCCCGCCTGCTCGAAGAAGCTGGGCCTGCGCTGAGCAGCAGGACGGCCTGACGGGACCTGAGCCCGACGTCGAGAGGGTGCGGTGCGCAGCGAGAGCTGCGGGGCCGCACCCTCTCGCCGCGTCCGGTGGGGGTGAGGGCTCGCGTCGAGCAGTCTCGTGCCCGGTCCGGCGACGGTCCGTGCGGTCCGTGCGGTCCGAGAGGTCTGCGCGGTCTGCGGCCGGGGTCCCGCTTCGTCCTGTGACGTGTCCCGCACACCACCCGATCGACTTGGTTCCCCATAACGAATCGGTTACGGTCGAGTGTCTCGCGTGCAGAGCTCACCAGAGTGTGATCGCCGCGGGTGGCGCCGACCGGGAAGAAGCCCCGGGGTGCCCAGACCGCCGGATCGGCTGGTCGAGAACCCGGAGCGACGCCGTCGCCTTCGCGCCCTGCGCGGACCGGGGAGAGCCCGTCGAGGAGCCCATCGACCCCCCGTGCCCGGACAGCTCGACGACTGGACCCCGAGTGAAGAACCTCTTCAGAACCACCGTGAGCGCCCAGCGCGCGGCGCGTCACTCCACCCCTGTTCCTTCCACCTCTGATGGTGTCGAGGCTGATGTCTCCGCCAGTTCGGCTGCGACGCGTCGTCGTCGGTGGCCCTTGATCGCTGGTGCGACTGCTGTCGCGCTCGTGGCGACCGGTGCGGTTGCCTATGGTTCGGCCAAGAAGACCGTCGAGCTCGATGTCGATGGTGAGATCACGACGGTGAGCACGTTCGCCGGTTCGGTCGAGGGTCTGCTCGCCGAGGAGGGTGTGCGGGTCACGGACAAGGACCTGATCGCCCCGGCGGGGGACTCTGCGCTGAAGAACGGTGCGGACGTCGTGGTGCGTTATGGGCGTCAGGTGACGGTGCAGACCGATGGTCAGCAGAGTGACGTGTGGCTCACGGCTCTGGACGCCGACGAGGCTCTGGACACCCTCGCGGACCGTGGCGGCGACGTGCGTCTGGTCGCCTCCCGCTCCACCGCCGACGGACGCCCCGCGCTCGGCGTCAAGCTCGACGCGGACGGGCCCGTCAACGTGGTCGTCGACGGCCAGACGCTCGTCGCACCGGACGGCTCGATCGGGGTCGACGCGATCCTCGACCAGCAGGGTGTCGTGCTCGGTGAGCACGACCGGGTCTCGGTCGCCCGCGACGAGGCTGCGGACCCCGCGGTCTCCCTCGTCGTCCAGCGCGTCGCCGTGAGCGACGTCCCGACCGCCACGCCGATCCCCTTCGAGACCACGGTCCAGGAGGACGCCAACGTCTACAAGGACGAGGCGCCGACGGTCGCCCAGGAGGGCGCCGAGGGCGTGCACACCGTGGTCGAGCGGATCACCGTGGTCGACGGCGTCGAGGAGTCCCGCGAGGTCGTCTCGGACGGCGTGACGGCCGAGCCGGTCGCCAAGATCGTGGTGCAGGGCACCAAGGAACGCCCGAGCGGCCCCGCGGCGGCCGGGTCGGCACGCGAGATCGGGCGCCAGCTCGTCGCGGCCCGCGGTTGGGGCGGCGACCAGTTCCAGTGCCTCGACAGGCTCTGGACCAAGGAGAGCAACTGGAACTCCTCCGCGACCAACCCGTCGTCGGGCGCCTTCGGGATCCCGCAGTCGCTGCCGGCGTCGAAGATGGCCTCGGCGGGTGCCGACTATCGGACCAACCCCGCGACCCAGATCACCTGGGGCCTGAACTACATCGCGGGCAGCTACGGCACCCCGTGCGCGGCCTGGAGCCACTCCCAGGCGAAGAACTGGTACTGAGCCCCCACCCACGGCGAAGCCCGCTCGGCAGAGGGGACGCACCTGCTCACCCGGTAGGCTTCCCTGCATGAACGACACCCCCAGCGCCCTGCTCGGTCCGGCACAGATCCGCGACCTGGCAGGGCGTCTGGGTGTGCGGCCCACCAAGACCCTCGGGCAGAACTTCGTGCACGACGGCGGCACCGTCCGCAAGATCGTCAGGACGGCCGGGATCGGGGCGGGGGACCGCGTGGTCGAGGTCGGCCCCGGGCTCGGTTCGCTGACCCTGGGGCTGCTCGAGGTCGGTGCGAGCGTGGTCGCGGTCGAGATCGACCCGCCGCTCGCGCAGCAGCTCGCGGCGACCGTGGCCGTCCACCAGCCCGATGCGGCCGAGCGCCTCACGGTCGTGGCCGCCGATGCGCTCGACGTCACCGAGCTCCCGGGCGAGGCGCCCACCGCGCTCGTCGCCAACCTGCCGTACAACGTCGCGGTCCCCGTCCTGCTGACGTTCCTCGAGCGGTTCGACTCGCTGCAGCGCGTCCTGGTCATGGTCCAGGCAGAGGTCGCGGACCGCCTCGCGGCGCCGCCCGGAAGCCGGACCTACGGCGTGCCGTCGGTCAAGGCCGCCTGGTACGCCTCGGCCTCTCGGGCCGGGACGGTCGGGCGCAGCGTGTTCTGGCCGGTCCCCAACGTCGACTCGGCGCTCGTCGCGCTCGACCGCCGCGAGCCCCCGACGACGACGGCCACGCGCGAAGAGGTCTTCGCGGTCGTCGACGCGGCCTTCGCCCAGCGCCGCAAGATGCTGCGCTCGGCCCTGGCGGGCATCGCGGGGTCGTCGGCCGCGGCGGTCGACGCGCTCGAGCGCGCGGGCGTCGACCCCACCGCGCGCGGCGAGAGGCTCACGGTCGAGGAGTTCGCACGCATCGCCGAGCAGCTTCCGCTCGTCCGGGCCGAGGCCGCGGCTTCCGCAGGCGAGCACCCGGACCGACCTGGCACAGTGGACGCGTGAGCTCCCACCTGTCCGCTGCTCCTCCCGTCGCCGTGCGGGTGCGGGCGCCCGGGAAGGTCAACCTGTCGCTGCGGGTCGGGGCCCGCCAGGACGACGGCTACCACCCCCTCGTCACGATCTTCCAGGCGGTCTCGCTGGCCGAGGAGGTCGAGGCGACCCTCGCCGCCCCCGGTGCGGGCATCTCGTTGACGGTGTCCGGTGCTCAGGCGGAGCGCGTCCCGGTCGACGAGACCAACCTCGCGTGGCGTGCCGCGGAGTCGTTGGCGCGGTACACGGGAGTCGATCCCGACGTCCGGCTGCACCTGCACAAGGGCGTGCCCGTCGCGGGGGGCATGGCCGGGGGGTCCGCCGACGCCGCCGCCGCGCTCGTGGCGTGCGACCTGCTGTGGGAGACCGGGCTCTCGCGGGCCGAGCTGTCCGACCTCGCGGCCGGCCTGGGCTCGGACGTGCCGTTCGGGCTCGTCGGGCACACGGCCGTGGGCACGGGACGGGGGCACCTGCTGACCCCCGCGATGTCTCGCGGTGAGTTCCACTGGGCGTTCGCCGTGCGCGACGAGGGCCTGTCCACCGCCCAGGTCTTCCGGACGTTCGACGAGGTCGTGGGCGGGACCCCGGACGTCGAGCTCTCGGACGACACCGAGCTCATGCAGGCGTTGCGCGCCGGGGACCCGGTAGGACTGGGCCGTGCGCTCCACAACGACCTGCAGGCCGCGACGCTCGCGCTGGCCCCCGAGCTCGGGCGGACCCTGGAGGTCGCGCGCGAGGCGGGTGCGCTCGGCGTGATCGTCTCGGGTTCGGGGCCGACGATCGCGGCCCTCGCCCGCAGCAGGCAGCACGCGCTCGCGATCGCGGCCTCGTGGACGGCGGCTGGCGTCGCGGACTCGGTGCACTGCGCGACGGGCCCGGCGTCGGGCGCGCGCGTCCTGTCGTCCTGACCTGCGGCGTCGGCGCCCGAGCGCCTCGGGCAGCTCCGCCCGGCGAGGACGGGTCCTGGCCCTCGCGGGTCGGCGCGTATCCTCGCTAGGGCATCTCCCCCTTCACGAAGGAACTCATGGCACACCTCCTCGGCGCCGACGGCATCCGCCTCGTCGTCGGCACCCGTACCCTGCTCGACGGCGTGAGCCTGGGCCTCGACGACGGCGACCGCGTGGGCGTCGTCGGTCCCAACGGTGCCGGCAAGTCCACGCTGCTGCGTCTCCTCGCGGGGACCGCGACGCCCGACGCCGGACGCGTGACCCGGGTGGGCGGGCTGCGGATCGGGATGCTCGACCAGCGCGACGAGTCGCCCGAGGGCACGTCGATCCGCGACCTGGTCCACGGCGAGTCGGCCGAGCACACGTGGGCGGGCGACGCGGGCATCCGCGCCGTCCACGCGGGGCTCCTCGCCGACCTGGACCTCGACGCCCCGGCGTCGACCCTGTCGGGCGGCCAGCGCCGCCGGGTCGCGCTCGCGGCGCTGCTGGTCGCCGAGCACGACGTGCTGTTCCTCGACGAGCCCACCAACCACCTCGACGTCGAGGGGGTCGCGTGGCTCGCCGAGCACCTCCAGGCGCGCTACGCGCGTCCCGGGGTCCGCGGCGCGCTCGTGGTCGTGACGCACGACCGCTGGTTCCTCGACGCGGTCTGCACGCGCATGTGGGAGGTCACGGGCGACGGCTCAGGGGCGGTCGAGGGGTACGAGGGCGGGTACGCCGCGTACGTCCTGGCCCGCGCCGAGCGGGCGCGCACCGCGGCCGTCACGGCGGAGAAGCGCAACAACCTGCTCCGCAAGGAGCTCGCCTGGCTGCGTCGTGGGGCGCCGGCGCGGACGTCGAAGCCCAAGTTCCGTCTCGACGCCGCGGCCGCGCTCATCGCCGACGAGCCGGACCCGCGCGACACGCTCGAGCTCACGCGCATGGCCACGCGCCGCCTCGGCAAGGACGTGCTGGACCTCGAGGGCGTCACGGTGCGCATGCCCGCACGCGAGGGGGACCCGGACTCGGCGGAGAAGGTCCTGTTCGACGACGTCACCTGGCGCCTCGGTCCGGGCGACCGCTACGGCGTGGTCGGGGTCAACGGCGCGGGCAAGACGACGCTCCTGCGCCTGCTGGCCGGCCGGCTCGCCCCGAACGAGGGCACGGTCAAGCGCGGCAAGACGATCCACGTCGCCGAGCTGACCCAGGACGTCGAGGAGCTCGACCAGATCGGCGGCCTGCGCGTCGTGGAGGTCATCGAGGCGGAGAAGCGCACGGTCGCGGTCGACGGCAAGGAGCTCACCGCGGCCCAGCTCGTCGAACGCCTCGGCTTCACGCGCGAACGTTCCCAGACCCTCGTGCGCGACCTGTCCGGGGGCGAGCGTCGTCGCCTCCAGCTCCTGCGCCTGCTGGTCGGCGAGCCCAACGTGCTGCTGCTCGACGAGCCCACCAACGACCTCGACACCGACACGCTCGCGGCGATCGAGGACCTGCTCGACGGGTGGCCCGGGACGCTCGTCGTGGTCTCGCACGACCGCTACCTGCTCGAGCGGGTCTGCGACCGCGAGGTCGCGCTGCTGGGGGACGGGACCATCCGCGACCTGCCGGGCGGTGTCGAGGAGTACCTCGCGCTGCGCAAGGCCGCGATGGCCGCGGCCGTCTCGGGGGGAACGCGATCGGGTGGGACGGGTGCGGGGGCCGGTGCTGCGTCGTCGGGGGCGGGGAGCCCTGGGAGCGCGGGCGACGCGGGCGCGACACCCGCTCCGTCGAGCGCGGACGTGCGGGCCGCGAAGAAGGAGATCGGGCGCATCGAGCGGCGTCTGTCCAAGATCGCGGAGCTCGAGGCGCGGCTGCACGACAAGATGGCGGCCCAGGCGACCGACCACGCCGCGGTGACCGACCTCGACAAGCAGCTCCGCGAGCTCGCGGACGAGAAGGACGCGCTCGAGGCCGAGTGGATGGAAGCCGCCGAGCTGCTCGACTGACCGCCCGTGCGGGGCAGGGCTCGGAGGAGCCCTGCCCCGCACGCGGAGGGGTCAGGCCTCGAACTGGCCGATGACCGTGCGCAGCAGGTTCGCGAGCTGGAGCCGGTCCGCGGGGTCGAGGGCCACGAGGACCTCGCGCTCGACGGCCAGGAGGTCGCTCATGGCCGCGTCGACCCGCTCCAGGCCCTCGGGCGTGAGCTCGACGAGCACGCCCCGCCGGTCGTCGGGGGAGCGGTGCCGCTGCACCAGGCCGCGCGCCTCGAGGCGGTCGATCCGGTTCGTCATGGTGCCGCTCGTGACGAGCGTCTGCGTGATGAGGGCGCCGGGGGACAGGCGGTACGGCTCGCCCGCGCGGCGCAGCGCCGACAGGACGTCGAACTCCCACGTCTCCAGGTGCCCGCGCGCGAACGCGCTGCGGCGTGCGAGGTCCAGGTGCCGGGCGAGCCGGCTGACACGTGAGAACACGGTGAGCGGCTCGACGTCCAGGTCCGGACGCTCGCGCTGCCAGGCGTCGACGATGCGGTCGACCTCGTCCGGGTGCGGGTGCTGCATGACGTGAGGCTACTCGATATTCCTTGACATCAAGAGTCTTGACGGCTGGAACGCGCCCGGGAAGCCGGTGCGCCCCGGGGTCAGCTCGCGCGCAGGGCGTCCTTGAGCCTGACCCGTCCGCCCGTGCGCAGAACGGCGTTCGAGTAGATCTTGCCCGCGAGCCACACCAGGACCGGCACGAGCGCGAGCGACAGGCCGACCGCGACCAGGATCTCCCACGTCTCGACCGTGCCCAGCGCGATGCGGATCGGCATGAGCAGCGGCGAGCAGAACGGGATGTACGACAGCCACACCACGAGCGGGTTCTCGGGGTCCCACGGGCCGATCGAGATCCCGATGATGTACGGGATCATCATGAGCATCAGGACCGGGGTGATGACCGAGCCCACGTCCTCCTGGCGCGAGACGAGCGCCGCGAGCGCGGCCAGGGCCAGCGAGTACATGACGAAGCCGATCACGAACCACACGAGCACCCACGCCGCGGTCGCGCCGAGGTTCACGCTGCTCGCGTCGACCAGCCCCAGGGCGAAGGCCGTGCCCACCCCGCCCCCGACCACGACCACGAGCTGGATCAGACCGATCGCGCCGATGCCCAGGACCTTGCCCGCCATGAGCTGCCAGGGCCGGATCGTCGCGAGCAGCAGCTCGACCACGCGGCTCGTCTTCTCCTCCACGACGCCCTGGGCCACGAGCTGCCCGCACGTCATGAGCGCGATGAAGATGAGGATGCCGCCCACCATGCCCGTGACGATCTGGGCGGGGTCGCGCGCCTCGGTGGGCTCGAGCGTCTCGACCGTGGGTGCGGCGGACGCGATCTCCTGCGCGACGGCGGACGGGTCGCCGCCCAGGTCGCTGATCGCCCCCGCCAGGGCCGCCTGCTGGGCGAGGCCCGTGAAGACGGGCGTCAAGGTCGTGCCCAGCTCCTCCTGCACGACGACCGTGAAGGACTCGGGGGTACCGGTGACCAGGGCGTCGAGGTCGCCGTCGGCGAGCTGCGTGCGTCCCTCGGGCTCCGAGACCTCGCTGACCTGGATCTCGGCCCCCACGGCCTCGCCCGCCGCCGTGAGCTGGGGCCCCAGGGCCTCGGCCCCCGACGTGACGCCGACCTTCTGGACGGCGGGGCCCTGGTCGCCTACGAGGCTCAGCAGGAACCCGCCGAGCACCACGCCCACGAGCAGCGCGACCGTGGTCCAGACGAACGCCTTGGACCGGATGCGGGTCGAGATCTCGCGGCCCGCCACGAGGGACACCGCGCCCCACGTGCTCACGGGCGAGTGGGCCGTCGTCGTGGGCTGTCGCAGGGCGCTCATGCCGAGGCCTCCTGTCGGGTCGAGGGGGTCGTGGGGCTCTCGTCGGTCGTGCCGCTCGGGGCGCGGGCCTCGTCGCTGCTCACGACGTGCCGGAAGAGCTCGGTCAAGGACGGGCGCTGCGGCGTGAACTCGCGCACCGGGCCCGTGGCCAGGGCCGCGCGCAGGACCGCCTGCTCGGCGCCCTCCTGGGACGAGTCGACCTCGAGGAAGGTCCGGGCGCCGTCGTACCGCAGGACGCGGATGCCCGGGAGCTCGGACGCCCAGCCCGGCGGCGCGGCCGGGGCGTCGACGACCCACTGCGGGCGCTGCGTCGCGCGCAGCTCCTCGATCCCGCCGACCTCGACCATCTCGCCCGCCTTGACGATCCCGACGCGGTCGCACAGGCGCTCGACCAGGTCGAGCTGGTGCGAGGAGAAGACGACGGGCACGCCCGCGGCCGCGCGGTCCCGCAGGACGCCGCTCATGACGTCGACCGCGACCGGGTCCAGGCCCGAGAAGGGCTCGTCGAGCACCAGGATCTCGGGATCGTGCACGAGCGCGGCCGCGAGCTGCACGCGCTGCTGGTTGCCGAGCGAGAGCTTCTGGACCTCGTCGCCGCGGCGTGCGTCGATCCCGAGCACCTGTGTCCAGTGCTCCATCGCGGTGCGCGCCGCGGCCGGGCTCAGCCCGTGCAGCCGGGCCAGGTAGACGAGCTGGTCGCCGACCTTCATCCGGGGGTACAGGCCGCGCTCCTCGGGCATGTAGCCGATCCGACGGCGCATGGCCAGGTCGAGCGGTCGGCCGTCCCACCGGACCTCGCCCGAGTCGGGCGCGAGGACCCCGAGCGCGATGCGCATGGTCGTGGTCTTGCCCGCCCCGTTCGAGCCGACGAAGCCGAAGATCTCGCCCGCGCCGACCGTGAACGACATGTCGCGCAGCGCACGCACCGTGCCGTACGTCTTGTTCAGCCTGTCGATCTCGAGAGTCGCCATGGCTCAACGAAACCATGTGCGGCGCCCGCCGTCACGGGCGGGATGTCATGGGTTCGCGAGGCGGTGCAGCTCCGCACCAGCCCCGGGGCGCCGGTCCTCTCAGCCGTCCGTGCGGTCCTTGGTCGTGAGCGACGGCTTCTTCTCCATGCCGGACAGGCCGTTCCACGCGAGGTTGACCAGGTGCGCCGCGACGTCGGCCTTCTTGGGGCTGCGGACGTCGAGCCAGTACTGCCCCGTGAGCGCGACCATGCCGACGAGCATCTGCGCGTAGATGGGCGAGACCCGTGGGTCCAGGCCGCGCCGCTTGAACTGGTCCGCGAGCAGGTGCTCGACCTGGGTCGCGACGTCCCCGATGAGGCTCGAGAACGTCCCCGTCGCCTGGGCCACGGGGGAGTCGCGCACGAGGATCCGGAAGCCGTCCTCCGAGGTCTCGATGTAGGTCAGCAGGGCGAGGGCCGTGCGCTCGAGCAGCACCTTGGGGTGACCGCCCGAGGAGAGCGCGCCCGTGAGGGCGCTCGTCAGGCCCTGGATCTCGCGGTCGACGATGACGGCGTAGATGCCCTCCTTGCCCCCGAAGTGCTCGTACACCACGGGCTTGGACACCTCGGCGCGCGCCGCGATCTCCTCGACGCTCGTCCCCTCGAAGCCCTTCTCGGCGAACAGGACGCGGCTCACCGCGAGGAGCTGTTCACGGCGCTGGCTCGCGGTCATACGGGATCTGGGGGGACGTCTGGAGTCTGCGGGCACGGCACCATCATGCCGTGCCCCGTCGTCGCGGGGGTCGGGATGAGACGGCGCACGGCCCCCGGGCTGCCCGGCGCACGAGCCGCACGCGACCCCGACGGGTACGCCGTGTGACTCTCTCCTCACACGCTTTCTCCACGTTCGGACCCCGTTCGCGCCCCGAGCACGGCGCGAGACCTGGCAGACTGTTCTCCGGACGAGCGATGGCGCGCGCGATCACGGGTTCACCCCCGGCTCGCGTGCCGTGTCCAGTCCGTTCCGCCTTGGTGTAATCGGCAGCACAAGGGTTTTTGGTGCCTTTAGTCCAGGTTCGAGTCCTGGGGGCGGAGCTCGTGCCACCAACCAGATGGGAAGCCCCAGTGACCGACGCTGTGCCCGACTCACCGCCAGCCGCAGTCATCGTCCTCGCCGCAGGCGCAGGGACGCGCATGAAGTCCGCGACCCCCAAGGTCCTCCACCCTCTCGCCGGGCGCAGCCTGCTCGGTCACGCGATGGTCGCGGCCCGTGGTCTGGCGCCGCAGCGGATCGCGGTCGTGGTCCGGCACGAGCGGGACCTCGTCGCGGCCGCGGCCCTCGAGGTCGTGCCGTCGGCCCTCGTGGTCGACCAGGACGAGGTGCCCGGCACCGGGCGGGCCGTGCAGTGCGCGGTCGAGGCGCTCGACGTGCGGGCGCAGGCCGAGGCGGCCGCGCACGGCGTTCCTCTCGGGCACGAGGGTCGCGGCCCGGTCGAGGGGCTCGAGGGGTCGATCGTGGTCCTCGCGGGCGACATCCCGCTCCTGGACGCCGCGACGCTCACCCGGCTGCTCGACACGCACCGCGCGGACGGCAACGCCGTGACCGTGCTGACGACCGAGGTCGACGACGCGACGGGCTACGGACGGATCGTCCGCGACGACGCCGGCGCAGTCCTGAGCATCGTCGAGCACAAGGACGCCACGGACGAGCAGCGTGCGATCCGCGAGATCAACTCCTCGGTCTACGTCTTCGACGCCGCGGTCCTGCGCGGTGCGCTCCGGCAGGTCACCCAGGAGAACTCGCAGGGCGAGGTCTACCTGACCGACGTCCTCCAGATCGCCCGCGAGGGCGGCGGCCGCGTGGGTGCCCTCACGGTCGGCGACCCCCTGCTCGTCGAGGGGGCCAACGACCGCGCCCAGCTCGCGACGCTGCGCGCCGAGCTCAACCGCCGCATCCTCACGCGCTGGATGCTCGAGGGCGTGACCGTGATCGACCCCGCGACCACCTGGGTCGACGTCGACGTGGACCTCGGTCACGACGTGACGCTGCTCCCCGGGACCCAGCTCCACGGCGCGACCACGATCGGCCCGGGCTCGACCATCGGCCCCGACACGACGCTGACCGACATGGAGGTCGGCGCGGGCGCGACCGTGACCCGCACGCACGGCAGCCTGTCGGTCGTCGGCGACGGTGCGAGCGTCGGGCCCTTCGCCTACCTGCGCCCGGGCACGGTCCTGGGGGAGAACGGCAAGATCGGCACGTTCGTCGAGACGAAGAACGCGACGATCGGGACCGGCTCCAAGGTCCCGCACCTGTCCTACGTGGGCGACGCGACGATCGGCGAGCACACCAACATCGGCGCCGCGAGCGTCACGGTCAACTACGACGGCGTCTCCAAGCACCGCACCGTGATCGGGTCGCACGCCCGGACCGGTGCGGACAACATGTTCGTCGCCCCCGTCACGGTGGGCGACGGCGCGTACACCGCGGCAGGTTCCGTGATCCGTCGCGACGTGCCCGCGGGCGCGCTCGGCGTGAGCGGTGCCCCGCAGCGCAACGTCGACGGCTGGGTGGCCCGCCGTCGACCCGGCACCGCCGCCGCGGAGGCCGCAGCACGCGCGCACGAGAACGACGACGAGACGCCTTCTCCGCTGGGAGCCCAGGCCCAGGCGCAGCTCGCCGAGGCCTCCACGGCGACCCCGGCCCCCCGACCGACCCCGGTGCCTGCGAGCCCGGGTGTCCCCACGGTCCCCGACGGACCCAGCACCACGACCAGCAGCACGAACGAAGGGTCTTCCCCACGATGAGCAGCACGATCGCCGGCAACGGGGACAAGTCCCTCGTCCTCGCGTCCGGCCGGGCGCACCCCGAGCTCGCCAAGGACGTCGCGCGGGAGCTGGGCATCGACCTGCTCCCCACGACCGCGTACGACTTCGCCAACGGCGAGATCTACGTCCGTTTCGGGGAGAGCGTCCGCGGCGCGGACATCTTCCTCCTGCAGAGCCACACGGCGCCGATCAACCAGTGGATCATGGAGCAGCTGCTCATGGTCGACGCGGCCAAGCGCGCCTCGGCCAAGACCATCACGGTCGTCCAGCCCTTCTACGGCTACGGGCGGCAGGACAAGAAGCACCGTGGTCGCGAGCCGATCTCGGCCCGCCTCATCGCGGACCTGTTCCGCACCGCGGGCGCCGACCGTCTCATGAGCGTCGACCTGCACGCCGCGCAGACCCAGGGCTTCTTCGACGGCCCCGTGGACCACCTGTGGGCCATGCCGATCCTCACGGACTACGTCCGCTCGCGCGTCGACACGTCGAACGTCACGGTCGTCTCGCCCGACGCGGGCCGTATCCGCGTGGCCGAGCAGTGGGCCGCGAAGCTCGGCGGCGGGCCGCTCGCGTTCGTCCACAAGACGCGTGACATCACGCGCCCCAACCAGGCCGTCGCGAACCGCGTCGTGGGTGACGTCGAGGGGCGCGACTGCGTCCTGGTCGACGACCTGATCGACACGGGCGGCACCATCGCCGAGGCCGTCAAGGTCTGCCTCGCGGCGGGCGCCAAGTCGGTCATCGTCGCCGCGACCCACGGGGTGCTCTCCGACCCGGCGGCCCAGCGCCTGTCCGAGTGCGGCGCGAGCGAGGTCGTCGTGACCGACACCCTGCCGATCTCGGCGGAGAAGCACTTCCCGCAGCTCACGGTCCTGTCGATCGCGCCGCTCCTGGCGCGCGCGATCCGCGAGGTCTTCGACGACGGCTCGGTCACGTCGCTCTTCGACGGCAACAGCTGAGCCTTCGCCCGCGCCGCACGACGGCCCGCCCCACCGACCTGGTCGGCCGGGGCGGGCCGTCGTCGTTCCCGGGGTCTCGCGCGGGCGAGGCGCGGAGCCCCGGACGCGTGGCCCCTGGGCGGCGGCGCCGTCGGGCTGGCAGCATGTGCCGTGTGACGGTGACGAACCTGCTGACCGAGACCTCTCCCACCGGCGTGACCACGACCGGACGGGGGGCCGCGTCCGCGGTGCCCGACGTCGTGGTCGTCGAGCTGGGCGCCGAGGCGTCCGGCGCCGACGTCCAGGTGGCCCTCGACGCCGCGAACGCGGGGGTGCGTGCGGCGCGCGAGTCGTTGCTGGCCGGCGGGGTCGCGCCCGAGGACCTGCGCACCGCGCAGACGTCCACCTGGACGCAGCAGTCCCAGCAGCCCGACGGCGCCACGACCCTCTCGGTCACCGCTCGCCTGACGCTGAGGGTCACCGTGCGCGACGTCCTGGCGTCGGGCGAGCTCGTGCGGGCCGCGCTCGGGGCGGCGGGACCCGTCGCCCGGCTCGACTCGATGCGCTTCGCGGTGAGCGAGCCCGGGCCGCTCGCGGTCGCGGCTCGCGACGGGGCGTTCGCGGACGCCCGAGCCCGGGCCGAGCAGTACGCGGCGCTCGCGGGGCGCGCTCTGGGGCCCGTCGTCGAGGTCAGCGAGCAGGGCGGCGGGTTCGCGCCGATGCCCCGCATGATGTCGGCCAAGGCCGGGTCGTTCGACGCGATGGCGATCGACCCGGGGAGCGAGCAGGTCGACGCGAGCGTGACCGTGCGCTGGGCGTGGGCGGACTGATCCCCACAGGATCGTGACATTTCTCAGGGGGCCCGGCACCTTCGCGCCACTAGGTTGGATGCATGCTCATCATCGAGGACTACCTGCTGCTCGTGCTGGACGACGTCACGGGCAAGCCCGTCGGTGACGCCTCGTACCTCCAGCAGGTCGCGGCCGGTGCGCTGCTCGTCGAGCTCGCGCTGACGGGACGCGTCGACCTGGCGGGGGACGCCTCGGGGTGGCGGTCGGGACGCGTCGTGGTGCGCGACCAGTCGCCGACCGGGAACGCGCTCCTCGACGACGCGCTGTCGACGATCAAGGCGAAGGAGGGCTCGAAGCCCAAGAGCCTGGTCGAGGTGCTCTCGCGGTCCAAGCCCGCGGACTCCGCGCTCGACGGTCTCGTCGCGCGCGGTCTGCTGCGCCGCGAGGAGGGCCGCATCCTGGGCATCTTCCCGACGACGCGCTGGCCCGCCGCGGACTCGCGCCACGAGGGCGAGGTGCGGCGCACGCTCACGCGTGTGCTGCGCGACGGCGGCGCGCCCGACGAGCGGACGGGTGCGCTCGTCGCGATCCTCGCCGCCACGAAGCAGGCGGGCCGCGTCATGTCCGCCGGTGAGGAGCTCACGACGACCGAGCGGCGCGAGATCGACCACCGCGCCAAGGGGATCGCCGAGGGGAGCTGGGCCGCGGGAGCGACCCGACGCTACGTCGAGGAGATCACGGCGGCCACGACCGCGGCCCTGACGACGACGGTGATCATCGCCGGCGCCCAGTCCTGACCCTCCGCGCTCGGCGGGTGGGGACAGGGCGCGACACTCGCGGGTTTCCCTTGACGTGGCGCGCCCGGGTACAGTAGTTCGGTTGCCTCGGCGAGGGACGTCTGACGGCCGGTGAGTCACCGGAAGGTCAGCAGGATCCTGATGGGTCCCCGTAATCGACTGGGCGGTCGTCCTCGTGCGCCCGTCATGTGTCCCGCGCCGACGCAGCCGCCCCGTCCTCCGGTGCCAACCAGCCGGCCGGACAGCCGATCGCTTCCCACTGGTGGTCGGCCCGCAACCGTTCTTCAGGAGTTCACGTGTCCGAGATCAAGCTTGTCGCAGAGGCCCGCACCGAGTTCGGCAAGGGTGCCGCCCGCCGTACCCGCCGTAACAACCAGATCCCCGCCGTCCTGTACGGGCACGGCACGGACCCCGTCCACATCGCGCTCCCCGCGCACGTGACGACGCTCTCGCTCAAGCAGGCCAACGCCCTGTTCTCGATCGAGCTCGACGGCAAGGCCGTCCTGGCCCTGGCCAAGGACATCCAGCGCGACCCGGTCAAGGACGTCATCGAGCACATCGACCTCCTCATCGTGAAGAAGGGCGAGAAGGTCGAGGTCGAGGTCAACGTGCACGTCGTCGGCGAGTCCGCCCCCGGCACGATCCACGTCGTCGAGTCCCAGACGCTGCTCCTCGAGGCAGAGGCCACGCACCTGCCGGAGTCCGTCGAGGTCTCGATCGACGGTCTCGAGGCCGGTCACCTGGTCCGCGCGGGCGAGATCACGCTGCCCAAGGGCTCCGTCTTCAACGGTGACCCCGAGCTCACGGTCGTCGCGATCACCGAGCCGCGCAGCGAGGTCGCTGCCGAGGCCGAGGCCGAGGCCGCCGAGGGCGCAGAGGCTCCCGCCGAGGGCTGAGCCTCACCCTCCTGAGGGTCGGTCCCCGCTCCGCCGGGTCCGGTCCGCAGGAACGCAGGACACGTACGTTCGAGGCGTCCGGTGCCGTACGGCGCCGGGCGCCTCGACCGTTTCCCCCCAGAAGTCGATCAAGGACCAGGTGACATGACCGACCAGCCGTGGCTCGTCGTCGGGCTCGGGAATCCCGGACCCACCTACGCGGGCAACCGTCACAACGTCGGCCACATGGTGCTCGACGTCCTGGCCGGTCGCGCCGGCGCGACCTTCAGCGCGCACAAGGCGCGAGCCGCGGTGGCCGAGGCGCGCCTCGGCGTGCTCCCGGGCGGGGCCCCGGGCCCCCGGGTCCTCCTGGCCAAGCCGTCGACGTACATGAACACGTCGGGCGGTCCGGTCGCGGGCCTCGCCCAGTACTTCGGGATCGACCCCGACCACGTGATCGTCGTCCACGACGAGGTGGACATCCCGTTCGGGGACATCAAGCTCAAGTCCGGTGGCGGCGAGGGCGGTCACAACGGCCTGCGCGACATCACCAAGGCGCTCGGGACCCGTGACTACGTGCGCGTCCGCGCGGGCGTCGGACGCCCCCCGGGCCGCATGGACACCGCGGACTACGTGCTCAAGAACTTCTCGGGCGCGGAGGCCAAGGAGCTGCCGTTCCTGCTCGACGACGCCGCGGACGCCGTCGAGATGGTCCTCACCGAGGGGCTCCTCGCGGCCCAGGGGAAGTTCCACACCAGGGCCTGACGTCGGGCGGTCCCGGACGGCCCGGCGGCAGGCGTCGACGCGGCCGGACTTCACCCGGGTGATGTGTCCCCTTCGTCCGTCGTGCCCTGTTCGCGCGCCCTACGCTGGATCGATATCCAACCTGGGCGGGCGGCCGTCTCCTGCCCCACGACGGAGGCACGATGACCGAGGGTGTGGCGCTCGCGCACGACTACGCGACACAGCGCGGAGGCGCCGAACGGGTGGCCCTGTGGCTGGCCGAGGCGTTCCCCGGCTCGCCGATGTACACGACCCTCTACGACCCGGCGGGTACGTTCCCCGAGTTCTCCCGGCTCGAGCTGCGGACGTCCGCGCTCGACCGGGTCGGCGCGCTGCGCCGCCACCACCGGCTCGCGCTGCCCCTGCTCGCACCCGCGGTCTCGTCGCAGCGGGTCGACGCCGACGTCCTGCTCGCGAGCTCCACGGGCTGGGCCCACGGATACCGTGGCGCCGGCCGGACGGTCGTCTACTGCCACGCGCCCGCCCGGTGGCTCTACCAGCGCGAGCGCTACCTGGGGGGTGCGGACGGAGCGAGCACCGGCGACCGGCTCCGCAGCGGCGTCGCGTCCGCCGCGCTCACCGCGCTGAGCCCGGCCCTGCGCGGCTGGGACCGACGCGCCGCCGGGCGCGCCGACGTGTACCTCGCCAACTCGACCGTGACCCAGCGAGCGATCCGCGAGGTCTACGGCATCGAGGCCGAGATCCTGCCCCCGCCCCCCGCGATGCTGCCCGCGGGCCCGGAGCGTCCGGTCCCCGGGATCGCACCGGGGTTCCTGCTGTGCGTCGCACGGCTCCTGCCGTACAAGAACGTCGACGTCCTGATCGAGGCGGCCCGCCTCGCGGGACGGCACCTGGTGATCGTGGGAGACGGGCCGGACCGGGCACGTCTCGAGGGCCTCGCCGCGCGCGGACGACCCGTCTCCGGGAGGTTCGGCACGCCGTCGGGCACCGGGGGCGGCGGGACGACGCTGCTGGGCCGGGTCGACGACCCCGAGCTGCGCTGGCTCTACAGGAGCTGCTCGATGCTCGTGGCCGCCTCGTACGAGGACTACGGGCTGTCCCCGCTCGAGGCCGGCGCCTTCGGGCGACCCTCGGTGGTCCTGCGGGACGGCGGGTACCTCGACACCGTGGTCGAGGGCGTGACCGGTGCCTTCTTCGACGCCCCCGAGCCCGGTCTCGTGGCGCGGGCAGTCCAGGACGCGTCGGTCGTCCCGTGGGAGGATGACGTCCTGACCTCGCACGTCGAGACCTTCGCGCTCCCGCGCTTCGTCGCCCGGCTCCGCGAGGTCGTCGAAGAGCAACGTGGCCTCGTGCACGCAGGTGCCGGCACCTCAGGGGAGAGGGACTCATGACAGTACGGGAGTTCGTCCGAACGGTATGGGCCGGCAAGTACTACGTGCTGGCAGCGGTGCTCGTGGTGGTGACCGCGGCGTTCGTCTACCTCAACCAGCAGGAGACCGTGTACAAGGCGACCGCGACGGTGCGGCTCGTCGGGGTGCAGTCGGCGCAGGGCGGTGAGCAGGTCGTCGAGGTCACGGTCGACACCGACCTGGCCGACGTCACGTCCGACCCGGTCGTCCAGGCCGCGGCGACCACGCTCGGCTACACGGGCAACCCCGCGACACTCGCCGCCCAGGTCTCGGCGGAGTACCCCGGCGAGAGCCAGAAGGTCATCGCCATCAGCGCCAAGACCCTCGACCCGCAGGAGTCCCAGGACGTGGCCAACGCGTTCGCCGACGCGTACGTCGCCCAGCTCACGGTCCTGCGCGACGCGCAGATCGCGTCGCTCGACGCGAGGAGGCAGGCGCTCGCCGAACAGCTCGCCGGGGTCACGGCCCGCCTCTC
This sequence comes from Oerskovia jenensis, assembly GCF_016907235.1. NCBI lineage: Bacteria > Bacillati > Actinomycetota > Actinomycetes > Micrococcales > Cellulomonadaceae > Oerskovia > Oerskovia jenensis. Next base: position 3,495,241 of record NZ_JAFBBO010000001.1, read on the forward strand.
GGTCGCCTCGGACGACCCGCTCGCGCTCGCCGAGAAGGAGACCATCGTCACGGACTACACGACCCTGACGGTCCAGGCGAACACGCTCCGGGCGATCACCGTGCCCGGTGAGGTCGAGACGCCCGCGACCGGCGCCGAGGCGCTGGGCCCCGGGCGCAGCACGGTCCTCGCGCTCGCGGCCCTGGCCGGGCTCGTCGCGGGCATCGGGCTGGCCTTCGCCCGCCGCGGCCTGGACGTCCGGGTGCGTGGCGCGGCCGACGCGGCCCGCCTCGCGCAGACCCCCGTCCTGGCCGAGCTCTACGGCGTGCGCACGTCGGACCGCGACTACAGCCACTCGCACACGCTCCCCGTCTCCCGCAAGCTCGCGACCCCCTTCACCGAGTCGATCCGTGAGCTCAGGACGGCCGTCCAGGTCTCGCTCGCGGAGGCCGACAAGGTCGTCGTGGTGGTCACGGCAGCAGACCCGCACGCGCCCCGCACGTTCATCGCCGCCAACCTCGCGGCGTCGTTCGCGCTGAGCGGTCGCCGCACGATCGCCGTCTCCGGCGACCTGCGCCGCCCGCAGCTCGACCGGGTCCTGCCCCCGCCCGAGGGCTGGTCGGGGGACCCGCACACGCTGCGCCCCACGAGCATCCCCAACCTGGGCGTCTTCCCCGTCCCCGAGGAGGAGATGGACCCGGCGGACTTCCTCGCGACGACCCGTGCGGGCAAGCTCATCGCGGACCTGAGCGACGACGCCGAGGTGGTCGTGATCGATGCCCCGCCCGTCCTGGCAGCCGCCGACGCGACCATCCTCGGACGCTACGCCACGGGTGTCGTGCTCATCGCGTCCGCGGGCAAGACCGACCGGGCCGTCCTCGCGGAGGCCTCCGAACGGCTGCGCATCAACAACGTGCCTCTCGTGGGCATCGCGCTCGCGGGCGTCAAGAGCGACCGGCGCATGCTCTACGCCTCGACGTACGGCGACCCGGACCGGCAGGAGGACGGACAGCTCAGCAGGTCGGCGGGGGGCGAGGCCGTCGCGCAGGCGCCCGCGCTCGCGGCCGAACGTCCGGACACGGGCGGCTCGGGGACGACCGGCGTCGAGCAGGTCGACGAGCCCCGGCGCGCGGCCCGCGAGCGGGCCGCCGCCGTCGTCACCGACGCCCCGTCCGCGGCGGCGGAGGCCCGGTCCGCGGCGACGACGGCCGCGCCCTCGGCGACCACGCCGTCCCGTCGGGACGCCGGGGGCCGACAGGGACCGCTGCTGTCGCCCGAGTGGGGCAAGATCTCGACCGTGCCCGGAGGGCAGGGCGAGGCGCGTCCCCGTGCGGCCACGGCGCGCAAGAGCGACGAGCCGGAGCAGGGGGGTAGCAGCGCAGGGCGCAAGCTGCCGTTCCGTTGGTGACGACGCGGCGCGCTGGGGGGCCGCCACCCGACCGGCCGGTGCGCGTCCTCGTCCTCGACCACACGGGAGAGCTCGGCGGCGCCGAGCTCGCACTGGTCAGGCTCGTCGAGGAGCTCGGCCCGGACGTCGACGTGCGCGTGCTGCTGTTCTCGGGCGGCCCCCTGGTCGACCGCCTGCGCGCAGCGGGTGCGGTCGTCGAGGTCCTGCCGCTCGACCCCGCGACGGCGACCGCCTCCCGGGACGCCGTGGGGCGCGCCGGCCTCGGTCAGCTCGTCTCGCTGGCGCGCCTCGTCCCGTTCACGTGGCGGCTCGCGCGCCGGGTCCGTGCACTGCGCCCGGACGTCGTCCACACGACCTCGCTCAAGTCCGACGTGCTGGGCGTGCTGCCCGCACGGTGGGCGCGGGCCGCGCTCGTCTGGCACGTCCACGACCGGATCGCCGACGACTACCTCCCGGTGCGGGTCGCGAGCGTCTTCCGCTGGGCCTCGACCCGGTTCCCCGCGGAGGTGGTCGTGAACTCGCAGGCCACCGCGTCGACGCTCCCCGGCCCGACGACGGTCGCCTACCCGGGTTTCGCGGCCGCGCAGGTGCGCCCGCCCGCTGCCCGGACCGGAGGTCGGTCAGGAGCCGCCGCCGCAGCCCCTGCCCGACGTCGGGTCCGGCAGCCGGTCGTGGGCATGGTCGGCAGGATCAGCCCGACGAAGGGGCAGCTCGAGCTCGTGCGCGCGGCCCGCAGGGTGCTCGACGAGCACCCCGGCACGTCGTTCCGCATCGTGGGGGAACCGAGCTTCGGCGCCGAGGGCTACGCCGCGCAGGTGCGCGCCGAGGCGGACCGTCTCGGCGTGGCCGAGCGCGTCGTCTGGACGGGTTTCGTGGCAGACCCGTCGGTCGAGCTCGACGGGTTCGACGTGTGCGTGCACGCGTCCCCCGTCCCCGAACCGTTCGGGCAGGTCGTGGTCGAGGCGATGGTCCGCGAGGTACCGGTCGTCGCGACCCGTGCGGGGGGCGTCGTGGAGGTCCTGGCCGGGACGCCGGACGACTCCGCGCCGTTGGGCGAGCTCGTCGAGCCGGGGGACGTCGAGTCGTTGGCCCGGGGCATCTCGGCCGTGCTCGCCGACCCGGAGGGGTCGGCGGCCAGGGCCCGCCGCGCGGCACGCGTCGCGCAGGACCGTTTCGCCGCGGCACGGACCGCGGAGGTCGTCAGCGAGGTGTGGCGCCGCGTCGCCGGGCGCGCTCGATGACGTCGCGCATGGCGCGCCCCTGGACGTCCCACGTGGGGATGTCGTCGTCCTGGTGGGTGTCGGTCGCCGCGGGCGCGGTGAGCGCGACGCGCACGGCCTGCGGGTAGTCGGCGGGCGCGGCAACCGTGACCCGCGGGTCGCGCGCGTCGCGGAAGCCCGCGACCGGGGTCGCGACGACCGGTCGCCCCACGGCCCGGTACTCGTAGAGCTTGAGCGGGTCGAGGCTGTCCGTGAAGTCGTCGACGAGGTGGGGGACCAGGAGCGCGGTCGCGTGCTGGAGGTAGGCGGGCACCTCGGTCCAGGGGCGCGCACCGAGCAGCCGCACCCCGGCGGCCGTGAGGTCGTCGTACTCCTGGCTCGTCAGGTCGAGCACGGGCCCGACGACCACGACGGTCCCGGTCCCGGCCGTCGTCGCGGCGGTCCGGGCGACGAGGTCGAGGTCGAAGCGGTCGCGGTGGACGGTGCCCAGGTAGAGGGCGACGGGCCCGACGGGCAGGTCGGCGGGGCGGTCGCGGGGCAGCCGGTAGCGGTCGACGTCGACACCGTTGGTGACGAGGGTGACGGCGCGCTCGGCGCCCTTGCTCGCGGCGAGGTGGGGCGAGCACACGGTCACCTCCTCGCACGCCCGCAGCAGGAGCGCCTCGTCGGCGAGCAGCCGACGGCGGATCTCGGGCGGGCGGTCGGCCGCGACCCAGTCGTCGGTCACGTCGTACAGCGACGGCCAGCCGGTGTCCTCGACCAGGGTCGCTGCCGCGGGATCGTTGACCCACAGCACGGGGCGCGTGAGTCCGACGCGGCGTGCGGCCCGGCGCACGAGCGAGGCGAGGCGGGCGTCGACCCGGGGGTCGACGCGGCGGGGCAGGATCTTGGTCGGCTGGTAGAGCCAGAGCTGGTCGGGCCCGACGCCCTCGACCGGGTCCGCACGCCGGAGCCCGTGGCCGGCGCGGGGCCGGAAGCCGCGGCGGGCCTCGTGCAGCGGGTCCGCCGCAGGCTCGACGAACAGCACCACGAGTGCCGGGTCGGCCCGCAGGAGCTCGGTCACGAGGTACTGGTTGCGGCGCCACACGAGGTCCCACGACTCGAGCGAGACGACGACGAGCTCGTGCACCACGGGTGGGGAGAGGTCGCTCACGTCGTGGGGCTCCGTCGCTCGTCGTGCGGTGGGCGTCCCGGCCGGACGACGTCGCGGTACACGGCTGCCGTCCCCTCGACCTGGGCCGCGGGCGTGAAGCGGGTGCGCTGGACCGTCCGTGCGGCCTCGCCGTAGGCGTCGCGCCGCTCGGGCGACCTCGCGAGCCGCGCGAGGTGCTCGCCGGCCCGGGCGACGTCGGTCGACGGGTAGAGGGCGAGCGGGTCGAGCCCGGCGAGGGTCTCGAGGTGCCCGCCGGCCTCGGCGGCGACGACGGGCAGTGCGTTCGACATGGCTTCCAGGACGCTGAGACCGAGGCCCTCGACGGGGCACGGGGCCAGGAGGACGGCCGCACGCCGCATGAGGTCGTCGACGTCGGACCGGGCGCCGAGGAACTGCACGTGCCGCGTGAGCCCTTCGCGGGCGGCGAGGGCCTCGAGGTCGGCGCGCTGCGACCCGTCGCCCGCGACGAGGAGCCGCCAGCCGTCGTCGTGCAGGCGGGACGCGGCGAAGGCGAGCACGCCCAGGTCGGTGCGCTTCTCGGGTTCGAGCCGCTGGACGAGCAGGACGCTGCGTTCGCGGGCCGCTGCGTCCGGCGCGGCGGGTCGGTCGTCGATCCCGGGATGGACGACGACGCTGTCCCCGTCGACGTGGTCGGCGACGTACCGGCTGATGGAGATCTGTGCGCGCACGGGGCGGCGCGCGACCGCGGCGGTCAGGCCCGCCGCGGGGCCACTGCCCCGGGGCCGCGCGAAGTGGCGCGTGGCGACCACGGGGGGCAGGCCCCGGACGGTCGCTCCGGCGAGCGAGGCAGCGATCTCGGCCGACGTCATGTGGGCGTGCACGACGTCGGCCCCCGGGGCGGTCGCGCGGATCGTGCGCACGACCTGGGCGAGCGAGCCCGCGGGCAGGACCCGCACGGTCGGGTCGTCGACCGTGGCCCGCATGCGGGGCACGTCGCCGCCGACGACGACGACCTGGTCCCCGTGGGACGACTGCGCGCGTGCCAGTCGGGCGACGTGCCGTTCGACCCCCGCGAAGGCGTCGGAGTGCACGACGTGGAGCACTCTCACGTGGTCGGGTCCTTCCGGTGGCGGGCGATGGGCTCGGGCAGGGGGATCGTGGCCGGGGTGAGCACCAGGTGCCTCGACGGTCCCACGTTGTCGATCATCTCCTCGACCGAGCGGAGGTCGTCGAGCGGGAGCGCGTCCTCGGTCTTCTCGCGTGCCGCGCGCCGGGACTCCGCGTAGGCGTCGGCGCCCACGCAGACCCCCACGATGAGGAACGGCACGGAGACCTGCACCGAGACCCAGAAGAGGTCGAACTGCCCCTGGATGAAACGCATGAGCAGCACCGAGAACGCGAGCGTCCCGAAGCGGGGGTTGACGCGCCACAGCACGGCGAGCGAGCCGAAGAACAGCACGAGGAACGCGACGAGCCCGACGATGCCCGCCGACGTGAGGACCTCGAGCTCGGCGTTGGGCGGCTGGAAGGTGTACTCGGTGCGGTTCGCGACCCACCAGCGCAGCCCGACGCCCACCCAGGGGCTGCGTTCCCAGACGTCGATGGCCTGCTCGTACCAGGTGAGCCGCTGGTAGGCGGAGTTGAACTGGTCGTTGGTCGCGAGCTGTTCCTGGACGGCGGCCCACACGAAGTACACGGCAGGGATCGCGGCGAGCAGGATGAGCTTGGACCGCTTGCGGTCCGGGTCGGCGCGCAGCGTGATGAGGACGACGCCGATCGCGAGGCCGATCAGGGCCTGGCGCGACTGCGACGCGAGGATCGCGAGGCCGAACAGCCAGAACGCCGGGTAGGTGAACGCCTTGGGCCAGCCGACCCACCACGGGCGGGCATAGGCGAGCAGGGCCGCGCTCCCGAGGACGCACCCGACGAAGTTCTTGTGCATCGGGAACGGGATCTGGAGGTACACCGGTCCCGTGTTGCCCGCGGCGAGCTGCTGCAGAGCCGTGACGCACGTGAGGACCGCGATGACGAGGCACGGGACCATGAACAGCGTCAGCCCGAGCCGCGCGCGTCCCGCCCGGCCCACGGCCCACCCGACGAGCAGCGCGCCCCCGACCGAGAGCCAGGCGTGGAACCACTCGACGGTGTTGGCGGTGTACGGGTTGGCGATGACCGTGAAGAGCGTGGCGACCTGGTAGAACGCCGAGAGCCACAGGAGCGAGCGCATGGGGCGTGACAGGGGGCGCTGGGTGAAGAAGAGCGCGAACCAGAACGCCCCGAAGAGCGCGAAGTCGCTGAGCGAGAGGTTGACGGCGTCCCCGCCGACGCGCTGGACGATCACCATCGCGGGCATCGCGAGGATGGGCATCGCGGCAGGCTCGTAGATCGTCATGCCGACGACGAGGACCAGGGCCGCCACCGCGACCGAGATCGCGGTGTACCCGGGCACGAGGAAGCCGATCCCGACCAGGACCACGGCGACCGCGACCGAGCCGGCCACCCAGGCGAGGGACCGGCGGATCACGTCGGGGCGTCCGTCGCCGTGAGGAGGTCGCGCTCTGCGGCGAGGGGACCACGCGCGTACAGCCGGAGCCGGAGGAGGGCCAGGTCGCGTCCGGGGCCCCGGAGCGCGACGGCCCGTGCCGCGGAGCCGGCGAGGACCCCGGCACGGGCGGCCTGCCAGCCCGCCGTGCCGAAGTGCTTGCGCAGGTACCGTTCCTGCGAGGCGTGGAAGTGCGTCTCGCGGCGGGTCGGGTCGCTGCTCGTCGCGCCGCCCAGGTGCAGGGCGCGGACCTCGGTGACCGCCCGGTGACGCTTGCCCAGCCGCGTCGCACGGTAGGCCCAGTCGGTCTCCTCGGCGTAGAGGAAGAAGCTCTCGTCGAACGGCCCGACCAGCTCGAGCGCGTCGGCCCGCAGCAGCAGCACGGAACCGATGACGAAGGACCGGTCCGGCGGGGTGCGTCGCAGGGCGCCGAGGCCCACGGCCTCGATCCACGTCCCGGTGGGCGACGGGTAGGGCCACACGACGCGCGCTGCCTCGCCGTCCTCGTCGACCTGCGCCGGACCCACGCTCGCGAGCTCGGGTGCCTCGTGGAGCCGGGCCTGGAGCGTCAGGACGTCCTCGGGGCTCACGACCGCGTCCGGGTTGAGCAGCAGGACGTCCGACCCGGGGGTCTGCCGGTGGCGCAGCGCGTGGTTGACGCCGGCGGCGAACCCGCCGTTGCGCCCCGGGTCGAGGTACCGCGCCCCGGCGAGCTCGGCGACCTCCCGGATCTCCGGGAGCGACGAGTTGTCCACGACCGTGAGCGGCAGCTTCCCGACGAGCGGTGCCAGCGCGTCGCGCACCAGGTCGGGGGAGCCGTACGCGACGAGGACGACCTCGGGCGACCGGTGGGGCTCCTTGCCCGACGGCGGAGCGTGGCCCCGCGGGGTGGCGTCGCCGACCGCGGGGGCGGGGGGCCGAGGGGTACCGCCGTGCGCGGCGTGCGCGGTCGCGTGCTCGTAGAGCGCGAGGTACCGGCGCGCGACCTCGGGCCACGCGCACGACGCGGCCCGGTCGGCCCCCTGCGCGCGGAGGGTCTCCGCCAGGCCGGGTTCGTCGACGACCCGCACGAGCGCCTCGCGCAGCGCCCGGGCGTCGCCGGGCGGGACGAGCAGGCCCGCGCCGCCCACCACGTCGGGCAGGGCGCCCGAGTCGCTCGCCACCACGGGCGTGCCGCACGCCATGGCCTCGACCGCGACCCGACCGAACTGCTCGACCCAGCCGGAGGTGTCGAGCGACGGGACGGCCAGGACGTCGAGCGAGCGGTAGAACGCGACCAGGTCGTCGCCTGCGAGCGGACCGACGAAACGCACGCGGTCGCCGAGCGGGCGCGCCCGGTCCCGCAGCGCCCGGGCCGACGGCCCGTCGCCCGCGAGCGTCAGCCGCAGCCGCTCGTCGTCCCGGACGGCGTCCAGCAGGACGTCCACGCCCTTGTGCGGGGCGAGGCGACCCGCGTAGCCGACGTGCACCGCCCCCCGTGCCGGCCCGGCCTCCGGGCGCCCCGGACCGGGGGCGGGCGCGACGCCGTCGGGCGGGAGGGCGGACGGACCGGGAGCGACGCCCTTCCCCGGGGAGAAGACCGAGAGGTCCACCCCCAGCGGGACCACCTCCACGAGCCCCCGTGCCCCCTTGGCCTGGACGATGCGCGCCGCGGCCACGTTGCAGACCGACACCGCGGCCGCGCCGCGCAGGGCCGCGGCCTCGAGCGTGCGGAACGGCCAGGGGTAGCGCTTGGCGATGTTCTGCGCCGAGTACAGGACGTAGGGCGGCGCCGGACGACGAGCGCGGCCGGGCAGGAGGGCGCGGAGGCGGCGCAGCGCGAGGATCTCGGCGGTCGCCAGGGCGAAGGGCTCCTCGTGCAGGTCCAGCACGTCCCAGTCCTGGCCCAGCGCACGCCAGAGCGGGCCCGGCGAGTAGACGAACAGCGCAGGGTGCGAGCCGAAGGTCCGGACGCCCTCGACGGGCTCACCGGCCCGTGCGCGCAGCGGGACCGTGGTGCCGCCCTCGTCCCAGGCCCGCGCGGACAGCAGCCGGACGTCGACCCCCGCGACCCGCAGCTCCCGCTCCCGCTCACGCCACGCGTCGACCACGGCGCTGTGCGAGACGCGGAGGATCCTCATGTGGGAGATTGTCCACCAGCGAGGGGTTCCTTCCCCTGCGATCTCACCGAATTCACCCCGACCGCACCGAGGAGCACCGTGTCCGACCGAGGTCCCGACGCCGCGGGCGCGACCGTCGCCGAACCGCTCGTGAGCGTCGTCGTCGCGACCAACCGGGGCGGGCCGTTCCTGGCCGAGGCGCTGGCATCAGTCGCGGCCCAGACGTACCCGCAGGTCGAGCTCGTCGTGGTCGACGACGGCTCGCCCGACCCGGCCGTGATCCGCGACCTCGTCGAGCACGCGGGCGTCGGGACCGTCCTGCGCCTCGCTCCCTCGGGGGTCTCCACCGCGCGCAACACGGGTGTCCGGCACACCCGCGGCGAGCTGCTCGCCTTCCTCGACGACGACGACCGGTGGCACCCCGACCGGCTGCGCCGGGTGGTCGAGGCGCTGGTCCCGCGGCCCGAGGCCGTGATCGGCTACTGCGGGATGCGCACGGTCGACGGCGCGGGCGACCAGCTCGTGGCCGCCGACCAGCGCCCTGCCCGCGACGCCCGGGACGTGGTCCGCGGCCTGACGGGGATCATGCTGCCCAACCTCGTGATCCGCCGCGGTGCCTTCGACGCCGTGGGCGGGTTCGACCCCGCGTACCGGCAGGGCGAGGACCTCGACCTGGTCCTCGCGGCCGCGACGCTCGGGCCCTTCGTCTTCGTCGACGAGGCCCTCGTCGACTACCGGTACCACCCCGGCAACACGACGCGGGCCTACCGCGACCTCGCCGCGGGCCTCCGGGTGATCCTGCGCGAGCGGCGCTCGCAGGCCCGCGCCGCTGGTTCCACCGGCGGCGCGGGGCTCGATGCCGCCTACCGCGACCGGCTGCGCGCCAACGACCGCTTCGCCGCGTGGAGCGCCGCCCGGGCCGCGCGCGCCGACCTGTCCGGACGTCGGGTCCGCGCCGCGCTGGGCCACGTCGCCTGGGCCGCGCGGTTCGCACCGCTCGCGCCGCTCGACTGGGTGCGCGAGCGCGGGCGGCGGGCCCTCTCGCGGACGAACGCCTAGCGTCCGACGACCGACCGAGGACGGGACGGCCCGCCCCGGACGGCCCCTCGTGACGACGAGGCCGCCTGCGGAACCGGAGCCCGCCCCGGCTAGGGCTGCTTCTGGCGCCAGCTCGGCGGCGGGACGATCGGGGGAGCCGCCGGGACCCGCCCGAACGTCCACCCGGCGCTCCAGCTCAGCCTCCACACCAGGTCGGAGAGGTCCCCCGGGCGCCGGATCGTGGACGCCTTGCGCAGCGCCTTCCGGACGAACGAACCGCCGCGGACGGCGATCGCCCGGCCGCGCCGCGCGAGCCCGGTGAGGCGGCCCGCGACGCCCGCGGGCTGCACGTCCTCCACCGGTGCGGAGTCCGCCCGCCCGCCCGTCGGCTCGTCGTCGCCCGTCGTGGAGGGCGACTGCGCGTACAGCAGCTCGTACCGGTGGCTCAGCCAGCGCTCGCCCGCGCCGTACGCGAAGGACTGCCGGGCGATGTTCCGCAGCCCGTCGCGTCGGCGGACGTGCAGCACGATGTCCGGGTCGAACACCAGGTCGTGCCCCGCGAGCTGGACCCGGATGCAGAAGTCGTCGTCCTCCGCGGTCCGGGCCCCCTCGTAGAAGCCCCCGACCTCGTCGAAGACCGCCGTGCGCACGCCCATGTTGCCCGAGCCCGCCGTGACGAACTGCTCGAGCCCGGGCTTGACCGTGAGCCGGTCCGTCTGGGCCGTCCAGGTCACCGACGACGTCAGGTCGGCGTTGAGCCGAGCCCCCTCGAACGGTCCCGCGACGAACTCGTGCTCGGACAGGGCGCGGTGCATCGCCTCGACCCAGCCGTCCGCGACCATGTCGTCGGCGTCGCAGAAGGCGAGCGCCACCGACCGTGCCTGCGCGACCGCGATGTTCCGGGCCGCACTGGGCCCACGACGGGCCGAGGCGTCGACGAGGCGCAGCTCGGGCATGCGGCCGGTCCACTCCTGGACGAGCCGGCGGGTCCCGTCGCTCGATCCGTTGTCGCTCACGATGACCTCCCAGGGCCACGCGGGGCGCTGCGCGAGCAGCGCGCCGAGCTGGACCCCGAGGGTCGCCTCCGCGTCGTACGCCGGGATGATCACCGAGAGCTCGGGGCGGGCCTGTGCACCCGCGGGTGTGCTCATGGCTGACGCATCCTCTCGCGGGCCATGCTCATGACCGGCTGGTACGTGGTCACCAGGTCGTGGGCCGTCACGGCGCGGTAGCCGTCGGACGTCAGGCGGCCGAGCAGCAGGTCCAGGACCCGGGCGCGGTCGAAGGCCGGGAACACCTCGTCGGCGGCGAGGGTCTCGGGGTCGCCCCGGTCGTCGTGGAGCAGCAGCATGCTCCCGGGGAAGATCGTCGACAGTGCGCGCTCGGCGATCCGCTCCTCCTCGTCGTCGACCCAGTCGAACGCGTCGCCCGACCAGATGAGCACGTCCATCCCCAGGCCCGCGATGCCGTGGGCCTGGCGCACGGTGTGCGCACCGTAGGGAGGGCGGAACGAGGCGAGCGGTGCCGAGACGATCGACTCGACCTCGTCCTTCGCGTCCCGCACGTACCGCACGGCCTCGCCGTCGCCCATGGTCAGCAACGAACGGTGGTCCTGCCCGTGGAGCGCGAGCTCGTGCCCCTCGGCGACGATGCGCCGCGCGACCTCGGGGTGCGCCCGCACCTGGCGCGAGAGCGCGAAGAACGTGGCGGTCGCGCCGCGCTCGGCGAGCAGGTCGAGGAGGCGCGGTGTGTGCTCGGGGTGGGGGCCGTCGTCGTACGTGATCGCGACGACCCGGTCCGAGGTGTTGACGCAGAACGTACCCAGCGCGCGCGTCAGGGCGCGGGGGAGCGGGAGCCTCGTGTACGCCACCTCGGCGAAGCGACCCCCTGCGGGCGCCGGCTTGCTCTCGATGTCGCGTCGGCGGACCACGATCCCCCGAGGAGGACGACGGGCTGCGGTGCGGGAGCCGGGCCGAGAGTCGGACATCGGCTGATCCTCTCTGGTCGTCCGGGGCGTGGACCGCGCCCGGCGGTCCGGGCGAGGTGGTGCAGATGCTACGGGGGGCTCGGGACGGGCGCGCGCGCCGTCCGGCGTCAGGTGCGGACCCCGTCGAGGGCCTCGAGCCTCGCGAACGCGTCCAGGTCGTCGGCGCTCGCGGCGACGAGCCGGGGACGGAGCACGTCGAGGGCGTCCTGGAGGCTCACGCCGAGCATGTGGTGGAACGACCAGTCGTCCTCGGGGTCGAACGCGGGGTCCAGGCTCCGGTCGCGGGGACGCGGGTCGTTGCCGGTGATGTCGCCCGAGTCGAGGAAGGGAATGCCCGGGGTGCGCGGGCCGAAGGTCTCGAAGTCGGTCACGACGGGCCTGCCGTCGAGCAGCCAGATGTTGTGCGGCTGCAGGTCGCCGTGCAGGTTGCCCGTGAGGTAGATCTCGAGCAGGACGTCCAGGGTCCACGCACCCATCTCGACGCGTTCCTCGCGCGAGAGCTGCTGCCCGGCGACGTCGAGCCGGGACGCGTCCGGCAGGCGCGGGACCGTGAATCCGCGACGGTGCCACCGGACCACGGGCATGCGCCACGGCCGGTCGCCGAAGAGGTCTCCCGTGGCCTTCTCCGCGAGGAACGCGTCCCTGCCGATGCGCGTGCGCGCGAAGTACTTCGAGACCGTCGGGCGTCCGCGGGTGCTGGTGTACACGGTCACCGACCGGTCGGTGGCCTTGACGAAGGTCGCCCCGACAGGGCTGCCGAAGATGTAGACCATCCGCGCGCGGTCCACGACCCGGTGGACGAGCGAGCGCGGCGGGCCCTCCGCCTGGACGGCAGGCATGCTCATGACGACTCCTCGACTGGCCGGTGCGGTCGCGGACCCCCACGATCGATCCGGCAACGGTAGCGGTGACCGTGTCGGCCGGTCCATGCGCGGGCGCCGATCGAGCGGGCGAAATCGGCGCGCGCGAGGGGTGCACCGGTGTCGGCCGGGCCGTGCGGGGGGCGTACGACGCCTGTCGCGGGCGCCCGCGACGTCCCTCAGGCCCTGCGGTCCGTGAGCGCGTGGACGACCGAACGCAGCCGGTGGTACGCGCCCCGCACCACGCGGGACCTGCCCAGGGCCCGGGCCACGGGGCTGCGCTTCGCGGACTGCCACAGCTCGGCCGTCGCGACCTTGAGCGGCGGGTCCGCGAGGGGCGTGAGCCGGAAGAGCGTGAGGAAGGCGTCGTTGCGGTGCACCGCGGGATCGACCGGCAGCGGCACCGTGAACCCGTGCCCCGCGAGGTACCCGTCGAGCTGGGAGGCCGCGACGGCGTCCTCCGTCAGGGTGCGGGCGATGTGCTCGGGCAGTCCGACGTCCAGGGCGAGCTGCGTGAGCCGCCCGACGTAGGCGGGCTTGACGGCCGGCTTCTGCACCGTGGCGTGGTAGAGCAGCGAGAAGAGATGGTCGTCGTGGCGTGGCACCGCGACCGGACCCTCGCGCCACTCGCGGCGCGCGAGGATCTCGCGCTGCCACTCGGTGTCGAGGTAGCCGTCGCCCACGTACCGGGTGTCGAAGAAGACCTCCTCGCCGCCCACCAGGGTGCGGAACTGTGCGCCCTCGGGGCCGGGGTACACCTCTGTCGCGTTGAGGACGGCGGCGAGGTCCGTCTGGTCGTCGCACAGCACGTCGATCTCGTGGTCGTCCTCGAGAGCGCCGGGGAGGTCGTCGAAGTTGCGCAGCACGACGTAGCGGGAGGTCCAGCGCAGGGTGCGGAACACCTGGTCCAGGCTGTCCCAGCCGTGGCTGCCCACGACGTCCTGCGCGAGCACCGAGGTGCCCTCGGCCGGACCCTCCTGCGCGATGATCTCGCCCAGGCGCTCGGGGCCCAGGATCAGTGTCGCGTCGCGGAAGAACTCGCGGATGTTGTTGCTCGAGTGGATGCGGTACCCACCCGTGAGCGCGCGGGCCGCTGCCTTGACGCGCGCGACGTTGACGTTGGTGAGCTCGACGTAGCCCGTGACGTTCTGGCGGTAGGAGTAGGCCGGGGCGTGGTCCTCCAGGATCAGCAGGAGGAACGGGCCGTCGCCCACCTCCTCGTGCTTGGGGGACGTGCCCCACAACGTCTGCCCGTAGAGCCGCTCGAAGTCGTTGACCATCTTCTCGGCGCTCCACCGGACCTCGATCTGCGCGAGGACCGTGAAGTCGGCCGCGACGCGCTCGAGGATCTCGGCCTCGTGCGCCCGGCCCCCGGACCAGACGACCAGGAGCTGGAGGTCGCGGTCGTACTGGTGGGTGAACGCGCCGACCTGGTGCGACCACCGGTAGGTCAGGTCCGCGGGGTCGTACGAGGAGACGGGGGTCCGGGCAGGACGCTCGGTCGGCGCAGGGTCGAGGTCGCTGCCGGGACGGTTCATGGCGCGACAGTAACGCACACCTCCCGCTCGCCGCCGGGCTGCGACGCGCTGGGAGCGGGCTCTCGCCCGGGTGAACTTTGGCCGTCGACCTTCCGCAGGATTCCGCGCCGATGGTTCGATGGGACCTGGTGGCCGCTCCGGGGGTACGTCGCGAGCCGTCGCTCGCCGCGTACGGATCCACCACCAGTGACTCCGGACAGGATCGATCATGACGGCACGCCTCGACGGTCCTCACCGTCGCCCGACGACCGCTCGCCGCAAGGTCGCGCGCGTCGTGGCCCCCCTCGTGGTCGCCGGACTCGTCCTCGCCACGGCCGGCTCGGTCGTGACGGGGGACGTGGGGCCCGCTTCCGCGTCGGCGCCCACGCCCGTCCCGGTCACGGCGGTCCAGGGCGACAGCCGGGCCGAGAGCCGCACGATCGGCGGGGCCGTCGGGCAGGACGTCGCCCCCAACTTCTCGGCCGACGGCGCCGGCCCCGAGACGCCGTCGACCGTGGCGACGTCGCTCTGGTGGCGGTGGACGGCTCCGGCGTCGGGGCCCATGAGCTTCTCGACGAGCGGCAGCGAGCTCGACACGACGGTCGCGGTGCGTCGCGCGGACGCGCCGAAGACCGTCGTCGCGACCAACGACGACGACGGCGACGTCTCCACCTCCCGGGTCATGTTCGACGCGGTCGCAGGGCAGGAGTACCTCGTCGAGGTCGGCACCAAGGCCGGCGAGCCGGGCCTCGTGACGCTGGCGTGGCAGGAGCCGGCCCCTGTGGTCGAGGCCCCGGCCGGACCGCAGGCGCTCGCGGCCGAGACCGCCCTGACCACGACGGCCGTCCCGCTGAGCGGCAACACGGGGGAGAAGCCCCAGTCCAAGCTGTGGTTCGCGCACGACACGTGGTGGGCAGCGCTCGCCTCGACGAGCACGACCCCCGCGGGGACGTGGGTCTGGCGCTACGACCAGGCCGCGGGGACCTGGACCAACGTCGTACGGATCTCGGACCGCACCGACGTGCGCGCGGACGTCAAGGTCGTGGGCGACGTCGCGCACGTCCTGCTCCACGGCCCGACGACGTCGCTCGTCTCGGTCGAGTACGTCGCCTCCTCGAACTCCTACCAGCCGTGGTCGCAGCGCCCGAGCGCGACCACGGTCTCGCTGCCGGGCAGCGAGACGGGCACGATCGACGTCGACACGACGGGGCGGCTGTGGCTGGTCTCGGACACGAGCACGAGCATCCAGGCGCGCTACGCCGACTCCCCGTACTCGTCGTTCTCGGCCCCCGTCACGGTGGCCTCGGGCGTCCTGGACGACGACATCGGCATGGTCACGGCTCTGCCGGGCGGCAAGATCGGGGTGCTCTGGTCCAACCAGAGCACCGAGCGTTTCGGCTTCCGCACACACGTCGACGGCGCCGCTCCGGGGACGTGGACGGCCGACGAGAAGCCCGCGCAGTCCTCGGCCCTGGACCTCGGCGACGGCATGGCCGACGACCACATGAACGTCGCGGTCGCCTCCGACGGGACGGTGTACGCGGCGATCAAGACGTCGTACGACTCCCAGGGCGCGACCGTGATCGGGTTGCTCGTCCGCCGCCCGAACGGGACGTGGGACCCGCTGTACGAGGTCGACCGACTGGGCACCCGACCGATCGTCGAGATCGACGAGGTCACGGGCCTCCTGCGCGTCGTCTACACGCACAGCGAGGTCCTCGACGACATCATCGAGAAGGTCACGCCGCTCGCGTCGATCAGCTTCGCCCAGAACGCCAGGACCGTGCTCGACGGGACGTACAACAACGTCACGGGCGCCAAGGCGAACGTGCCCGGCGCGACCTTCGTCATGGCGGCCTCGAGCTCGACCGCGGGCACGGCCCGGTTGCCGTGGGTCGCCCCGGGTGGACCGGTCGCGACGGCGGGCCTCACGACGACGTCCGTCGGGGTCGCCACGACCGGCACGCTCAAGGGTTCGTCGCCGACCGGCGGGGCGCTGACGTTCGAGGTGGTCACGCCGCCGTCGTCGGGCACGGTGACCGTGACGAACGCCGCCACGGGGGCGTTCACGTACACGCCCGCCGCGGGCTTCGTGGGGGCCACGAGCTTCACGTTCCGGGTCAGGGCGGGGACCACGTGGTCCAGCACCGCGACGCAGAGCGTCCGGGTCACGGCCGTCGCCGGTGCACGAGGAACCTGGGAGCTCGACGAGGGCACGGGCGTGCTCACGGCGGACTCCTCGGGCTGGGGCTTCCAGGGCTCGCTCCTCGGGGGGACGGGCTGGGTCGCGGGCAAGAGCGGGCAGGCGGTCCGGCTCGACGGGTCGACGGGCCGCGTCTCGGTGCCGGACGCGGACGGGCTGGACGTGTCGTCGGCGTTGACGGTGTCGGCGTGGGTGCGCCCCGAGCGCCACGCGACGCAGTACGTCGTGAAGAAGGCCGTGTCGGGTTCTGCCGACGGGTACGAGCTGGGCATCTCGAGCGCCGGCAAGCCGTTCCTGCGGGTCAACCAGAAGACCTCGGGGGACACGTTCCGCGTCAATGCGACGTCGGTCCTCCCGTCCACCGGGACGACGTGGGTGCACCTGACCGGGACCTACGACGGTCAGCGGCTGCGGATCTACGTGGACGGGGTCGAGCAGGGGTCGATCGCCGGTCCCGCGTCGGTGGGCGTGAACACGTTGCCGCTGACGATCGGTGCGCAGCCCGACGGCCTCTACCCCTTCCAGGGCGCCGTCGACGGCGTGCGCCTCTACGACCGCGCGCTCACCGCGGCCCAGGTCACCGAGCTCGTCCAGGGTGGCGGTCCCGCCCCCACGACCCCGGTCGCGACCGACGGCACGTCCACGACGACGGCCGGTACCGCGGTCACGGGCACGCTCGCCGGCAGCTCGCCGGGCGGCGGGGCGCTGACGTTCGAGGTGGTCGCCGCGCCGTCGTCGGGCACGGTGACCGTGACGAACGCCGCCACGGGGGCGTTCACGTACACGCCCGCCGCGGGCTTCGTCGGGACGACGAGCTTCACGTTCCGGGTCAAGGCGGGGACCACGTGGTCGAACGTCGCGACGCAGACCGTGCGCGTGCTCTCGTCCGCCGGCGCGCGGGGGACGTGGGGCCTCGACGAAGGCACCGGGACCACGACCGCCGACTCGTCGGGCTGGGGCCAGACCGGGACGCTGTCCGGTGGGGCCACCTGGGTGACCGGGATCGACGGCAAGGCGGTCCGTCTCGACGGGAGCGCGGGCAAGGTGACCGTGCCGGACTCGGCCGCGGTCGACGTGTCGTCGGCGTTGACCGTCTCGGCGTGGGTGCGTCCGGAGCGGTCGGCGACGCAGTACGTCGTGAAGAAGGCCGTGTCGGGTTCTGCCGACGGGTACGAGCTGGGTATCTCGAGCGCCGGGAAGCCGTTCCTGCGGGTCAACCAGAAGACGTCGGGGGACACGTTCCGCGTCAATGCGACGTCGGTGCTCCCGACCACCGGGACGACGTGGGTGCACCTGACCGGGACCTTCGACGGTCAGCGGCTGCGGATCTACGTGGACGGGGTCGAGCAGGGGTCGATCGCCGGTCCCGCGTCGGTCGGGGTCAACACGCTGCCGCTGACGATCGGTGCGCAGCCCGACGGCCTCTACCCCTTCCAGGGCGCCGTCGACCAGGTCCGGCTGTACGACCGTGCCCTGTCGGCGGCCGAGGTCACGGCACTGCACCAGTCCGTCGAGCAGCCGGCCCAGCCGCCCGTCGCGCAGGACGTGGCCGCGTCGACCGTGAGCGGGACACCGGTCACGGGGACCCTCACCGGCAGCTCGCCGAGCGGCGGGGCGCTGACGTTCGAGGTGGTCGCCGCCCCGTCGTCGGGCACGGTGACCGTGACGAACGCCGCCACGGGGGCGTTCACGTACACGCCCGCGGCAGGGTTCGTCGGGACGACGACCTTCACCTTCCGGGTCGGCGCGAACGGCCTCTGGTCGAACGTCGCGACCGCGACGGTCCAGGTCACGCCCGTGGGCGGCCTGCGCGGCGCGTGGGACCTCGACGAGGGCACGGGGCTCGCCGCGGCCGACTCGTCGGGCTGGGCCGGCACCGGGACGCTGTCGGGCGGGACGACGTGGGTCACGGCCGGGGGCCGGTCGGCCGTCCGGTTCGACGGTGTCGCGGGCAAGGTCACGATCCCCGACACCAACGCGCTCGACGTCTCGACCGCGCTCACCGTCGCGGCCTGGGTCCGGCCCGAGCAGCTCGCGACGCAGTACGTCGTCAAGAAGGCCGCGCCGAGCGCGACCGACGGCTTCGAGCTCGGGCTGTCGAGCGCGGGCAAGGCGTTCCTGCGGCTCAACCAGGCGACCTCGGGGGACACGTTCCGCGTCAACGCCACCTCGACGTACCCCACGAACGGCGCCACCTGGGTGCACCTCGTGGGCACCTACGACGGGCAGCGGATGCGCCTGTACGTCGACGGCGTCGAGCAGGGGAACGTCGCGGGCCCCGCGTCGGTCGGGGTCAACACGCTCCCGCTGATCCTCGGCGGGCAGCCCGGCGGGACGCTCCCGCTCAAGGGAGCCGTCGACGGCGTGCGTCTCTACGACCGCGCGCTGAGCGCGGCCGAGGTCGCCACGCTCAGGACGCAGACTCCGCCGCCTGCCTGACGTCCCGCGTCGGGGGAC
Source organism: Oerskovia jenensis (assembly GCF_016907235.1). Classification (NCBI taxonomy): domain Bacteria; kingdom Bacillati; phylum Actinomycetota; class Actinomycetes; order Micrococcales; family Cellulomonadaceae; genus Oerskovia; species Oerskovia jenensis. Next base: position 3,513,665 of record NZ_JAFBBO010000001.1, read on the forward strand.
GCTCGGCCCGGGAGCGACGCTCGTCCCGGGCCGCGCGCACCCGGCTCGCGAGCGCCCGGCGGCCGTGGCCCAGGGCCACGATCTCCCGGAGCAGAAGCTGTCCCGGCCAGTGCCCCAACGCGGCCGTGAAGGACACCGTGCGAAGCCGCGAGGGGTAGAGCTCGTTCTGATCGGGGTACAGCGACGGGTGCATGCACGAGTCGAGCAGGTCGAGGTCGCCCTGGGCGGCGAACCGCTTGACGGTCAGCAGGCGGCCGAGCACCCCGGGTGCGTGCTGCGCCCACTTCTCGGCGTACTCGTCGTACCAGGCGAACAGCGTGCCCCCGGACCGCAGGAACGCGGCCATGTAGAGGGTCTCGCCCGCGGGTCGCAGGGCCAGGAGGGTCGCGCGGCCCGCGGCGGCGTGCGCCCGGAAGACGTCCACGAACCACTCGGGTCCCTCGCGCAGCCGGGAGAAGCCGACACCGTTGCGGTCGGGGTCGGCCTTCCAGGTCTCGAGCTCGAACCGGAGGAACTCGGCGGGGTCCTCGACGACGTCGAGCGTCAGCGTGTCGAGCTCGGCCGGGACCCCCGCGGCCTCCGTGAGCCGGCGCGCCCGACGGCGGACGGCCTTGGCGCGCGAGCGCGGGAGGTAGCCGAAGCTCCCCGGCTCCTCGACCTCGGCGAAGCGCACCGCGGCCCGTGCGTCCCCGCCCCAGACGTGGAGCGTCGAACCCTCGTCGGCGAACGCCCGCTGGAGCGCGGCGCCGCCCGCCTCGTCGCCCGAGACGAACGCCATCTCGATGCTCCCGCCGAGCTCGTGCGAGAACCGTCGGAACGCCCGCACGAGGCTGGTCGCGGCGCGCCGGGTGTCGTCCGCTCGCAGGAGCGGGACGCCGAGCGAGGTGAACTGGTTGAGGATGGGCCCGTCGTTCGACGCGTGCCGGTGCGGCCAGCGGCGGTTCGCCGGGACCATCTCGTAGGGCATGACCGCGAGCCACGAGCCGTCCGACTCGACGACCACCAGGCGCAGGGTGCGGTCCGGGTCGAAGTGCGCGGCGGTCGGGACCAGGAAGTCGGGCCCGTAGAACACGTTGGGCTCTGCGGCGTGGTCGGCGAGGTCCCGCCAGCGGGAGACGTCCTCGGGACCGAGGGTGGAGACCGCGACGAGGCGGACGGACAGGCGGGGCGAGTCGTTCGAAGGCATGGGTTCCCGTTCGAGGGAGGCGGCACGAGGGGCCGCACGGCGGAGCGAGCCCTTGCGGGCTGCACGGGGGAGCGGCGGGGGCGAGAGAAGATCCTCGATCGACCCGGAGGGGTGGAGAGGAGGTGTCAGCGAACCGTCGGGAGGCCCGACGGCGGGCCCTCACCGGGGTGCAGGAGGCCGAGCTCGGGGCCGCGATACGTCGTGCGACGCAGGTACACGGGGGCAGCCGGGGCGGGGTCCGAGGACGCGTCGGTCCATGCCCGCCCGGTGTGCCCGAGCGTCGCGGCGAGGATGCCGCGGTCGTTCCATGCCATCGCTCGCCCCCCACCAGGTGTCGTCCCGATCATGACGCGTTCTCGGCCGTCTCGCGCGGTGTGCCCACGACGCGGTCGCGCAGGCGACGCAGGACCGGTACCGAGCGCACGAGGAGGCGAGGGACGACGCCGCGCGTCGCGAGCACGACCCCCACCAGTGTCCGGCGGTCCCGGTAGAGGCCGCTCGGGCCGACGTTCTTGGGGTGCAGGCACGGGTCGAACCGGTCCGCAGCCGTGCTCCCCAGGACGAACTCCTGCTCCATGACGCGCCCGATCACGCCGGGGCTGAACTTCGCGAAGCGTTCGTCGTACGTGTCCATGAGCGAGTACAGCGTCCCGCCAGCGCCCAGGAGCATCGACATGTACACGACGTCGTCGCCCGCGACGAGCGTGAGCAGGTGGAGGTTCTTGCGGTCGCGCAGGCCGTCGGTCACGTCGGTGAACCACTCGACGGCGCCGGGGGTCACGTCGAGCGCCCCGCCGTCCTGGTCGGCGTCGCCCTTCCAGCCCGACGCCTCGAGCGCGACGAACTCCTCGAAGGCTCGCGGGTCCGCCCCGCGGTCCTCCATGACGAGCGGTCGCCCGGTCGACTCCTCGAGGCGACGGGTCAGGCGCTCGACCTGCTTGCGCTTGGAGCGGCTCAGGGCGTCCCGGGGGGCGGGTGCGTCGCTCGCGCGGTCGAGGAACGCGCGCTCGAACCGGGATCGTTCGAGCATCGGGACACCGGCGCGGTGGCACGCGTCGTGGAGGGCGTCGCTCAACGCGCCCTCGCCGGGCAGCAGGGTGAGCTCGACGAGGGCGGGGAAGCCGTTGCGCCGGTCCCCGAGGAAGCCGAGCAGGTGGTCGAGCGCGGTCGCCGCGTGCTCGGAGTCGACGAGGGGTGCGCACAGCGGTGCGTCGTCCTTGAGGAAGGCGCCCGCGGTCGTCGCGTACCGCAGCGGCGTCCCGCGAAAGCTCTCCTCGCGGCTCAGGGGCAGGAGCGCGATCATCCGCTCCTCGCGCTCGACGACGAGCAGCACGACGCCCGCGGTCCGTGCGAGCCACCGGGACGCCGTGAGCAGGTAGGCCGGGGACAGGAACGGGTTGGGTTCGAGCGCGCGGTCCACGAGGTCGGCCCAACGCTCGGCCTCGGCGCTCGTCACGTCCCCCAGGCGCAGCGTCCGGGTGCTCACGACGCCCGCCGGGTTCACGCCGGCCCCCCGGGGCTGTGGGCCAGGGTGCCCACGAGGACCTGGTCCAGCCGGGCGCGGGCGTGGGACCAGTCCATCTCGGCCGCGTGCGAACGACCGGCCGCCTGGGTGCGGCCGAGCAGGGACTCGTCGTCGGCGAGCGCGGCGAGGGTCTCGGCGAGGGCGGCGACGTCGCCGGGGGGCACGAGGATCCCGGCGGTCCCGACGGCTTCGGGGATGCCCCCGATGTCCGAGGCCACGACGGCGGCTCCCGCGGCCATGCCCTCGAGCGCGGTCAGGGCGAAGGGCTCGGCCCAGCGTGAGGGGACCACGACGACGTCGGCCGTGCGCAGGACCTCCCGCACCTCGCCGCGGGGGAGGAAGCCCGTGAACGTCGTGGGTACGGTCGTCCCCACGGCGCGTCGGCGCAGGTCGCGCTCGTAGGGCGTCCGGGGGTCCGCGGCGTCGAAGCCCGCGGCACCGACCACGGTGAGCCGCACGTCGGAGCGCGCGAGGCGCCGGACCGCGTCGACGACGACGTCCACCCCCTTGTCCGGGATGGCGCGACCGACGAAGACCACGTGCAGCGCGTCGCCGCGCGCGGGGCGGCCCGTCGAGGGGGCCCCGCTGCTCGCCGACGGAGCGTCGACCCCGTTGTGGACCACGACCACGCGGTCCCGGAGACCGGACGGGAGCAGCGCCGTCGTCTCGTCGGCCAGGAACGCGCTCACGCACACGATGCGGTGCACCGGACCGAGCGTGCGGGCCAGCTCGCGGTGGCCGTATGTGCGCAGGAGCTGGTTGTGCGCGTAGAGCACGGGCAGGTGCCGGTCGGCGTCGACGAGCGGGACGAGCTGGGGGGCGTTGTGCGCGAACACGTACGACGGCGTCCACGCGGACTGGTCCCGGACGGCCGCGGCGAACGCGCGGCGGGCGCCGTGGCGCGGCAGCCCCACGCGCGAGGCGGCCGCGTCGGTGTAGCGCTCCCAACCTCGTGCCGAGGCCTGCGGGTACTCGATGACGTGCGCGCCGTCGTAGCGGTCGGGGTAGGTGCCGTGCGCCACGACGACCGACGACGGCGCGGAGCTCGTGGACGCCCCCCGCACCAGACCGTCGACGACGGTGGGCACCGCGCTCCCGGTCCGCGGGGAGTAGTGGTCGCCGGGGGTCAGGACGTGGACGTGCTCGCGTGCAGGCAGAGCCTGGTCGGACCGCTTCATCGGGACCCCTCCTGACCGGGTCAGATCACGTCGGCGAAGCCACGCTCGAGCTTCTGGAAGATCAGTGCGCCACCCGTGAAGGCGAGCCCCGACACCACGACCAGGGCGACGACCTGCCACGCCTCGGGGGCCGCCTGCCCGAGCAGCGACCAGCGGAAGCCCTCGAGCAGCCACGTGAGCGGGTTGATGTTGAAGATCCACAGCAGGTTCGCCGGGACGGCCTCCAACGAGTACGCGACGGGGGTCGCGTACATGAGGATCTGGACGACCCAGGGCAGGGCGTACCCGACGTCGCGGTACTTGACCATGACGGCCGAGCTCGCGACCCCGATCGCGGCGCCCAGCAGCACGGCCAGCAGCGTCCAGAACGGCAGGAGCAGGATGGGCCAGCCGGGGTTGATCCCGTAGACGAACAGCAGGATCACGAACAGCCCGAACGCGACGGCGTAGTCGACGAGGACCGCGAGGATCGTCGAGAGCGGCACGAGCATGCGCGGGAAGAAGACCTTCGACACGAGCGACTGGTTCGCCACGAGCGAGGACGACGAGCGGCTCGCGACGCCGCTGAACACGTTCCACGCGAGCTGGCCCGCGAAGGCGAAGATGAAGTAAGGGACACCGTTGCTCGGCAGGTCCGCGACCTGACCGAACACGATCGCGAAGATCCCGGCCGCGGCGAGCGGCTGCAGGATGACCCAGCCGACACCGATCACGGTCTGCCGGTAGCGCAGCAGCACGTCGCGCCGACCGAAGCTGACGAGGACCTCGCGGGCCTCCCAGAGCTCCTTGACCGACGGCAGGTCCCATCGCCCGGGCGGGGTGATCACGGTCTTGCTCATCGTCACCACCTCTCGTACTGGAAGTCGGCCAGGACCATGCCGTGGGTCAGCGCCTCGTCGGACGTGACCTCGGGGTACGGCGGGTTGGGCAGGACCTCGAAGGCCCCGGCCCCTTCCCAGGCGTCGAGGATGCCGGTCTTGCACACGTACAGGTCGTACGTGTACTTGCCGGGCTTGAGCCACAGGTCCTTGATGGTCAGTGCGCCGCGCTGCGGGACGGTCGGGTCGAGCCACAGGCCGACGAGGCGCGAGTCGCACTGGACGACGATGTTGCCGTTCATGTCGTTGACGTGGCACGAGACGAAGTAGCTGCCGACGAGGTCCGGGTTGGCGTTGACCGCGAACTCGATGACCTTGTCCTCGGTGGGCTCCATGGTCTCCTCGGCGATCGTCGCCTCGGTGAAGCGGAGCTCGCCGGTGCCGGCACGCCTGGACGCGTCCTGCTGGGCGACGTGGAAGCTCGTGAAGCTGTTGCGGTACTCCGCGAGCGCGTCCTCGACGTTGCCCGCGTAGGTGAGCTTGCCCTGGTCGAGGTAGATCGCCCGGGTGCACAACGCGGAGACGGTCTGCGCCTGGTGGCTCACGTACAGCACCGTGCGACCGTCGCGCGCGACGTCGCGCATCTTGGCGAGCGACTTGGCCTGGAACTCGGCGTCGCCGACCGCGAGGACCTCGTCGATCGCGAGGATCTCGGTCTCGAGGTGCGCGGCCACCGCGAACGCGAGGCGCACGTACATGCCCGACGAGTAGCGCTTGACCGGGGTCTCGAGGAACTTCTCGACCCCCGAGAAGTCCACGATCTCGTCGAACCGGCGCTGGATCTCCTTGCGCCGCATGCCGAGCAGCGTGCCGTTGAGGTAGACGTTCTCCCGTCCCGTGAGCTCGGGGTGGAAGCCGGTGCCGACCTCGAGCAGGCTGCCCACCCGGCCGCCCAGCTCGATGCGGCCCGCCGACGGTGCGGTGATCCGGGTCAGGAGCTTGAGGAGCGTGCTCTTGCCCGCACCGTTGCGCCCGATGATGCCCAGGGCCTCGCCCCACGGAACCTCGAAGCTGACGTCCTTGAGCGCCTCGAAGTCCTCGAACTCGGGCTTGTGCAGCGGGTGCTTGACCCGGTTGATCACTGCCTCGGCAGCGGTCGTCGGCCGGAAGCCGCTCTTCGCGATGCGGTAGGACTTGCCCAGGCCCTTCACGGCAACAGCGGGATCCGCCACGGTGTCCCCTTCGGCATGGTGTCCGCGCGATGCGGATCGTGTGGTGGTCGGAGGAGTCTCGACCGGTGAGAACCGGGCCTTCTACGACACGGGCACACTATCAGCGGGCGGACGCCGGATCAGGCCCTGGAGCGGGTGGAATTCTCGGACAGCCAGGCGACGATCGGCGCGGTCGTACGTTCCCACGGCAGCTCGTCCATCGCCCAGCGGTAGGTCCGCCGACCCTCGTCGTCGGCGAGCGCGGGGTCCGGACCCAGCCGCTCGACGAGCCAGGCGACCCACTCGTCGGTGTCGTTCGTGACGCGCGCGGGAGAGCCCGGGTGCGCGCTCCCACCGTCGGTCGTGGCGATCACGGGGCGCCCTGTCGCGAGGGCCTCGCCGAACTTGACCGGGGCGCCGACCCCCGCGCGCACGGGGACCCCGACCACGCGCGAGACCGCCGTGAGGTCGGTCAGCGCGGGGACGCGACCGAGCCCGCGGAAGCCCTCGATCTCGGCGAACCGCGCGGGGGTGCCGCTCCCCGCGACGTGCCACTCGGCGTCGGGCACGGCCTCGCGGACACGGGGCCACACGTCCTTGGCGAACCACGCGATCCCTGCGGTGTTCGGGGTCCAGGACCAGTTGCCGAACATCCCGACGACGGGTCCCGGCACGGCGGCCGGGGGTGGCGGCCACTCGGACTCGTCGATCCCGTGCGGGGCGACGATCCGCTGCGCGGTCCCACCGTCGGGCAGCCGGTCGAGCTCGGCGGGCGAGCAGACCGAGACGGCCGACGCGTCGCGCAGGACGCGGTCCTCGATCCGGCGGAACGTGGCGGCCTCACGCGTCCTGCCGTACCGGGACAGCCAGGGGCTCATGACGTTGTGGACGTCGACCAGGACGGGGACGCCGAGCCGGCGCCCGGCCCCGCGCAGCAGCGCCCAGGACTCGAGGTGGGCCACGATCACGTGGTCGTACCGGCCCGAGCGCGCACGACGGCGCGCCAGGAAGTAGCGGGTCGGGTGGGGGAGGCGCTTGTGGAGGAACGGCGCGAAGCGCTCGACGGTCGCGATCTCCCGCAGGGTCGTGTCGTCCTGGTCTCCGGCGAGGGTCAGGACGTGGACCGACCATCCTGCGCGGACCAGGGCACGGATCTGGAAGTACTGGCGACGTTGGCCGCCCTGACCGTCGCGGTCGGGGGTCTCGTTGCTGAGCCAGAGGACCGAGCCCCGGGCACGGGCGGCGTCGCGCGGGTCCGTGTCCATGCGGTCAGCGTAGGGGATGGCCCCGGTCGGTCAGGGGCTCGGGGTGGGGGTGAAATCGGTGGCCGGTCGCCCCGCCCACCGGGGGGCATCGACGTACGATCGACCCTTGGCCCCACCTCGCCAGGGCCCGACGGGAGCACCGACGTGACCGACCCGCCCGCGCACGACGCACCACCCCGACGGGCCACCACCTGGTGGCGCCGACCCTGGGTGGTCGGTGTCGCGGGGACCGTCGTGGTCGCCACGGCGGCCGTGCTGGTCGTCCGCGCGGTCGGTGACGGGGCGGCGGCGGACCCGGGGGCGTCCGGGGCACCCATGCCCTCCGTGGTGAGCGTGAGCGAGCCGGGCGCGGCCCCGGTGTGCGGGTTCCCGGTGGTCGACAAGATCACGCACGACGGCGTCGACCCGGCCGACCTCGGCGGGAGGCGCGACGTCGTCGACGACGTCGCGACCCTGGACGACGCCACCGTGCTCTCGATGCGGGTCCGCGACGGGCTCGCGTACGTCCTGGAGTGGGACCGGTCGAGCGCCTACCGCGTGACCCGCTACGACGTCGTGACGGGCGAGGCGAAGGGCACGACCGACTTCGAGCTGCAGCTCGACGAGGGCAACGAGGCGTTCAGCCCCGAGCAGTTCGAGGTCGACGCCGAGGGCGGCATCTACTTCCTCGACACGCTCATGCAGCGCCGCGACCTGGTCCGGTTCGAGCCCGACGGCACCCGGTCCTGGACGACGCACCTGCCCGAGGGCGACCAGACCGAGGGTGGGGTCCTCGACCTGTACGGCATGGCGATGTGGGACGACCTCGACGGGCGGACCGTGGTCGGGGTGCACGAGACCGAGCGGACCATGCACCTCGTGGGGACCGACGGGAAGATCGTCGGCACCCGGGACGACGTCCCGGGCCAGGTGCTGGGGCAGCTCCCGGACGGCGGGCTGGTGCTCGAGTCGTCGGGGACGTCGGACGCGGGGGCCACCGACGACCTGACGGTCCTCGACCAGGACGGGGCCGAGGAGCTGCATCTCGGGGCGACCGCGAACGGCAAGTGGGCGTTCGCCAAGCCCTCGCAGTACTGGTTCGACTCCGTGGTCGGCGTCGCGCCGGCCCCCGACGGCGACGGACTCGTGGTGATCGAGGACGGCCTCGGGTTCGAGCACGTGGGCGCGGACGGCGTCCGTCGCGGCGTGTGGCCCGACGCACGCGCCGACCTCGACGCGGACTTCACGCTCCTCGACGGCTCACCCCTGGTGCTCGACGACGGCACGTACTACGCGCTGACGACGAGCGAGGGGGCCGTCGCGCTCACCGCTGTCACGGCCGACCGCATGGCCTACCAGCTCGGCGCGCCCGTGAAGTACAACGCGATCAACGACGGCTTCCTCTCGGTCATGGGCGCGGGGGCCGGGCTCGTGACCGACGAGGTCTACAACTACTTCCCGTCGGGCGAGGAGCCCGCGGTCCGCCTGAGCCTCGACGACTCGTGGGGGCGCTGGGCCGACCGGTACGAGCTGCGCTTCCAGGTGCGGGGCGACCCGCGGGTGGTCGACCCGGTCGTGGGCGACGAGCAGGTCGTCGACCTCCCCGCCGACGGCGGGGACGTACCCGTGGCGCTGCCCGCCGCGCGGCCCGGCGTCTACGAGGTCGACGCGGCGCTGGTCGACCGCGAGAGCGGCGACCCGGTCTCGGGGACGTGCCTGCGCTACACGGTCGGTGCTCCCGGTGCGCCACTCGACCTCGCCGGGCTGGCCGACGGCGCCGACTGGGGCGGGGCGTCCGTCCTGCGCGGGGTGCAGCTCGCCGACCAGCTCGGCGTGGGCAGCTTCCGGTGGCAGCTCGACTTCGGGGCGATCGTGCCCGACCCGACCGGCACCCCGAGCCCCGACGGGCTCGTCTGGGACTCGCTCCCGAGCGCCGGCATGCCCGAGCCCGAGGAAGGGGCCGAGACCGACCCGTTCGCCGAGCTCCAGGCCGCCGCGGCGCTCGCGGAGAGCAGCGGCGTCACGCTGACCCTCCAGCTCGGGTCGGGCGGTGAGGCCGAGCGGGCCGCGGTCGACGCGGGCACCTGGGAGGGCTGGTCGCGCGAGATCGTCGCGGCGATCACGCAGGAGGCACCGGGGATCGTGGCCTGGCAGCCGTGGAACGAGCCCAACAACACGGGCTTCGACGACGGCGCGCAGTACGAGGAGAAGATCGGTGCGCCCTTCGCGGTCGGGGCGCGCGCCGCGTTCCCGGGGGTCCGGATCGTCGGCGGGAACACCCTGGGCATCGTGCCCGACTGGTGGGCCGCGCTCGTCGCGGCCGGCGGGTGCGCCTCGATGGACGTCGTCGGCATCCACCCCTACACGGGCCTCAACCGCTCGTGGGAGGAGCAGGGCTTCTCCCAGCCGGGCGAGGACCTCGACGCGCTGCGCGAGGCCGTGGCCCCGTGCGGGGACCTGCCCGTGTGGGACACCGAGTCGGGCTGGTGGTCCGACGGTGTCGCGAACTTCTGGGCGGGCGGCTCGGACGTCGCGCGCAAGCTGCTCTGGTACGGGTCCGAGGGGATCGACGAGTGGACGTACTTCTTCTCCGAGGGGGGCTTCGGGGAGTCGGGCAACTCGTGGTCGCTCGTCCAGTACGGCAGCTACGTCAAGCCGTCCGGGGCGGCGTTCGCCGCGACCTCGGCCCTGCTCGCGCCCTACGGGTCGCCGACGTTCGTCGAGACGGGCGCGCCCGGCACGTTCGCGGCCTCGGCCGAGGGGCCCGCGGGCGATCAGCTGCTCGCGGTCTGGGGCGACGACCTGTCGACCACGCTGCGCGTCACGGCCGACGGCGGCCCGGGCACCCTGCGGATGGTCGACCAGTACGGGGCCGAGACGAGCATCGAGGTCGGCCCGGACGGTGCCGACCTCCCCGTCACGGGAGCGCCCGTCTTCCTCGTCGGTGCGCCGGGCCAGGCGCTCGCGGTCGAGGCCATCCGGCCGTTCGGCCCCGACCTCCTTGCCGGGCGGCCCGTCACGGCCACCTCGACCCACGAGGAGGCCGACGCCCAGGTCGTGACGTCCGGGACGTTCGACGTCCGTGACCCGTGGCGATCCGGGCGTCTCGCGGACGACGTCGTCGACGAGAACCCGTCGGTGACCGTGACGACCGACGGGCCGCAGACGATCGACCGTATCGGTGTCGCGACGGCCGGGATCCGCTGCTGCAGCATGGGGCTGCGCGACTACACGGTCTCGGTCCAGCTGCCCGACGGCACGTGGCAGGACGTCGCCGAGCAGAAGGACCAGTTCTCCGACCGGGTCGCGGTGTTCGAGATCGACCCGGTCGAGGTCACCGCGGTGCGCGTCTCGGTGCCCATGACCACCGAGCGGGGCGTGCCCGTGCTCGCGGCGAACTACTCGGGCGTCGTGGGCGGGCTGCACCCGTCGTTCCTGCCGCTCACCACCGAGAGCGCGTACGTCGCGACCGTGAGCGCGCTCCAGGCATGGGGGCCCGGGGCCTGAGCCGCGTCAGCGCGCGGCCACGGCCCGCCACACGGCCGCGTGCTGCGCCGCGCTGCGCTCCCACGTGAAGTCGGCCGAGCGGACCCGGCCGCGCTCGACCATGGCCGCGACCTCCGGGTCGTCGGAGAGCGCGAACAGGGTCGCCTGGGCGATCTCGTCGGGCGTCGGGTCCACGAGCAGCCCGCCGTCGCCCACGACCTCGGGCAGCGAGCTCGTGCGCGCCGCGACCACGGGCACCCCCGCGGCCATGCCCTCGAGCGCGGGCAGCCCGAAGCCCTCGTAGTGCGAGGGGACCACGACGACGGCCGCGCCCGCGACCAGACCCGGCATGACGTCGTCGGGCAGGCGGCCCACGAGGCGCGTGCCGGCCAGCGCGCCGAACAGCTCGTCGCGCCGCCAGTGCCGCGGACCGCTCATGACGAGCGTGAGGTCCGGGCGCGCGCTGTGGATCAGCGGCCACGCCGCGGCGAGGCTCTCCAGGTTCTTGCGCCGCGAGGCGCCGCCCGCGTGCAGCACGTACGGCCCGGTGATGCCCAGCGCGTCGAGGGCCGCGACGTCGAGCGGCGCGGTGCGGAAGTAGCGCTCGTCGACCCCGTTGTAGGCGACGTGCGGGCGCTCGACGCCGAGCAGCTCGGCGATCTCGTCGGCGCTGAACTCCGAGACCGTGACGATCGCCGCCGCGCGGCGGGCCTCCTCGGCGGCCGCGCGCACCGGCCGGGACTCGTCGTCGAACCGCCAGGACACGACGTCCTGGATGGTCACGACGTCACGCGTCGGGTGCGGGGGCAGCTCGAGCCCGACGCGGTGCACGACGGCGCCGCGCGGGTAGACGACCCGGCCTGCGGCCCGGCGCAGCGCGGGCGAGGCGGTGCCGAGGCGGGACAGTGGGAGGCGCAGCGTGCCGGGCAGGGGCGAGCGCAGGGAGCGGGCGACGGTGCGCTTCACGGTCCAGTCCTCGGCCCCTGCGGGAGCCTGTGTCGCGGTGGGTGAAACCGCGCCTCCGGACGGTGCGGAGAGGGCTCGGGCCGCCCGGGTGGCGACCTCCTCCTGATAAACTTGCGCGCCCATGGGCACCTCAACCGCGACGGTCGCGATCACCAGCTGCGGCATGCGGGGAGTCCGTTCTCTCGCGGCACGGGAAGTGCCCCACTCTAGCGGCGCGCGGCGCCCCGACCACGGTCTCCAGGGGGCGAAATGAGTCCCCGCACCGCGCTCGTCACCAGCTCCTACGCGCCCCGCACGGGCGGCGTCGAGACCCACGTCCAGCACGTCGCGCGCGTGCTCGCCGCGCGCGGCGAGACGGTCGAGGTGTGGGCCGTCGACCAGGGCGAGCACCTCGGGACCCGCGTGCTCGACGGCGTCACGGTCCGCTACCTCCCGACCCCCCAGCCCTCGCGCGGCGCTCGCGGCGTCCTGTCCTTCGCGCTGCGGTGGCCCGCCGCTGCCTGGCGCTGGTCCCGCGCGTACCGCTCGCTGCGCCCCGACGTCCTGCACGTGCAGTGCTTCGGCCCCAACGGCGTCTACGCCACGGCCCTGGGGGGCGTCACCCGCACGCCGCTCGTCGTCAGCTCGCACGGCGAGACGTTCGCCGACGACCACGACGCGCTCGGCACGTCCTGGTGGATGCGCACCTGGTTCGGTACGGCCCTCACCCGCGCGGACGCCGTGACGGGCTGCTCGACCATCGTCACCGACGACCTGTCCGAGCGTTTCGGGTACGGGGGCGCCGTCGTCGTGCCGAACGGGGTCGAGCTCTCGGCGCCGGCCACGGACCCGGCGCGGCCCCCGGCTTCCCGCACCGCACCCGCGGACCCGCCCGACGCCGTCGGGCCTCCCGTGCTCCTCGCGGTCGGCCGCGTCGAGCACGTCAAGGGCTTCGACCTGCTGCTCGAAGCCTTCGCCGCGTCGGACCTCAAGGACCGGGCCCGGCTCACGATCGTGGGCGACGGGTCGGAGCTCGCGGAGCTGCGGCGTCGGGCACGGGCGCTCGGGGTCGAGGAGCGCGTGTCCTTCCCCGGGATGCTGGGGCCCGACGCCGTCGCCGAGGCGCTCGCGGCGGCCACGGTCGTGGTCGTGCCGAGCCGCAAGGAGGCCGCGTCGATCGTCGTGCTCGAAGCCTGGCGGGCCGGGCGCCCGGTGGTGGGCACCGTGCTCGGAGGGCCCCGCACGCTCCTCACCGACGGCGTCGACGGCCTGCTCGTCGACCCTCGGGACGCCGCGGCGCTCGCAGGGGCGATCAGGTCGCTGCTCGACGCGCCCGACGTCGCGGCCGCGCTCGGGGCCGCGGGCCGACGCGAGGTCGAGGGGTACACCTGGGAGGCCGTCGTGGACCGGTACGACGACGTCTACGAGCGCGTCCTGAGATCGCGGTCCGCCCGGCGGACGCCGAGATAGTGGCCTGCGGGCCGGGGTCGAGGGTGCAGCCCTCTACCTCGGTCCCTGCGCCGCTACGTCGTGGAGGCCGCGACCCCGCTGCGTGCACGCCAGCACCAGGCACGTGAGCGCCCCCACGAGCGCGAGGGACGCGACGACGTCGCTCGGGCGGTGCGCGTGCTCGAGCAGCGAGGCGACGCACGCCACGAGGCTCACGACCACGGCCCACGCCACGAGAGCCCCCGAGCGGCGCGGCCACAGGAACAGGACCGCGACGCACAGCGCGGCCGTCACCGCGACGTGCCCCGAGGGCAGGGTGTTCTGGGGGTAGGCGAGGTCGGCGAGGTCCGGCCGGTCGAGCGCCCCGTCGCGGAGCCAGCGGGCGAGCGGGATCGTGACGGCCACGACGGCCACGGCCCGCACGACCGCGCGCCACCGACGGGCGCGCAGCGCGAGCACCCCGAGGACCGCGCACACGACCCCGAGCGCCACGGGCAGGGCCGGTCGCAGGACCTGCGCGAACGACCCGAGGAACGGGTTGAGCTGCTGCCACGACACGAACGCGCCGTTGTCGAGCTGCTGCCCCGCGAGCGTGCGGACGGTCACGACGTACGTCGCGGCGAACACCGCGCCCAGCAGGATCGCCCCGGCGAGCAGGAGCGGGACACGGGCCGACCGCCCGAGGCGGGTGCCGACGTCGTGCAGCTCGTCCGTGGTCACGGGCAGCCTTCCTGGGAGTGCGTCGGGCGACCCCTGGGAGGCGCCTGCGGGCAGCCGCGATCACTGTCGGACGACGACGGTGCGCTGTGGGGAATCCGGTCGGGTGAAATCAGTGCTCCCACTGTGGCCCCGGCGTCGTTCGGTGTCTACCGTCGTACTGCAGATGCCCCGGGCACCGATCTCGCGAGGTCCAGGGAAAGCGATCGCCGGACGACAGAGGGTCCTTCATGGCACGGAGCCGTGTGCTGAGCATCATCGACCTGACGGATCAGGAGATCGAGGCGTGGCGGGCGCTCGCAGCCCGCTCCGCCGAGCCCAACCCGTACTTCGAGCCCGAGATGCTGGTGCCCGCAGTGCGGGAGCTGAGCGGTGGGTCGGAGCTGCGGCTTCTGGTCGTCGACGGGGACGTCAGCGGGGCCGAGCCCGGCGGCTGGTGGGCCGCGCTCCCGTTCGAGATGGTCCCGGGCGACAAGCACTGGCCGTGGCGGCACGCCTCGACCGGGTCGGACTTCCTGGCGCTGTACTGCCCGCTGGGCACGCCGCTGGTCGACGGTGCGCGCGTCGACGAGGCCGTCGACGCGCTGGTCGACGCGTTCCACGAGCGACGCCGCGAGCTCGGGCAGGCGATCGACCTGCACCTGCTGGTGCAGGACGGGCGGGTCGGCCTGCGGCTCGAAGAGGTGTGCCGGGAGCGAGGCGTCCCCGTGCACACGTGGGGTGGCGACCCCCGCGGAGCGGTCCGGTTCGACGAGGGGGAGTCCGGGAGCTGGGCCGAGCGCATGCCTCGCGGCAAGTCGCTCGCGCGCGGCCGCCGGCGCCTCGAGCGCGCGGTGGGCGAGACGCTGGTCCTGGAGGACCGGGGCGACGACCCCGAGATCGCGAAGGCGTTCCTCGACTTCGAGCAGCAGGGGTGGAAGGGCGACGCGTCGCGCGGCGGCATGGGGTTCAGGAGCCGTCGTGGCGGGCAGGAGTGGTTCACGCAGATGCTCGCGGGCTTCGCCGAGACCGGGCGGGCGCACGTGTTCGCTCTCGTCGCCGGAGGGGTGCTGCTGCACATGGCGGTGATCGTGTGCACGGGGTCCACGGCGTTCGGCTACTTCGACGTGTACAGCGAGGAGTGGGCCCGGTACGGACCGGGCGCGATCGGGCGCATGATGGCGTTGTCGTGGCTCGACGAGAACTCGGACGTCGCGGTGTTCGACAGCTCGATGAACCCCTCGCTGTACAAGGACGCGACGGACCTGTTCCCCGACCGGCTCACGATGGTCTCGTCGACCGTCGTCACGGGGGGCGTCGTCGCACGCCTGACCATGCGGGTCATGCGCGCCGCCGCGCGCGTGGTGCGGCGCTTCCGATGACGACCTTTGCGGGTGCCCCGGGCAAGGCCCGGGCGACGGGGACTGGTGTGACGAGCAGGATCGTGCGCGTGGCCGACCTGGGCGCCGACGACCTCGCGGCCTGGCAGCGCCTCGCGGACTCCTCGCTCGAACCCAACCCCTACTTCGAGCCCGCCGTCCTGGGCGCGGCCGCGCGCGGGATGGGGGGCGGACGCGCGGTCAGGGCGCTCGTCGTGGCCGACGGGTCGGGCTGGCTCGCGTTCCTCCCGTTCGAGACGGTGGGCCGGAACCGGTTGTGGCCCGCGCGGCACGCGAGCCTCGACGGGCCGTTCGTCGAACGGTTCGCGGCGCTGCGCGCACCGCTCGTGGACGCGGCCCGCCCGCGGCTGGCGGTCGCGTCGCTGGTCGCGGCGCTCCATGCCCGACGGCGAGCGCTCGGCCAGGCGGTCGACCTCCCGTTGCTGAGGGCGTCCGGGGAGACGACGACGCTGCTGCTGGACGCCTTCGCCCGTGCCGGGATGCCGGTGCGCGAGTGGGACCGGATCTCGCGCGGGGCGTTCGTGCCGGGGCCGGGGCAGGTGCTGGCGCCGGTGCCAGGGGCGGGCCAAGAGGCGGGCGACGTGCTCGGTCCGCAGCTGTCCGCCTCGCGGCGCAAGAACCTCCGGCGCGGGCGGCGACACCTCGTCGAGGATCTCGGGCAGGAGCTGCGGATCGTCGACGCGACCGCAGAGCCGGGGATAGTCGACCAGTTCCTCGACCTGGAGGCCGCGGGCTGGAAGGGCGACCGGGCCAAGGGAGGGGAGGCCCGGCGCGTGGTGCCCGGCGCTGCGGAGTGGTTCGCGGGACTGGTCGAGACGTACCGCGAGCGCGGTGAGGCGCACGTGCTGCGGGTCGGCCCGCCCGTGGCGCCCGTGTACCTCGCGGTGCGCGTCCGACGCGACGGTGTGGTCTTCTCGATCTCCGACGCCTACGACCCGGCCTGGTCGGCGCACTCACCCGGGGCGTGGGGGCGGCTGCTCGGGATGCGCCTGCTCGCCGAGATGCCCGGGACGGTTCTGGTCGACAGCTGCATCGACCCGCGCCGGTACCCCGACGAGACGCTGCTCTACCCCGACCGCGTGGACCTCGTCTCGGTCACGTGCGCCGTGGGGAGCTGGCCGTCGCGGGTGCTGCTGTCGGCGATCGTGGCGGCGGGGCAGGCCCGTAGGTGGGTGCGGGGGCTGCGGGGCTGAGGGGCACCCGGGGCGCGTTGGTGCTGCCGACGAGCGGGTGCGTGAGGGCACGGGTGAAGTGTCAGCCGGCCGTGGGTCGCGCGTCGGATGCCTCGGGGACCTCGGTGCTACCTTCATGCCACCATCGTGGGCTGTGAGGATGCTGTGAGCCAGGTTGGGGCCTGCCCGTAGAGGGCGGCTACGCGTTCTAGGAGCGCGGAACATGCTGTTCCTCGTGGAACGGCTCGATGACCGTTTGAGGATCACAGGAGGTCTGGCGGGTGTTCACAGCGACGGTGGTCCGCGGATGGCTTGCGCTCGTCGGCGTAACGGGGGGCCTTCTGTGGGTCCTCGTCGCTGCCGCCATCATCTTCGAAGAACCTTCCCCCAGCCTTGATGACGTGATTCTCGGATCGATCATCGCGGCAGGCGGGATCCTCTTCACCCTTCGCGTCTGCCTCGCCGGGGCCTGGAGGCGTGAGGAGGGAGTCCTTGTGCGAAACGTTCTGTCGAGCACGTTCTTCGGCGCCGGGAGTCAGGTCATGACGCGCACGGAGTTCCATCCCGTGCTGCCCGTGCAGTTCAGCTACATCTATCTTGTCGACGCTGACGGGGTAGAGCTTCGCCTCGACACTCTTGCTCGGCCGAGTGTCCTGGAGGAGAGAAGACCGATCCAGCCGGGACGTGAGGCGGTGATCCGTTCCTGGCTCCGATGAGGCCAGGCAGCCATCTGTCCGGCTCGCATGTTCCGATGAACACGAAGGGTACGTGGGTGAACCCAAGAAAAGACTCAGGATCCTCGTTCAGCCGAAAGAGGCTTCTGGTGGCATTCGAAGCCGCCTTCGAGCACGGGCTGCTCGTGATAGCCAGCCTGGACAGCGAAGCGGCTCACGAGACGTTCGATCCGCTGGAGGAAGCTGCTCACCTTGACTACGACTCTCTGTATGTGCCTGTGAGAGTTGCCGTCGACGGGCTGGTGAAGGTGCTTGTCTTCGAGGAGAAGGCTCCGCGCGGCTTGACGGCCGGCCTGTCGCTCGTCTTCGACGGTCGTTTCGAGGCCGGCTACGGGGTGGTTGAGCTCGAGGATGCCTCGGACAGCATTCGAGCTCGAGTGAGTGTCGAGGAGGACGGCCCCCCGCACGTGCGCGTCTACCGAGACGATGCTGCTGCGGAGATAGTGGTCGTGCTCGGGTGAGTGGAGTCGTCATGCTGTCATGTCGATCGTCCCCGTCCCCGGTGGCAACGTCACCGCCCGCGCCGGCCCGCGGGGCGCCATCGGCGGTGTCGACGCTGCGTGCAGCGCGTTCTGTACGGAGAGACCTGCTGGGCATCTTCGCGCGGCCGTAGGCTGCCGGTGGCAGCGACGGAGAGCGAGGCAGAAGCGAGGAGTCGCATGGACTTTGCGGATGAACTATCGCTCCTCCCTGGCGTGGAGTCGGTGTGGGTCTCGGTCAAGGGCGAGGAAGAGACCCTGGCCATCAACTTCGACGACGACCCCCAGAACGAGCGAATGATCGACGTTCTACGTGTCACCAGCGGTGAGGTTGCTCGCGTGCTGATCTCTGACGTGAGCATCCGGGTCGGCAACGATGAACTGCGCCAGATCGTTCGGGCGGTCGCCGCAGGGGAGTACCGAACCGGCGACGGGTGCATTCATGTGCGTCTCCCGGACGGGACGGTGCAGAGCCATTGTTGACCCGTCGGGTGAGGCTTGCGGATTCGGTGCCCCGCTCGGCGGATCCGCTAGGTGTTCCGCCAAGAAGATTCAGAGCAGGGCGGAATCGGTGCTCGAAGACGTTCGAGATCTATGCAGATCGGAAGTCGGGGGGGGTGTTGGTGCTGTTGAAAAGGCTGTCAAATCGCTTGGTGTTCGGTGCGATCGCGTCCTCGACGGTCTTGACGAGTTGCGTGCCCGCTTCCCATCCGTCCCCGGCTCCCCTCGGGGTTCGGATCGACGGCGGGGTTCTCCGGGTCATCATCCCGGACTGCCCCGGAGAGGGTTTTACCGAGGCGAGCGTCACGCCGATCGACGCAGAGTTGTCACTGCCCGAGGCGTGGACGGGAGGGGGGATCGTGGTCGACCTTGACGGCTCAGTGGCGCTGAGCCCGTCGGACTGGACGAGTGTCACGGGGAGCTACGACGGTCTCGAGTGGTTCGATGTCGTATTTCGCGGACCCAAGAGATCGGCGGCAACTGTGGTGGATGATCTGGACGAGGTCCACGGGCTGCCCGAAGGGGTCTACCGGGTGGACGACCTGAAGAACATGAGCATGGCCGAGTACCGAGAGTACCTTCGGGAGGAGTTCCCTTGTCCTTGAGGCCGCCGGTTCGCGGCGTAGTGCGTAGTCGCGGCCCCGGTGGACCTGCTGCAATGGTCGCCGTGAACACAGAACCAGCAGACGCGGCACTGGTCTTGCTCGTGCCAGGAATCATGGCGGAGCATCCCGACATCCTGTGGCGCTTTGACGACGTCTCCGACGGTTTCCGCGTCGCTCTGTGGTCCGCACGAGACCCCGAGCGGACGGCGAGCGTGCGGGTGCACCGTGGCGGGGAGGTCTTCGTCCTGGTATTCGGTCCCTACCTGGGGCCGACGTTCGCGTACGTCGAGGAGGACAAGCCGGACGAGCTGCGCGCACGACTCGCGACCGCGGTGGCCGCAGTGCGCGGTCCGAGCCGACTCGTCCTGACCTTCGCCGGCGACAAGTGCACGTCGTGCGAGCTCGTGCTCGCGGCGGGCTCGCCTGAGGAGGTCAGCGACGGCACGAGGGGCGACCATCTCGCGAGGATGCTCGCCTGGCGCCTGCTCCGCCGCCAGGTGAGACGAGAGACCCTCGAGCTCGATCGGATCTAGCGGCGCCGGGCGCCCGTCCGTCGGAGCGACCGCACAGGGCGTGCGCGCTCCGCGAAACCACCGCGCCCCCTGTCACCCCCTCGGCGTAGCCTGGTGCTCGTACCCTCAGCCCGGACCGTCTGACCTCGGTCCGGGCCGCTCGTGCTGTTCCGGCGCGCCCGCGCCTCGCTGCGGGTCGCGTCGAATGACGTCCACACCTGCCCGGGCCTGCGCCCGTGGACGCCCGCCTGCCGATCGGTGACTCGAAGGAACTCATGAACCTCACCGGAATCCTGCCCGCCCTCCTGGCCGACCCGACCGCGCGCGCGGTCGTCGAGCACGTGCGCCTGCGGGGCGCGGTCGACGTCGTCGGGCCGGTGGGCGTGCGTCCGCCGTTGCTCGCCGCGATGGCGGGGGCGACCGCGACCGGGGACGCCGCCGGGGCCGCGCAGGGAGAGCCTGCCCAGGGCTCCCGCCCCCTCGTCGTGGTGACCGCGACGGGTCGTGAGGCCGACGAGCTCGCCGCGAGCGTGCGCGCCTACCTGCCCGACGAACTGGGTGACCTGGTCGCGGTCCTGCCCGCGTGGGAGACGCTGCCGCACGAGCGTCTGTCGCCGCGCAGCGACACGGTCGCCAAGCGGCTCGCGGTGTTCCGCCGCCTCGCGCACCCGACCAGCGAGATCAGCCAGTCGGGCCCGGTACGCGTCCTCGTCATGCCGGTGCGCGCGCTGCTCCAGCCGGTCGTCGAGGGCCTGGGGGACCTGGAGCCCGTCGAGCTCAGCACGGGCGAGACGGCCGACCTCACGGACGTCGCCGAGCGCCTGAGCGCGGCGGCCTACCAGCGCGTGGACATGGTCGAGCGGCGCGGCGAGTTCGCGGTGCGCGGCGGCATCCTCGATGTCTTCCCCCCGACCGAGGACCACCCGCTGCGCGTCGAGTTCTGGGGTGACGAGGTCACCGAGATCCGCTGGTTCGCGGTCGCGGACCAGCGCAGCCTCGAGATCGCGGACCACGGCGTGTGGGCGCCGCCGTGCCGCGAGATCCTCCTGACGGACGCGGTGCGCGCCCGCGCGGCGGAGCTGATCGAGACGCTGCCCGGCGCGACCGACATGCTCGACAAGCTCGCCGCCGGCATCGCCGTGGAGGGCATGGAGTCCCTCGCCCCGGTCCTCGTCGACCGCATGCTGCCCGTCCTGGACCTCGTCCCCGACGACGCCCTGCTGATCGTCAACGACCCCGAGCGCGTGCGCCGCCGCGCGCACGACCTCGTCGCGACGACCGAGGAGTTCCTCGCCGCCGCCTGGACCGGTGCGGCCGCAGGCGGCTCGACCCCGATCAACCTCTCGGCCGCGTCGTTCGAGACGTTCGCCGACGTCCACGACGTCGCCGAGCGTCGCGGCCTCGGGTGGTGGACGCTCAGCCCGTTCGGCCTGGATGAGGGCACAGGGCCCGACGGCGAAGCGCACCCGGGCGAGGCGCTCCCGGGAGGCGAGGGTCCGACGTCGGGCATGGGCACGGACGGCGTGACCACCTTCACCGTGCCGGCGCGCAACGTCGAGTCCTACCGGGGGGACGTCGAGCGCGCGCTCGACGACCTGCGCTCGCTCCAGCACGCCGGCTGGCGCCTGGTCCTGACGACCGAGGGCCACGGCCCCGCCCGACGCATGACCGAGCAGCTCTCCGCGGTCGACACCGCAGCGCGCCTCGTCGCGTCGATCGACACCGAGCCCGAGGGCGGCGTCGTGCTCGTGACACCCGCGCCCGTGGGGCCGGGCTTCGTCGCGCCCGACCTGAAGCTCGCGGTGTTCAGCGAGTCGGACCTCACGGGACGCCAGGGGTCGAGCACGCGCGACATGCGCAAGATGCCCTCGCGGCGGCGCAACGTCGTCGACCCCCTCGCGCTGCGCGCGGGCGACTACGTGGTGCACGAGCAGCACGGCGTGGGGAAGTTCGTCGAGCTCGTGCAGCGCACGCTCGGCACGGGCGGCAACGCCGCGACGCGCGAGTACCTCGTGATCGAGTACGCGAGCAGCAAGCGCGGCCAGCCGGGCGACCGCCTGTTCGTGCCGTCCGACCAGCTCGACCAGGTCACCAAGTACACGGGCGGCGAGTCGCCCAGCCTGAACAAGATGGGCGGCTCGGACTGGGCCAAGACCAAGAGCCAGGCGCGCAAGCACGTCAAGGAGATCGCGGGCGAGCTCATCCGCCTCTACAGCGCGCGCATGGCCACGCAGGGGCATGCGTTCGGCCCCGACACCCCGTGGCAGCGCGAGCTCGAGGACGCGTTCGCGTACGTCGAGACGCCCGACCAGCTCGTCACGATCGACGAGGTCAAGGCCGACATGGAGAAGCCGGTCCCCATGGACCGGCTCGTGTGCGGCGACGTCGGGTACGGCAAGACCGAGATCGCGGTCCGCGCGGCGTTCAAGGCCGTGCAGGACGGCAAGCAGGTCGCGGTCCTCGTGCCCACGACGCTCCTGGTCCAGCAGCACTTCCAGACGTTCGCGGACCGCTACTCTGCGTTCCCCGTGACGGTCAAGGCGCTCTCGCGCTTCCAGACCGAGGCCGAGTCCAAGGAGACGGTCGAGGGGCTCAAGGACGGGTCGGTCGACGTCGTGATCGGCACGCACCGCATCATCTCGGGGTCGATCAAGTTCAAGGACCTGGGCCTGGTCATCATCGACGAGGAGCAGCGGTTCGGCGTCGAGCACAAGGAGACGCTCAAGCAGCTCCGGACCAACGTCGACGTGCTCGCGATGAGCGCGACCCCCATCCCGCGCACGCTCGAGATGGCCGTCACGGGCATCCGCGAGATGTCGACACTCGCGACCCCGCCCGAGGAGCGCCACCCCGTGCTCACGTACGTGGGCGCGTACGAGGAGAAGCAGATCTCTGCGTCGATCCGCCGCGAGCTGCTGCGCGAGGGCCAGGTGTTCTACGTGCACAACAAGGTCGAGACGATCGACCGCACGGCCCAGCGCCTGCGCGAGCTCGTCCCCGAGGCCCGCATCGGCGTCGCGCACGGCAAGATGGGCGAGGCCCAGCTCGACCAGACGATCACGGCGTTCTGGGAGAAGGAGCTCGACGTCCTGGTCTGCACCACGATCATCGAGACCGGCCTCGACATCTCCAACGCCAACACCCTCATCCTGGAGCGCGCCGACATGCTGGGCCTGTCCCAGCTCCACCAGCTCCGCGGCCGCGTGGGTCGTGGGCGCGAGCGCGCGTACGCGTACTTCCTGTACCCGCCCGAGCGCCCGCTGACCGACACCGCGCACGACCGCCTCGCGACCATGGCCGCGAACACGGACCTCGGCGCGGGCATGCAGATCGCCATGAAGGACCTCGAGATCCGCGGCGCGGGCAACCTGCTGGGCGGCGAGCAGTCGGGGCACATCGCGGGCGTCGGGTTCGACCTGTACGTGCGCATGGTCGGGGAGGCCGTAGCGTCGTTCAAGGGCGAGGTCGAGGAGGAAGCCCCCGAGGTCTCGATCGAGCTGCCCGTGGACGCGCACATCCCGCACGACTACATCGCGCACGAGCGCCTGCGCCTCGAGGCGTACCGCAAGATCGCGGCGGCCCAGGACGAGCCCGCGCTCGCCGAGGTGCGGGCCGAGCTCGTCGACCGCTACGGCGCGCTCCCGGAGGTCGTCGAGGCCCTGTTCGCCGTCGCGGACTTCCGCAACCATGCGCGCCGCGCAGGGCTCGCGGACGTCACGGCGCAGGGCAAGTTCGTGCGCTTCGCGCCCGTCGACCTCCCGGAGTCCGCCGAGCTGCGCCTCAAGCGCCTCTACCCGGGCACCATGCTCAAGCCCGCGATCCGCGCGTTCCTCGTCCCCTTCCCGACGACGGCGCGCATCGGAGGCCGCCCGCTGCGAGGCATGGAGGTGCTCGCCTGGGCGCGCCAGCTCATCGACGCGGTCATCACGGGAGACGTCAGCGCGGCGGCGACGGTGGGGACGTCGAAGCGGTAGTCACGTCCGGTGCGGCGGTGGGGGCCGAGACGGGGTCCACCGCGGGCGACGGGCGCGCGTCGGTGAGCGGCGCCGTCGGGCCGGGTGAAGGTGCCGCTGCGCCCGGCGTCGCGCCCTCGGGCATGCCGAGTGGCGCGCGCCGCCGACCCCAGCGGTTCACGATCAGGTGGCGGGCAGGCTCCTCGACGAACCGGTAGAGCGCGTACGCCAGGAGCGCGGCGGCGACCGTGATCACGGCCGCGGCGAGCACGCCCGTCAGGGGCGTGTCGAGCACGCGCCGGATCACGAGCTCGTGCACCAGGTAGAACGCGTACGAGGCCGAGCCCGCGACGATCAGGACGCGGTGCGTCAGCACCGACCGCCGGCCCCGCAGGTCGCGCTCGGCGCAGAGCATGAGGAACAGCGCGAACGGCAGGACGAGCGCGACCCGGGCCACGGCCTCGGTCGCGTGCGTGAGCTCGGCCACGACGAGCACCGCGGCGAGGATCCCGAGCACCCCCGCCCACGGGACCCGTGACCGGTGGCCCTCGACGAACGCGAGGCCGGCGACGACGCCCAGCACGAACTCCGGGAACCGGGCGAGAGGGAAGTGGTAGAGCACCTGGTACGTCGTGGGGGCCACGACCGTCGCGACGAGCGGGACCGCGAGCGCCACGAGGGTCACGACGAGCCGGGTCCGACCCGACCAGCGCCGCAGCAGCGGCAGGAGGAACGGGAAGGCGAGGTAGAACGCGAGCTCGCACGACAGCGACCACGCGACGCCGTTGAGCCCGTACACGACCGTCGGGTCCAGGGACCACGCCTGGAGCAGCAGGACGTTGGCGCCGATGATGCGCCCGGTCACGGGCGGGCTGCCCAGGACCAGGGCGATGACCAGAGCCGCGACCAGCGTCACGAGGTGGTCGGGGTAGATCCGTGCGACGCGGCGCAGGTAGAAGCCGCTGCGGGGGAGCGCAGGGTTGGCGGTCCACGTCAGGATGAAGCCCGAGAGGACGAAGAACAGCGCGACCCCGGTGCTGCCGTAGTACGCCCCGGGGATGTCGAGCACCTGCCAGTAGTCCAGGTGGAACACCAGGACCGCCGCGGCGGCGACCGCGCGGATCGCCGTCAGGGAGGGGAGCTGGCGCGGGGCGGTGCCCGTTCCCGCCGGAGTCGTCATCGAGGTCCCCTGCCGCTGGTGCGCGGCCCCGTCGAGAGGCCGCTCTTGCATCGTGGGCGCCCGGGAGGGAGGGGGTCAAGGATGAAGTGTGGTCCCGTCGTCGGGCGTCCCCGCCGAGGACGAGCGCCCCTCGACGGCGGCGACGTCCCCGTCGAGGGCGTCGCGGTAGCGCACCACGGCCACGAGGAACACGAGCACCGAGATCATCTCCAGGCTCTCCTCGCCCAGCACCGCGAGCTGCCCGACGAACGTCGCCCGGTCGAAGCCCTGGTCCTCGAGCAGCCCCGCGATCGCCTCGAAGCCCACGGCGCCGATCACGTAGAGGACCCCGGCCAGGGCCATGGGGCGCAGGAATCGCCGGGGGAGACCCCACAGGAGCGGGACGACGATCGCGGCCACGACGAGCGCGAGCGGGCCGTAGAACGCGATCCAGCCGTTGAACGGCAGGTCCGCGATGCTCCGGAAGTGCTCCTCGAGCGAGGTGCCCAGGTGCTCGTGGAAGCTCGTCATCTCGTCGATCGACAGGTACAGGAGCACGAACGCGATGAGCCCCCAGGCCCACCGTCGCGCCGGGACGGGCTCGACGTGCAGCAGGTCCCCCGTCACGAGTCCCGTCGAGGCCAGCAGGACCACGGTGAACCAGGTGGGGACGTTGACCTCCTCGTCCATGCTGAAGTAGTGGACGAGCGGCTCGATCACGCCGCCGTGGAGGTCGGCGCCCTTCTCGAGGAAGTTGGCGAGGAGGTGCAGGACGGCCAGGACGGCGATCGCCAGCGCGAGGCGGCGGACGAGGACCCTGACAGGCACGGTGACACGCAGCATTGGTGCTCCATCGACGACCCGGGCGAGCTCACGCTCGGCCTGGCGACCCTAGCAGCGGCTGCGGTGACGTGACCACCGCCACACCGTCGGTGCGTATCCATACCGCTCGGTCGGTGAGATAGTTGTCGCATCATGTATTTCGACCTGAACGCGCCCACGCGCACCCACAGCACCGGACGGCACGGCTCGACGAGCTCCGCCCGCTGTTGTCGCTGTCTCTGAACAGCCGCTGACAGGCGGCGTCCGTCGCGGGTGCTCCCCGACGTGACCGCCCCTCACGCACAGGTCTGATCCTTCCCCCGGGCTTTCCCGTCGCACGCCTAGTCGCGCCCTGCGCGGATCGCAGCGCCCCGCACCGTCGGCCGCGCTCGTGACGCCCGAGCCCTCCCGGTCTCCGCCACCCGGCCCCCGCCATCCGTCGGAGGACCGCGCTCCACGAACCCCTCACCACCTCGTCCCGCGACCCAGGTCGCGAGAGCGGGGTGGTCCCCGTGCAGCCCCGCTGCACCTCCTGGAACGGAAGAACCCCCATGAGAACCTTCAAGGCAGCCGCCGCGGTCCTGGCGACGACCCTCCTGCTCGCCGCGTGCGGCTCGGGTGGGTCCGGCAGCGCGAGCAGCAGCGCCGCGGCAGGCGCTGACGCCGAGATCGTCATCGGCTCGACCAACGAGCCCACCGGACTGGTCCGCAACGTCGGCGGCAGCTCGGGCGTCTCGCAGACCATGACGCGCAACGTCTTCGAGGGCCTGACCTCGGTCGACGTCGACGGCGAGGTGGTCCCGACGCTCGCGAAGGACTGGGACGTGTCCGAGGACGGCCTCGTCTACACGTTCCACCTGCAGCCGGGCGTCACGTTCCACGACGGGTCCGCGCTGAGCGCGCAGGACGTCGTCTGGAGCATCTCGCAGACCATCGCACCCGAGTCCAAGAGCGCGCGCAAGAACGACCTGTCGGTCATCTCCGCGATCACGGCCCCCGACGACGCCACGGTGCAGCTCGACCTGTCGCGCCGCAGCCAGTCGCTGCCGTTCTACCTCGCGTCCGTCACGATCGTGCGGGACGGCGACACCGAGCTGACGAGCGACAACGGCACGGGCCCGTACCGTTTCGTCGAGTGGACGCAGGGCGACCACCTCACGATCGAGCGCAACGACGACTACTGGGGTGAGCCCGCCAAGAACTCGGGCGTCACGTTCCGCTTCTTCCAGGACACGACCGCGCTCAACAACGCGCTCGCGACCGGTGACCTCGACCTGGTCATCGCCGAGGACTCCCCGGACCAGCTCGTGCAGTTCGAGGGCAACGACGAGTTCACCATCACCGAGGGCACCTCGACGACCAAGCAGATCTGGGCCTTCAACGACCGCGTCGCGCCGTTCGACGACGTCCGCGTCCGCCAGGCCCTGTACACGGCGATCGACCGCGAGAAGATCCTCGACGCCGTGTGGGACGGACGCGGCCGGGTCATCGGCTCGATGGTCCCGCCGACCGACCCGTGGTTCGTCGACCAGGCCGACGTGCACTCCTACGACCCGCAGGCCGCGAAGGACCTGCTCGCGCAGGCCGGCGTGAGCGGCCTGAGCATCGCGGTCGACTACGTCGCGGGCGACCCGTCCGAGACCATCGCGCAGCTCCTCCAGGCGGACCTGCAGGCCGTGGGCGTCACGCTCACGCTCCACCCGATCGACGACGCGACCTGGTACCAGAAGGTCTACACGGACCACGACTTCCAGACCACGCTCATGGGGCACGTGAACCCGCGCGACGTCGTCTGGTACGCGAACCCCGACTTCTACTGGGGCTACGACAACAAGGACGTCCAGCAGTGGGTCGCGGACGCCGACCAGGCGGCCACGGCCGACGAGCAGACGGCCCTGCTGACCCAGGTCAACGAGACCATCGGGCAGGAGGCGGCGAGCGCCTGGCTGTACCTCGACCCGCAGATCCGGGTCGCGCGCGCCGAGATCACGGGCTTCCCGGTGAACCAGGTGACGGAGAGCTTCTACGTCGCCGACATCGTGCGGGAAGGCTGACCGAGCTCCCATGTCCCGCTACCTCCTGACGCGCGTCGGCACGCTGCTGCTGTCGTTGGTCCTCGCGAGCGTCGTGGTCTTCGCCGTCCTCCGTTTCCTGCCGGGCGACAGCGCGGGCACGTCGCTCGGCGTGGGCACCACGAGCGACCAGCTCGACCAGCTGCGTGCCGACCTCGGCACCGACCAGCCCCTGTGGACGCAGTACGGGCAGTGGGTGGCGGGGCTGTTCTCGGGCAGTGCGGGGACGTCGTTCGTCTCGCGCCTGCCCGTGGGGGAGCTGATCGCGAGCAAGCTCGCGATCACGCTGCCGCTGAGCCTCGCGGCCTTCGTGGTCTCGGTGCTCGTGTCGGTGCCGCTCGGGGTGGTCGCGGCGGTCAAGCGCCGCGGCGTCGTGGGGGTCACGGTCTCGGCCGTGTCGCAGCTGGGCGTCGCGGTGCCGGTCTTCTGGGTCGGCGTGATCCTGGTGTGGGTGTTCGCGCTCGAGGCGGGGGTCCTGCCCCCCGGCGGGTTCCCGCGCCAGGGCTGGGAGGACCCCGCGGCGGCCGTGCGGTCGCTCGTCCTGCCGGTGGCGACCGTGGCCATCGCGATGTCGTCGGTCATGGTGCGCTATGTGCGGTCGGCGACGCTCGACGTGCTGGACCAGGACTACGTCCGCACGGCCCGCTCGCTCGGCTACGGCCGGTGGCACGCCCTGGCGCGCCACGGTCTGCGCAACGGCGCGGTCCCGGTCGTCGCGATCCTCGGCATCGAGCTCGCGACGTCGTTGCTGGGGGCCGTGGTCGTGGAGAACGTCTTCGCGCTCCCGGGCCTCGGCACGCTCCTGGTGTCGTCTGTCGCGGGGCGCGACCTGCCGGTCGTGCAGGCCCTCGTCCTGGGCCTGACGGCCGTCGTCCTCGTCACGAACTTCCTGGTCGACCTCGCCCAGCGCGGCATCGACCCCCGGCTGCGCGCCGGTTCTGCCCTCGGAGGAGCCCGATGAGCATCGACCTGGGCGGGGAGATCCCCGTCGCCGAAGGATCCGGGCGGCTCGTCCCGGCGCGCGAGGAGGGCGTGGTCGCGCCGTCCCCCGGGGGCGGTGGTCCCAAGCGGGCCCGACGGCGGAGCGTGAGCCCGTCGTTCGTCGCGGGTCTGGTCATGGTCGGGTTGGTCGCCGTGGTCGGTGTCGTCGCGGTCTTCTGGACGCCGTACGACGTGAGCGCGGGGGCGGCCGGCACGGGCGGACGGCTCGAGGGACCGAGCGCCCAGTTCTGGGCGGGCACCGACCGCCTGGGACGCGACCTGCTGAGCCAGCTCATGGGCGGGGCCACGGTCGCGATGACCGTGGCGATCGCCTCGGTCGTCATCGCAGGCGTGCTGGGCCTCGCGATCGGCGTGGTCGCGGCGGCGACGACGCGGTGGGCCGACGTCGCGCTCCTCAACGTCATCGACCTGATGATCGCGTTCCCGACCCTGCTGCTGGCCATGCTCATCGTGACGGTCCGCGGTGCGTCGCTGACCTCGGCGATCGTGGCGATCGGCATCTCCGGGGCTGCGGTGGTCGCGCGCGTCACGCGGGTCAACGCCGCGCGCGTGCTGCGCGAGGACTACGTGACGGCCGCGACGGCGTCGGGCACCGGATGGTGGGGGACGATCCTGCGCCACGTGCTGCCCAACGTGGCCCCCACCCTGCTGGTCCAGCTCATGCTGCTCGCGGGCGGCGCGATCCTCGCCGAGGCGTCGCTGTCCTACCTGGGGCTCGGCTCGCCGACCGCCCTGTCCTGGGGGCGGCTGCTCAGCGCCGCCCAGAAGTCCGTCGCGGTCCAGCCGCTCGGGGCGATCCTGCCCGGGCTGCTCATCGCGTGGACCGTCCTCGGCCTGAACCTGCTGGGCGACGGCATCCGTGAACGGACCGACCCGAGCCTGCGAGGCGACCGATGACCCGCACGACCCCTCCCACGCCGAGCACCGCCGGCCCCGCGACGAGCACCACCGGGCTCGAGGTGCGGGACCTGACGGTGCGGACGTCGTCGGGCCGGGTGCTGCTCGACCGTGTGAGCTGGCGCGTCGCGCCCGGCGAGCGCCTGGGCGTGATCGGCGAGTCCGGCTCGGGCAAGTCGCTCACCGCGGCCGCGATCCTCGGGCTGCTGCCCGACGGCATGACCGCGACCGGGCAGGTCCTGCTCGACGGGACCGACCTGCTGAGCCTCGGCGAGGAGGCCCTGCGCCGCGTGCGCGGGGCGCGGATCGCCATGGTCTTCCAGGAGCCCTTCACGGCGCTCGACCCGCTCATGACGATCGGTCGGCAGATCGCCGGGCCGCTGCGCCTGCACCGCAAGGTCTCGCGTGCCCGGGCCGCCGAGCTCGCCGCCGACCTGTGCCGCCTGGTGCGCCTCGACGACACCGAGCGCATCCTCGGGTCCTACCCGTGGCAGCTCTCGGGCGGACAGCGCCAGCGCGCGTGCCTCGCGATGGCGCTCGCGTGCGAGCCCGACGTGCTCATCGCCGACGAGCCCACCACGGCCCTCGACGTGACCGTCCAGGCCGAGATCCTCGACCTGCTCGACGACCTCATCGAGCGCACCGGGACCGCCCTGGTGTTCGTGTCGCACGACCTGCCGGTCGTCGCCCGCGTCACGCGCGACCTCGTCGTCATGCGGCACGGGAAGGTCGTCGAGGCCACGAGCGTCGCTCGCGCCCTCGAGGCTCCCGAGGACCCGTACACCCGGTCGCTGCTCGCCGCCGCACGCGCCGTGACCCACCTGCCGACCCTGCACCCGACCACCCTGCACCCGACCACCCAGGAGGACCGATGAGCGACCAGCCCGCCGAGGGTGACGCCCTGCTTGCCGGGAGTGACCGGCACCCTGCCGAGGGCGACCGGCACCCTGCCGAGGGTGACGCCTCACCGTTCGTCGCGCTCGACGGGGTGTGGCGCGAGTTCGGCGGATCGCGCCGCACGCCCCCGACGGCGGCGCTCGCGGGCGTCGACCTCGCGGTCCGTGCGGGCCGCAGCGTGGGGATCGTGGGGGAGTCGGGCGCGGGGAAGTCGACGCTCCTGCGCCTCCTGCTTGGGCTCGACAGCCCGACGCGCGGCACGGTCTCCTACCGCGGCGCTCCCCTGGACCGCCGGGACCGCGCGCTCATGCGGCGGTATCGCCGCGAGGTGCAGGTCGTCCTCCAGGACCCGCGCACGTCGCTCGACCCGCGCATGACCGTCGCGCGGATCGTCGCCGAGCCGCTGCGCTCGCTCAAGATCGGCGGCGACGTGTCGGCGCGCGTCGACGAGGTGCTGGGATGGGTCGGCCTCGACCCCGACGCCCGGACGAAGTACCCGGCCCAGTTCTCCGGTGGCCAGCGTCAGCGCATCGCGATCGCGCGGGCCCTCGCGCCCTCGCCGTCGGTCCTGGTGGGCGACGAGCCCGTGAGTGCGCTCGACGTGTCGGTGCGTGAGCAGGTCATGGACCTGCTGCGCGGGCTCCAGAGCGAGCTGGGGCTCACGCTCGTCCTGGTCAGCCACGACATGGCGATCGTCGGGCAGCTCTGCGAGGAGACCGTCGTGCTGCGCGGGGGAGAGGTCGTCGAGTCCGGCCCCACGCGCGAGGTGCTGACCCGGCCCGCGGCCGCGTACACGCGCGAGCTGCTCGCGGCGGTGCCGACGCTGCCCTGAGGTGCGTGCCGCCGTCGGACAGGACGGCGACACAGCGGGATCCCGTCGACGTAGAGGGTTCTTGTCGAGACAGAGGCCTGCGGACCTCGGTCTCGACGAGAACCCTCTATCTCGTGGTGCCCGCGCTGCCCAGCCCGAGAACCCGCAATCTTCTTGCGTGTCCGAAAGGGCTGACACGTCCCATCCGTCTGTGTAATCTTTCAGCAAGAATCCGCAACATTCTGCAAGGTGGCAGGGTGCGGGCTCGGCCGGTCGATCGGACCGGAGCAATGGCAGGGGAAGCGGTAGACGTGCCGGCGCCGACGCCGGGGCGAGGACGGGCAGCCACGCGCCGATGCGGGGCTGTGCGCAGCACCGAAACGGAGAACGCAGCAATGATGCTCAGCCGAACAACCAGACCTGTCCGCACGAAGCCGCGGCGCAGACTTCTCGCCGGGCTCACGGCGCTCGCCGTGGTCACGTCGGGCCTCGTCGCCGGGGCCGTGCCCGCCGCGGCCAAGGCACCGACGCCCTCACCCGTGGTCGCGTCCGAGAACGGCCGGGGGAACGTCGTCCTCAACATGTTCCAGTGGACGTGGGACGCCGTCGCCGCCGAGTGCACCAGCACGATCGGGCCCGCCGGGTTCGGCTACGTCCAGGTCTCCCCACCCCAGGAGCACATCCAGGGCACCGCGTGGTGGACCTCGTACCAGCCCGTGAGCTACAAGATCGAGTCCAAGCTCGGCAACCGCGCCGAGTTCCAGAACATGGTGAACACGTGCAAGGCGGCGGGCGTGGGCATCGTGGTCGACGCGGTCGTCAACCACACGGCAGGCGCCGACACCGGGTCCGGCACAGGCACCGGCGGGACCAGCTACTCGGTCGACAGCTTCCCGGGTGTCCCGTACGGCGCGAACGACTTCAACGACTGCCGCGCCAACATCACCAACTACGGCGACCGGTACAACGTCCAGAACTGCCGCCTCGTCTCGCTCCAGGACCTGCGCACGAGCTCCGACTACGTGCGCGGCAAGATCGCGGGATACATGAACGACCTGCTCGGCCTGGGCGTCGCAGGCTTCCGCATCGACGCGGCCAAGCACATCCCGGCCGCCGACCTCGAGGCCATCAAGGCCAAGCTGACCAACCCGAACGTCTACTGGGTCCACGAGGTCATCGGGGCCGGGGGAGAACCCGTCCAGCCCTCCGAGTACCTGGGCAGCGGGGACTCGCACGAGTTCAACTACGCGCGCACGCTCAAGAGCCGCTTCGACGGCAGCATCGCGAGCCTCGACGAGATCGGCAACGGGCTGCTCACGTCCGACCGCGCCGGGGTCTTCGTCGACAACCACGACACCGAGCGCAACGGCGAGACCATGAACTACAAGTGGGGCGCCAAGTACACGCTCGCCAACGCGTTCATGCTGTCGTGGCCCTACGGCTCGCCCGCGGTCTACACCGGCTACACGTGGACCGACAAGGACGCAGGGGCGCCCGGCGCCACCAACGCCTCGGTCCCCGACGCGAGCTGCTCCAGCAGCTCCTGGACCTGCACCCAGCGCTGGACGGAGATCGCCGGCATGGTCGGCTTCCACAACACGGTCGAGGGCACGTCCGTGACGAACTGGTGGGACGACGGCAACAACAACATCGCCTACGGCCGGGGGGCCAAGGGCTACATGGCGATCAACAACACCGCCTCCGCCGTCACGCGCACCTACCAGACGTCGCTGCCCGCGGGCACCTACTGCGACGTCGTGGCCACGAAGGACTGCTCGGTGACGCGGACCGTGAGCGCGTCGGGCACGTTCACCGCGACGGTCCCCGCGTACGGCGCGCTCGCGCTGCACGTCGGCAAGACCGGTGGCACGCCGTGCACGGTCGACTGCCCGACCACCTCCGCCACCACGGTCTACTACTCGACCTCGACGGGATGGAACGCGTACAAGGTCCACTACAAGGTCGGTGCGGGTGCCTGGACCACGGCCCCCGGGGTCGACATGTCCGCAGCCTGCACGGGCTGGGTCTCGCGCGAGATCCCCGCGAACGGGGCGACGATCACCGCCGCGTTCACCAACGGCTCGGGCACCTGGGACAACAACGGCGGCAAGGACTACGCCCTGACCGGGCAGCACGTCCAGGTCTCCGGTGGCGTCGTGACCGTGGGCAACCCGTGCGCGGGGACCGGTGGCGGTCCCGGTGAGACCGAGGGCGACGCGAGCTTCTCCGTGAACGCCACCACGGTCCTGGGGCAGAACGTCTACGTCGTGGGCAGCATCCCCGCCCTCGGCTCGTGGGCGCCCGCCGCGGCCAAGCCCCTGTCCTCCGCGACGTACCCCGTGTGGAAGGTCGTGCTCGACCTGCCCGCCGGGACGACCTTCGAGTACAAGTACGTGAAGAAGGACGGCGCGGGCACCGTGGTCTGGGAGAGCGGTGCCAACCGCACCGCGACGGTCGGGGCGAACGGGGCCGTGACGCTGACAGACACCTGGAGGTAGCCGGCTCCCGGCACCGCTGCCCCCCGCAGTCCCGGGCAGCGGGCGACAGGTAGCGGGGCTCCCGCCCAGGGGTCCTCCGGTCCGCGCTCCCTACGATGGGCGCATGACCACGAGCGAGCAGAACCGTCCCGCCGACCCCCTGCGCGAGTCCGTCGCCGTCATGGACCGGCTCTACTCGCCCGGCGGGTGCCCGTGGGACCGCGAGCAGACGCACGCGACCCTGGTCCGCTACCTGCTCGAGGAGGCGCACGAGCTCGCCGAGGCCATCGAGACGGGCGACCGGGCGGGCATTCGTGAGGAGCTGGGCGACCTGCTGCTCCAGGTGCTGTTCCACGCGCGCATCGCGAGCGAGGACCCGGTCGACCCGTTCACGGTCGACGACGTCGCGGCCGACCTCGTCGCCAAGCTCGTCAGGCGTCACCCGCACGTGTTCGCCGACACCGCGGTCACCACGGGTGACGGCCACGCGGCCCTGTACGCGCAGTGGGACGAGATCAAGCAGCAGGAGAAGCAGCGCGAGTCGGTGCTCGAGGGCATCCCGCTCGCGCAGGGCGCGCTCGCCCGCGCGCAGAAGGTCCTGTCCCGCGCGCAGCGTGCGGGGATGGGGGGAGTCGTCGCGGCTCCCGGCCCGACGGCGGTCGTCGCGTCGGTCCCTCCTGTCGCCCCGGGCGAGGCGGGGGACGGCAGGGGAGCGGCGTCGTCGGGCACGCCGGTCGCCGTGGACGCGCCGGGCGACGTGGAAGTGGAGGTCGCGTACGGGCGTGAGCTGCTCGACGTCGTCCGCCGAGCCCAGGCCGACGGGGTGGACGCCGAGACCGCGTTGCGGGTCGCGCTGCGCGAGGTCGAGCGGGCGATCGTCTCCGCCGAGGGTGACGGGCACGCCCGCCGGGGGTGACCCGAGCGTCACCCCCGGTGCTCCCACGCGTCGCACCCGGCGAGGGCCGGCGGCCGACATGCGGGCGATCGTGTCCACGAGGCGACGCCCGAAGCACTATGTGTTCCCGACCACTAGGCTGGGTTGCGACAACCCCGGACGCGCCCGACCGCCATCGTCGCCTGCCCTGCGCTCCGGACCTGGAAGCAGCTGAAGGAGCAACCGTGGCAAGCATCGAAGCCGTTGGAGCACGCGAGATTCTCGACTCGCGCGGAAACCCCACCGTCGAGGTCGAGGTCGTGCTCGACGACGGTACCTTTGCCCGCGCCGGCGTCCCCTCGGGCGCCTCGACCGGCGCTTTCGAGGCCGTCGAGCGTCGTGACGGCGACAAGTCCCGCTACCTGGGCAAGGGTGTCGAGGGTGCGGTCAACGCCGTCATCGACGAGATCGCCCCCGAGCTCCTCGGCTTCGAGGCCGAGGACCAGCGCCTCATCGACCAGGCGCTGATCGAGCTCGACGGCACGCCGAACAAGGGCAAGCTCGGCGCGAACGCCATCCTCGGCGTCTCGCTCGCGGTCGCGAAGGCCGCCGCGAAGAGCTCGGGTCTGGACCTGTACCGCTACGTCGGTGGCCCGAACGCGCACGTCCTGCCCGTCCCCATGATGAACATCCTCAACGGTGGGTCGCACGCCGACTCCAACGTCGACATCCAGGAGTTCATGGTCGCCCCGATCGGCGCCACGTCCTTCCGTGAGGCGCTGCGCACCGGCGCAGAGGTCTACCACTCCCTGAAGTCCGTGCTCAAGAGCAAGGGCCTCGCGACGGGCCTCGGCGACGAGGGTGGCTTCGCCCCCAACCTGCCGAGCAACCGCGACGCGCTCGACCTGATCCTCGTCGCGATCGAGCAGGCCGGCTTCACGCCGGGCAAGGACGTGGGCCTCGCGCTCGACGTCGCCGCGACCGAGTTCTTCAAGGACGGCGCGTACCAGTTCGAGGGCAAGGCGACGAGCTCGGACGACATCATCGCCTACTACAAGCAGCTCGTGGCGGACTACCCGCTGGTCTCGATCGAGGACCCGCTGTCCGAGGACGAGTGGAGCGCCTGGTCGCAGCTCGTGGCCGAGGTCGGCGACAAGGTGCAGATCGTCGGTGACGACCTCTTCGTCACCAACCCGGAGCGTCTCGCCAAGGGCATCGAGCTCAAGTCGGCGAACTCGCTGCTCGTGAAGCTCAACCAGATCGGCACGCTCACGGAGACGCTCGACGCCGTCGAGCTCGCGCAGCGCAACGGCTTCACCGCGATGGTCTCGCACCGTTCGGGCGAGACCGAGGACACGACGATCGCGGACCTGTCCGTCGCCGTCAACGCCGGCCAGATCAAGACCGGTGCCCCCGCCCGTGGCGAGCGCATCAACAAGTACAACCAGCTCCTGCGCATCGAAGAGGCCCTGGACGACGCGGGCCGCTACGCCGGCGCCTCGGCGTTCCCGCGCTGGAAGGCATGAGCTGACGCATCCCCGCTGAGCACGGCCTGACCCTCGGGTCCGACCGCTGCCGGTACCCGGACGCCCGGTGGTTCCTCGGAACCACCGGGCGTCCGTGCTTGCGCCGCAGGCACCCCGACACGCGCCGGGTTGTGAACGCTTGGTGTGGATCCGGCCACGTTGCCCCGGCACGCCGTGCTCCCTGCACCGCGGGGGCCGCGCGGCGCGGCACAATCGGCTCCATGCCCACGAACCGTCGCCCGTCCACGCCCGGCGCCTCGCCGCGCCCGGGTGGCGGTCGCAGCGGAGGTGCGCGGGGCGACGGTCGGTCGTCGACCGGCCGCGCGCGGGGCGCCTCCGGCCCGACGACGTCACGCTCCGACGCGGGCACGTCCGGCGGGGCCGGCACGGGTGCCCCGAAGGCCCGACCGGTGACGGGCGCGACCAAGGGTGCGGGCGCAGCCAAGGGATCGAGCCCCACGACGGGAGCGGGGCGCAAGCCGGCGGCGCCGCGGAAGCCGTCGACCACGTCGGCGGCAGGCACGGGCACGGGGAACCGACCCGCCGGCGCCGCGAAGTCCCCGACCTCCTCGTCGGCGCGCACCCCGCGGACCCCGCGGACGACCACCTCGACGCGGGCTCCTGCGCTCGCGGACCGTCGCCGCAGCCGCAACGGCCTCCTGCTGCCCGAGGTGGTGACCGTCCGGTCGCTCGTGATCGCCGTCGTCGTGCTCCTTGCGGTCGTCCTGCTCCTGCCCACCCTGCGCGCCTACGTGAACCAGACCGGCGAGCTGCGTGCGCTGCGCGCCGAGGTCGCCGCGGCCGAGGCCGAGCGGGACGACCTCCAGGTCCAGCTCGGTCGATGGGACGACGAGGCGTACGTGATCGCCCAGGCGCGCGACCGGCTGAGCTACGTCATGCCGGGTGAACGCGCCTGGCGGGTCATCGACCCGGAGTCGGTCGTCGACGACCTCGACCCGGAGACGGGACGCAAGGTCACGGACGGCCCTGTCGGCGTCGAGGGCAACGACGGTGCACCCTGGTACACCTCGCTGTGGCGGTCTGTACAGCTCGCGGGGGAGCAGCCGGCACCGGGGGAGACACCGCCCGAGGACGGCGCCGACGTACCCGCCGAGACCGACCCGCCCACCCCCACGCCCTAGGCCACGACGGACCACCGGTCCGTCCGCGGCGACGTCGATTCTCGTTCCGGCCGCTCGACCGGGGAGAATGGGGTGGCGCCGGATCTCGGCGTCGACCAGCACCGCACGCCGCAGAACGGAAGACCCTCGTGAACGACTCGACCCCCTCCGCCCCGCACGACGCGGACCTCGGTGGCGCAGCCGACGCGTCGTCCGCCCCTGCCAGGTCGACCGACCCGACGGCGACGGCCCCAGTGGCTGCGGACGGTTCCGCGCAGCCCCCGGCCGCACCGGCCGTCTCAGCCGTTCCCGAGGCGGACCGTTCTCGACCCGAGGTGACTGCCGAGGACCTCGAGGTCCTGCAGGAGCAGCTCGGTCGCCCGGCACGGGGCGTCGTGGGCATCGCCGCGCGCTGCGTGTGCGGCCGCCCGCTCGTCGTGCACACCGCACCGCGCCTGCCCGACGGCACCCCGTTCCCCACGACCTACTACCTGACCAGCCCCGGCGCGGTCGCAGGGGCCTCGACGCTCGAGGCGAACAGCGTCATGAAGGAGATGTCCGAGCGGCTGACCCAGGACGAGGCTCTCGCGGCCGCCTACACCCGGGCGCACGAGCACTACCTCGCGGCGCGCGAGTCGCTCGGGCACGTCGAGGAGATCGCGGGCATCTCGGCGGGCGGCATGCCCGTGCGGGTCAAGTGTCTGCACGTGCTCGTGGGCCACGCGCTCGCGGCCGGTCCTGGCGTGAACCCGCTG
The DNA here is from genome assembly GCF_016907235.1 of Oerskovia jenensis. Taxonomy (NCBI): domain Bacteria; kingdom Bacillati; phylum Actinomycetota; class Actinomycetes; order Micrococcales; family Cellulomonadaceae; genus Oerskovia; species Oerskovia jenensis. The sequence continues at coordinate 3,551,172 of NZ_JAFBBO010000001.1, forward strand.
GGTGACGAGGCGCTCGTCATGATCTCGGGCACCTGGCGCGCGGACCGCTGCACCTGCTGAGCGGTCGACCCGCGGACCTGCGCGCCGCCGTCGGCTGTGATGCTCGTGACGCCGACCGTCCACGGGCGGCGTCCGCGCCCGCAGCGGCGGCGACGGGTGGCACCCTTGATGTCATGACTTCTTCTCGCGTCGCCGCGATCGACTGCGGCACCAACTCGATCCGCCTCCTCGTCGCCGACGTCGACCCCGAGACGGGCGTGCTCACCGAGCTCGACCGCCGCATGGAGGTCGTACGTCTCGGCCAGGGCGTCGACCGGACGGGCCGACTGGCCCCGGAGGCGCTCGCGCGCACGCTCGACCAGGCGGCCGAGTATGCCCGGGTGATCGAGGAGCTCGGGGCGACGCGCACGCGGTTCGTGGCGACGTCGGCCACGCGGGACGCGGAGAACCGCGGCGAGTTCGTCGAGGGCGTCCTGGCCCGCCTGGGCGTCGAGCCCGAGGTCGTGTCCGGGACGGAGGAGGCCGAGCTGTCGTTCCGCGGCGCGACGGGCGTGGTCGCGGCGAACCACCCCGGTCCGTTCGTGGTCGTGGACCTCGGGGGCGGGTCGACCGAGCTCGTGCTGGGCACCGACGCCCCGGAGGCCGCGTGGTCCATGGACGTGGGCTGCGTGCGCATGACCGAGCGCCACCTGCGCTCGGACCCGCCGACGGCCGAGGAGATCTCGGCGGCGCGGGCCGACGTGCGGGCAGCGCTCGACACGGCCTCGCTCACGGTCCCGCTGGGCAAGGCCGCGACGCTCGTGGGGCTCGCGGGTTCGGTGACGACCGTGACGGCGCACGCGCTGGGCCTCGAGCGGTACGACCGCGACCGGATCGACGGCGCGGTGCTGTCGGTCGACCAGACGCTGGCCGCGTGCGAGGACCTGCTGGGCCGCACGCGCGCCGAGCGCGAAGCCCTGGGCTTCATGCACCCGGGCCGCATCGACGTGATCGGTGCGGGCGCGCTCGTGTGGGCCGAGGTCGTGCGCCGGGTGCGCGACGACGTCGCGGCCGCGGGCGGCGAGCTCACGTCGGTCGTGACGAGCGAGCACGACATCCTGGACGGGATCGCGCTGTCGATCGCGTGACCTCCTCCGCCGAGAAGTGAGTTGGCGCCCCTGGATCGCACGAATCAGGGGCGTCAACTCACTTCTCGGTGAGGCCCGGGACCGCGCGAGACCGGAGCAGCGTGGCAACGCGCGCCACGAGTCGCGCCGGGTGGCGGTAGACGTCGTCGGCCGTGACGACCACGGTCCGCCACCCGAGGTCCTCGAGCCACTGCCTCTTCGCGACGTCCCGGCGCCAGGTCCGGGCGTCGGTGCGGTGCACGTCGCCGTCGTACTCGATCGCGACCCTCTCGGCGACGTAGACCATGTCCGGGAGGGCGACGAAGCAGCCGTTCCCGGCGAGGACCGGGACGTTGACCTGCGGGCACGGTAGGCCCGAGCGGACGAGCACGAGCCGGGTTCGGGTCTCCATGGGCGAGTCGGTCCCGGTGCGGAGATCGTCGAGGGCGGCCCGCATCCGTGCGACGCCGCGCGCACCTGCCGGTGTGCCGTGCACCGTCTCCCGCAGGTGCCCGAGCGTCGACGCCGGGGCCTTGCGGCGCAGGAGCGAGTCCCCGAGCACGATGAGCTCGTCGAGCGGCAGGGTTCCGGCGAGCTGTCGCCACGCGTGCTCAGGGGTGACGACCAGCTGCCCGTCCAGGTGCTGCACCGGCAGCAGGTCGGCGTCGTGCGTGTGGGTCACGCACCCGGTGCGACGGGGGACGACGGCGCTGCTGGGGACGCTCAGGTGCACGCGGGCGTCGCGCGCGACCTGCCGGGGGAGGTCGATGCCGTGGAGACTGAGCGCGCTGCCGTGACTGATCGCCGAGCCCGCGGGCGCGCATCGCATCATGGCGGCGGCCCGGACGGGGAGAGCGTCGGCCTGCTCTGCCGCGACGCGCAGGCCACGGGTGGGGATCGCGAGGCGTGGGTGGCGCAGCGCTTTCGAGGAGAGCCCGGAGGCTCGGCCCTCGGCCAGGGTGAACGGTTCGTCGGTCCGCATGCGGGCACTGTGCCGCGAGGCGGGTGGGGGCGGGGGCCGCAGCGGGCGACCTGTGGACACGGGTGTCGGGAGCGCACTCTGTGGACGCGCACCTTGCCCCGCCGAGAAGTGAGTTGGCGCCCCTGGATCGCACGAATAAGGGGCGTCAACTCACTTCTCGGCGGCAGCGGCCGCTGGGTTCCGGGGCCGCTCGCGACACGCGGTAGTTCACTCTGGCCGGTAGTGCGGGTTGCGTAGTAGTGTCTGCCGCACAGGAGTCGGGCGAGCAGGGAGTCAGGGTGGACACCACACAGCTGTTGAAGGGCGTCCTCGACGCGGCGGTCCTCGCCGTCGTCGCGGACGAGGACGGGTACGGGTACGACGTCGTGCGCCGCCTGCGGGCCGCCGGCCTCCAGGAGGTGGGCGACGCGTCGGTCTACGGCACGCTGCGCCGCCTGTACACCGGCGGCATGCTCACGAGCTACGTCGTCCCCTCGGACGAGGGCCCGCACCGCAAGTACTACGGCATCAACGCGCAGGGCCGGGCCATGCTCGACACCCAGCGCAAGGAGTGGCAGGAGTTCTCCGGCACGCTGACCGGCCTCCTCATGACCTCGGAAGGAGCCGCATGATGTCCACGACCCTGAGCCCCGAGGCCGTGATCCTCGACCAGGTCCGCCGCTACGCCGCGGACGTCCGCGCGCACCTCGCCGACCTCTCGCCCGAGCAGGTCGACGACCTCACCGACGGTCTCGAGGCGGACCTCGCGGAGGCGCTCGCCGACATGCCGGGCGCGCTGCGTCCGCTCCCGGAGGGAGGCGAGGTGCCCGACGGCGGAGCGACCACCCTCCTCGACGTCGCCGCGCGCTTCGGCCCGGCCGCCGGGTACGCGGCCGAGCTCCGGTCTGCCGCTGGCCTGGACCCGGCCGCCCCGGGGCCGCGCCCGCGGCGCAGCCTGGGGGACCGGCTGGCCGCGGACGGCAAGCGGTTCGTGTCGGAGTGGAGGTCCCTGTGGGCCCCCGTGACGTCCTCCGCGCAGTGGTCTGCGTTCCTCGAGTTCGCCGCGGTGCTGCGGCCCGTGTGGTGGGTGCTGCGGGCGTGGGTCGTGGTGCTCGTGCTCTACCGGTGGCTCACCAGCAACCACGGCTTCGAGTTCGTGCCCCAGGTGGCGGTCTGGCGACTGATCCTGCTGCTCGGGATCGTCGTGAGCGTGCAGTGGGGCCGAGGCCGGTGGTTGCGCTGGCGAGCCGCGCAGGTCTTGCGCAAGGTCGTCAACGTCCTCGCGGTCCTCGTGGCCGTGCCGGTCGCGGTCCAGGCAATGTTCGGCGCGAGCGGTGAGCTGAACGGGCTGCCGACGGGCTCCTCTGGCTCGTACGACCAGGGGTATCAGCAGGGCGTCAGCGATGCCTCGAACAGTTACGGAGCGAGCGGTGTGAGCACGGGCGGGGCCGGCAGCGGGGTCTTCGTCGACGGCTCGCCCGTGAGCAACCTGTTCGTGTACGACGCGAGCGGCCGAGCCCTGCAGGACGTCCAGATCTTCGACGACCAGGGCCGTCCCGTCCGGACGATCACGGCCGAGGGCGCCACGCAGCCCTGGGTGCTGCCGGACTTCGAGCAGGGGTGGTACTTCCAGCCCTCGTTCTCGACCGACGGGCGCGAGCGCTGGAACGTCTACCCGTTGCGCGGTCTGCCCGAGGGCGCGGTCGAGTGGGACGGCTCCGAGCGTCCGGTCCCGCTCGAGGGTGAGCAGCCCCGGTCCATGCCGTCACCGTTCCTCCAGGCGCAGCCTCTCCTGGTGCCCTCGACGGGTGGTGGGACGCAGGCCCCCGCGCCGGATACCGGCACGGCCCCGGCCGACCCCGGGGCGTCGGCCACCCCGCAGGCTCCGACCGGCGGCGAGGCGCCCGGGGACCAGCCGGCCGAGGGCACCACGGCGCCCTCGGCAAGGACACCGGCTGCGCCCTCCCCGGCCACCGCGACCCCGGTGCTGGAAGCCTCGACGGGGGCTGCGCCGTCGGGCGGCTGACCGTTTCTCGCCGACCCGAGGGCGGCCAGCCGGCCTGGCCGCCCTCGGTGTCGGCCCCTCCGAAACCGCAGGAACGCCCCAAAAAGGCGACCCGCGGAGCGCTTGTGAAGGTTGTCACGCTCACCAATCGGACAGAAGTTCACCAAGAAGTTGAAGACAGTAATACTCTGGTTTCATGCCTCAGAATGACCTGACCTCGGTCACCCCTGCCCAGAACGCGGACGTCGCTGCCTCGCCGCGTCCCCGCAAGGTCCCTCGCATCATCGTCCTGGGTGGCGGCTCTGTCGGTCTGTACTCGGCGCGCCGTCTCCGCAAGAAGCTCGGCAAGCGCGAGGCGGCCATCGTCGTCGTCGACCCGCGCCCATACATGACGTACGCGCCCTTCCTGCCGGAAGCCGCCGCGGGCTCGATCGACGCGCGCGACGTCGTCGCCCCTCACCGCCGCGCCCTCAAGGGCGTCGACGTGCTGCAGGGCAAGGTCGTGGAGATCAACCACGCCGGCCGCAGCATCACGATCCACCCGGAGGAGGGCGACGACTACTCGGTCTCCTACGACCACCTGATCGTCGGCCTCGGCTCCGTCTCGCGCACGCTGCCCATCCCGGGCCTCGCGGAGAACGCGATCGGCTTCAAGAACGTCGAAGAGGCCATCGCGGTCCGCAACCACGTCATCAACCGGATGGACGTCGCGTCGTCCACCTGGGACCAGGAGCTGCGCAAGCGCATGCTCACGTTCGCGTTCATCGGTGGTGGCTTCGCGGGCATGGAGGCGATCGCCGAGATCGAGGACATGGCGCGCTACGCGACCCGCAACTACCCCACGATCGAGCCCGAGGACCTGCGCTTCGTGATGATCGAGGGCTCGGGTCGCATCCTGCCCGAGGTCTCCGAGCCCATGGGGCTGTACGCGCTCGAGGAGCTCAAGAAGCGCGGCATCGAGTTCCACCTGAACACGTTCCTGTCGTCGTGCGTCGACGGCCACGTCGTGACCTCGACGGGCGTCGAGTTCGACACCGACACCATCGTGTGGACCGCGGGCGTCAAGGCGAACCCGGTCCTCAAGGAGAGCTCGGACCTGCCCGTCGACAAGCTCGGCCGCGTGATCGTGCTGCCGACGCTCCAGGTCGCGGACGAGGACGGCAACGTCATCCCCGACGCGTGGGCCGCAGGCGACTGCGCCGCCGTCCCGGACCTGCTGAACCCCGGCAAGTTCTGCCCGCCGAACGCGCAGCACGCGATCCGCGAGGCCACGCGCCTCGCGGACAACCTGGTCGCGATCCTGCACAGCGACGAGCCCGTCGAGTACAAGCACAAGAGCGTCGGTACGGTCGCCTCGCTCGGGTTGTACAAGGGCGTCGCGGAGCTGTTCGGCATCTTCAAGCTCAAGGGCTTCCTCGCCTGGGCCATGCACCGCAGCTACCACGTGATGGCGATGCCCACGGGCAACCGCAAGATCCGCATCGCGATCGGCTGGATGGGCCAGTTCCTCATGGGCCGCGAGCTCGTCTCGCTCGGTTCGCTGCACGACCCGCGTGCGGAGTTCCGCCAGGCGTCCGTGCCGCCCAAGGCCGCGGGCGAGCCCATCAAGCAGGAGGCCGTGTCGTCAGCCTCCGAGGCCGAGAACGGTGGCGCCGGTTCCGCCAAGACCGCCCCTGCGGCGGCCGCAGCCCCGGTCGAGGCCGCCGCTGCCGGCGAGGGCCACGGTCCCGCGAAGAAGGCGACCAAGAAGGCCGCGACCAAGGCCTGAGCCTGCTCGCAGCTCTGCACGCGCCGTGAGGGCGGTCCCGGGTGGGACCGCCCTCCCGGCGTTCTGCTGCGTGGCCGGGGACGGCCACCCGTTTCACGTGAATCCATCGCGGCGCACAATGGACGGGTGAGCACTCGCGTGGTCGACGACCTGCGGTCCCGGGCGGGCCGAGCCCTGTTCGAGCGCGTCGCGGGCCCGGACGGTCCCGCAGAGCGGTCGCGCATCCACGACACCCCGGGCCCACGCTGGTTCCCGCCCGACTCGGCGATCGCGCGCGTGCACGGCGACGCGTCGATGTTCGTGGGCGGCCTGCGCGCGCTGCTGCTCCAGTCGCTGCACCCGCTCGCGATGGCCGCGGTCGCGGCGCACTCCGGGTACCGGGGCGACCCGTGGGGGCGCCTGGCCCGCACGAGCACGTTCCTCGCGGTCACGACGTTCGGGACGGTCGAGCACGCGCAGCAGGCGATCGACGTCGTCCGCTCGGTGCACGTCCGCGTGCGCGGCACGGCTCCCGACGGGCGCCCGTACGCGGCCGACGACCCCTGGCTGCTGCGCTGGGTCCACGTCGCCGAGGCCGACAGCTTCCTCGCCGCGCACCAGCGCTACGGCGAACGCCCGCTCGACGCCGCGGGCTGCGACGAGTACCTGGCCCAGGCCGCGACGATCGCCGACCGGCTCGGGGCCGTGGACCCGCCTCGCTCGCGCGCTGAGCTGGCGAGGGCCTTCGAGGAGTTCCGCCCGCAGCTCGCGAGGACCACCGAGTCCGACGACGTCGCTCGCTTCCTGCTGTCCGAGCCGCCTCTCCCGTTCCTCGCTCGGGGGCCCTACGCGGCGTTGGGGGCGGCCTCGGTCGCGTCGCTGCCGCCGTGGTCGCGGCGCATGTTCCCGGTGCGGTGGCCGATGCGGGGCGAGTCGGTGCTCGTGCGGGCCGGCGGTCGGACGGTCACGAAGGCGATCCGCTGGGCGCTGGCGGGCTCGCGGTAGTGGCCCGGTGGCTGTCCCGAGCGTCGAAGGCGGGGACCGGCTTCCTGGTCCCGCCTGTCCGCCCGACCGTCGCCGGGATATCCTCACCCCCGGCCCCCATAGCCCAATCGGCAGAGGCATCCGACTTAAAATCGGCGCAGTCTGGGTTCGAGTCCCAGTGGGGGCACCGGCGTCAGTGCAGGTCACCCTTGACAGTGGCGGGTAGGAGTCGCGTGTCGTCGTGCGGATTGGTCGCTCGATCGTGGAGGGGAGACGTCTACCAGACGGGCCGCCTCGACTAGCGCGACTGCGATTCGGTCGTCTGGGAGTAGCCCGATTGGGGCCCGGAGGGTGCACTGCCTACGCACTTCGGAGCCACAGGACTCGCTGGCCCTCGGGTAGCTCGGCGTGGAGCTGAGCCCAGGCGTCGTCGTAGGTGGGTGCCTAGGGCGTGAACGCGGGAACGCCCCGCCGTCCAGGGGGGGCGTTCCCGGGTGCGGTTCAGCCGGTCGGGCGTGCGACGTAGGGCATCAGCTTGCTTCCGCCGTAGATGTTGATGATGCGAACGGTCTTGCCGGGCTGGGGGGCCTCGATGACCTTTCCGTTGCCGATGTACATCATGACATGGTGAATGGTGGTGGGGTCGTTGGTGTTGGTGGCAAGAAACAAAAGGTCTCCTGGTTGCTTCTGGCCGTAAGGCACCTTCGGGAGAGTGATGTACTGGTTCTCCGATTTGCGGGCGATTGATATCCCGGCTGCTTGCCAGGCCTTCATCGTCAGGCCTGAGCAGTCGAAGTAGGTCGGCCCCGTTCCGCCGAGCTGGTAGGGCTTTCCGAGCTGGGCGGTTGCGTAGTTGATCGCGGTCTGGACCTTCGATGGGAGCGACGGACCTGGCGGCGTCGGCGTGGCAGGCGGCTGGTAGCCGGGGTATGTGTAGGTCTGCCAGGTCGGCACGGCGGCGTTGGTGTACAGAACGAAGTTGCCGTCGTCCTGAACCTGCATGAAGCCGGCGCCTCGTCCGGAGGTGTAGGTCTGCCAGATCACCGAGTCGTTCGGGCCGTAGAGAACGAGGTTTCCGTCGGTCTGGATCTGAAGGCGGTCAGGTGTCGAGCCGCGGGTGCCGGACTGCCAGGTCCAACCGGCCGGCCCGTAGAGGACGAGGTTTCCGTCGGTCTGCAGGACGAGGTCATAGGCGCCATTCGGCGACATGAGGTGGTCGCCTGGGCGCATGACGCCGTGCGCGGCCAGGCGTGCAGGGTAGTACTTCGTGCCTGTGTTCCACACCGGTGTGGCGTCACTGCGATACAGGACGAAGTTCCCGTCGTCCTGGAGCTGCGCGAAGGTTGCACCCTGTCCATCGACGTCGGCGTGCCACAGAGGCTGGCTCGACGCGTTGTAGACGACAAGGTTCCCATCGGTCTGGAAGCGTGCGAACGCTCCTGGGTTCCCGTCGGTGTCCGACTGCCAACGGACGTGACCGCCGGGGGCGTAGAGGACAAGGTTGCCGTCGGTCTGCATCGCGAGGACGAGGTTCCCGCTCGGCGAGACGAGGCGTTCTCCGCCGTGCAATTCCTCGCCCCCCGCGAGCTGCGGGGTTTCCGGGGTGGCCTGCGCGGGACTCGCCAGGAACGCCCCGCCTATCGCCAGGACAAGAGAAAGAAGGGCCGCGGTGATCGCGCGCACCAATAGCGCACGTGGCCGCGATGGAGATTCGGAGTGTTCGTCTTTCATGCTGCCTCCCCCACACATGGTTGCCTGACCGAACGGTCAGATTGTGCGGCAGTTTGGCGCAAAACCCATCGTCACGCAAGGGAGTGGATGCGTACCTTTTCAACTACTTTGCGAGTTGGGGCCAAGTTTCAACGAATAGCGTCGCTCGCCGCCTTGAAGCTCAGGAGGTTTTTCACCCTTCCAGCAACACGTGGTTCGCCGGGGGCGTGACGCGTTCACTCCCGCGAGGGCGAGGGCGAGGGCGAGGGCGAGGGCGAGGTCGTGACGGGCGGCTAGCGAGCGGGAGCGTTCGGGACGTCCACGGCCGCCGCTACGACAACCCCGTCGGCCCGTCCGGCTCCGGGTCCTCGGCGGCCTCCTGCCCGAGCGAGACCTGGTTCCCGTCGGGGTCGAGCACGCGCGCGACGCGTTCGCCCCACGGCTGGTCCTCGGGCGGCGAGACCACGACGACCCCGGCCGCCGACAGGTGGGAGACGGCCTGGTCGCAGTCGTCGACCGTGACCCACAGGTGCGCGCGCCCCACGTCGGCGCTCTCACGGTCGACCCCGATCCCCAGCGAGGCGTCGCCCACGGTGACCGAGACGTACACGGGTGGGCCGTCGTCGGGGAACTGGTAGGTGACCGTTCCGCGAAGCAGGTCGCGGTAGAAGACGAGCGACCGGTCGAGGTCTGGGGTGACGAGGATGGGGAAGAGCGTGCGGAACATCGGTGGGCCGCCTCTCGCGAAGGTCTCCTCGGAGTCGTTCCCACGTTACGCCAGCAGCAGACGGGCCACTTCTGCGGGCGTCGGCTGCCTGGGACGGCGCTAGGTTGAGGGCACGAGCGCAGCCGCGCCGCACGACCGCGACGAAGGAGCACGCGATGGCAGCCGCAGGCCAGGTGGTGCTCTTCGAGCGCCGGACGTCCGAGCCGTTGCTGCGGCACGTCGTGGGTGGCATCCTGCGCGCCGAGCGCACCGAGCAGGCGCGCACGCTGCTCGACGTCGCGCTCGCGGCGCAGGTCTCGACGGCGTACCTCTCGGAGGTCGAGCGCGGCCGCAAGGAGGCGTCGTCCGAGGTCCTGGCCGCGATCTGCCGTGCTCTCGGCCTGCGTGTGGTCGACCTGCTGGCGCGCAGCCAGGACGAGTTCGACGCCGAGGCGGCACGCCGGGTCGGTGCCGAGCGCCGCAGCCTCTCGTCGCAGCCGCGCGCCGCGCGCGAGCTCCACGCGCTCGTCGCGGCGCCTCGCCCGGCCTCGCGCCAGGGCGCGCCGTCGACGACCGTCCTGACGCTGGCAGCCTGACCGGCCCGCCTACCCGGCCCGGCCCGCCTACCCGGCCCGGCCCACCTACCCTGCCCGGACCGCGCGCCCCGACACACCGGCCCGGACCGCGCGCCCCGACAGACCCGCGCGCCCCCGGGTTCCGCCTAGGGTGAATCCCGCCCCGAGAGACGGCGATCTGTCCGTTTCGCCGCGCGCCGTGCGCCCGTCGGTGGTGTGCTGTCTGGATGTCGCAGACGAACCCGGCGCCCACCCTCCAGGACCTCGTCGACCGCGCCGTGATCCTGTCGGCCGAGCACCAGGCGCACTTCGCCGACCTGGGTGGTGAGTCGGCGTGGGACGCGGACCTGGAGGCGGGCACGCTCACGTTCCACAGCGAGATCCCCCTCGTGTGCGGGGCGCACTTCCTGGGCACGGCGGCGCCCGCGACGCAGAGCTGGCTGTGGGGGTGGCACAACGTCAACCATTTCCCAGAGGGGGTCGTGGCGGCCGCTGAGCACGTGCGTCAGCGTGGCATGACGGGCGGGATCTTCGAGCTCAGCTCGCCGGAGATCCTGCTGACGGACGCGGTCCCGTACCGGCTCGCGCTCGCCGCCAAGGCTGTGACGGGGCACTTCACGCACTTCGCCGGCCCGACGGGCGGCGGCACGTGTGCCTGGTTCCTGCTGACGCACCCACGGTTCGACCTGCCGCCGGCCACGGTCGCGCGGGTCGCGCGGGTGATCTCGGAGGGGTTGGGCAGTACGGCGGTCGCGGATCACCGTCGGGCCGTGCGCGCCTACGCGGTCCTGCGCGGGCTCGACATCCGTTGGGCGGACGAGCAGACCGCGGTCGTGGGTGCGGGGGACGGTGAGGTGACGGTGTCGTTCGACGAGCGGGGCCGCCTGAGCGACCTGTCGACGACGCTCACGTCGGTCCCTGAGCCTGCGCCCGCACCGCTCGCGGCCCCCGAGGTCCCGGAGCGCCGCGGCTGGTTCGGTCGCAAGAAGTAGCTCACCCCCTGGGTGCCCGGCCTTCGCGGCCCGCACCCGGCCGCACCCGGGCGCGGGAGGTGAGCGCCGCCGTCGGGCAGGAGAAGGCCCGACGGCGGCGCTCACCTACGCGGCCACGGCCAGCTTGCGCGAGGTCACGACCGCGTCGGCGAGCCCGTACTCCACGGCCTGGGGCGCGGTGAAGATGCGGTCGCGGTCGGTGTCGGCACGCAGCCGCTCGACGGACTGACCCGTGTGCCGGGCCAGGACGAGCTCGGTCTCCTCGCGCAGGCGCAGGATCTCCTGGGCCTGGAGCGTCAGGTCGGAGATGGTGCCCTCGGCGCCGCCCGACGGCTGGTGCAGCAGGACGCGCGAGTGCTCGAGCACGAACCGCTTGCCGGGCGTGCCCGCGGCGAGCAGCACCGCGGCGGCCGACGCGGCCTGCCCCATGCAGATCGTCGAGACGTCGCAGCGGATGAACTGGAGCGTGTCGTAGATGGCCATGAGGGCGGTGATCGACCCGCCGGGGGAGTTGATGTAGAGGCCGATCTCCTGGTCGGGGGCATCCGACTCGAGGTGCAGGAGCTGGGCCATGACGACGTTGGCGACGCCGTCGTCGATCTCGGTGCCGAGGAAGACGATGCGCTCCGAGAGGAGGCGGCTGAAGACGTCGAACGCGCGCTCGCCGAGCGGGGTGCGCTCGACGACCGTGGGGATCGTGTAGCTGGACATCAGAGGCCGACCTTCCGAGAACCGGCGGTGGGGCGGACGTCGTCGACCGACGTGACGACGTGGTCGACCATGCCGTAGGCGAGGGCCTGGGAGGCCGTGAACCAGCGGTCGCGGTCGCTGTCCGCGGTCACGGTCTCGGTGGTCTGGCCCGTGTGCTCGGCCGTGAGCCGGTGCATGAGTCCCTTGGTGTACTCGAGGTTCTCGGCCTGGATCGCGATGTCCACGGCCGTCCCCCCGATCCCGGCGGACGGCTGGTGCATCATGATGCGCGCGTGGGGGAGCGCGTAGCGCTTGCCCGCGGTGCCCGTGCACAGCAGGAACTGACCCATGCTCGCGGCGAAGCCCATCGCGAGCGTGCTGACGTCGTTGGGCACGAGCTGGATGGTGTCGTAGATCGCGAGGCCCGCGCTCACCGAGCCGCCGGGCGAGTTGATGTAGAGGGCGATGTCGGCGCGGGGGTCCTCGGCCGAGAGCAGGAGGAGCTGGGCGCACACGCGGTTCGCGACGGCGTCGTCGACGGCGGTGCCGAGGACGACGATGCGCTGGTGCAGCAGGCGCGAGGCGAGCTGGTCGTCGAACGGGGAGGTGGGCGGCGGGGCCGCCTCGGACCGCAGGAGCGGTGGCTGGTTCGTCATGCCTCGACCCTGCCTCCGCCGAGGTGGTCGGGGCACGGAGATCTGCCCGGGGCGGATCTGCCGACGGCAGACGGCTGCTCCGCCGTGCTCGGGTGCGGCGACGGACCGCGGCAGCCGGTCAGGCGATCGGGCGGCCCGAGTGCAGGCGGGCGGCGAGGCGGGCGCGGTCCTCGGCGGCGGCGTCGAGCCCGGCGTGACGGGCGGTCCGCAGCGCGTGCGAGGCGGCGCGGTGCTCACCCCACGTCGTGAGCCGGGCGCCGGCGGCGACGAGGAACCGGTCGCTCGGGCGCAGGGCGCGCAGCGACGGCGAACGAAGGTCCGAACGGGTCGGGGCGTAGGTGCTCATGAGGGGTTCTCCTTGCCGTTGATCAGGGGGAACGCGTTGAAGTGGACCTGGACGGGGCGGGCCCCGGGGGTGTCCTGCTGACCGGCGAACCGGTCGAGGACGGTCTCGCTGAAGCGCTGCCACTCGGCCTGGACCTCCGCGAGCTGTTCCTTGGTGAGCCACATGTTGATCGTGGCGAGCGTCGCGCCGGCGTCGAGCCAGGCGCGGTCGAGGGTGCGGGCGTTGTCGAGGAAGTCCATGATCTTGCGCTGGCGCATGGCCTCGAACTCGCGGTTGACGGTGCTGGTCGCGGTGAGGGTCCCGTCCCCGGCCCCGGCCTCGTCGTCGGGCAGCTCGATCGTGAACCCGCCGGGGGTCCGTTCCCACCAGCGCTCGCGCGCGGTGCCGCGACCCGGGACCTCCTGGACGAAACCGTGGCGCTCGAGCTGGCGCAGGTGGTAGCTCGTGGCTCCGCTCGTCTCGGCGAGCAGCACGGCGAGACCGCTCGCGGTCAGGGCGCTGTGGTGGCCCAGGAGGTCGAGGATCTGGATCCGGAGCGGGTGCGACAGCGCCTTGAGCGCGTCGGGGCCGACGGCCCGCTGCGCGGGGTGCTCGGCTGCCTGCTCGGGGTCGTGGTTCGTGGGCATGGCACCACCGTAGCGATGCAAAGATCTCTTTGCAAGAGTTTCTTTGCAACGACTTCTTTGGACCTGTCGGCTGGTCGCGGCCCCGGTGAGACGGGTGCTTGCGCACGAGACGGGTCTCTCGGTGGCCGGTCGGGACACCCGTCTCGCGCAGAACCACCCGTCTCGTGTGGGATCGACCCGACCCTCGGTCTGCTGTGCCCTCAGGCCCCCGCGGTGCGCCCGCCGCGCTTGTACGCGTCCAGGTCGTCGTTGAGCCGTTCGAGCAGCTCGCCCAGCAGGGCTCGGTCGAGCCGGGACCAGTCCGCCAGGACCTCGGCGTAGAGCTCGGCGCGCAGCCCGCGGTGACGGGACAGCTCGTCGATGCCCTGCGGTGTGGCTTCCACCAGGACGGCGCGCCCGTCGGCGGGGTCGCGCGTGCGGCGCGCGAGGCCGGCCTTCTCCATCGCGACGACCTGCCGGGTCACGGTCGAGGCGTCGAGGCCCAGGTGGTCGGCGAGGGTGTTGACGTTCTGGGCCCCGTCGACGAGCAGGTCGTGGAGCAGGAGGTAGGCCGAGCGGTCGAGGGTGCCGCTGCGTGGTCCGTCCGTGCGTGCGGTCCGGGACCGGCCTGCGGCCGTGGTGCGCTCGGCCCGGCGCAGGAGCTGGGCGAGCTCGAGCTCGATGGTCGACAGCACCTCTCGAGAGGCCAGGTCCTGCTCGTTCTCGCCCTCGTCGGGCGACCGATCCCCAGAACTGTTACCCCGAGCAACTGTCATAGGTGTATTCTACAGACAGTTACCTGCATGATGCAGATAAATGCCGATCGGCGTCGCCGCGGGCCCGCATGGCCCGTGCCCGTGCCGACGGCACCCATCAAGCACCCACCAGGCCCTCGGGGGACGTGTGTCCAGAACCACCAGGAACGAGCCCAACAAGACCGCGATCTACGCGACCGCCCTCACCGCCTTCTTCGCCATCGCGGGCATCGCGGTGGTCGACCCGATCCTGCCGATCATCGGCCAGGAGATCGGCGCGAGCACGTGGCAGATCGAGCTGCTCTTCACGGCCTACATCGCGGTCATGGCGATCGGCATGATCCCGGCCGTCCTGGCGACGGGCAGGTTCGGCTACAAGAAGGTCCTCGGCGCGGGCGTGAGCCTGGTCGCCGTCGCGGCGATCCTCGCGGCGCTCTCGCAGAACATCGGGCAGCTCGCCGCGCTGCGCGGCCTGTGGGGGCTGGGCAACGCGATGTTCTTCGCGACCGCGATGGTCCTGCTCGTCTCGCTCGCGAACGACCGCGAGTGGGTCGTGGGGCTGTTCGAGACGTGCGTGGGCCTCGGCTTCGCGGTCGGTCCGCTCATCGGTGGCCTGCTGGGCCAGTTCTCGTGGCGCATCCCGTTCCTCGCGTGCGGCCTGTTCATGATCGTGGCGCTCGCGCTGTCGATCACGCGCCTCAAGGACCCTGCGGAGAAGCCCGTGCCGCTCCACGTGGGCCAGGTCTTCGCGCTCTTCCGCAAGCCGGGTTTCCGGGCGCTGTGCATCGTGACCGCGGCCTACAACTTCGTCTTCTTCATCATCCTGGGCTACACCCCGGTGTTCCTGGGGCTCGACGTCATCCCGCTCGGACTCGTCTTCACGGCGTGGGGCATCGGTCTCGCGTTCGGCATCCTCGTCGTGGGGCACAGGCTCGCGCACACGGTCGGCGCGGTGCAGACCATGGGGATCGCGGTCGTCGGGGTGCTCCTGGCCACGGTCGCGCTCGCGCTCGACCTCGGCACGGCCGGCTCGGTCGTCGTCCTGGTCGTCGCGGGCGTGTTCATGGGCATCGCGAACGCGAACCTCACGGACCTCTCGCTCGCGCTCGGCAGCCCGGACCGTCGCGTGACCACGGGCGCCTTCAACCTGGTCCGGTGGGGCTTCGCGGCCCCGGCCCCCGTGATCGCGGGCCTGCTCCACCCGGTCGGCCTCACGGTCCCGTACTGGGTCGGCGCTGGGGTGCTGCTCGTCGGGGTCGTCGCGTTCCTCGCGACCGCGCACCGGATGGCGGGCGAGCTGGGGGAGTCGGTCCTGTGGTCGCGCTGGAACCGGCGGGCCCGGGCGGTCGAGGGGACGCCCGAGGAGGCGCTGGGCGAGATCTGAGCGGGAGGCGCGCGGCGCCGTCGGGCACCCTTCGCGGGGTGCGCCCCGCGTGCCCGGGGCGACGGGCCTGCCGTGCGCCCGACGGCGCCGCTCGCCCCGGCTCTACGCCTCGCCCTGGTCGGGTTCGCCCAGGGCGGGCGACTCGGGGCCGCCCTCGCGCACGACGCGCAGCAGCCCCGCGAGGCCCAGCCGGAGCCCTTCGAGCTCGTCGAGAGTCAGGCGTTCGAGCGTCTCGGGTCCGGCGGGTCCGTCGCTCGCGACGATGCTGCGCACGGCCTCGGCGCCGCGCTCGGTCGCGGCCACGAGCCGGACCCGGCCGTCCTCGGGGTCGGGGCGTCGGGAGGCCATGCCGGCGGCCTCGAGGCGGTCGACGATCCCGGAGATCGTGGCGGGGCTGACGCCCAGGATCTCGCCCAGGTGGGCCGTGCTGCGCTCGCCGTCGATGAGCAGGATCCCCAGGGCGCGCATCTGCTGCGCGGTCAGGCGCGTGCGCATGAGCGGTTCGAGGCGTCGTGCGAGCACGAGCTCCTGCAGGGTGCGCTGTGCGTCGATCAGCTCGCGCTGGAGCCGGGCGCGATCGCCAGGGGGGTCCGAGGTCACGGCGAGACTCTATCGGAGGCGCTCCGGGCGGCCGCCGGCCCGCGGGACCGCCGAGCCGCGGGGCCGCCGAGCCGCGGGGCCGCCGAGCCGAGGGACCGCCGAGCCGCAGGGCCGCCTAGCCGCAGGACCGCGGGGCCGCCGGACCGCAGGGCCGCCGAGCCGCATGCCCGCGGGGCCGCCGAGCCGCGGGGCCGCCTAGCCGCAGGCCCGCGGGGCCGCCGAGCCGACGGGCGGGCGTCGCCCCGCTCGGTCCGCGAGACGCGGGAACTCTCGGGTTTTGCTTAGCGTTAGGCTAACGACCCTGCGACGACGACGTCGTGACCATCCACCGCGCCCTGGAGGCCCCGTGTTCCGTCTCGCCCGAACGTCGTTGGCGAACCGCGCCGTCGTCGCGCTCGCCACGATCGCGATAGCCGTGTTCGGCGTCGTCAGCATGGGATCGCTCAAGCAGGAGCTCATCCCGAGCCTGCAGATCCCCACCGCCGCCGTCGTCGCCGTGTACCCCGGATCCGCCCCCGCGATCGTCGAGCAGCAGGTCACCGCACCGCTCGAGACCGCCGCGCGCGGGGTCGACGGCGTCGAGGACGTCACGTCGAGCTCGTCGACCGGCATGTCGGTGACGACCGTGCAGTTCACCTACGGCACCGACATGGACCTCGCCGCGCAGCAGCTCCAGACCGCGGTCACGCGCGTGAGCAGCCAGCTCCCCGCCGACGTCGACCCGACCGTCGTGACCGGTTCGGTCGACGACCTCCCCGTCGTCCAGCTCGCGGTCTCGGGCGGCGCCGACGAGACCACGCTGGCGGACACCGTCAACAGCGTCGTCGTGCCCGCCCTCGAAGAGGTCACGGACGTACGCAGCGTCGCGGTCAGCGGCATCGCCGACCAGCAGGTCACGATCGACCTCGACGTCGCGGCCCTCGCCGCGGCCGGGCTCAGCCCCGCCCAGGTCACCACGATCCTCCAGGACAACGGTGTCGTGATCCCCGCGGGCACCGTCGCCGCGGGCGACCGCACGCTGTCCGTCCAGGTCGGCTCGGCCGTGACCAGCACGGACGACCTGATCAACCTCCCGCTCGTCGCCGCGCCGTCGGCGGCGTCCACCCCCGGCGCGGCAGACGCCGCCCCGAGCGCTCCCGTGACCCTCGGGGACGTCGCCACGGTCACCGTGGCGCCGCAGCCCGCGACCTCCTACTCGCGCCTCGACGGCGAGCCTGCGCTCGCCGTGGCGATCACCAAGACGCCGGCGGGCAACACGGTCGAGGTCTCGCACGCGGTCCAGAGCGCGATCGAGGACATGGACGGCGCTCTCGAGGCCAAGGACGTGCGCGTCGAGGTCGTGTTCGACCAGGCGCCGTTCATCGAGGAGTCCATCGAGGGCCTCGCGACCGAGGGCCTGCTCGGCCTGGTCTTCGCGGTCGTCGTGATCCTGCTGTTCCTCACGTCGCTGCGCTCGACCCTCGTCTCGGCCGTCTCGATCCCGCTCTCGCTGTTCGTGACGTTCATCGTCATGAACGCGACCGGCTATACCCTGAACATCCTCACGCTCGGTGCCATGACGGTCGCGATCGGGCGCGTGGTCGACGACTCGATCGTCGTCATCGAGAACATCAAGCGGCACCTGTCCTACGGCGAGCAGAAGACCGCCGCGATCCTCACCGCGGTCAAGGAGGTCGGCGGCGCGATCACGGCCTCGACCGTCTGCACCGTCGCGGTCTTCCTGCCCATCGCGCTGGTCGGCGGCATGGTCGGCGAGCTGTTCCGCCCGTTCGCCATGACCGTCGCGATCGCCATGGCCGCGTCGCTGTTCGTCGCCCTGACGATCGTGCCCGTGCTGGCCTACTGGTTCATCAAGGCTCCTGTCGTCCCGGCCGACCCCGAGCAGGCCAAGGTCCTCGCGGACCAGGCACGCGAGGTCGCCGAGGCCAAGGAGCGTCGCGGGCTGTGGCAGCGGGGCTACCTGCCCACGCTGCGCGCCGCGCTGCGCCACCCCGCGATCACCCTGACCATCGCGGTCGCGGTGCTCGCGGGCACGGTCGCGCTCGTGCCGCGCCTCGAGACCAACTTCCTCGGCGACTCGGGCCAGGACACCCTGACGGTCACCGAGACCTTCGCCCCGGGTACCTCGCTCGCGACGCAGGACGCCGCGGCGCGCGAGGTCGAGGACGCGCTCCTCGGGCTCGACGTGGTCGACACGGTCCAGACGACCGTGGGCTCGGCGGGCGGCCCCGAGGCCGCGTTCTTCGGCGGCGGCGGCTCGCCGCAGGCCACGTTCTCGCTCACGCTCGACGCGGAGGCCGACGGCGTGGCGGCGCAGCAGGAGGTCCGGGACGCGGTCGCGGACCTCGGCGGCGACGACTCCGAGGGGATCACGGTCGCCGGCGCCGACGCGGCGTTCGGCAGCTCGACGGTCGACCTCGTCGTCCGCGCGCCCGACACCGAGACGCTCGCCGCCGCGGCGGACCAGGTCCAGCAGCTCGCCGAGGACACCGAGGGGGCGTCCGAGGTCACGAACAACCTCGCGAGCGCCCAGTCCACGATCCAGGTGACGGTCGACCGGGACGCGGCAGCCGCCGTCGGGCTGACCGAGACCCAGGTCGCGGGCACCGTCGCGAGCCTCATGTCGCCCTCGCCCGTGGGCACCGTGAACCTCGGTGACGGGCCCGTGCAGGTGCGCGTCGCCGTCGGGCAGGCTCCTGCCACGGTCGACGAGCTCCAGGCGCTCGTCGTGCCCACGGCCGCGGGCGTCGTCCCGCTCACGCAGATCGCGAGCATCGACGAGGTCGACGTGCCCACCTCGATCTCGCGGGTCAACGGCGAGCGCAGCGCGACCATCGCCGTCACGCCCGCGGGCCAGGACCTCGGCACGCTCACCACGGCTCTCACGGCGGCGATCGACGACCTCGAGCTGCCGGGCGGCGCGACCGTCGAGCTCGGCGGCGTCGCGACCCAGCAGGCCGACGCGTTCGCCGACCTGGGGCTCGCGCTCCTGGTCGCGATCGCGATCGTCTACCTCGTCATGGTCGCGACGTTCCGCAGCCTGCTGCAGCCGTTCATCCTGCTCGTGTCGATCCCGTTCGCCGCGACGGGCGCGCTGCTCCTGCTGCTCGCGACCGGCACGCCGCTCGGGGTCCCCGCCCTGATCGGCATGCTCATGCTCGTCGGGATCGTGGTCTCGAACGCGATCGTCCTGATCGACCTCATCAACCAGTACCGCGCGCAGGGCCGCGGGCTGGACGAGGCCGTGATGGAGGGCTCGCGCAAGCGTCTGCGGCCCATCGTCATGACGGCCGCGGCGACGATCTTCGCGCTCACGCCCATGGCGATCGGGATCACGGGCGGCGGCTCGTTCATCTCGCAGCCGCTCGCGCTCGTCGTGATCGGCGGCCTCCTGTCCTCGACGCTGCTCACGCTCGTCGTGGTGCCCGTGCTCTACACGCTCGCCGAGCGTGCGGGGGAGAAGCGGGCGGCCCGGCGCGAGGCGAAGCACGAGGCGAAGGCGGCCGAGCTCGTGGGCCGACACGCTGCGGAGGAGCCGGCGGAGCCTGCCGCGCGCGGCTGACCGGACCCGCTCCGGGACGAGAGAGGGGCCCGCCCGTTCGACGAACGGGCGGGCCCCTCTCTCGTCCCGGGATCTGGGGCGCGGCGCCCGACGACGTCGCTCACCCGCGTCGGGGCGGCCGCACCTCAGTCGTCCTCTCCGACGAGCCGGGGCGCGAGCGTCTCGTCGATCCAGTCGAACACGCGCTGCTCGGTCAGGGCGCGCCCGAGGGGCTGGCAGTGCAGGTTCGCGCCCTCCGCGGCGGTGAAGCGGACGAGGGTCGACACGTCGGGGGCCAGCCGGACGAGCTCCTCGGACTGGCCGGGCCAGAACTGCTCGCCCTCGGGCGACGTGACGAGCAGGGGAGTGGTGATGCGCGAGACGAGGTCTCGCACGTCGTACTTCTGGACCTCGCGGAGCGTCGCGGCGTAGCCCCCCACGCCGTACGGGCGGGCGCGGAAGCGCCATGTCGCCGCGGTCGACCTCGACAGGCGCAGGCCCAGGTCCATGTCGCGGTCGAACGCGTGGTCCTTGCCCTCGTCGAGCAGCTTGAGCAGGCTCTTGGGCATCGAGCCCGTCCAGGAGGCCGAGACGTCGACCACGCCAGGGTCCACGACGGCAGCAGCCGGCCGGTGCTCGAACGCGAGCGCACGGGGCACCCAGTACCCGGCCTGGCTCGTGCCGTGGACCACGAACCGTTCCGCGTCCACGTCGGGACGGTCCACGAGGGCGTCGAGCACCGGGGTCAGGACCGCCTCGAAGTCGTACCGGAAGGGCATGCCGTGCTCGAAGAGCATCGACTGCTGCCCGGGGCCGTCGAACACGAACGCGTGATAGCCCCGCCGCAGGGCGCCCGCGACGCACGCGGTCCACATCGACGTCAGCGAGCCGTCCGACCCGTTGACGGCGACGACAGTCGACCGCGCACGGACCTGTCCCGGGTCCGCCGCGATCGCCGCGGTCGACGCGGCGTCGGACGCGCTGAAGAAGTACCCCGGCAGGGTCGTCCCCTCGTAGGGGACCGCGAGACGCTCGACGACGAGCCCGCTCGCGTCGACCCACCGGTCCCACGCGTCGCGGTGCGTGCGGAACGTGGGCAGGAGCAGGCTCTCGTCCTCGAGCGCGCCGACCGCGTTGACGGCGGCCGCGTAGTACGAGGAGGCCCGCAGCCAGGCTGCGGCGGCACTGGTCTCGTGCCCGGCGGCCAGGGCGTCGGCGGCGGCCTGCGCGACGCGGTCGCCGAGTGCGTGCCACGCGTCGAACCAGCCCTGGTGGTCCTTGTCGCGCACGTGCGCGACGGCCGCGAGGACCTCGCCCACGTCCGCCGTGCCGCTGTACGCGCCCCCCAGGACGCTGCGGATCTCGAAGTCTCGCCCGTGGTCGCCGGAGAAGCCGGCGGAGAACGGGTCGTGGTGGTCGGGCATGGTGGCTGCCTCCCGCGTCGTGGACGACGGAGCCGAACGCTCCCCTCCACGACCATGCCCGCCCTCGGCGGTACCCACCAGTCGAGGTCCGACGGCGCGGCTCAGCTCGGGCGCGCCACGCCCGTCTCGTAGGCCAGCACGACGGCCTGGACCCGGTCACGGAGACCGAGCTTGCCGAGCACCCGACCGACGTGGGTCTTGACCGTGGCCTCGGAGACCACGAACCGTGCCGCGATCTCCGCGTTGGACAGCCCCTCGCCGAGCGCCGCGAAGACCTCGAGCTCGCGGGCCGTGAGCTCGCGCAGGCGCGGGTCGTCGACCCCGTGGCCCGGGGCTGCCGCGCCCTGCGCCTGGGCGTTCTCCGGGAGGTAGCCCGCGAACATCTCGAGCATCCTTCGCGTGACCCGGGGGGACACGGCCGCGTCCCCGCTCGCGACGTTGCGGATCGCGCCCACGAGGTCGGCCGGCCGCGCGTCCTTGAGCAGGAACCCGCTCGCGCCCACTCGCAGCGCCGCGAACGCGTACTCGTCGAGGTCGAACGTCGTGAGGATCACGACCCGGCTCTCGGGCAGCGCGGACACGATCCGCTCGGTCGCGTCGATACCGTTCACGCCCGGCATGCGCACGTCCATGAGGATCACGTCGGGGCGCAGGGCCGTGGCCTGCGCGAACGCGGTCTCGCCGTCGCTCGCCTCGCCCACGACCTCGATGTCGTCCTCGGCCGCCAGGATCATGCGGAAGCCCATGCGCAGCAGGGACTGGTCGTCGACGAGCAGGACCCTGATCGGCCGGGTCGCGTCGTGGACCGTGCCCTCGGCGGGACCGGCCGCACCGCCTGCGGGACCGTCGGAGAACGGGAGGGTCACAGCGCTTCCCCCGCTCCGCCGTCGGGCCGGTGCTGCGTGGCGCCGTCGAGGCGCAGCCGCGCGACGACCTCCCAGCCCGAGCTCGTCGGACCGGCCGTGACCGTGCCCCCGTAGACGGCTGCACGTTCGCGCATCCCGATGATCCCTCTTCCTGTGCCGATGGGCTGGTCACCCGTGATGCCCGGAGGCAGCGGCCGGACGTCCGCGCCGTCGCGGGCCGTGCCGCCCGGTGCCCGTCCGGCCTTGTTCGTGACCGTGATCTCGAGCCAGTCTCCTCCGTCGGGCGTGCCCGCGTCACGCCGGGCGATCTCGACCACGACCACGGGGGTCAAGGGCGCGTACCGCAGCACGTTGGTCAAGGACTCCTGCACGATCCGGTGCGCTGCCTGACGCAACCCCGGGTCCGGGTCCGGCTGGACGCCCACGCGCACCAGGCGCACCGGCAGTCCCGCGTGCCGGAACCGCTCGGCGATGTCCTCCATGCTCGGGACGTCCGCGGTCGGGGTCAGCGGGGCGACCGTGCCGTCGGGGTCCCGCAGGACCCCCAGGACGCGGCGCATGTCGGCCAGGGCCGCGCGCCCGGTCTCGGTGAGCTCGTCGAGGGCCTGCCCCGCGAGCACGGGGTCCTTCGCGCCCAGCGCCTTGGCGCCGTCGGCGAGCGCGACCATGACGGTCAGGGAGTGCGCGACGACGTCGTGCATCTCGCGCGAGATCCGTGCGCGCTCGGCCGCGGCCGCGAGCTGTGCCTGCTGGTCGCGGTCGCGTGCGATCGCGTTGGCGCGGCCCACGAGGTCGGCGACGTGCAGGCGTCGACCGCGCACGCTCGACCCGATCGCTATGCCCAGCAGGGCGAACGTGACCGTGAACGCGATCGTCGCGATCCGTTGCCCCGTGAGCTCGCCGCTGCCGACGTCGGCACGCACCATCGCGCCCGTCTCGCTCACCGTGAAGTCGTACCAGAGCATCTCCGCGGTGCACACCGTCAGGATCAGGACACCCAGCACGCTCCACGCCACGGCCGGACGATAGGTCGTCGCGACCGCGTAGACGGCGAACGCGGTGGCCAGCTCGAAGCCCGCGGAGTCGCCCGTCAGCGCGAGCGTCAGGATGGCGAGGGCGCCGATGGCTGCGGCGGTCCACAGCGGGTAGCGGCGCCGCCACAGGAGTGCCGCACCGCCCGCGAGGGTCGCGACCGCGACGCCGTAGCGCGGCTCCGGGTACAGCAGCGCCACCAGGAGCCCGGGGACCGCGAACCAGGCCGCGACGAACCAGTCCATGACGACGGGGTGCCGCACGAAGTACCGGCGGATCGGCCCGAGCCTGCGGGCGTCCAGCTCGGTGAAGACCGCGGCGCTGCCCGGCCGCGGCTTGAGGGGGAGCCGGGGCGTCAGGGTCGGCCCCGTGGTGCCGCCGGCGCCCCCCGGGGCGTCGCTCCCCTCAGGACGCACAGCGCCCGACGCCGGACCACGGGTCTCGTGGTCCGGCGCCGGGCTGTGCGCGGTGCGAGGGATGGTCAGGCGTCCCGCCGCTTGAGGACGACGGCCGCCGCAGCGAGGGACACCGCGGCCCAGACCGCCATCGCGATCGTCGCCCCACCCGGGGTCAGGACGTCGACGCCACCGGCGTCGGCCTCCGTGATCGCCATCATGGCGGTACCGAGGTTCATGGGCAGGAACCTCGCGATGTCCTGGACCCAGTCCTGCGAGAGGAAGGCCGTGACGAGCGGCAGCACGAAGAGCAGCGCGACGAGCGTGAAGATGCTCCCCGCGGAGTGCCGCATGATCGTGCCGACGCCGACCGCGAGCAGCGCCACGAGGGCCAGGTAACCGGCGCACGCGAGGACGACGCGCTGCACGATCGGGTCACCCAGGTCCGGCACCAGGTCGTTGCCCGAGAGCATGGGCGCGGTCACCAGGTACGACACCGCGACCCCGACCACGGCGACGAGGAACGTCACGACCGCGATGATCGCCGCCTTGGCCCAGAGCGCCGGCAGACGCGTCGGGATGGCGCTCAGGGTCGAGCGGATCATGCCCGTCGAGTACTCGCCCGTGATGATGAGCGCTCCCAGGACCGCGACCGCGAGCTGGGCGAACACGTAGCCCGACACGAGCGCCTGCACGGTCGAGATGTTGCCGATCTGCTCGGCCATGCCCGGCTGGCTCGCGGCGAAGTTGAGCGACGCGGCCGTCGCCAGGTTGATGAGCACCATGACGGCGATCGTCGAACCGACGGTCCACCAGGTCGAGCGCAGCGAGCGGAACTTGATCCACTCGGACTTCAGGACACCGCCCACGCTGAGGCGGGTGGACGAGGTGCGCTTCGCCGTCGGCTGGGCGGCGGAGACGGTGGCGGCGGTCATCGCTTGGCTCCTTCGGAGATCGAGGCGCCGGACGGGGCGTCCACGCCGTGGCCGATGTGCTGGGCGGCGGACTCGGTCTGGTACTCGACCGCGTCGGCGGTGAGGAGCATGTACGCCTCCTCCAGGGTCGAGGTGACGGGCGTCAGCTCGTGCAGGACGATGCCCGCAGCGGCGGCGAGCTCGCCGATCCCGGGAGCCTCGGCGCCCGTGATCTGCAGCAGGCTCGGCTCGTCGGACGTGACGGTCGCGCCGTCGCGGGTCAGCAGCTCGGCGAGCTGCGTGGCCTGCGGGGTGCGCACGCGCACCGTGTGCTGAGCGCCGCCGTCGACGATGTCCTTGACGGGGGCGTCGGCGATGATGCGGCCCTTGCCGATCACGATGATGTGGTCCGCGGTCAGCGCGACCTCGCTCATGAGGTGGCTCGACAGGAAGACCGTGCGGCCCTCGGAGGCGAGGTAGCGGGCCAGGTTGCGGACCCACAGGACGCCCTCGGGGTCCAGGCCGTTGACGGGCTCGTCGAGGATGAGCGTCTTGGGGTCGCCCAGCAGCGCGGACGCGATGCCCAGGCGCTGGCCCATGCCGAGCGAGAAGCCGCCGACGCGCTTCTTCGCGACCGACTGCAGCCCGGTCATCTCGATGACCTCCTGCACGCGGGTCTTCGGGATGTTGTGCGTGGCCGCCATCGCGAGGAGGTGGTTGTAGGCGCTGCGGCCCGTGTGCACGGCCTTCGCGTCGAGCAGGGCCCCGACCTCGGTCAGGGGCGAACGGTGCGCGACGTAGGGCTTGCCGTTGACGGTCACGGAACCGGCCGTCGGCCGGTCGAGCCCCATGATCATGCGCATCGTGGTCGACTTGCCGGCGCCGTTCGGGCCCAGGAAGCCCGTCACCTGGCCGGGCTGGACGGTGAAGGAGATCCCGTCGACAGCGGTCTTGGGCCCGTACCGCTTGGTCAGGCCTCGTGCTTCGATCATGCTCGCCCCTCGGGTGGGTTGCGGGTGGTGGCTGGGTACCTCCCCAGCCTAGGGAGTCCGGCCCTGCCCGCGATGCCCCCTCACGGTCGATCTTCGCGGGGCGGCCCCGTACGCCGCAAGGATGACGCCCGTCGGCCGGTCGAGCGATCTTGGCCTGCGAGCGGGGGAAAAGTCGGATGAATGCCCCGGGAACACCGGCGCGAACTCGCTCGTTGCATAGGATGGAATCACGGCCAGCGACACCCGCCTCTCCAGAGGGCACTGGACGCCGCGACCAGGAGGAAGCATGAGCAACCCCGTCTTCAACAACAGCGCCATCTTCGGCGAGCCGAAGCGAGCGCGCACCGGCCAGGGGGCTGCGGGCACCGTCCAGCAGAACCCGGCGTACGGCACCCCGCCCCAGGCGGCCCAGTACGGCAGCTACGGCGCGCAGACCGCTGACGCCTCGACGCTCGACGCCATGTACAACGCGCCGACCGCGACGACCGCGGACACCAAGCGCCTCACGTACGACGACGTCATCATCAAGACCGGCGGACTGCTCGCCCTGCTCGTCGTCGTCGGAGCCGCCAGCTGGCAGCTCGTCGACACCATGCCGTTCCTGTGGATCGGCGGCGCGATCGTCGGCCTGGTCCTGGGCCTGGTCAACGCCTTCAAGCGGAACCCGAGCCCCGCGCTCATCGTGGCGTACACGATCGCGCAGGGCGCGTTCCTGGGCGGGATCAGCGCGTACTACAACACGCGGTTCGACGGCGTGGTCCTCCAGGCGGTCCTCGCGACCGTCGTGACCTTCTCGGCGGCGCTGTTCCTCTTCAAGTCCGGCAAGGTGCGCGTCACGCCCAAGTTCACGCGCTGGCTGCTCATCGCGATGGTCGGCTACCTGGCCTTCTCGCTCATCAACATGGTCCTCATCATGACGGGTGTGCTCGACGGCTGGGGCGCGCGCGGCGGCACGATCGGCATCATCGTCGGCCTCGTCGCCGTCGGCCTCGCGGCTGCTTCGCTCATCGTCGACTTCGACTCGATCAAGCGTGGCGTCGAGGGTGGCGTGCCCGCCAAGTTCGCCTGGTCGGCCGCGTTCGGACTCATGGTCACGCTCATCTGGCTGTACCTCGAGTTCCTGCGCCTGTTCGCGATCCTGCAGAGCAGCGACTGATCTTGGCCGACGCCCGGAAGAAGTCCCCGGCACCCGCTTCGGAACCCGTTCCGACGCGGGTGCCGGTCTTTGCCGCCGGCCTCGCGCTGGCGGCCTTCACGCTGCTCGTCCTCCAGGTGCCCTACGGGCTCCTCGTGGGCCACAGCGTCCCCAACGCGATCGCGTGGGTCACGGTCTCCGCGGTCGTCATCCTGCTCGTGACGCTCACGGCCGGGGCGGTGCTCGCCTGGCTCGGGCACCGCATCTCGCGTGAGTGGGACGACCGCAAGGCGACCACGCTCTTCTTCGCCCTCGGGTTCGTGGGGGTCGGGATCTGGAGCTTCATGGTGCTGGGCTCGCTGCTCGGCGCGGCCACCGGCGACCCGACCACCGCGACGAGCGGGATCGCCCTGGCGTCGGTGCTCTACCTGGCCGTCGCGGGCGGGCTGAGCGCCGCCGTCGGGCGGTGGTTCGCACGCGACGCCGCGGACCGTCCGTTGCTCGTCGTGATCCTCGGCGTGAGCGTCGCGTTGTGCGCCGTGCTCGGCGGAATGGCCCTCGGCAGCGCATGATCGGTGCATGAAATTCGCACACCACATCTCTGACCTCGTCGGCGGGACACCCCTGGTCCGGCTCGGATCGGTGACCGACGGCCTCTCCGCGACGATCCTCGCCAAGGTCGAGTACCTCAACCCCGGCGGCTCCGTGAAGGACCGCATCGCGCTCAAGATGATCGAGGAGGCCGAGTCCTCCGGGGAGCTCGCGCCCGGCGGCACGATCGTCGAACCCACCTCGGGGAACACCGGGGTCGGGCTCGCGCTCGTGGCCCAGCGCAAGGGGTACGACTGCGTGTTCGTCTGCCCCGACAAGGTGAGCCAGGACAAGCGAGACGTCCTGACCGCCTACGGGGCTCGCGTCGTCGTGACTCCCACGGCCGTGGCCCCCGACCATCCCGACTCCTACTACTCGGTCTCGGACCGCCTCGTCGCCGAGATCCCCGGGGCCTGGAAGCCCAACCAGTACGCCAACGCGAACGGCCCCGCGTCGCACTACGAGAGCACGGGCCCCGAGATCTGGGCCGACACCGACGGTCGCGTCACGCACCTCGTGGCCGGGGTGGGCACGGGCGGCACCATCACCGGGACCGGCCGGTACCTCAAGGACGTGTCGGCCTCACGGGCGGCCGAGGCCGGTGGGCGGGTGCACGTCGTGGGCGCCGACCCCGCCGGGTCCGTCTACTCGGGTGGCGACGGCCGCCCCTACCTGGTCGAGGGCGTGGGCGAGGACTTCTGGCCCGCCGCGTACGACCCGACCGTGCCCGACGAGATCATCGCCGTGAGCGACGCCGACTCGTTCGAGATGACCCGGCGCCTCGCCCGCGAGGAGGGCCTGCTCGTGGGCGGCTCGTGCGGCATGGCGGTCGTCGCAGCGCTGCGACTGGCCCGCCGCCTCCAGGACGAGGACCCCGAGGCCGCGGCGAAGGCCGTGATCGTCGTGATCCTGCCCGACGGCGGTCGCGGCTACCTGTCCAAGATCTTCAACGACTCCTGGATGCGGTCCTACGGGTTCCTCGACGCCGAGGAGGGCGTGACCGCGGGCGACATGCTGCGCTCCAAGAGCGGGCAGCTCCCCAGCCTCGTCCACACCCACCCGGGCGAGACCGTGCGCGACGCGATCGAGATCCTGCGCGAGTACGGCGTCTCGCAGATGCCCGTCGTCGGGGCCGAGCCGCCCGTCAAGATCGGCGAGGTCGCCGGGGCCGTGAGCGAGCGGACGCTGCTCGACGCGGTGTTCTCCGGGCGGGCATCTCTCGCCGACCGCGTGGACAAGCACATGGAGCCGCGGTTCCCGCTCATCGGGGCGGGCGAGGGCGTCGCGGCCATCCGCGCGGCGCTGCACGACGCCGACGCGCTGCTCGTGATCGACGACGGCGACCCGGTCGGGGTGCTCACGCGCCACGACCTGTTGGGCTTCCTGGCGCACTGACCCGCTGTCGGCACGGTGCCCGCCGAGGGGACGTGCTGTGCGTCGAGGGTGACGGACCGTGTCACCACGGTCCGTCACCCTCGGTCGGTGGCGTCTACCCTCGACCGTCGATGGCGTCGCCCTCGGCGGGTCGGCGCATCGACCAGGCCAGGAACCAGCAGCCCACCGCGAGGAGCACGCCGTGCGCGATCCGCCCCGCCGGCGGGGTGAAGAACTGCGGCAGGTACAGCGCGAGACCCGCCGCGAGCGGGATCCCCACCCACCGTGGCGCGAGCCCGCCACGCCCTGCGGCCACGGCGGCGAGCACGCCGCTCGCGCCCACGGCGAGCAGCCCCAGGCCGAACAGCGTCATGGCGACGGGTTGGAGCCGGATCGCCTCGATGGTCGGCAGGAAGTCGAGGCTGCCCGTCGCGAGGGCGTCGCGGGCGATCGCGTGGACACCGAAGATCTCCGCACCGAAGTAGGGCAGGACGAGCCCGGCGCCGAGCCAGCTCGTGACGACCGCGCCCGACGCCGGCGCCCGGCCCCGGGTCCCGGCGAGCTGCTCGCGCAGCGCGAGGAACGCGCCGGGGAGCAGCAGGAACCCTGCCGCGCCGCACAGGTGCGCCGCGATCCAGCGTCCCGAGGCGAACGCGGCCGCGAGGTCCGGGGTGGCGACGTCCTCGGGGACCCACGGGCGCAGGAGCGGGAACGCGAGGAAAAGGGCTCCCGCGACCGCGAGCAGGACGGCTCCGGTGCGGGGACGGACGAGGCCCAGGTCGGGACGGGTCCGGTCGATCGACGGTGCGGTCATGGCGGCTCTCCTTCGGTGGGTGCGGCGTCCTCGTGTCAGAACGAGCGAGGCCTGGGGGTCACGCTGGTTCTGACAGGTCGGCGAGGTCCTCGATCCCGGCCACGAGCAGACGGACGAGGACCTCGAAGCTGTGGTCGACGTCGTCGGGCAGGCCGAAGCCGCCCAGGAGCTCGAGCGAGACGAACCCGTGGACCGCGGAGCGGACGGCGCGGATCGCGTCGATCGTGCGGGCCTCCGGCAGGTCGAAGCCGCGCAGCACCGCGACGATCACGGCGATCGTCTCGGCGCCCGCGAGCGAGAGCGGGTCGTCGTCGGCGGCGCCGAGGTCGGGCGAGAGCTGGATCGCGGCGTAGCGGCCCGGGTGCTCGCGCGCGAAGTCGCGGACGGCCCACGCGAGCGCGGACAGCGCGTCGGGCCCCGAGCGGCCGATCGTCGCGGCGGCGGTCGCGCGCGTCAGGTCGTTCACCGCGACGAGCGCGACGGACCGGCGCAGGTCGGCGAGCGAGCCGACGTGCTTGTACAGGCTCGGGGTCGCGACCCCTGCCGCGGCCGCGACCTTCGCGAGAGTGAGGTCGGCGAAACCCTGCGCGCCGCCGTCGTCGACCACGCGCAGCGCGAGGGCCGTGACGCCCTCGCGGCTCAGCCCGGCCCTAGCCACGGGCGTTCCAGCCCTGGGCGTCGGCGCGCAGGCCGGCGAGGAACGCGAGGGTCGCGGGCACGACGACGTCGGGCGCCTGGTGCTGCGGGTAGTGTCCGGCGTCCGGGACCAGGTGGCCCTCGGCACCGACGGCCTCCTGGATCCAGGCGAGCTCGGCGCCCGGGTCCGTGAAGTCGGGGTCGAGCGACCCCATGAAGGCGACGGCCGGGGCGTGGACCTCGGGGAGGCGCGCCTCGACGGGCGCGTGCGTCAGAGCCAGAGCCAGGTCGCGGAAGCTCCGCAGCCGCCCCGGCTCGCGCATCGAGGAACGGATCGCGGCGACGTGCTCGGCATGCCAGGGCGCCTTACGGCCTCTGGTCAGCGTCGAGTAGAAACCGGCCCACGCGGGCGCCCCCCACGGGCGGGCGAGCGCGACGTGGTAGAGCAACCGGCTCGCTGCGGCCTTCGCGGCGCCCGTCGCAGGGTCGCGCAGGAAGGGGCCCAGGAGGACGAGGCCCGCGACGGCGGCGGGCGCCTCGGCGGCCGCCCACGCAGCGGCGCCGGCCCCCATCGAGTTCCCGACCAGCACGGCCGGACCGCCCAGGTGCTCCACGAGGGCCAGGAGGTCCTGGCCGGTCGCGACGTCGCCGTGGGTGCGGAAGGTCGTGTCGCTGTCGCCGTGCCCGCGCAGGTCCAGGACGGCCACGCGGTAGCCGGCTTCGACGAGCGGGGGGACGAGGTCGCGGTAGGTCGAGCGCAGGTCGCCCATGCCGGGGACGGCGACGACGAGGGGGCCGGTGCCGGTCACGGTGTACGCGACGCGGCCCTCGGGGCGGGGGAGGAGCTCCACGGTCTGGCGAGTGTTCATAGCCTTGAGGCTAATGCCATTAGCCACGGGTTGCAAGAGGTCCGGACCACCAGATCTCGTCACCGCCAGAGGCCGACCCCCTCACCCTCGGGCGGGCGCCCTCATCCCTGGTGGGCCGCCTCGAAGTGGCCCGTCCCGTCCCGTCGCTCCTCGGCCCGCACCACGTGCACCACCGCGTTGATGAGCGCCAGGTGCGTGAACGCCTGCGGGAAGTTCCCCAGGTGCCGACCCGAGTGCGGGTCGATCTCCTCGGCGTACAGGTTGAGCTCGCTCGCGAACGACAGCAGGCGCTCGCACAGCGCCCGCGCACGGTCGAGCTCCCCGACCTCGACCAGCGCCGACACGAGCCAGAACGAGCAGATCGTGAACGTCCCCTCCTCGCCGGGCAGCCCGTCGTCGGTCTCGTCGGTCCGGTAGCGCAGCACGAGGCCGTTGACCGTGAGCTCGTGCGCGATCGCGTCGACCGTCGCGACGACGCGCGGGTCGTCGGCGGGCAGGAAGCGCAGGAGCGGCACGAGCAGGAGCGAGGCGTCGAGCGCGTCGGAGCCGTAGCGCTGCACGAACACGCCGCGCGAGTCGACGCCGTGCTCCAGCACGTCGGCGTGGATCTCGTCGGCGATCTTCTGCCACTGCTCGGCGTAGTCCTGCTCGTCGTACATGCGGGCCAGGCGGGCGCCGCGGTCGAGCGCGACCCAGCACATGACCTTGGACGACGTGAAGTGCTGGGGCTCGCCGCGGACCTCCCACAGGCCGCGGTCGGGCTCGTGCCAGTGGCGTGCGGCCTCCTCGACCTGCGCCTTGAGGACGGGCCACAGGGACTCGGGGAGCTGCTCGCGGGACCGGGCGTGCAGGTACACCGAGTCGAGGACGGCGCCCCACATGTCGTGCTGCTTCTGGTCGTACGCGGCGTTGCCGATGCGCACGGGCCGGGCGCCCTCGTGGCCCGAGAGGTGGTCGAGCGTGCTCTCCTCGAGCCGGTCCTCGCCACCGACGCCGTACATGATCTGCAGCTCGCGGTCGTCGCGGCACACGTCGTGCACGAACGCGAAGAAGTCGTTCGCCTCGCGGTCGAGGCCCAGGGTGTAGAGCCCCCAGAGGGCGAACGTCGAGTCGCGCACCCACGCGTACCGGTAGTCCCAGTTGCGCTCGCCGTGCGGGGTCTCGGGCAGCGACGTGGTCGCGGCGGCGAGCAGCGCGCCCGTGGGGGCGTAGGTCAGGCCCTTGAGCGTGAGGGCGCTGCGCTGGAGGTACGAGCGCCACGGGTGGTCGGGGAAGACACCCTGGGTGATCCAGTCGCGCCAGTACTGCTCGGTGCGTCCCATGGCGTCGGCGGCGTCGGGCCACGTGGTGGGCGCAGGCCGGTCCGACCACGACAGCGCGACGTACGCCTTGTCGCCCGCGGCCATGCGCGTGCGCCCCTGCGCGCGGCGGTCCTCCACGCCGAGGCGCAGGCTGCTGCTCAGGCGCAGGTCGGGCGTCGAGGCGTGCGCGACGCGCGTCACGAGGCTCTGGTACGTCAGACCGTCGTACTCCCACCGCGCGGCCTCGCGCCCGTAGTCGGGCAGCGGCTCGCACACGACCTCGACGTCGACCGTCCCGTTGACGCACAGGATCGTGCGCAGCAGCATGTGCTCGGCGTCGAAGTCGGTGGGCGTGCGGCGGTGCGTCTGCGAGCGCTCGTCGACGTTGTGCCACGGCCCCATGAGCATCGCGTCGCGCACCACGAGCCAGCCCGTCGGGGTCTGCCACGTGGTCTCCAGCACGAGCGTCCCGGGGATGTAGCGCCTCGCCACGGGCACTCGCGCGCCGTAGGGCCCCACGCGGAACGAGCCCGCGCCCCGGTCGAGGACCGCCGCGAAGATGCTGGGAGAGTCGGGCCGCGGGACGCACATCCATTCGATCGCACCGCTCGGGGCGACGAGCGCGTTGCACTCGCAGTCCGAGAGGAACGCGTACTCCGCGATCCCGGGGAACGCCGAGCGCCTGCCCGTGGGGACCTGCGCACCACCCGCGTGCGTCACGGGCGCGTCGAGGTCGGTCGTATCGACGGGGCGGGCGGTGTCGGCCTCGTCGTCGAAGGAGTCCATCCGTCCAGCGTGCGCCTGCGGGGGGCGGTTGTCAGGCGGGAGGTGCCCGACGGCGGAGCGCACCCGGCGCGGTGCGGTGCGCTCCGTCGTCGGGCAGGGAGCGGGCGGCAGCGCCGGGGCGGGGACCAGGGGCAGGTGCGTGCGCGCGCCGCGCGCTTAGGCTTGTCCCCGACCCCCGACACTCCACCGAGAGGTAGCACCATGAGCACGCAGCTCCCCACCGCGTCCGGCTCGTTCGGCGACAAGCCGGTCCTGACGTTCCCCGAGGGCGGCGCTCCCGCCGGCCTCCAGGTCCAGGTCCTCGAGGAGGGCAGCGGCCCGGTCGTGATGGCCGGTCGCACGATCGTCGTGCACTACCTGGGCCAGGTCTGGGACGGCGGCATCTTCGACACGTCGTACGACCGCGGCGAGACGATCAGCTTCCCCATCGGCACCGGTGCGGTCATCGGCGGCTGGGACAAGGGTCTCGTGGGCCAGAACGTCGGCTCGCGCATCCTGCTCTCGGTCCCGCCGGAGCACGGCTACGGCATGCGCGGCGTCCCGCAGGCGGGCATCGGCGGCACGGACACGCTGGTCTTCGTGGTGGACGTCGTCGGGGTCGAGTGACCTCGATCCCTCGCGCCTGACGGGCCGGGGCCCCGGGGTCTCAGCGGGCGACGCTGCGCGTCACCGTGAACCTCGGGTCCCGGCCCTCCTGCGTCGTGGGTCCGACCGCGCGCTCGAGCGCGGGCCGGTAGCGCAGGTGCGAGTTGTACACGGTCCACAGCTCGCCGCCGGGCCGCAGCACGCGGCCCGCGGCCGCGAACATGCGGTGCGCCGCGTCGGTGCTCAGGGCGGCGCCCTGGTGGAAGGGCGGGTTGCACAGCACGACGTCGGCGCTGCGGTCCGCGAGCGAGGACCCGACGTCGTCGCGCACCACCCGGACCCGGTCGCCCACGCCGCCCGCGGCCGCGGTGGCGCGGGCCGAGCGGACGGCCGCCTCGGACTGGTCGGTCGCGACGACCACGGCGTCCGGACGTGCGCGCGCGAAGGACACGGCGAGGAGGCCCGTGCCGCAGCCCAGGTCCACGGCGTCGCGCGCTCCCGGTGAGACCCGGTCGAGGAAACCCAGCAGGAAGCGCGTCCCGAGGTCGAGGCTCGCGCCCGCGAACGCCGCGCCGTACGCGACCACGTCGAGGTCGAGCTCGGCCAGGTGCTCCGTGACCGGGTAGGTGAGGTCGGTGCCGGGCCGGGGACCCCGGGCCACGAGCACGCGCGACTTCTGCCGGGCGAGGCTCGCCCGCACATCCGTGAAGGACTCGGCCAGGACGTCGTTCATGGCCGTCGTCATGTGCTTGATCCGGCCTCCCGCGAGCAGGACCACGTCGGGGGCCGCGAAACGCGCGACGTGCTCCGCGACGTCGCGCAGAGCCGCGAGCGAGCGCGGGAGCTGGAGCAGCACGACGCGCGCGCCACGCAGCAGGTCCTCGCCCAGCGGCAGGTGCGTGAACGTGGCGTCCAGCCCCTGGAAGGCACGGCGTGCGGCCTCCCGTGCGTTCCGGTCGAGCGCGACCTCGCCCGTGAACGCGTCCTGGTGCACGCGCACGCCCGTCAGACCGTGCGCCACAGCAGCGCCCAATGTCAGCGCCCCGAACCGGTCGTCGATCACCACGACCTCGCCCGGCCCGGCGCTCGCGAGGGCGCTCGCGGCCTCGTCGAGCAGCAGGCGGTCGGTCGCGTCGACCGCGACGAGCGTCGGGTCGGCGTCGCGCGTGGCGCTGCCGGTGCGGTGCTCAGGGCCGGAGGGGGCGTCGGGCGAGAAGCGCTCGAGCCCGGCGAGAAGGAGATCCCGGGCAGCGATCGACGGGTCGGTCGATGCGTGGGGGTGGGCGGCGTCGTCGGGCAGGGGAACGTCGCTGGAAGAAGGGGGCACGGGACAAGTCTGCCCTGCCCGTGCGCTCCCGGTGCGGCGCCCGGTCACCGCAGGTGGGTGGCAGCCGCCTCGCGCACGGCCGCTGCCACGCGGTCGAGCGTGGGGGAGTGCAGGCGCCACTGCTGCCAGTACTGCGGCACGGTCAGGCTCGCGGCGTCGTCGAACCCGACCAGCCGCCCGGCGGCCTCGGCGTCGTGGCTCTGGAGGTCCGGGAGCATGCCCCAGCCCATGCCGAGCTCGACCGCTCGCAGGAACTCGTGCGAGGCCGGGACGTGATGACGAGGGCCACCGGGTCGGCGCCCGAGGTAGCGGTCCTGGAGGTCGTCCTTGCGGTCGAAGACGAGCACGGGCGCGACGGCGAGGGCCGCCGCCGTGGGACCGCCCGGGAACCACCGCTCGACGAACGCGGGGCTCGCCAGGGGGCGGTAGCGCATGCGGCCGAGGGGGGTCGAGCGGCAGCCCGGCACGGCGACCGAGACCGACGTGATCGCCGCGACGGCCGTCCCGTCGCGCAGCAGGTCGATCGAGTGGTCCTGGTCCTCGCGCAGGATCTCCAGGCGCGCCCACGCGGACGCCTCGGCGAGCACGGGCAGCGCCCACGTGGTCAGGGCGTCGCCCGTGATGACGAGCGTGAGCTCGGGGGTGCTGCCCGAGGTCAGGTCGAGCTCGGCCAGGACCTCCGCGTGCTGGAGCGCCAGGTGGCGTGCGTGCCGGACGAGCACCTCGCCCGGGCCGGTCAGTGTCGCGGGCCGGCCCCGACGCACGAGGACCTGGCCCACGGCCGTCTCGAGCGCGCGCATGCGCTGGCTGACCGCCGACGGGGTCACGCCGAGGTGCTGGGCGGCCGCGTCGAACGTGCCCGTGGTCGCGATCGCGTCGAGCGCACGGAGCTGGTCGGGCTGAAGATCCACCATGAGCAGATCTTATGGTTCGACAGAATCAGTCGCTGGACTGTCGAATCTCTCGTGCCTACCGTCGAGGGCGTGACCTCCCTCGCTCCTCTCCTCGCCGGCCTCGGCACCGGACTGTCCCTCATCGTCGCGATCGGCTCGCAGAACGCGTTCGTGCTGCGCCAGGGCCTGCGCCGCGAGCACGTCCTGCCCGTGGTGCTGGTGTGCGCGCTCTCGGACCTCGTGCTCGTCGCGGCCGGGGTCGCGGGCCTGGGGGTCCTGGTCGCACGCGCCCCCGTGCTGCTCGCGGTCGTCACCTGGGGTGGCGCCGCATTCCTCCTGGTCCTGGCCGTGCAGGCGGCCCGGCGCGCGCTGCGCCCCGCGACCCTCGAAGCAGCCGAGGGGGGCCTGCGGACATCGGTGGGCGCCGCCGTCGGGACGGCCCTGGCCCTGACGTGGCTCAACCCGCACGTCTACCTCGACACGGTCCTGCTGCTCGGGTCCGTCGCGGCCGGGTACGGCCACGACGGGCGCTGGGTCTTCGGCGTCGGGGCGGGGATCGCGAGCATCGTGTGGTTCACGGCGCTCGGCTTCGGGGCACGCGTGCTCGCACCGGTCTTCGCGCGCCCGGTCGCGTGGCGCGTGCTCGACGGCGTGATCGCGCTCGTCATGGCGGTGCTCGCGGTGATGCTCGTGGTCAGGTGACGCGAGCTTCGCGCCGCCTCTGGCACGCTGGGCCCGTGGACGAACAGACCGCCGTGACCCCGGCCCGCGTGACCGTCACCTACTGCACCCAGTGCAACTGGATGCTGCGCGCCGCCTGGCTCGCGCAGGAGCTCCTGACGACCTTCGGCACGAGGCTCACCGAGGTCGCCCTGGTGCCCGGCACGGGCGGGATCTTCCAGGTCCACGTGGGCGACGAGCTCGTGTGGGACCGCAAGGAGCGCAAGGGCTTCCCCGAGGTCCCCGTCCTCAAGCGGATCGTGCGCGACCGCGTCGCCCCCGGCCTCTCGCTCGGCCACACCGACCGTGTCGGCGGCGCCTCCTAGCATCGGCTGCGCGGGCGGCTTCGTCGGACGAGCTCTCGCGGGGTGCCCGGGCGCCACGGTGCGCCGGGGGAGCGCCGGGACGCCAGGTGGCCCGGCGGTTGCGTGGCGCCCCACCGGGCGCCACGCGGCCTCACTCGGCCGACGGCGCCTTCTGCTCGGCCTCGCGGTTGGCGCGGGCGACCTTCTTGGCCTTCTTGAGGTCGCGCGCCTTGACCCGCTCCTCCTCGGCACGGACCTCGGCCTGGATCTCGCGCTCGCGCACGAGCCACGTCGGCGGGTCCTCGCGGAGCTCGTTGATCTGCTCGGTGGTCAGTGCTTCCTCGACGCCACCGCGCGCGAGGCCGGCGATCGAGACGTTCAGGCGACCGGCGACGACGGGTCGCGGGTGAGGGCCGTTGCGTCGCAGGTCGACGAGCCACTCGGGCGGGTTGGTCTCGAGCTCTTCGAGCCGACCGCGCGTGATGGTCCCCTCCTGGAACTCCGGGGGAGTGGCGGGAAGGTACACCCCGAGCTTCTTCGCCGCGGTCGCGGGCTTCATGGT
Organism: Oerskovia jenensis; assembly: GCF_016907235.1. Lineage (NCBI taxonomy): Bacteria > Bacillati > Actinomycetota > Actinomycetes > Micrococcales > Cellulomonadaceae > Oerskovia > Oerskovia jenensis. The sequence continues at coordinate 3,588,056 of NZ_JAFBBO010000001.1, forward strand.
CTGGGAGGAGTGCGGGGTGCTCATGGTCCCAGGGTATCGGTCCCGGCCCCGTTTCCTTGTCCTGGGGCGGCTAGGGTTGTGGGGTGGAAGAGACTGCGCGCAGCGCTGAGCACGACGCCGACCAGCCGGCCGAGGACGTCACCGACGCGCAGACCCCCGGGTTCCGCCTCGCGTACGTCCCGGGCGTGACGCCCTCGAAGTGGGTGCGGACGTGGATCGACCGGGTACCCGACGTGCGCCTGGAGGCGCTCGCCGTCCCGGCTTCGCAGGTCGAGGCACTCCTGCACGACGGCGGGGCGGACGTCGCGATCCTGCGCCGCCCCGTGCGCAGCGAGGGGCTGAGCCACATCGCGATGTACACCGAGGTGCCGGTCGTCGTGGTCCCGCGCGACCACGTGTTCGCGGCTCTCGAGAGTGACGAAGCGCTCACCGTGGCGGACCTCGCGGACGAGGTCGTGCTGCACCCGCTCGACGACGTGCTGGGCTGGGCCGAGGGCGCCACGGCCGCTGACGGCTCGTCGAGCAGCCAGGCGTCCGGCGACCCGACACCTCCCGTCCTGCCCGGCAAGCCTGCCCTGGAGCGCCCCGCGACGACGGCCGACGCGATCGAGCTCGTCGCGGCGGGGATCGGGCTGCTCGTCGTGCCGCAGTCCCTCGCACGCCTGCACCACCGCAAGGACCTGACGTACCGGACCCTCGACGGGGGGCCCGAGGCGCCGGTCGCGCTCGGCTGGGTGACCGAGGAGAAGTCGGACCTCGTCGAGGAGTTCATCGGGATCGTGCGCGGCCGCACGGCCAACAGCTCGCGCGGCGTCGCGGGCCCCACCCCGCCCACGCCCGAGGCGAGCAAGAAGGGGGACGGGCGCTCGCCGTCGGGCGCCAAGGGCTCGAAGGGCGCCAAGACCGCGAGCGCGGCGCGCAGCGGCGCCAAGCAGGCGCCACGGGCCGGCAAGAAGTCGGGCAAGTCGGTCGCGAAGCGGCTCGGGAAGTCGCAGTCGATGAAGGGCCGCAAGAAGGGCCGTTGATCCTTCATCCTTGACTTATATAAGCCACAGATGAATCATCGACGGATGGAAGCGTTCGACGTCCTCGGCGACCCCGTCCGGCGACGGATCCTCGAGCTGCTGTCCGGCGGCGAGACGTCCGCCGGAGACCTCGCAGCCGTGATCCGCGCCGAGTTCGGGATCAGCCAGCCCGCGGTCTCCCAGCACCTCAGGGTGCTGCGCGAGAACGGGTTCGCGACCGTCCAGGCGGCCGGCACCCGCAGGCTCTACGCCCTGGACCCCGGCGCGCTCGACGAGGTCGACGACTGGCTCGACGGCCTCCGACAGCTCTGGGACCAGCGCCTCGACGCGCTCGGCACCGAGCTCGCCCGCGGACGCCGCGCCCGCCGTCGGGCCGTCGCGTCCCCGGACGCTTCCCGCACCGCCCCGGCCGCGGACCCGCGACCGGTCCCCGCGAAGGAGGCCACGAGATGACGTTCGACCTGAGCACCGAGATCGACAAGGCCCGCCGCACCGTCGGCGAGCGCGACGACGCCCGCGTCGTGCTGCTGAGCCGCACCTACGACGCCCCGGTCGAGGACGTCTGGGAGGCGTGCACCGACGCCGAGCGCATCGCCCGGTGGTTCCTGCCCGTGACCGGCGAGCTGCGCCTGGGCGGGCGCTACCAGCTCCAGGGCAACGCGGGCGGCGAGGTGCGCGAGTGCGAACCGCCGCACCGGTTCCTCGTGACCTGGGGCATGAGCGAGGACGACCGGAGCACGGTCGAGCTCCGCCTCGCGCCCGCCGACGACGGGGCCACCGAGCTCACGCTCGAGCACGTCGCGGTCGTGCCGCCCGAGTTCTGGGACCAGTTCGGCCCCGGGGCCGTCGGCGTCGGCTGGGACCTCGCGCTCGTCGGGCTCGCCGCGCACGTCGCGGGCGTCGACCTGGGCGACCCGGCCACGCTCGAGACGAGCCCCGAGATGCGTGCGCTCCAGACCGCGAGCGCCCAGCTCTGGCGCGGCGCGCACGAGGCGTCGGGCGTAGACCCCGCGGCGGCCGAGGCCGCAGCCGCCGCGACCACCGCGTTCTACGTCCCGCCGCTCGACGGGGACGCGACGCCGGCGGGGTGACGTCGGGCCGGTGTGACGTCGAGCGGGCGTGGGGCGACCCGGGCCGCTGCCGTGCGTGGGGACGGGCCGTGCCGTCCGTCGGGCGGGCGTGGGGGCGACCCGCGCTGCGGGCGCCTCAGCGCCCGCCCGTGACGAACACGTCGAACAGCTCGGGGTGGTGCGCGTGCACCAGGACCGCGAACACGATCGCGTCGAACAGCAGGTGCACGCAGACCACGTACGTGAGCGACTTGGTGCGCGCGAAGATCCAGCCCTGCACGAGAGCGAACGGGATCGTCAGGAGCGGCCCCCAGCTCCGGTAGCCCAGCTCCCACAGGAACGACACGAACACCGCCGCCTGCAGGACGTTCGCGGGCCACAGCGCGAAGTGGCGGCGTAACAGCGCGAACACGACGCACACGAAGAACAGCTCGTCCCAGATCCCCACGGCGTTGACGCCCACGAAGAGGCGCGCGATCTCCTGCGGCGTCTCGATCGGCGGCCAGTTCTGGTACGAGCCCGACCCGATGAAGTACGCGGGCAGGATCAGGTAGCCCGCGACGAGCACGACCAGCAGGTACACGATCTGGGTGCGGTTCCAGCGCCTGCCCGTGCGGACCGGGAACCGGATCGCGTCGTCGCGGTACACGTAGCGCGAGACGGCCCACGGGACCAGCACCGCGAGCGAGAGCACGACGGCGAAGCGCGCGATCCCCGCGTCGCTCAGGTCCGCGGCGAGCGGGATCGTGCTGATGATGCCCATGCCGAGCGCGATGAGCAGCAGGTCGCGCCCGAGCAGACGATCGACGAGCAGGCCGAGCAGGACGCCCGCGACGAGCGGGACGTACCCGAGCGGGCGGACGTGCACCGCGAACAGCAGGACCGCCGACCCGCACACGAGTGCTGCGGCGAGGAGGCGGGCGGCGGTGGCGGTGGCTCGGAGGGTGTCGGGCGTCGCGGCGGTGCGGGCGTCGGTCACACGACCCACGATGCCACGGGCAGGGACGTGAAGGCGGGGTGTGGGCCGGGAGGGGGACGGCGGGAGGTGTCCGGGTCCGACCGCGGTCTGATGTTCATCGGCCGTTCACCTCCGTACCATTCCGGGGTGAAGTCCCCCAGATCCCCCCTGCTCCTGGCCCTGCTCTGGCTGCTCGCTGCCGCGGTCCTCGTGCCGTCGCTGCTGCTCCTGCGCGGGCCCAGCACCGAGCTCTACCTCGCCGTGACGGCGAGGACCGCCGACCTGCCGGGGGTCGAGCTGGTCGCCGAGGTCGGTGTGATCGTGCTCGCCCTGCTGTGGCTGCTCGCCGCGTGGCAGGCGCGCGGCGCCGGGCTCGTGGCCGTCGCGACAGCGGTCGTGGGAGGCGCCGGGGCCGTGGTCGCGTACGCGACGTCCGAGGTCGCCAAGACGATCGTCCAGCAGCCCCGCGGGTGCTGGGACCTCATCGAGATCGCGCACTGCCCCGCCGCGGGGGACTGGTCGTTCCCGAGCAACCACACGACCATCGCGTTCGCGCTCGCGACGTCGGTGGTGCTCACGGCGCTCGCCACGGGTCGCCCGCGAGTCTCGCTCGGCACGACGACGGCGCTCCGGTTCCCGCATGCCCGTCGCCTCCCGCCGCACCGGGTCATGGTCGTCGCGCCCGTGGTCCTCGCGGTCGTCACGGGGGCGGCGCGTCTGGTGCAGGGGGTCCACTTCCCGCACGACGTCGTCGCCGGAGCGACGGTCGGTGTGTGCGTCGTGGTCGCACTCGTCCTGGCGCTGCGCGCACCGGCCGCTGCGGCGCTCGGGGTGCTGTGCCGCAACGAGGTCGTGGGCAGGGTGCTGCTCACGCCGGAGGTGCGGGCCGAGAGCGAGGAGCGGGCCCTGGTCCGGCGCTGAGGGCGACGCGCCTGGGCGCCGGAGGTGACCCAGGCGCCCGCCGACGGTGTCACCCCTCGGCGCACGTGCGTCGCCGCGCAGCGCCCGGACGTGCCCAGGCGCTGCGCGAGCAGACAGTTTGTTCGAGTTGCTGACATTTGTGCGCATCGCTACTTTGTCACCCGCGGCGCCAGCCGTTCACAAGGATTGTTCAACGATGAGCAAAATGGGGGCTCACATGTTTGGCAAGAGAACTGTCTCCGGCATGCGCCGTGGAGCCGCGATGATCGCGGCCGGGCTCGTGGGCGCGGTCGTCGCGACCGCAGCCGCAGTGCCGGCGACCGCCGTCGAGGTGCCCGCTGCGGCACCGCTCACGGTCGCCACCGCGGCGCCCGCGAACCCGTGCGCCGCGACGTGGAGCGAGACCAGCGCGTACCAGGGCGGGGCCACGGTCTCGCACCACGGCCGCAACTTCACGGCGAAGTGGTGGACGCAGCGCGAGAACCCCGGTGCCACGACCGTCTGGGCTGACAAGGGGGCCTGTCAGGGGGGAACGTCCGACTTCGTGATCAGCGAGGCCGAGTTCGACGCGATCTTCCCGAAGCGCAACGCGTTCTACACCTACCAGGGCCTCGTCGACGCCCTGGCCGCGTACCCGAAGTTCGCCAACACGGGGACCGAGACGACCCGTACGCAGGAGGCGGCGGCGTTCCTCACCCATGCCGACTTCGAGTCGGTGGGCCTGCGGTACGTCAAGGAGATCAACGAGGCGAACTACTGGATCAAGTGCGACTACTCGCAGCCGTTCGGCTGCCCCGCGGGCCAGAAGGCGTACTACGGGCGCGGCCCGATCATGTTCAGCTGGAACTTCAACTACAAGGCGGCCGGTGACGCGCTCGGCATCGACCTGCTCAACAACCCGTGGCTCGTCGAGCAGGACCCGTCGATCGCCTGGCAGACGGCCCTCTGGTACTGGAACACGCAGAACGGTCCGGGCGTCATGACGTCGCACGAGGCGATGATCGGCGGCGCAGGGTTCGGCCAGACGATCAACTCGCTCAACGGGGCGCTCGAGTGCAACGGCGGCAACCCGGCGTCGGTCCAGAGCCGGGTCGACCGCTACCAGAAGATCACGGCGATCCTGGGCGTCGCGCCGGGCTCGGGCCTGATCTGCTGAGCTGCGGAGTCCACCTCGCCGAGAAGTGAGCAGGTGCCCCTGATCCGACCGGATCAGGGGCACCTGCTCACTTCTCGACGGAGGCCGCTCGGGGCGGCTCAGGGCTGCGTCACGCCGCGTCGGGGAACGGGATCCCCGTCGTCGCGTGGCAGCGGTACCCGTTGGGGTTCTTGTCGAGGTACTGCTGGTGGTAGTCCTCGGCGTAGTAGAACGTGCGGCCCTCGGCCGGGGCGACCTCGGTGGTGATCGGGTCGAGCCCGCGCGCGGTCAGCACCTTCTGGTAGCGCTGCTGGGTCTCACGGACCGCGGCCTCCTGCTCGGGCGTCGTCCAGTAGACCGCCGAGCGGTACTGGGTGCCGACGTCGTTGCCCTGCCGGTAGCCCTGCGTGGGGTCGTGGCGCTCCCAGAAGATCTTGAGCAGCTCCTCCTCGCTCACGACCGACGGGTCGTAGGCCACGAGCGCGGTCTCGGTGTGGCCCGTGCGCGCGGTGCAGACCTCCTCGTACGTGGGGTTGGGCGTGGTGCCGCCCATGTAGCCGACGGCGGTCGAGACGACTCCCGGCACCTGCCAGAAGATCTCCTCGGCGCCCCAGAAGCAGCCCATCGCGAGGTACAGCACGCGCGTGCCCTCGGGCCACGGGCCGGTGATCGACGTCCCGAGCACGGTGTGCGGGCGGGCGGCGGGGAGCACGGGCTGGTCCCGCCCGGCGAGCGCCTTCTCGGGCGCGACCATCTGGGTCTTCATCGAGGACCCGAACAACGACTCGAACATCTTTACCTCCACCTGTAGCCGACACCTGGGCAACACCTCGCCCTCGTCCCGTGTTCCCCGGGACGGACCGACCCGTCCCGCGGGGAGGGAGCGTCGAGCGCGTCGGCAGCCCGCCGCGCGCCGTTCAACCTCCCGTCCCGCGCAGAACGTCCACATCCGCTCTGCGAGAACCGTCGTGTTCCGCAGGAACGCGCGGCCCCCGGGCACGTAGGCTCACAGGATGAGCAGCGCGAGCACTCCCTCCCACCCCGACTGGTCGAGCACCGGCTTCGCGACCCGCGCCATCCACGCGGGACAGGACCCGGACGAGACGACGGGCGCCGTCGTCCCCCCGATCTACCAGGTCTCCACCTACAAGCAGGACGGCGTCGGCGGTCTGCGCGGGGGGTACGAGTACTCCCGCTCCGCGAACCCGACCCGCACGGCGCTCGAGGAGGCGCTCGGCGCCGTCGAGACGCCTGCGGGAGCCGAGCAGGCGCGCGGCTTCGCCTTCTCCTCGGGCCTCGCCGCGGAGGACACGCTCCTGCGCGCGACGCTGCGCCCGGGCGACCACGTCCTGGTGCCCGACGACGCGTACGGCGGCACGTACCGTCTCGTCGCCCGGGTGTTCGGGCCGTGGGGCATCGAGCACACGGCCGTGGACCTCACGGACCTCGACGCGGTGCGGGCCGCGGTCCAGCCGGGCCGCACCCGGGTGCTGTGGGTCGAGACCCCGACCAACCCGCTGCTCGGCATCAGCGACATCGCCGCGCTCGCGGAGATCGCGCACGAGCACGGCGCGACCCTCGTGGTCGACAACACGTTCGCGACGCCCTACCTGCAGCAGCCCATCGCCCTGGGCGCCGACGTCGTGGTGCACTCGACGACCAAGTACATCGGTGGGCACAGCGACGTCGTCGGGGGAGCACTCGTCGTGGCCGACGGCGCGGAGCTCCCGGGCGACCTCGTCTCGCCCGCGGGGACGCGCGGCCTGGCCGACGCGGTCGGCTTCCACCAGAACTCGTCCGGCGCGGTCGCGGGGCCGTTCGACGCGTGGCTCACGCTGCGTGGCCTCAAGACGCTCGCGGTGCGCATGGACCGGCACTCGGCCAACGCCGCGGCGGTCGCCGAGTTCCTCGCGTCGCACCCCGCGGTGACCGAGGTCGTCTACCCGGGCCTCGCGTCGCACGCCGGGCACGAGCTCGCGAAGCGCCAGATGCGCGGCTTCGGTGGCATGGTGTCGTTCCGGGTGGGGAGCGAGGAGAAGGCGCTCGCGGTCTGCGCGGGCACACAGGTGTTCACGCTCGCGGAGTCCCTCGGCGGGGTCGAGTCGTTGATCGAGCACCCGGGGCGCATGACGCACGCGTCGGTCGCGGGCTCGGCGCTCGAGGTCCCCGACGACCTGGTGCGGCTGTCGGTCGGCATCGAGGACGCGGCGGACCTGATCGCGGACCTCGCGCGGGCCCTCGCGTGAGCACGGCTGCGCGCAAGGGACGCGCCGCCAAGGCGCCCGTCGACGCTCAGGGCCCGACGACGTCGCGCGCCACCGCGGGAGCGGTCGCCACGGCCGTGGCCGGGAGGGGCGCGGCGGCCGTGACGGCACGCGCAGGGAAGCCGCACGGTGCCGACGCGGTTCCGCCCTCGATCCAGACCGCCGCGGCCTGGTCGTGGCGTCTGCTCCTGATCGGGGCGCTCGTCACGGCGAGCCTGTACGTCACGGCGCTCTTCAAGGTCATCGTCGTCCCGGTCGCGATCGCGCTGCTCCTGACGGTCCTGCTGACGCCAGTGCGCCGGTTCCTCGAGAGCCGGCTGCGCTTCTCGCGCGGGCTGTCGTCGATCTCGGCGCTGCTGGGGCTCCTGCTGGTCGTCGGCGGTCTCATCACGGTCGCGGGCAGCACGATCGTCAGCGGGATCTCGGAGCTCCGGGAGAAGGCGATCGACGGCTTCAACGAGTTCATGGACTGGCTCCAGGCCGGGCCGTTCGGGATCGGTGTCGAGCAGGTCGACGGCTACCTCAAGGAGCTCGAGAAGTTCATCAGCTCGAGCCAGGACAGCATCGTGTCCGGCGCGCTGGGCGCGGCGACGACCGTGGGCCACGTGGCCGCGGGCGCCGTGATCGCGCTGTTCTGCACGTTCTTCTTCCTGCTCGACGGCCGGACCATCTGGTCCTGGTGCGTGGGCCTGTTCCCGGCGCGCTCGCGCGACACGATCCACCAGGCGGGGCGTCGCGGCATCGTCACGCTGTCCGCCTACACGCGGACCCAGATCCTCGTGGCGCTCGTCGACGCGGTCGGTATCGGTGTCGGTGCGGCGTTCTTCGTGCCGTCGCTCGCGCTGCCCCTCGGCATCCTGGTGTTCGTCGGTTCGTTCATCCCGATCGTGGGTGCGGTCGTGACGGGGGCCGTCGCGGTGCTCGTGGTCCTGGTCGCGAACGGGTGGGTCGCGGCGCTCATCATGCTGGGCATCGTGCTCGCGGTCCAGCAGATCGAGAGCCACGCGCTCCAGCCGTTCCTCATGGGCCACGCGGTCTCGCTGCACCCGGTCGCGGTGCTGCTCGTGGTCGCGGCGGGCGGGTTCGCGGCGGGCATCGTCGGCGCGCTGTTCGCGGTGCCGCTCGCCGCCCTGATCAACACCGTGGTCCTGTACTTCAACGGGCACGACAAGTTCCCCGACCTCGGCACCGACGACACCCTCGTGATCCGCGGCAAGCCCGCGCTCCCGGTCATGGTCCGGCGTGCCGAGGAGGACCTCGCCGACGACGAGAAGGCGCCCGCGCCCGCGCGCCCCGCCGGGCGCAGGGCCACGCGCCGTGGGGGAGCGCCGTCGTCGGGCAGCGGGACGAGCGCGGGCGGGGACGCGTGAGCCTCGCTCGACCCGACGTGACGCTCGACAGCATCCGCGACGCCGCCCGCATGCTCGACGGCGTCGCCTACCGCACCCCGGTCCAGACGAGCCGCGCGATCAGCCAGGTCGTGGGCGTGCCCGTGGTGCTCAAGTGCGAGAACCTCCAGCGCGCCGGGTCGTTCAAGATCCGCGGAGCGTACATCCGTATGGCGCGGCTCTCGGCCGAGGAGAAGGCGCGCGGCGTCGTCGCGGCCAGCGCCGGGAACCACGCCCAGGGGGTCGCGTTCGCGGCGGGCCTGCTCGGGATCCAGGCCGTCGTCTACATGCCGGTCGACGCCGCGCTGCCCAAGGTCGCCGCGACCCGCGAGTACGGGGCCGAGGTGCGCCTGGTGGGCGTCGACGTCGACGAGACGCTCGCGGCCGCCAAGGCCGAGGCCGAGCGCACGGGCGCGGTGTTCATCCACCCGTTCGACCACCCCGACGTCGTCGCGGGCCAGGGCACGATCGCGCTCGAGATCCTCGAGCAGGTGCCCGACGTCCGCACGGTCGTCATGCCGCTCGGCGGCGGTGGGCTGGTCGCGGGGGTCGCGGCGGCCATGGCCGAGGTCGCGCCGCACGTCAAGGTCGTGGGGGTCCAGGCCGCGCGCGCGGCGGCCTACCCGGGCTCGCTCGCTGCAGGCGTCCCGACGACGTCGCTCGCCCGCTCGACCATGGCCGACGGCATCGCGGTGGGCACCCCGGGCCCGGTGCCGTTCTCGATCGTGTCCGCGCTCGGTGCCGAGGTCCGCACCGTGACCGAGGACGAGCTCTCACGCGCGCTCCTGATGATCACCGAGCGGGCCAAGCTCGTCGTCGAGCCGGCGGGGGCCGCGGGGGTCGCGGCGCTGCTCGCCGACCCGACCGGGTGGGAGGGCCCGGTCGTGGTGATCCTGTCCGGGGGCAACATCGACCCCCTGGTGCTGCTGCGGGTGCTGCGGCACGGGCTCGCGGCCGCGGGCCGGTACATGCAGATGCAGGTGCTGCTCGACGACCGGCCCGGTGCTCTGGCACAGATGCTCGACGTCATCGCGGGCGTCGGCGGCTCGATCATGCACATCGACCACGACCGCACCGACGTGCACCTCGCGATCGGTGAGGCGTGGGTACGCATGCAGGTCGAGACCAAGGGGCAGGAGCACTGCGAGGCGCTCGTCGCGCAGCTCCGCGGCGCGGGGTACCGGGTCCTGACGGGCTGAGGAGACTGCTCGTCGCAGGAGTCGGCGGGCGATGCGCGGCGACGGCGAGAAGCGGCCACCTGGGGTCCGGGTGCCGCCTCGACCCAGGTGGCCGCATCTCGACGTCGCGCGCGTGTCCCCGGACCAGGGGTACCCGCACCACGCGGCGGTCACGGTGCCCGAGGACACGCCGGCGCCCACACTCCCGAGGCGAGCACCGCCGTCGGGCATCACCCCCGGGCCACGACGATGCGGGGGCGTACCGAGGCGTCGGGAGCGTCCGCGAGCCGGCGCGGGTCCACGCCCTGGTCCCCGAAGGCGGTGAGCAGTCGACCGCAGGTCGCGTCCCACGCCGTGAGGACGTCCTGGGAGTAGAGGACGACCACCCGCCACCCCAGGCGTTCCATGTTCTCCCGCCGAGCGACGTCGCTGCGCATCTGATGCTGGGACGCGTAGTGGTGGGCGCCGTCGTACTCGATCGCGATGCGAGCCTGGGGCCAGCACAGGTCCGGTCGCGCGACCCACTGGTCCTCGGCGAAGAGATCGGCCCCGACCACGGGACAGGGGAAGCCCGAAGCGGTCAGCAGGAGTCTGACCCGCGACTCCATGGGCGAGTCGACGAACGTCCGGGCGGCGGCTAGCGCGTCCTGCAGGACCCGCCGCCCTCGTCCACCGACGAACCAGTCCACGGCGCGCTCGAGCTCGCTCCGAGGAGTCGGCGGGGAACGCAGGGCGAGGACCGCGTCGGTCAGGACCACGAGGTCGTCGGCGGTCAGGATCGCGCCGCCGCCGGAGCCGGTCTGGCTGCCGAGATCGAGCCAGGTCCTGGCAGGCAGCGTGACGGGGAGCCGGCGGTGCAGGAACGTGTGCTTCGTGGGTAGTCCTGAGTGCCCGACGAGCAGCGCTGCCTCCCGCGGGCGCATCCTGGAGGTGCTCGAGACGTGCAGCCTCGCGGCCGGTCGATGGTTGCTCGGCAGGGGAAGGTCCAGGAGCGCGGCCGCCGTCACGTGCGAGAACGCGTCCCCCGGTCGGAAGGTCAGGGCCACCGCCCGGCAGAGCGCGTCGAGGTCGTGCGCCGAGGCCGCCGCCATGCGGACCCCGCGCAGGGGCGTGTGCAGCACCGGGTTGCGGAGCTGGTCGGGCGTGCAGCCTGCCGCTAGGGCGTCGGCCACGAGGAACGGGGTGGGCGGGAGCCGGACGAGGGCGCTGGGCACGCGGAGAGGTTCGCAGATGCCGGCGGCGCTGTGGGGCGAGTGGCGCGGTCTGTGGACAACCGGTCGACCAGGGCTGCCGGGGATGGAGGTGAGTGGCGACGTCGAGATGCGGCCAACTGGGGTCCAGGCACTGTCTCGACCCCAGTTGGCCGCATCTCGACGTCGGGCCGGCGGACCCGGCCGCTGCCAGCCGGCGGACCCGGCCGCTGCCAGCCGGCGGACCCGGCCGCTGCCAGCCGGCGGACCCGGCCGCCGCCAGCCGGCGGACCCGGCAGGCGGCCCAGGCAGCCCGGGCCGGCGGACCCGGCAGGCGCACCCCCGGACGCACGCAGGCCCGGGAACCCTGAGGTTCCCGGGCCTGCGTGCGTCCCTGCGCCGTGGGGAGCCACCGTCGGTGGTGGCCCCTGGTGCTCAGGGTCGGGACAGCGGGCGCGTCACGCCTGGAACGGCTTGGCCGCCAGGATCTCGACCGCGATCTGGTTCCCGTTGGGGGCCGCGTACGCGACCTTGTCGCCGATCGAGGTGCCGTTGATGGCCTCGCCGAGCGGGGACGTCGGGGAGTAGACGCGGATGTCCGTGCCGCCGGCGATCTCGCGTGAACCGAGCAGGAAGGACATCTCCTCGCCGGCCACGAGCGCGGTGACGACCATGCCGGGCTCGACCTTGCCGTCGTCCGGCGGAGTGCCGATCTGCACGTTGCGGAGCTTCGCGGTCAGCTCGCGGATGCGCGCCTCGTTCTTGGCCTGCTCCTCGCGGGCGGCGTGGTAGCCGCCGTTCTCCTTGAGGTCACCCTCGTCGCGGGCAGCGGCGATGCGCTCGGCGATGTCGGTGCGGCCGGCACCGGACAGGTGAGCCAACTCGGCCTGAAGCCTGTCGTGTGCCTCCTGGGTCAGCCAGGTGACGCTGGTCTCGGTCACGGTTCGCTCCTTCCTTTCCTTGCGTTCCGGCGGTCGACGTCGGTGGACGTGACCGCACAGGGTGAGGCAGTGGGTGCGGGTGAGAGCGACTCCGCTGCCTGCCCGGGGTGGTGACGTCGGCCGGTCGCCGACGCCGCGTGGCGGGTTTCGCTGGACCTGATTGCTTCTGGGGCAGCGTGAATCCCTCAGGATACCAAATGTCCGCTGCATCACACCGCCCCTGCCCCGTGCGGCCTCGGGGTCCCGGGGAAGGGCGACGGTGGTCGGCGCGTGATCCTGGTCCCGGACGCTGCCCGCGGCTCGGCCGTCGGGCGAGCGGCGTCAGGGCAGGGCGCGGCAGCTCTCGACGATCCCCGTCGTCGCGAGCTCGGACGTCGCGACGCTCACGGTGTAGCGCCCCTCGAGCTGGTCGCTCGGCCCGACGACGACGTCGACCGTCCCGACCTGCGCGTAGCTCTCGGCGAGCGCGTCGATCGTGCACTCGGCCTGGGTGCCCGGCTCCATCGAGACCTGGAAGGTCACGTCGATCTGCTCGGAGTCGACGACCTTGAACCCGAAGTCGTCGTAGCGCACGGGGGTCGACGCCTGCCCGAGCCCGATCCAGATCGTGATCCCGACCCCGACGACCGCCGCGGCGACGATGCCCGCGATCGTGAGGCGTCGGCGCGCGGCCGTCGGCGCGGGCCCGTAGCGGCCCACCGGCGGCTGCAGGCCAGGGGTCTGCGGCGCGAGCCCGATCGGGTTCTCGTGCTCGTCGAGCGCGTCGGGGCCGACCTGCGGGGATGTTCCCGACGGGGGAGTGCTGTTCGTCATGGTGAATCGAGGTCCAGGGGTTGGGTGGACTACCTGCTCATGAGACATCATTGTCTCTGAACTTCTTCGCCCCGGAGTACCCCCTGGAGGACCTGTGACCGAATCGACGGCGCGCCCGAGCACGGTATCGGCGCCCGGGACGGTCGACGGCGCACCGCTGCGCCTCCTGGCCGTCCACGCGCACCCTGACGACGAGTCGAGCAAGGGGGCTGCGACGTCGGCCCGCTATGCCGCGGAGGGCGTCGAGGTGCTCGTCGTGAGCTGCACCGGTGGTGAGCGCGGCGACGTGCTCAACCCGAGCTTCGGCGAGCTCCCCGCGACCCCCGAGGGCATGGCCGAGCTGCGGCGCGCGGAGATGGCCGCAGCGGCCAAGGCGCTCGGTGTGAGCCACCGCTGGTTGGGCTTCGTCGACTCGGGGCTGCCCGAGGGCGACCCGCTGCCCCCGCTGCCCGAGGGCTGCTTCGCGCTCGTCCCGCTCGAGGAGGCCGCGGCGCCGCTCGTCGAGCTGGTCCGCGAGTTCCGTCCGCACGTCATCACGACGTACGACCCGAGCGGCGGCTACCCGCACCCGGACCACATCATGTGCCACAAGGTCGCGTTCGAGGCGTTCCATGCCGCGGGGGACCCCGAGCGCTACCGGGTCGAGGGCGGCGCACCCGCGTGGGAACCCCTCAAGCTGTACTACAACCACGACTTCTCGATGAACCGCATCCGCACGATCCACGAGGCCGTGGTGGACGCCGGTCTCGAGTCGCCCTTCAGCGACTGGGTCGAGTCGCGGGCCGCGCGCGAGATCCCCGAGCGCGAGGTCACGACGCGCGTCGAGGTCGCGCCGTACTTCCCGCAGCGCGACGCGGCGCTCATCGCGCACGCGACGCAGATCGACCCCGAGGGCTTCTTCTTCGCGATCCCCCGCGACCTCGAGGCCGACGTGTGGCCCTTCGAGGAGTTCGAGCTCGCCGAGTCGCGCGTCCCCACCACGCTTCCGGAGAGCGACCTGTTCGCCGGTATCCGCACCGAGGAAGGCCACGCATGAGCCCGACGCCGCAGCTCGCGGTCGATCTGTCGTCCCACCTCGCGGGAGGGCCCGGCTGGGCCACCGGCGTGACGGCCGAGACGACACCGTCCCCTGCGCCGACGGGCGGTGACCTCCGCCCGGGCCTCGAGCCGACGGACGTGTCTCCCGGCCTGCCGGGCTTCCTCACGATCTTCGCGGTCGCACTCGCGTGCGTCGCGCTGTTCGTGTCGATGAACAAGCAGCTCCGCAAGGTCCGGCACGACGAGCGCTCGGGCCGGCCCGGCAACGGTGGCGGGGCGGGGGGCTCCTCGGACGGCGGCGGTTCGTCCGACGGCGGTTCGCGCTCGAACGACGGTCCGAGCGACTCGGGCAGCTCGGGCGGCGACTCCGGTGGCGGCGGCGACTGACATGACGCGCACACCGCGTGGCCCGGTGCGCGTCACGATCGGCCAGATCGAGGTCTCGAACGACCACGCGGCGAACCTGCTCGTGGTGCGCTCGGCCTTCACCGAGGCCCAGCGGCTCCAGGCCGACCTGCTGGTGCTCCCGGAGTACGCGTCGGGCTTCGACCCGCGCGGCGTGGGCGTCGAGCACGCCGAGCCGCTCGACGGTCCGTTCGTCACGACGCTCCAGCGCTGGGCGAGCGAGACCGGGGTCGCGGTGATCGCGGGCACGACGCTCCCGGGCGCGCACGTGGGCACGGGCCGGGACGCGGAGGCGTCCGGTGCGGCGCCCTCGACGAGCGCGCCGTCCCCCGCGGCGTCGCCCACCTCCCGGGCGGTCAACGCCGTCGTCGCGATCGACGGGGGTGGGCACCTGGTCGGGGTGTACCGCAAGGTGCATCTCTACGACGCGTTCGGGCACCGCGAGTCGGACCGGCTCGAGCCCGGACCCGTCGACGCGCCTCCCACGACGATGTCGGTCGGCGGCCTGACGTTCGGCGTCATGACCTGCTACGACCTGCGGTTCCCGGAGTCGGCCCGTCGCCTGGTCGATGCCGGCGCGGACGTCCTGGTCGTGCCGGCGGCCTGGGCCGCGGGCGACCTCAAGGCCGACCACTGGCGCACGCTGGCCCGCGCCCGGGCGATCGAGAACACCTCGGTGGTGCTCGCGGTCGGGCAGGCAGGCAAGGGCGTGACCGGACGGTCGCTGCTCGTGGGGCCCGACGGGCAGGTCGGGCTCGAGCTCGACGAGCGAGCGGGCCTGCGTACGGCCGACATCGACCCCGAGGCCCTGGCCGGGGTGCGCGCGGCGAACCCGTCGCTCGCGAACCGGCGCTACGCCGTCGTGCCCAAGGACCAGCAGCAACGCTGAGTGCGGAGCACGTGTCGCAGATCGAGGCGATCCGCGACACGTACCCCGCGCTCAGCGGATGCAGGAAGGCTCAGGCGTTGAGCGCCGCGATCGTGATCGCGGCGTAGTGGCACCCGAAGCCCACGACCGTCAGGACGTGGAAGATCTCGTGGAAACCGAACCAGCGCGGGCTCGGGTTGGGGCGCTTGAGCCCGTAGACCACGGCTCCCAGCGTGTACGCGAGGCCGCCGATCGCGACGAGCCACACGACCGCGGGGCCCGACGGCGTGGTCCAGAACTGCGGCATGTACCCGACCGCGACCCAGCCGAGCGCGACGTAGATCGGCACGTAGACCCAGCGCGGGGCGTTGAGCCAGATGATCCGCGCGGCGAGCCCCAGCAGGGCGCCGGCCCAGACGATGATCAGCAGGATCGTCGCGGTCCGCTGCGGCAGGAGCAGCACCGCGAGCGGGGTGTAGGTGCCCGCGATGATGAGGAAGATGTTCGAGTGGTCGGCCCGGCGCAGGATCCCCGCGACCTTCGGTGACCAGGTGCCGCGGTGGTAGACCGCGCTCGTGCCGAACAGCAGGCACGCGCTCAGGCCGAAGATGGCGCACGCGACCTTGCCCGCGACCGGCGGGGCGAGGATCACCAGGACGATGCTCGCGACCAGGGCGAGGGGGAAGGTGCCCGCGTGGATCCAGCCCCGCAACCGGGGCTTGACCGCGTCAGCCACCTTCTCGGCGGCGTCCGAGACGGCGTCGGCGGCCGAGTCCAGGGCGTTCTCGACGGAGTCGCCGGAGGTCGTGCGGTCGGAGGGTCGTGCCACGGGGAGACTCCTACTCGGTTCGGCGTTCGGGCGTGCGGACGGGATGTCCCTGACCCGGGGGAGTGCGCGTGAGTCGACGTGCGTGGCTCAGGAACGACTTACGCCATCGTAAGTTACGTCACCGTAGGTTGTTGCGCGGGACTGTGAAGATCCTGCGTAAAGCCATCTTCAGGACCGGGCCTCGGGCTCTCTCGACTGTTGCCTCCGGTACCGTTTGGCGAGCGACGACGATCGGGACCGACGATCGTCCTGCGACGCCCGCGTGGCTCGCGCGACGCTCCCGGAACCTGCCCGGCCCCGTCGCCGCTCCTCCATCACATACCGCGAAGGACCCCACGTGCGCATGCCCCACCTGCTCTACGGGCTGTACGAACGACGTCTCGCGGCCTCGCTGCCGCGCGAGGCCATGCCGCGGCACGTCGGCGTCATCCTCGACGGGAACCGCCGCTGGGCCAAGTCCTTCGGCGAGACCGCCGCGACCGGCCACCGCCGTGGCGCCGACAAGATCGCCGAGTTCCTCACCTGGAGCGAGGACCTCGGGATCGAGGTGGTCACGCTCTGGATGCTCTCCACGGACAACCTCTCGCGCTCGCGCGAGGAGCTCAGCGCGCTGCTCGACATCATCGAGGACGCCGTGTGCGACCTGGCGGAGACCGGTCGCTGGCGCCTGCGCGTCATGGGTCGCCTCGACCTCCTGCCCGAGCGTCTCGCCAAGGCGCTGCGCGACGCGGAGGACCGGACCGCCGGGGTCGACGGGCTCCAGGTCAACGTCGCGATCGGGTACGGCGGCCGCCACGAGATCGCCGACGCCGTGCGCTCCTACCTGAGCGAGCAGGCCGCGACCGGCGCCTCGCTCCAGGACCTCGCCGAGAACCTCGACGTCGAGCACATCGAGGAGCACCTCTACACCAAGGGCCAGCCCGACCCCGAGCTCGTGATCCGCACCTCGGGCGAGCAGCGCCTCGGCGGGTTCCTCCTGTGGCAGAGCGCGCACGCCGAGTTCTACTTCTGCGAGGCGTACTGGCCGAGCTTCCGCCGGGTCGACTACCTGCGCGCGCTGCGGTCCTACTCGCAGCGTGAGCGGCGCCTCGGCCGGTAGGTGCTCCCGGGCGCGGGAGGTCGCCTCGGTCCCGGCGGTCCGGAATACCCCCCTCGTCTCGCCGGTTGTACCGCTCGAGTTCATACGAACGCATCTACCCGGGTGCCGTGCGCCGACGAGGCGCGCACCGCCGTCGGGCCGGTGCACCCCGCAGGATCGAGAGACACATGACCAGCCCGACCACCGTCGCCCCCGCCGTCCACGAGCGAGCCACCACGCGCGAAGCCGCGGAGACGTGGGAATCGCTCTTCCGCACCCAGGTAGCGCTCATGCGCCGCTTCCAGGCCGACGACATCTGGGAAGAGCTCACCATGCGTGAGTACGACGTGCTCTTCACGCTCGCCGGCTGTCCCCAGGGCGGCACACGACTGCGCGACCTCAACGAGTACGTCCTCATCAGCCAGCCCTCGCTCAGCCGCATGGCCGAACGCCTCGAGCAGCGCGGCCTCGTCGAACGAGTCCCCGCGCCCGACGACGCACGCGGCACGATCGTCCGGCTCACCGTCGAGGGGGCGCGGCTCCAGAAGGAGATCGGGCGCAAGCACGTCCGCACCATCGACGCCTACGTGGGCGGGGCCCTCGACGCCGACGAGCTCGCGACCCTCAAGGGCCTGCTCGACAAGCTCCGCGGCGCGCAGGGCGACATCCCCGCACGCGACGGGCGCACGGCGTGAGCGGCGAGCCCCAGCAGGGGTCAGCGCGTCGCACGCTCAGCGTCGTCGCCGTGACCGGCGGGGTCAGCTTCCCCTCGACCACGCGCGCCCTGACCGACCTCCTGCTCGACAAGACCGTCGCCCGGCTGAGCGCCGCAGGGGTCCAGGTCGACGCCCGCACGATCGAGATCCGCGACCACGCGCAGGACGTAGCGACCGCGACCGTGATCGGGATGCGCAGCGAGGAGCTCGAGCTCGCGCTCAAGACCGTCGAGCAGGCCGACCTCCTGATCGTCGCGACCCCCGTGTTCCGCGGCTCCTACTCGGGCATCTTCAAGTCGTTCTTCGACCTCGTGGACTCGCTCGCCATGACCGACAAGCCTGTGCTGCTCGCGGCCACGGGCGGCACGGCCCGGCACACGCTCGTGATCGACCAGGCGCTGCGCCCGCTGTTCGCCTTCATGGGCGACCTGATCGTGCCCACGGGCGTGTTCGCGTCCAAGGAGGACTGGACGATCGAGCTGTTCCCCATGCCGTGGCTCGACGAGCGCGCCGAGCGGGCCGTGGCCCAGCTCGTGCGGTTCGCGGACCTGCCAGCGCCGGGCTGAGGCCCGGCGCGCCTGCCCCCGCTGCCCCCGCTGCGTTCTGCCTCGGCGCGCCTGCCCCCGGCGCGCTCCGTCTCGGCGCGCCTGCCCCCGGCGCGCCGGGCGGGTCGGACATTTGGCTCATTCGTCCCCGCGCGGCCCTCCGCCGTTCACCCCGTCGCCACCTCTGACCGCTTGGCTCTGACGTGCCGGCCGGAACTCGACTCCGGACCGGACCAGACCTCGACAGGGAAGAGACCATGACTTCACGTGTACCGATGAAGTGGCTGCGGGTCGCCGGCACGGGCGTCCTCGCGGCGGGTATCGCGATCTCCTCGACCACGCCGGCGCTCGCCGCGCCGTCCGCCGACCCCGGGGCGCCGGGACCGAAGAACATCATCCACCTCATCGGTGACGGGATGGGGTTCAACCAGGTCGACCTCGGCAGCCAGTTCGAGCACGGCCGCACGGCCTACCAGACCACGGTGAAGCCCGGCGGCGTCTCGACCCCGGTCCCCGGGCAGGGCGGCACGCAGGTGTACCAGGAGTTCCCGGTCGCCCTCGCGATGTCCACGTACCAGTTCGGCAACACGTACGACCCGGCCCAGAACTGGAGCAGCTTCGCGGCGCCGCTCAAGAGCTCGACGGACTCGGCGGCCGCGGCCACGACCCTCGCGACGGGCGTCAAGACGCTCAACAACGTGATCGGTCAGGACGAGAACCACGAGGACCTCAGGACGGTCGCCGAGCGCGCGCTCGAGCTGGGCAAGGCCACGGGCGTCGTCACGTCGGTGCCCTGGACCCACGCGACGCCCGCGTCCTACCTGGCGCACAACGAGCACCGCAACAACTACCACGACATCGCGGCCGACATGATGGACTCGGGCGCCAACGTGATCTTCGGCGCGGGCAACCCCTGGTACGACGACAACGGTGACAAGCGGGCCACGCCCAGCTACAGCTACATCGGCGAGACCGAGTGGAACAAGCTGGCCGACGGCCAGACCGCGTTCGACCTCGTCGAGTCCAAGGACGACTTCCTGGCCCTCGCCGAGGGGGACACGCCCTCGCACGTCCTGGGCACCGCGCAGGTCGCCGGCACGCTCCAGGCCGACCGCACGGCCCTGAAGTCGGGCGACGTGCCCTTCACGGCCCCGCAGAACGACAACGTGCCCTCGCTCCCGCAGATGACGGACGCCGCGCTCAACGTGCTGTCCAACGCCTCGGACGAGGGCTTCTTCGTCATGATCGAGGGCGGCGCGATCGACTGGGCCTCGCACGACAACAACACCGCGGGAGCGGTCGAGGAGCAGGTCGACTTCAACCGGACCATCGAGACCGTCGTGGACTGGGTCGAGGAGAACTCGAGCTGGGACGAGACCCTCGTCGTCATCACGGCCGACCACGAGTGCGGCTACCTCTCGGGCCCCGCGGCGAACCCGGCCTGGACCCCGGTCCAGGGCGAGCAGGGCGGCGCCCCGCAGGTGAGCTGGAACAGCGGCGGCCACACCAACCACCTCGTGCCCGTGTACGCCAAGGGCCCGGGCTCGGAGCTGCTCGCGGCCGCCGCGACGGGCACCGACCCGGTGCGCGGCGCGTACCTCGACAACGCCGACGTGGGCCGCGTCTCGAACGAGCTGTGGGCCGCGAACGACGCGGACGGCATCCCCCTGCTCGCGACCGTGCCCGAGGCCGGCGAGGTGGGCGGCAAGCTCACGCTGTCGGTCGCGGACGCCGGTGCGGGCGTCGCGCTCACGGGTGGCGAGAACGTGGGCGACCGCCTGCGCTTCGCGGGACGTCTCCCCGAGGTCTCGGTGACCGACTCGCGCGCGGCGGCCACGGTCGGTGCGGGCGGCTGGACGGTGTCCGGCCAGTCGAGCGACCTGACGTCGGGCCCGCGCACGCTGCGCGCCCAGAACCTCGGCTGGACCCCGGGACTGGTCTCGGCCAAGGACGGAGTGAGCGCGGGCTCGCCGGTCGCGTCGCTCCTGGGCGGCGGCACGGGCCTCGCGGCCCCGGCCACGCTCGCGACCGCGACGGCCGACGGACGTCTGGGCACCACGACGGTCTCGGCCGACCTGGCGCTCGAGGTCCCCGTGGACACCCGCGCGGGCGACTACGCGGGCGCCCTGACGGTCTCGCTCTTCCCGGTCGACTGACCGTCGCCTGACGAGCCGTCGGGCCCCGGTGCGCTCTCGTGGCGCGCCGGGGCCCGGCGGTCCTTCTCCCGGCGGCGCCCCCGTCCGTCCGTCCACCCGTCCGTCCGCCCGACGGCGTCGCGCGCCCCGTGCGCGCAGGTCGCCGACCGGAGCGGCTCGTGACCTTCCCTGCTCGGAGCTCACCGATGAACGCCTCTCCTCGATCAGCGGCCCACGCCCCTCGCGCGACCGCCCGCCCGACCAGGGCGGCCGGTGCCGTCCTGCTCGCGGCCACCCTCCTGACCGGTGTGGTCGTCGCGCCCGCCACGGCGCTGCCCGCCACCGGGAGCACCGCAGTGGCCGGACCCGTCTCCTCGACCGGTGCGACGTCGTCGGGTACGGGGCCGGCGGCCACGGCCGCCGACCCGGCGTCCGACCCGGCCCCCGCGAAGACCACGTGGGCCGTCGAGCCCGCGACGGCCGAGGGGCCCGACGGGCGCGTGTCGTCCCGCCTGACCGTCGACCCCGGCGGACGGGTCACCGACCACGTGACCGTGACCAACTTCAGCGACCACCCCGCGACGTTCGACGTGTACGCGAGCGACGGCGTCGTGACCGCTGACGGGCAGTTCGACCTGCTCCCCGCGGGCACGGCCCCGGTCGACGGTGGCGCGTGGATCACGGTCGGCGAGGGCGATGCCGCCGGGCAGACCCAGCGCGTCGAGGTCGGCGCCGCGTCGTCGGTGACCGTGCCGTTCACGGTCGCGGTCCCCGCCGACGCGACACCGGGGGACCACCCCGCCGGGGTCGTCGCAGCCCTGGCGCGCCCCGAGGGCGACGGGTCGGCCGTCACGTTCGACACGCGCGTGGGGGCGCGCGTGCACCTGCGCGTGGCGGGAGAGCTGGTCCCGGTGCTCGCGCTCACGGACGTCCGCGCGACCTACGAGCCGAGCTGGAACCCGTTCGCGCCCGGCGCGGTGCGCGTCGACTACACGGTCGCGAACGAGGGCAACGTGCGCCTCGGCGCGGACACCCAGGTCACGAGCGCCGGTCTCTTCGGCTGGAACGCCCGCGACGTCGTGGCCCCCGCCCAGCGCGAGGTGCTGCCGGGACAGGAGGCGAGCGGGACCGTCGTGCTCGACGGCGTCTGGCCGCTGGGCAAGGTCTCGGGCGACCTGACCACGACCCCGCTCGTCGTGGGCGACGACGTGGTCGAGGTCGCGCTCGCCCCCGCGACCGGCAGCTACGCGGCGTGGACGCTGCCGTGGGTCCAGCTCGGGACGGTGCTCGTCCTGGTCGGTGCGGTGCTCGCGGTCCTGCGCGCGCGGCGGCGCCGCGAGGCGCGCACGCAGGCGCGGATCGACGCGGCGGTCGCGGCGCGGACGGCTGCCGCGGGTGCCGCGGACCCCACGCACGCGACGGCGTCCTCCTGACCAGGCACTCCACCCGGCGCGGCCCGGACCCGCTGGCTACGATCGGGGCGTGCCTCCGACGACGAACGCCACCCCGACCGTCGACCCCGCGCGCACCGGCCCGCGACCGCTGCGCGTCGTGATCGCGCCCGACTCGTTCAAGGGTTCCGCGACGGCCGCGGAGGTGGCCCGGCACCTCGCCGACGGCGTCCTGGCGGCGGCGCCCGACGCCGAGGTCAGGCTCCTGCCCATGGCCGACGGTGGCGAGGGCACGCTCGATGCGCTCCTGTCCGTGTGGGGGGTGAAGGCGCGCGAGGTCGCGACGGTCGACGCCATCGGACGTCCTCGCCGGGCACGCTACGGGGTGTCGGCCGACGGTCGCATCGGTGTGGTCGAGCTCGCTGCGGCGAGCGGCCTGCCCGCCGTGAGCGACGTCGTCCTCCAGCCTCTCCATGCGCACACGCGCGGCACGGGAGCGGCGTGCGCCGCGGTCCTCGACGCCGGGGTCGAGGAGGTCGTCCTGTGCCTCGGGGGGTCTGCGTCGACCGACGGCGGCGCGGGCGTCCTGACGGGCCTCGGAGCCCGGCTCCTCGCCCGCTCGCCCGCGACGGTCCCCTCCTCGACGGACGGGGAGCTCGCCGGGACCCTCGTGCCCGACGGCGGCGAGGGGCTCGCGCGCGTCGTCGGCCTCGACCTCGGGGGACTGCACCCGCGGGCCCGCGCGGTGCGGTGGCGGCTGGCCGTCGACGTGACGAACCCGCTCGTGGGCGAGCGCGGGGCGGCGGCCGTGTTCGGGCCGCAGAAGGGGGCGAGCGAGGCGGACGTCGCGTTCCTCGACGCGGCGCTCGTGCGCTGGGCAGACCTGCTCGAGCGCGAGACCGGGGTCCGTACGCACGACCTCTCGGGGGCGGGCGCCGCCGGTGGGGTGCCGGCGGCCCTCGTCGCGGTGCTCGGTGCCGAGCTCGAGCACGGCGCGACCCTGGTCGCGCAGGCGATCGGGCTGCCCGCGGCCGTCGTGGACGCCGACCTGGTGCTCACGGGCGAGGGCTCGTTCGACTCGCAGTCCGTCCACGGCAAGGTCGCCGACGGGATCGGGGCGATCGCGGCGGCTGCGGCGGGCCGGCCGCCCGTCGTGGTGATCGCCGGGCAGGTGCTCCTGCCCGCGCGGCAGGCGCGCGCCGCAGGGATCGCGGCCGCGTTCTCGATCGCGCCGGGACCGATCGACCTCGAGGAGCTCGTGGGGCGCACCGCGAGCCGGCTGACCGAGGTCGCGGCGTCGGTCACGAGCCTGTACCTGGGGTCCGTGCGCCGCTGACCCCGGCCCGCTGAGTGCATGATCCGGCCGCGACACGCCCGGCGGGTCGCGGCCGGATCATGCACTCAGCGCTTGGGCCAGTGCCACTGCGGCTGGTCGAGCGGTCCCTCACGGCCCGCGACGGTCGTCTGGCCGAGCTCCTTGACGAGCTCGACGTGCTCGAGCGCCGGGGAGACGGCACGCGAACGGCCCGCCGCATCCTCCATGGCCCGGACCAGCGCGTGCGAGTGCGTCACGACCACGACCTGAGTGCGTCGCGCGGCTCCGGCGACCAGGGCCCCGAGCGCGGGCAGCAGCTCGGGGTGCAGGCTCGTCTCGGGCTCGTTGAGCACGAGCAGCTCGGGCGGGCGGGGCGTGAGCAGCGCCGCGACCCACAGCAGGTAGCGCAGCGTGCCGTCGGACAGCTCCGCGCTGCCGAGCGGACGCAGCAGACCGTGCTGGCGCAGCTCGAGCGAGAACCGGCCGTCGTCCGTCACACGCACGCGCACGCTCGACCCGGGGAACGCGTCCTCGACCGCGGCGTCCAGGTCGTCGGCCAGGCCCAGCTCGCGGATCGTCTCGAGCGCTGCGGCGAGGTCGGCGCCGTCGTGCGCGAGGACGGGGGTCCGGGTGCCGACGTGCGCGCCGCGGGCCGGAGCCAGGGCGTCGGTGCGGAACTGGTCGTAGAAGCGCCAGGACCGCAGGCGCTCGCGCACCAGCACGAGCTCGGGGGCGCCCACGGGGTCCACGACCTCCGAGAGCATGCTGTCGAAGGACCGCAGCCGGCGCCCCGATGCCTGCCACACCCCGTCCTCGTCGCGCAGCCGGACCGAGGGGCCGTGCCGGTCGGCGACGAGCGTCGCGGGACGCAGCACAGGTCCCGACCAGACGACCTCGGTCTTGATCTCCGGGTCCAGGCCGAACGACGCGCCGCCGTCCTGCGGCAGCCCCAGGTCGATCGCGTACCCGTACGCGCCGGTGAGAGACGCACCCGCGGACGCGGCGCCGTCGGGCAGGGGGTCCGGGCCGCTCGCGAAGCCCAGCCGCAGCGCGACCGGGCCACCGCGCACCGTGCCCTGGACGGGGTGCACGCCCTCGCGCACCGAGCGCCCGATGACCTCCGGACCGGCCCACAGCGTCGAGGGCAGGCCGCCCTCGCGGGCCAGGGCCCCGACCGCGCCGCCCAGCGCGCACTCGGCGAGCAGGCGCAGCGAGCGGTACAGGCTCGACTTGCCCACGCCGTTGGCGCCCGTCACGACCGTGAGACGGCCGAGCGGCAGGACGAGGTGCCGCAGCGAGCGGTAGCCCTCGATGGCGAGCGTCTCGATCATCCCGCCAGGCTAGGCGCGGCCACCCACGGCGTGCGCCGGCCGAGTGCGGAGTAGTTGTCGTTCCAGGACGTCCCGGACGACAACTACTCCGCACTCAGCGGCGGCGGACCGTCAGTCCGTGATCGCGAGCCCGTCGATCTCGACCAGCATCTCCTCGCGGGGCAGGCCCGTGAAGACCGTGGTGCGGGCCGGCAGCACGCCACCCGGGCAGTTCGCCTCGACGAACGCGCCGTACGCGTCGTTCATGATCGGGAAGTCCTCGCGCTTGGTGAGGTAGACGCGCAGCATCACGACGTCGTCGAACGTGGCGCCCGCGCCCTCGACGATGGCCTTGACGTTCTCCAGGGTGCGCGTGGTCTGCGCCGCGACGTCCCCGGGGTACAGGTACTCGCTCGTCGCAGGGTCGACCGGGCCCTGACCCGAGACCTGGACGAACGGGCCCTTGCGCACACCCTGGTGGAAGGTGTGGGCCGGCGCCGGTGCGTGCGGGGTGCTGATCGGGGTCTTGGGGGTGCTCATCGTGTCTCTTTCTCTCGGGGGTGGTCCGGGGGACCGGGGTCAGAACTCGGTGCCGACGATGTCGACGACCTGGTCGTCGTCGCTCACGACCGCGGCCACACGCCATTTGTCGAACAGCGTGCACGGGTGCGAGATCCCGAACCCGACGACGTCGCCGGGCCGGATCCGCGTCGTGACCGGGGCGCTGCCCGCGGGCGTGGGGTCGATCGTGAGGTACAGGTGCTGGTCGTTGAGGCCCGTGACCCGGGCCCCCGCGAGGTCGTGCGCGGGACGCAGCGTGCCGTTCTCGTCGAGCGTGCGCAGCCACAGGGCCGTGGGCAGGTCGATGTCGTAGGACACGTCGCGTCGGCCCACGCCGCACAGCACGAGCCCGGGCTCGGGGACCGAGAGCACCTGGCCCCACACGACCGCGGCCGCGTGCATGGGCTCGCCGCCCGGGATGCGGTCCCAGGGGTCCATGCGGGCGCAGAAGCCGTGGTCGTGCGTGACGTACGCGCCCGAGCGCACGACGACGCGCACGTCGCGCGTGAGCGCCGCCCCGTCGGGGCCGTCGGTCCCCGCGGTGCCCGCGACCGTGAGCGGGCCGGGGAGCTCCGCGAGCACGACGTCGAGGAACGAGCTGCCGCCCGCGGTCACGACCACGGGCTCGTCGTCGGGCACGAGACCCTCGCGGACGAACGCGGCCGCGACGTCACGCAGGCCCCGGCAGTAGGCCGTGACCTGGGCGAGGTCCTCGGGCGTGGTGCCGCCCGCGGCCGACCCCTCGTACCCGGCGACGCCCGGCACGCGCAGCCCTGCGGCGCGCACCGCGCGGGCCAGGCCCAGCGCGTCGGCCGTGCTGCGCACGCCCGTCCGGCCGCCCGGGACGCCGACCTCGACGAGCACGCCGAGCCCCGCGACGACCTCGGGGGTCGCCCCCGCGAAGCCGCGCGTGAGGAGCCCGACGCCCTCGATCGAGTCGACGTACACCCACGCCTCGAACGGCGTGCCGCCGGGCACGACCGAGGCCTCGAGCTCGCGGCGCAGCCACGCGATGTCGCGCGGGTCCATGAGCTCGTTCGCGAGGAACACCCGCTCGACCCCCCACGTGCGCACCACGCGGAGCTGGGACGGGTTCGCGACGGTCGCGCCCCACGCCCCGGCGCGCGCCTGGCGCGCGTAGAGCGAGCGGGACATCGCGGTCTTGACGTGCGGTGCGTGCTCGACGCCGCGCTCGGCGCACAGCCGCGCCATGAGTGCCACGTTGTGGTCGAGCGCCGCGTCGTCGAGCGTGAGCAGCGGCCAGGAGAAGGCGTCGTCGGTGAGGCGGGGCGAGTCCGCGAGCACGTCGGCGACGGTCCGGTCGGCGTCGAGGCGCAGGCCCTTGGTCGCGGGCCCGACGACGAGGCCCAGATCCCCCGGCACGGCCGCGCGGCCGGACGGCGAGGTGGGGTGGTCGGGCTGGGTGGGGTGGGTCATGCGTTCCTCCCGGTGGGTTCGTAGCCGCAGCGCACGGAGCCCATCCCGGCGGAGACCGCGCGGGCGGCCTGCACGACGAGCGGGCCCAGCTCGCGTACCCGTGCGGGCGGCATGTGCGAGGCGAGGGCGGAGACGGAGAGCGCGCCGATCGCGGTCTCCGTGTGGTCGACCACGGCGGCCGCGACGCAGCGCACCTCGGCCTCGTTCTCACGGTCGTCGATCGCGTAGCCGCGCTGGGCGACCGTGCGGATCTCGGCCCGCAGGTGCTCGGGGCTCGTGACGGTGCGCGCGGTGACGGCGGGCATGGGGTGCTCGAGCACGGCGTCGAGGAGCTCGACGTCGCTCGCCGCGAGGATCGCCTTGCCGACGCCGGTGCAGTACAGCGGCATGCGCCGCCCGATGCGCGAGGCCATGCGCACGACTGCGGTGTTCTCCTTCTTGTCGATGTAGACGACGTCGAGGCCGTCGTGCACGACGAGGTGGCACGTGGCACCCGAGGCCCGCATGAGGGCCGCGAGGTGCGGTTCGGCGACCGTGCGCAGGTCGAGCCCTTCGAGGTACGCCTGGCCGAGCCGGAGCGTCCCGGCGCCGAGCACGAAGCGACCCGCAGGCGTGCGCCGGACCAGGTGGACCTCGACGAGCGGCGCGAGCAGGCGCGAGACCGTGCTCTTGTGCGTGCCCAGCACGTCCGCGAGCTCGACGAGGCTCAGGCCCCGCACGGCGTCGTGGCGCAGCGCGTCGAGGATCCCGAGGGCACGACGCAGCGACTGGGACGAGTTCCTGCTCCCGGCGTCGGCGGTCGCGGTGCTGCGCGGGTCGAGCGTCATGCGCGGCCCGCCGGGACGGTCGGTCGCAGCGCCCGGCCGGGGGTGGCTCCGGTGGGCTGCCCGCCCACGAGCACGGGGACGCCGGCGACGAGCACGTCGTCGATCCCGGTCGCGGGACGGCGCGGGTCCTCGTACGTCGCGACGTCCTGCACCGTCTCCGGGTCGAGCAGCACGACGTCGGCGCGCGCGCCGGGAGCCAGGCGACCCCGGTCGACGAACCCGAAGCGCTCGGCCGCGGCCGTGGACAGGTGCTGCTCGGCGTCGTGCCAGGTCCAGTCCCCGAGCGTGCGCACGTGCTCGGCGAGGAAGCGCGCGAACGCGCCCCAGCCGCGCGGGTGGGGTCGTCCTCCCTGGTAGATCGCGTCCGAGCCGCCCATCTGCGCGGGGTGGCGCAGGAGCGTGCGGACGGACTCGGGGGAGTTGGTCGGCGGCTGGGCGAAGACGCAGCCCGCACGCAGGTGCGTCGATACGAGGATGCGCAGCGTCGTGTCGACGGGGTCGAGGCCCAGGCGGTCGGCGACGTCGAGCAGGGCCATGCCCTCGCTCCACCGCAGCTCGCCGGGGACGGCGGCCATGGTCACGCGCTCCCAGAGGTCGGTGAGCCCGGGGAAGTGCTCGGCCTTGAGCCGCGCGACGACGTCGGGGTCCTGGAGCATCGCGACCGTGGCGTCCGGGTCCGCGATGGGCAGCCACGTGGGCAGCGAGACCATCGACAGGATCGAGGCGCCGCGCAGGTACGGGTAGGAGTCGAACGTGACGTCGAGCCCGGCCGCGTGCGCGTCCTCGACGTAGCCCACGAGCTCGGCCGCGGGGCCGTGGTAGTGCGAGACGTGGGTCGCGACGCCCGACGCCCGGGCGACCCGGACGAGCTCGGCCATCGCGGTCCCGGCCTTGTCCTCGTAGCCGCGCATGTGGCTCACGTGCGGCAGGCGCCGCTCGGCGAGGACGCGGGCCAGGGCGACGAGCTCGTCGTCGGTCGCGTTCGAGGCCGGGGCGTACTCGAGGCCCGTCGACATGCCGCACGCGCCGTCGTCGAGGGCTTCGCGCAGCAGGGCGACCATGCGCTCGGTCTCCTCGGGGGTCGCGGGCCGGGCCGCGCCCCCCAGGACGCCGTAGCGCAGCGTGCCGTGCGGCACGAGGTAGGCGACGTTGAGCGGCGTGGTGCCCTCGTAGGTCGCGAGCAGGTCCGCGACCGAGCCGCCCCGGAACGTCGGGTGCTCGCCGTTGATCGCGCTGAAGTAGCCCGTGGCCCAGGTGTGCGCGTCGGGGGTGCCGTCCGCGACGGGCAGGGGCGCCGAGGGGGCGTAGGAGACGCCGTCCTGCCCGACGACGATGCTCGTGACGCCCTGGCGCAGCATCGCGAGCTGCACGTCGGGGTCGAGGACCGCGGCCTCGCCGTGCACGTGGGAGTCGACGAAGCCGGGGAACGCGATACGTCCTGCGGCCTCGATCACGAGCGCCCCCGTCGGCACGGACGCAGTACCGGTCGGGACGACGTCGTCGATCAGGTCGCCCGCGACCAGCAGGTCGACGGGCTCCGACAGCCCCTCCGGGGTGGTGAGCCGTGCGCCGCGGACGACGAGCGTCACCCCCTGCTCCGTGGTGCTCATGCCTGTCCCTCCGAGTGCTCGTCGCGTCCCTCGACCCAGCCGCCCACGCCCGCCCAGCCGCCCGCGGCCATCTCCTGGTCGAGGTGGCGCAGGAAGCCGTGCACGCCCGGGCGCTGCTGCCAGGGCTTCGGCCCGTCGAGCGGGCGGTACTCGACCCCTGCCGCGTCGAGGCGCGGCAGGTGGTCGTGCTCGAGCCGCGCGAGGAACTCGGCCGAGGCCGACCCGCCCGGGGTGCGCTCCGCCGTCGGGCTCCAGACGACCTCCGCGAACGCCGCGAGGCGCGGGAACGCCGCGTAGTCGACGCGGCGCGGGGAGTCGAGGTGCTCGGACCAGACCTCGGCCTGGGCGCCCAGCAGGCGGCCGGGCGCGGCGTCGAGGCCCGGGTACTGCGCGAGGACCTCGGGCGGGAACGGGTCGAACGCGTAGACGTCCTCGACCGTGCGCAGGAAGCCGACGGGCACGGGCTCGTCCTCGCCGTCGCCCGCGCGGTGGTCCAGGTAGACGACCTGCTCGGGGGCCATGACGACGTCGTTGCCCGCCTCGAGCGCGTCCGCGCCGACCGTGAAGCCGCGCCACGCGGTCACGACGACGTCGCGCGGGAGCTGCGCGCCGAAGCCCTCGTCCCACACGACCGCGCGACGGCCCCGGGCCGTGACGTGCTCGCTCAGGCGCGCCAGGAACCAGCCCGCGAGGTCCGCGACGTCCGCGAGGCCGCGCTGCTCGGCGAGGGCCACGATCGCCGGGTTCTCGCGCCACAGCGTCGTGGGGACCTCGTCGCCGCCGATCGCGACCCAGGGGGAGTCGAAGACGTCGAGGACCTCGTCCAGCACGTTCGTGAAGAACTCGAGCGCCTCGTCCGACGGGTCGAGGACCTCGGTGCTCACGCCCCACGTGGTGCGCACGGCGTGCGGCGCCTTGCGGGTCCCGAGGAACGGGTAGGCCGCGACGGCCGCCTCGACGTGCCCGGGCGCGTCGATCTCCGGCACGACGACGACGCCCCGCTCGCGCGCGTAGGCGACGATCTCGCGCAGGTCGTCCTGGGAGTAGAAGCCGCCGTGCGGCCGACCGTCGAAGACCCCCGTGCGCCAGGTCCCGACGTTCGACTCGGTGCGCCAGCCCCCGACCTCCGTGAGCAGCGGGTAGCGGTGGACCTGCATGCGCCAGCCCTGGTCGTCCGTGAGGTGGAGCTGGACGACGTTGAGCTTGTGCGCCGCCGCGAGGTCGACGAACCGCAGCACCTCGCGCTTGGGCAGGAAGTGCCGGGCGACGTCGAGCAGCACGCCGCGCCAGCCGAAGCGCGGGTGGTCCTCGATCGTGAGGGCGGGCAGGTGGACGGTGCTGGCCGGGGCCGCGGCGACCGGCGCCGTACGGTAGGCCTGCGGGCCCGCGAGCTGTCGCAGCGTCTGGACGCCCGCGTGGGCACCGGCCGCGTCGGCGGACGTGAGCAGCACGGCCCCCGGGGTGATCTCGAGGCGGTAGCCGCCCGCGGGGCGCGACGCGTCGAGGGCGAGGGTCACGCCGGCGGGAGCGGCGCCGTCGGGCTCTGCTGAGGAGCGGGGCGCGGCGCTCACCGTGAACGGCAGGTCGAGACCGAACGCGTCCTCGGTGACCCGGCGCCACCAGCGCGCGGCGGCGGCCAGGGCGGGGTCCGTGCGGACCGGCGTGCCGTCGGTCAGCGGGAACGAGCCGGCGGCAGGCTGCAGGCTCACGGGTGCGGGCAGGAGCCCGGGTGTGGGGGTGGGGGCGCTCACGCGTCGAGCCTAACCACGGCTCGGCGCTCGAGGTGTGCCGCGCACAGGGGTTGTTGTGCACTGCACGACACTTCTCGGGGGCGATCCAGGTGTCGGTGGCGCGGCCTAGGCTCGCGGGCATGTCCGCGCAGAAGCTCCGCCTCCTCGACTCGTTCTTCACGCTCGCGCACGAGCCCCACTCGTCCTTCCCCGACGACGACGAGTGGGTCGCGCTCGTCCGCGCACCCGAGGGGCTGACCGTCCTGCGCGAGGCCTCGCCCTTCGGCGGCGGCGGCGACCGGTGGGCGGGGTTCTACGGCGACCCCCACGGACTCGGCAAGCCCGGCATGCTCGCGGCGATCGTGGGCCCGCTCGCCGAGGCGGGGATCGCGGTCTTCGTCGCGTCGACGTTCCACGCGGACCTGGTGCTGGTCCCCGAGGACTCGGTCGAGTCCGCCGCGGACGTGCTCACCGACGCGGGGCACACCGTCACGCGGGGACGCTGACGGGCCGCCGGTGCTGACGGGCCGCCGACGGGGCGGGCGGGAGCCTGACGAGCGCCGACGGGCCGCTCAAGGTTGCGCAAGCGAACGCAAGCCGCTTGCGCTCTGCGTATAGTCAGCAGCATGTCCAGACGACTTGCCGAGGTGGCCAAGAAGGTCGGTGTCAGCGAGGCCACGGTCAGCCGCGTGCTCAACGGCAAGCCCGGGGTCTCCCAGGCGACGCGCGACTCCGTCCTCACGGCCCTCGACGTGCTCGGGTACGAGCGCCCCACCAAGCTGCGCGGTGAGCGCGGACGGCTCGTCGGCCTCGTGCTCCCCGAGCTCGCCAACCCCATCTTCCCGGCGTTCGCCGAGGTCATCGGCGGGGCGCTCGCGCAGCAGGGGTTCACGCCCGTGCTCTGCACACGCACCGCAGGCGGCATCACCGAGTCCGAGTACATCGACCTGCTCCTCGGCCAGCAGGTCTCGGGCGTGCTCTTCGCGGGCGGGTTCTACGCCCAGCGCGAGGCGGACCACGAGCCGTACCGGCGCCTCGCCGAGCGCAACCTGCCCGTCGTCCTCATGAACGCCTCGATCGAGTCGCTCGACTTCCCGCGGGTCTCGTGCGACGACGTCGTCGCCATGAACCAGGCGCTCGGGCACCTGCTGTCGCTGGGGCACCGCCGGATCGGGCTGCTGCTCGGTCCCACGGACCACATCCCGTCCGAGCGCAAGCTCGCCGCGGCCCACGCGCTCGCGGCCCGCCACGGCGTGACCATCGACCCCGCGCTCGTCCAGCACAGCCAGTACTCGCTCGAGAGCGGCCAGGCCGCCTCGGTGCGGCTCCTCGACGCCGGGGCCACGGCGATCGTGTGCGCGAGCGACCCCCTTGCGCTCGGCGCGATCCGGGCCGTGCGCCGGGCCGGCAAGCAGGTGCCGACCGACGTCTCGGTCGTGGGCTACGACGACTCGGCGCTCATGAACTCGACCGATCCCGCGCTCACGACCGTCCGCCAGCCCATCGAGCCCATGGGGCGTGCGGCCGTCGACCTGCTCGCGAGCATGATCGCGGGGGCCGACGTGTCGCGCGACGAGCTGCTGTTCGAGCCCGAGCTCGTGGTGCGCGGCTCGACCGCGCCGTTGCGGAGCGCCACGACCGACTAGCCACGCGCCGCCGACGAGGGCGCCGTCCCGGGGGATCCCGGGGCGGCGCCCTCCGTGCTGCCCGCGTCTGCCCCCGTCCGCCCCGGCCCCTGCCAGCCGTCGAGTGCGGAGTAGTTGCACCGCCCGCGCCTTCACGGGAGCAACTACTCCGCACACAGCGAGGGGTTCCCCGGCGAAGGTCGCGTTTTCATAACGCTCCTGTCGAGTTCTTGCGTGATTGCTGTCGAGTGATTACGTTGATCCCCAGACGCCGGATCCCGCGGATCGGGAGTCCAGCGGCACACCCACCCGGGTCGCCGCGCTCGACGAGGAGCACCCGTTCACGGCTGAACGGGACGGACGGAAGACGAGGACACGGTGCGCGAGGACGACTCGACCCGAGGGGCCGACCCCACCTGGTGGCGGGACGCGGTCATCTACCAGGTGTACGTGCGCAGCTTCGCGGACGGCGACGGCGACGGCACGGGCGACCTGGCCGGCGTGCGGCAGCACCTGCCGTACCTGCGGGACCTGGGTGTCGACGCCATCTGGTTCACCCCCTGGTACCTGTCCCCGCTCGCCGACGGCGGCTACGACGTCGCGGACTACCGCGAGATCGACCCCCAGTTCGGCACGCTCACCGAGGCCGAGCAGCTCATCGCCGCGGCGCGCGAGCTGGGCATCCGCACCATCGTCGACGTCGTGCCCAACCACGTCTCGGCCGCGCACCGCTGGTTCCAGGCCGCGCTCGCCGCCGGCCCCGGCTCGCCCGAGCGCGAGCGCTTCTGGTTCCACCCCGGCAAGGGTCCGGGCGGCGACGAGATGCCCACGCACTGGGTCTCCGACTTCCAGGGCACCACCTGGACCCGCACCACGAACCCCGACGGCACACCCGGCGAGTGGTACCTGCACCTGTTCACGCCCGAGCAGCCGGACCTCAACTGGAACCACCCCGACGTGCGGCGCGAGCACGAGGACATCCTGCGGTTCTGGTTCGACCGCGGCGCCGCGGGCATCCGCATCGACTCCGCCGCGCTGCTCGTCAAGGACGCCACGCTGCCCGAGGTCCCGGCTCACCCCGGCCCGGGCGAGCACCCCCACGTCGACCGTGACGAGATCCACGACGTCTACCGCGGCTGGCGTACCGTCGCCGAGTCCTACGACGAGCCGCGCGTCCTGGTGGGCGAGGTCTGGCTCGCCGACCGCGCCCGGTTCGCGCAGTACCTGCGCCCCGACGAGATGCACACCGCGTTCAACTTCGACTTCATGGCCCGCCCCTGGGACGCCAAGGCCCTGCGCGAGTCCGTCCAGACGACGCTCGACGCGCACGCCCCCGTCGGCGCCCCCGCCACGTGGGTCCTGTCCAACCACGACGTGACCCGCCCCGTGACGCGCTACGGCCGCGAGGACAGCGCGTTCGCGTTCGGGGCCAAGCGCTTCGGGACGCCGACCGACCTGGCCGCGGGCCGCCGTCGGGCCCGCGCCGCCGCGCTGCTGTCCGCCGCGCTGCCCGGCTCGCTGTACGTCTACCAGGGCGACGAGCTCGGCCTGCCCGAGGTCGAGGACCTCCCGCTCGACGTCATCAACGACCCCATGCACTTCCGGTCCGGGGGAGTGGACCCCGGCCGCGACGGCTGCCGCGTCCCCCTGCCGTGGACGCGCGGCGGCACCAGCCACGGGTTCGGGCCCGACGACGGCGCTCACCCCTGGCTGCCCCAGCCGGCCGGGTGGGGCGACCTGTCGGTCGAGGCGCAGGCGGGCGACGACGCGTCGATGCTCAGCCTCTACCGCCGTGTGCTCGCGCTGCGCCGCACCGAGCCCGCGTTCCGCGGCGACTTCGCCTGGGCCGACGACGCCCTGTCCGGCGAGGCGACGAGCGACCAGGTGCTCGCGTTCACGCGCGGCGACGTGCTGTGCGTCGTCAACCTCGGCCCCGCCGTCCCGCTGCCCGCCGGGTACGACGTGCTCCTGACGAGCGCCGACCTCGAGAACGGCCCCACGGGTGCCGAGGTCCCCACCGACACGGCCGCGTGGCTGCGGCGCACCCCGCCCGGCCACGCGACCGGCACCACCCCCGCCTGACGGCACCCGACACGCACCACCCGACACGCACCACCCGCACACCCGCCCGACAAGGAGCAGAGACAATGAAGTCCACACGCCGCGCGATCGCCCTCACCCTCGTGGGGGCCCTCACCGCCACCGCCCTCGCCGCCTGCTCGAGCTCCGGCTCTGGCGACGACGAGTCCGCCGACGGGAAGACCACCCTCAAGGTCGTCTCCCTCCTGCCCGGCTCCGAGCCCGAAGCCATCGACGCCTTCAACGAGCAGGTCAAGCAGTTCGAGGACGCCAACCCCGACATCGACGTCGTGCCCGAGGAGTACGAGTGGAAGGCGACCACGTTCGCCGCCCAGCTCGCCGGCGGCACCCTGCCCGACGTGTTCGAGATCCCGTTCACCGACGCCAAGACCCTCGTCGAGAACAAGCAGATCGCCGACCTCGACACCCAGTTCCGCACCCTGCCCTACGCCGACAAGTTCAACCCCGCGATCATCGACGCCGGCACCGGACCCGACGGACACGTCTACGCCATCCCCGCCAAGAACGTCTACGGCGTCGGCCTCCACTACAACCGGGCCCTGTTCGAGTCCGCGGGCCTCGACCCCGACTCCCCGCCCACCACCTGGGACCAGGTCCGCGAGTACGCCAAGAAGATCGCCGACGCCAACCCCGGCGTCGCCGGCTACGCCCAGATGACGCAGAACAACACCGGCGGCTGGCAGCTCACCGTCAACACCTACTCGCGCGGCGGCCGCGTCCAGGACGTCGACGACGACGGCAAGGCCACCGAGTCGCTCGACAACGACGGCACCAAGGAAGCCCTCGAGTTCCTGCAGGCCCTGCGCTGGGAGGACAACTCCATGGGCAGCAACTTCCTGCTCGACTGGGGCACCATGAACGAGGCCTTCGCCGCAGGCCAGGTCGGCATGTACACGTCGGGCTCCGACGTCTACACCTCGATGGTCCAGTCCAACGGGCTCGACCCCGCGACCTACGGCCTCACCGCGCTGCCCCTCGACGGCGACGACGCCGGCGTCCTCACGGGCGGCACGCTCGCCGCGATGCCCGCCCAGGCCACCGACGAGAAGAAGGCCGCCGCCGTCAAGTGGATCGACTTCTTCTACCTGAACAAGCTCGTCGACCAGGACGCCGCCGTCAAGGACGCCCAGACGCTCGTCGCGAGCGACCAGCCCGTCGGCACCCCCGTGCTCCCCATGTTCAGCAAGGAGCAGTACCTCGAGAACCAGGAATGGATCAAGGACTACATCAACGTCCCGCTGAACCAGATGACCGGGTACACCGACACCATGTTCGACCTGCCCCTCGTCGGTGAGCCGTCGCAGAAGACGCAGGAGATCTACGCGCTCATGGACCCCGTCGTCCAGGCCGTGCTGACCGACCAGAACGCCGACATCGACAAGCTGCTGGCGGACGCGAACAAGCAGGCCCAGGCGCTGCTCGACCAGGGGTGATCCTCTCCGCGGGGTGAGGCGGGGGACGGGGCCGGGCCTTCCATCCGGCCTCGTTCCTCGGCCTCCCGCCAGGCCCACCACGGCCCGGCCCCGTCCCCTGCCTCACCCCGGGCCCTCACCCTGTCTCGCCGGGTGCTCACCGGGTGCCCGTGAGGGGGGGCTCGGCCCCGGCCCCCCGCCCCGCCCCGGGTACTCACCCAGTCTCGGCGGGTCCTCTCCCGGAGCTCGTGAGATCGGGCGGCCCGGCTCCCATCCTCCCGGTCGGTCGCGAGCCCCCGCTGGCGACCGACCGGGAACCCTCCTCTTCTCCTGACCTCTCCTCGACCCCGAAGGGCCTTCCGTGACCGCCACCAGTGCACCGGCGCGCAGACGCCACGAAGCGCCGGCCGACAAGCCCGCCCGACGACGGTCGCCCGTGACCTGGGTGCGTGGCGGCGGGCTCAGCAACCTGATCTTCCTGCTGCCCGTGATCGTGATCTTCGGGGTCTTCTCGTGGTTCCCGATCGTGCGCGCGCTCCTCATGAGCGTGCAGGAGACGAACCTCGTCGACACCCAGTTCGTGGGGCTCGACAACTTCCGGTACGTGCTCGCCGACCCGCTGCTGTGGACCGCGGTCAGGAACACGGCCTACTTCGCGTTCCTCGCGCTGCTGTTCGGGTACCCCGTCCCCCTCGTGGCCGCGGTGCTGATGAGCGAGGTGCGCCGGTACAAGGGGCTCTACTCGGCGCTCGCGTACCTGCCGGTCGTCGTGCCGCCCGTCGTGGCCGTGCTGCTGTGGAAGTTCTTCTACGACGCCGGCCCCCACGGCGTGTTCAACACGATCCTCGGCTGGGTGGGCCTGGGGCCGTACCCGTGGCTCCAGGACGCGACCACGGCCATGCCCTCGCTCGTCCTCGCGGCCACGTGGGCCGGCGCGGGCGGCACGATCATCATCTACCTCGCGGCGCTCACGAGCGTCCCGCCCGAGCTGTACGACGCCGCCGAGGTCGACGGCGCGGGCGTGTGGCGCAAGGTGTGGCACGTGACCATGCCCCAGCTCCGCGGGGTCCTGTTCATCACGCTGATCCTGCAGATCATCGGGACCGCGCAGGTGTTCCTCGAGCCGTACCTGTTCACGGGCGGCGGCCCCGCGAACTCGACCATCACGATCCTGCTGCTCATCTACAACTACGCGTTCGCGAACAGCCTGGGCGGCAACTACGGCGCGGCGACCGCGCTGTCGCTCATGCTCGCGCTCGCCCTCGCGGCCTTCTCCGCCCTGTACTTCCGCCTGACCCGGTCCTGGAGCACCTCATGACGACCCCGCGCACCGACCGTCCCGCCGCCGTCCCGCCCGGGACGCCCGGCAGCACGCCCGACGTCACCGGGCCCGACGGCGCAGCCCGCCCCGGCGAGTACCCCTCGCCCCTGGAGATCTCGGCCCAGGGCGGCGGCTCCATGGCGGGGCTCGCCGAGAGGGCCTACCTGACCAGACGCGAGGGCGACGCGGCGCGCGAACGCAGGCGGCGCCGTCGGGCCATGGACGGCGTGGCCGACCGGGGCGCGGTGTCCGTCGCGGACTGGCGACGCCCGTCGGTGCGGTTCGGGATGGGCGGGACGCACGTCCTGCTGCTCGTGCTGCTCGTGGTCGCGGGGCTCGGGCCCATGCTGCTGCTCGCGAAGTTCGCGGTCACGCCCACGCAGGACATCCTGCGCACGCCCATGGCGATCTTCCCGAACGGCATCGCGTGGGACAACCTCGACAAGGCGTGGAACGAGGTGCAGGTCAGCAAGTACTTCTTCAACACGATCTGGCTCGCGCTGGGCTCGTGGGCCGTGCAGATGGTCGTCGCGACGACCGCGGGCTACGGGCTCTCGGTGCTGCGCCCGCGCTACGGCAAGGCGATCCAGGCCGCGGTGCTGTCGACCATGTTCATCCCGGCCGTGGTACTCCTCGTGCCCCTGTACCTGACGATCCTGGACCCGCCGCTGCTGGGCACCTCGCTCATCAACAGCTTCTGGGCGGTGTGGTTGCCCGCGGGCGCGAGCGCGTTCAACGTGCTGCTCGTGCAGCGGTTCTTCGACAACCTGCCGCGCGAGGTCTTCGAGGCCGCGCGGGTCGACGGCGCGGGTCCCTACCGGCTGTTCTGGTCGATCGTGCTGCCCATGTCCAAGCCCATCCTGGGCGTGGTGTCGGTGTTCGCGATCATCGCGAGCTGGAAGGACTTCCTCTGGCCGCTCCTGGTCCTCAAGGACCCCCTGATCCAGCCGCTGTCGGTGCGCCTGCCCGCGATCGCGGCCACGACCGACAAGGGCGTGTTCCTCGCGGCGCTCGCGATCTCGACCATCATCCCGGTGCTGCTGTTCCTCGTGTTCCAGCGCACGTTCCTGCAGGGTGCGGGGCTCGGCGGAGCGGTCAAGGGATAGTCGCGGGGCAGCGGTCCCACGCCCCGGGCGAGGTCGAGAGATGTTCTGACGAACTGTCCCGTCAATGTCACGTCCGCGTCGCACTCCTCGGGCGGAGAACCCCCAGGTGCGGCTGAGATGATGCGGACATGCCCTCGTACTCGCCCCAGACGACGGCCGCCGGACCCGGTGCACGGACCAGCACCGCTCCTGCCGCTGCCGCAGAAGTCCGCCCCTACGACGCCCTCCTCCTCTACTCGTTCGGAGGGCCCAACAAGCCCGAGGACGTCGTGCCGTTCCTGCGCAACGTCACGGTCGGCAAGGGGATCCCCGACGAACGACTCGAGGAGGTCGGTGAGCACTACTACGGGTTCGGCGGCAAGAGCCCCATCAACGAGCAGAACCTCGCCCTCAAGGCTGCGCTCGAGGAAGAGCTCGCGGACCGCGGGATCGATCTGCCCGTCGTGTGGGGCAACCGCAACTGGGAGCCCTACACGCGCGACGCCGTCGAGCAGCTCGCCGAGGTCGGCGCGAAGCGCGCCGTAGCCCTCGTGACCTCGGCCTTCTCGTCCTACTCGGGCTGCCGTCAGTACCGCGAGGACCTCGCGCTCACGCTCGACGCGCGCGGCGAGCTCGGCCCCGACGGCTCGACCGGCATCCAGTTCGACAAGGTGCGCTCGTACTTCAACCACCCCGGTTTCGCGCAGGCGAACGTCGACGCGGTGCTCGAGGCGTACGAGGCGCTCGCGGCCAAGGGCGGCGACGTCCGCGAGGCCCGGCTAGTGTTCGTCACGCACTCGATCCCGCTGACCATGGAGGCCGCGTCGCGCATCTCGCACGCGACCTACTCGCGCCAGCACCTCGACCTGGCCCGCGTCGTCGCGGAGGAGGTCTCGACCCGCCTCGGCCACGACGTCGAGTGGAACCTGACGTTCTGCTCGCGCTCGGGCCCGCCCGCACAGCCGTGGCTCGAGCCCGACGTCAACGACCACCTCGAGTCGCTGGCCGCCGACGACGTCACGAACGTCGTGCTCTCGCCCATCGGTTTCGTGTCGGACCACATGGAGGTCGCGTACGACCTCGACACCGAGGCCATGGAGACCGCGACGCGCCTCGGGATCACCGCGGTGCGTGCCGGGACCGTCGGCACCCGGGCGCCCTTCGTCAAGGGCCTGGTGGACCTGGTCCTCGAGCGGGCCGCGATCGCCCGCGACGAGAAGTTCACCGAGGCCGTGGTCGGCGAGCTGGGCGCGTTCCGCTCGGTGTGCGCCCCGGACTGCTGCCTGCGCCGCGACGGGGAGCCCAGCGGCATCCCGGCGCTGTGCAGCACCGACGTGAACCGCTGACCCCCACGCCCCGCACGACTCCCGGGACGTCGACGTGCCGGGAGCACGCACTTCAGAGAGGCACGACGATGAACGACGCGCACCGCGTCCCCGTGGACCACGAGCAGATCAACGACGCGATCCGCTACACCATGTGGTCGGTCTTCGCGCTGGCCGAGTCCCTGCCGGCCGACGCCGCCGAGCGCACCGAGATGGTCGAGGCCGCGCTCGCCGCGGTGGGCGGCGGCGAGGACCCCGCGGCCGTCGACGGTGACCTCGTG
This sequence comes from Oerskovia jenensis, assembly GCF_016907235.1. Classification (NCBI taxonomy): domain Bacteria; kingdom Bacillati; phylum Actinomycetota; class Actinomycetes; order Micrococcales; family Cellulomonadaceae; genus Oerskovia; species Oerskovia jenensis. The sequence continues at coordinate 3,627,883 of NZ_JAFBBO010000001.1, forward strand.
GTCCGCGGCTGGTACGACCTGGGCGGCCTGCGCTCCGACGCGGACCTCATGGTCTGGTGGCACGGGCCGACGATCGAGTCCGTCCAGGGTGCCTACCAGCGCCTGCGGGCCAGCGAGCTCGGTCGCCACCTCGAGCCCGTCTGGTCGAACGCGGCCCTGCACCGCCCGGCCGAGTTCAACCGCGGGCACGTCCCGGCGTTCCTCATGCACGAGGAGCCCTCGGCGTACCTGTGCGTGTACCCGTTCGTGCGGTCGTACGACTGGTACCTCCTGCCCGACGCCGAGCGCCGCACCATGCTGCGCGACCACGGCCTCGCGGCGCGCGACTACCCGGACGTGCGCGCGAACACGGTCGCGTCGTTCGCGCTCGGCGACTACGAGTGGCTGCTGGCCTTCGAGGCCCAGGAGCTGCACCGCATCGTCGACCTCATGCGCGAGCTGCGTGCGACCGAGGCACGCCGCCACGTGCGCGAGGAGACGCCGTTCTTCACGGGTCCGCGGACCACGCTCATCGAGTGGGCGGGCCGTCAGCCCTTGTCCTGACCCGGTGCCCTGCCGCTGAGTGCGGAGTAGTCGTCGCCGATCCGCCCGATCCGCGACAGCTGCTCCGCACTCGGCGTCTCCGGGGTGTCGCGGGCGTCGAGGATGCGGCCCAGCGCCCCGAACAGGTCGACCGACATCGGCACGTGGCCGTGCTCCCACGCCGGGGCGACGTGCTGCTGCTCGGCGAAGGTCCGGTCCGCGATCGCCGTGAGACCTGCCGTCCCTGCCGCCGACCCCGCACGGTCGCCGGACGTCTCTGCCCCGGGGGCCAGGACGTGGACGAGCGCGCCGAGCGCCGCTCGCAGCATGCTGTTCATGTGGTTCTCCGACGGCGGGCCGCGTCGCGGCGATCTGCTGGCGCCGGAGCGTAACCGCTCGGAGGCCCTTGACACCAGCGGAAGGCGTCCCAGATGCTCAGCATGCTGAGTGTTGGCATGCTGGGACCATGAGCAGCACCCGAGAAGCCACCTCAGCCCAGCCCGCCACGGGACCCACGGCCACCGACCGACTTCGCCAGGTCACCGTCCTCGTCGGGGCAGTGGTCGCGATCGTCGGCGCCGCGTACGGCTCCGGCGCGTTCGGCGGGCAGGCGATCCAGGACGCCGCCGACGGCGCCCTGTCCGCCGACGCGACGGTCGTCGCCCCCGACGGTCCGGCGTTCTCCATCTGGTCCCTCATCTACCTGGGGCTCGCGGTCTTCGCCGTCTACCAGGTGCTTCCGCGGACCGCGACCGACCCGCGCCTGCGGGCCGTGTCCTGGTGGGTCCTGGCTTCGATGCTGCTGAACGCCGCGTGGATCGGCGTGGTCCAGACCGGCGTCCTGCCGCTGAGCGTGCTGGTGATCGCCGTCCTCGTCGCCGTGCTCGCCGTCATCCTCGTGCGGCTCGTGCGCACCCCGCCCACGAGCCGTGTGCAGGCCGTGGTCCTCGACGGCACGATCGGCCTCTACCTCGGCTGGGCGAGCGTCGCGACGCTCGCGAACGTCGCCGCGACCCTCGCGGACGCGGGCGTGGGTGAGCTGGGGCTCGGTGCGAGCTCGTGGGGCGTCGTGGTGGTCGCTGCCGGCGCAGCGCTCTCCGTCGCCTACGCGGTCTTCGCCGCGCGCCGACCCGTTGCTGCGATCGGCATCGGGCTCGCGATGGCCTGGGGCCTGGGGTGGATCGCGTACGGTCGGGCGAACGGCCCGCTCCTCGACAGCACGGTCGCGGTCGCGGCGGCCATCGCCGCCGCCGTCGCGATCCTCGCCCCCGTCGTGACCACGGTGCGCGCCCGTCGCGGCTGACGCTGCGCCGTCGGGCCGGCAGCACGGAGGGGCCTGCGCGTCGCAGCGCACGCGTGGGCCGCGCCCTGACGCACCGCAGGGCGGCCCTCCTGCGAGGACCGCCCTGCAGCGCCGGGTGCGGCCGGAGCGCCGGACCCTACGGGTAGAGCCCGCGGATCTGGTGCGCCTCGGCCGTGCGCTGGATGCCGATGACCAGCGCGGCGTCGCGCAGGCTCAGCTCCTCGCGGCGGGCCAACGACGAGACCCCCTGGTAGGCCACGTGCATGCGGTGCTCGAGCTTCTCGCCGATCTCCTGCTCGGTCCACCAGTACGCCTGGTTCGCCTGGACCCACTCGAAGTAGGACACGACGACGCCGCCCGCGTTGGCGAGGATGTCCGGCACGACCGTCACGCCGTTCTTGGCGAGGATGCGGTCGCCCGCCGCGGTCGTCGGGCCGTTGGCTCCTTCGACGACCCAGCGGGCCTTGACGGTGTGCGCGGTCTCGTCGTCGAGCACGCCCTCCACGGCCGCCGGGATGAGCACGTCCACGGGCAGCGCGAGCAGCGCGTGGTTGTCGATCGGCTCGGCGTCCTCGAACCCGACCACGGTCCCCGTCTCGGCGACGTGCCGGAACAGCGCCGCGACGTCGAGCCCGTCCTCGTCGTGGATGCCGCCGTACTGGTCGCTCACCGCGACGACCCGGGCGCCCTGGCCCGCGAGGATCGCCGCCGCGTGCGAGCCGACCTTGCCGAAGCCCTGGACCGCGATCGAGGCGTCCGAGAGCTCGAGGCCCGCCTCGGCGAGCGCGGCCCTGGTCGTGTGCACCACGCCCTGCGAGGTCGCCGTCGTGCGTCCGAGAGATCCGCCCACGGGGATGGGCTTGCCCGTCACGACGCCCGGGATCGTGTACCCCTGGTTGACCGAGTAGGTGTCCATGACCCACGCCATGGTCTGCTCGTTGGTGCCCATGTCGGGCGCCATGATGTCCCGCTCGGGGCCGATGACGGGCATGATCTCGCTCGTGTACCGGCGGGTCACGCGCTCGAGCTCGGCCTGCGAGTACTGGCGCGGGTCGATCGAGACGCCGCCCTTGGCCCCGCCGTACGGCAGGTCCACGACGGCGCACTTCCAGGTCATCCACATCGCGAGCGCGCGCACCTCCTCGATGTCGACGCTCGGGTGGTACCGCAGCCCGCCCTTGCCCGGGCCGCGCGAGACGTTGTGCTGCACGCGGTAGCCGCGGAACAGCACGATCTCGCCGTTGTCGCGCCGCAGCGGGACGGAGACGTTGACCTCGCGGCGCGGGGTCGCGAGCATCTCGTGCAGGCCCGGGTCGTACCCGAGGATCTCGACCGCGCTCGCGAGCTGGCTGTGGGCCGTCGCGAGGGCCGAGGCCTTCTCGTGCGTGGGGGCGGGCGGGGTGGCACCGCTGGTGGGCGGCGTTGACGTCGTCGTCACTCTTCCTCCGGGTGATGAGGGTCTCCCGGTCCCGAGGTGAGGGACCGTGCCCGTCCAACGTACCGCCAGGTCGGGGCCCGTCTCACGTCGCCCGCGCGAACGTCACCCGAACGTGTCGATGCTCGCGAGCTCGTCGGGGCTCAGCGAGAAGCCCGTGACGTCGAAGTTCGCCTCGATCCTGGCCGGGGTCACCGACTTGGGGATCACGACGAAACCGTGGTCCAGGTGCCAGCGCACCACGACCTGCGCGGTGCTCACGCCGTGCGCCCGGGCGACGGCCTGGAGGGCGGGAGAGTCGAGGTTCGTGCGCTTGAACGGGCTGTACCCCTCGAGGACCACCCCGCGCTGCGAGTGCTGCTCCACGACCCGTGCGTCGTAGTCGTCAGGACCCCACGGGATCTGGTTGACCGCGGGCGTCTCACCCGTCTGCTCGGACAGGACGTCGAGCTGGTCCACCGAGTAGTTCGACACCCCGACCGAGCGCACGAGGCCCACGTTGCGTGCCGCGAGCATCTCGGCCCACACCCACGGGGACGCCTCACCCGACGGTGGCCAGTGGATCAGCCACAGGTCCAGGTAGTCGGTGCCGAGCAGGCGCAGCGACTGCGCGAGGGTCTCGTGCTCGTGGCCCACGTCCGCCGGGCGCAGCTTGGTCGTGAGGAAGACGTCGCTGCGCGGCACCCCGGAGGCGGCGAGCGCGCGGCCCACCTGCTCCTCGTTGCCGTACATGGTCGCGGTGTCGATGTGCCGGTACCCGACGTCGAGCGCGTGGCGCACCGCGCGGTAGCAGTCGTCGCCCTCGGACTGCCACGTGCCCAGGCCGAGCAGGGGGATGTCTCCGCCGGGCAGCGCGGCGGTGGGGATCGAGGTCATGGGTCCCAGTCTTGGCACGGGAGGGCCGGGCGCGCGAGCGGGGAGGAGCGGCGGGTGAGTATCCTGCGGGGCATGTTCTCGCGTCCTGTCGTCCGCGCGGCACGCCGCCACCTGCCCGACGACGTCGCTCGCCTCGCGCTCGTCGCTCTCCTGGGCGCGGTGCCGCTGCTGGCAGCCGGGTGCTCCGCTCCGACCGAGCAGGCGACGCCGGCCAAGGACGGTGTCGGTGGGCTGCGCAGCGACCTCTCCCCGCTGACCGACCGGTTCGACGCGCTGGGCGAGCCGGTCGCCGCGACGTGGGCGTCCGGGACCCTCGGGGACGAGCGCGCGCCCGGACCGTCGACGTACTGGGTCGACGCGGTCGTCGAGCTCGAGCCCGCGCAGGCGGCGGCGCTGGTCGAGCAGTACGCACCGGCCCCCACCGAGGACCGTCCCCAGGTCGTCGCCGACCTGGACGCGTCGCTCCCTGCGGGGGACCTGCTCGGTGGGGACGCGCTCGACGAGGCGTTCACCCAGGACGGCTTCACGGCCGACGCCTACCTCGACGCCGCGGCGGGGGTGCTGGTGCTGGTGGCCGTCGGGCAGTAGGCATCGGCGGTGCCGGATGCGAAGGACGTCCGGAGGGACGGTCGAGCGCCCGGCCCGGTGGACGAGCGGCGAGAGCAGGGTCCGAGGGCGCCTAGCGCCGCGCTCGCCGCCGGAAGGACGACGGCGTCTCGCCCGTGAGGCGTGCGAACGTCCGGGTGAACGCGGGCTGGTCGTAGAAGCCCGTGACGACGGCGATCTCGGCGATGGGGGAGTCGGTGCCCGCGAGCAGCTCGGCGGCCCGGTCGACCCGGGCCCGGAGCACGAGCTGGCGTGGGCTGAGCGAGAAGACGCGCCGCACGCGGCGGTCGAGCACCGCAGGCGTGCACCCTGCGAGGGCCGCGAGGTCGGCGACCGTGAGCGCCTGCCCCAGACGCTCCTCGATCCCGGCCACGAGCCGCGCCATGGAGTCCATCGAGGCGTCGTCGGCGTCGTCCTCGCGCAGGTCCTGCGAGACCGAGACGAGCCCGACGAGGTGACCGGCGCCGTCGTGCACGGGGAGCTTGGACGTGAGGTACCAGCCGGGCGTGCCCCCCAGGCGGCGGATGAGCTCGAGCTCGTTGCGCAGCGGGCGACCGGTGCGCAGGACCTCGGCGTCCTGCTGGTCGTAGCGTTCGGCGAGCTGGGGCACGAACAGGTCGGTGGCGCGCCTGCCGAGGACCGCACGGCGCGAGCGCTCGTTGGTGCGGGCCACGAAGACCCGGTTGACCAGCACGTACCTGCCCGTGACGTCCTTGGCGCAGAACATGGTGGAGGAGAGCTCGTCCATGAGGTCGACCATCGCGGGGCTGAGGGCAGCCAGCAGCGCCTCGCCGCCTGGCCAGGTGCGTGGTGGGGTGGACTTGTCCGGAAGCGATGCCATGACAGCCCGGATCGTACAAGACGAAGCGTCAGCAACGGAGGCACGCTAGGAGGATGAGCAGCCACGACTCGAGCGCCCCCGCGGGCGCTCCACGCGCGGACGACCGGCCACGAGCCGGTGCCTCCTCGCCCCTGACCAGCGTCGACGTCCAGACCGACACCCCGATCCGGGCCCTGACCGACGACGCCGCGCGCCTCGCGCGGAGCTGGATCGCGGCCGCGGCCGCGGCCTCCGAGGGGGCGCGCGAGCGCAGGACGGCCGAGCGCCTCGGCGCCCTCGTGTCCGACCCGGCGGGCCTCGAGCTCGCGGTGCGGTTCGTCGACAACGTCGCCCGCCCCCAGGACGTCCAGGTCGCCGCGCACGAGCTCGGCCTCCTGGGCGAGCTCGCGGGCGGGGCGAAGGGCTTCCTCGGCCCGGTCGACACCGCGCTGCTGCGCCTCGGCGCCCGCATGGCCCCCGTGCTGCCAAAGGTCGTCGTGCCCGCCGCACGGATCCGCCTGCGCCAGCTCGTGGGTCACCTCGTGGCCGACGCCGGCCCGGGGCTCGGCAAGCACCTCGCGCGCACGCGCACCGAGGGGTACGCGCTCAACGTCAACCTTCTCGGCGAGGCCGTGCTCGGCGAGGACGAGGCGCAGGCCCGCCTCGCCCGGACGATCGCGCTCGTCGAGCGTCCCGACGTCGACTACGTCTCGGTCAAGGTGTCCTCGGTCGCGTCCCAGCTCGTCACGTGGGACCTCGAGGGCTCGCGCGACCGCGTCGTCGAGCGCCTCCTGCCGCTGTACCGTGCCGCGCGCGACCACGGGGTGTTCCTCAACCTCGACATGGAGGAGTACCGCGACCTGGCCCTGACGACCGAGGTCTTCCAGGCGATCCTGGGGCGCGAGGAGTTCCGCGGCCTCGAGGCCGGGATCGTGCTCCAGGCGTACCTGCCCGACGCGCTCGGCGCGCTCGACGGCATCACCGCGTTCGCGACCGAGCGCGTCGCGGCGGGCGGCGCCCCCGTCAAGGTGCGCCTCGTCAAGGGTGCGAACCTCGCGATGGAGAAGGTCGAGGCCGAGCTCCACGGCTGGGCCCAGGCCCCCTACCCGACCAAGCCCGACGTCGACGCGAACTACGTGCGCCTCGTCGACCACGCGCTGCGCGCCCCCCGCACCGACGCGGTGCGGATCGGCGTCGCGAGCCACAACCTGTTCCACGTCGCGCTCGCGATCCTCGTCGCGCGGGCGCGCGGGGTCAGCCACGCGCTCGACATCGAGATGCTCCAGGGCATGGCGCCGGGCGAGGCCCGGGCGGTGCGGGACGAGGTCGCTCGGGACGCGGGCCGCGTCGTCCTCTACACGCCGGTCGTGGCCCGCGAGGACTTCGACGTCGCGATCTCCTACCTCGTGCGCCGCCTCGAGGAGAACGCGGCCGAGCAGAACTTCCTGCACGCCATGTTCGCGCCCTCCACCCCCGAGTTGTCAGAACCAGCGGGGCCCATGACTCACGCTCGTTCTGACAACTCCGCGGAGTCCGCGATGGACCGCCAGGAGGCCGCCTACCGCGCCTCGGTCGAGCTCGGCACCCGCTACACCGACGCGGACGTGACGCCGCGTCGCCAGGCGCGCGACGCCGTCGGGCACGTGGCCGCCGGGGAGCGGTTCACCAACGCCGCCGACACGGACCCGGCCGTCGCCGCGAACCGCGCCTGGGCCGCGCGGATCGTCGGACCCGACTCCGGGTTCGTCCCCGCGCAGTCGCCCGAGGTGACCGGCACGGACCAGGTGGACGACGTCGTCGCGCGCGCAGGGCGGGCCACCGCGGCCTGGGCGCAGGTCGCCCCCGCGGACCGCGCCCGCGCGCTGCGCGCCGTGGCCGCCCGGCTCGAGGAGGCCCGCACCGACCTCGTGACCGCCATGGTCCACGAGCCCGGCAAGACCGTCGCCGAGGCCGACCCCGAGGTCAGCGAGGCCGTCGACTTCGCGAGCTACTACGCGCAGTCCGCCGAGGCGCTCGACCAGGTCCCCGGCGCGAGGTTCACGCCCCACGGCGTGACCCTCGTGACCCCGCCGTGGAACTTCCCCGTCGCGATCCCCGTGGGCGGGATCGTCGCGGCGCTCGCGGCCGGCTCGGCCGTGATCGCGAAGCCGGCCCCGGCAACGCCCCGCTGCCTCGAGGTCGCGGTCGACGCGATCCACGCGGGGCTCGCGGACGCCGTGGCGGACGCTCCCGCCGGGAGCACCCTGACGGCGGACGCCGTGCGCGACGTCGTGCAGCTCTCGCGCGTGCCCGACGGCGACCTCGGCCGCCACCTCGTGACGCACGAGGGCGTGGCCCGCGTGATCCTCACCGGGGCCATCGAGACCGCGCAGATGTTCGCGTCCTGGCGGCCGGGGCTCGACGTGCTCGCCGAGACGTCGGGCAAGAACGCGATCGTCGTGACGCCGTCGGCAGACCTCGACCTCGCGGCGGCCGACGTCGTGCGCTCGGCGTTCGGCCACGCGGGCCAGAAGTGCTCGGCGGCCTCGCTCGTGATCCTCGTGGGCTCGGTGGGTGACCAGCGCACCGAGACCGGACGCCGGTTCCAGGTGCAGCTCGTCGACGCGGTGCGTTCCCTCGCGGTCGGCCCGGTCACGGACGTCTCGACGACCATGGGCCCGCTCACCGAGGCGCCCGGCGACAAGCTACGGCGCGCACTGACGACGCTCGAGCCCGGTGAGCAGTGGCTCGTCGCGCCGCGCCGCCTGGACGCGGCAGGTCGCCTCTGGACCCCGGGCCTGCGCTCGGGTGTCGCGCCGGGCTCGTTCTTCCACCTCACCGAGGCGTTCGGCCCGGTGCTCGGGATCATGACGGCCGCGACGCTCGACGAGGCGATCGAGCTGCAGAACGCGGTCTCGTTCGGTCTCACGGGCGGCATCCACAGCCTCGACGAGACCGAGGTCGACACCTGGCTCGACCGCGTCCAGGTCGGCAACGCCTACGTCAACCGCGTCATCACGGGCGCGATCGTCCAGCGCCAGTCGTTCGGCGGCTGGAAGCGCTCGGCCGTGGGCCCGGGCGCCAAGGCGGGCGGGCCCAACTACGTGGCCGAGCTGGGCACGTGGAGCGACGGCGTCGCCGCGGGCGCGGCGGGCGGGGTGCCCGACGGCGGACCCGTCCCCGCGCGCGAGACCTCGCCCGAGGCGTGGCTCGCGTGGGCGAAGGCCGACGACGCCCACTGGTGGGCGCACGAGTTCGCGGTCGAGCACGACCCCTCGGGGCTGCACGTCGAGTCGAACGTGTTCCGGTACCGCCCGATCGACGTCCTGACGGTCCGCGTCGGTGCGGATGCCGCGGCGGTCGAGGTCGAGCGCGTGCTGTCCGCGGCGCGGACGGCCGGGGTGCCGGTCGTGGTGAGCCGCGCCGACGGGGCGTCGGCTGCGAGCCACGAGGCGTTCGCCGAGGCCGTCGCACGCGGCGAGGTCACGGGGCGGGTGCGCGTCGTGGGCGCGGCGCCGGGGCTCCGCGAGGCTGCGGCGGGCCACGTGGGCGACGTGACGGTGCTGGACCACCCGGTGCTCGCGAGCGGTCGGCGCGAGCTGCTCACGGTCCTGCGCGAGCAGGCGATCAGCCGGACGATGCACCGCTTCGGCCACGTGACGCGCTAGCCCCCGGACGTGTCAGAACCAGCGTGACCCAGGGGTCACGCTGGTTCTGACACGAGGTGGCCCGGAGGTGCGGTCAGGTGCGCCGCCGGGTCAGGGGGAGGTCGTCGTCGTGCAGCACGTCGGACAGCCGCCGTCCGGCGAGGGCCGCAGCGTACTCCGGGCTGGTCCCCACCGGGCGTGCCTCCTGGAGCACGTGGCCGCGCACCCCCAGCGCGGAGAGCTGCCCGCAGAGCTCGAGGACGTCCTCGCGCGAATGGACGGTGGGGTCGACCGTGGTGCGCACCTCGTACGCGACCCCCGAGCTCTGCAAGGCAGCGAGCGAGCGGTAGGCCGCCTCGCCCGACGGCCCTGCCCCCGTCACGCGCGCGTACTCGTCGGGCAGGTCCTTGATGTCGAGGCCCACCCAGTCGACGAGGGGCAGGACGTGCTCGAGCCGCGCGGGCAACGCGCCCCCGGTGTGCAGCCCGACGCCGAAGCCCAGCTCGCGTACGTCGGCGATCGCCGCCGGGAGAGCGGCGTGGAGGGTCGGTTCGCCGCCCGAGAAGACGACCCCGTCCAGGAGTCCCTCTCGCTTCGCGAGGAAGGTGACGACGTCGGGCCAGGGGATCGTCCCCTCCGCCCCGCGGGGCGCGGAGGTGACCAGATCCGGGGTGTGGCAGTACGTGCAGCGCCACGGGCAGCCCTGGAGGAAGACCGTCGCGACGAGCCGGCCCGGCCAGTCGACGGTCGAGAACGTGGTCAGGCCCGCGATCACCAGGGGCGTGAGCACGCGCGCATCGCACGACCCGCTGCCGGGCCGCGCCGGGGACACGGGATCGGCCCCCGTGGGCGAGCGTTCGAGGTGCTCGTCGGCCGAGCGTGCCACGTCGATCGTCCGGTGCGCGGCAGGAAGCGGTGACGGTGCGTACGGGGGTGCCGAGCCCGGGGGAGCGCTCGCGGTGGCGGTCAATGTCGTGTCCTTCCGGCCGGTCGTCGGGGCCGTGGAAGGGTCCCCGCGCGGGTTCGGGTCAGCGTCGGCGCGACGTGGCTCGACGGTACGACGATGTGACGCGCGACTCACCGTGGCTGTTTGTGAGAACTTTCACAAGGAGTCGTCAGCGTGTCGCGGAGGGGCTGCCCGCGGCCGACCGCGCACGCCCTAGGCTCGTCCTGTGCCGCACCGGCCTCGCCCGCCGTGCGCAGCACTCCCGACCTCGCCGAGGAGGACCCGTGCTCGCCGTCTGGATCATCGTCGCCGTGGCCCTCGTCGTCGCGTGGCTCACCTACCTCGGGGCGACCGACCGGATGACCCGCAACGGCCTGATCGGGATCAGGACTCCCGCGACCCAGCGCAGCGACGCGGCGTGGATCGCGGGGCACCGCGCCGCGCTCAAGGTGGTGCTCCCGGGGGCGGCGCTCGTGACCGCGCTCGCGGTCGTCGCGAGCGTCCTGGGGCCCGACGGCGCCACGGACGTCGTGTTCTTCGTCGTCGCCGGGGCGCTGCTCACCGAGGGGATCGCGGCGGCGGCCGTCGCCGAGGTCGCGGCGCGTGGTGCCGACCTCGGGCACGGGGACGAGCGCGCAGAGCAGTGGGACGTGGACTAGGGCGTGTCTCCTTAGTCGCAAGGCTGAGATGTTGCAGAGTGCGCTCGTGGATCGTGGTCGCGAGTTGTCGGACGAGCAGTGGGCAGTGATCGGCCCGTTGATGCCGAAGGTGTCGGGCCGCTCACGCCCATGGCGTGACCATCGTCAGGTCGTCGAGGGGATCGTTCACCGGTATCGGACCGGGGTCGCATGGTGTGATCTTCCCGAGCGATTCGGCCCGTGGCAGACCGCGTGGAAGCGCCACGCCCGGTTCTCCCGCGACGGGACCTGGGACAAGATCCTGACGGCCTTGCAGGCTCGCGCGGACGCGAACGGTGGTATCGACTGGCAGGTGAGCGTGGACTCCACAATCAACCGGGCGCACCAGCACGCCGCGACCTTGCCCAGGACCACAGGGGGCACTGGCGAATCACAAGAATCCGGAACGGCGCGAACCGGCTGACCACGCGTTGGGTCGCTCTCGGGGCGGGTTGTCGACGAAGATCCACGCCGCGGTCGACGGCAACGGGCGACCGCTCGCAGTGCTCGTGGGACCAGGCCAGGGCGGCGACGCGCCGATGTGCCTGCCCCTGCTCAACTCGATCCGCGTTCCACGAGCAGGAGCCGGGCGCCTGCGCACCACCCCCGACGCCGTGTTGGGCGACAGGGCGTACTCCTCGCGCGCGATCCGGACCGAGCTGCGCCGGCGCGGCATCATCGCGGTCATCCCCGAACCCCGCGACCAGCAGTCCCACCGGCGCCGGCGCGGGTCACTCGGCGGACGCCCTGTGACCTACGACCCCGTCACCTACCGGGGCCGCAACACGGTCGAGCGGTTCTTCAACCGCATCAAGCAATGGCGAGCACTCGCGACCCGCTACGACAAGCACGCCGTGATCTTCCGCGGCGCCGTCATCGTCGCAGCGATCCTGATTTGGGTGCCCGCGCCCTGATTCCCAGATGGCGTCGGACTCAAGGACATGCGCGACAGCATGTCAGGGGACGTCGGATGCCTCTCGGCGGCACCGCAAGCGGGATTCCTTCTCGGCCAGGAACGCATCAACGAGCTCGAACAGGACCGCGAGGGCGTGATGGTCGTCGTCGTCGGTCAGCTCGGCGGGCCCCGGCGACTCGCGGCCCGGAAAGGCCAGTCCCCAGACGATCGCGGACCAGACCAGGTTGGGTCCCCGTGCGCCAGGTCGGGTCAGGAGCCACTCCTTAAAGCCATCGAGCACCCCACCTGTATAGCGATCCCCGTGCATGTCGTATCCCTCGAGCCATGCGACGACGCGAACCCATGTGGCCCGGCCGACATACATGCCTGGTCGCCTCGCGAACAGGGCAAGGAATTGCCGCTCTGACAACCCGGCTAGAGGTCGCTCGCCGGCACCGATTAGTCCCTCTGGTAACTCCGAGTTAGGACGCACGCCCGCACTCTGCACCACCATGATCAAGGCACTAGGGAGACACGCCCTAGCGCTCACGCAGGTGGCCCGGGGCGCAGCCTGCTGCCGTCGACGAGACTCGGCAACGATCAGGGGTGCTGGGCGCCGGGCAGGGCCCTCGCCCTCGCCGGCGTCGTCCGGGTACCCGTGGTCAGTCCGACGCCCCGCGGATGAGCTCGGGGGAGAAGACGCGGGGCGACCGCGAGACGGGGTGGCCGGCGATGAGGTCGAGCAGCATCCCGGTCGCGGCCTTGACCATCTCCACGACGGGGTTCTGCACGGTCGTCAGCGCCGGGCTGGTCGCCCCGGCGACACCGAGGTTGTCGAAGCCGACGACGGCCACGTCGCCCGGCACGGACTTGCCCCGTGCGCGCAGGACGCGCAGCGCGCCCTCGGCCATGAGGTCCGAGGCGGCGAAGACCGCGTCGAGGTCCGGGTGGCGGTCCAGGAGCTCCTCCATGGCCGCCGCCCCGCCGGCCGCGGCGAAGTCCCCCGAGGCGATCACGTCGTCGGGCAGGCCCGCCGCGCGCAGCGCCTTGCGCCACCCCATGAGGCGGTCCACGCCCGCCGTCATGTCCTGGGGGCCGCTGATCGTCGCGATGCGGCGGTAGCCGCCGTCGATCAGGCGCTGGGTCGCGATGCGCCCGCCCTCGACGTTGTCGACGTCGACGTAGACCAGGTCGTCCATCGCGGTGAAGGGGCGGCCGACGAAGACCGCGGGGAGGGGGGACGCGAGCACCGCGCCCTCGAGGTCGTCCTCGCGGTGGTGCGACGTGATGATCGCGCCGTCCACGTGACCGCTGCGCAGGTACCGCACGATGCGGCCCGCGTGCTCGTCGGGCCGGGCGATGAGCAGCACGAGCTGCAGGTCCGTGGGTGCGAGCGCCGCGCTGACCCCGCGCAGCGTCCCCGACAGGAACGGGTCCGTGAGGATGCGCTCGTCGGGTTCGGGGACGACGAGCGCGATCGAGTCGGTGCGCCGGGTCACGAGGGACCGGGCCGCGCGGTTCGGGGTGTACCCGAGCTGGGCGACGGCCGCGTCCACGGCGGCCTGCGCCTCGGGGGAGACGCGCAGGCCGCCGTTGATGGCGCGGGACGCCGTCGAGCGGGACACGCCGGCCGTCTGTGCGACCTCGTCCAGGGTCGGCGCGGTACTCAGGGTGCTCATGGTCTCAGTATCCTGCCAGGCCCGGATGAGAGAACTGCCACGTTTCCGCTCGCGCCCTCAGGGGCGGGCGGGAACCGCGTTCTGGGACGCGACCTGGGCGAACCAGTGCCCGCTCGCCTTGACGGTGCGCTCCTGGGTCTCGTAGTCGACCCGGACGATCCCGAAGCGCTTGGAGTACCCCCAGGACCACTCGAAGTTGTCCAGGAGCGACCACGCGAAGTAGCCGCGGACGTCGGCGCCGTCGTCGATCGCGTCCTTGACGGCCCGCAGGTGGGCGTCGAAGAACTCGAGCCGGTTCTGGTCGTCGACCGACCCGTCGGCCTCCACGACGTCGTCGTAGGCGCAGCCGTTCTCGGTGATGTAGAGCGGCACGCCCGCGGGACCCGTGTAGTCCGCCTGGAGACGGTTGAGCAGGCGCGTGAGGCCCTCCGGCTGGACCTCCCAGTTCTGGTCCGTGACGGGCAGGCCGCGCGGGTGGTTGAACACGCCGTCGGCCGCGGGGTACGGGCTCGACGACGGGCGCTCGACCGGCGCGGAGCCGTCCAGCGTGGTCGACGCGGGCCGCGAGGAGACCAGCTCGCCGTGGTAGTAGTTCACGCCGAGCGCGTCGATGGGCGACGAGATGATCGCGAGGTCGCCCTCCTGGACGTGCGCCGCGAAGCCGTACTCCTCGACGTCGGCCAGGACGTCGGCCGGGTACTCGCCCGTGATGACAGGGTCGAGGAAGATCCGGTTGAACTGGCCGTCGATGCGACGGGCCGCGTCGACGTCGCCCGGGTCGGTCGGGTCGAGGGGGTCGGCGACCGTGAAGTTGAGCGTGATCCCCAGGTTCGCCTCGGGGGCCCGCTCGCGCAGCGCCTGCACCGCGAGACCGTGGCCGAGCAGGAGGTGGTGCGCCGCGGCGAGGCCGTCGGGGCGGCTCTGACGGCCCGGGGCGTGGACACCGCCCGTGTACCCGAGGAACGCCGAGCACCAGGGCTCGTTGAGGGTCGTCCAGACCCCCACGCGGTCGCCGAGCGCCTCGTGCATCGTCACGGCGTAGTCCGCGAAGCGGTAGGCCGTGTCGCGGTTCGTCCACCCGCCCTGGTCCTCGATCGCCTGCGGCAGGTCCCAGTGGTAGAGCGTGATCCAGGGCAGCAGGTCCTTGGCGAGCAGCTCGTCGACCAGGCGGGAGTAGAAGTCCAGCCCCTTCTGGTTGACGGCTCCGCCGCCCGGCTGGACGCGGGCCCAGGACGACGAGAACCGGTACGTGTCCAGGTTCAGGCCGGACAGGAGCGCGACGTCCTCGCGGTAGCGGTGGTAGTGGTCGCACGCGACCTCGCCGTCGTCGCCGCCCAGGACGGCCCCCGGCACGCGGCAGAACGTGTCCCAGACGGAGTCCTCGCGGCCGTCGGTGTGCGCGGCCCCCTCGATCTGGAACGCGGCGGTCGCGGCGCCCCAGAGAAAGCCCTGGGGGAACTCGACACGGTCGGTGGCGCCCAGGTGGCGGGGGGTGATGATCTCGGTCATCCCTTGACAGCTCCTTGCATGATGCCGGCGACCAGCTGGCGACCGGTGAAGATGAACAGCACGATGAGCGGCAGCGTCACGAGGAACACGCCCGCCATGACGAGCGAGTAGTCCACGAAGTAGTTCGCCTGCAGCGACCGCACCACGAGCGGCAGCGTCGGGTTCTCCTGGTTCAACACGATGGACGGCCAGAAGAAGTTCGTCCACTGCTGGACGAACGTGAACAGCCCGAGCATCGCGGCTGCCGGTCGCGCCGCAGGCAGGGCGATCGACCAGAAGGTCCGGAACATCGACGCGCCGTCGACGCGTGCGGCCTCGATGAGCTCGTACGGCAGCGACTCCGACAGGTACTGCGTCATCCAGAACACGCCGAACGCGGTGACGAGCGCGGGCACGATCACGGCCTGCAGCTTGCCGATCCACCCGAGGTCGGACATGAGGATGAACATGGGGATCACGCCGAGCTGGGTCGGCACGGCCATGGTCGCGATGACGAAGACCAGCAGGGGGCCGCGGCAACGGAACCGGAGCTTGGCGAACGAGTAGCCCGCGAGCGTCGAGAACAGGACCACGGACAGCGACGTGACGACCGCGATGATCACCGAGTTCGCGAACGCTTTCCAGAAGTTGATCGCGCTCGACCCGATGACCTCGGCGAACTGCGTGAACAGGCTCGCGTCGGGCAGGAGCTGCGGCAGCGCGGCCTTGGAGATCTCGGCCGGGGTCGACGAGCCCAGGATGAGCGTGAAGTACAGCGGGAAGATCGAGATCAGCAGCACGAGGCCGAGGAACGTGTAGGTGACCCAGCCCGGTCGGCGGGTGTGACCGCCCGTGCCCTTGCGGACGGGGCGGCGGTTCGGGCGTCGGGCGGCGGCGCGGGCGGCACCCGCTCCGGCGGTCTGCGCGACGACGGGGATCGAGCTCATCGCTTCTTCCGATCGTTGGGTGCGCTCGTGGGCGCGCTGGGTCGGCGGGCGGAGGAGCCTCCGCGCGGGCTGGACGCGTTCTGGGCGCGCAGGGCGGCGGCAGCGGCCTTGCGCCGGGCGCGCTGGACGGCACGGGGTGCCTTGGTGCTGGGTCCCGACGTCGAGATGCTGCGGGTGATCGCGAAGTTCACGAGCCCGATGAGCAGGATGATGATGAACAGGATCCAGGCGATCGCCGCGGCACGACCGAAGTTCTTCTGGTTGCCCCACGCGACGTCGTACAGGTACAGGACCGTCGTCATCCACTGGCGGTCGGCGCCACCGAGGCCCTGCGCGTCGTAGGTGCGCGGCTCGTCGAAGATCTGCAGCCCGCCGATGGTCGAGGTGATGATGACGAAGATGATCGTGGCGCGGATCTGGGGCACGGTCACGGAGAAGAACTGCCGCACGCGGCCCGCGCCGTCGATGATCGCGGCCTCGTAGAGCTCGCGCGGGACGGCCTGCATCGCGGCGAGGAAGATGAGCGCGTTGTAGCCGGTCCAGCGGAAGTTGACCATCGAGGCGATCGCGACATGGCTCGCGAGGGCGTCGGCGTGCCAGCGGATCGGTTCGATCCCGATCACGCCGAGCAGCCCGTTGATGAGGCCGTACTGGTCGGCGAACAGGCGGCCGAAGATGAGGCCGACCGCGACAGGGGCCACGACGTAGGGGAGCAGGACGCCCATGCGCCAGAAGGTCGCCGCGCGCAGGTTCTGGTCGAGCAGCGCCGCGATGATGATCGCGCACATGACCTGGGGCACGGAGGAGAGCAGGAAGATCGAGAAGGTGTTGCGCAGCGACTTCCAGAAGGTGGGCTGCGCGAGCACGTCGGAGAAGTTCTGGAGACCGACGAAGTCCCCCTGTCCGCCCAGCAGGTTCCACTCGTGGACCGACACGAAGGCCGTGTAGACGAGCGGGAAGAGCCCGGTGATCGCGAAGAGGATGAAGAACGGGGAGATGTAGAGGTAGGGGGAGAGCTTGACGTCCCAGCGGCCGAGGCGCTGGGAGAAGCCGACGCGCCGCTGGGGGCGGGGTGCCGGTCCGTCGAGGCCCTGGTTGGGCTGGGTGGGAGTGAGGACGCTCATCCGACTTTCCTGTGCTGGGTCGAGCGGGGACGCGATGCCCGACGGCGGGCTGGGACGGGGGAGCGCGGGGTGACCTCCCGAGGGGGTCACCCCGCGCGCCGGATCAGCTCAGGCCCAGGTCCTTGAAGGACTGGACGGCCTTGTCCCACGACGCCTTGGCGTCGTCGGTCTTCTCGACGTCGGTGCGCTTGATGGCGTCCTGGACGGTCTGGTGGATCGCGAAGTAGTTCGCACCCTTGAACGGCGCGCCCTCGATCGCGTTGGCGCGGGCGACGAAGATCGCGCCGACCGGCGCGGCGTTGAAGAACTCGTTCGTGAAGGCCTGGACGGCCTCGGAGTCCTGCGCCTCGACCTGCGAGGGGAACGTGCCGGCCGACTCGAACGCGGCGGTCTGCTGCGCGGGGTCGGTCAGCCAGGCCGCGAGCTCCTTGGCGGCGTCGGCGTTCTTGCCGGAGGCGGGCACCGTGAGGAACGAGCCGCCCCAGTTGCCACCGCCACCGGGGAAGACGTCGGCGACGTCCCAGCCGGTGACGCCGCCCGAGCGCTCCTCGATCGGGCCGGTCATCCAGGCGGGGCACAGCATGGTCGCGAAGCCGTCGTTCTGGAACGCGGCGTCCCAGTCGCCCGACCACTGCTCGAGGTGGGCCGAGAGGTTGTCGGTGACCGAGGCGGTCAGCACGTCCTCGTACAGGCCCTGGATGTCCGCGTTGGTCGCGAGGTCCTTGGGCGTGCCGTCCGAGTTCTCGTAGGCGTTGTCGAGCTGGTTGACCATGCCCTGGTAGGTGGCCATGCCGCTGTCGAACCAGGCCTTGCCCGTCGCGGTGCTGTACTGCTTGCCCGCGGCGAAGTAGTCGTCCCAGGTGGCGTCGGCGCCACCGAGGAGCTCGGCGACCGCTGCGCGGTCGGTCGGCAGACCGGCTGCGGCGAAGAGGTCGGAGCGGTAGCAGATGGCCTCGGGGCCGATGTCGGTGCCGTACCCGATGAGCTTGCCGTCGGGCGTCGTGGCCTGCTGCGACTTCCACTCGACCCAGCGGTCCGCGAGCTCGGGGTCGGTGAGGTCCGTGAAGAGGTCCGGGTACTGCATGAGCTCGGGGAGCCAGTCGACCTCGATGGCCTCGATGTCGGCCAGGCCGTCGCCGCCCGCGGCGAGCTTGGTGGTCAGGTTGGTGCGTGCGTCCTCCGACTTGGCGGCCTTGGTCTGCTTGACCGTGACGTTCGGGTGCGCGTCGGTGTAGGACTTCAGCATCTCGTCGGTGTAGCCGAAGTCGTTGAACGTCGCGACGGTGAGGGTGATCTTCTCGCCGTCGGACGAGCCGCTGCCCTCGTCCGACGAGCCGGAGCCCGAGGAGCAGGCGGTCAGGGTCAGGGTGAGTGCCGCGATCCCGGCCACTGCGGCTGCTGCGGTGCGGGTGCGGGTCGAACGGGTGCTGCTCAGCACGGTGACTCCCTTGTCGATGATCGGCGTGGTAGCGCTCCCATCCGCCAGGAGTGGTAGCGCTTCCACGAAGTGCCCCGATGGTGGCCGGTCGCTTCTGTGGATGTCAACCTCGGGAGGTGACGGAACGTGGTGGAAACGCTCCCACGAACGCGTCGATGCAGGTCAGAGCGTTGTACGACCGGATCCCGTGCCTGAATCGTTATCGATTACCGACCGCTCGTGTGGGATTCGCGACGGGTCGTGCGTCGCTGCACGCACCCGTCGCGCGGGCGGCCGGGAGCGTTCGTCGGTGACTCCTCAGCAGCCCCCTCAAGGGGCCGTGAGCCACTCCACGCCGGCCTGCTCCTCGGACGCGAGCGTGGCCCGGACGGCGCCGGCCGCGGCCTCCTCGACCGCCGCGGCGAACAAGGGGACCGTCGCCTTGAGCTCGCCTTCGTACGACTGGCGCGTGCCGCCGTCGGGCAGGGCGACGAGCGAGACCGTGCCGGTCATCCGGACGGGAGCACCCGTGATCTCGAGCGAGACCGTGCCCCGGCGCACCCCGTCGACCGCGGGCTCCCAGACCTCCGCCTGACGGATCTCCAGCGCATTCCCGACGAAGG
Source organism: Oerskovia jenensis (assembly GCF_016907235.1). Lineage (NCBI taxonomy): Bacteria > Bacillati > Actinomycetota > Actinomycetes > Micrococcales > Cellulomonadaceae > Oerskovia > Oerskovia jenensis. The sequence goes on from NZ_JAFBBO010000001.1 coordinate 3,646,867, forward strand.
CCCGCAGGTGGCCGGGGATCTGGTCCGTGGGCAGCGTCCGCCGCACGACCACCGAGAACCCCTCCGCGAGCGACCCGGTCACGTCCGCGAGGTCGACGAGGCTCTGCGGGCCCCCCGTGCGCTGCGCGCGCCACCGGACGAAGGCCTCGCTCGCGAGCATCGTGGTGACGTCGTCCAGACCGGCGGGGTAGTGCAGATCGACGCTCAGGTGCACAGGATCTCCTCGGGACGTGCCGACCGGCGCGCAAGGTGCGCCGGGGAGACCGACTCTACCCAAGGAAGCGCCCCGATCCCGTGAAGACGGCGGCGCATGCGTACGCTGGAGCCCGTGTCTGCCATGAGTGACTTGATCTCCCGCCATGCCGAGCTGTCGCCTGCCGACAACGAGTGGCTGCACCTTCTCGTCGGGGACTGGCAGGTCATCTCCGACCTGGCGTTCGCCGACCTCGTCCTGTGGTTGCCCACGGGCGACGGGAACTTCGTCGCGGTGTCCCAGTGCCGGCCCAGCACCGGGGCCACCGTGCACTACGACGACATCGTCGGCTCGACGGCCCCCGACGGTCAGCGACCCCAGCTCGAGCGCGCCCTCTCGGAGGCGCGCTCCCAGCGGTCTCGCGAGCCCCGTTGGTTCGGGGCGTACGCCGTGCGCGAGGAGGCCATCCCGGTCGTGCACAACGGCCACGCGATCGCCGTCGTGGCCCGGCAGACCAACCTCGGCAGCGGGCGCACGCCCAGCCGGCTCGAGCTGAACTACGTCGAGGCCGCCGACGACCTCATCGCGATGATCTCCCGCGGCGAGTTCCCCGCGCCCAACGCGGCGACCGGCCCCCGTCGGGGCGCCCCTCGTGTGGGCGACGGGCTGATCCGGCTCAACTCCGAGGGCGAGGTGCTCTACGCGAGCCCCAACGCCCTGAGCTGCTTCCACCGTCTCGGGGTGATCGGGCCGCTCGTGGGGCGCTCGCTCATCGAGGTCACGACCGACCTGATCGAGCACCAGACCCCGGTCGACGAGTCCCTGCCCCTCGTGGTCATGGGGCGTGCGCCGTGGCGCACCGACATCGAGGCCCGGGGGGTCGCCCTGTCGCTGCGCGCCCTGCCGCTCACCGAGTCGGGGCAACGCATCGGCGCGGTGCTGCTCTGCCGAGACGTCTCCGAGCTGCGCCGCCGCGAGCGCGAGCTCATCACCAAGGACGCGACGATCCGCGAGATCCACCACCGCGTCAAGAACAACCTGCAGACGGTCGCCGCGCTGCTGCGCCTCCAGGCGCGACGCATGGACTCCCCGGAGGCGCGAGCGGCGCTCGAGGAGGCCATGCGTCGCGTCGCGACCATCGCCCTGGTGCACGAGAGCCTGTCCCAGACCCTCGACGAGGAGGTCGAGTTCGACGACATGGGTGGCCGGGCCCTGCGCCTGGCGGCCGACGTCGCCTCGGCCGACACCAAGGTCCGCACGGTGCAGACGGGGAGCTTCGGGCTGGTTCCGGCCGAGGACGCGACCCCGCTCGCGCTCGTCCTGACCGAGCTCGTGACGAACGCGGTCGAGCACGGCTTCTCGGGGCGCACGGACGGGACGGTCGAGATCGACGCCCGACGCAGCGGGTCCGCCCTGCGGATCGTGGTCGCGGACGACGGGGTGGGCATGCCCGTGCCGGGCACCGAACCCGCGGTCAAGCCCAAGAAGAGCGGTCTCGGGTCGCAGATCGTCGCGACGCTCGTCACGAACGAGCTGGGCGGGACGATCGAGTGGTCCGCGCGTCCGGGGGGTGGGACGCAGGTCGTGCTGGAGCTCGTCCTGCGTGACGGCGGAGGCTCGCGACAAGGGTGACCTGGGGGCTCACGGACAGGATCAGAGGGGTCGACAATTCTCTTCCGTGGGCAACATAAAGGGCCGTCACCAGCAGGTGACGGCCCTTTATGAGAAAAGTATGTGAAGCTCAGCCTGCGCGACGGGCGCGAGCGGTGCGGCGCTTGAGCGCGCGACGCTCGTCCTCGGACAGACCGCCCCAGACGCCCGCGTCCTGGCCGGACTCGAGCGCCCACTTGAGGCACGTGTCGACGACGTCGCAGCGGCGGCACACGGCCTTCGCCTCTTCGATCTGCAGGAGGGCGGGGCCGGTGTTCCCGATCGGGAAGAACAGCTCAGGGTCTTCTTCCAGGCAGGCTGCGCGGTGGCGCCAGTCCATGTGAGGTCTCCTTGGCATGGCGAGCAAGGCCGCTTCGTGAATGTGTCGGACGCACGTCCACAATGGGCTTCAGGCTCAGGTGGGGGGTAATTGATGCTTGAACTAGGTTCACATCTCGTGAAGCCCAGCACAAGGGGTTACCGGAAAGTTTCTCCCGGGTGAACCGTGAGGTCTTGGTCACACTTCGGTGAAGGTGCAGGTCACGCGTACTCTGGGTTGTCGTGGCACCAGTGAGCACCCCGAATCAATCCACCCCCGACCCCTCCGACGAGGGCGCGGCTCGGTCGACCACCCCCTCGGCCGGAGCCAGACCTCTCGCGCTGTGGGTCGTGATCGCCGGGATCGCCCTCGAGGCCCTGGCCCTCCTGGCCGCCGCGGTGCTCGTCCTGTTCGAGCTCCTCACGGGCGGCTCGTTCTCGGTCGGGGTCTCGGTCTTCCTCGCCCTCTTCTGCGCCGGGGTCGCGGTCGTCCTCGGTGCCGGCGCACGCGGTCTGCTGCGCGGGCAGCGATGGGCCCGGTCGCCCGTGGCCACCTGGCAGCTCCTCCAGGGCGTGGTCGCCTTCAGCTGGCTCCAGTACGAGGTCACCTCCGGAGGGATCCTCGTCATGGCGGTGGCTCTGGTCGTCCTGGTCGGACTCATGCTGCGCCCCGTCGTGGTCGCGACCACCCGGGACGCCGCCCGCGCCGACGACTGAGCCGGTCACGAGCGGAGGGCGCCGCGCACCGCTGTCGGGGCGACCGCCGGTGTCCTCCGCACCGTCCCGGGTGAGGCGACCTGGACGGGGACGAGGTGGTTCCCGCACAGGACGACGGCGCGACCGACGGGCCCGCCCCCGGGGTCGACCGACCAGCCCAGCGACCTGCCGAAGACGTCGCCCGAGCCACGTTCCTCGGGGGCCAGGACGAGTCCGCTGCGCGCGCCGCGCAGCGCGGCGACCGGCCCTCGGTGCGCCGTCGCGGCGGCCGCTGTCGTGCACGACGCGAGGACCACGACGCCGGCGCGGACCAGGTCCGTGAGGACGTCCACCTCGAGCGGGAACGCCTGGACGAGCAGGTCGAGGTCGTCGACGACCACCACGTCGCCCGCGACGAGCCCGGCGCGGGTCAGGGCGCCGAGCACGGCCCGTGTCTCGGCCGACGAGCCGGGACCGGTGGCCGCGTACGGCGCGCGGAAGCCCGAGCCCCCCGCGGGCAGGGGGTCTGCTCCGAGACCCTCGAAGCGCTCGTCGGGCGACAGGACCGCTCGCAGCCTTCCCGTGGCGCGGACCTGACGGGCCAGGACCAGCAGGGCGCTGCTGCGCCCGCTGCCCGGCGGTCCCGCGACGAGCGCGCCCCGCGCGACGTCGAGAAGGACACGGTCCGCGTGGTCGCCGCCTCGTCCGACGACGAGGTGTCCCGACCTGGCACCGTCGTCACGGGCCACCTTGTCGTCCGCGTCCGCGTCCGCGACGTCCGCGATCTCGGTCTCGGTCACGTGCCGGGGCAGCGGGAGCAACCGCACCGCTCGATCGCGAGGGTCCGCGTCCTCGGGACCGTCGAGGTCGCGGGGAGCGCCCGCCGAGCCTCGGGGCTCCGCATCGACGACCACCTGGCACTCGACGGCGTCGCCCGCCCCGAGCCACACGGCTCGTCCGGGCCGACCACCGCGTCCGGCGAGCCGTGACGGCACGCCGAACGCGACGTCGTCGGGCACCGTGTCCGCGGCCAGCACGAGGCGAGGGCCGACACGCTGGGACAGGCCCGCCAGGCCCGGCGAGCCGCCCGCCAGCGCGACGTGCACACCGCGGGCGGGGCCCTCGGCGAGCAGCCGCCCGAGCTGATCGGCCCCGGCGCCCGCCGCGAGACGGGCGAGCGAGGCGCGCAGGTCCTCGACGTCGTCGAGCAGCACGAGGGCCGGACGGCCCTGGGGGCGACGGAGCAGGAGGTCGACGAGGCGTGCGACCCGTCGTGCGTCGTGCCGAGGCACCACCGTCCCGCACCGAGCGTGCGCGGGCAGCCCGTCGGTCAGCGGGGGAGCGTCGCCGACGAGGTGGACGTCCCAGCCGCGGTCGAGAGCCGCGACCGCGAGGGCGCGCAGGGTCGTCGACCGTCCGGACCGTGGGCGCCCGAGGACCGCGAGGTGCCCGCGGTCGGGGCACCATGCGACCAGACCGCGCCGTTGCTGGTCCGGCAGGTCGGACAGGGCGAGGGGCAGACCGTCGGTGGCGGCGTCGGCGGGATCCACCGCCCGCAGGTCCGACGGCGTCACGCGAGCCGGGAGGGCCGGGAGCCACGGCGGCCCAAGGGCCGGGAGGCGAGCGGCCGCCGCCGCGGCGGTCGTGGCCGCGACCAGCACGGGCACCAGGTCCGTCACGGGCGCGACGGTGCCCCGAGCAGCGTCACGAGCCGAACCCCATCGCCCGACCGCCCGCACGTGCGCCCCGGGAGGGGGCGCCGGAGTGCCCGCGTGCGCGCACTGGACCACGAGCGGCGGTTCGGTGCCTCGTCGCAGCACGGCTCGACCGGGCCGCCCGGCCGGGATGAGTGCGGCCTGGGGCGAGTCGATCACGTCGCGAGAGTCGCCCGGGTCGATCTGCCGCAGGGCCAGCCGCAGCGAGATGTTCGCCCGCATGTCCGCGCTCACGGCACCCGCGGGGCGCTGGGTCGCCAGGACGAGGTGCACCCCGAGCGACCGACCCTGCGACGCGAGGCGCAGGAGGCCGGGGAGGAAGTCGGGGAGGTCGTCGGCGAGCGCCCGGAACTCGTCGATCACCACGACGAGCCGGGGGAGCGTCCCGGCAGGCAGACCGTCGATGTCCGTCACCCCCGCGTCCCCCACGGCCCGTTCGCGTCGGCGCAGCTCGGCGCGCAGCCCGGCGAGGGCACGGCCGGCGAGCCCCGGGTCGAGGTCCGTGACGCGTCCGACGACGTGCGGCAGGTCCACGCAGTCGCCGAAGCCCGCCCCGCCCTTGAAGTCCACGAGCGCGATCGCGAGGTCGCGCGGGCTGTGGGTGAGAGCGAGCCCCAGCACGAGGGACTGGAGCAGCTCGGACTTGCCCGCCCCCGTGGTACCGGCGACCAGGGCGTGCGGTCCGTCCCGGACCAGGTCGACGTGGACGACGGCGCCCCGCGCGTCGGTGCCGAGCGGCACGGCGAGGCCCGGCCGAGTCGCCCGTGGGGAGGGTGCCCACCGGGCGGTGACCCATGCGGACAAGGGGCTGGGCTCGTGGGGGAGGGGAACCCCCAGGAGCCCGGCGAGCGAGACCGTCCCGGCGAGATCGGGGTGGCTCGGGTCCGCGCGGTCGACGGGCCCCTCGGGCTGGACCCCGGCGGGCCAGCGTCCCAGGCGCGCTGCGGCGGCGACGTGCCGCGCGTACCGCTCTGCCCAGCCCGTCCCGACCCCGAGCTCCGGGGCGGGCTCGACCGTGCCGTCGGCGAGGTGCCACGTGCCCCGGGTCGTGTCGAGGACGGTGCGGCACCAGGCGGGGACGGACCCGCGGTCTGCGGCGAGCAGGATCAGCCGCTCCGTCCCGGAACGCCGCGCCCACCACGTCTCGAGCGCCTCGGCCGGTACGACCCCCGTGGTGGAGCGGCCGGTGGTGCTCCCAGGACCGTGGACCTGGTGGACGTCCACCACCACGACCCGGGTGGGTGGCCGGCTCGTGGTGGCGTCGCCCCGGGTGTCCGGCACCGGAGCTCCCGGCACCAGGTCGATCCGGCGCGAGCCGGGCAACCAGCGCAGCCAGGACCAGTCCGGCGCGAGGTCGTCGGGGTGCACCGCGTCGACCTCGGCACCCGAGGCGACCTGGGCGAGGAGCAGCGCACGACCGGCCGCCAGACGGGCCTCGCGTGGTCCGACCACCGCGACGCACCCGTCGGGCAGACGGGCACCCTGAGCGCTCGGTGCGTCGGGTCGCGGCCCGGCCCCTCCCGGTGCGCGTGCGCCGGGGGCGGCGAGCACGGCGGTCGGCGGACGCTCGGCCGCATGGTGGGCGGCGAACGCTGCGGTCATGAGGTCCGCCGGGTGCGGTGCCGGGAACCCGGCCCGGTCGAGCGCACCGCCCGGGGCCGGGAACCGGTCGTCGGGCCGCGACGCTCGCGCGACCGAGGAACCCTGCCCGCCGGGCCTCGGGTGGCCCACGGCGGGGCCGCCGACCGCCCAGGGAGACGAGCCGGGCTGCCCGGCGTGCTCCTCGCCCGTGGCGGACCCTGCACGAGAGGACGAGCGACGGCGTCGGGCCAGCAGGGAGACCAGGAGCGTGAGCGGACCGACGAGCGCGAGGAGCGCGAACAGGGGTTGGCGCGTGCTCGCCGCGAGCGCGAGCGACCCGACGGCCGGGGTCACGGCCATCACGAGCGAGGCGGGGCCGAGAGCCTCGCGCGGCGCCGTCGCCGCTGGGCGGGCGAGCCCGCTCGCGACGTCCCACTCCTCGAGGCGCGGTCGCGGGCGCAGGTCGTACGTCGTGCCGCCGATCCCCAGGACGTGCCCCGGGCGCCACCGCCGCCAGGATCCGCGCCGCACGCGCCGCGACCTGCCCCCGGGGAGCTCACGACGGACCCGCGCGACCGGCTCCGCACGCCCTCGTCCGGCCGGGCGCGTGGGTCCCCGGTCCGTCGAGCGGGCACCGTGCCGGGCGACCCGCACCCGCACCCGCACCCGCACCCGCACCCGCACCTCGAGCCCGGCGCCCGTCGCGGCGGCTCCTGCCGAGCGGTCTGCCGAGCCGCCCCGCGTCCCCGGGGCCGACCGCCCCCGGCGGCGCGCCGCCCGCAGCGCGACGACGACCGACGGACCGTCGCCGTGCTCCAGGTGGAGCGCGGACCCCGGGCGCAACGGCAACAGGCCCCCGCATCCCGGCCCGGTGAGGACCGCGACGTGCCAGGGGGCTCGCAGCGCGGCGCCGTCCTGGTCCGGCTCCGCGCTCGCGGCCCGGGATCCGTCGGCCCGCCCGGCCGGGGGGCGTGTCGCGGAGGTCGTCACCCGGAGCGTCGCCCCGGGGAGAAGGGGCCGTACCCCGACGCGGTGGTCGTCGCCCAGCGGGACGCCGTCGATCTCGAGCGAGGCGCTCATGAGCTCGGGGCGGCACGAGACGCGCGCGAGGTCCGGGCGGAGGTCGCCCAGGCGGGAGCCCGGGGTCACGTCGAGGTCGACGCCGGGATGGAGGGTCATGAGCACGCGACGATCCTGGCGTCGTCCGCGGGCCCCCGGACGCGGCGACGGCGCGCCTGTGGACGAGGAGATCGTCCACAGGCGCGCCGTCGGGCACGGTGCCGCTGGATGCGGGTCACTCGACCGCGAGCGCCTCCACGGGCGAGGTGCGGGCCGCCGAGCGCCCCGGGATCACGGAGGCGAGCAGACCGGCGACGAGGGCCACGACCAGGACCAGGGCGACGTCGCGCCACGGGACGGCCAGGGTCACGTCCCCCATCACGGCGAGGGCCGCCGACGCCCCGGCCCAGCCGTACAGGACGCCCAGCACGATGCCGAGCACCGCCCCGACGCCGGCGATGAGCATGCCCTCGATCGCCAGCATCCAGCGCAGCTGGGACCGGCTCAGGCCGATGGCACGCAGGGTCGCGGACTCGCGGCGGCGTTCGATGACCGAGAGCGACAGGGTGTTCGCGACGCCGATCAGGGCGATGACGACCGCGACCGCGAGGAGCCCGACGACGATACCGAGGACCGTGTCGACGACCTTCTGGTACAGGGCGCGCTCGACCGCGGCACCGGTGACGTCGATCGGGATGCTGCTCTCGGCGAGCGCGTCCTGGAGCGCCGGGACCACCGACCCGGCGTCGGTCACGTCGGTCAGCCCCACCCAGGCGGTCGTGACCGGCGCGCCGGGAGCGATGCCGTCGAGCGTGTCGGGGGTGACCAGGAGGGCACGTCCACCCATCGGGGTGACCAGCGCCTCGAGGGTCGCCGGGGTGCCGGCCGGGCCGGATCCCTCCGGGGTCTTCGCGACCAGCGAGAGCTCGTCGCCCGTGGTGATCTTCCAGTCCTTGGCGACCATCTCCGGGACGACGACCGTGCCGGGCACCAGGCCGTCGACGGCCTTCGCGTTGCGCACGAGGCCCACCGCGTCGGCGGGGTCGACGCCGCGAGCGAGGAACGTGATCGGCTGCCCGTCCAGGTCGACCGTCACGGTCGCCGCGGTGAGCGGGACGACGCTCTCGATGCCCTCGGCGCTCTCGGCCGTGCTCATCGTCGTCTGCGGCAGCTCGATGGGCTCGTTGCCCCCGTTGTCGTCGTAGCCGTCCGTCGCGAGCGAGACGTCCACGGGGTAGCGGCTGTCGAGCTCGTTGTTCATGCTCATCCGGGCGCTGACGGCCCCGGTCGACATCATGGCCACGAGCGTCACGCCGATGAGGAGCGCCGTGCTGGTGGCCGCGGTGCGGCGCGGGTTGCGCAGCGTGTTGGCGGCCGCGAGCTTGGCCGTGCTGCCGGAGCCCGTGAGGGCCTTGCCGACGATGCTGACCACCCGGGGCAGCCAGAAGATCGCACCGATCAGCACCCCGACGAACGAGGCGGCGCCGCCGGCCGTCGCCGCGAGCAGGCCGCCCTCGGCGCTGCCCTGCTGCCCCAGGACGATACCCAGGGCGAGGAGGCTCGCGCCGCCCACGACCAGGAGGATCGAGGCGACCAGGCGGACCAGGCCGGCCCCCGTGGAGACCGTCGGGGCGTCCGACGGGCGCAGCGCGGCGAGCGGGGCGACCCGGGTCGCGGCGCGGGCCGGGGAGAAGGACGCGACGAGCGTCACGACGGTTCCCACGAGCAGGGGGACCAGGACGACGGGGACGGTGATCCGGACGAGCTCGGGGAGCGGGACGCCGAGGTCCATGCCGCCGGCCACGGTGAGCGCGAGCTGGACGAGCCCTGTGCCCACCAGGATCCCGGCGACCGAGGCGATGAGCCCGAGCATCGTGGCCTCCAGCAGCACCGATCGCGCGAGCTGCTTGCGGTCGGCGCCCACGCAGCGCAGGAGCGCGAGGGTCCGGGTGCGCTGGGCGACGAGCACCTGGAACGTGTTCGCGATGACCAGGGCTGCGACGAGCAGCGCGATCGCGGCGAACGTGAGGATCATGTAGGTGAAGACGTCCTCGCCGCCGGTCATCGCGGCGGCGACCTTCTTCGCGTACTCGTCGGTCGTCATGACCGTGGTGCCGTTCCCCTGGGAGTCGGCGAGCTGGGTGCGGACGGCCTCGACGTCGGTACCGGGAGCGAGAGCCACGAGGACGTCGGTCGTGACGTCGGTCGTGACGCCGGGCTCTGCGGCCGCCTCGTCCCAGGTCGTCAGCTCCGCGGCGTCCACCAGGCCCGCACCGCCGTACTGCGAGTGGGCGCCCATCGGGTCGTCGAGCAGGCCGACGAGGGTCAGCTTCTCGTCGATGTCGTTGTACGCGCCGAGCGGGGCCTCGTCGGGCGACGTCGTGCCGGCGTCGGCCGGGGCCTCGGCGGCGTCCGCCGAGGCGTCCGTGGCCGCGTCGGGCTCGTCCGAGGCTCCCGGCGCGGTCGCGCCCTCGGCAGCAGGCTGCCACTCGGAGCGCACGAGCGTCACGGTGTCGCCGAGCGCGAGGCCGAGGCGGTCGGCGGTGTCCTCGGGGAGCGCGATCTCGCCCGCGGCCGACGGCTGGGCGCCCGTGGTGACCTCCTGCGGCTCGAACCGCGGGTCGGACATGACCGGGCTGACGATCTGGAAGGTGCGCTTGCCGCCCGAGACGAGCTGGAAGGCCCGCAGCTTGCGCGCGTCGGCGGCCTCGACCCCGGGGGTCGTGCCGACCGCGGCGATCTCGGCGGCGTCGAGGCCCTGGTCGTTCGCGACGACCAGGTCGGAGTCGGCGTAGCGCGCGGCGATCGAGCCGTTGGTGACCTGGGTCATGACGTTCCCGGCGAGGAGCGTCGCGGTCAGGAAGGCGGTCCCGATGAGGATCGCGATGCCGGCGGCGCTGAGCCGCCCGATGCTTCGGCGCATCTGCGCCAGGGTGAGCCGGACCATCAGGCGCGCACCGCCGTCGAACCGGTCGAGCCGCCCGCGAGCGCGTCGGCGGGGTCGGCCTCGAGCGTGCGCAGCGCGTCGAGACCGGCGAGGACGGACTCGGGCGTCGGGTCGTCGATGTCGCCCGCGATGCGGCCGTCCGCGATGAGGATGACGCGGTCGGCGTACGCGGCGGCCGTCGGGTCGTGCGTGACCATGATGATGGTGCGCCCGAGCTCGCGGACCGAGCGGCGCAGGAAGCTCAGCACCTCGGCGCCTGAGCGCGAGTCCAGGTTTCCGGTGGGCTCGTCGGCGAACACGACCTCGGGCTTGGCGATGAGGGCGCGCGCGATCGCGACGCGTTGCTGCTGACCGCCCGAGAGCTCGCTGGGGCGGTGGGTGAGGCGAGCCCCCAGGCCGAGGGTCTGGACGAGCGTCGCGAGCCACTCCGTGTCGACCGTCCCGGAGGCGAGCTCGATCGGGAGCGTGATGTTCTGCTCGGCCGTGAACATGGGCAGCAGGTTGAACGACTGGAAGACGAAGCCCACGCGGTCGCGGCGCAGGCGGGTCAGCTCGTTGTCGCCCAGCGCGGTGATCTCGGTGTCGCCGATGAAGCCCTGGCCGCTCGAGGCGGTGTCGAGCCCGGCGAGCAGGTGCATGAGCGTGGACTTGCCCGAGCCCGAGGGGCCCATGATCGCGGTGAACGCGCCCTTCTCGAAGTCCACGTCGACGCCGTCGAGCGCGCGCACGGTCGCCTCGCCCTTGCCGTACAGCTTGGTCAGGGACCGGGCGCGCACCGCGGGGGTGCCCGGTGAGGCGGCGGTGCCGGGGATGGGCTGGTACACGGTGGTGTCCACGTCTGCTCCAGGGAGTTCGTCGTCGGTAGGTCCGGTCCCGGGGCGGGGCGCGTGGTGCGCCCGGCGCCGGGGCCGAGGGGGTGCGGGGGAGAGCCGAGGCCCTCGTTCCCACCTGATGACGACACTAGGAGCCGGGACGTGGCGGCCGCGTCCGGCGACGGGCTGGTCCTGGCCGCAGGGGGAGTCATCCCGTGGTCGTACGCGCCCGGGCGGGTGGGTACGCCGTACGTCGAGCGGGCACGCAGGCGTGGCGGCTCGGGCGGCCGGGAATGCTCCTGCCCGACGGCGTCACGCGCCCGGGCGCACCAGCCCGGTCTCGTAGGCCGTCACCACGGCCTGCACGCGGTCGCGCGCCTCGAGCTTGGCGAGGATGCGCCCGACGTGGGTCTTGACCGTGGCCTCGGCGACGAACAGGTCGCTCGCGATCTCGGTGTTCGACCGTCCCTTGGCCATGAGCACGAGAACCTCGCGCTCGCGCTCGGTGAGCGAGGAGACCTGCTGCTGGGCACCCGTGTCGACGAGCTGCTCGGCGGGCAGCGCCACGACGAGGTGCTCGAGGAGCCGGCGGGTCGAGGACGGGGCGATCACGGCGTCGCCCGAGTGCACGGTGCGGATCGCCGCGAGCATCTCCTCGGGGGGTGCGTCCTTGAGGAGGAAGCCGCTGGCCCCGGACCGGATGGCTTCGAGGACGTACTCGTCGAGGTCGAACGTCGTGAGCACGATGACGCGGGGCACGTGCTGCCCGTCGGCGGCAGCCGCCGTGAGCTGTGCCGTCGCGGCGAGCCCGTCGAGGTGCGGCATGCGCACGTCCATGAGTACGACGTCGACGGGGTGGTCCGCGAGCAGACGCAGCGCCTGGAGCCCGTCGCCGGCCTCGACCGTGACCTGGAGGTCGGGCTGCGAGTCGATCACCATCCGGAAGCCGGCCCGCACGAGCTGCTGGTCGTCGACGAGCGCGACCCGGATCGGGGCGCGCTCGGGCAGGTCGGGCGTGAAGAAGGTGGAGGTCATGGGTCCTGACGATCGTCGGGTGCGGGTGCGGGTGCGGGTGCGGGTGCGGGTGCGGGTGCGGGTGCGGGTGCGGGTGCGGGTGCGGGTGCGGGTGCGGGTGCGGGTGCGGGTGCGGGTGCGGGGCGGACCCTGCGGGGATCCATCCTGCCCGACAGGTGGGCCGGTGGGGGCGGCACGGGGCCAGGACCCGCCGCCGGACCCGCCGCCGGACCCGCCGTCGGGCCGGGCGGCGAGGACTGCGTGACGGCGGTCGACGGGGCCACGGGCGCGGCGCCGTCGAGCCGGGGGATGGGCATGGTGAACCGGACGCGGAAGCCGCCCCCGGGCCGAGGGCCCGTCGTGACCGAGCCACCGAAGATCACGGCGCGCTCGCGCATGCCGAGCAGCCCGTAGCCGGGGGTGTGCGGGCCGTCCGCGGAGGCACCCCTGCCGTCGTCGTCGACCGCGAGCTGGAGCGTGTCGAGACCCCAGGTCACGACGACCGTGACGGTGGGGTCGGGGCCCGCGTGCTTGAGGATGTTGGTGAGGGCCTCCTGGCAGACCCGGTACACGGTCAGGCCCGCGCCCGGAGGCAGGGCGCGCGGCGTGCCCATGCGCACGAGCGAGATACGCATGCCGCTGTCGCGCACCTGCGCCACGAGCGTCTCGAGGTCGGCCGAGTCGGGCTGCGGGTTGAGCTCGACCCGACGGGTCGAGCCCGTGACGGGCGTCTGACCCGTGCGGGGAGGACCGGCGGGCGAGGCGGGGCTCGCAGGAAGGCCGGTGGCGAGCGGTCGGGGGCGGTTGTTGAGACCGGGGGCGTGCGTGAGCTGGGCCGGTCCGGCGCCGCCGACGGCCTCTCGGTCGTCGGTGCGCAGGACCCCGAGGAGACGGCGCATGTCGGCCAGGGCCGCGCGCCCCGTCTCCGAGACGGTCGTGAGGGCGCGCGTGGCGGCAGCGGGGTCGGTCGCGCCGGCGTACCGGCCCCCGTCGGCCTGCGCGATGATGACCGACAGCGAGTGGGCGACGATGTCGTGCATCTCGCGGGCGATGCGCGAGCGTTCCGCGGCCGTCGCGATCTGCGCCTGTTGGTCGCGCTCGACCTCGAGGCGCTCGGCCCGGTCGACGAGCGCGTTGATGGTCTCGCGCCGTGAGCGGCGGACCAGGCCGAACGCCCAGACCGCGAGGAACATCATGGTCGAGAACATGGTGGTGAACAGCAGCACCCCGGCCGCCTCGCCCGGGCCGCTCGCCTGCATCGCGAGCGACAGCCCGAGCACGAGCGACCCGGCCGCCGAGGAGATCATCGCGGTGCGGTGCGCCCAGCGGGGACCGTAGACCGTGACCGAGAACAGCGAGACGAGCAGGAGGAAGTCGGCCGGGAGGAAGGAGATCCCGACGACCAGGTGGAGCAGGGCGACCGCGTAGACCGTGATCGCCGACGCCACGGGGCGGACCCGTCGCCACGGCAGCGGCGCGAGCATGCCGATCGTGAAGAGCATGGAGAGGGTCGAACCACCCGTGGCGGACGTCCCGAGGGCCCAGGCCGCAGGCACGAAGGCGAGCGCGACGACGATCGTCGTGGCCAGGTCGACGCCGAACCGGTGCCGCTCCCACCACTTGCCCATGTTCTCGTACCAACCCATGCCCGCAAGCCTAGGTGGGGCCCCGCCGGGAGGCGTCCCCCCGTGGGCGGACCGGGGGCACGACCTGGGGACGATCCCGGCTCGGCGGTCGCGCGCGCCGGTGGGCCCGACCGGTCGGGAGACCCGTCGTGCGGGCAGCCTCCATGACGTCCTGGCGGTGTCCGCATGGCCCGCGTCACAGGGGGCAACCGGGCAGACCCGGGCAGAGCAGCCCGCCCGGGCCATCGATGTCCATCAGGCGTGTCATGGGTGTCCCACAGCGCCTGCCGGATAACGCCAAAGTTCTACGAATGCCCTAGCATGATCGAATGACCCACGTACTGCTAGCGGAGGACGACCCGGCGATTGCCGAACCTTTGGCGCGTGCGCTGACGCGTGAGGGTTACAACGTGGTCGTGCAAGGAACTGGTCAAGGAGCGATCGACGCCGCGAACGGTGTCGACATCGTCGTGCTCGACCTGGGCCTCCCGGACATGGACGGCCTGGACGTCGCACGTGAGATCCGCAACAAGGGCCTGACGACGCCGGTCCTGGTCCTGACGGCACGTGCCGACGAGGTCGACCTCGTCGTCGGTCTCGACGCCGGCGCGGACGACTACGTGACCAAGCCCTTCCGTCTGGCCGAGCTCCTCGCCCGCGTGCGGGCGCTCCTGCGGCGCACCCACGGTGACACCGCCGACGAGGAGGAGCTGGTCGCGCAGGACGTCCGCATCGACGTCGCTGCCCACCGTGCCTTCCAGGGCGACCGTGAGCTGCACCTGACCACCAAGGAGTTCGAGCTGCTGCGCGTGCTCATCGCGAGCGCGGGCTCCGTGGTCGTGCGCGACACGCTCATGCGGGACGTGTGGGGGTCGGAGCCCGTGGGCTCCACCAAGACGCTGGACATGCACGTGTCCTGGCTGCGCCGCAAGCTCGGCGACGACGCCAACTCGCCCCGCTACGTCTCGACGGTCCGAGGACTCGGCTTCCGTTTCGAGACCGGCGAGGGCTGATCAGCCCCGAGGGCTGGACGAAGGAGTAGGGCGTGCGTCGACGCGTGCTGCAGGCGACGGTCGCGGCCGTCGCCGTCGCCGTCCTGCTCCTGGGCTTCCCCCTGGCCTTCCTCAGCGCCCAGTTCGTGCTCGCGAACGAGAAGGCCCAGCTCCAGGGTCGGGTGGACACGCTCGCCCGGAACATCGACGCCCGGCTCGCGCAGAACGAGCCGATCCCGCAGTCGGTCCTGGACAACGCGTCCGAGGGGCGCCCGGGAGAGCTGCCGGCGTACGTCTTCGTCAATCTGCCCGACGGCGAGCACATGACCGCGGGCGAGGCCATCTCCGGGCGGGTCAACGAGGCCGCGGACCGGACGGACCAGAACGCGACCGTGGCCCTGACCACGTCGTTCGCCGACAGCTACTGGAACGCCGCGAAGATCGTCCTGCTGGTCGTGGCGGCCTCCGTGGTCGCCTTCGCCGCAGGTATCGCCATGGCCGTGTGGCAGGCCAACCGCTTGTCGGCGCCGCTCGTGTACCTCGCGGCCTCGGCCGAGCAGCTCGGGTCGGGCCAGGTGCGCCCACGTCTCGAGCTCTCCGGCGTCGAGGAGATCGACCTCGTCGCGGCCGAGCTCGCGCGCAGCTCGGACCGCCTGGCCGGACGTCTCGCCGCCGAGCGCCAGTTCGCCTCCGACGCCTCGCACCAGCTCCGGACGCCCTTGACCGCGCTGAGCATGCGGCTCGAGGAGATCTCGATGGCCTCCGACGACCCGGCGATCCAGGAGGAGGCGCGCATCTCGCTCGAGCAGGTCGAGCGCCTCGTCACGGTCGTCGACGACCTGCTCACGCAGTCGCGCCGCGCGCAGGGTGGCACGACCGAGGCCGTCCGCCTCATCGACGTCGTGCACCAGCAGGAGGAGGAGTGGGTCCCCACCTTCGCCAAGGCCGGTCGCCGGCTCGTGGTCGACGTACCCGAGGGCTACCAGGTCCTCGCGACCCCCGGGGCGCTCGCGCAGGTGCTCGCCACGCTCATCGAGAACTCGCTCAAGCACGGTGCGGGCACCACGACGGTCCGTGCCCGCCCGAGCGGGACGAGCGGTGCCGTCGCGATCGAGGTCGGGGACGAGGGCGAGGGGGTCTCCGACGAGATGGCCTCGCGCGTCTTCGAGCGTGGTGCGACCTCGGGCGCCGGGACGGGTCTCGGTCTCGCGCTCGCCCGTGACCTGGCCGCGGCGGACGGCGGCCGGCTCGAGCTGGCCCAGCGTCGCCCACCGATCTTCGCGCTCTTCCTCGCGGGCGTGCCCCGCACCCTCGACCCGCGGATCGTGCTCCCGACCGGGACCACGATCTCGGCGTCCGGCGCGCGACGGCGGCGCCGCAGGCGCGGTCGGGACGCCGAGAGCTAGATCGTGTCGGAGAGGTTGTCGGCAGCAGCCGCGGAGGGCGCGTCGGCGTGCGGGGCGCTCTCCTGCGGCCGGGCGCGGACGACGGGACCGGTACCGGTGAACACCACGCGCCGGTAGGCGACGTAGCGGAACCCGTTGGCCAGCGCGAGGCCGACCCCGTTCGCCGCGAGGTTCTCCGCGAGCGGTGAGGTCAGCCCCAGGACGTCCGTCGTGAACGCGAGCACGCCGAGCGAGATGGCCATGCCGGCCGCGTTGACGAGCAGGAAGGTCAGCAGCTCGCGGCCGTGCCGGGTCGTGCGACGGTCGGAGAAGGTCCAGTAGCGGCTGCCGAGCCACGAGACGATCGTGGCGACGCTCACGGCGATCGCCTTGGCCTCGAGCGGGCTCGCGCTCAGCGCCTCCCAGGGGCCGAACCGCAAGAGGTTGAACAGCCCGAGGTCCACGAAGAACGCGACGGTCCCCACGAAGCTGAACCGGCCCAGCTCGGCCAGACGCGCGACGACGCGCGTCCGGCGCTGGAGGGCGCCCGACGTCTGGCGCACGGCGGCCCCGGAGGGGACGGGCGCCCGGACGGGGGCGAGCGAGAACTCGTCGACCTGGCTGGACATGACCGGCAGGGTACGCCGTGGACCTGGGAGAACTTGCCAGGGGCAACCACCGGGTGGGACAGGTCGGCCGAGAGGCGTTCGAGCGACTACCCTCGGTACACGTGTCAGCACCAGTGATCGCCGTTGTCGGAGGCGGGCAGCTCGCCCGCATGATGGCCCCTGCGGCCGGTGAGCTCGGGGTGCACCTGCGGGTGCTCGTCGAGGCTCCCGGGTCGTCGGCGGCCCAGGTGGTGACCGACGCCCCGGTGGGTGCGGCCACCGACGAGGCCGCGATCCGCGACCTCATCGCGCCCGCCGACGGCCGAGCCCGTGCCGACGTCCTCACGTTCGAGCACGAGCACGTGCCCAACGACCTGCTGACCGACCTCATCGCGCACGGCACCCCCGTGCGGCCCGCGCCGCACGCCCTGGTCCAGGCGCAGGACAAGATCGTGATGCGTCGACGCCTGACCGAGCTCGGCGCCCCGTGCCCGCGCTGGGCCCCGCTGCCGGTCGACCCCGAGCAGGGGCACGCGACGCTCGCCGCGTTCCTCGCCGAGGTCGGCGGTCAGGCCGTGGTCAAGACGTCCCGCGGCGGGTACGACGGCAAGGGCGTGCGGATCGTCTCCTCGGCCGACGAGGCCGCCGACTGGTTGGCCGCCGCGGCGGCGGGCGGCCCCCAGCTCCTCGTCGAGGAGAAGGTCCCGTTCACCCGCGAGCTCGCGGTCCTGGTCGCCCGCCGCCCGAGCGGTGAGGTCCGCACGTGGCCCGTCGTCGAGTCGATCCAGCGGGACGGCGTCTGCTCGGAGGTCATCGCCCCTGCTCCCGACCTGACCGACGAGGAGGCCGACGCGGCCCGCACGGCAGCCGTCGCGATCGCCGAGGGCCTCGACGTGACCGGCGTGCTCGCGGTCGAGATGTTCGAGGTCGTCGATGGCGCTGCCGGCGCTGCCGGGGCTGACGGCCGCCCCGCCCGCCGCGTCCTGGTCAACGAGCTCGCGATGCGCCCCCACAACTCCGGGCACTGGACCATCGACGGCTCGGTCACGAGCCAGTTCGAGCAGCACCTGCGCGCCGTCCTCGACCTCCCGCTCGGCGACACCTCGCCCACGGCGCCGTGGACCGTCATGGCCAACGTGCTCGGCTCGAGCCTCCCGGCGCTCACCGACGCACTGCCCGACGTCCTGGGCACGTTCCCCGACGCGCGCGTCAACCTCTACGGCAAGGACGTGCGCCCGGGCCGCAAGCTCGCCCACGTGAACGTGAGCGGCCAGGACCTGGACGAGGTCCGCCGTCGGGCGCTGGGCGCGGCAGCGCTGCTGCGCGGCGAGGCCCTTCCCGAGAACCCCACCACCACCGAGACGAAGGCCTGAGACATGACGGAGAGCACCCCAGTGACCAGCACGCCCGTGGTCGGGATCGTGATGGGATCCGACTCCGACTGGCCCGTGATGCAGGAGGCCGCGAACGCGCTGCGCGAGTTCGACGTGGCCATCG
Organism: Oerskovia jenensis; assembly: GCF_016907235.1. Taxonomy (NCBI): domain Bacteria; kingdom Bacillati; phylum Actinomycetota; class Actinomycetes; order Micrococcales; family Cellulomonadaceae; genus Oerskovia; species Oerskovia jenensis. Next base: position 3,664,959 of record NZ_JAFBBO010000001.1, read on the forward strand.
AGGTCGACGTCGTCTCGGCCCACCGCATGCCCACCGAGATGATCGACTACGGCCGCGAGGCCGCCGGCCGCGGGATCCGCGTCATCATCGCGGGTGCCGGGGGAGCGGCCCACCTGCCCGGCATGCTCGCGGCCGTGACGCCGCTGCCCGTCATCGGCGTGCCCGTGCCGCTGCGCTACCTCGACGGCATGGACTCGCTCCTGTCGATCGTGCAGATGCCCGCAGGCGTGCCCGTGGCGACCGTCTCGATCGGGGGCGCGCGCAACGCGGGCCTGCTGGCCGCGCGCATCCTCGCCTCGGGCACGGACGACGACGCCGCTCGCCTGCGCCGGCAGATGGTCGCGTTCCAGGAGGGGCTGAGCGAGCAGGCCCACGCCAAGGGGGCCGCGCTGCGCGCGCTGGTCGCGGGCGAGCGCCGCACGGGCTTCGGGGCGTAGGCGCCCCAGCACCACGCGAGGGGCCCGCACCGTCACGGTGCGGGCCCCTCGCGTGCGGTCGTCCGAGGACTACGGCTGGGGCAGGCCGCCCACCACGCCCGCGGGCAGCTCGCCGTCGCGGAGGTCGGTCCAGAAGGCCGGGCTCCGGTCCGGATCGAGCCGCACGGTCGACCCGATCCCGCCGGGACGATAGTCCAGGTCGGAGATGGGCGGCGTGCCCGTGACGCCCCCAGGACCGTTGGCCGCGCGGAAGGCCAGGGCGAGCTTGCCGAGGTCGATGACGCCGGTCTTCTCGTCGACCTCGAGCGCGCCGATACCGGCGCCGAGCAGCGAGACCTGGTCCCAGGGCTTGACGAGGAGTCCCGCGTCGCCCGCCTTCTGGCTCACGGCGCCGATGACCTGGCGCTGTCGCTCGCCACGGCCGATGTCGCCCTTCGGGTCCGCGTAGCGCATACGGGCGAAGGCCAGGGCCGTCGTCCCGTCCACGTCGTGGCAGCCCGCGGTCCACACGAGCCCGCTGTTGGGGTCGTTGACGTCGTAGTCGAGGCAGAGGTTCACCCCGCCCACCGCGTTGACGACGTTCGAGACCCCTCCCAGACCGATCTCGACGAAGTGGTCCACGGTCAACCCGGTCAGGCCCTCGACCGTCGCCACGAGGAGCGGTGCCCCGCCCCACGAGTACGCCGCGTTGAGCTTGGCGGGTCCCTTGCCGGGAACCTCGACGAACGTGTCGCGCGGGAGGCTGATGAGGGCGGTGGGACCGTTCGCCGGCTTGTGCAGGATCATGATCGTGTCGGTCCGGGCGCCCTCGGTGCCGTCCTCCGCGATCCCGTCGCCACCCCGTGCGTCCGACCCCGCGAGGAGGTAGGTCGTGCCTGCGGTACCGGCAGCACCCGAGAGCGCGTCGACGTGCTGGATCTTGCCGTTGGCCCAGACGAGCAGCCCTACGGGCCAGGCCACGAGCAGCACGAGGGCGAAGACCCCCACGATCGCGGCGACGCGTCGTCGGCGACCACGGCCACGCGGACCGGTCGTGCCGAGCGGGCGGTTCGACGGCGGGCGCGTGCCCGCCGGTGACCCGGCGCCGGGACGCGTCGTGGGCCTCGCTCCGCGCGAGGCCGGGACGGCGCCCGCCTGGCGTGCCGGCGGGCGGCGTGCGGAGGTCCCCGACGTCGGCTGGGCCGGCCCGGTCCGTTGCCGGGCACCTCCCACCGCCTGCGCCGGGGACTGCGGGCGCGCCGACCTGCCGTGGGCGGGAGGGACCGACGGAGGCGCGCCGCTCGGGGTCGACGTCTGCGTCCGGGAGTCGGCACCGCGTGCGCGTCCGGTGTCCGAGGCGCCCACAGGGCGTGCCGGAGGGGCGGGGGGAGGGGTCCCGGGCCGCGACGGAGGAGTGGGAGCGGAGCGGGACGACTGGCGCTTGATCCGCGGTTCCGCCGAGAGCGGGACGTCGGGAGCCAGCGGCTCGACCGGTCGACCGGTCGACCGGCCCGTGCCGTCCGACCCGACCGCGATCGCGTCGTTCGCGCTGGGCGGTCGGCCCGCGCGCCCCGTCTGGGGCGTGAAGCTGGGGGGCCTGGTCCGGCCCGAGGGAGACTCGTCGTGAGACATGGTGACCTCAACCACCCACGCGGACGACGACGTCGTGCAGGACGGACCCGGGTACCCGGTACGCGTCCGGACGCGAGACGGACATGGTGACGATGATGCCATCCGTGCGGTCGGTCGTGCGGCAGGTGCGGCGGACACGCCCGGACCGGGTGAGCTCCCGCCCTCGACGGTTCGTGGTCGCTCGCCGCGGCGACGCGACGAGCGGGGCCTCGCACACGGAGGCCCTTGCCGTCGTGCCGGGCGAGAGGCAGCTACGAGAGGTCACGGTTCAAGAGCATAGGACGTGCCTCGGTCCGCACCGGGGCGCCCGAGAGGTCGCAGCGTGGAGGTCTCGTAGAGACACCGGTCGCTCAGCCCTCCCCACGGCCGTCCCCACCGGGACGGGCGGCGCGCCGCCGCGGCGCCGCCCGTCACCGAGCCGGCGCTACTGGCCTGCCTTCGCGTACTTCGCCTCGGTCTCGGCCTTGGCCGCACGCCACCAGGACTCGTTCGCCCGGTACCAGTCCACCGTGGCCTCGAGCCCCTGGCGGAAGTCCGTGAAGCGAGGGGTCCAGCCCAGCTCGTCACGCAGCTTGGACGAGTCGATCGCGTAGCGCAGGTCGTGCCCCGGGCGGTCCGTGACGTGGTCGAAGTCGTCGGGCGTCCGACCGAAGATCTCCAGGAGGGTCTGGACGACCTCCAGGTTGTTCTTCTCGCCGTCGGCGCCGATCAGGTAGGTCTCGCCCGCGCGGCCGGCGTCGATGATGGCCCAGACCGCGGAGTTGTGGTCCTCGACGTGGATCCAGTCACGCACGTTCTGCCCGGCGCCGTACAGGCGAGGGCGGATGCCGTCGATGAGGTTCGTGACCTGGCGCGGGATGAACTTCTCGATGTGCTGGTACGGGCCGTAGTTGTTCGAGCAGTTCGAGATGGTCGCCTGGATCCCGAAGGACCGTGCCCAGGCGCGCACCAGGAGGTCGCTCGACGCCTTGGTCGACGAGTACGGGCTCGACGGGTTGTAGGGGGTCGAGGCCGTGAACCGCTCCGGGTCGTCCAGCTCCAGGTCGCCGTACACCTCGTCGGTCGAGATGTGGTGGTAGCGCGTCCCGTGCTTGCGGACGGCCTCCAGCAGCGTGAAGGTCCCGATCACGTTCGTCTGCACGAACGGCGACGGGTCGTTCAGCGAGTTGTCGTTGTGCGACTCGGCCGCGAAGTGGACGACGAGGTCGCTCTCACCGACGAGACGGTCGACGAGCTCGGCGTCCGAGACGTCGCCCTCGACGAAGGTGATCCGGTCGGCGACCGGAGCGAGCGACGAGAGGTCGCCGGCGTAGGTGAGCGCGTCGAGCACCGTCACCTCGACGTCGGGACGCTCGCGGACGGTCTGGTGGACGAAGTTGGAGCCGATGAAGCCGGCCCCACCGGTGACGAGAAGACGCATGGGTGATTCCTCCTGGCGTGCTGTGGGCTTCGGGTAGCCTACCGAACAAGGCGTTCTCGCCTCGTCGATGTGACGCGCGCGATACACCGGAGTGAGACCGAGCACTTCCCGGTAGCCTTTCATGGCCGAGCAGACAGCCGTCGTTGGCTCGGCTCCAAACGTCATCGGGAGCCCCGCACGTGACCTTGTACGAGACCGTCATCGACACCAACGTCGTGAACTCGAGCCACACCCAGATCGTCGATCTCGTCGGGGAGGGCGCGTCCGTCCTCGACGTCGGATGCTCGGTGGGGTACCTCGCCGACGCGCTGAACGAGCGCGGCTGCACCGTCAGCGGGTTCGAGTACGACGCCGAGGCGGCCGAGCGGGCGCGGCCCAAGCTCGACCAGCTCGTCGTCGGTGACCTCAACGAGCTGCCGCTCGCCGAGGCGTTCGCGGGCAGGACGTTCGACCGCATCGTCTTCGGCGACGTCCTCGAGCACCTGATCGACCCCGTCGCCGTCCTGCGGTCGGCCGTCGAGATCCTCGCCCCCGAGGGCCAGATCGTGATCTCCATCCCGAACGTCGCGCACGGCTCGCTCCGCCTCGCCCTGCTCCAGGGCCGCTGGCGCTACCGCGACACCGGGCTGCTGGACAGGACGCACATCCGCTTCTTCACGCTCGAGTCGCTGCACGAGATGCTCGTCGAGGCCGGGCTGGCGGCGAAGACCGTCCGCGCGACGACGGCCGACCCGCTCGCCGTGGAGGTGGAGATCGACGCCGACCGGATCCCGGGCGAGGTCGTCGAGTGGGTTCGTCATCAGCCTCGAGCGCTCGACTACCAGTACGTCCTCTCCGCAGTGGTGCAGGACCCGGAGTCGCCCGGCAGCACGCCGCCCGTCGAGCACGTGGTGCCGGACGAGCTGGTACGCATCGCGGACGTGCACACCCAGCGCGCCGCGGAGGCTGCCGAGGTCGAGCACCATGCGCTCCGGATCCGTGACCACGTGATCGGTCTCGAGGCACAGGTCGGACGCGCGGAGGCCGAGATCAAGAAGCTTCAGGAGAAGAACGAGGGCCTGTACCGCGAGCTGGTCGACGTGATCGAGGACCGGCAGCAGATCCGCAGCTCGTCGACGTGGCGTGCCGGCCGCGCGCTGACCGCACCCATCCGTCTCGTGAAGCGGGCAGTCCGATGAGCTCCGCCCCGCGCTTCTCGATCGTCACACCCGTGTACGACCCGCCGACCGACGTGCTCCAGGAGATGCTCGACTCCGTGCGAGGGCAGACCTGGTCCGACTGGGAGCTGATCGTCGTCGACGACCGGTCGCCGAACCCGCAGGTGTTGACGGTGCTTCGGGCAGCGGCCGAGGAGGACACCCGGATCCGTGTCGTCGAGCGCGAGACGAACGGCCATATCGTCAAGGCGTCGAACGACGGTATCGCGCAGGCGCGCGGAGAGTTCATCGTCCTCGTCGACCACGACGACCTCCTCGTGCCGGAGGCCCTTGAGCGGATGGCCGAGGCGATCGACGAGCACCCCGACGTCGACTACCTGTACTCGGACGAGGACAAGGTCGACGGGGACGGGCAGTTCTACGACACGTTCCGCAAGCCGGACTGGTCGCCGGAGCGGCTGCGTGGGCAGATGTACACCTCGCACCTGTCCGTGCTCCGCGCCGATGTCGTGCGGGAGGTCGGTGGGTTTCACGACGGGTTCGATGGCTCCCAGGACCATGACCTGGCCCTGCGCGTCACGGAGCGGGCCCGCCGTGTCGTGCACGTTCCGGAGGTGCTCTACCACTGGCGAGTGGTCCCGGGTTCGGCTGCCGGTGACGCGCTCGCCAAGCCGTACGCCTGGGAGGCCGGGCGCGCAGCAGTGCAGGCCCACCTCGAGCGGGTGGGAATCGACGGGACGGCACACCTGGGGCCCGTCCCGGGCACGTATCGCGTCGAGCGGTCGTACCGGCACGAAGGACTCGTCAGCGTCGTGATCCCCACCCGGGGGGGCAGTGGTCTCGTGTGGGGCGAGTCGCGAGTCTTCGTGGTCGAGGCAGTCAGATCCCTCATCGCTCACGCGGGGGATGTCGCGCTGCAGATCGTCGTCGTCTACGACGTGCCCACACCGCCTCATGTGCTCGAGGAGCTGCGAAAGGTCGCAGGTGACCTGCTTCTCCTCGTGCGGTACGAGAACCCGACCTTCAACTACAGCGAGAAGTGCAACCTCGGCGTGCTCGCCTCCCACGGTGACGTCATCGTGTTCCTGAACGACGACATCGAGGTGACGTCCGAGAACTTCGTCCAGGAGCTGGTTGCTCCCCTGGCCGAGCCGGACGTCGGGATCGTCGGGGCCCGGCTGCTGTTCACCGACCGATCGCTGCAGCACGCTGGGGTGATCTACCGCCGGGGCAACCCGGCTCACGCCTACTACGGCGAGCCCGACGAGACCTACGGCGAGGCCAGCGCACTCCTGATCAACCGCGAGTGCTCTGCGCTGACCGGTGCGTGCATCGCCGTTCGACGGACCGTCTGGACGATGGTCGGCGGGATGAACGAGGCACTCCCGCTGAACTTCAACGACGTCGACTTCTCGTTGAAGGTCGCCGCTCGTGGGTTGCGTCTCGTCTGGCTCGCGGGCGTCCGTGCGTTCCACTTCGAGTCGAAGACGCGCATCGCTGTGGTGCACGTCTGGGAGCACGACATCCTCAAGGCGCGCTGGGACTCACCCGACGTCGACCGATACCTCCCCTCGGCAGGATAGGTCGGCCCTCTGTCACCGGACGGCCCCAGGGAGCGCGGAGAGCGCCCGGCCGACCAAGGCGCGTGTCCCCCGCTCCATCGGGAGTGTGCACGCACACGCAAGGCGCCCGACCGGGAACCCCCGGTCGGGCGCCTTGCTGTACTGCTCGCCACGACACGTCTGTGACCCGCGCCGCGAGACCCGTGGGAGCCCATGGCGTGAGGCTCCCCGTGGTCCCAGGGCGGCACCGGGTGCGACCCGGCGGGTCAGGCGTCGTACGCGATGAACTCCGCGGAGCTGTCGAGGAACCCGAGGGAGTCGCTCTTGCCTGTCACCTTGAACGAGGCGGCGAACGGCACGTTGTGGATCTCCGTGCCGTCGGCCAGCGAGAGCGCGACGCTCACGTTGTAGTCGTTCGGACTCAGGTGCAGGGACGGCAACGTCAGGGCATAGCGGTTGACGGGCTTGAGAGGCGGAAGAGGCTGGTCGAGCATCTCCGAGCTCGTCTGATAGATGGGGGTGCCGATCGGGCTGGTCAGCCCGATCGTCAGGACGCACTCGACCGGGTCGTCGGAGACGACCTCGACCGCGACCCGTAGCCCTTCGCCGGGCGGAAGCTCCACGGATGCGACGTCCGACGTCGCGCTCGCCGGGCGGATCGACACTCCGGTGATCTTGGCCGACGCGACCTTCTCCGGGTCGCCCGACGCCATGCGCGCCTTGTCCCGCTCGTCGGCGCGCGTGTCCTCGAAGTCCTGTCGCAGGGTGCGCAAGGCCTCGTCCGGCGTGCCGTCCGTGACGATCCGCCCTTGCTCCAGGACCACGGCCCGGTCGCAGAACTCGGCGACCTGGTCGAGACCGTGGGTCACCAGGACGATCGTGCGCCCTTCGCTCTGGAACTGCCGGATGCGCTCGAGGCACTTGCGCTGGAAGGGCTCGTCGCCGACCGCGAGGACCTCGTCGACGAGGAGGATGTCGGGGTCGACGTGGACGGCGACGGCGAAGGCCAGCCGCACGTACATGCCGGACGAGTAGAACTTCACCTGGGTGTCGATGAACTTCTCGATCCCCGAGAAGTCCACGATGGCGTCGAAGTGCTTGTCCGTCTGCTGGCGGGAGAGCCCGAGGATCGAAGCATTCAGATAGACGTTCTCACGACCCGTGAGGTCGGGGTGGAATCCCGCACCGAGCTCGAGGAGGGCAGCGAGCCGGCCCCGGATCTTGACGCTTCCCGTGTCGGGCTGGAGGATGCCGCCGATCATCTTGAGCAGGGTGCTCTTGCCCGAGCCGTTCGGCCCGATCAGCCCCACCGTCGACCCCGACTGGATCGACAGGTCGACGTCCTTGAGCGCCCAGAAGTCCTCCTTGTGGCGACGGGACCGGCCGAAGTTGACGACCCGTTCCTTGAGGGACTTCTCCTTGCGGATGACGAAGTGCTTCGAGAGGTTCTCGATCTGGACGACGGTCGTCGAGGTCATCACAGCTCCTGCGCGAAGTTGGCCTGGAGGCGGGCGAACGTGCGCTGGCACAGCCAGAGGAGCACGACGCCCACGGCGAGCGCGATCCCCATCCGCGCGTACAGGTCAGGTGGGTACGACTGGCCGTCACCGGCGAGCCAGAAGGTCTTCTGGAACCCGAGGACGGCCAGCGTGACCGGGTTGGAGAGGTAGATGTTGAGCAGCATGTCGCTGTGGACCGCCTTCTCGACCAGGGTCCACGAGTAGACGATGGGGGACGCCCAGAAGAAGATCATGACGAAGATCTCGACGAGGTACTGGATGTCGCGCAGGTAGACGTTCACCGCGCTCAGGAACAAGGACAGCGCCGTGGCGTACACGACGAGGATCAGGAACCCGAGGACGAAGTAGCCCCATCTGCTGCCCGTCGGGAACTGCCCGATCGCCAAGGTGACCGCGAGGAGGATCGCCAGCTGGACGACGAAGTTGAAGAGGGCTGAACCGATCGACGCGAGCGGGAACACTTCACGTGGCAGGTACACCTTCTTCACGAGTCCCGAGTTCGCGACGACCGAGCCCGTGCCCGCAGTCAGCGCCTCGGAGAACAGGCCCCAGGCGGTCAGGCCCGTGTAGATGAACACGGCGAAGGACGGGATGCTCCGGGCGGCGCCGAGGAACTGCCCGAGCGCCACGTAGTAGATGAGCAGCATCGCGAGGGGCCGTGCGAGGCTCCAGACGAAGCCCAGCGAGCTGTCCTTGTAGCGGGCTTTCAGCTCACGTCGCACGAGCATCCCCAGCAGCTCCCGGTGCGCGTGGATGTCTCGCAGCGACGCAAGCGTCCCGGTGGCGAAGCCCGGGCGCGGCCCGGCGGTGCGGAGCGGTTCGAGCGCCAGGGCGGCGGCACGATCCTCAGGTGCAGTGGTCATGGTGTCCTTTGGTTCTAGTGCGTCCGCCGCGGCGGTAGCCGACGTCACTTTACCGAACGCTCAGGGGTGGTCGATCGCGCCCCGCTAGGATGGTTGCTGCCCCGTCCGGGTCTTGCCGGACACCCCGGGCCCCACGGACTGCAGGAGAACATGTGAGCTCGACCTCGAATGCCATCGCCGTGCCCGAGGGAGGGCCCCAGACGGGGCTCGTCTCGGTCATCCTCGTGAACTACAAGGGCGCGGACGACACGATCACGTGCCTGCGGCACTTCGACGAGATCGACTGGCCGCGTGACCGGTTCGAGCTCATCGTCGTGGACAACGACTCGAGGGACGGCAGCGTCGCGAAGATCCGCGCCGCGGTGCCCTCCGCCGTCGTGATCGACGCAGGGAGCAACACGGGGTTCGCCGGTGGCTGCAACCTGGGGGTCTCGCACGCCCGGGGCGAGTACGTGGCTTTCATCAACAACGACGCCCGCCCCCACCCCGGATGGATCCGGGCGGCCGTCGAGGCGTTCGACTCCGACCAGACCATCGGCGCGGTCGCGAGCAAGGTGCTCGACTGGTCCGGCGAGCTCATCGACTACGCGGACGGTTCGCTCACCTGGTACGGGATGGGCTACAAGCGGGAGGCCGAGAAGCCCGACTCCGCGGCCTTCGACGTCCCCAAGGACGTGCTCTTCGGCACGGGCGCCGCGATGTTCGTCCGCGCGAGCCTCTACCGCTCGGTCGGCGGTTTCGACGAGCGCTTCTTCATGTTCTACGAGGACGTCGACCTCGGGTGGCGCCTGAACATCCTGGGCCATCGCGTCCGCTACGTGCCGACGTCGCTCGCCTACCACCGTCACCACGTCACGATGAAGAAGTTCGGCAACTTCCGTGAGGCGTACCTGCTCGAGCGCAACGCCCTCCTGTCGTTGTACAAGAACCTCGACGACGAGTCGCTCGCGAAGGCGCTGCCGGCCGCCATGGCACTCTCGGTCCGCCGCTCGCTCGCCCGCACCGGGACCGACGCGACGGCGCTCGACCTCCAGCGCTCTCCCGGCGGCGACGACGTCGGCACCCTGGAGATCTCGAAGATGGCCCTGACCGGGACCTACGCGATCGACTACTTCACCGAGAACCTCCCGACCCTGCTGACGTCGCGGGAGGAGCTCCAGAGGCTCAGGCGTCGTCCCGACCGTGAGATCTTCCCGCTGTTCCGGCACGCGATCGAGGCGGCGTACGCGATCGAGGGATACAACAGTGCCCACGACGTGCTCGTCAAGGCCTTCGGGATCGCCGAGCACTTCACGTCGAGGTCCCGCATCCTCGTGGTGACCGGGGAGCCGCTGCTCGAGCGCATGGCCGGCCCCGCGATCCGCGCGTGGGAGATCGCCTCCGCCCTCGCGGGCGAGCACGACGTGAAGCTGGTCTCGACCGCGGGCGCGCGCGTGAGCAGCGACGACTTCGAGGTGTTGTACGAGGTCGGTCCCAAGCTCAAGAAGGTGACCGACTGGGCCGACGTGATCATCTTCCAGGGGTTCCTCCTCGAGGGCGCACCGTGGTTGGTCGACAGCTCGAAGATCCTCGTCGCGGACGTCTACGACCCGATGCACCTCGAGCAGCTCGAGCAGGCTCGGGACCTCGGCGAGGAGGGGCGTGCGCGATCCATCCGTGAGACGAGCAGGGTGCTCAACGAGCAGCTCGCCCGTGCGGACTTCGTCCTGTGCGCGTCCGAGAAGCAGAGGGACTTCTGGCTCGGTCAGATGGCGGGGCAGGGGCGCGTGAACGCCCTCGTGTACGACGAGGACGAGAGCCTCGACTCCCTGATCAGCGTCGTCCCGTTCGGGATCGCGGACGCGGACCCTGTGCAGCACAAGCACGCGATCAAGGGAACCGTGCCGGGCATCGGTCCGGACGACAAGGTCATCATCTGGGGCGGCGGCGTCTACAACTGGTTCGACCCCTTGACCCTGATCCGCGCGGTCGACCGCCTCCGGGGTCGCCACCCGGAGGTCCGCCTCTACTTCATGGGTCTCAAGCACCCGAACCCCGGTGTGCCCGACATGCGGATCGCGTGGGAGACCCAGCAGCTCTCCGAGGAGCTGGGGCTGACCGGCAAGCACGTGTTCTTCAACACCGGCTGGGTTCCGTACAACGAGCGGGCCGACTACCTGCTCGACGCGGACCTGGGGGTGTCGACGCACTTCCACCACATCGAGACGGCGTTCAGCTTCCGCACGCGCATCCTGGACTACCTCTGGGCCGGCCTGCCCATCGTGGCGACCGGTGGGGACACGTTCGGCGACCTCATCGAGCGTCACGACCTCGGTCGCGTCGTCCCCCCCGAGGACGTCGACGCGCTGGAGGCCGCGCTCGAGGAGATGCTGTTCGACGACGCGGCGACCACCGTGGTCCGGGCGAACGTCCGCGAGTTCGCGGAAGGGTACCGCTGGGCGAAGGTGCTCGAGCCCCTGGTCGAGTTCTGCCGGTTCCCGCGGCGTGCTGCCGACCTCGCGGCGCGGGTCGGTGGCGTGGACCGCAAGGCGCGAAAGTTCGAGAAGGCGCCGTGGAGCGTCCGGTCCGACCTCGAGCTGGTCAAGGGATACCTGTCCGCGGGTGGTCCCAAGGAACTCGTGCGACGGGTCAACGGTCGTGTGCGCCGGGTCGTGCGCGGGCCGGAGTCGCCGCAGGACTGACGTGCGGTCGCGGGTGCGGCGAGTCCGCCGCACCCGCCCGCCGTGCCCCTGGCCTGACGCGGGCCGGTCGACCCGTGCTCAGCTCCCGACGACCGCGTCCCGGTAGACGTCGCGGCGGTCGACGACGGCTCGGCGCCAGTACCGCCGGCGGTCTGCGAGGGCCGTCGGGAGCATGCGCGCGTAGTCTCGCAGCGCCCGCAGACGGGCCGCGACGACGGGCCTGGGCTCGCTCCTGAGCACGGCATGGCGGACGGCGCCCAGGACCTGCCGGGCGAGCGAGCGCACGACCACGCCCGCCGGGGCGTGCCGGGTGAAGACGAGCAGCGAGTTCCGGGTGTTGTAGTACCGGAAGAGCGGACTGCTCGCGTCGGAGCTCGCGGCGTGCCGGTGACGGGCGACCGCGCCGGAGACGTAGACGGTCTCCCAGCCCGCCGCGCGCATGCGCCAGGACAGGTCGGTGTCCTCGTAGTAGAGGAAGAGCCGCTCGTCGAAGGTCCCGACCTCCGCCAGCGCGCTGGTCCGCAGCAGTGCCGCGCCCCCGCAGAAGCCGAAGACTCGTCGCTCGGGCGAGATGCTCCCGTCGACGGCGAGCCAGTCCCTGTCGGTGGCCGAGCCGGCCGAGGTCAGCACGTTGCCGGTCGAGTTCACCAGCGTCCGGCCCTGCTCGTCCGGCTCCGTCAGCAGGATGTGCGCGGTCGCGGCCCCTGCGTGGGCGCTGTCCGACGCTTCGAGCGCCTCGACGAGCCGAGAGATCGCGTCGGGGGCGAACGTGGCGTCGTTGTTGAGCAGGACGACGTAGGGTGCGTCGAGGTTCGCCAGGCCGGCGTCGACGCCGCCGGCGAAGCCGCGGTTGACGGTGTTCTCGACGACCTCCACGGTGGGGAAGCGGTCGCGCAGGACCGCCACCGAGTCGTCGGAGGACGCGTTGTCCACCACGACGATCTCGAGGGCCCTTGGGGGGAGGTCCTGGGCGAGCAGGGAACTGAGACAGTCGTCGAGGAGGTGCGCACCGTTCCAGTTGACGACGACGGCGCGGACCTGAGCGGTCATCGGCCGGCTCCGCTCGCGGCGTCCCGGTAGGCAGCGACCGTGAGGTCGGCTGCGCGGGCCCAGGTGTACGTCGATGCGTTCTCCAGCGCCGCAGCGGCGAGCAGGTCGTGCTCGGGTCCGGCGGCCCGTCGGATCGCGTCGGCCAGGGCATCGGGGGAGGTCGGGTCGACCAGGAGGGCGCCCGCCCCGCTCACCTCGGCCATCGACGTGCCCTCGGACGTCACGACCGGGGTGCCGTGCGCCATCGCCTCCAGGACGGGCATCCCGAAGCCCTCCCAGAGCGAGGGGAAGCAGAACGCTGCGGCGGTCCGGTAGGCGACCTGCAGGGCCTGCTCGGGAACCTTGCCGAGCAGGTGGACACGATCCGCAGGAAGCCGGTCGACGACCGCACGGACCTCTGCCGAGGTCCCGCCCCAGCCGGTCGGGCCGATCAGCACGAGGTCGAGGTCGGTGCCCTCGCCGAGCATCGTGCTGAAGGCCGCGAGGAGCGCGCCCACGTTCTTCCGGGGTTCGAAGGTCCCGCACCAGAGGACGAAGTCCCGGTGCACCCCGTGGGCGGCGCGCCAGGCCGTGACCTCGTCCTCGGTGACGGGCGCTGCGCTCGTGCCGTGCGGGACGACCCGCAGTCGCTCCGGCGACAGGCCGGCCTCGACGCAGTCGTCCCGGGTCGCGACCGAGGGGACGATGACGAGATCCGCCTCCCGACGAACGACCTGGAGGGCCTTCTCGAAGTAGCGGACCCCGTGAGGCGTGAAGTGCGAGGAGTTCCTCCGGAACGCGACGTCGTGGACGGTGACGACCAGGGGGGCGCTCCGGGGGGGAACGGCCCAGGTCGTCGCATGGATCACGTCGGTCGGCGGACCCGGAACCCGTGGTGCCCGCAGGCTGTTCCACGACGCGTACAAGGCTCGTCGCGGCAGCGACGAGGCCACCAACGGCATCGACGACGGCAGCCCTCGCCGGTCCTCGAGCGTCCCTCGCGCTCGGACGCCCGTCAGCCGGACGTCGTCGCGCGCGGCGAGGTGCTCGGCCAGACGACGGATGTACGTGCCCGACCCTCCTGGTACCGGCTGCCACAGCTGTTCGACGGTCATGGACACCGAGACCGGGGCGGGGGAGGCAGTCACGGGGCCAAGCCTAGTCGCCGCACCGCTCGGCTCGAACGCACACGTGTCGCACACGGTCACCCGGTAGTATCAGCCGATTCCTCGGCGTGACCCACCCTCGATCGGGAGTGCAGCGGTGTTGACAGATCAGGTAGCGGCGGAGCCCCCGGCGCCGGCGCATCGGCGGCCGGGCGGCTCCGTCAGGTTCTTGACCTGGCTGCGCAGGCGTCGCCGATGGGGTGTCATCGTGCCGGTCGTGCTCTATCTCGCGCTCGTCCTGTCGGGAGCGACCCAGTCGTCGGTCGGTATCTCGTTGCTGCGAGAGGACCCCGATCAGCCACTCGGCTTGACGCTCGGCGGCCCGTTGGGCATCCGTAGCGACGAGTACATGACGTCGACTCCGATCGATATCGGAGTCACTGCGGTGGAGACGACGGAGACGCTCAACCCGCTCGCCGCACCGCAGACCTTCCTCAGCCAGCTTCCTGCAGGCCCGGTCTCAGCAGTGGTCCTCTTCGACGGCGCCCTGCTCACCGTTCCTGGGATCCCCGACGAGATCCTCCTCGCTGCCCGGTGGTGGCTGCCGTTCCTGCTGCTGTTCCTCGCCGCGCCACGATGGTTCGCGTCGGTCACGGGCAACGCCCGCATCGGCTACTTCGCCGCTGCGCTGCTGGTTCTGGGCCCGGCAGCAGCCTGGTGGTCGTTCGCTCAGGTCCGGATCCTCGGCTTCGTCCTGGCGGGGTGCGCCGCCCTCTTGCTCTCGCGCGAGTCGTGGCTGGTCGACCGGCGTTGGAGAGCCGTCGGCTGGGGTCTCCTCGCCGCAGTGCTTCTCGCCCGGACTCCGCTGTACTACCAGCCGTGGGCGATCGTCCTGGTCGGCACGATCGCGGTCGCCACTGCGGCCGGGATGCTCGCCCCTCGGGCCGGACGACGCGCGAGTCTGCTCCTGCTGCTCGGCGTGACCGGAGCGACGGCCGCGCTGCTCGGAGCGATCCTCTGGGAGAACCGCGAGGGGATCGAGGCGTCGCTCGGTACAGCCTATCCGGGTCGGCGTGTGTCGACCGGGACAGCCAACAACTTCCAGGAGATCTTCGGCGGGACGAACCTCGCAGATCTTGAGACATACGTGACGTTCGTCGAGACGAACGGCAGCGAGATCTCCTCGGCATTCGCCGTGGCGTTCGTCTGGGCGCTGATCCTCCTGGCGGGCCGGCTCCGCTTCACGTCGACGATGCACCGGGTGACGACCTGTACGACCGCGGTGGTCACGACCTGCTGGTTCGCCTGGTCGATGATCGACTTCGGATCGGTCGGTGGGCGGATTCCTCTCGTCAACATCGTCCCCTCCGGCCGTGCCGCAGAAGCGCTCGGATTCCTCGGTGTCGTCCTGCTGTGCCTCGTGATTCCCGCCCTGCCTCGCCGCCCAGGAGTCCGCGTCGCAGCGATCAGCGCGACCGTCGTCGCAGGGCTGGCCGCCTATGCGGGCTCTTTGCTGCGCGTGGAGAATCTCCCGGAGCTCCCGCTCTCGCTCGTCTGGGTCTCGGCCGCGCTGCTGGCGATCGCCGTGTTCGTCGTGACGTGGCGGCCACGGCGAGCCTACGGCTACGTGATCTCGGTGGCGCTGGCCGCTGTCCTGGTCTGGGACGTGAACCCGCTCATGTTCGGCCTGGGAGACCTCCGGGACAGCGGTGCTGCGCAGCGGATGCTCGCCGAGGGGAAGCAGGCGCGCGACCAGGGCGAGGTCTGGGCTTCTGACTCCCCGTACGTCGACACCCTCATGATGGCTACCGGAGTCCCGTCGCTCTCGGGGAGACAGCTCGCCGGCCCCGACGAGGAGGCCTGGCGCGCCCTCGATCCTGAGGGGAAGTACGAGGACGTCTGGAACCGGGGGGGAGCCTACGTCTGGTTCACCTGGACCGCCGACGACGAGGTGACGATGGCAAGTCCGAGCCTGGACGTCATCCGGGTCACCGGGTCGCCCTGCGCGGTCGCCGAGCTTGAGCCGCGCCTGACGCACGTCGTCGCGTCGGGCGAGATCACCGGTGCGTGCCTCGTCCCGGACGGGAGCATCACGTGGGGTGGGAAGGAACAGCGGATCTACGCGATCCAATGACGTCGCCCGTGGCCGTCGATGACGACCACGGGCGACGAGCACCTCCCTCGGCATCGCGAGGTGACCCCGCGATGCCGAGCGAGGTACTCAGGCGATGGTGACGGTTCTGCAGACGAGCGGCTGCTCGTCCGGGTCCTCGAGCACCTGGATGCACACCTCGTGGGATCCCGGGGCGACATCGAGGAGCAGGTCGAAGCCGTACGACGCGTTGTCACCTGCTTCCGGCCGGACCAGGTCTGCGAGCAGCGAGAACGGATCGTCGTCGACAGGGGAGCCGACGACGTCGGTCACGTCCTCGGCAGGGGCAGGCAGCGCCACGGGGACGCCGTCCACGAGGGCCACGATCGAGACCGGGTCGATGCCGTCGCCGCGGGCCCACCCTGCGATCCGCAGCTGACCGGGGCGCTCTTCGACGATGTCGAGGTCAGCGGAGAAACGACCCGCCTGCGCCTCGGTCTCGCCCGAGCCCGGCCCGACGGAGTCGGAGCCGGCGCCACCGACGGAGCCGGAGCCGGAGCCGGTGCCGTCGAGCGAAGGAGCGGGAACGCTCGGTGCGATGTCCGGGTCGACAGACGGTGAGGGGGACGGTGCGACCAGGTCCTCGTCAGTCGGCTCAGGGGTAGGCGGCGTCGCAGGGGCGGGAGCGGCCTGGGGCGCCGACAGGCGTGCAGTCACGGTCACGGTGGAGCAGCCGAGGGTCGTGGGGGCTCCGCCGTTGGTGTCGATGGCGTAGACGCACACGTTCTGGGCGCCGGGGCCGGTCGCGATGGTCTGGTTGAAGCCGACCTTGCCGGAGCGCCGGTAGGCGTTGCCGACGTCGGGGCGGTCGAGGTTGGCAGGGTAGGCGTAGCCGCGGCCGTTGACGTAGACGTGGACGTCGGTGGAGCCTGCGTTGTCCGGGTCGAACGCCCATCCGCTGATCTCGACGCCGGTCCCGGTGGACTTGAGGGACTCGACGTTTCCTGTGGGCGCGTTGTTCGTCACGGTCACGGTGGAGCAGCCGAGGGTCGTGTTCGCCCCGCCGCTGGTGTCGATGGCGTAGACGCACACGTTCTGGGCGCCGGGGCCGGTCGCGATGGTCTGGTTGAAGCCGACCTTGCCGGAGCGCCGGTAGGCGTTGCCGACGTCGGGGCGGTCGAGGTTGGCAGGGTAGGCGTAGCCGCGGCCGTTGACGTAGACGTGGACCTCGGTGGAGCCTGCGTTGTCCGGGTCGAACGCCCATCCGCTGATCTCGACGCCGGTCCCGGTGGACTTGAGGGACTCGACGTTCCCTGTGGGCGCGTTGTTCGTCACGGTCACGGTGGAGCAGCCGAGGGTCGTGTTCGCCCCGCCGCTGGTGTCGATGGCGTAGACGCACACGTTCTGGGCGCCGGGGCCGGTCGCGATGGTCTGGTTGAAGCCGACCTTGCCGGAGCGCCGGTAGGCGTTGCCGACGTCGGGGCGGTCGAGGTTGGCCGGGTAGGCGTAGCCGCGGCCGTTGACGTAGACGTGGACCTCGGTGGAGCCTGCGTTGTCCGGGTCGAACGCCCATCCGCTGATCTCGACGCCGGTCCCGGTGGACCTGAGGGACTCGACGTTCCCTGTGGGCGCGTTGTTCGTCACGGTCACGGTGCGGCACGTCAGGAGGCTGTTCGCCCCGCCGCTGGAGTCGATGGCGTAGACGCACACGTTCTGGGCGCCGGGCCCGGTCACGATGGTCTGGTTGAAGCCGACCTTGCCGGAGCGGCCGTAGGCGTTGCCGACGTCGGGGCGGTCGAGGTTCGCCGGGTAGGCGTAGCCGCGGCCGTTGACGTAGACGTGGACCTCGACCGAGCCAGCGCTGTCCGGGTCGAACGCCCACCCGCCGACCTGGATGCTGTCGGTCCCGCTGGCCTGCAGGGACTCGACGTTGCCGACAGGGGTCCGCTGCTGGGTCGACCCGAACCAGGAGGTGAAGAAGATGTAGAAGTTCCTGTTGCCGTAGGACGAGCAGGAGTTGCCCGAGCCGGTCCCGGCCGCGAGGGCGGCCGCATTCGGCTGGTAGGGCGTGTAGTTGTAGAGGCCCGCCGTCGCTTGGTTCTCGATGAAGACCGCCGAGCTGCCGCACGAGGCGTTCGGGTGGTAGCGGACCTGGTTCACGGTGCCGGCGCGGTGCGCGTAGCCGGTGGGGTTCGCCGCGTAGCGCTGGAACTGCTGGGCGGCCGAGTACACCTGGTTGGTGAAGCCGGCGTACTGCGGGTCGCACCAGCCTCCGACGTTGTCGGGGCAGCCGAAACCGAGTGCCCGGGCGTAGGTCGCCGCCGACTTGCCGGCCGAGGCCGTGATCAGACCCTGCTCCTTCTGGAGCGTGACCAGGAGGACCTGGGGATTGATCCCGCAGGCACGGGAGACCTTCGCGATGATCTCGGCCGCGGACTCCGACCCCCCACCCGAGTAGCCGCCCTTGCAGAGGCTCGTCGCAGGACGCGTGGGGGTCGTCTCGCGGTAGTCCTTGATGCAGACGTTGCCCGCGGACGCCACGCACCCGGATCCCGTCGAGTTGAGGAAGCTCTGCACCGATCCCGCGGACATGGCGTTCGAGTCGTAGAAGATGGCGTCGCTGATGATCATTCCGGGGTTGAACCCGACGACGGGGGCGGCCTGGGCTGCCGGCGCGACGGCCACCAGCCCGGCTGCTATCAACCCGAGCGCGGTGAGCGCAGCGAGGAGTGCTTGTCGGACACGAGCGATCATGGGATGTTCACCTGCGTTACGTCGGAGCGGCCGTCGCCTGTGGGCGACGCGAATTCGAGCACGGCGGACCAGGAGCCCGGGGCCATGCCCGTGAGGGGGATCGAGAAACCACCGCAGCTCGTGGTGGTCGCGTCCGGCTGAGCGGGGAGCTCGGTGCGAACGGTCTCCCCGTCGTGGGTCAGGACGAGGGAGCAGACTCCCGCGTCGTCGATCACGTCGGCGTAGCCACCGGCCTGGATCACTCCAGCGGCGGTGTCCGTGGCGACGAAGGTGAGCGTCACCGAGACCGTCCCGGCCGGGAGCGGCGCCACCGGCTCAGGAGCGGGGGGTGCGAGAGGGTCCTCCCCTCCCGCGCCGGGGCCCGGCGTCTCCGGCAGGACCGGTGCGGTCGGGGGAGCAGGCGTGGCGCCGGTGTCGGGCGTCGTCGACGGAGAGGCGCTGGGCTCCTCGGACGGCGTGATCTGCTGAGTTGGTTCCGCGGCGGTGCGTGCCGAGCCGACGAGCCAGATCACGACGCCGGCGGCAGCGAGGATCGCGCAGCCGACGGCGACGACGATGAGGAGAGTCCTGCGTGGCAGGGCGCTCCGTGCTTGAGGCGATGGGGGTTTCACGCTCTAAGGATGTGTCGGGTGTACTGCGGAGTCGCGGCACACCGGTCGGCGTGTCGTGGAAGATCACCTCATGACGTACATCCCGGACGGACCGGATGTTGCCCGCG
Source organism: Oerskovia jenensis (assembly GCF_016907235.1). Lineage (NCBI taxonomy): Bacteria > Bacillati > Actinomycetota > Actinomycetes > Micrococcales > Cellulomonadaceae > Oerskovia > Oerskovia jenensis. The sequence continues at coordinate 3,683,909 of NZ_JAFBBO010000001.1, forward strand.
ACGCACTCGGCCCCGGCAGACCCGTGTGCACCCGGTCAGTCTGACAAGGCCTGGGTCGCCCGGACCATCCGGTCCGGGCGACCCAGGCGATCAGGAACCGCCGGGCGCCGTGCGAGGGTCGGCGCTCTGGACGAGCGGAGCGCCCTCGGGCGGGAGGTCGCTCGTCGTCGGCGAGGAGACGACCTCGTCAGCAGGTCTCGCCTCTCGGGGAGTCGCCGCCCGGAGCGCGATGACCGCGAAGGCGACCCAGGCGGCGGCGTACGTGATCAGCAAGACCACGAGATTGACCGGCGGGAGCCAGCTCTCTGCGTCGAGCTTGAACCAGCCGCCGTTGCCACCGTTGATGTACCGGTGGAGGTTGAAGACGAGCGCAGCGACCTGGAGCCCGACGAGCACCACCGCGGTGGTCGTCACGAGGTTTCTCGTCATCCGTTCGTCCAGCGCGCGCGGTCGCCTCTCGATGGCCAGTGCGCACAGGAAGGTCAGACCGATCGCGACCGGGAAGATGTAGCGCCCCTGCCAGAACCATCCGATCGTGGGCGCCTGGGCGACCTGGATCACGATCGGCAGGGTCAGGACGAGCGCTGAGACGACGACGATGCCGAGGCGGTCGCGCCACGATCCTGCTGCCCAGCCGAGGAACATCATGAGGCCGACGAGCGCCGCGTACACCATGTAGAACCAGGTGGGGAAGGCCACGTCGAGCCAGCCGAGGGCAGCGACGAGCTGGTTGAGGTAGTAGGAGGTGTTCCCAGCGCTGTGGAGGAACGTGTCGCGGTCCGAGATGCCGGAGCCCACGGCGCGGTCCGGCAGGGCGTTGCCGAAGAGGATCCACGCGGTGGCGAGGGCGCACGAGAGGACGCACAGGACGATCGCGATCTGTGCCGAGCGTTGGCGCACGAGGGCGACGAGGTTCTTCCAGGGCGAGGTCCCGACGCACAGCAGCACGATCAGCACCACGAAGAACGGACCCAGCCCGCGAGCGTGCGCCACGAGGGTCGTGGCGATCACCAGACGAGTCGCTCGTCGCGCCAGCACGCCGGGGTCGGGGGCTCGGAGCAGTGCGAGCAGGGTCACCCACAAGAGCACCGAACCCGTGACCTCGAAGGACTGCGGGTTGATCGAACCGGTGAGGTTGATGAAGGTCGGGGTGAGGGGGAGGAGCAAGCCGAGCGCCATCCAGCGACGACGAGGCATCTCGGCGATGGTCCGCACGGCGAGAGCGAGCACGGCGGAGCTCACCAGGGCGTTGATGAGGCGCATCAGGTACGCGGTGTACTCACCTCCGTCGTCCGGGATGAGCGCGGGCAGACCGACCACCGCGTAGTACAACGGGTTGTAGTTGACGGCCGAGGTCGGGATCGTCGCGATCTGCTCGATGTCTCCCGTGATCTCTGGCTGGCAGGAGGCCGTCGCCTCGGGCTGGAACGCGAGACAGTTCGCGAAGGTCGCGATGGTGTTGTACAGCAGGGGGATCTCGACGAGCCCGATCCCGGTGACTCCGCCGTCGGTGCTGACGTCCTCCGAACCCAGCACGACCGACGCCGCCTTGATCATGTGGGCGGGCTCGTCGACCGAAGCCATCAGAGGGTTGTTCACGGCCCAGAGCCCGCTGATCACGAAGAAGGCGAGGAACGACGACCAGAAGGCCTTGCGGGGCGACATGCGGCCGTCGCCGACGAGACCCCGGCGTCGGCGCAGGGTGGCAGAGAGAGACGACATCGTCAGCCTTCTTGTCGGATGGAGCGTCGGGCGACTCGCCAGTATCCTCGCAGCACGCTCTCGAGCGGGCGAGCCGCCGGTGGCAAGGGGGTCTGTGCGGGGTCGAACGTGTCGCTGAGGAGGGAAAGGAGTGCTGCGTCGGGGACGGTACGGGTGTCCTGTACCAGGCGTCGGCGTCGGGCGATCCAGCGTCGATGCGCGACGATCCACCGCCAACCCTGCAGCTTCTGCTTCCCCCAGCCCTGGACCAGCGCGACGAACGCGATAGCCAGCTCGAAAGCGGCGAGCGGGAGTGCCAGGAGCCACAGCGTGCGTCGCTCGTGGCACGTGAGCAGGAAGAGCCAGCGGTTGCGCTCCACGAGGTACATCTTGAGCGGGCTGCGGGAGAACTCGTAGTGGTGCAGCGCTCGCGCGTCGGGCAGGACCTGGACACGGAGTCCGCGCTGCCAGCACCGCCAGCTGAGCTCCATGTCCTCGACGTACGCGAAGAACTCCTCCGGGAAGCCGCCCAGCTCGGTCCAGAGCTCGGTGCGCAGGACGAGGCAGGCCCCGCTGGCGGAGGCCACGTCCCGCACCGTGGTGAAGTCCGACGCCGGGCGGTCCATCCCGCCGGCCCAGCTCAGCCCGAGGAGGTGCAACGGGTTGCCCGCCGAGTTGATCCGGTCGGGTGCGTCCGCGAGGAGGATCGTCGCGCCGGCGATGCCCACGGCCTCGTCGCGGGCGTGGGCGACGAGCAACCGCAGGGTCGACGGCTCGACGATCGCGTCGCTGTTCACGAGGGCCAGGAACTGCCCGCGGGCGCCGCGGGCGCCGAGGTTGACCCCGCCCGTGAAGCCGAGGTTGGCGCCCGGGGTCAGGATCGACAGGCGATCGTCGGGCGCGAGGTCGCGCACCGCGTCGGTCGTGCAGCCGTTGTCGACCAGCACGATCTCGAGGGGCACCCCCTCGGAGGCCAGGACGGCGGCGACGGCGTCGTGGAGGTACTCCTCGGCGCCGTACGCGAGCATCACGACTGTCAGGACGGGGGTGCTCACTGGGCGGGCTCCGTGACCTTGAGGGAGGCCTGCCAGACGCGGTTCGTCCGGCGGCTGGCCAGCGCAAGGCTGGTGAGTGCGACCGCGGACCCGACGCACAGCGCCAGGGCGACGGTCACCGAGAGTGACAGGGGGACGAACAGGGTCGCGATGGAGCCGAGGATCCCGAGCGTCCATCCCATCGCGACGGTCCGCTCGGCGTGGTGCGCCAGCAGCGACTGGGCGAAGACCTGGGCGAGCATGAACAGCGCCCCCGAGATGCTGATGAGCACGAGCGTCGGCGTGTCGATCGTGAACTCGGGACCGTAGATGAGCCACAGCACCCAGTGCCCGAGCACCGCGATCGCGAGGATGCCGAGCAGGCCCAGCGCTGCACTGGCGAGCAGCGCCTTGCGGACCGAGGCGCGGAAGCCGGCGACGTCGTGGGTCGCGGCGAGGGCCGCGAGCGCGGGCAGGAAGACCGCCTGGATCGCCGCGAAGAGGAACAGGGGGATGCGTGCGACCGTCACCGCGGCCACGAAACGCCCGCTGAGGGACTGCTGGCTCGCCGTGGCCATGACGGCCATGGCGATCGGGCCGAGGTTGGCCAGGATCTGACCCGAGGACGAGGCGGCGACCAGGCTCAGCATCCCGTCCCCGTTGCGCTGCGCCACCGCGTGGCGTGCGACCTTCACGAGGGTCGAGACCCTGGCGGTGAGCAGCGTCGCGGCGACGGGCGCGACGACGAGCACGATCCCGTACAGGAACTGGTTGCCCGCGCCCGAGAGGTAGAGCGCGGAGGCAGCGACGATCCTGATGGCGCCGTCGACCGCGAGCTGCTCGCCGTAGCGGTTGAAGCGGCCCGTCCCCGCAAGGACACCGCGCGCGTAGTAGGCGAGCGCCTGGCCGAGGAGCCCCAGCACCACGACCAGCACGATGTCCTTGGCCGACCCGAAGAGCGCGTCGGCGATCCACGGTGTACCGGCGAGCCCCACCACGACGATGAGGAGGCCGGTGACCAGGGCGTAGCGGACCATGCGTCGAAGGTCGGCCCCGGTCTCGCCCAGGGCGCGCGCGGCGGACAGGCGACGGCCGGTCTCCTGCTCGAGCGGCTGGAAGAGGCCGATTCCGAGGGCGTTGAGCAGGGTCCAGGCGACGGACACCGCCGCCGAGGTCTCCGGGCCCAGATCACGTCCTGCCAGCGCGAGGAACACGAAGTTCGAGAGCCCGAAGACCCCGAGGCCGACGGCGACCCACAGCATCGACCGATTCGGTCGAGTCAGGGCAGCGGGGTCACGACCCATCGATCTGGTCCGTGTCATGGCCGTTCGCTCCGGCCTGCGGACGCCCCTCGTGGGACGGCTGCGTCGTCGCGGCCGTGATGCGGTCGACGTCGAAGCGCAGGATCGCGACCTCCTCGACGAGCGTCCGGGTCTCCTCCTCGAGCGCCGTGACCTCGACGCTCAGCTGGACGCACACGACGAGCAGCACGATCATGGCGAGGGCGAAGAGCAGGTTGCTCGGTGTCTCGACGCCCACGAGCTGCGCCAGCTCGGCGACCGCGGACGGGAACGCTCCCAGGACGCAGACACCGAGAGCCACCAGCAGCCAGATCGCCGCGTACTTCTCGCGAAGACGACGGGTCCGCAGGAGCACCAGCAGCAGGACGACGAGTGCGATGCACGCCGCCACGGCGAAGAAGTATCCGCTCATCGTTCTTCCAGTTCTTCACGAGGGGTGACGGGACGGGACAGCGCGATGACGAGCGCGAGCATGGCGCGCCCGAGAAAGATGGCCGCCTTGGCGGGGTTGTGGGACGGCGTGCCTCCCGACCGTGGACGCATCGTCACGCCGACCTGTCGGATGGTCAGGCCGGAGCGGGCGGCGATCACGAGCGACTCGATCGTGTCGCCGAGGTACTCGGCGGGGTAGTCGCGGGCGAAGAGCTCGATCGCGCGACGGTTGGACGCCTTGAACCCGGAGGTCGTGTCCGTGAGGCGCGTCCCCGCCACCTTCGACAGCGAGACCGACAGGAGCTTCATGGCCCACCGTCGGGGGCCGCGGACCGTGTAGGTGCCTTCACCCGCGAACCGGGCCCCGATCACGACGTCGGCCTGCTGCTCACGCATGGTCTCGACGAGCCGGGGGACGTCCGCGGGGTTGTGCTGGCCGTCCGCGTCGAGCTGGACCGCGATGTCGTAGCCGCGCCGCGACGCGAACTTGTAGCCTGCGCGCATGGCCCCGCCGACCCCGAGGTTGAGCGGCAGATCGAGGACCATCGTCGAGCCGCGGCGCGCGACCTCGGCGGTCCGATCGGTCGATCCGTCGCTCACGACGAGCAGGTCGGCGTGGGGCAGGAAGAGGTGCAGCTCGTCGAGCACGCCGGGCAGGGCTTCTTGCTCGTTCCAAGCGGGCAGAATGATGAGTAGCCGCTCGGCATCGTGGTCTGGGGTCACGACGGATCATCCTAGCGGCGCTCGAGACCTGGATCGACCTCCCGGTCCCGGCATCGACGAACGGCCGGGCACCGGTCACCAACCACCGACGAAGGGCATGACGAACACATGCGAGTACTCCTCGACGCCACCGCGGTTCCCGCTGACCGGGGAGGCGTGGGTCGCTATGTCGACGAGCTGGTTCCCGAGCTCGTGGCGGCAGGGGTCGACCTCGTGATGGCGGTCCAGGAACGCGACCTCGACGCGTACGGGGCGCTCGTCCCTGCGGCCGAGCTCTGCCCGGCCCCGTCGGCTGCCGCTCGACGTGCGGTGCGCATGTCCTGGGAGCAGGTCGGCCTGCCGTCGCTCGTCCGGAAGGTCCGACCCGACGTGCTGCACAGCCCGCACTACACCTTGCCGCTGGCCGCGGGGGTCCCGACCGCCGTCACGCTCCACGACGCGACGTTCTTCACGACCCCGGAGCTGCACCTCCGCTCCAAGGCCGTGTTCTTCCGGAACGCGATCCGCGTGGCGCGCCAGCGTGCGGATGCGCTCCTCGTCCCGTCGGAGGCGACGAGGGACGAGGTGCTCCGCCTCGTCGGCGGTGCGCCCGAGAAGTTCTTCGTCGCGTACCACGGTGTGGACCACGCCCGGTTCCACCCGACGACGCCCGACGAGCAGCTGAGGGTCAGGCAGACCCTGGGGATCGAGGAGGACACCTACGTCGCGTTCCTCGGCACGCTCGAGCCACGAAAGAACGTCCCGGCACTGATCCGGGGGTGGGTCCAGGCCTGCGCGGGGTTGGCGAACCCACCGGCGCTGGTGCTCGCGGGCGCCCGAGGGTGGGACGAGTCGATCGATGCCGCGATCGACCTGGTCCCTGCGGGTCTCACGGTCCGGCGGGCGGGCTATCTTCCGCTCGACGACCTGCCGGCGTTCCTCGGGGGCGCGGTGGTGGTCGCCTATCCGAGCCTGGGGGAGGGCTTCGGCCTGCCGGTGCTCGAGGCCATGGCGTGTCGAGCGACCGTCCTCACGACGCGCGAGCTCTCGCTCCCCGAGGTCGGTGGAGAGGCCGTCGCCTACTGCGGTACCGACGACCGGTCGATCGGACGCGAGCTCGGGGCGCTGCTCGCCTCACCGGACGAACGAGCCCGTCTCGCGGCGGCTGCCACGAGACGGGCCGAGGGGTTCACCTGGGCCGCGGCCGCGCAGGTGCACCTGCGCGCCTACGAGGCGGCGATCAGCGCTTCAGGGAGGTGACGTACTCCGAGACCTGGGCGAGGGTCGGGAGCAGCCCCTGGGCTGCTGCCTCGTCCAGGGTCGGGGCGGCGAGGTCCTTCTCGGAGAGCAGGGGCTCGAGCGGCGAACCGTCGCGTGCCGTCGTGGGCCACTCGATCCCGATGGCGGGGTCGAGCGGATGGATCCCGTGCTCGCGCCCGGGGGAGTATCCGGTCGAGCACAGGTACATCACGGTCGAGTCGTCCTCGAGGGCCATGAAGGCGTGCCCGAGCCCTTCCCCGAGGTAGATCGCTCGACGGTCGACGTCGTCCAGGAGCACCGAGTCCCACTGGCCGAAGGTCGGTGAGCCGACCCGGATGTCGACGACCACGTCGAGCACGGCCCCCTTGGCGCAGGTCACGTACTTGGCCTGCCCGGGGGGGACGTCGGCGAAGTGGATCCCCCTCAGGACGCCGGCGGAGGAGACCGAGCAGTTGGCCTGCTGGAGGTCGAGGGGGTGCCCCAGCGCCTCCTCGAAGGCGGGCGCCCTGAACCACTCGAGGAAGACCCCGCGGGGGTCGCCGAACTGCTTCGGGGTGATCTCCCAGGCGCCGGGGACGCTGAGCTCTCGGTACTGCATCGTTGCTCCTTCGTGTCTCCGGTGGTGGTGACCACCGGGTGCTACTGCCAGGTGATGATCCGGTCCTGATCTGCGGCAGGCAGGGCCGAACGTAGCAGAGCGGCCGTCCCGGGATCGGTCAGGACGACGTTCTGCGGGGCCGCAGCGAGGATCTCGGCCGTGACGGCCTGGTACGTGTCGACCGAGCCGTCGAGGGCGAGCAGGGGTGCGAGCGCGTCGTTCGACTCTGCCGTCCACCGGTTGGTCAGGGAGAGGTACCACTGCGCTGCCGAGAGAGGGTGCTGCGCGGTCTCGCCCGGGGGCACGAGGAAGAACGGCTTCGACTCGGGCTCCGGCGCCTCGGACGCCAGGGCGTCGGCCATCCGGACGCTGGCTTCGTGGGGTGTGGCGCTCAGCTGTGCGAGCAGGGTGCGCGCTGCCCATCCGGGCGACTCGGTGACGAACCCGTATGCGGGGAGGCGGGGCACGGCAAGGCCGAAGGCCTGGGTCAGGGCCAGCGAGGCGAGCACACTGGCCGCGACGGCGGCAGTACGGGGAACTGCGGGAGTCTTCGGCGCGAGATGGACGAGCGCGACGACCAGGGAGACCGCGCCGACGACGAGGACGGCGAAGAGGTACTTCCAGAAGTAGTAGGTGACTGTCGGCGCGGAGCTCAGGAGCACGAGGGCGAGCCCCGTCGCCGAGACGCCGGCGCAGAGGGGGACGATCCACGTGAACAAGACGGGGGTGTCATCAGGGGCGACGTCGCCGAGGGCACGGGCCCGGCTCCATCCCCACAGCGACGCCGCGGTCGCGCCGGCGAGCAGCGCGACGGTGAGCCCCACCGGGGGCTGCGGGGTCCCACCGTTGGTCGTGAGGACCTCGGTCGGGGAGAGGCTGACGAGCAGGAGCGCGGCGCGCGCGACGCAGTAGAACGCAGCGAGCAGGATCAGGGCGCTCGCGAGCTTCTCGCGGAGTGTCGCGCGGTAGCGCTCCCGCCGGAAGGGCAGCAGGACGAGCAGGACTGCTGGTGCGGCGAGGGCGAGCAGGAGGATCCACCCCTGTGCGATCCCGACCAGGGCCGCGCAGATCGCGGCCAGCGGCATCGGGGCGAGGACCCGTGGGCAGGACGCTGCAAGCATCACCACGGTGCCGGTGAGCGCGCAGGCGAGGTAGAAGTTGATGAACCCGTTGAGAGGCAGCGCGCCCAGCGGGCCGAAGAGCATCAGGGCGAGGAGCGCGAAGACTCCCACGAGCGCGTGCCACGGACGGGATCGCACCGCTGGCATCGCGCACAGTGCGGCGGCCATGACGACGACCGCGACGGCGGCGACCACCCCGATCGCGTGGGTGAAGGTGACCAGCTCGACGGAGATGGTCCCGGGCTCCCCCGGAGTGACGAGCTCGGCGAACGCGGCGGCCAGGGTGTGGAAGCCTTGCGGGTAGTCGGAGAACTTCCAGGTCTCGCCGTCGGGTGTGAGGCCCAGGCGATCGGTCGTCACGCCGTACGCGCGGATCATGGAGAACATGTTGAAGTGCGCGGCGTTGTCCCAGCCGTTCTGGAGCTGGGTGAGTGCTCCGGCGGCGGTCGACGTGCGGAACCACGGCATCGAGAAGGCGAGCGCGACGACCCCGGCGACCACAGGCCAGAGGTCGACCGTCGCGACCTGAGGCACGAGCGAGCGAGCCCTTTCGGGGCGGCTGAGCGCCCAGTAGGTGAGTGTGCCGGTCACCACGGCGAGCGCGACCGTCGTACGACCGACCGGTTCGAGCGCAGGGAGCATCCACAGGGCTGGCACGGAGCCGACCACGAGGCAGAGGTTGAAGGCGAGGCGTTGAGACAGGCTCCGTGCCGTCGGCGCGAGGACGAGAAGAGCCACGACGAGACCGATAGCGACCTCTCCGCCAAGGATGCCGCCCAGGCGCCCGGCGAGTAGCAGGCCTGTTGCGATCACCGCTCCGAAGAGGGCTAGCGCACCATGCGTGGCGCGGGGCGTGCGCTCGGAGTCCTGGTCATCGGGTGCTGGGGGGCGGACTAGCTCGATAGACGTCATGGGACCGTAGACTCCTGTCGTTGCTTCTGCCCCGCAGGCGTGTGCCCGCGGGGCAGATCTTACCCAGGAGGACCGGTACCGGTGACATCGGGCCGGTCGGAGACGGAGGACCGTTGACCGACGGCGTCACGCAGGACAGCAGGGCACCACGTTGGCTCGTGGTCGGAGCGCGCGGCATGCTCGGGCAGGACCTCGTGTCGAGGCTCGCCGAGGAGGGGGTCGACGCTGCGGCGGCAGACCGGTCCGAGATGGACATCACGGACCTCGGGTCCGTCTCGTCGGGGGTCGAAGGGTTCGACGTCGTGGTCAACTGCGCTGCCTGGACCGCGGTCGACGACGCCGAGGAGCAGGAGGCGGGGGCCTTCTCGGTCAACGCGGTGGGCGCCGCGAACCTGGCTCGGGCCACGGCCAGGACCGGCGCCACGCTCGTCCAGGTGTCGACCGACTACGTGTTCGACGGGCACGCCGACGCCCCGTACGCCGAGGACGCGGCGATCGCGCCCCGTTCGGCGTACGGCCGGACCAAGGCTGCCGGCGAGTGGGCCGTGCGGGCCGAGAACCCGAACCACCTGATCGTGCGCACCGCGTGGCTCTACGGAGCGCAGGGCGCGTGCTTCCCCAAGACCATGGCACGTCTCGCGGCGGACCGGGACTCGCTCTCGGTCGTCGACGACCAGGTCGGGCAGCCCACGTGGACGGTGGACCTGGCCGACCTGATCGTGCGCCTCGTCCGGGCCGGTGCGCCGAGCGGGACCTACCACGGCACGTCGAGCGGTCGGACGTCCTGGTTCGGGTTCACCGAGGCGATCGTCGCGTCGGCGGGTGCCGAGGTCGATCTTCAGCGCACCACGAGCGCCGCCTTCGCCAGCAAGGCTCCGCGGCCCGGCTACTCGGTGCTGGGACACGACGCGCTCGAGCGCATCGGGGTCGAGCCGATCGGTCCGTGGGACGAGCGGTGGCAGGCGGCGGCGTCGTCCGTGCTCGCCTGATCCGTCGCGTACGACGAAGGGCCCGACGACTCGCGTCGTCGGGCCCTTCGTCGTACGCGAGGTGGGTCAGTCGCGCTCGAGCAGCCCGAGCAGGTAGGTGCCGTAGCCGGACTTGACGAGCTTCTCGGCGCGTTCGCGCAGCTCGTCGTCGGTCAGGAAGCCACGACGCCAGGCGACCTCCTCCGGAGCACCGACCTTGAGTCCCTGGCGGTGCTCGATGGTCTTGACGAAGTCGGACGCCTCGACGAGCGAGTCGAACGTGCCGGTGTCGAGCCACGCCGTGCCGCGGGGGAGGACCTCGACCTGCAGGCGTCCCTGCTCGAGGTAGGTCCGGTTCACGTCCGTGATCTCGTACTCGCCCCGAGCAGACGGAGCGAGGTCACGGGCGATCGCGACGACGTCGTTGTCGTAGAAGTACAGGCCGGGGACCGCGTAGTTCGACTTGGGCTCGGCCGGCTTCTCCTCGAGCGAGAGCGCCTTGCCGTCGGCGTCGAACTCGACGACTCCGTAGGAGGTCGGGTCGGCGACGCGGTAGGCGAAGACGGCGCCGCCGTCGAGGTCGCTGTACCGGGAGAGCGTCGAGCCCATGCCGGGCCCGTAGAAGATGTTGTCGCCGAGCACGAGCGCGGCGGAGTCGTTCCCGATGAAGTCGGCACCCAGGACGAAGGCCTGGGCGAGGCCGTTCGGCTCGGCCTGGACGGTGTACTCGATCGAGACTCCGAACTGCGAGCCGTCGCCGAGGAGCCGACGGAACTGGTCCGCGTCGTGCGGCGTCGTGATGATCAGGATGTCCTTGATACCCGCGAGGATCAGTGTCGAGAGCGGGTAGTAGATCATCGGCTTGTCGTAGACGGGGACGAGCTGCTTGCTGATGCCGAGGGTGATCGGGTGCAGACGAGTGCCGGATCCGCCGGCCAGGATGATTCCACGCATGCGGGCCATTGTGCCGCATGCGCGTCATCGACGTCGCGCGGCCCGGATCTCGAGTCGTTCCCTGAGGCCGAGGCCGATCGAGATCGCCCAGCGCAGCGGTGCGAGGTGGGCGGCCGAGTAGCGTCCGGCGAGGTATCGACGAGCGCTGGCGTGATGGGCGCGGATCATGGGGGCCGGGTCCTTCTTCCAGGACACGCCCTGGACGTGCGTCACCTCGGCGCTCGGCACGAAGACGTTGGCCCACCCGGCCTGACCGAGACGGTCACCCAGGTCCAGGTCCTCGAAGAACATGAAGTAGTTCTCGTCGAATCCGCCGACCTGGTCGAACGCCTCGCGCCGGAGCAGCAGGCAGGCTCCGGAGAGCCAGCCCGCAGGGCGCTCGACGGCGCTCCCCGGGCCATGGGCGTCCCGGTAGGCGCGGGAGTACGGGTTGTCGGCCCAGATCTTGCCGAGGACCGCGTGGCCTGCGCCGAGGCGCAGAGAAGGGATGGCCCGCGCGGAGGGGTACTCGGTGCCGTCCGTGTTCAGGATCCGAGGCCCCAGGGAGCCTGCCCGCTCGTGGCGAGAGCCGGCCTCCAGGAGCGCGTCGAGAGAGCCCGGGGACCAGACGAGGTCGGGGTTGGCGACGACGATCCAGTCGCCCACCGCGCCGCGTGCGCCGAGGTTCGCCGCGCGTCCGTAGCCCAGGTTCCCGCCCGCCTCGACCAGCCGGGTCCCCGGGGCCTTGGCGAGCTCCGTCGCCAGGTCGCTCGGTCCACCGTTGTTCATGAGGACGAGCTCGACCTCCTGCGTGGTCGCGGTGCGTAACGAGGTGGCGAAGTCGCGGAGCTCGGCTCCGGGGTTGTAGATCACGCAGATGACACGGAGGGCGGTGCTTGCGCCGGCGGAGCTGCTCATGATGCGCACAGCCTAGCGACCCGACGGACCAGCACGAACCGGCGTCGCGAGGCGTGGTCCGCCGTCCGGCGTGGCCCTGATCCCTTCGCCGGAGGCGGCGGTCTGGTCAGGCTGCGGGGCCGGGGACCCGTGCGCGGACCACGAACTCGTTGTGGCTGAAGACCCTGCCCGCAGGGCGGGGGAGCGGGAAGGAGCGCGAGTCGTCGACGATCAGGCCCAGGCGGTCGCACAGGTCGACGAGCCGCGCGTCGTCGACGTAGTCGAGGTGCGAGGCGTCGCTGGCGAACCCGCGCTCCTGGGGGCAGATGAGGACGACGCGCGCAGCGGGCGCGAGGAACGGGAGGTAGTCCCTGAGGAACGCCTCCTGGGTGCCCGGGGGCAGGTGCTCGAGGACGTGGGCGACGAGCAGCCCGTCGAAGGTCTCGGCGCCCTCGAGCGCCCAGGTCCGGAAGGTCTCCGGCAGATAGGCGACGAGTCCCCGGGTGCGGCAGAAGGCGACCGACGTCCGATTGTGGTCGACGCCGACGCTGTCGTCGCTCAGGGTCTGGAGGTTGCGCCCGATGCCGCACCCGAGGTCGAGCGTGCGAGCCCCCGAGAGCGCCCGGGAGATGTTGCGCCGGTAGGGTGCCTGGACGTGGAGCATGCGCTTCCACGAGGCGCCTTCGAGGTCCTGGAGGCGCTGGGTGTACTCCTGGGACGTCGTGTCGAGGAGTCCTCCGGGACCGTCGTCGTGGGCTGTCTCGTCGTGCACGGCGACTCCATCGTCAAGGGCCATTGGCGGGAACGGCAACTGGCGGCCCACGGTACAGGTGGTTGGGGCGGGTCGCTACGGTTCGCGCCGGATCGGCGGTGTGTGTGCCCGGCCTCAGCCCTCGTGCGCCGGGTGGGTGACGCGCTCGGTCTCCCGAAGGCGGCCGAGGCGCACGGGGTCGCTCGCGAGCGAGGCGGTGGTGGCGGGCGAGGTGGCGACCACCGATCCGTCGAGCGCCAGGGCCTCGAGCGTCCGGCGCAGCAGCGCGAGCACCTGCTGCTCGCCGACGAGCGCCCGCGGTGCGGACGCCGACGGGAGCGCGGTGCCCGCGAGGGCCCACGCGACGAGCCCGTCGTGGGAGACGTCCGGCTCGATCGCGACCGATGCGACGTCGATCTCCTCGACCCAGCCGATCTGGTCGCCGTAGGTCATGACCGCGGAGCCGGCGTCGATCGTCCCGGGTGGCAGGTCGCCGTCGAAGCGGCGCGCGAGCGCGGGCAGCGGCACGGCGACGAGCTGGGCGTCGGTGCCCGCCCAGGAACCGGGGTCCGACGTCACGACGACGTCCGCCGCCGACGGCCCGACGGCGTCGCTCCCCGCGGTCCGCGAGGGCACCACGAGCGTGGCACCGGTTCGCCACGTGGCGAGGGCCCAGACGATCGCGCGCCAGTGCGGGGGAAGGTCGAGCACGACGCGGGTGCCGGGGCCGGCGTCGAATTCCTCGACCAGCAGGTTGACGGTTTTGTTGACCCAGTTGTGCAGGACGGCCCCCGACAGCTCGACGCGCTCGCCGTCCTCCCCGTACCAGGTCAGGCGAGGGCGACCGGGGTCTCGGGTGATGAGACGCTGCAGGTCAGCGATGTGCATAGGAGGGGTCGAGGATGCGGCCATGCGGCCCAGCCTAGGGCGCGCCGAGACGTCCGACGTCGTGATTTCACCCACCGAATCGCCCGGATAGCACATTTCGGCTTGACGGACGTGGATGACACGCGTGTAATTTCTCTAATGCAGTTTTCATATAACGGCATGAAGGGGCGCATCATGTGGAACGTGCTGGGCGATGATCTGGGGGCCTTTCCCTCGGATGCAGGTCAGCCGGTAGAGACGGTGGCTCCTGTGCTGCCTCTCTTCGGCGAGGTGGTCGACGACGGGCTCATGGGTTGGCAGGAGCGCGCGCTGTGCGCCCAGACCGACCCCGAGGCGTTCTTCCCCGAGAAGGGGGGATCGACCCGCGAGGCCAAGAAGGTCTGCACGGGCTGCGAGGTCCGGGCCGAGTGCCTCGAGTACGCGCTCGAGCACGACGAGCGGTTCGGGATCTGGGGCGGGCTCTCCGAGCGCGAGCGCCGCAAGCTCAAGCGCCGGGTGGTCTGAGCACGTTCCTGCCCCTCGGGTGGGGAGCGGGCGAACTGTCGCTCGGGTAGACGACCTGCCGTGTCGAGGTCCCACGATCTGCGCCGGACGCGGGTCATGATGTCGCCAGGATGACTTCTTCAGACACGACCACGGTGACCGACCCCTACCACCAGCCAGGTGCGGCGCAGCAGCGCGCACGTGGTGCATCGCCCCATGCCGTCACGGCGGTGACCGGCTCCGTGCCCGCCGTCGTCTCGGTGACAGCAGTGGTCGTCACCCAGGGCCGGACCCGCTACCTGCCGCACACGCTCGACGCCGTCCGGTCCCAGTCGGTCGCACCGGACGCCGTGATCGTGGTGGACGTCGCGGCGTCGCAGGCCATGAGCGAGTACCAGGAGCTCCAGCTCGGTGGCGCGCGGTTCCTCGCAGCCCCGCACGCGCGCACCTTCGGGCAGGCCGTGGACATCGCGCTCGCGTCTCGTGGCGCGCAGGACCCGCCGACCTGGATCTGGCTCCTGCACGACGACTCCGCCCCCGACGCCGGGGCCCTGGCCGAGCAGCTCCGGGCGGTCGAGCACTCGAACGCCGTGGCGATCGCCGGCGCGAAGCAGCGCCGATGGGACCTGGACGGGGACTCCGACGGGGTGCTCCTGGAGGTCGGGTTCACGACGTCGCCGCTCGGGCGCAGGATGACGGGGATCGACGAGCACGAGATCGACCAGGGGCAGCACGACGCCCGCGAGGACGTCTTCGCCGTGGGTCTCGCGGGGGCCCTGGTGCGCACCTCGGTCTGGCAGGCGTTGGACGGTACCGACCCGGAGCTCGGGGTGTTCGGCGACGGGCTCGACTTCTGTCGTCGTGCGCGTCTGGCCGGGCACCGCGTCGTGGTCGTCCCGCGCGCGGTGGTCCGGCATGCGCAGGCCTCGCTCCTCGACCTGCGCGCCGAAGGTCACCACGAGGACGAGGACGAACCCCGGGTGCCGGACGTCGAGGCGTCGTACGGGCCCCGGCGGCGCAGCCACCTGCACTACCGGCTCGTGAGCGTCGCCTGGCCGATGCTCGTGCCCGCCGTGATCGCCATGATCCTGTGGGCTCCCTTCCAGGCCATGTACCGCCTCGCGATCAAGCGACCCGCGCAGGCACGCGACGAGCTCCTCGCCCCGCTCTGGGCCGTCTTCCGGTTCCCCGCGCTCGCTCGGTCCCGCCGGTCCGTCCGCCGGACGAGCGTCCTGCCCCGACGCGCGCTGGCCCCGCTGCAGGGCACCTGGCGGGACGTCCTCGGGGAGCGCAGGGACCACCGGTTGGCGAACGCCGAGGAGCACCGGGTCTCGACGGCGCCGACCGATCTCGAGCGGGCCGACCTCCGCGCGATCGCGCGTCGTCGGCGCACCATGCTCGCACTGCTGACGCTCGGTCTCCTCGCGCTGACGGCGGTCGTCTTCGGCGCGGTCTCCGGGACCCTCGTCGCCGGTGGTCGCTTCGTCGGTGGGGAGCTGCTGCCTGCCGACGGGAGCTTCGCCGCGGTCTGGCAGGCGGCGACGGGCGGCTGGGTCGCGGACGGGCTCGGGTCGCCCGCGCCCGCCGACCCGTTCACGACGTTCCTCCTCCCGCTGGCGCTGCTCGGCGGTGGCTCGCTGCAGCCGACGGTCGGCGTCCTGGTGGTGCTGTCGATCGTGGTGGCCGGGCTGGGTGCCTGGTTCGGGGCCGGGGGAGTGACCCGGTCCGTCTGGCTGCGAGCCTGGGCCGCGATCGTGTGGGTGGCGGCGCCGTCCTTCGTGCTCGCGCTCGGGGGCGGACGGCTCGGTGCCCTCGTGGCGCACGCGGCCCTGCCGTGGGTCGCGCTGGGGGTCCTGCGCGCGCTGGGGGTCCACGCGTACGACGAGCTGAGCCCCACGCTCGGACCGACCAGCGGCCGGGCCGTGCCCGCAGGTCGCCGTGCCCTGCGTCGACGGCGGCAAGGATCGGTCGGGGCCGCCGCGGCCGCAGGTCTGGCCCTGCTCGTCGCCGTGTGCGGCGCTCCGATCCTCTTCCCGCTGTTCGTCCTGGCCCTGGCGGTGGTCGCGGTCGGGGCGCGCCAGCACCGCCGATACCTGTTCCTGGTCCTGTTCCCCTCGCTCGTGCTCCTCGCCCCCTTCTGGTACCGCGTCGGCTCCACCTGGACCGACGGCGGGTGGCGCCTGCTCGCGACCGGACCGGGCGTGCCGGTCGGCTCCGACGCGGCGCCGGCGTGGCAGCAGCTCCTCGGCATGCCGGTGGAGGGGGCCCCGTGGTTCGGCCTCGAGGGTGGTGTGCTCGGCGAGGTCGCTCGTCTCGCACCCCTGGCGACGGGCGCCCTGGTCGCCGTGCTCGCACTGCTCGCCCTCTTCCGCGCTCGCGTGGCAGGCGTGGCCTGCGCGTGGTTCGTCGCCGCGCTGGGTCTGGCCGCCGCCGTGGTGACGGGAGCGATCGAGGTCGCGGTCTCGGCCGACGGGGCCGTCCACGGCTGGCCCGGGGTGGGGGTCTCTGTCGTCCTGCTGGGGCTGCTGGGTGCGGCGCTGCTGGGAGCTCCCGGGCTGCGTCCGGAGCGATCGGTGGCCCTGCCGGCCGAGCACGCCGACGCGGCGCAGCTCGTCGAGCAGGCGCCCGCCGAGCCTTCGTCGAGTGCGGCGGAGGCGCTGCCGCCGGCGGAGGACGGCTCCCGTCGCACGGCCCGCCGCGCTCGCACGCTCGCCGGGTGGCGGACAGGTGGCGTCGCCCTGCTCGCACTGGTCGCGGTCGCGGTCCCCGTCGCGTCGGTGGCGTCGTGGACGCTGGCGGCGACCGACCAGGACGGTGCGGTCGGTGACCTGGTCGTCGTGGCCGAGCCCGTCGTCCCGAAGGTGGGGCAGCAGATGCAGGACTCCGATCGTGAGGTGCGCGTCCTGTCGCTCGAGCTCGCCCCGGGCGGGGTCGTCGAGTACGCCCTGCTCCGTGGGGACGGGCCGCAGATGATCGACGCGTCGAGCGTGGTGCAGGCGCGGGCCATGACCGATCCCGCCTACGCGCAGGGCGACCTGCCGACGGTCGTGGCGGGCATGGCGACCGGCAGCGCTGCCGGTGCGGCGCGCGAGCTGGGCGACCTGGGGGTGGGTGCGGTCCTGCTGCCTGCCCCGACGAGCGAGGACGCGGTCGCCGCGCGCGAGCGTGCCGAGCTCGTGGCGCGCCTGGACATGGTGCCCGGGCTCGAACGGGTGACCGAGGGTCAGGCCGCGGTGCTGTGGCGGGTCGCTCCGGGGCCGCAGGAGACGGACGCCCCGGCGTGGGCCCGCGTGGTCGCCGGCCTGCCGATCACGGGCCAGGAGGACGACGAGCCCGTCGCGGTCGAGCGGCTCCTTCCCGCCGACGACAAGACCGTCACGACCCGTGTCGAGGGGGGCGGGGCAGCGCGGGCGATCGTGCTCGCCGAGACCGCGGACCCCGGCTGGAGCGCGACGCTCGACGGACGCCTGCTCGAGCGCGCCGAGGTCGACGGCCGCCAGGCCTTCCTCCTCGGCCCTGAGGGCGGCACGCTGTCGATCGACTTCGTCCCCGCCCACCGGCTGCCCTGGCTCGCGGCGGCCGGCCTGACCCTGCTGATCTTCGTGCTCCTCGCCGTACCGGTGGGACGTCGTCGGACCGGAACGAGGTAGTGCCCGTGACCCCCAGATCCTCCAGACCTCACCCTGTGCTGCGCCGGGTGGCGACGATCGGTACCGGCCTCGTGGCCGTCGCCCTCACGGGGGCCGTGGCCGCCGTCGGGCTGCCAGGAGGCTTCGGAACCGTCGCAGGCGCCGTGCCCGACGTCGAGCGGATCGAGTCCTCGACGCCCGAGCGCACCCTCGTGTGCCCCGCCCCGGTGCGTCTGGCGGACTCGGCGCAGGTCGGGGACGCGCAGTTCGGTGCCGCCCCCGTCGAGACGACGGCCGTGCTGCGTGCCGGTGTGGTCGGTACGGGGTCGACGACGGGGGATCCGGGTGAGACGCCCGTGACGCTCACGGGGCTCGAAGCGCTCGACGCCGCGCCGCTCGAGCACGACGGCGCCGGGGCCACGGTCGTCTCGTTGGCCGACGTGACCGACGGCCAGGCGGTCCGGGTCGGCGCCGGGATGCCGGCGGACACTCGTGTCGCGGCCTCCGTGGGTTCGACGACGACCGCGGGCGACCTGCGCGGGCTCGCGGCGGCGAGCTGCGCCGCGCCGGACATCGACCACTGGCTCGTCGGGGGCAGCACCGAGGTCGGCAGCAGCGCGCAGCTCGTGCTCCAGAACCCCGGGCGCACTCCCGCGACCGTGCGGCTCAGCGTGTGGGGTCCTGGTGGGCCGGTGGTCCTGAGCGGCGGCGGGCAGTACCTGGTCCCGCCGGGCGGGGAGGTCGTGACGCTCGTCGAGGCGTCCGCGCCCGAGCAGCGCCGGCTCGCGGTCCGGGTCGAGTCGACGGGTGGGACGGTCGCGGCCTACCTGCAGCACAGCACGTTGGCGGGTCTGGTGCCGCTCGGGGTCGACTACGTCGTCCCGGGGGCCGCGCCGGCCCGCAGCACGGCCGTCGGGTTCACGAGCACGGGGGAGGCCGTCGACGACGCGCTCGCTCCCCAGGTCAGGCTTCTTGCTCCCGGGGCGGAGGCAGGGACCGCGACGCTGACGGTCTACGGGGCGGACGGCCGGGTCCGCGTGCGTGGCGGCGAGCAGGTCGAGCTGGCCCCGGGGGTCGTGACCGACCAGTCCCTGGGCGGGCTGCCCGCAGGGGCGTACACGGTGGTCGTGGACGCGACGGTGCCGGTCGTGACGGGTGCGGTCGAGGCCCGAGCGGGCGACACGGCCCAGGACTCGCCGGCCGGCGCTGCGCAGGTCGATCGTGCGTGGCTCGCGTCGACCGCCGTCGTCCCGGCCGCGACCGCCGCCACCGTCGACATGGACCCCGAGGACGTGCCCGACCCGACCCGGCGAACCCCCGACCGCGGGACCGTGACGCTCGTGCCGGGCACGTCGGGCGTGGTGCGGGTGGGCGCGGTCCCTCGCGAACGCTCCGAGGACTCCGACCCGACGGGTGCCTTCCGGGGCACGCTGCGCGCGTACGGTCCGGACGGCGCCCTGCTGGGGGAGACGGTGCTCGACGTCCCCGCCGGGTCGACCGTCACGTTCGACGTCGGCGGGCTGGGGGCCGGGACCGAGCCTGCCGTCCTGACCCTCGACGCGGACCAGGAGCAGGGCGCCACCACGACGGGGGCGGAGCCCGTCTGGTCGGTCCTCCTCACCACGGGGCCTCCGCTCACGGGCGCTCCGGAGGGGGCGCCGGGCACCTTGGTGTCCGTCCTCCTGCCGGTCTCCCCGGCCGCGAGCCAGGGGAGCGTGGACGTGCGCGCCACCCGGACCGCGGGCCTGCCCGACTGACCCGTCAGCGGCCGCCCTGGTAGCGAGGGTCGATCTCCTCGGGGGTGCGCGCGAGCATGTGCGCGACCTGCTCGACGACGACGTCGCGCACCAGGTCGGACAGGTCGTCGTCGTCGAACGCCCGGGACTCGACGGGGCGACGGTAGACGACGATGCGGGCCGGCTGCCCGGCGTCGGCGGGGAAGTAGCGCCCGAGCGGGACGCCCGCGTCCTCCCAGGGAGCGGGGTCCGAAGGGGGGACGTCCTCGACCGCGAACTCGGTGCCGTGGAGCTGTCGGGACCAGTCCCGCTCGAGCAGGCCGATGGTCGCGATCACCTGCTCGTCGAACTTCTCGCCGCGCGTGCGGTTCGCCGGGGCCGACGGCGGGAGGAGCGGTCCCCGGATACCGCGGCCTCGGCGGTCCCGGCGGCGCGGGTGCGGCCCGACGTCGTTGAGGTCCGGGCCGCGGGCAGGGATGCGCAACGAGGCGACGAGCGGTGCGGGGGCGTCGGACGAGGGCTTCTCGGGGCGACGGCGCGAGCCGTGCGGGGCGGGGGAGGGCGAATGACCGGGCACGCCTCCGAGCGTAGACGAACCGCCGTCCCCGCGCCCCGACCACGACGTGCAGGATGCGCGCCCGGCGTGTATGGCACCGCGACCACCGTGCAGGGCGTAGTGTCAGCGCGTGAGATCCGTCAGACAGTGCTCGCGCACCGCATGCACCCGTGCCTCGGTGGCGACCCTCACCTACGTCTACGCGGACTCGACCGCCGTGCTCGGGCCCCTGGCCCACCTGGCCGAGCCCCACAGCTACGACCTCTGCTCGGAGCACGCCGAGCGTCTCACGGCCCCCCGCGGGTGGGAGGTCGTTCGTCTCGCGCAGCACTTCGTCGAGACCGGCCCGAGTGCCGACGACCTCTCGGCGCTCGCCGAGGCGGTCCGCGAGGCGGGCCGTCCGCGCCCCGGCCCCGAGCCCGACGACGTCACCGAGGTCGGGCGGCGAGGTCACCTGCGGGTGCTGCGCGCCGAGGGCGACTGAACCCCACGCCCCGTTTCCCGGCTAGGCTGAACCGGTGCCCATCGACCTGACCCAGCTGATCAAGGCCTACGACGTCCGAGGCACCGTCCCGGACCAGTTCAACCCGCAGGTCGCCCGAGCGATCGGCGCGGCGTTCGCCCGCGTCGTCGTCCTGCCCGAGGCCACCACCGAGGGCGAGCCTGCTCCGCGCCCGAGCGTCGCCGTCGGGCGGGACATGCGTGACAGCGGCCCCGACCTCGTCGACGCGTTCGCCCAGGGACTCGCGGACGCGGGCGTGGACGTGCTGCGGATCGGTCTGTGCTCGACCGACGGCCTCTACTACGCGTCGGGCGCGCTGGACATCCCCGGTGCGATGTTCACCGCGTCGCACAACCCCGCGGTCTACAACGGCATCAAGCTGTGCCGTGCGGGCGCCCGCCCCGTGGGCCAGGACTCGGGTCTGGTCGCGGTGCGCGAGCTCGCCCAGGAGTACCTCGACGGCGAGCTGCCCACCCCGGTCGCGGACCGAGGCGAGATCACGGGCCGCGACATGCTCGCCGACTACGCGGCGTTCCTGCGCTCGCTCGTGGACCTTCGGGCCATCCGCCCGCTCAAGGTCGTGATCGACGCGGGCAACGGCATGGGCGGCTACACGGCCCCTGCGGTCCTGGGGACCGCAGCAGGTCTCGAGGCGCTGCCGCTCGACATCGTGCCCCTGTACTTCGAGCTCGACGGGACCTTCCCGAACCACGAGGCGAACCCGCTCGACCCCAAGAACCTGGTGGACCTCCAGGCCGCCGTCGTCGAGCACGACGCGGACCTGGGCCTGGCGTTCGACGGCGACGCCGACCGCTGCTTCGTGATCGACGAGCACGGCGACCCCGTGTCCCCGTCCGCGATCACGGCCCTGGTGGGGCTGCGCGAGGTCGAGCGCGAGAAGGCCGCCGGGCGGGTCCCGACGATCATCCACAACCTCATCACGTCGCGTGCAGTCCCGGACTTCATGACCGCGGCGGGCGCGAAGGTCGTCCGCACGCGCGTGGGCCACTCGTTCATCAAGGCGCAGATGGCCGACAACGACGCGGTGTTCGGCGGGGAGCACAGCGCCCACTACTACTTCCGTGACTTCTTCTTCGCGGACACGGGCATGCTCGCGGCCCTGCACGTGCTCGCGGCCCTGGGCGGGCAGGAGCACCCGTTGTCCGCACTCGCCGAGGTCTACGAGCCCTACTCGGCGAGCGGCGAGATCAACTCCCAGGTCTCCGACGTCCCCGCCGCCCGGGCCCGGGTGGTCCAGGCGTACGTGACCGAGGAAGGTGCCGGGCCGGTCGAGGTCGACGAGCTCGACGGCCTCACCGTCTCCCACTGGGGTTCCCACCCGCAGTGGTGGTTCAACCTGCGCGCGTCCAACACCGAGCCGCTGCTGCGGCTCAACGTCGAGGCCGCGGACGAGGACATCATGGAGAAGGTGCGCGACGACGTCCTGTCGCTCGTCCGTGCCACCGCGAACAACGCCACCGCGAACAACGCGACCGCGAACAACGCCACCGACGACGAGAGCTGAGACCGAGCACATGAGCAACGACACGACGCCGAGCACCCCTGAGGCCGTCACCCTCGACGCATGGGTCCGCGAGGCGCTGCGGTGCCCCGTGACCGGAGCCACCCTCGTGGACGGCACGGCCCCGGACGGCAGCCCCGAGCTGCACTCGACGGACCCGGAGCGGCCGCTCGCCTACCCGGTGCGCGACGGCATCCCCGTCCTGCTCGAGGGGGACGCGCGGTCCCTCTGAGGACCTGCGGCCGTCGAGGGACGACGACCACGAGCCCGGCCCCCCTGACGGGGCCGGGCTCGCGGCGTGTTCCCACGCTCCTCGTCCTGCCGTGCGGCCCGCGGTGCGATGCTGGACCGAGCACGCGCCACGGGCCGGACCCGCGTCGTCCGAGTCGAAGGAGAGCCACGACATGTCAGCTCATGGAGGCAACCGGGCGGTGATCGCGGCCCTGCTCGCGAACATGGGCATCGCGGTCACCAAGTTCATCGCCTGGGGACTCACGGGGGCGTCGTCGATGCTCGCCGAGGGGGTCCACTCGCTCGCCGACTCGGGCAACCAGGCGCTGCTCCTGCTGGGCGGCAAGAAGTCCCGGCGGGCGGCGGACGAGGAGCACCCGTTCGGCTACGGGCGCGAGCGGTACGTCTACGCGTTCATCGTCTCGATCGTGCTGTTCACGGTCGGTGGCCTGTTCGCGCTCTACGAGGCCTGGCACAAGTGGGAGGACCCGCACCCCATCACCGAGTGGCAGTGGGTGCCCATCGCGGTGCTGCTGGTGGCGATCGGCATGGAGGGGTTCTCGTTCCGCACCGCGATCCGCGAGTCGAACACCGTGCGAGGCCAGCAGTCGTGGCCCTCGTTCGTGCGCAACGCCAAGGCGCCCGAGCTTCCCGTGGTGCTGCTCGAGGACTTCGGTGCGCTGATCGGCCTCGTCCTGGCCCTCGGCGGGGTGGGCCTGACCCTGGTCACGGACGACGGACGCTACGACGCCGCGGGAACCGCGTGCATCGGCATCCTGCTGGTCCTCATCGCGATCGTGCTGGCCGTGGAGACCAAGTCGCTCCTGCTCGGAGAAGCGGCGAGCCGTGACGACGTCGCCGCGATCCGCGCGGCCCTCGTGGGAGAGGGCGTCGCGTCCGTGATCCACCTCAAGACGCTGCACCTCGGGCCCGAGGAGCTGCTCGTCGCGGCCAAGATCGAGGTCACCGCGACCGCGGACGGGGCGTCGATCGCCCGCGCGATCGACGCCGCCGAGGTCCGCGTCCGCGCGGCGGTGCCCATCGCGCACGCCATCTACCTCGAGCCGGACCTGCGCCGGGCGGAGCCCGCGCCCGACATCCCGACGGCGTAGCGCGAGTCCGCTGCCCGACGGCGGAGGTGGGCTCCGGCGCGCGAGCCCGCCTCCGCCGTCGGGCCCGGGACGCGCCAGAGGCCGGCACCCCGCAGGGGGTGCCGGCCTCTCGTGTTCGTCCCGAGGAGGCTCAGGCCTCCGCGGCGGCCTTGAGGTCGTCGACGAACGTCGGGTTGGCGTCGAGCCACTCGCGCACCGAGGCGTCGTTGTCCGCGCCCTCGTTCTCGTTGAACATGATGTTCTCGAGCGAGAAGAGCTGCTCGTCGCTCAGCGTGAGCGCGGAGATCCACGACGCGACGTCGGGGTGGTCCTCGGTGAAGCCCGTGCGGGCGACCGAGTGGATCTTCTCGGCCTCGCCCATGGCGCCCTCGGGGTCCTCGAGGTCCTTGACGGGGAAGGCGTCGTAGGCCCAGTGCGGGCGCCACAGCGTGACGGCGACGTTCTCGCCCGCGTCGGTCGCGCCCTTGAGCTCGGCGAGCATGGCCGGGGTCGAGGAGATGACGAAGTCCAGACCCTCCAGGCCGTAGGCCGGGATGGCCTCGTCCTGCGTGATGCGGGTCAGGCCCGCACCGGACTCGATGCCGACGATGCGGTTGCCGAACAGGTCGGCGTTCGCGGCGAGCTCGTCGATGCTGTCGATCGGCGCGTCCTCGTTGACGGCGATGGTCAGCTTGGCGTCGTCGTACCAGTAGCCGAGGTCCTCGAGGTCGTCGCCGTACTGCTTCTTGTAGTCGGCGTGCGTGAGGGGCAGCCACATGTCGAAGTTGACGTCGAAGTCGCCTCCGGCCATGCCCGTGTAGACGACGCCGGGGTCGGCCGTCTCGGTGCGGACGGTGTAGCCCTCGTCCTCGAGGATGGCCTTGAACAGGTGCGACACCGCGATGCCCTCGTCCCAGCCCGAGTGGATCGCGATCGTGATGTCCTTGTCGGCCCCGCCTCCGGAGCCGGCGTCGGTGCCCGAGGCGCAGGCCGACAGGCCGAGCCCGAGGGCGAGCGTGGACGCGACGATCGCGGTGCGACGACGAGCCTGGTGGTGACGTGCGGGAGACATGGTGTCCTTCCTTCGGTGGGCAGGCCGCAGGTACGGCGGTGCCCGCCTGGGTTGGTGGTGGTACGGGAAGCGTGGGGTGGTGCGGTGCGGGGGTCGGGGCCGGACGACGGGTGCCGGCCCCGACCGGGGCGTCTCAGACCGCGGTGGCCGCGAGGGCCTTGGCGACGGGCGAGCGCGTGCTGAGGGCCGAGGTCACGCGGTCGAGGAAGATCGCGAGGATCACGACCGACAGACCCGCCTCGAAGCCGAGCGAGATGTTGACCCGCTGGAGGGCCGCGACGACGTCGCGTCCCAGGCCGGCCGCGCCGACCATACCGGAGATCACGACCATCGAGAGCGAGAGCATGATGACCTGGTTGACGCCCGCCATGATGGTCGGCATCGCGAGGGGGAGCTGGATCTGGCGCAGGATGCGCCCCGGCGTGGAGCCGAACGCGTGCCCGGCCTCGACGACCTCCCGATCGACCTGACGGATGCCCAGCTCGGTGAAGCGGACGCCGGGAGCGAGCGCGAACACGACGGTCGCGACGATGCCCGGGACGGCTCCCGTGAGGAAGATGATGACCGTCGGGATGAGGTACACGAACGCGGGCATCGTCTGCATGAAGTCGAGCACGGGGCGCAGGACCCGCGAGACGGTGTCGTTGCGGGCGGCCCAGATGCCCAGCGGGATGCCGATGAGCAGCGCGATCGCGCTCGCGACGAGCACGAGCGCCAGCGTGTCCATGGCGTTGTCCCACTGGTCGACGCTCGCGATGACGACGAATCCGACGAGGGCCGTGACGCCCAGCTTCCAGCCCTTGGCGAAGAACGCCAGGGCTGCGAGCACGAGGGCGACGACGAGGAAGGGCGGACCCTGGAGCACTGCGGCGAGAGCGTCGTAGCAGCCCAGCAGGACGTCCTTGACGACCGCGAAGAACGGCTTGAACGTCGCGGTCAGCCATTCGACGAAGACGGCGACCCAGTCGCCGAGGGGCACACGGGGGACGAACGTGTCGGTGGTGCTCACGCGTCCGCTCCTTCCCTGGTGCGGACCGGTCCTGTGGCGGGCTCACCCTCGGTCGAGGGGCGCTCGCCCGGGCCGGACCCGGGGTCCTCGTCGGGCCCGACGGCGTCGGGTTCCTCGAGCGTGGGCGGCACCATGGCCTCGAGCAGCGTCACGCGCGGGATCACGCCGACGAGCCGGTTCTTGTCGTCCGTCACGGCGACGGGCAGGGGCGACTCGGCCGCCGGGGCGAAGAGCTCCGCGAGGGGGGTGTCGACGCTCACGGGAGCCACGCCGTCGTGCACGATCGACTCGATGCTCGTGGCGTGGTCACCGCTCGACTTGAGCAGCGCGACCGCGTCCGCGTCGCGGACGACGCCGCGCAGGACGCGTTGACGGTCGACGACGTAGGCCGCCGAGACCTGCGCCTCGCGCATGGTGCGGCTCGCGACGCGCGGGCCGCCGCCGAGCGGGACGACCGCGGTGGGGCGGACCATGACCGACGAGGCGGTCAGGACGCGGGTGCGGTCGACGTCGGCGACGAACTGCGCGACGTAGTCGTTCGCCGGGTCGGACAGGATCTCCTCGGCCGTGCCGATCTGGACCGTGCGGCCGTCGCGCATGACGGCGATCCGGTCGCCCAGGTGCATGGCCTCGTTGAGGTCGTGCGTGATGAAGACGATGGTCTTGCCGAGCGTCTGCTGCAGGTCGAGGAGCTGCTCCTGCATCTCGCGCCGGATGAGCGGGTCGAGCGCGGAGAACGCCTCGTCCATGAGCAGCACGTCGGTGTCCGCGGCCAGGGCACGGGCAAGTCCCACGCGCTGGCGCATGCCGCCCGAGAGCTGGGACGGCAGCGAGTCCTGCCAGCCGCCGAGGCCGACGAGGTCGAGCGCCTGCTGCGCCTTCTCGCGCCGCTCGGCCTTGCCCATGCCCTGGATCTCCAGCGGGTAGGCCGCGTTGTCCAGGACCGTGCGGTGGGGGAGGAGCGCGAAGTGCTGGAAGACCATGCTCACGCGGCTGCGACGCAGGGCGCGCAGCTGCTTGGCGTTGACGGTCGCGAGGTCGTCGTCGCCCAGGAGGACGTGGCCGGCCGTGGGCTTCCACAGACCGTTGAGCATGCGGATGAGCGTCGACTTGCCCGAGCCCGACAGGCCCATGACGACGAAGATCTCGCCCTGCTTGACGTCGAAGCTCGCATCGATGACGGCGGCCGTGCCCAGGGACTTGACGTCGGCGCGGCTCGCGCCGTCCTGGAGGCGCCGCACGGCCTCGGCCGGGCGGCGGCCGAAGACCTTGTAGACCCCCTGGACGCTCACGGCCACGGGCCGGTCGTCGGGCAGGGGCGCGGCGCCGTGGGCGCCGGGGAAGGGCTCGGTCTCGACCGGGATGAGGACGGGGGTGGTGCTCGTGGGTGGCTCGGTGCTCGTGCTGGTGCTGCTGGTCATGCTGGCGGGTCTCGCCACCTTCCAGGTGTCGTGGCGGGTCCGGAACGCTCCGTGGAGGGCGCCAGGGTGACCTGGCTGCGACCTCCCGGTGCGCTCAGCGCCGCAAGGCGCGTCACGGTCCACCGGATCGAGGCCCGCTGCCGGGGGCCACCCGGGTGGGTGGCCGCCGCGAGAGGCTGCGGGCCGTGACCGGCCTCCGAGCGGCGTGTGCCGAGGGTGGCGGGTCGATCTGTCTCTAGCACCCTGCCCGATCCGAGGCCGAATTGCTACCGAGTGACCGGTGTGCATGGTGGTTTCGAGGGTGACGCTTGACTGTTCAATCGTTGCTAGCGTGCGGCTTTGACCGTTCGTGGGATCGTTATCGCTTCGTGATCTTGAAATGGTCAAGGAGTTTTGCTATCCCGCGGGCGCGCGAACAGTTGAACGGTGCGCCGGGAGGACGGTGCGCCTGTCGAGGGTGGTGGACCGTCCCGCCGAGGGGGGCGGGGGCGCCTCGGAGCCCGGCAGGGCGCGGTCGGGGGTCGTCGTGGTCACCCGCCGCGTCCGGTGACTCACCCCCGGTACTCTGGAGCGACACCGTCGGAACCGTCGTTCGGAGCACCATGTCTTCTGCCACGCCCACCGCCCAGGCCTCCTTCGACGAGGTCCCCGGCAGCTACAAGGTCCGCGACCTGGCCCTCGCCGAAGCGGGCCGTCACCAGATCCGCCTCGCCGAGCACGAGATGCCGGGCCTCATGGCGCTGCGCGCCGAGTTCGGCGAGTCGAAGCCGCTCGCCGGCGCGCGCATCGCGGGTTCGCTCCACATGACGGTCCAGACCGCCGTGCTCATCGAGACCCTCGTGGCCCTCGGTGCGCAGGTGCGCTGGGCGAGCTGCAACATCTTCTCGACGCAGGACGAGGCCGCCGCGGCGATCGTCGTCGGCCCCTACGGCACGCCCGAGGACCCCCAGGGCGTCCCGGTCTTCGCGTGGAAGGGCGAGAGCCTCGAGGAGTACTGGGACTGCACCGAGCAGATCCTGCTCTGGCCGGGTGACGAGGGTGCGAACCTCATCCTCGACGACGGCGGCGACGCCACGATGCTCGTCCACCTGGGCCTGCAGTACGAGCGCCTCGGCACCGTCCCCCCGGACACCCTGCCGGGCGAGCCCGACCACACGCACGAGATGAACGTCGTGCGCTCGGTCCTGCGTCGTGCGCTCGCGGCCGACCCGCTGCGCTGGACGGGCATCGCGGAGCAGCTGCTCGGCGTGACCGAGGAGACGACCACGGGCGTGCACCGCCTGTACCAGCTCGCCGAGTCGGGCGAGCTGCTCTTCCCGGCGATCAACGTCAACGACTCGGTCACCAAGTCGAAGTTCGACAACAAGTACGGCATCCGCCACTCGCTGCCCGACGGCATCAACCGTGCGACCGACGTCCTCATGGGCGGCAAGGTCGCGTTCGTCGCGGGCTACGGCGACGTGGGCAAGGGCGCTGCCGAGGCGTTCCGTGGCCAGGGCGCGCGCGTCATCGTGTCCGAGGTCGACCCGATCTGCGCGCTGCAGGCCGCGATGGACGGCTTCCAGGTCGCGCGCATCGAGGACGTCCTGGGTGAGGCCGACTTCTTCATCACGACCACGGGCAACAAGGACGTGGTCACGGCCGAGCACATGGCCGCGATGAAGAACAAGGCGATCGTCGGGAACATCGGTCACTTCGACAACGAGATCGACATGGCCGGGCTCGCCGAGATCCCGGGCGTCACGCGCACCGAGATCAAGCCTCAGGTCCACGAGTGGACGTTCCCCGCCGGCGCGGGCGAGGACCCGCGCTCGATCATCGTCCTGTCGGAGGGACGCCTGCTCAACCTGGGCAACGCGACGGGCCACCCGTCGTTCGTCATGAGCAACTCGTTCTCGAACCAGGTCATCGGCCAGATCGAGCTCTTCGAGGACAGCAAGCGCCCGGAGGGCGAGCGGACCTACGAGCGCCAGGTCTACCGCCTGCCCAAGGTCCTCGACGAGAAGGTCGCGCGTCTGCACCTCGACGCGCTGGGCGTGCGCCTCACCGAGCTCTCGAAGAACCAGGCGGACTACCTCGGCATCCCCGTCGAGGGGCCGTACAAGCCGGAGCACTACCGCTACTGAGCGGACGCGTGAGCCCCTGAGAAGGGGTCCCGACGGCGGAGGGCCGGGTTCCCCAGGGAGCCCGGCCCTCCGCCGTCGGTCGTGGTGGGCGCCCGCCCGGTCCCCGTCGGCGTCGGGGGCGGTCACCGGTGGCGAGCGGGGGCGGGGCCCTCGGCGGCCGGTGCCATCGTGGGCGCTCTGCGTCGTCCTGCGCAAGGATGGGTCCCAGCAGCGCGCTGACAGGAGAAGACGATGGCGACGATCCCGAGCGAGCCCACGATCAGCGACTCCGAACGAGCAGAGCTCGAGGCCCTGCGTGCCGAGGTCCGGCGCCTGCGCGCCGAGCGCACCGACCCGGCCTCGACCGCCGGCGCGGCAGCCACGCCTCACCGTGGCGCGTGGCTGCGGTGGACGGCCGTCACGGTCCTCCTCGTCCTGGCGGGTGTCCTCATGCTCGGTTCGGTCCTCGCGCGGTACGTGCGCGCCGAGATCCTCGACACCGACAAGTACGTGGCGACCGTGACCCCGCTGGGCTCGGACCCCGCGATCCAGGCCGAGATCAGCGCCAAGGTGGGCGACGCGATCCTCGAGCGGATCGACCTCGAGAAGGTCACGACCGAGGCCCTCGCGACGCTCACGCAGAACGTCGAGCAGGTGCCTCCCCAGGTGCAGGCCCTGGCACCGCTCCTCGCGAGCCAGGGGGAGTCCTTCGTGCGCTCGACCGTCGACCGCATGATCACGTCGCCCACGTTCGAGGAGCTGTGGATCGTCGCGAACCGCCAGGCCCACAAGAACCTCGTCTCGGTCCTCACGGGCGAGGGCGGGACGGCGGTCACGGCGAACGCGGACGGGCAGGTCACGCTCTCGCTCGGACCCATGATCGACGAGGTCAGCAAGCGGCTCTCGGCGCGAGGCTTCACGTTCGTCGAGAACCTGCCGTCGATCAACCCGCAGTTCGTGCTGTTCACCTCGCAGGACGTCGTCAAGGCCCAGCGTGCGGTGGCCTTCCTGAACACGGCGGCGAACGTCCTGCCGTGGCTCTCGCTCCTCGTCGCTGCCGGGGCCGTGTGGGCCGCTCCGCGCGGCGGCCGCCGCCGCACCGTGGTCCTGGCGGGTGTCGCGTACATCGCCGCGATGGCGGTCCTCGCGCTCGCGATCACGGTCGGCCGTTCGCTGTACCTGCGCGAGGTGCCGCCCGACGTCCTGACCCCGTCGGCGGCGACCGCCCTGATCGACGCGGTCCTCGTCCCGCTGCGCACGTCGCTGCGCGCGGTGTTCGCGTTCGGTCTGGTGATCGCGCTCGCGGCGTACCTCACGGGTCCCAGCCGGTCGGCGGTCGCGGTGCGAGGCGGCTTCAACTGGCTGGTACGCGCCGTCAGCCGTGGCCATGCGGGGGACAGCGGCCGCGCTCCGCACCCGTTCGAGGTCTGGGTCGCGAAGCTGCGCTGGGCCCTGATCGCGCTGGTCCTCGCCGGTGCGCTCACGGTCCTCGTCTTCTCGCGCTACCCGAGCGGGACGACGATCCTCGTGATCGCCCTGGTCGCGGCCGTCCTGGTCATCGCGATCCAGGTGGTGTCCGCGCCCGCTCGAGGCGCGGCGAAGGTGGCCGGACCGCAGGCGCCGCGCGGCGTCGTCGGGCAGGAGGAGGCCGCCCAGGACACCGAGGCCGGGACGCCCGCCGCGCGCTGAACGCGGACGACACGGGGGACAACCCCCGTGCACGACGGCGGAGCGCACCCTGGGCGTTCGTGCACGGGTCGGGAAGACTGGTGGTACCGCTCGAAACAGACCCAGGAGTCCTGCCACCATGTCTGCTGTGACAACCCCCCCACCGCCGCTCGGCGACGCCGCCTCCACGGGCGAGCCCTCGCCCGGGTCCGCCACGTCCACACCGCCCGTCGAGGCCACCGAGGCCCTGCCGGGTGGCGTGTCGCCCCACCTCGGACGGGTCGCCGCCGACCTCGACCCCCGCTACGCGGACCTGCGCGAGCCCGTCGGCTTCCTGGCCGCGCCGTTCGCCCGCCAGACCTGGCGTGAGTTCGGCTACCTGTGGTTGTCGCTGTTCGTCGCACCGTTCGCGTTCACGTACGTGATGTTCACCGTGAGCTTCACGGCGGGGATCCTCGTGACGGTCGTCGGTCTCGTGGTCTCGGGCGGCCTGGTCCTCGGGGCGCGCGGCTGGGGCGGCATGTACCGCTCGATGGCGCGCTCGATGCTGTCGGTCGACGTGCTGCCGCCCACGCCGCACACGCCGCGCCGCGGGTTCTGGCGCATGCTCTGGTCGAACCTGTCGGACGGTCCGGGGTGGCGGGCCATGACGTTCATGTTCGTGAGCTTCTTCCTGGCGCTCGTCGCGTTCGTCGTGACCGTGACGTTCTTCTTCGTCTCGGTGGGGGCCGCGACGCACTGGTTCTGGTCGCAGTTCCTCCCGCTGCAGATGGCCGCCGACGGCACGTGGCACCGCGGCGCACAGATGGGCACGGACTGGTACGTCGACACCCCGCTGCGGCAGTCGGCGCTCGCGGCCGTGGGCATCGCGCTGTGGTGGCTGTGGCCGCAGCTCGTGCGCGGGTTCGCGCAGCTCTTCCGCCTCCTGTCGGTCAACCTGCTCGGCCCCACCCGCGCGAGCCTGCGCGTGGCGGACCTCGAGAAGTCGCGCGGCAAGACGGTCGAGGACGCCGACGCCAAGCTGCGCCGCATCGAGCGCGACCTCCACGACGGGACGCAGGCCCGGCTCGTGGCGGTCGCGATGCAGCTCGGCGAGGCCAAGGAGCAGCTCGCCGCGGGCGGCGACGCGACCGAGGCCCTCGAGCTCGTCGACAACGCGCACGCGTCGACCAAGGAGGCGCTCGTCGAGCTGCGCGAGCTCGCGCGGGGCATCCACCCGCCCGCGCTCGACAACGGTCTGGCGGTCGCTCTCGAGACGCTCGCGGCCCGTTCGCCGCTGCCTGTGACGGTCGACGTGGACCCTGGCATCGCGCCCTCGCCGGCCGTCGAGACGATCGCGTACTTCTGCGTCGCCGAGCTCGTGACCAACGCCGCGAAGCACGCCCGTGCCACGGGGGTCTACGTGCTCGTCGAGGAGCAGGGGTCGCGGCTGCGGCTGCGCGTGCGCGACGACGGGCAGGGCGGGGCGCGCATCTCGACGCCCGATGCGCGCGGCCACCGGTCGGGGCTCGCGGGCCTCGAGGAGCGGGTCCGTTCGGTCGACGGCACGTTCGACCTCGTGAGCCCGGTCGGAGGGCCTACGGTGGTCACGGTCGTCCTGCCGAGCAGGGTGTGACCGGCCCCCACCCCCGGACCGGCCCGGACGCCTCGACCAGGCGCCCGGGCCGACCCGTCGACCGACCTATCGACACAGAAGAGGTACCACCGTGCGGCTCGTGATCGCCGAGGACTCCGTCATCCTGCGCGACGGGCTCGTCGCCCTGCTCACCCGCCGAGGTCACGAGGTCGTCGCTGCCGTGGGGGACGGGAGCGCGCTCGTCGCCGAGGTCGCGCGGCTCGGGGCCCTGGACGAGCTGCCCGACGTCGTCATCATCGACATCCGCATGCCCCCGACGTTCACCGACGAGGGACTGCGGGCGGCGCTCTCGCTGCGTGCGGCGTCCCCGGGGCTGGGCGTGCTGCTGTTCTCGCAGTACGTCGAGACCCGGTTCGTGAGCGAGCTCCTCACGGGCGGCGCCGAGGGCGTGGGGTATCTCCTCAAGGACCGCGTGGCGGACGTGAGCGAGTTCCTCGACGCCCTGACCCGGATCGCCGCAGGCCAGACCGTGCTCGACCCCGAGGTCGTGAGCCAGCTCATGGGCGCCTCACGCTCCGACGACGGCCTGTCCCGCCTCACACCGCGCGAGCGCGAGGTGCTCGGGCTCATGGCGCAGGGCCGGTCGAACACCGCGATCGCGGAGAACCTGTTCCTGTCCTACGGGGCCGTCGAGAAGAACGTCACGGCGATCTTCGGAAAGCTCGGGCTGCCGCAGGACGCGGGGGACCATCGCCGGGTGCTCGCGGTGCTCAGGTACCTGCGGGACTGAGCGGGTCGCAGGGGTGCCTGCGGGGGACATCCCCCGCAGACGTGACCGGACGGCCGCCCGGCCCTCGGGGGCCGCTCCCATTCCGGGACGTACCGGGATTTTCGAGACTGGTGGGGAACGCTTTCCCACCGTCCCGAGGAGCACCCCGTGGCCGTCGTCGACGTCCCCCAGATCCCCGCCCGGCCTGCCCGGCCGTTCGTCCCGCCCCGGCACGGGACCCCGCGACCCGCCCCGTCGGCCGGCCCGAGCCGCACCCCGGCGACCCGCGACCGCGAGCTCGTGCCGCGTCGTCGGGCCTCCACCGCCCCCGTCGCTGGACCCGCGGCGCCGGCCCGACGCGACGTGTTCGTCGACGCGGTGCGCGCGCTCGCGACCCTCGCGGTCCTGAGCGTCCACTGGCTCATGCCCGAGGCCACGTGGGACGGCCAGCGCCTCGGGATCGGCAACGCCCTCGCCCACGGCGGGGCGTGGACGCTCACGTGGGTCCTGCAGGTCCTGCCGCTGCTGTTCTTCGCGGCGGGGGCGTCGGCCGCCTATCAGCTCTGGCGCCCGGGCGCGACGAGCGGGCCCGACGGCGCCGCTCGCCTCCCGGCGACAGGTCGCCGGGGCGTCGCACCGGGGCTCGTCGCTGCCGGGTGGGACGTCGTGCGGCGCAGGATGCCGCGCATCTGGAAGCCGGTCGCGGCGTTCGTCGGTGCGTGGGCCGTGGCGGCCGTCGTGCTCGTCGCGGTCGGGGTCCCCGAGACGGCCGTGCTGCAGGTCGCGCGGATCGCGCCCCAGCTCCTGTGGTTCCTCGGCGTCTACCTGCTGCTGCTGGCCGTCACCCCGGCCCTGCTCCGGGCCTACCGGGCCTGGGGCCGGCGCATGGTCGCGCTCGTCGTCGCGGCGCCCCTCCTCGTGGACGTGCTGCGCTTCGCCGCCGGGCTCGAGCAGGTGGCCGTCGCGAACGTGCTGCTCGGCTGGGGCGTGCCCTACGTCCTGGGGATCGTCTACGTCGACCTCGTGCGCCGCGGCGCCCTGCCCTCCCGGCGCACGCTCGTCCTCGTGGCGGCCGGTGCGCTCGCCGCGATGGGTACCCTCGTCGTCGCGGGCCCCTACCCCCTGAGCCTCATCGGGATGCCCGGTGACGCGATCTCCAACCTCGGACCGCCCACGGCCCTCGCAGTGACCCACGCCGTGCTCCAGGTGAGCGTGGCGCTCGCGGTGCGCGACGTCGTCGTGCGCTGGGCGCAGGGGCGCGGCGCGACTCTGGTGACGTGGGTCGCCGGCCGGTCCATGACGCTCTACCTGTGGCACCTGACCGCGATGTTCGTCGTGCTCGGCGTGGTCCTGCTGGGGCTCGGCACGCCCCTGCCCGCGTCGTGGAGCGCCGACTGGTGGGCCAGCCGCCCGCTGTGGTTCGGGGCCGCGGCGCTCGTGCTCGGGGCGCTGGTCCTGGTCTTCGGACGGTTCGAGGCCGGGGCGCCCCGCAGTGCGCGGGCACCCCGCGGCGCACGGGCCCGGTCGGGCGCCCGCAGCGTGCTCGTCAGCTCCGCGGGTCGGGGACCGAGTACGGCAGGCGGTGCAGCAGCTCGCCCTGCTCCTGAGCGAGCGCCCGTCCCCGCTGGGCGCTGACCCAGTCCCGGCCGCGCCGCTCGGCGAGGACCGCGCACAGGAAGTCCTCGGGCGGCGTCCCGGGCGGCGGGCCGGGGGCCACGTACTGCTCGATCCGGCCCGCGAGCTCCTGGCCGATCCGCACGCGCGAAGCCGGGTTGAGCTGGGTGGCTCGGCCGAGGAACTGGCGGACCGCGAGGGCAAGCCCGTCCGGGAGCCGGCGCATGTCGGCGTGCGCGGCCCACCCGGCGAGGTAGGGCGGCATCGCGATCGCCGCGTACGTCGGCCTGCCGCCACGGACCCGGATCGCGTAGGTCCCCGCCATCATGTCCCCGACGCGCTTGCCCTTGTCGTTCGACAACGACGCGACGATGGCCACCGACCCGAACGTCAGCCACAGCTCGCCCACGCCCACGAGGGCACGGATGAAGGCGTGCCGGAAGCGGACCGGGCCGCCGTCGTCGCGCACGACCCGGATGCCCGTCGCGAGCTTGCCGAGCGACCTGCCCCGGGTGAGGGTCTCGACGGTCGTCGGGATGCCGACCATGACCAGGACCAGGAGAAGGATCCCCACGGCCGGTGCGAAGTCGAGGCTGACCGCGTTGAGCGCGGCCCCCGCCACGGCGAACAGGACGACCAGGATCACGATCCCGAGAGCCACCAGGTCGATCACGGCTCCCAGGGCGCGCGTCACGAACGACGCGGGCCGCGCGTCGAGGACCACTCCCTCGCCGGTCAGGATGCCGTCTCGCACGCGTGCTCCTCCAGGGTCGTCGACACAGGTCGCAGGATCGATGCCGCTCCCGGGGGACCAGGACGCGACGAAGGGGTCCGGCCCACTGTAGGGCAAGGTGTGGCAGGGTAGCCGCGTGGACCTCGATGCCTTCAACGCCGTGCACAGCGACGAGTGGTCGCGGCTCGCCGAGCTGACCAAGAAGCGCTCGCTCGACGGCGCCGAGGCGGACGAGCTCGTCCGCCTCTACCAGTCGGTCGCGACGCACCTGTCGACGATCCGCTCGTCGGCCCCGGACCCGGTCCTCGTCACGCGGCTGTCCGACCTGCTGGCACGCGCGAGGAGCCGTATCGCGGGCGCGCACGAGCCCGCGTGGCGCGACGTGACGCGCTTCGCCACGGTCTCGGTGCCGGCGGCGCTGTACCGGATCCGCTGGTGGACCGTGACGGTCATGACCCTGTTCCTCCTGGTCGCCGTGGTCGCGGGCTGGTGGGTCGCCACCAACCCCGACGCGCTCGCCTCGATGGGCACGCCCAGCCAGCGCGAGGCCTACGTCGACGAGGCGTTCGCGAGCTACTACGACCCCGGCGTGGACTTCGCGGCCGTGGTCTGGACCAACAACGCGTGGCTCGCCGCGCTGTGCATCGCGTTCGGGATCACGGGGGTGTTCACGGCGTACCTGCTGTTCTCGAACGCCGTGGCGGTCGGGTCGACGGGCGGCATGATGGCGTCCTACGGCGAGCTCGACACCTTCCTCACGCTCATCACCCCGCACGGCCTGCTCGAGCTCACCGCGATCTTCGTCGCGGGGGCCGCAGGGCTGCGGCTGTTCTGGACCATGGTCGACCCGGGTCCCCGCCCTCGCCTGCGCGCCCTCGCGGAGGAGGGGCGCTCGCTCTTCACGGTCGTGATCGGGCTCGTGGTGGTGCTGGCCGTCTCGGGGCTGATCGAGGGGTTCGTCACCGGGTCGGGCATGGCGTGGTGGCTCAAGATCGTCATCGGGGCGATCGCGCTCGCGGCCTTCTGGGCCTACACGATCGTGCTCGGGCGCCGCGCCGTGCTGGCGGGGGAGACGGGCGACCTCTCGGCCGACCTCGCGGGGGACGTCGCGCCGGTCGCGGCCTGAGCCGTCCCGGTCCGGCAGGTCCGCGTCACGTGGCCGCCACGGTCACGACGTGCTCGGAGGCCTCGGGCGCGACGAACCGCAGCAGCTCACCGCCGCGTGCCTCGAGCGCGGCCCGCTGGGCGCGCGTGAACGTGTGCCCGAGCGGTGTGACGTCCAGGTGCGCGGCGGCGTCGGGCGTCGGCCTCGCCCCCGCGCGGCGCACCTTCCACGTCGCGGCCACGTAGCCGTCGACGAGGACCGTCCCGGGCACCTGGCCGTTGACGGTCGTGATGGCCCTGCGCCGGACGTCGTCCACGACACGCGTGCGGTCCGCGTGCCCCAGCACGAGGTTGTCGAACTCGGCCACGAGCACCAGGGGAGCGGGGGTCTGCGCGCCGGGGCGCGGGGCGCCCGGCAGGTCGAGGTACTCCTTGCCGTCGGGCCCGGTGAAGGTCACGAGCTCGGGCCGCAGCCGTTCGACGGCGGCCCGCAGGCCCGTCAGCCCGGCCCACCTCTGGGCGTCCATGACGGTCGCCGGACCGAAGGCCGCGAGGTAGCGGCGGACCAGGCGCACGAGGGCCGCGGCGCGCTCGTCGGGGTCGAGGAGCGCGCGGCTCGGCTGTCCGAACCAGGAGTCCGCGGTGGTCCAGGTCGTCGTCGTGCCGGGGCCGCTCGCGCCCCACAGCCCGCGGGGCGTGACCTGGACGAGGGGGAGGAAGCAGCGGGCCGTGTAGGCCAGGTGCTGGGGATGGACGTCGGGCCAGCGCTCCCCGAGCAGACGCCCCAGGTCGCCCGAGGTCAGGGGGGACCGGGTGAGGAGATCTCGCGCGGCCGCGGCGACGTCGTCGAGGTTCGTGCCCGCCAGCGCCTTGGCGTGCGCGCTGCCGGTGCGCACCCCGGACTCGAGCAGGGGCCGCAGCACGCCCGGTAGCTCGAGGGCGTCCTCGGCCGTGATGAGGTGGACCGTGCCGCGCATGACCGCGATGCGGGTCACCGAGCGGTCGAGGAAGCGTTGCGCGAGGTCGTCGGTCCGGAAGCCGTCGAGGCGCGACCACAACCCCGGGTAGGGGCTCGTCGGAGCCTGCGACTGAAGGCCCACGAGGTGGTCGATCTCCGCCACGGGGGACGAGGAGGCCGGGGCCAGCAGGTGCTGACGCGCCAGCAGCGCCCGGTTGAGGTCGTCGAGGGTGAGGACGGGCCCGTGGCGGCCGACGGCGGTCATGGAGCCATCCTGCCGCGTGGCGCCCACGGTGGGCCTCCGAGCGGCGTAGGACGCGCCAGGGGCGCACGCCCCGCGGCCTGCGCGCACCCGGTCAGAAGATGAGGAAGCCCAGGGCCGGGATGACGAAGGTCGCGGACAGCGCGAAGATCACGATGATCGCGACCCGTCGGTTGCGGGCTTCACGGTCGCGCGGGGTGGCCGGTCGGGTCACGGTGGTGCTCCTCGGGAGTTGGGGGTTTCCACCCACCAGCCTAGGCCGTGGGGTGGGAGCATCCCGCCGGGACCGTGTGACGGTGGGGTGAGAGCCGGGTACGCGTGCTGTCAGACCGAGCGTGGCCTGGAGGCCACGCTCGGTCTGACAGCACACCGCTAGAGACGCCCTGCGGCCTTGAGCGCGAGGTACGTGTCGGCGAGCCGGGGAGCGAGCTCCTCGGGCAGCCCCTCGACGACCTCGACGGCCTTGCGGGAGAGCACGGTCCGCACCGCGGTGCGTTCGAGCTCGACGCGCGCGGCGGCCGCGGCGTCGTACACCTCGACGCTCGAGCCCCGCGCCGCGCGCAGGGTCGCGACCTCGGGGTCGGCGACCGAGGCGACGACGACCTGGTGCGTGGACGCCAGCTGCCCGACGACGGGCAGCAGTCCCGTCTCGACCGCGGCCGGGTCGAGGGTCGTGAGCAGCACGACGAGCGCACGTTGCGAGAGCCGCTGATGGACCGCGCCGACCAGCCCGGGCCAGTCGGTCTCGAGGAGGGCGGGCTGGACCGGCGCGAGCGCGTCGGCGAGCGCGGGCATGAGCCGGGGACCCGCCGCACCGGCGACCCGGGCGCGCACCCCGCGGTCGTACGCGATGAGCTCGACGCGGTCGCCCGCGCGCCCCGCGAGGGCCGAGAGCAGCAGCGCCGCCTCGATGCTCGCGTCGAGCCGCGGCTCGTCGCCGATGCGCGCGGCCGACGTCCGGGACGTGTCCAGCACGATCAGGACGCGGCGGTCGCGCTCGGGGCGCCACGTCCGCACGACCATGTCCGCGCGGCGGGCCGAGGCCCGCCAGTCGATCGAGCGGACGTCGTCGCCGATCACGTACTCGCGCAGCGAGTCGAACTCGGTCCCCTCGCCGCGCACCTGGACGGCCGATCGACCGTCCATCTCGCGCAGCCGTGCGAGCCTGCTCGGCAGGTGGCGGCGCGAGGCGAACTCGGGGAGCACGCGCAGGCGCCCCGGGACCTCGAGCGAGACCTGACGGGCCGCGAGGCCGAGCGGACCGGCGGAACGGATCGTGACGGCGCCCGCCTCGCGGTCCCCGCGCCGGGTCGGGACGAGCGCGGTCAGCAGGCGCGCCGACTCCCCGGGGGGCAGGTCGACGGGGTGGCGGTTGCGCCCGGCGCCCGCCGACGGCGCCCAGGCGTCGCGCACCACGGCCCGCAGCCGCCGCCCGGTCAGGTTCGTCACGACGAGCTGCGACGTCGCGCGCCCCGTCAGACGTACCGAGCCGGGCACGCGCCGTTCCACCGCGACCTGGCGCGGGGAGGCCGCGAGCGTCACGTCGAGCGCGCACAGCGCCACCACGACGAGCGCCCAGAGCAGCACGGTGCCGTACGAGGGCACCACGAGGACCGCGACCACGCCCAGGGCCGCCAGCGCGACCGCGCGCCAGGTCAGAGCCATGTCATCCCTTCAGGCACGCGGCGCTCAGCGTGGGACCGGCACGGAGGCCAGCACCGTGTCGAGCACGCTCTCGGCGGTCACGCCCTCGAGCTCGGCCTCGGGGCGGAGCTGGACGCGGTGGCGCAGCGTCGGGTGGGCCAGGGCCTTGACGTCGTCGGGCGTGACGTACCCACGACCCGACAGCCACGCCCACGCGCGCGACGTCGCGAGGAGTGCCGTGGCACCACGGGGCGAGACACCGAGCGAGAGCGAGGGCGAGTGGCGGGTGGCGCGGCACAGGTCCACGGCGTAGCCGAGGACCTCGCGCGAGACCTGCACCTGGGCGACCTCGGCACGCGCGCGGTCGAGGACCTCGCGGCCCGCGACGGGGCGCACGCCCGCGGCGGCGAGGTCGCGCGGGTTGAAGCCCGCGGCGTGCCGCGCGAGGACCTCGATCTCCTGGTCGCGCTCGGGCAGCGGCAGGACGAGCTTGAGCAGGAAGCGGTCGAGCTGGGCCTCGGGGAGCGGGTAGGTGCCCTCGTACTCGACGGGGTTCTGCGTCGCGATGACGAGGAACGGGTCCGGCAGGAACCGCGGCGTCCCGTCGACCGAGACCTGTCGCTCCTCCATGGCCTCGAGCAGCGACGCCTGGGTCTTGGGGGGTGTGCGGTTGATCTCGTCGGCCAGCAGGAGGTTCGTGAAGACGGGGCCCTCGCGGAACGAGAACTCGGCCGTGCGCGCGTCGTACACGAGGGAGCCCGTGACGTCGCCCGGCATGAGGTCCGGCGTGAACTGGACGCGCTTGGTGTCCAGGTCGAGCGAGGCCGCGAGAGTGCGCACGAGCAGCGTCTTGGCGACGCCGGGCACGCCCTCGAGCAGCACGTGGCCCTTGCAGAGCATCGCGATGAGCAGGCTCGTCACGGCGGCGTCCTGCCCGACCACGGCCTTGCCGACCTCGGTCCGCACTGCGGCCAGGGCCGCGCGCAGCTCGTGCGAGGGGCCCGACGGCGCAGCCTGGGCGGGTGCGTCGGCGACGGTGGGCGGGGCCGGGGCCGCGGGCGCCGGAGGGACGGGGGCGCCGTACGCGGGCGGCTGCGCCGGGGGCTCGGCCTGGCCCTGGGGGTGGGCCGGAACCGGCGGCGCGGACTGCGGGGAAGGGGCCTGCGGCGGCGCGTAGCGGTCCGCGGGCTGCTGATAGGGGTTCGACCCCTCGGGGTGGTGCGTCACGGGTGGAAGACCTCGCTCTCCAACTGGTCAAGGTGACGCGCGAGCTCGAGCAGCGCTGCGTCGTCGGCGGGTGGTGGGCCGTACAAGAGGTGCGCGACCTGCTCGGCCGGGCGGTGCGTGGCACGGACGATCGCGTCGATCAGCGCGGGGGCGGCGGCGGACCGGGGCAGCCCCAGTCGCGAGGCCATGCGGTCGGCGCTGTGGGCGCGCAGGCCGGCCGCCGCGTGGCCTCGGGAGCGGGACCGGCGGTACAGGCGTCCCCGGCCGCGCGTCGTCTCGGACGCGCGGACGACGACCGGGAGGTCCTCGGTGACGAGCGGCCCGAGCCGGCGACCGCGCCAGAGGGCCGCGAACAGGGCGACCACCAGGAGCTGGACGAGGACGATCGAGACCCAGGGAGGCAGGACGGCCGCCCCGACCGAGGAGTCGCCCGTCGACGACGTGTCCAGGAGGTCGGGCACGAACCAGGTCAGGGTCTCGTGGCGACCGAGCGAGCGCAGGACGAGGGCGGCGTTGCCGTCCTGGTCGACACGGGCGTTCGTGACGAGCCGCGCGTCGTCGAACGCGACGACGCGGCGCTCGCCCTCGTGGACCAGGTAGGCCCCCGTGTCGGGCGGGCTGTCGTCGCCGGGGAAGCAGACGACCGAGCCGGGCCCGTTCGCGGTGAAGCCGAAGCCCGTGCTGCGGATCTCCTCGGCGGCGACCGCGTCGGGGTCGGTGCACTGCGGGCTCCGCAGGGAGTCGGGTGACGACCAGTCGTCGCCCAGGGACGCGGTCCCGTCGGTCGCGCTCTCGAGCAGGTCGTACCCCGGCTCGAGGAGCACCAGGTCGGCCTCGGTCGCGAGGAGTGCGTCGACCTGCTCGGGCAGGAGGTTGAGGTCGGACGTCACGAGGAGCGTCGTCCCGGCGTCGGCGCGCGCGACGGCGTCGGCGGTCGTGGTCACGTACCCGACCTCGACGCCCTGGTCGCCCAGCACCTGGGCCACGGCCCGGGCGCCGTTCGGTCCGGCGTTGTCAGGGGCGAGCGGGGTGCTCGAGACGGCGGGCCGCGACAACGCGGCGAGCCCCGCGACGATCGCGATCAGGAGGATCACGGCGAGCGGCCAGCGGGCCGCACGCCACCGGCGCGCGGCACGGGAGCCGGCCGTGGTGCCGTCGCCCATCACGCGGACCGGGAGGTACGCCGTGGTGACGGCCGCGCCGGCTGCGTCGGGGGCCGAGACCGGGGGCGGCGGTGCGTCGAGTCCGGTGGTCACCGGGAGCCTCCGGAGGGGGTCGGTGCCGGCGCGGCGGAGGGCGACGGGTCGACGTCCGACCCTGGACCGCCGGGCAGGTGGGCGGATGGCGTCGGCGTCGTGGCGAGGGTCGCGGCGTCCAGCTCGCGCAGCACCTGGTCGGCCGCGGGGCCCACCGACACCTTGCCGTACCGGACGTCGTCGAACAGGCGTGCGCCGGCTCCGAGCCGGTCGGAGAGTGCGGGGAGTCGCACGGCGGCTTCGTCCGCGGCCTCGTGGGCCGTGCGCCCGGGGCGCGGGTCCAGGATCACGCGCTCCTCGAGCGAGCGCACGACGGCGCGGTAGCGCTCGACGACGGCGGTCGGCCAGTCACCCGCCGAGGCGGCGGCGTCGGCCGCGTCGCGCAGGTCCTTGGCCGAGCGCTCGTCGTCGTCGAACACCGCGACCGACGGCCGAGCCTTGCGGGAGAGGCGGACCGGGCCCGTGACGACGTAGGCGACCACGGCCACCCCGAGGACGAGAGCGACGATCACGAGCGAGGCCAGGACAGGGTTCACGTCGAGGACCCGGACGTCGGTGAACAGCCCGGTCACCCAGTCGATGAAGCGCATCAGGAGCGAGGGCTGGTCCACGTACGCAGGGTCCAGGAGCTCCTCCTTCAACCACTGGCGCGCGGTGTCGGCGTCGGGGACGACCGGGACGTCCGTGCCGACGCCGCGGGGGAGGACGAGCCGTGCCGGGGCGACCGCCGCCCAGGCGGCGAGCGAGGCGGGTAGTGCGCCGGTCACGCGTGGTCGGTGTGCTCGTTGGCCGCAGCCGTGAGCTCGACGTCCAGCCCCTCACGACGCATGCGGACGTCGATGTAGAGCAACGAGACGACGCCTGCGAGGAACACCGCGCTGATGACTCCCGTGATGACCGAGCCCACGGACACCACCGCGTACATCGCGAGCGTGCTCCAGAACGAGAGCATGCCGCCGATGATCCCGAAGGGCTGCGAGACGAGCCACGTGATGGCACCGACGGCGACCGAGGCCAGGAGGTAGATCCCGAGCAGGCGCCAGAACGAACCGCGGGAGATCTTCCAGCCCCGCACGACGCCGCTCGCGAACCCTTGGCCCTCGAGGACCAGGGCCGGTGGGACCAGCAGCGTGCGCACGAGCATCCAGCCGCTGAAGACGGCGATGCCCAGCAGCCCGAGGAGCGCCACGGCGACGCCCAGGCCGACGTTCGCGGAGAACGCGAGGACCGTGAGGAGCAGGTAGACGAACCAGGCGGTGCCGAACACGACCGACCACAGGACCGAGAAGCCCAGGAGGGGCCAGATCTTGGACTTCGCCTGGGCCCAGACCTCGCTCGTGCTCGCCTTGCGGCCGATCACCGACTGACCCACCGAGGTGATGAGGAGCCCGTTGACGACGGGCATGGCCAGCGCCAGCACGATCGAGGACACCATGGTGACACCGAGGAGGGGGAACACGTCCGTCATGCCCGTGGCGCCGGGGCCGAGGTCGCCGTAGACCTCCGACTCCAGCCGGGCGAGCTGGGGCGAGAAGATCCCGCTGACCAGCACGCCCAGGCCGAGCCCGATGATCGTCGCGATCGCGATCACGACCGCGCTCATCCCGAGCATGACCTTGGGATTGGCGCGGATCGCGCCGAACGCACCGTCGAAGATCTCGCCGAGGCTCAGCGGACGCAGCGGGATGATGCCCGGCTTGTTCGCGGGCGGCGCGTAGGGCTTGCCCGCGAACGTGGGCGGGCCGTAGCCGGGTTGCTGGGGCGCGCCGTACTGCGGGGAGCCGTACTGGCCGGGCTGGCCGTACTGCCCGGGCTGACCGTACTGGCCCGGCTGGCCGTGCTGCGGCTGCCCCCACGCGTTCGAGGTGGGCTGAGGAGCTGGGGCGGGCTGGCCGTACTGACCGGGCTGGCCGTACTGACCGGGCTGACCGTACTGGCCGGGCGCCGAGGGCGGCCCGCCGGTGGGCGGCGTCGCTCCCGGGGGCTGCGGGGCGCGCTGGCCGTAGCGCGGGGTGTCGTCCGGTGCTGGCGTGCCGGCGTCGTCGGGCGTCGTCATCTGCTCTGCTGTCCCCGCTCGGTTCTGTCGGGCCCGTGGGCTCGTCCTGGTGAGGCCGTACGGGACGCCACGAGGGCGTCCGGCCCGGTAGCGGACCACCCTAGTACGGGGGACCGGAGGACGTGGCGGCCGGCCCGCTCGGGTGAACAGCGGACGCCGTACGGTGGGTCGGACCGACGACCCCGCAGTCGATGGCAAAATGGGGCCATGAAGGTACGTGTGCTTGTGGTCGACGACGACACCGCTCTCGCCGAGATGATCGGCATCGTGCTGCGGTCCGAGGGGTTCGACCCGGTGTTCTGTGCGGACGGGGACCTCGCCCTGGCGACGTTCCGCAGCACCCAGCCGGACCTCGTCCTGCTGGACCTCATGCTGCCCGGCAAGGACGGCACCGAGGTGTGCCGCCTGATCCGTGCGGAGTCGGGGGTGCCGGTCATCATGCTCACGGCCAAGAGCGACACGGTCGACGTCGTCCTGGGGCTGGAGTCGGGCGCCGACGACTACATCTCCAAGCCGTTCAAGCCCAAGGAGCTCGTGGCGCGGATCCGGGCGCGCCTGCGCCGGTCGGACGAGCCCGCGCCCGAGCACCTGGCGATCGGTGACGTCGAGATCGACGTGACGGGCCACCGGGTCACGCGCGACGGCCGCCCCATCGCGCTGACGCCCCTCGAGTTCGACCTCCTGGTCGCGCTCGCCCGCAAGCCCTGGCAGGTCTTCACGCGCGAGGTCCTCCTCGAGAAGGTCTGGGGCTACCGGCACGCGGCGGACACGCGCCTGGTCAACGTCCACGTGCAGCGGCTGCGGTCGAAGGTCGAGCACGACCCGGAGAACCCGGAGATCGTCCTGACTGTCCGCGGCGTCGGGTACAAGGCGGGCGCGGCGCGCGGGTGAGCGCTCCGTCGCTGCGCGTGCGGGTGGGGCGGTCGCTGCGCCGTGCCCGACGGCGCGTGCGCGCCGCGGTCGGGCGACTCACCTGGCGCGCCCGGTCGTCGATGCAGCTGCGCGTGGTCGGCACCGCGCTCGTCGTCGGGGTGATCACGGTCGCGGCGCTCGGCGCGTACCTGTCGAGCACGATGCGTGACGGGTTGT
Organism: Oerskovia jenensis; assembly: GCF_016907235.1. Lineage (NCBI taxonomy): Bacteria > Bacillati > Actinomycetota > Actinomycetes > Micrococcales > Cellulomonadaceae > Oerskovia > Oerskovia jenensis. The sequence continues at coordinate 3,728,720 of NZ_JAFBBO010000001.1, forward strand.
TCGACCAGCGGCTCGAGCAGATCAACGTCGAGAGCGCCAACTCGATCCAGCAGGCGCAGAGCCTGTTCACGGCCTCGGTGTCCAAGACCAAGGACTCCGAGATCCAGACGCTCCTGCTCGACGTGCACAACGCCCTGCGCACGAGCGGCAGCCCCGACCGCAAGATCTTCCTCATGCGGCCCGAGGGGGCGCCGTCGCGCCTCAACGACGTGAGCACCGACAACCAGCTCGCGAGCCTGGTCTCCGACGAGCTCCGCGACGCGGTCATGGAGAGCGACGGCCGTGAGCTCCAGTCGGTCGCGATCCCCCGAGACCCGTCCGACCCGAACTCGCCCGTCGACCCCGGGGTGCTCGTGGGGTCGAAGGTCCAGGTGCCGACGGTGGGCACGTACGAGCTCTACTTCCTCTACACGCTCGCGCCCGAGCAGGAGACCCTCTCGTTCCTGCAGCGCACCCTGGTCGTCGGTGCGGTGTTCGTCGTGGGCATCCTGGGGCTCATCACCTGGGTCGTGACGCGTCAGGCGGTCCAGCCGGTCCGCAACGCCGCGGGGGTCGCCGAGCGGCTCGCGGACGGGCACCTCAACGAACGCCTCCCCGTCAAGGGGCACGACGAGCTCGCGACGCTCGCCCGCTCGTTCAACGAGATGGCGGAGAGCCTGCAGCTCCAGATCGGTCGGATGGAGGAGCTCTCGCTCCTGCAGCGTCGCTTCGTGTCCGACGTCTCCCACGAGCTGCGCACGCCGCTCACGACGATCCGGATGGCGGGCGAGGTCCTGCACGCCTCGCGCGACGACTTCGACCCTGCGTCGAAGCGGTCGGCCGAGCTGCTCCAGACCCAGCTCGACAGGTTCGAGGACCTCCTGGCCGACCTGCTGGAGATCAGCCGCTTCGACGCGGGGGCCGCCCAGCTCGACGCCGAGCGTCGTGACGTGCGCGACGTCGTCAACGCGGCCGTCGAGCTCGCCGCGCCGCTCGCGGAGCGCAAGGGCGTGTGGATGTCGGTGCACCTCCCGGACGAGGCCGTGACCGCGGACGTGGACCCGCGTCGGGTCGAACGGATCGTGCGCAACCTCGTGGTCAACGCGATCGAGCACGCCGAGGAGAAGCCCGTCGAGATCACGGTGGCCCACGACCGGTACGCGGCCGCGGTCGTGGTCCGCGACCACGGCGTCGGGATGACCCAGGAGGAGGCGCTGCACGTGTTCGACCGCTTCTGGCGGGCCGACCCGGCGCGCGCGCGCACGACCGGGGGGACCGGGCTCGGCCTCGCGATCTCGCTCGAGGACGCGCACCTGCACGGCGGGTGGCTCGAGGTCTGGGGCCGGCCGGGACAAGGGGCCGCCTTCCGGCTCACCCTGCCGTTGCGCGCCGGGATCCGGCTCGAGGCCTCACCGCTCCCGCTGGTCCCGGAGGAACCGACCCACGGTCGCGGCTTCCGCCCGCCGACCGGACAGATCGAGCGGGTCGAGGACCCCACCGAGGGGACCACGAGCCCCTCGGCCCTGCCCGTGCTGCCCGACGAGAACCTCACGTTCGTCCGTCAGGGCGGCGTCCCCGAACGGCCCGGCACGTCCGCAGACCAGGAGCAGGCACGATGACCGACCGACGACGTCGCAGGTCCGCGGGTGCCCTCGGTGCGGGGCTCGTCGTGGCGGCCCTCGCGCTGTCCGGCTGCGCGTCGATCCCCACCTCCGGCCCGGTGATCCGCGGCAGCGACGTGGTCCAGGGGTACAACGCGCCGGGGCTGCGCGCGCGGGGACCCGTCGCGGGCGACGACCCGCTGCGCATCGTGTCGGGCTTCCTCACCGCACAGGCCGCGGGGCCGGCCGGCGACTTCGACGTCGCCCAGGAGTTCCTCACGGACGCGGGTGCCTGGAGCTGGGACTCGCAGGTCCTGGTCTTCGACGGGGACCTCGACCTGACCATGGACAAGGAAGCCATGAAGACGGGGCAGGTCACGGTCACGGGCAGCGCGACCGTGGTCGGGGCCCTCGACAAGCGCGGTGTGTACACCGAGGACGTCCCCGGCGGGGCGGGCGCCGTCCCGGTCTCGTTCGGGCTGGTGCGCCAGGGTGACGGGCAGTGGCGGATCGAGACGGCCGAGGACGGTCTGCTGCTCTCCGAGAGCAGTTTCCAGGCGGCCTTCCGACAGACCCGCCTGTACTTCCCGTCGACCGACCGCGAGGTGCTGGTCCCCGACGACCGCTGGTTCCCCAACAGGGGATGGCAGGCGAGCGCCGTGACGGAGATCCTGGTCGGTCCGGTCGAGTGGCTGCGGGGGTCGACCGCTCCCGTGGTTCCCGAGGGGACGCGGCTGAGCATCGACGCCGTGCCGAGCGTGGGCGGTGTCTCCGAGGTCCGGTTGACGGACACGATCTCGCTCGCGCCCCCCGAGGACCGCGCCCTGCTCAAGGCCCAGCTCGAGGCGACGCTGTTCGACGCGTTGCCGCTCACCGTCAACCTCTATCGCGGGGAGGACCTGCTGAGCACCCCTACGGGCGGGGCGGTGCCGATCAAGGCAGTGACCGAGGGCAGCGAGGTCGTCGCCGCGCAGGGCGAGGTCAAGGCGCTCGACGGCGGAGCGGAGGAGGCGACGTCGTTGTCCCCCGCGGTCTCGCTCGCCGGGACCACGGCGACCGCCCTGGCACAGGGCAGCAACGCGCGTCCGCTCGTGGTCCGCGACGGCACGGACCGTCTCGTGCGGCTCGCGACCAAGAACCTGCCCGACGTCCAGCTCCTGGCCGGGGAGGACCTCCTGGCGCCGAGCGTCGACCGGTTCGGCGGGGTGTGGTCCGGTCCCCGGGTGCAGGCGGGCACCCTGCAGGTCGTCCGTGCGGACCTCGCGGAGGCGGGCGACCCCGTCACGGTCGAGGCGCCGTGGTTGGCCGGGCGGACCGTGCAGTCGATCCGGGTCGCGCACGACGGGGCCCGGATCGCGGTGGTCAGCTCGGACGGCACCAGTACCCGGGTGGAGGTCGCCGGCATCGTGCGCGACGAGAAGGACGTCCCGACGGGGCTCTCGGAACCTTTCCGGGTCGGCGCCCCGATCACCTCGGCCTCGCAGGTCGTGTGGGCCGACGAGACGACGCTCGCGGTCCTGGGGACCGACGACACGGAGGCCGCGCCCACGGTCCACCTCGTCCTGGTCGGTGGCGAGACCACGAGGCTGTCGCCGGTCGCGGGCGCGACGGCGATCAGCGCGGGCGACGGCGACCGGACGGTCCAGGTCCTCACCCAGGACGGGACCCTGTTCGGTCGCAGCCGGTCGGGTGCGGTCTGGGAGAAGCGGATCGAGGGCGTCGCGCTGCCCACGTTCCCGGGCTGAGCGGGCACCGGCCGCTCGTCGGGACGGGGCCGGGCGGGACGGGGCCGGGCGCGACGGGGCCTGGCGCGACGGGGCGACCCGTGCACAGACCCGCCCCGGGCGCCGGCGTCCACAGGTCGCACCTGGGCGGCCGGCAGGGGGACGCCCCGACCGGCAGGATCGGCCCGTGCCCCCGGACCCTCACGACCGCGTCCACCGTCTCGCTGCGGCCCTGACGACCGTGTGCGGCTGGTGGCGGACGCTCGCGCGCCTGCTCGTCCCGGTCGAGTGCCCCGGCTGCGGCGCCCAGGACGTCGTGCTCTGCCCCGCGTGCGCCGGGCTCCTGGAAGGAGCCCCGGCACGTCGGGAGGCCGACGCCCCGCGCCTGGACCGGGTGGACGGGACCCCGCCGCTCCCGGTGTGGGCGCTCGCGCCGTACGCAGGCCCGCTCCGGGGCGTCGTGGTCGCGTGGAAGGACAAGGGGCGTCACGACCTCGCGGCCCTCCTCGGTGGGGCCGTGCACCGTGCTGGGCGCGCCGTCGCCCCCTGGGTGCGTGATGCCCTCGGGCCACCGCCGCCTGCTCGGCCCCGTGCTGCTGCGCGCATCCTGGTCGTGCCCGCACCCTCGTCCGCCGCGGCCCGTCGCGCACGGGGCGCCGAGCCCGTCCAGGGGCTCGCCAGGGCCCTCGCGCGTGGCCTCGTGGAGGCCGGGGTCGACGCGGTCGCGGCGCCCGTCCTGGCGCAGCGGGGACGGCGAGGACGGGACCAGGTGGGCCTGGGGGCGAGGGGCCGTGGCGCGCGCCTCGGGGGCGTCCGTCTCACCCGCGGTGGGGCGCGCCGGAACACCCCACGACCTGGCGCGACGTGCCTCCTGGTGGACGACGTGCTCACGACGGGGGCCACGCTCGCGGCGTGCGAGCGGGCCCTGGAGGATGCCGGCGCCCGGGTTCTCGGGGCGCTCGTGCTCGCCGCGACGCCACCGCCCCGGCGTGCTGACGCGGCTCGCGAAGTTCATCTCCCGGAGATGCTGCCTTTACCTACCGGGGGGGGTTAACCTGGGGACCAGTCGTCACGGGGAACGGTTGGTAGGGGACCCGTGCGGCCACAGAGCGATCGACCCGAGGCAAGGTCCTCGGGCAGGGAGGTGATAGGTACTCCGGATCCCCCTCGGGGGAGCCAGACCCAGGACCACACGGGACGCTCTGGAAGGCACAGGAGCGTCCGAGACCCTTTGCGGAGGCTCACATGGAGATCGTTGTCGTCGGCAGGCACACGGAAGTGGCTGACCGCTTCCGCCGACACGTGGAAGAAAAGCTCGCGAAGTTCGAGCAGCTCGCACCGACCGCCCAGCGGATCGACGTCGAGGTCACCCACGAGAACAACCCCCGACTGTCCGAGGTGCGCGAGAGGGTCGAGCTGACCGTCCGCGCCAAGGGACCCGTCGTTCGCGCCGAGGCGGCAGCAGACGACCGGTTCGGGGCACTCGACCTGGCCATGAACAAGCTCCAGGAGAGGCTGCGGCGCGTCAGCGACCGTCGCAAGGACCACCGCAACAACAACCCCGCCCCGCCCGTCGACGTCCGGCCGTTCATCCCGGAGGACAAGACCCCTGAGCCCGCACCGGAGCACCCGGCGGCTCCGGGAGACGCGGTCGAGACCCAGCTCGGCGACTCGCCCGTCGTCATCCGTCAGAAGCTCCACTCCGCAGAGCCCATGACGATCGACGACGCCCTCTACGAGATGGAGATGGTGGGCCACGACTTCTACCTCTTCGTCGACGTGGAGACGGCCCGCCCCTCGGTCGCCTACCGGCGCCGCGGTTGGAGCTACGGGGTGATCGCGCTCGACACCTCGTGCGCCGGCGGCCTGAAGACCGCGCCCGACGCGGGCTGACCGCCGCGACCAGCTGACCCGACGGGGTGGCGCCGCCGACCAGGCGGCGCCACCCCGTCGGCGCGTCCGGACCCGGGAGCCGGATTGAGGGAGCCGGGCTGCGCGAGCCGGACCTCAGGCCCGGGGAACCAGGCCGCAGGTCCAGGTCGCCTGCCCGGCGCGGATGTCAGGTGCCGGGGGCAGGATGGGTCGGGTGAAGACCGAGTCGATGTCGCTCGCCCAGGCCCGCCGGGTCGCCCTCGCCGCGCAGGGCCTGCACGCCCCCCGGCCCGACGCCGCCGCGCCCCGGCAGGTCACGCTGCGGCACGTGCAGCGCACCGTGGACCGGCTGGGGCTGCTGCAGATCGACTCGGTCAACGTCCTGGCGCGGGCCCATCTCGTCCCCCTGTACTCGCGGCTCGGCCCCTACGACGTGTCGTTGCTCGACCGGGCGGCGGGCCGCGCGCCGCGACGCCTCGTGGAGTACTGGGCGCACGTCGCGTCCTACGTCCCACCCGAGACCTACCGGCTCCTGGAGTGGCGGCAGCGGGCGTACCGCACCGAGGCCTGGGGGTCGATCAGCGGGGTCGAGGCCTCGCACTCGGCCGTCGTGGAGCACGTCCGGCAGATCGTGGCCGAACGCGGGCCGGTCACGGCGAGCGAGGTCCACGAGATCCTCGAGGCCCAGGGCATGGGCGAGGCACGTGGCACCGTGGAGTGGGGTTGGAACTGGTCCCTGGCCAAGCGGGCGCTCGAGCTCCTCTTCTTCACGGGCGAGATCACTGCGGCGCGCCGCAACGCGGCGTTCGAGCGCTGCTACGACCTGACCGAGCGTGTCCTGCCGCCCGCGGTCCTCGCCGCGCCGCCCGTGAGCGACGAGGACGCGGTGCGCCGCCTGCTGGAGATCGGGGCGCGGGCGCACGGCGTCGGGACGCTGCGCTGCTTCCAGGACTACTTCCGGCTCAAGGGACCGGCTCCCCGCCGCGCGCTGGCTGAGCTCGTCGAGGACGGTGTACTCCGTCCCGTCGAGGTCCGCGGCTGGGACGAGACCACGTACCTGCACCGGGACGCCGCGCTCCCGCGGCGGGCTCAGGGACGAGCGCTGCTCAGTCCCTTCGACCCCCTCGTGTTCGAGCGCACGCGCCTCGAACGGCTCTTCGGCACGTACTACCGCATCGAGATCTACGTGCCTGCGGCCAAGCGGGTCCACGGCTACTACGTGCTGCCGTTCCTCCAGGGCGACCGCATCACCGCCAAGGTCGACCTCAAGGCGGACCGGCGCGCGGGGCTGCTGCGCGTCCTGTCGGCGCACCGTGAGGAGCACGCCGACTCGGGCACCGCGACGGCGCTCGCGGCCGAGCTGCGCCTCATGGCGACCTGGCTGGGGTTGGCGGACGTCGTCGTCGGGCCGGCGGGGGACCTGGCGCCCGCGCTCGCGGCCGAGGTCGGGCGGGCGGACCCCGGCGTGGCGGGGTAGCTCGCGCGGCTCGCGGTGGCTTTCGCCGGAGAGCGAAACCACAGGTACCGGACAGAAGCCCACCCACGTGCCGGACTCGCCTACGATGGTCTGTGGTGTGATCCAGCCGACTGCCGCCAGGTGGTCGCCTCGCATTCGCCCCGGACCGTCCGGCCCGGGGGCGCGATCGATACGGGAGTACTGCGTGCCTGCGATCCTCGAGAAGGTCCTGCGTTTCGGCGAGGGCCGGATCCTGAAGAAGTTGTCCGGCCTGGCTGAGCAGGTCAACAAGCTGGAGCCCAGCTTCGAGGACCTGACCGACGAGGAGCTGCGCGAGGAGACCGACCGGTTCAAGGAACGGATCGAGAACGGCGCCACGCTCGACGAGATCCTCCCGGAGGCCTTCGCCGCGGTCCGCGAGGCCGCCCGCCGTACGCTGGGGCAGCGCGCGTACGACGTCCAGCTCATGGGCGGTGCGGCCCTGCACCTGGGGAACATCGCCGAGATGAAGACCGGTGAGGGCAAGACGCTCGTCGGTACCTTCCCCGCGTACCTCAACGCGCTCACGGGCAAGGGCGTGCACGTCGTCACGGTCAACGACTACCTGGCCAAGTACCAGAGCGACCTGATGGGTCGCGTCTTCCGCGCCCTCGGCCTCACGACCGGCTGCATCATCTCGGGCCAGACCCCCGCGGTGCGCCGCGAGCAGTACGCCGCGGACATCACGTACGGCACGAACAACGAGTTCGGGTTCGACTACCTGCGCGACAACATGGCGTGGAGCACCGACGACCTGGTGCAGCGTGGCCACAACTTCGCGATCGTCGACGAGGTCGACTCGATCCTCATCGACGAGGCGCGTACCCCGCTCATCATCTCGGGCCCTGCGTCGGGCGACGCGAACCGCTGGTACGGCGAGTTCGCCAAGGTGGTCCGCCGCCTGAGCCCGGAGACCGACTACGAGGTCGACGAGAAGAAGCGCACGATCGGTGTGCTCGAGCCCGGGATCGCGAAGGTCGAGGACTACCTCGGCATCGACAACCTGTACGAGTCGCTCAACACGCCGCTCATCGGGTTCCTCAACAACGCGATCAAGGCCAAGGAGCTCTTCAAGCGCGACAAGGACTACGTCGTGCTCAACGGCGAGGTCATGATCGTCGACGAGCACACGGGCCGAATCCTCGCGGGCCGCCGCTACAACGAGGGCATGCACCAGGCCATCGAGGCCAAGGAGGGCGTGCAGATCAAGGCCGAGAACCAGACGCTCGCCACGATCACGCTCCAGAACTACTTCCGTCTGTACGACAAGATCTCCGGGATGACCGGTACGGCCGACACCGAGGCCGCCGAGTTCCAGGGCACGTACAAGCTGGGCGTCGTGCCCATCCCCACGAACCGCAAGATGCAGCGCGTGGACCAGCCCGACCTCGTGTACAAGAACGAGGAGGGCAAGTTCGACGCCGTGGTCGCGGACATCGTCGAGCGCCACGCCGAGGGCCAGCCGGTCCTCGTTGGCACCACGAGCGTCGAGAAGTCCGAGCTCCTGTCCTCCAAGCTCAAGAAGCAGGGCGTCCCGCACGAGGTCCTCAACGCCAAGCAGCACGAGCGCGAGGCCGCGATCGTCGCGCAGGCCGGGCGCAAGGGCTCGGTCACGGTCGCGACCAACATGGCCGGCCGTGGTACCGACATCATGCTCGGTGGCAACGCCGAGTTCATGGCCGTGGCCGACCTCGCCGCGCGCGGGCTCGACGCCACCGAGAACCCCGACGAGTACGAGGCCGCGTGGCCCGAGGCCGTCGAGCGCGCCAAGGCGGCCGTGGCCACGGAGCACGACGAGGTCACCGAGCTCGGCGGGCTCTACGTGCTGGGCACCGAGCGGCACGAGTCGCGCCGGATCGACAACCAGCTCCGTGGTCGTTCCGGCCGTCAGGGCGACCCGGGCGAGTCCCGCTTCTACCTGTCGATGCAGGACGACCTGATGCGCCTGTTCAACTCGGGGCTCGCCGAGTCCATGATGAACCGCGCGGGCTTCCCCGACGACGTCCCGCTCGAGTCGAAGATCGTCACGCGCGGCATTGCGAGCGCGCAGGGCCAGGTCGAGGCGCGCAACTTCGAGATCCGCAAGAACGTCCTCAAGTACGACGACGTCCTCTCACGCCAGCGCACCGTCATCTACGACGAGCGTCGCCGCGTGCTCCAGGGTGAGGACATGCAGGAGCAGGTCCAGCACTTCATCACGGACGTCGTCACGGCCTACGTCGACGGCGCCACGTCCGAGGGCAACCCGGAGCACTGGGACCTCGAGGCCCTGTGGACGGCGCTGCGCGCGGTGTACCCGGTCTCGATCGAGGTCGACGAGGTGCTCGAGCAGGCCGGGGGAGCCACGCGTCTGACGCGCGAGCTGATCCTCGAGGAGATCCTGTCGGACGCCCGCGTGGCCTACCAGGACCGCGAGGCGTCGCTGGGCAGCTCGAACATGCGTCAGCTCGAGCGCCGCGTGGTGCTCTCCGTGCTGGACCGCAAGTGGCGCGAGCACCTCTACGAGATGGACTACCTCAAGGAGGGCATCGGTCTGCGCGCCATGGCGCAGCGCGACCCGCTGGTCGAGTACCAGCGCGAGGGCTTCCAGCTCTTCCAGGCCATGACCGAGGCCATCAAGGAGGAGTCGGTCGGTTTCCTGTTCAACCTCGAGGTCAAGGTCGCCGAGCCCGGCGCGTCGCCGGTCAACCCGGTGTCGGCGGCGGCTGCCGCGCAGTCGGTGGCCGGTCAGGCGTTCGGTGGTACGGCCGGTGCGGCGGGGGCCGCTGCGGCCGCCGGTGCTGCCGCGAAGGCTGCGGCGGACGCCAAGGCGGCTGCTGAGGCTGCGCAGGCCCAGGCGGCGTCGCAGGCCGACGCGATCGAGGACGAGCCCGTCGAGGACGAGCTCGTGGACGCGCCGGTCGCTCCTGCCGCGAAGGCCGAGCCGACGCTCATCGCGAAGGGCCTCGACGGCCCGAGCGAGCAGGTGCCGCTGCAGTACTCGGCGCCGTCCGACGACGGTTCGGGCCAGGCCGTGGTCTCGGGAGACGGCTCGCGCCGCGCCCGCCGCGCCCTGCACGGCGAGGCCACCGCGGTCGAGGGCGACGGGCGCACGTTCCCCGGTACTCCCCGCAACGCCAAGTGCCCCTGCGGGTCGGGCAAGAAGTACAAGCTCTGCCACGGGCTGAACGAAGAGGAGTAACCCTCTCCGAGAGGACACCCACGAGCGGCGGTCAGCCGATCTCGAGGACCACGACGCGCCACACGCCGCGTCGGGCCTCGAGTCGGAGGGCCGCCGCTCGCACTCTGTCCATGTCCTCCAGGACGACCGTGGCCTCGGCCGTCGTGTCGCCGAGTCGCACCAGCCGGGCACGGCGGATCGCGACGGGTCGCGCCGCGGCGTCCCCACCCGTCGTCCCCTGCATGAGCAGTGCGCGCCGGCCGAGGGCGTCGAACACGTCGGGAGCGAGCCACCGCTGGAGCTGCGCCACGGGACGCTCTCCCCGCAGGACCTCGACTGCCGCCCGGACGACCGAGCAGCAGATCGACGTGGGGTCCGGCAGGGGGAGCTCCGTGGTCGACGCGACGGGACGGCCGTTGTCGGCGAGGTCCTCGGCGACGGGGAACTGTGGTGCACCGCCGAAGGTGAGGACACGCGGTGCCCTCGCGACGACGCGAGGGAGCGTCGCGGAGACCGCGGGTCGGGGACCAGCGCCGGAGCGGATGGTGTGGGCGTGGTGACGGACGGTGGCGATCGACATGGCGTGTCCTAGGGTCGGCGAGGGCCGGTGCGTCGAGGACGCCCGGTGGGACGGCGTACGGAGTTCGCGGTGCAGGTGCTGCGCGCTGCGTGCGTGGATGTCGCGTGAGCGGCGCGGACGCCGGGTGGCGTGCGCGGTGCGTGAGGACGAGCCCGCCAGGAGGGTTCGAGACCCGCGGCCCGGGCGGGGCGTGTGCGGGTTCAGGGGGTCCGGGGGACCTGTAGCACCTGTCCCGGTCTGATGAGATTCGGGTCCTGGCCGATGGTCTCGGCGTTCGCCGCGTACCAGCGCGGCCACTCCGCGGTGATCTCGGCGTCGGTCGCGTCGGGACCGAGGGCTCGTCCGGCGAGGGACCAGAGGGAGTCGCCGCGCAGGACGACGACCGACACGGTCGAGGCCTCGCTCGCCGCGAGGGGCGACCGAGCCGCTGTCGCGGACTCCTCGGAGAGCGCGTCGTCGGGCGCGGTCGCGGCGGGTCGCGTGAGCCCGACGCGCTGCTCGGGAGCGGCGCGCTGCGAGCCGCCCAGCAGGTCGCTGAGCGGGACATGGTCCGGGCCCGTCCTGCCTACCGTCGGCGTCCCGGGTGGCGGATCGGCGGTGGTGCCGACGCGATGGTCTTGCGGTACCTCGCTCACCGAGGCGGGGTCGACCGGTGGTGCGACGTCCGGGACAGGAACCGCGCTGCCGGGGGAGGGCGTCGCGACGTCGGCCTCCTGCCGCGTCCCGGGTGCCGGGAGCTCGGGTGCCGGGAGCGCCGTGGTCGCCTCGTCCTCGGCCGACCGTGGAACGGTCGACGGTCCACCGCCGGCGGTCGCCGGGTCGGAGGCGCTCGGTGACCCGGGAGACGTGCTCTGCCAGCCGAGGTCGACGACGCCCGGGCTCGTCGCGCGAGGGACGGGATCGGCCTCCGCGGCCTGTGCCGTCCCGGCCCCCAGTGCGAGCCCGGCCCCGATCGACACCGCGACGCCGGTGCTCGCGAGGCGGCGGACGATGGCGGGGGCGTGCTGGAGCACGAGCCGTTCACCTGCCGCCCACCGACGGCCCGCGCTGCGCACGAGGACGCACGACGCGGCGAGGGCGGAGCTGAGGGACACCCAGGCGGCGAGCAGGCCTCCCGTGCCCACGAGAGGGATCTCCAGGTAGGTCTCGAACCGAGGGCTGGGAAGGTCGCCCGCGACGGCCAGGACGCGCAGGGTCAGCAGGACGGCGACGAGTCCCGTGGCCGCCGCGACCGCGAGAAGAGCTGCCGCTCGCGTCCCGTTCCGCACGACGTGCTGGGTGTTCGCGTGGTCGGGTCGTGGATGCTGCGCCATGCTTCCCCCTGAAGATGGACGACGACGTCGGGTCCGCGCTCGGAACGATCATCGCGTTTGATGCAGTTTGATCGTGCTACATCAAACTAGACCCTCTTCCACTTGTCCAGAGGGAGTTCGCAGTTCGGACGCCTCTGGACGAAACCCCCGGGCAGCCCACTACGGTGAGGGCGTGCGCTGGGACCTGCTGTTCGCCGACCTCGTGGCACAGCTCGACGCCGGTGACGCTCAGGCCGACGCGCACGTGCTCGCGGACCTCACGCGTGCCGAGCAGGCCACGATCTCGCTCGCCGATCGCCTCCGTGCGAGCACGCACGGGGCGCCGGTCGGTGTCCGGCTCGCCGACGGGTCACGACTGACCGGCCAGGTCCGCGCCGTCGCGGCCGACTGGTTCCTGATCGGGGACGGGACCAGGAGGCACGTCGTGCCCGTGCCCGCCGTCACGGTGATCGACGGGCTCGCTGCGCATGCCGTCCCCGGCCCCGCAGGTCCGGCCGCCGGGCGCGGACTTCCCGCGCTGCTCAGGACGCTCATGCGCGACCGTGCCGTCGTCCGCGTGCGCACGCTCGTGGGCGAGCTCGACGGTCGGGTCGCGCGCGTCGGCAAGGATCACCTCGACCTCTTGGCCACCGCGGGCGGCGCTCGGGCGAGCCACGTCGTCCCGTTCACCGCACTGGTGTGCGTGAGCGAGACCTAGGCGCGACGGAACCAGGGGGCGGGGCAGGTGCAGGGGGAAGCAGGGGACGCGTGGTCCGGCGTGCCCGCCGCCGTGAGTGGACCGCGACCGGCCGCACGCGGCGCGAGAGGTTCAGGACTCGAAGTCGCCCGCGTCGATGCGGGTGCGCGTCTGGGCGTACATGCGCTGGATGTAGCCCTCGAGCTCGCTGGCCTCGACCCTCCACTGACCTCGTCCGCCGACCTGGATCGCCGGGAGCTCACCGCCACGGACCAGGGCGTAGGCCTGTGCCGCAGAGATGTTGAGCTCCTCCGTGACGTCCGCGAGGGTGAGGAAGCGCTGTGACATGGCCACAGTCTTTCACGACGCCGACACCGGTCCTGGTTGTCCACAGACGATGGCCTGCTCGCCCCACGCCCACCGCTCTGCTCGGCATGATGGCCCCCGGACCCCGAGTCGCCCGTGCCTCGGGGCCGTCGCTCTCGAACCCGCCCGCACGATCCGCCCGACGACGAAACGGACCCCGATGACGAGCTCTCCCGACCCGCTGCCGACCCCCACCGTGGCCAGACTGCGACGGCCCGGTTGGCGAGACCCTCGCCTGATCCTCGGGCTCGTGCTCGTCGCCGCCTCGGTCGCCCTCGGCTCGTGGGCGGTGTCGTCGGCGGGCCGGACCGTTGCCGTCTACGCCGCTGCCGGCCCGCTCACGCCCGGCGAGGCCGTCGACGCGAGCAACCTCCGAACCGTCGAGGTGCGCCTCGGGTCCGGTGACGGGAAGTACTTCCTCGCGGGCCGCCCGCTCCCCGAGGACCTGGTGGCGCTGCGCGTCGTGGGCGACGGAGAGCTCGTGGCCCGCACCGCGGTGGGCGAGTCCGAGGAGCTGGCCGTCCGCGCCGTGGCGATCCCGGTCACGGCCGCCCTGTCCGACAGGGTCACGGACGGCGCGCTCGTGGACGTCTGGTTCGTCCCGGCCGCGACCGACGGCACGCTGGCGGGCGAGGGTGAGAACACGCTCGAGAAGAGCGGCGGCGAGCCGTACGCGCTCGCCTCGCAGGTCGTGGTCGCGCAGGTCGCCGAAGCAGGGGGGAGCCTCGTGACGGGAGGGCGGACCACGCTCCACGTGCTGGTTCCCACGGACGAGCTCCCGGGCGTCCTGGCCGCGCTCGTGGCCGAGGGCGAGATCGCGGTCGTGCCCGTCCCTGGAGGCGGCGCATGACCGCCGACGCGACGCTCCCGGTCGCCCCCGTGCTGTGCGCGGTGCGCGGCAGCGGTGAGACGGCGGTCGTCACGGCACTGACGGCGCCCGGGTCTGGAGTCTCGGTGGCTCGTCGGTGCGCGGACCTCACGGAGCTCCTCGCCGCGGCCGGGGCCGGCGCAGGAACGGCCGCGATCATCTCGGCCGACCTGCCCGGGATCAACCGTGAGACGGTCGCGCACCTGCACGCGTGCGGTGTGCGGGTCGTCGCGCTCGGCGGGGGGCAGGACTGGGTCGCGGACCGTCTCCGTGCCATCGGCGTCGACGTCGTCCTCGAGGAGAACACCCCGAGCACGGTCCTCGTCGCGGCGGTCCGGGACGAGGCCCACGGACGAGGACGGCGCGACGGTCGGTCGGGCCCGCCGTCGGGCGACGTCCCCGACGGGCAGGGCGGCTCGGGCGAGCACGGTCCCGCCTCGCGGCGCGGCAAGGTCGTCGCGGTCTGGGGGCCGACGGGGGCGCCCGGACGGACCACTCTCGCGGTGCACCTCGCGGCGGAGCTGGCCGGCTCGGGGGAGCGTCGCGCGCGACGCGGTGGGCGACGTCGACGCCCGGGACGAGAGGCGCCGTCGGGCACGGAGAGCGGCCCCCGCCACGAGGTCCTCCTCGTCGATGCCGACACCTACGCGGGCTCGGTGGCCCAGCACCTCGGTCTGCTCGACGAGTCACCAGGGCTCGCGGCCGCGGCCCGCAGCGCGGGGCAGGGCACCCTCGACCTCGCGGGCCTTGCACGCCTCGCCCCGCTCGTCGTGCCACGGCTGCGCGTCCTGACCGGCATCACACGGGCCGCACGCTGGCCCGAGCTCCCCGCGACGTCCCTCGACGTCGTGTGGGGGCTGTCCCGGGCCCTGGCCGACTGGACAGTGATCGACTGCGGCTTCGGGCTCGAGCAGGACGAGCTGCTGTCCTACGACACGCGCGCACCGCAGCGCAACGGGGCGACGCTCAGCGCGCTCGCAGCCGCGGACGTCGTGCTGGTCGTCGGCGGATCCGACGCCGTGGGGATCCAGCGGCTCGTCCGCGGGCTGGGAGACCTCGCAGACAGCGGCACGACGAACGGGACGCTGCGGATCGTGGTCGCCAACAGGGTCCGCTCCTCGGCGGCCGGGCCGCGGCCCGCAGCGGCGGTCCGTGACGCGCTCGGCCGGTACGGCGGGGTCACGGACCTGCACGTGGTCCCCGACGACCGCGAGACCCTCGACGCGGCGTTGCTCGCCGGCAGGACGCTCGCCGAGCACGCACCGCAGACCCCGGTCGGGCGAGCGGTCGCCGAGCTCGCCGAGCGGGTGAGGGGGGCCGCTGGGCCCGCTGCGAGCACGTCCGCGCCGGGCGGACCACGCGAACGCGTCCCGGAACCGGCACACTGATCCCATGCGCATCTACGTTCCCGCCACCGTCGACGAGCTCGACGCCGTCACCGTGACCGGCGACGAGGCCGTGTGGTCCCTCGCTCCGCGAGCGGCCCACGCCGTCACGTCCGCCCTCTCCCGCGAGCTGCCCGACGAGGACGAGGAGGGGCTGGAGTTCGCCGCGGCCCTCGAGGCCGCCGACGACTCGCTCGCGCTCATCGCCGGTCGGGTCGGCGCCCCGCGTCAGCGTCTGGTCGTCACGGTCGAGGTGCCCGACGAGATGGTCGCGCTCACCGAGCCCGGCGACGACGAGTCGGCCGACGACCTCGCGCCCAGCGCGGTCGACGTCACGGCGTCCATCCCCGAGGTGCGCATCGTGTGCGTCCACGTCGACGAGCCCGAGGCCGCGACGGACATCGCCGAGGTCTTCGCGGCAGCCGACGAGGACCGTGACGAGGACCTCGACGCGGCGCTCGACCGCGTGAGCGAGCGCGACCTGCTCTGGTACGACTGGTCGGAGATCAAGAGCGTCCCCCGCGCCACGTAGCAGGGGCCGAGAACGGACCTGAGGCCGCCATCCACCGGATGACGACCTCAGGTCCGTTCTCGTCCGCCGGGCGCCCGGCGAGCCGGGCAGCCGGGCAGCCGGGCAGCCGCCCGGCCGGCAGGGTCAGGAGAGGCGGCCCAGGATCTCGTCGTGGAGCAGGCCGTTCGTGGCCACGGCGTTGCCGCCCCAGGGCCCGGGAGAGCCGTCGAGGGACGTGAACGTCCCGCCGGCCTCGGTGACGATGGGGACCAGTGCCGCCATGTCGTAGAGCTCGAGCTCGGGCTCGGCGGCCGCGTCCACGGCCCCCTCGGCCACGAGCATGTAGGACCAGAAGTCGCCGTAGGCGCGCGTGCGCCAGGTCTCGCGGGTCAGGTCGAGGAACGCGTCGAGCCTGCCGCGCTCCTCCCACCCGGCGAGGGACGAGTAGGACAGGGACGCGTCCTCGATCTTGCTCACCTTCGACACGCGCAGGCGGCTCGCGGCCGCGAGCGAGCGCCCGCTCCACGCACCCGTGCCCTTGGCGGCCCACCAGCGGCGGCCCAGCGCGGGCGCCGACACGAGCCCCACGACGATCTCGTCGCCGTCGGCCAGCGCGATGAGCGTGGCCCACACCGGGACCCCGCGCACGAAGTTCTTGGTCCCGTCGATCGGGTCGATGATCCAGCGGCGCGCACCGTGACCGCTCTCCCCGAACTCCTCGCCGACGATCGCGTCGCGCCCTCGGGCCCGGGAGAGGTGGCTGCGGATGATCTCCTCAGCGGTGCGGTCGGCGTCGCTGACCGGGGTGTTGTCCGGCTTGGACTCCACGGACAGGTCGAGGGCCTTGAAGCGGGACATGGTGTGCGAGTCGACCTGGTCGGCGATCACATGAGCCAGGCGCAGGTCGTCGTCGTAGGTCGGCATGGCTCACACCGTACCGGTGCGTGCCGCCAGCAGACGCCGGAACGACTCGACACGCGCCGTGCGCGCCGCCTTCTCGTCCTCGGGGGAGGCTTCGAGCCAGTCGTCGAGCGCGCAGTCGGGCGCACCGTCGAGGTGCGTGCAGCCGCGCGGGCACTCGTCGGCGACCACGTCGAGGTCGTCGAACGCCTTGAGGAGGTTGCCGACGTCGACGTGCGCGAGCCCGAACGAGCGCACGCCGGGCGTGTCGATGACCCACCCGGCGGGGTTGCCGTCGGCGTCGGGCAGCCGCAGCGCGACGGCCGACGTGGAGGTGTGCCGACCGCGGCCCGTGACGTCGTTGACGACGCCCGTGGCCCGGTACGCGTCCGGGACCAGCGCGTTGACGAGCGTCGACTTGCCGACGCCCGAGTGGCCCACGAGGACCGACGTGCGGCCCTCGAGCTCGGCCCGCACGGCCTCGAGCGGCTCGATGCGCCACGCGTCCTCGGCCGCGTCGGAGGCGTTGTGGCCGGGCTCGTCACCGTGGGCGCCGTGCCCGGCACCGTCGCCGGCCCCGCCGGAATCGTGCACCCGGCGCGTCACGACGACCTTGACCCCGATGGGCTCGTAGAGCTCGCGCAGCGGCGTCGCGTCGGCGAGGTCCGCTTTCGTCAGGCACAGCAGCACGTCCATGCCCGCGTCGTAGGCGGCCACGACGCAGCGGTCGATCATGCGGGTGCGTGGCTCGGGCTGGGCGAGGGCCGTGACGATCACGAGCTGGTCGGCGTTGGCGACGATGATGCGCTCGTACGGGTCGGTGTCGTCGGCCGTGCGCCGCAGGGTCGAGGTGCGCTCCTGGATGCGGACGATGCGCGCGAGCGTGCCGTCCTCGCCCGTGGTGTCCCCGACGATGTCGACGCGGTCGCCGCAGACGACGCGGTTGCGGGTCAGCTCGCGCGCCTTCATCGCGAGGATGGCGCGCTCGGTCGGCTGGTCCTCGTCGAGCAGGAGCGTGTAGCGCCCGCGGTCGACGCCCGTGACGAGCCCGGTCTCGGCGTCCTCGTGCTGAGGGCGCTGCTTGGTCCGCGGGCGCGAGTTCTTGTTGCTCGCCCGGTCGTGGAAGTCGGACTCGTCGCGGACGCGCCGCGCCATCAGCTCGCCGATCCCGTGGCGCTCAGCATGCGGTCCCACATGGCGGTGAACCCGGGCAGGGTCTTGGCGGTCGTCTCGACGTCCTCCACGAGCACGCCGGGCACGCGCAACCCGATCAGGGCGCCCGAGGTCGCCATGCGGTGGTCGTGGTACGTGCGGAACGTGGCGCCGTGCAGGGGCCGCGGGGTGATGACGAGGCCGTCGTGCGTCTGCTCGGCCTGCCCGCCGAGGCGCGTGATCTCGGTCGCGAGCGCGGCCAGGCGGTCGGTCTCGTGCCCGCGCAGGTGCGCGATGCCGCGCAGCCGGCTGGGGGAGTCGGCGATCGCGGCGAGGGCGGCGATGGTCGGGGCGAGCTCGCCGGCCTCGTGGAGGTCGACGTCGATCCCGCGGACCTCGCCCGTCCCGGTCACGGTCATGACACCGTCCACCAGCTCGGCGCGGCCGCCCATCGCGGTGAGGAGCTCGGCCATCATGGCGCCCGGCTGGGTCGTCACGGCGGGCCAGCCCGGGACGCGCACGGTCCCGCCGACCACGAGGGCCGCGGCGAGGAACGGCCCGGCGTTCGAGAGGTCGGGCTCGACGTACACGTCGCGCGCGGCGATCGGCCCGGGGGAGACGGTCCAGATCGTGGGGCGCGAGTCGTCGACCTGGACGCCGACCTCGCGCAGGACCTCGACCGTCATGTCGATGTGGGGCACGCTCGGCAGCGTCGGTCCCGTGTGGCGCAGCGTGACGCCCTGCTCGAAGCGCGCGGCGGCGAGCAGCAGGCCCGAGACGAACTGGCTCGACCCCGAGGCGTCGACGTCCACGTGCCCGCCGCGCACCGCGCCGCGTCCGGTGATCGTGAACGGCAGGGTGTCCTTGCCCTCGACGGGCACGCCCAGGTCGCGCAGGGCGTCGAGCACGGGACCCATGGGGCGCACGCGTGCGCCCTCGTCGCCGTCGAACCGCACGGTGCCGTCGGCGAGGGCTGCCACGGCGGGCACGAAGCGCATGACCGTGCCCGCGAGGCCGCAGTCGATCTCGGCGGGACCGTGCAGCGCGCCGGGCGTCACGTGCAGCTCGCTCGGGTCCTCGCCCTCGGTGATGCCCACGCCCAGGTCGCGCAGCGCCGCGGCCATGAGGTCGGTGTCGCGGCTGCGCAGCGCGCCGCGCAGGACGCCCGGTCCGTCGGCGAGGGCCGCGAGCACGAGGAGGCGGTTGGTGAGCGACTTGGAGCCCGGGACGGCGACGGTCGCGTCGAGCCGGGTGCCGGCGCTCGCGCCGGTCCGGCTGGGCGCGGGCCACGCCGGCGGCGCGGGGGTGGTCTCGTCGGGGCGGGCGGCAGGAAGGTCGCTGGTCACATGCCCCAGGTTATGGCACGGGGCTTCGGGGGAGGGCTTCGGTCCGGCCCTCGGCCGGGGGAGTCCACGGCCCGACGGCGCCGCTCACCGGGCACTGCCGGGTGCGGGGCGGGCGGGGCGCGGGGCCGGCACCTGCGGGTCGGGGGTGTTCCTCGCGTCGGGCAGAGACAGGGACGACCTCGGGCCGACTGCCCTGCCGCCGGGCGGTGCGCGGGTGCGCGCCGCCCGTCGGCAGGGCTGTGGCGTCGTGGTGCCCGCCGTCAGCGTCCGTCAGCGCCCGACGGCGCCCTTGACCGAGCCGGCCGCCGAGCTCGTCGCACGTCGGGCCTTCTTCGCCGCGGTGCGCGCGCTCGCGGTGACCGCGTGCGTGGCCTTGTCGGTCACGGACTCGACCGTGTGCTTGGCCGCGTCGACCTGGTGCTTGGCGTTCTTGGCGAGGTCGAGGTCCTTGCGTGCACGGTCCACGCGCCACCGGACTCCCGGACGGCCCTCGTAGTCGGCGCCCGCGATGAGGGCCGCACCGATCGCGCCGAGGTTGCCCACGAACTTGCGGGTGCGCTCGTCGCGAGGCACGTCGCCAGGGGTGAAGGGCTGGTTGACGATCGCGAGCGGGACGCTCAGGGCCGCGAGCGTGAGCGCCGCGGTGCGGGGGGCCTTGCCGAACGCGAGGAACAGCCCGGCCACGGCGGTCGCGGCGCCGTGCGCGCGGACCAGCGCCGAGACCTGCTTCTCGCTGAGCGGGTCCTCGACCCCGAGCTGCTGCCCGACGAGGCTCGTGCCGCGCCGGGCGGCGCGCACGTGCTCCGCGGGCTTGAGGGCGGCCTGCACGCCGTCGTAGATGAACCAGGAGGCCAGCATGGGCCTCGCGACGTGACGCAGCAGCATCGGTGGGTCTCCTTCGTCGAGCGGGTGCCGGGTGACCGGCGGACACCGGGACGCCGGTGCCGTCCCCGGCTCCGACCAGCCTGTCCCATCGCTGCTCAGCATGCCACCGGGCGTGCATCCCGGGCGCGACGCGCGCCGGGGCAGCGGGGTGATCGAGGACCACGAGACGCGCGAGCACCCGGGGTGAGCGCCGTCGTCGGGCCGTCCGGGCGGCGCCCCGCCACGCGGGCGAGCGCCGCCCCGAGACCTGCGAGCGGGCCGGGGATCCGGGCCCGAGCACGCCGCGGGCGGGACCGGGGGACCCGGCCCCGCCCGTGTGCTCCTGAGGTCAGAGCGCGCCGCCGGCCGCCTCGGGGGCGTCGGCGGACTCGCCGCCGTCGCCGATGGTCTCGCGGGCCACGTAGTTCTCGAGGTCGAAGAGGTTCTCCCCGGCGCGGCGAGCGACCGTCAGCAGCGTCGTGGCCGAGGCGACCTCCTCGACCTGCTCCTTGAGGAACCACAGGAGGAACTGCTCGCCCAGGGCGTCGCCCTCCTCGCGGGCCGCGCGGAAGATGGCCTCGATCTGGTCCGTGACCTGCTTCTCCTGGTCGAGCGCGAGCTGGAGAGGCTCGAGCACCGAGTCGAAGTCGTTGCGCACCGCGCCCGTGCCGGGGATCGAGATCTCCAGGTCACGGTCGAGGTGGTACCGGACGATCATCATGGCGTGGTTGCGCTCCTCGACCGACTGGCGGTAGAAGTGCGCGGCGAGCTGGGGCAGGTCGTGCGCGTCGAACCACACGGCGATCGCGATGTACTGCTGGTGGGCGTCGAGCTCGTGGCCGACCTGCTCGCGCAGGAGGGTGCGGAACCGGGAGTCGGGAGTGGTGGTCGTCATGCGGTCACGCTAGCGAGGATCGGGCCTGAGCACACCCGATGGTTGCCTGTCCTCACCGAGCACAGGCTTGCCTGCGTCGGCCCTGGCAGGCGCGCGAACCGCGGGATCCGGCCCCTGCGGGAATGACACGGCGCACCCGGCGGTTGTGCTGAGCGTGACATGTGTACTGGAAGCGGAAGCGGCCGTGAGCGCCCCCGCCGCACCGAGCCTCGAGGTCGTGCCGTTCGGCGCGGTCGCACCTTCTGCGCTCTCGGCGGACACCCGACCGGCAGGAGGACTAGGCTCGTTGTCGATGACGGACCAGATCAGCAGCAGCGCAGGCGACCTCTCGGGAGCCGATGACGCCGAAGACACGAACCGGGCTCCCTCGACCGAGGACGACGCGGCCCGTTCGGCGCGCTTCGAGCGGGACGCGCTGGTGTACCTCGACCAGCTCTACTCGGCGGCGCTGCGCCTGACGCGCAACCCGACCGACGCGGAGGACCTGGTGCAGGAGACCTTCACCAAGGCGTTCGCGGCGTTCCACCAGTACCGCCCGGACACCAACCTCAAGGCGTGGCTCTACCGGATCCTCACCAACACGTTCATCAACAACTACCGCAAGAAGCAGCGCGAGCCGCTGCAGTCCGCGGCGGAGGACGTCGAGGACTGGCAGATCCACCGCGCGGCGTCGCACACGTCGCAGGGGTTGCGCTCGGCCGAGGCCGAGGCGTTGGACCGGCTCCCGGACTCCGACGTGAAGAAGGCTCTCCAGGAGCTGCCGGAGGACCGCCGGATGGCCGTGTACTACGCGGACGTCGAGGGGTTCCCGTACAAGGAGATCGCCGAGATCATGGGCACGCCGATCGGGACCGTGATGTCGCGGCTCCACCGCGGTCGGCACCAGCTGCGTGATCTCCTGAGCGACTACGCAAAGGACCGAGGACTGGTGGGGGCCAAGACCCCCGGAGGTGAGTCGTGAGTCAGCAGAACGTGGGCACGGAGGCGCAGGACGAGGTCATCGTGCCGATCCCCCACTCGACCGAGGGTGAGACCGAGTGCGAGCACGCGCTCAAGCACCTGTACGAGTACCTCGACTCGGAGATGACCTCCGACGACGAGGTGCGCATGCGTGCGCACGTCGCGCACTGCTCGCCGTGCCTGGCCGAGCTGAGCGCCGAGGAGCTGGTCAAGCAGCTCGTGCGCCGCTCGTGCCACGAGCAGGCTCCGGTCGAGCTCCGGCTGCGCATCCAGGCGCAGTTCACCGTACTGCGTACGACGACGGTCATCGAGGGCGTCTGACGCTCGGCCCGGGGGCGTGACGCCGTCGGCGCGTCTGCGCTCCGGCGTCTGAGCTCTTCCGGCGACCGCGCCGTCGTGCCGCGCGCGTCGTCGGCCGTGCTGTCGGGGCGTCCCGGAGAACGTCGAAAGGGCCCGTCCTCACCGAGGTGAGGACGGGCCCTTTCGTCGCACTCGCCCGCAGGGCGCGTGATCGCGGCCCTGGCGGGCTCGTGATCAGGCGTTGGGGCGCTTGCCGTGGTTCGCTGCGCTGCCCTTGCGGCTGCGACGCTTGCGTCCGCGCTTGCTCATGATTGCTCCTCACGCCGGATTCTGTCTGCTCCATGTTCCCACATCTGGGGCTTGTCCTGGTCCAAGACGCGATATATCGTGTGACGGGAAACGCGATACATCGCGTTCGCCGGACCGGGCGGGACACTCCCGGAGGGCAAGGAGAGACATGGCGACCGAGAACTGGACCGTGGCAGGTCCGCAGACGATCGACGTCGGGCCCGTGGCCCGCCTCGACGCGAACCTCCTCAACGGGCGCATCGACGTCGTGGTGCACGACGAGCCCGGCGTCCGCGTCGAGGTCCACTCGATCGAGGGCCGACCGCTCGAGGTCCGCCTCGACGGCGACCGGCTCACGGTCGGCTACTCGCCCACCGGTGGTTGGCAGGGCTTCCTCGACTCGTTCCGCAACTACCGCGGCAAGGACCGGGCGGACGTCTACGTGGGCGTCCCCGCGCACGTGCGCGTCAAGCTCGCGACCGTGCGTGGCGACGGCCTCGTCGCCGGCACCCAGGCGAAGGTCTCGGTCGCGACCGTCGGCGGTTCGGTCATGACGACCCAGACGACCGGCGCGGTGCGCGTGGACACCGTCACGGGCGAGGTCACCGTGCGCGACCACGTCGGCAGCCTCGTCATGGACTCCGTGTCGGGCGACCTCACGGCCTCGGGCGCGCTGACCGACGTCAAGCTCAACACCGTCTCGGGGAACGTCACGCTCGACTCGAGCGCCACGCCCGACGTGATGAACGTCAACGCCGTCTCGGCCGACGTCCTCGTGCGCGTCCCCGAGCCCGACGACCTCGACTACACGCTGCGCTGCGTGAGCGGGCGCCTCGTGGTCGACGGCGTCGAGCACCGCGGCCCGACCGGCAGCGCCTACCGCCAGGCGGGTCCGGTCGGGACCCCGGGCAAGAGGCTCCAGGTCAACTCGGTCTCGGGGAACGTCACGGTGCTGCGCGGCGAACCCGCCGACGCCACGGCGTGGGGCGTCCCCGGCGGGCAGGTCGACGACGCGGGCGGTCGGCCCTGGTCGTACGACGACGCCCCGACCGACACGCACCCGGGCCACGGCGCGCCCTGGGGCACCGCGGACAGTCGCGCGGCACGGCCGGGCGGTGGGACCGCGGACGGACCGGCGGACCGCTGATGGCCACCGTCTTCGCCCACGGAGAGCTCCGGCTCTACCTCCTCGCGCTGCTCGAGTCCGGACCCAAGCACGGCTACGAGCTCATGACCGAGCTGAGCGACCGGTTCGGTGGCACGTACCGCCCCAGCGCCGGCACCATCTACCCCCGACTCGCCCGCCTGGAGGGGGAGGGGCTCGTACGGCGCAGCGACAGCGGCCGCAAGTCCACCTACGAGCTCACGCCCGCGGGCCGGGCCGAGGTCGCGGCACGCCGGGCCGACATCGCGGCGCTCGAGGACGGGATCGCCCAGACCGTGCGCACGCGAGCCCACGCCCTGCGCGCCGACATCGAGGGCTCCATGCAGGGACTGCGCGCCGAGCTCGCGGCGGCCGCCCAGGAAGCACGCGTCCGCCCCCGCCCGGCAGCCACCCCCGACCCACGACGCGGGGAGTCCTACGCCCGCCGCGTCGAGGCCGAGGCCATGGTGCAACGCTTCCGCGACGACGTGCGCGCCGACCTCCGGCGCGCCGACGCCAGCAGCGCCGTCACGGAGCTGACGGTCGAGACGCTGCGCACCGTGCTCGACTCGGCGCGCCGCGCCGTCCGCGGGACGCTGCCGTGACCGGCGGCCCCGGGGCGGCGGCACCGCGAGAACCACGAACCCACCGACAGCACGACATCCCGCACGACGACCGGCACGACACACAGACGGAGAAGGAGAACGACATGGGAACCGAGTCCTGGGTCATCGCAGCACCCCAGCAGATCGAGGTCGCCGAGGTGTCCGCGCTCGTCGTGGGCCTCACGAACGGGGCCGTCGAGGTCGTGAGCGACCCGAGCCGCGAGTCGGGCGCGAGCGTCGACGTGACCGACGTGAGCCCCCGCCCCCTGCGCATCACGACGCACGACGGCGAGCTCAAGATCGCCTACGACTTCGACGGCGTCGAGGGCGTCGTGGACCGCGTCCGCGGCCTCAAGGACAAGGACACCGCGACCGTGCGGGTCGTGCTCCCGGCACACCTGGCGGTCAAGGTCGCCACGGCCCGCGCCGCCGCGACGATCAGCGGGACACGCGCACCCGTCTCGGTGACGACGGCGGACGGGACGATCACCGTCAACGACACCGCGGGCCCGCTCTCGGTCAAGTCCGTCACGGGCCGCGTCTCGGTCGGCACGCACGAGGGGGACCTCAAGGTCAGCACGGCCTCGGGCCGCGTCGAGGCCGAGGGTGCCCTGGGGCGGGTCACCATCAGCACGGTCACGGCGGACGTGGTCGTCGAGGCGCGCGAGACGACGCCCCTGGTGACGGCCAAGACGGTCTCGGGTGACGTCACCCTGCGTCTGAGCGAGGGGGCAGGGGTCAACCTCAAGGCGCGCGCGGTCACGGGCAAGGTCGTGCTCGACGGCGCCCCCGTCCCCAGCGCGCAGTCGCGCACCACGTCCGTGGACCACTCCGAGGGCACGAGCGGTGCCTACGTCTCGGTCAGCACGGTCTCGGGCGACCTCACGGTCTCGCGCGGCTGAGACCAGGACCGGGCGGCCCACGCCCGGAGACACGGCAGCGGCCCGCGGCCACCCCTCATCGGGTGGTCGCGGGCCGCTCGCGTCCGGTCTCGGCACGAAGCGCGCGTCACCGTGGGTGGGGCGTCACCGCCCGTCGGGCGTCACCGCCCGTCCGGGTCCCTCCGTGGGTCGGGTGTCACCGTCGGCGGGGTGGCCGGGTCCTCGTCGTCGGGCAGGGCGCTCGTGCTACGTGACGTCGTCGGGCAGGCCGAGCCATGCGTGCCAGCCCGTGTGCAGGACGAGCCACGCCATGAGGCCGTAGCCCGCCTGGCCCGGGTACCCGCCGCTGCTCGTCGCGAGGTCCGCGAGCCACTGCTCGTGCGTGACCAGCGGCGTGAACGTGTCGACGTACGGGACCCGACGCCGGTTCGCCACGTCCGCGAAGGCGGCCGAGAGCTCGGCGACCCGGTCGTTGTCCTCGGGACGGCCCGGCGGCGGGCCGACGACGAACGTGGGCAACCGGCGGTGCTCGGCCACGTCCAGGACGTTGGCCAGGTTGAGCCGCGACCGGGCCACCGACAGGCCGGCGTCGAGGTCGTGACGGCCCAGGGCGAGGACGAGCCGGTTGTCGGCCTCCGGATCGTGATCGAAGCGCCTGCTCGTCTCGGCGTCCCACCGCTGGCTCATCGCCGTCGTCGTCTCGCCCGGGATCGCGAGGGGGAAGACCATCGCCGTCCCGGGAAAACGGGTGCGCGCGATCACGCGCCCGGCCCAGCCGAGGCCCTTGGCGTCGCCGACGCCCGCGCTCAGCTCGTCGCCGACCACGCAGATCCGTACTTCAGGTTCTCCCACGGTGATGTGCTCCTCGTTCGCTCGCGCACCATTGTCTGTCACGACCGGGCTCCCGTGCGGGATGTCCGGCCGGTCGGGCGGCATCGCGTCAGAGGAGGGTCGCGCCCCACACGGCCTCGTGCGAGGCCCCGGGGGCGAGCCGGACGAGGCGCTCACCCGTCCGGAACGCGTCCGCGACGCAGCTCATGGGCTCGGCCGCGACCCCCGTGCGCCGGTACCGCGCCGCGGCGACGGCGTCGCCCGTGCAGACCTGCCAGGTGCCCATCGAGGAGTCCGTCCACACCGCGGCCGTGCGGCCGTCGGGAGCGGCCAGGCGCATCCACGACAGACCGTCCTCGTCCCGCAGGACGTCGACGTAGGCGTCGTCGAGCACGATGCCCGCGAGCAGGCGGGGCTCGCGCAGGTCGAAGTCTCCCGCTGCGGGCTCGGTGCCCGTGGGCAGCAGCCGGTCGTCCGTGGTCACGCGCGTGCTCGCGTCGAGGCGCAGCGTGCACTCGTCGACCGACGCGTCGCCCGGGGACAGCCACGGGTGGAACCCGACGCCGTAGGGAGCGTCGGACGAGCCCACGTTCGTCGTGCGGGCCGTGACGCGCAGCCCCGCGTCGCTCAGTGCGTACGTGACGCGGGCGACGAGGTCGAACGGATAGCCGGGCGTGGGGACGAGGTGCAGCTCGAAGGTCACGGCCGAGGGGGACTGCTCGACGACGTCCCAGCGCTCCCAGCACACCAGGCCGTGGATGGCCGTGCTCCGCGGCACCTCGGTGAGGGGGAGCTGGTGCTCGATCCCGTCGAACGTGTACCGACCGTCGCGCAGCCGGTTGGGCCAGGGGAGCAGCACCGCGCCGTGCGACGCGGGGGCGATCTCGTCCTCGGCGAACGGCGTGAAGACCTCACGTCCGCCGACCGAGTACTCCCGGACCGTGGCACCGACCTCCGTGAGCGTGGCACGGTGGTCACCGTGCTCGATGCGGATCTGGGAGCCGGAGGGTGGGGTGATGTTCACGATCACACACGTTACTGGGTGCGGAACGTCCGTTGAACAGGGACAGTAGAACCCGGTCGTGCTGCCCCCGCGGGCACGCGGCCCAGCGACGCACCGCCTCGGGCTCTGCCGGAGCCGGGAGCACCACCCGCAGGACGAGGAGGAACACATGGAACGACGAGTGCTCGGACGCACCGGACGACTGGTCTCGGTCGTCGGTCTCGGCACGTGGCAGCTCGGGGCGGACTGGGGCGAGGTCAGCGAGGCCGACGCCCGCGCCGTGCTCGACGCCTCGGCCGAGTCGGGCGTGACCTTCTTCGACACGGCCGACGTCTACGGCGACGGCCGCAGCGAGGAGATCATCGGCTCCTACCTCGCGGACAATCCCGGCTCGGGGATCACCGTCGCGACCAAGATGGGCCGTCGAGCCCCCCAGGAGCCCGAGAGCTACACGCTCGCGAACTTCCGCGAGTGGACCGACAGGTCCCGCCGGAACCTGCGCACCGAGCGCCTGGACCTGGTCCAGCTCCACTGCCCGCCGTCGTCGGTCGTCGAGGACGACCAGGTGTACGACGCGCTCGACACGCTCGTGGCAGAGGGCTCGATCGCGGCCTACGGCGTGAGCGTCGAGACCGTCGACGAGGCGCTCGCGGCCATCGCGCGCCCCGGTGTCGCGACCGTGCAGATCATCCTCAACGCGTTCCGGCTCAAGCCTCTCGACGAGGTGCTCCCCGCGGCCTCCGAGGCAGGGGTGGGGATCATCGCGCGCGTCCCGCTGGCCTCGGGCCTGCTGTCCGGGAAGTACACGCGCGAGACGACGTTCGCCGAGAACGACCACCGGAGCTTCAACCGCGACGGCTCCGCGTTCGACGTCGGCGAGACCTTCTCCGGGGTGGACTTCGCGACCGGCCTCACCGCGGCGGGGGAGTTCACCGCGCTCGTGCACGACGTGCTCGGCCCGGACGTGACCGCCTCGCAGGCCGCGATCGCCTGGATCTGGCAGCAGCCCGGCGTCTCGACCGTGATCCCCGGGGCCCGCAACGTCGAGCAGGCCCGCGCCAACGCGGCAGCCGGCTCGGCGGAGGTGCTGGGGCCCTTGTTCGCGTCGGGCGTCCGCGAGATCTACGACCGTCATCTGCGCGAGCAGGTCCACGGCCGCTGGTAGGTGGCCTCGCCCACCCTCCTTCCTGCCCGGTGTGCCGGGCAGCGACGACGAAGGCCGCCTCCCCGGACGGGGAGGCGGCCTTCGTCGTGACCCTCAGGTGGTCGGCCCGGGAGCCCTGCTCAGCGGGCGAACGCCTGCTCGAGCAGGACGGCCTGCTGGGCCTGGTGCTTCTTGGCCGTGCCGGCGGCGGTCGAGGCCGACGCCGGGCGCGCGACGACCCGGACGCGCGGCAGGTCCTCGGGCAGGTTCACGTGGACGAACGACCACGCACCCTGGTTCTCCGGCTCGTCCTGGACCCACACGACCTCGGCGCCCGCGTACGTGGCGAGCTCCCGGCGGATGCCGTCCACGTCGAGCGGGTAGAGCTGCTCGAGGCGGACGATCGCCGTCTTGTCGTCCCCACGCTTGGCGCGCTCGGCGACCAGGTCGTAGTAGACGCGGCCCGTGCAGAGCAGGACGCGGTCCACGGACGCGGGGTTCGCCGTCGGGTCCCCGAGCACCGGCTGGAACGTGCCGGTCGTGAAGTCCTCGACCCCGGACGCGGCCGCCTTGAGACGCAGCAGCTGCTTGGGCGTGAACACCACGAGCGGACGACGCGGACGGGCGTACGCCTGCTGACGCAGCAGGTGGAAGTACGACGCCGGCGTGGACGGCTGCGCGACCGTGAGGTTGTTCTCGGCGCACATCTGCAGGAAGCGCTCGATACGCGCCGACGAGTGGTCCGGTCCCTGGCCCTCGTAGCCGTGCGGCAGCAGCATGACGACCGAGGAGTTCTGGCCCCACTTCTGCTCGGCCGAGGAGATGAACTCGTCGATGACGGTCTGGGCGCCGTTGACGAAGTCGCCGAACTGCGCCTCCCACAGCACCAGGGCGTCAGGGCGCTCGACCGAGTAGCCGTACTCGAAGCCGAGGGCCGCGTACTCGCTCAGGGAGGAGTCGTAGACCCAGAACTTCGCCTGGTCCGCCGACAGGTACAGCAGCGGGGTCCACTCGGCGCCGGTCTCGCGGTCGTGCAGGACCGCGTGACGCTGCACGAACGTGCCACGGCGCGAGTCCTGCCCGGCGAGGCGCACGGGCGTGCCCTCGACGAGCAGCGAACCGAACGCGAGCAGCTCGCCGTAGCCCCAGTCGATGCCGCCGTTGGCGGACATCTGGTTGCGCTTCTCGAGGAGCTGCGCCAGCTTGGGGTGGACCGTGAAGCCCTCGGGCGGCGAGACGTGCACCTGACCCACGCGCTCGATGATCGACTGGTCGATCGCGGTCTTCCACCCGACCATCGTGCCGGCGTCCTCGCGCTGGGACTCGGGGCGCTCGAGGCCCGCGACGGGCTCGGTGGCGGGCGACGGCGTGAAGCCGCCTTCCTTGGTCTCGGTGAAGACGCGCTCGAGCTGGGCCTGGTAGTCCTGCAGGACGTGCTCGGCCTCCTCGAGCGTGATGTCGCCGCGCGCGACGAGGTTCTCGGTGTAGAGCTTGCGCACCGAGCGCTTGGCCTCGATGAGGTTGTACATGAGCGGCTGCGTCATCGAGGGGTCGTCGCCCTCGTTGTGCCCGCGACGGCGGTAGCAGATCATGTCGATGATCACGTCGCGGTCGAACTGCTCGCGGAACGCGAAGGCGAGCTCGGCGACGCGCACGCACGCCTCGGGGTCGTCACCGTTCACGTGGAAGATCGGGACCTGGTAGCCCTTGGCGACGTCGGTCGAGTAGAGCGTCGAGCGCGACGAGGACGGGCCCGTGGTGAAGCCGACCTGGTTGTTGATGATGACGTGGATCGTGCCGCCCGTGCGGTAGCCGCGGAGCTGCGCGAGGTTCAGGACCTCGGGGACCACGCCCTGGCCCGCGAAGGCCGCGTCGCCGTGGATGAGGATCGGCAGGACGGAGAAGCCGTCGCCGCCCAGGTCGATGCGGTCCTGCTTGGCGCGCACGATGCCCTCGAGCACCGGGTCGACCGCCTCGAGGTGCGAGGGGTTGGCCGCGAGGTAGACGCGCGTCTGCGCACCCGACTCGGCCGAGAACGTGCCCTCGGTGCCGAGGTGGTACTTGACGTCTCCCGAGCCCTGGACGCTCTTGGGGTCCTGGTTGCCCTCGAACTCGGCGAAGATCTGGGCGTAGCTCTTGCCCGCGATGTTCGCGAGGACGTTGAGGCGGCCACGGTGGGCCATACCGATGCAGACCTCGTCGAGGCCGCCGTCGGCCGCCTTGGACAGGACGGCGTCGAGCAGCGGGATGACGGACTCGCCGCCCTCGAGCGAGAAGCGCTTCTGGCCGACGAACTTGGTCTGCAGGAAGGTCTCGAACGCCTCCGCGGAGTTCAGGCGGCGCAGGATGCGCAGCTGGTCCTCGCGCGGGGTGCGGGCGTACCCGGACTCGAGGCGCTCCTGGAGCCAGCGACGCTGGGCGCGGTCCGCGAGGTGCATGTACTCGATGCCGATCGAGCGGCAGTACGAGTCGCGCAGCAGGCCGAGGATGTCGCGCAGCGTCGACTTGGTCTTGCCGCCGAACCCGCCCGTGGGGAAGGTGCGGTCCAGGTCCCACAGCGTGAGGTCGTGGGTCTGGACGTCCAGGTCGGGGTGCTTGCGCTGACGGTAGGCGAGCGGGTCCGTGTCGGCCATGAGGTGGCCGCGCGAGCGGAACGAGTGGATGAGCTCGGCGATCTTGGCGGGCTTGGCCGCCTCGATCTCGGCGTCCGTCGTGTTGTCGCGGGTCCAGCGGACCGGCTCGTAGGGGATGCGCAGCGCGGCGAAGACGCGGTCGTAGAACCCGTCCTCACCGATCAGCTTGGTCCCGAGGATGCGCAGGAACTCGCCGGACTGGGCGCCCTGGATGATGCGGTGGTCGTAGGTCGACGTGATCGTCAGGACCTTCGAGACGCCGAGGCGCGCGAGCTGCTCGACCGAGGCGCCCGCGAACTCCGCGGGGTAGTCCATCGCGCCGACGCCGATGATCGTGCCCTGGCCCTGCATGAGGCGCGGGACCGAGTGCACGGTGCCGATGCCGCCCGGGTTGGTGAGCGAGATGGTCGTGCCGGCGAAGTCGTCGACGGTGAGCTTGTTGCCGCGGGCCCGGCGCACCAGGTCCTCGTAGGCCGCCCAGAACTGGGCGAAGTCCATCTGCTCGGCCTTCTTGACGCTCGGCACGAGGAGCTGGCGGGTGCCGTCCGGCTTGGCGAGGTCGATCGCGAGACCGAAGTTGACGTGCGCCGGGTTGTTCACCGCGGGCTTGCCGTCGAGCTGGGTGTAGCTCGAGTTCATGGCCGGCATCTCGCCGAGGGCCTCGACGAGCGCGTAGCCGATGAGGTGCGTGAACGAGATCTTGCCGCCGCGCCCCCGGGCGAGGTGGTTGTTGATCACGATGCGGTTGTCGACCATGAGCTTGGCCGGCACGGCGCGCACCGAGGTCGCGGTCGGGACCTCGAGGCTCGCCTCCATGTTCACGACGACGCGCGCGGCGGGGCCGCGCAGCTTCTGCACGTCGTCCGAGGCGTCGGGCGCGTCGGACTTCGACTTCGCGGCGGCCACGGCCGCGTACGGCGCCGTGGCGGGCTGCGCGGTCGCGACCGGGCGGTTGGCCTTCACGGCCGCGATCGCCGCGTTGACGGTCGGGTCGGCGGGGACCACGGGGGACTTGGGGCGCTGGGCGGACTCACCGGCCGCAGAGCCGTCGGTCGCCGGTACGGCGCTCGTGGGACGGGCCGGCGGCGCTGCCGGTGCGTTCGCCGGGATCTGGACCGCGGGAGCCGGGGTCGCGACGGCGGGCGTCGAGGTCCCTGCGGCGGGGGCGGCGCTCCCGTTCACCTCGCTCGCCTTGTCCCCGGGACGGTAGTCCGCGAAGAACTCCCACCACGCGGGATCGACCGCGTTCTTGTCCTTGAGGTATTGCTCGTAGAGCTCGTCGACAAGCCATTCGTTGGCGCCGAACACAGAACTTGCTGCGCTGATCGACTCTGACTCAGCCTTCGGGGACACGCGAGGATCGCCCACTTTCACCACTGATCGTCACTGGATATCGGGTACCTAGTCCGGAACCGGACCCGTCAAGCCTAGGCCCTCCGGTCTGCTCGTCGGCGCCCCTGGCGGTGGAAATGTGCAGGGTGTCGGCTGCTTCTTCACCAGACGTCTGCGCGAGGCAAAAGGGGGGGCAACGGTCACCTGTTCGCTGACCAAAGGTCAGGTCGTTTTAGACCATCGCCGGGTATTTCCCGGTGCGAGTGTGACGAAGGTCTCACTCGGCAGTGTCGGAGGTTCGTCCCTTCCGGTCGTCAGGACGAGGTACTCCGGGGTGCCCGAGGATCTCGGGGAGGTCGTCCAGGAGGCCCGTGGTGTGCGGTGCGGGGTGGGCCGGGAAGGTCAGGCGCATGGTCGCCCCCTGCTGCGAGTCCGCGACCTCGATGCGCCCGCCGTGCAGGTCGACCGCCCAGCGCACGATCGCGAGCCCGATCCCGGTCCCGCCCGTGGACGAGTGGCCGTGCGAGGGGGCGTTGCCCCGGGCGAAGCGTTCGAAGATCCGCTCGCGGTCCTTCTTCGCGATGCCGGGCCCCTGATCGATGACCTCGATCACCACGTCGTCGTCCACGGGGTAGGCCTCGAGGCGGATCTCCCCGCCCTGGGGCGAGTGGCGGATCGCGTTCTGGAGCAGGTTGGTGATGATCTGTCGCAGCCGCTCGGGGTCCGCGGGGAGCGTCAGGTCCTCCGGGGTCACGTCGATCACGTACCGCAGCTGCTTGCCGGCCTCGACCATGGAGACGGCGTCGGCGTTCTCCTCGAGGAAGTCGCCGAGCGGGACGTCCTGGACGTTGAGCGCCGCGGCCCCCGCCTCGATCCGGGACAGGTCCAGGAGGTACGTCACGAGGCGCGTCAGGCGCTCGGTCTGGGCGAGCGCCATCTCCATGGTCGCCGGGTTCGCCTCGCTCACGCCGTCGACGACGTTCTCGAGCTGGGCCTGCAGCGCCGCGATGGGGGTGCGCAGCTCGTGCGAGACGTTCGCGATGAGCTCGCGCCGCATCTGGTCGGAGGACGCGAGGTCCTCGGCCATGATGTTGAAGGCGACGGCGAGCTGGCCCACCTCGTCGCGGCTCGTCGCACGCACGCGTCGGCTGTAGTCGCCGTCGGCCATGGACTGCGCCGCCGCGGTCATCTCCCGCAGCGGCGACGTCATGCCGCGCGCGAGGATCTGCGTGAGCAGGAGCGAGAGCACGATCGCGAGGGGGAACGTGCGGGTCGGTCCGAGCTTGTTCTGCTGACCGAGCCAGGTGATGAGGACCGCGAGCGTGACCGTCGCGAAGACCAGCACGCCGAGCTTGATCTTGAGCGACCGGAACGAGTCGAGTGGCCGGACGTCCGGGAGGTGGGGGCGGATGGTCCGGGGGCCGGAGGTCACGCGACCGGGGGCTCGAACGCGTACCCGACGCCGTGCACGGTGCGGATCAGGTCCGGCCCGAGCTTGCGGCGCAGGGCCTTGATGTGGGAGTCGACCGTGCGGGTCCCGCTCGCGTCGGCCCAGTCCCAGACCTCGGCGAGGAGGCGCTCGCGGGTGAGCACGGTCTTGGGGGAGCTGGCCAGCATGACGAGCAGCTCGAACTCCGTGGGGGTCAGGTGGACCTCCTCGCCCGCGCGGTGCACGCGCCGCTGGGCCCGGTCGATCACGACGTCGCCCACGACCATCGGCGGGTCCGTGGGGGTCGACGTCGCCGCCTGGGCCGCGCGGTCGACGCGCCGGAGCAGCGCCTTGACCCGGGCGACCAGCTCGCGCATCGAGAAGGGCTTGGTCATGTAGTCGTCGGCGCCGACGCCGAGCCCGATGAGCATGTCCGTCTCGTCGTCGCGGGCGGTCAGCATGAGGATGGGGACCGGCTGCTCGGCCTGGATGCGGCGCGTGACCTCGAGGCCGTCGATGCCCGGCAGCATGACGTCGAGCACGATCACGTCGGGTCGCAGGCGGGTCGCGGCCTCGACGCCCGAGAGCCCGTCGCGGGCGACCTCGACACGCCAGCCCTCGGCGCTCAGGCGCTGGGCGATGGCTGTGGCGATGGCCGGCTCGTCCTCGACCACGAGGATGTTCGCGGACTGCGCGGGTGTGCCTGCGGGTCCACCAGCGCTCGTCGCGCCGGTACCGGTGGGGAATGCGCTGGCTGTCATGGCACCAGCGTGGCACAAGCGAGGCGACGATGGCCGCAGGACGGGCGAAAGTTCCGCTGATGTCCGTGGTGTTCCGGTGGGCGTTCGGTGCTCGTCCGGTGAGCGGGGCGAAGCGGGACCGGGTGCGCTGCTCCGGATGGACGCCTCGCCTCGGGCCGATAGCATCGTTGCCACGATGAAGAGCACACCCCGATATCCGTGGAGCACCCCGTGGTAGGCGACTGGTTGATGGTCGCGCTGGGGGTGCTCCTGACCGCAGGTACAGCAGTCTTCGTGGCGAGCGAGTTCTCCCTCGTGACCCTCGACCCCGCCGTCCTGACCAAGCCCGGGACCGCCGAAGACGACGAGCAGGGCGGTCCGGACGACGCTCCGCCGGGTGGTGCGCGCGAGGTGGGCGGCCACGCGGCCCGGGCGCGCAGCGACCGTCGCGACCGCAGCGTCCGGGTGGGCCTCAAGCACCTGTCGACCGAGCTCTCGTCGGCGCAGGTCGGCATCACGATCACGACCATCCTGCTCGGCTACACGGCCCAGCCCGCCCTCCAGAACCTCATCGGTGACGCTCTCGGGAGCACGGCGCTCGGGGCGAGCGCGGCCACGGTCCTCGCGGTGGTCCTGGCGCTCGTCGTGGTGAACCTCTTCTCGATGCTCTTCGGTGAGCTCATCCCCAAGAACTTCGCGCTCTCGACCCCGTACGCCACGGCCCGACAGGTGGTCCCGGTCCAGCGCCAGTTCACCAAGCTCTTCCGACCGGTCATCTCGGTGCTCAACGGCTCGGCGAACGCGATCCTGCGGCGCGTGGGCGTCGAGCCTCGTGAGGAGCTCTCGGGGGCACGCTCGGCCTCGGAGCTCGCGGCACTCGTCAAGCGTTCGGCCCAGGAGGGCACCCTGAACACCGCCGTCGCCACGCTCCTGACCAACTCGATCGAGCTCGACGAGCTCAGCGCGGTCGACGTCATGACGGACCGCATGCGCATGGTGGTCCTGCGTCGTGACGACACGGCCGCGGACGTCGTGGCGCTCGCGCGCACCTCGGGCCACTCGCGCTTTCCCGTGATCGGCGAGGACCGCGACGACGTGCTCGGCCTCGTCCACCTGCGACGGGCCGTCGGGGTACCGCACGAGCGCCGCTCCGAGGTGCCTGCGGCCGCTCTCATGGTCGAGGCCCCCCGCGTCCCGGAGACGGTCGCGCTGGGTCCGCTGCTCGTCGAGCTGCGCGGGTTCGGCCTGCAGATGGCCGTCGTCGTCGACGAGTACGGCGGCACGTCCGGCGTCGTGACGCTCGAGGACGTGGTCGAGGAGCTCGTGGGCGACGTCGCGGACGAGCACGATCCCCGCCGGGCCGGCGTGGCGCGGGGGACGGACGGTTCGTGGATCGTCCCGGGGGTCATCCGCCCGGACGAGCTCCTGGAGTCGACGGGTCTCGAGGTCCCCGAGGACGGTGCGTACGAGACCCTGGGTGGGCTGGTCATGGCCGACCTGGGCCGGGTGCCCGAGGTGGGCGACGAGGTCCGGGCAGGGGTCGTCGTGCTACGGGTCGAGGCCATGGAGGGGCGCCGCGTCGAGCGCCTCCGGGTGCGCGTGCTCGCGTCGCCCGACGAGCCCGACGAGCCCGACGAGCCCGACGGCGAGGCCGGGTCCCGAGCGGGTGGGGCGCCGTCCCCGAGCACTCCGCGCTGGCCCGCGCCCGAACGTCCCCCTGGCGCGGTGCCGCGCTCGGGTGAGGACTCCTCGACGTCCGGAGGTGCACGGTGAGCTCGACCGCCGCCCTCCTCCTGGGCCTGTTCCTGCTGGCGGCCAACGCGTTCTTCGTGGGCGCGGAGTTCGCGATCATCTCGGCCCGTCGCAGCGCGATCGAGCCCCTCGCCGCGCAGGGGAACCGCCGCGCCCAGACGGTCCTGTGGGCCATGGAGCACGTCTCGCTCATGCTCGCGTGCGCCCAGCTCGGCGTCACGGTGTGCTCGGTCGGGCTCGGTGTCGTCGCGGAACCGGCCGTCGCGCACCTCATCGAGGTGCCGCTGCACGCCCTGGGCGTGAGCCCGTCGCTCACGCACCCCATCGCGTTCGTCGTCGCGTTGTCGATCGTGGTCTACCTGCACGTGGTCCTCGGCGAGATGGTCCCCAAGAACCTCGCGGTGTCGGGCCCGGAGAAGGCCGTCATGTGGTTCGGGCCGCCGCTCGTGGTGCTGGGCCGCATCCTCAAGCCGATCATCGTCTCGCTCAACTGGCTCGCGAACCACGTGGTGCGCTGGACCGGCGTCGAGCCCAAGGACGAGGTCGCCTCGGTCTTCACGGCCGAGCAGGTGCAGTCGATCGTCGAGCACTCGCAGGCCGAGGGCATCCTCCAGGACGAGCAGGGCCTGCTCTCGGGGGCCATCGAGTTCTCGGAACGCACGGCGGCCGAGGTCATGGTGCCGGTCGAGCGCCTGGTGACCGTGGTCGAGGGGTGCACGCCCGACGAGATCGAGCGCCTGGTCGCCAAGACGGGCTTCAGCCGGTTCCCGGTCGCCGACGTGCACGGTGAGCTCGTCGGCTACCTGCACCTCAAGGACGTGCTGTACGCGAGCGGCGAGGACCGGTTCCTGCCGGTGCCCTCGTGGCGGGTGCGCGCGCTCGCGACGGCCGAGCCGGGTGACGAGATCGAGGACACCCTGCGGGCGATGCAGCGGTCGGGCGCGCACCTGGCGCGTGTGGACGCGGGGCGGGAGGACCGCGAGGGCGACGTCCTGGGAGGCCCGGGAGTCCCGGGAGTCCCGGCCGCCGCAGGGCCCGACGCCGGCGCGCCGGACCGCGGTCCCGGCGCCCTGGGCGTCGTCTTCCTCGAGGACATCCTGGAGGAGCTCGTCGGAGAGGTGCGGGACGCGATGCAGCGTCGCGTCCACTGAGCCCGGTCGTGCCTGGCCGGACCGGGCACGACCGGGACCTGCCGGGCCGGGACGTGCCGGGCCCGACCCCGGGCGGACGGGGCGCGGCGGACGCGTCCTGTCCTGCGCCCGCCCGCTCCGCGGCCCGGTGAACAGGGGACTTGGCTTACCGACCGCCCACGGATATCGTGTCCGATGCTTCGTCTGGCACGGTTCCTCCGGTAGAGGAGGGTCGTCCTTTCCGCGAGCTGCAGTGTGTTTCTTGTCGTCTGTACCGTTCCGGCCACCGCGAGGTGTCCGGGCGGTTCCTCGAACGGAGGTCCGGTGGAGTCGGTGTCGACGTCCCAGTCCTCCGACTCCCGACGCGCTCGGCGCGAGGCGGACACCGGGCACAAGGGGCGCCGTCGGGCGGAGATCCCCTCGCACCAGCGCTGGGCTCCTCGCATGGCGGTCCTCGGGACGCTCGCGGTCGCGACCATCGCCATGCCGTTGTCGGCCGGAGCGCAGGACGGCCCCGCAGCCCCCTTCGGCCCGGACGGGACGCCGACCGGGCCGAGCGCCCTGGACCTCGTGAGCAACCCGACCGCGGCAGAGGCCACGTCCGAGTACGTCGCGTCGGCCCCGAAGATCGACGGCCGGGCCCAGGCCGCGAGCCGCTCGGTCGAGCGTGCGCCGCTGCCCAACTGCGACCCCACGGTCAAGGTCACGAGCGCCAACGGTCGGCTCACCGGGCACGAGTTGTGCGACCTGTGGCAGCCGGGGGAGTCGTTGCGTCCGGACGCGGCGGTCGCGCTGTCGGCCATGAACGAGGCCTTCCGGTCGACGTTCGGTCGTGACATGTGCCTGGTCTCGAGCTACCGGACCATCGCGTCGCAGGTCTCGCTCAAGGGCTCGCGCGGGGGGTTCGCGGCCAAGCCCGGGACCTCGTTCCACGGCTGGGGCCTCGCGATCGACCTGTGCTCGAGCGAGACGGGCAACCGTGAGGTCTACTCGTGGATCACCAGGAACGGCGGCCTGTACGGCTGGGCCAACCCGTCGTGGGCCAAGCGCGGCGGAGGCGGCGCCTACGAGCCGTGGCACTTCGAGTTCACCGAGGGTGTCGTCGAGCACGGTGGCCTTCTCTGACGGGTCCCGTCAGATCCGGTTGACCCAGGACTCGGCCAGGGCCTCGGCCTCGATGTCCAGCTCGCGCAGGATCCTGCGCATCACTGCCTCGTTGAGACGTCCGGCGTCGCGCTCGTCGACCAGCACCTGTCGTTGGGCCTTGTTCATGTCGGCGCGCAGCGCGTTGAGCCGCCGAAGGTCCTCCGACCGGTCACCGGGGCGGGCCACGGGAAAGGCGCGACCGCTCGCGGGGCGCGCACGGACGGGGGCCTGCTCGACCGGTTCCTCGGCCTCCGACTCGGGGGACAGGAGCCGGGCTGCGGCCTGGGCGCGGCCGACGATCGCGGCGGACATCGCCGCGCGGGTGGCCTCGGCCTTCTCCTCGCCGATCACGGGAGCCCATTCCGTGGTGGCCCGCGCGATGGCGTCGGCCTGCGCATCGGCCATGAGCCGGCGGACCCGCGCCTCCTCGGCGGCGTCGCTCGCGGCCTCGTCCTCCCCGCCGACGCCGAGCCGCCGGATGACCCACGGCAGCGTCACGCCCTGCAGGAGGAGCGTGCCGATCGCGACCGTGAAGGCCGCGAGCTGGATCGTGGCCCGGCCGGGGAACTCGGCCCCGCCGAGCGTCGCGGGGATGGCGGCCGCGGCGGCGAGCGTGACGACGCCGCGCATGCCTGCGGACGAGACGACCAGCGACTCGCGCCAGTCGAGCTGGTCGCCGCGCGACCGTCTCGAGCCGGGCAGGTGCACGCGGTCGAGCCAGGACGTCGCGAAGACGTAGACGGGCCTGATCGCCATGGTCACCGCGAGGGCCGCGAGGGACACCCAGACCGCGGTCCGCAGCCCTTCGTCGGAGTCCACGACGGTCTCGACGACGAACTTGAGCTGGAGCCCGATGAGCGCGAACGTGATGGCCTCGAGCAGCAGGTCGAGGCTGTCCCACAGGGGTTCTTCGACGAGGCGGGTCTCGTAGCCCGCGGTCGGGGCGGTGTGCCCCAGGTAGAGGCCCGCGGCGACGACGGCCAGCACGCCCGAGCCGCTGAGCTCCTCCGCGATCCAGTAGGCCGCGAACGGGAGGATGATCCCGGCGACGCTCGTGAGGAGCGGGTCGGCGAGCCGCAGCCGCGCGGCGTGCATCCCGATGCCCATGACGAGGCCGACGCCCACGCCGACGACGACGGCGAGCGTGAAGACCCCGATGCCCTCGGTCCAGACCCACGCGCCCGTGGCGACGCCGGCGAGGGCGACCTTGTAGAGGGTGAGCGAGGTCGCGTCGTTGATGAGGCTCTCGCCGCCGAGCAGGGTCATGACGCGGCGGGGCAGACCGAGCCGTCGACCGACCGCGGCGGCGGAGACCGCGTCGGGGGGAGCGACGACGGCGCCCAGCACGAGTGCGGCGGCGAACGGCAGGTCGGGCAGCAGGATCGTCGCGACCCAGGCCACGGCGAGCGCCGTGACGACCACGAGCCCGACTCCCAGGCGCACGATCGCGTGGAGCGACGTGCGGAAGTCCTGGTAGGAGCTCCCGGTGGCCGCCGAGAAGAGCAGCGGCGGCAGGATGACGCCGAGCAGCACCTCGGGGGCCAGCTCGACGTGCGGGACCGCGGGTATCAGCGAGACGCCGAGCCCGACCACGACGAGCAGGAGGGGAGCGGGCAGGTCCCAGTGCCGCGCCGCGGCCGTGACGGCCAGGGCACCGGTGATGACCAGGAGTACGACGGCCTCGTCCATGCCCTGCATTCTCCGCCCGGGTGGGCGGGGAGGCGCGGGGGGACGGCCCGACGGCGTGTTCCCCACCGGGCGCGCACCGTGCGCTGGGTGTCAACGACCTCTTGACAAGGGGATCGTGTCAAGCCAGGGTTGACACATGGCGAACCAGTGGCGGGCAGAAGGGGCGACCGGCGCTCCGGCGTCGGGCATCGACGAGAGCCGCGGACGGTGAGCGGCACACCGGCCTGGGGCAGCCTCGAGCCCCACGACCCGGGGTCGCTCGACGACCTGCTCGCCGAGGCCGTGGCGGCCGCCGACCCCGGGATCGGCGACCGCATCGCGACCCAGCCCGCCGCGCACCTCGAGCTCGTGGCCCTCACGGCGCGCGCCCACCTCGCGACCGAGGAGCTCCTCGCGACGGCCGTGTCGTCGGCCCGCTCCGCAGGGCACAGCTGGGAGGCCGTGGGAACTGCGCTCGGCATCACGCGACAGGCTGCCCAGCAGAGGTTCGGCCGGCCTGCCGGGCCCGGCGACGGGGCCGCCGGCCCCGTGGGTGACCTGATCGCCGGGGCCGTCCCGGGGGACACCCGGACCCTGACCCCCGTCACGGCCCTGACCGAGATGGCCGCGCTCGAGGTGTACGGGCGGCACGGGTGGCGCTCGGTCGGGTTCGGCGCGGCGTTCCACACGATCGAGCGGACCACCCAGCAGTGGGAGCACAAGCGTGTCTACGTCCTGGGTGCGAGCAGGTTCGGGCTCGAGGCCGAGGGGTGGGAGCGGATCGGGACCTGGTTCCCGTGGGTCTACTACGTGCGTGGCCTGGGGACCGCGCCCGTGGGAGACCGCGGACCCGTCGAGGACGACGCGTCCTGAGCGGCGAGGGCCGCGGGCGCCCGCGCCGGGCCGTGGGCCGCGGGCGGTGGCAGCCCGCGGCCGGCCCGGTGCCGCCACCAGGGCGGAGCCGGGCTACTCCCCGGGCAGGTGGGCGTTGTGCCCGAAGTCCTGCCGGAAGCGGGGACCCGAGACCGCGAGCTCGGCCGCGAACGACGCCGCCCACGCCGAGTACGGGGTGTGCGAGAGCGAGTCGTTGGAGAAGCGCCGGTCGTCCGTGATCTCGGTGACGCAGAACTCCGGGATCTGGAGGTCCACCACCGGACCGGAGCGCTCGCACTCCGCGATGACGAGCGGGTGGTTGGCGCCGCCGAACTCGTCGATGACCCAGCCGTCGGCACCGAGCCACGCCGAGTAGCGGGTCTTGACGATGCGCCCACCACCACGGCGGATCATCTCGACCCCGACGTTGACGTCGATCTCCCGCTCGGCCTCGTACCGGGTGCCTCCGACCGTGGGGCCCTTGACCGTGAGCGCACAGAAGTCGAACGTGTGCCGGTCCAGGACGCTCAGGGGAGAGGTGCGGCCGCTGAGCTGGGCGGCCGTCGCGCTGGCCTGGGCGCGCAGCCGCAGCGCGTAGCCGTCCTCGGCCAGGTAGTAGCTCTGCACGATGAGCGCGGGCGCGTCGAGCAGGTCGGGCGGTACGTCCTTCACGAGGAAGCGACGCTCGAACTCGAAGTCTCCGTTACCACCGTCCGTCATAGGACATACCGTACGCGGTCGCTCACGGCTGGGCCGGGAGCGGGACGTGCGGGTACGCGGCCTCGCGGTGCTGGAACTCGAGCACCGCCGGGTTGAGGACGACGCCGTCGCGCACCTCGACCGCGCGGCGGACCGTCTCGTTCGCGTCCCACCCTGCCGGGCCCGCCATGACCGCGGGGAGGAACGGCAGGACCGCCGAGCTGATCTCCCACGTCGCCGAGTTCCACAGGTACGAGGGGCTGTGGTCCACCGCGTAGTAGTTGACGTTCTCCCCGACCGTGACCAGCGGGTCGGCGAACGTGGTCGATCGTGCCCAGTCGAACGCCATGCCGTCGTCGCACGACACGTCGACGATCAGGCTGCCGGGCCGGAACGCCCCCAGGTCCGAGGTGCGCAGGTAGAGCAGGGGCGCGTTGGGGTCCTGGAGCGTGCAGTTGACGACGACGTCGCTCTCGGCGAGGAACGGGGCGAGCGGGAGGCGGCCCTCATCGGTGATGACCTCGCTGAGGTACGGCGCGTCGTCGTGGTCGAACTGCACGATCTGCGCCGAGTGGATCGGCGCCGCGACCGCGGCGACCCGGCGGTTGGTGAGCACGCGGACGTCGTGGACGCCGTGCGCGTTGAGGGCCGTGACGGCCCCGCGTGCGGTGGCGCCGAATCCGATGACGACGGCGGTCAGGCGCCTGCCGTAGTCGCCCGTCGAGCCGCACAGCTCGAGCGCGTGCAGCACCGAGCAGTAGCCGGCCATCTCGTTGTTCTTGTGGAAGACGTGCAGGCCGAACCCGCCGTCCGCCGCCCAGTGGTGCATGGCCTCGAACGCGATGAGCGTGAGCCTCTTGTCGATCGCGACCTGGGTCAGCTCGCGGTCCTGGACGCAGTGCGGCCAGCCCCACAGGGTCTGGCCGGGGCGCAGGTCGTGCAGGTCCGCGACCTGGGGCTTGGGCAGGAGGATCACGTCGGCCGCTTCGACGACCTCGGCGCGGGTGCCCAGGGAGCGGACCCAGGGGGCGATCTGCTCGTCGCTCACCCCGAAGCGCTCGCCGTACCCGTGCTCGACGACGATCCGCGACCGGAGCTCGGGGGCGATGCGTTCGAGGTGGTCGGGGTGGAGGGGGAGCCGGCGCTCGTCGGGCTTCCGCGACCTCCCGAGGAGACCGAGGATGGTGTCGTTCGATGCTGTTGTCACGCTTGTCCCGTCAACGAGACCACGGTGGCCCAGTAGTGCGGACGTTACACGGGTGCGGGGAGCATGGGGGCCACTCGGGTGACCTCGGGGACGCGCGGCCTGCTATCGACTGACAGCTCAGGTTGTCACGAATCTCCTGTCTGGAGTCGTCCGGGGAGATTCGTCGTGCCAGGGGGCCTCGGTGGCTGTGGCCGCGTGGATCGAGCGTGGAGGGCGGGCCTCTGCGCCTGTCCTTGGCCCACGAACGAGGGAGCCCCAGGCGCATGCACGGAGCAGAGGCGGACCTGGGGCTTGTTCCAAGATAGCATCGAGCAGTGGCAGCAGCGAAGCAACACGTGGAGTGGTTTTCGGAACCCCGTCTTGCCCCCTACCGGCAAGAGGCTGGAGACGATCCCGATCTCGCGATGCGCCTGTACGAGTGGAACGCGCGGCTCGGCGCAGCCTGCTTTGAGGTGATGAGCCACCTCGAGGTCATCCTGAGGAATGCGATCGATCGCCAGCTCTCCCTGTACTTTCACGAGTCCACCAATGGAATTCCATGGTTCTTCCTGAAGATCACCGGTGAAAAGCCCCAGTCAGCTCTCGAGGAAGCGATCGGGACGGCCCGCGGCAACCTCCGTCGTATCGGGCCGGAGCGCGACAACCGTCACCAGATCGTCGCTGGCCTGACATTCGGCTTCTGGACCGGGATGCTTGGCCGTGGTTACGAGGACCTTTGGCGGGCCGCCTTGCGCCACGCGTTCCCGCACTCCCGCGGAGTTCGTGCAGACCTCGCTGCTGCCTGCAACGGACTCAGGACGTTCCGGAACCGCCTTGCCCATCCCGACTCGCTCCTCGCCGCTGACGTCCTCTTCCAGTTGCGCCAAGCGGTGCAGGTCGCCGGGTGGATCGACCCCGACGCGGCGAACTGGCTCAACAGCATCGAGCAGGTAACTGCCGTGTATGCCGACCGACCTGTCACCAAGTTCGACACTGTCGTCGTGCCAGCTCGAGACGCCTGGCGTCTCTATCAGGCTCATGGGTTGTACATCTGCCAAGCCGGGCGGACGTTTCGGCCGGTGGAGCGGATCGCCTTCTACGCCGACCAGTCGATCAAGGCGGAAGTTCCCCAGATCACGGATCGCCAGGACAACGTCGAGTGGACCCACGCAGAGGCCGCCCGGCTGAGTGGTTCTGCGAACTCAGCAGAGCGGCAGCTCGGGGCGGCGATGGCTGACTCCCTTGGCAAGGTGTGGCCCGAGGGGCGGTATCAGCTCTTCAAGCTCACGCACGATGTCGGTGACTCTCGACACCGGCGGTTGGCGGGCGATGTCCCGCACCTTCCGCGCGGCAAGGGCAGCGCCTTCACCCAACGCCAGCGCTACGTCTCCCTGCACGGGCTGGAGACGGCAAAAGACACGTCGACGCTGTAGCTCGGCAACTTCGGGACCTGAGCCCCTCTCGGGACGATGCGGTGACTTGCAGGTTTGGTAGGCCACTTGCTCGTGAGGGATGAGGCAGGGCGCGGTGACGTGCTAAGCGCTGTGCTGCCTCCTCGATCAGACCCCGTCTGGATCGCCTTTTGGAGTTGCTCGCTTGCCTAGTTGTGCCTGACGGCGACGCGAAGTGTGCCCGGCCTGCTCCCGGACGTCACATCGCCGAAGGTCAGCCGCTTCCCCAAACCACTCCCGGGCACGACGAAGCCCCCGGACCCGGGGGTCCAGGGGCTTGGTCTGCGGTGCCCTCGATAGGACTCGAACCTACGACCTTCTGCTCCGGAGGCAGACGCTCTATCCACTGAGCTACGAGGGCAGCATGCGTTCGCTCTGACGAGCATCCGGCACGGTGCACGAGACTACCAGTCTCCGGCGGGTGCGTGCTCCCACCTGCCCGGATCTGTAGGTTCTGCCCGCCCGTCAGGGCGGGGTGACCGGACTCACCGTCCTGAGAGGCGGCCCGGGACAGATGCCCGAGGCGACCGGTGCGTACTCT
Organism: Oerskovia jenensis; assembly: GCF_016907235.1. Classification (NCBI taxonomy): domain Bacteria; kingdom Bacillati; phylum Actinomycetota; class Actinomycetes; order Micrococcales; family Cellulomonadaceae; genus Oerskovia; species Oerskovia jenensis. The sequence continues at coordinate 3,773,143 of NZ_JAFBBO010000001.1, forward strand.
CCTTGAGTGGATCGCCAGGACTCGAGCTCGACCCCCGACAGCACCCTCCGGCCGTGGAGAGGGCGGTTCGTCGTCCTCGCCGGGATCGTCCTCGCCGCGTTCAACCTGCGGATCGCGGTCGCCGCGGTCTCGCCGATCCTCGACGTCGTCCGGGTCGACATCGACCTGAGCGACCAGCTCGCCGGACTGCTCGGCACGGTCCCCGTCATCGCGTTCGCCGTCTTCGGCTCGCTCGTCCCGGTCCTCTCGCGCCGGTTCGGTCTCGAGCCCACGCTCGTCGCCGCGCTGGTCGTGAGCTCGGTCGGGGAGATCCTGCGGTCGCTGTCGAGCACCGCCCCGTCCTTCCTGCTGTGGACCGCGGTCGCGCTCGCGGGCATGGGCATGGGCAACGTGCTGCTGCCACCCCTGGTCAAGCGGTACTTCCCCGACCGGATCGGGGCCGTGACCGCGGCGTACACCGTCACGCTCTCGTTGAGCACCGCGATCCCGCCCCTGCTCGTGGTGGGCATCGCCTCGTCGCTGGGCTGGCGGCCCGCCCTGGGCGGCTGGGCGCTCGTGGGCCTGCTCGCGGCCGTGCCGTGGACCGTGGTCATCGCCCGCTCGGCCCGCGCCCGCGCCGAGCTCGCGTCGGTGCTCGAGCACTCGCCCGAGCACACCGTGGGTCTCGACGGGCGGCACCGCCACGAGGGGCGCGCCTGGCGCAGCCCGCTCGCGTGGGGCATCGCCGGGATGTTCGGGCTCAACTCGCTCAACACCTACGTCATGTTCGCGTGGCTGCCGCACGTGCTGATCGACGCGGGGATGTCGGAGCCGGTCGCGGCGAGCGCGCTCGCGCTGTACGCGTTCGTGGGCATGCCCATGTCGATCGTCACACCGCTGCTCGCGGCCCGGATGCGCAACCCCTACCCCCTCGTCGTGACGTTCGTCGCGATGCTCGCGGTCGGGTACGGCGGACTCATGGGTGGTCAGGCGGGTCCCGCGACGTGGGTGTGGGTCGTGCTCGCGGGGCTCGGGGCATCGACCTTCCCGCTGGGGCTCGCGCTCATCAACCTGCGCAGCCGCACCTCGGCCGGGGCCGTCGCGCTCTCGGGGTTCGTGCAGGGCGTCGGGTACCTCCTCGCGGGGGCCGGCCCCCTGACCGCAGGCATCCTCTACGGGCGCAGCGGGACGTGGGACAGCACGTTCCTGTTCCTGTTCGGCACCCTCGTCGTGATCCTCCTCGCAGCGGTCGCGGGCTGCCGTCCGGTCATGATCGAGGACACGTGGGGACGCAGGGCCCGCCCGGGGAAGTGACGCCGGGGGAGGGCGACGACGCGAGGTGAACGACGCCGTCGGGCCGGTGGAGCGGGCCTGCCCGACGACGCGCGGCGCGACGTCGCAGCACGCACCGGTGGCCGCCCGTCCGCCCGCCGCGGACGTCGACGCAAAGCCCTGGCGTCCCTCGCTAGAATCGTCGGGTGACCCCCAACGAGCTCTCCGAAGCGCTCAGCGCTGCCCTGGCCTCCGCCGTCGCCGACGGCACCCTCGCCCTGCCCGCCGACGCGGTCCCCGCGTCGGTCCACGTCGAGCGACCCCGCCAGCGCGAGCACGGCGACTGGGCCACGAACGTCGCGCTGCAGCTCGCGAAGAAGGCCGGCGTCGCCCCGCGTGTCATCGCGGAGGACCTCGCGCAGCGCCTCGCCGCGCACCCGGGCATCAAGTCCGTGGACATCGCGGGCCCGGGCTTCCTGAACATCACGCTCGACGCCGCCGCCGCGGGCGAGCTCGCCCGCACGATCATCACGCAGGGCGCGACCTACGGGAACAACGACTCCGAGGCGGGCACGCGCATCAACCTCGAGTTCGTCTCGGCGAACCCCACGGGCCCGATCCACATCGGTGGCGTGCGCTGGGCCGCGGTCGGCGACTCGCTGGCGCGCGTGCTCCAGGCGTCGGGGGCCGTGGTCGAGCGCGAGTACTACTTCAACGACCACGGCGCGCAGATCGACCGCTTCGCGCGCTCGCTGCTCGCGCGCGCCAAGGGGGAGCCCGCCCCCGAGGACGGCTACGGCGGCCAGTACATCTCGGACATCGCCGAGGCCGTCATCGCGGACGCGATCGCGGCGGGCGACCCGGACCCGCGCACGCTGCCCGACGACGAGGCCCAGGAGGTCTTCCGGGCGCGCGGCGTCGAGCGCATGTTCGGCGAGATCAAGAACGCGCTGCACGACTTCGGCGTCGACTTCGACGTGTACTTCCACGAGGACACGCTGCACGAGTCGGGTGCGGTCGAGCGCGCGGTCCAGCGCCTGCGCGAGGGCGGCCACGTGTTCGAGGCCGACGGTGCGACGTGGCTGCGCACGACCGACTTCGGTGACGACAAGGACCGCGTCATCATCAAGTCGGACGGCGAGGCCGCGTACATCGCGGGCGACATCGCGTACTACCTCGACAAGCGCGAGCGCGGGTTCGACGACGTCATCATCATGCTCGGCGCGGACCACCACGGGTACGTGAGCCGCATGATGGCCGTGTGCGCGGCGTTCGGCGACGAGCCGGGCAAGAACCTGCAGATCCTCATCGGCCAGATGGTCAACCTGGTCAAGGACGGCCAGCCCGTCCGCATGTCCAAGCGCGCCGGGACGGTCGTGACGCTCGAGGACCTGGTCGACGCCGTGGGCGTGGACGCCGCGCGCTACTCGCTCGCGCGCTCCTCGACCGACTCGAGCATCGACCTGGACCTCGACCTGCTGACCAAGGCGGGCAACGAGAACCCGGTCTACTACGTGCAGTACGCGCACGCCCGCACGGCGAACGTCGCGCGCAACGCGCAGGCGCACGGGTTCTCGCGGTTCCGTGAGGACGGGACCGATGCGTTCGACCCGTCGCTGCTCACGCACGAGACCGAGTCGATCCTGCTCGGTGCGCTCACCGAGTTCCCCCGCGTCGTGGGCCAGGCCGCCGAGCTGCGCGAGCCGCACCGCGTCGCGCGCTACCTCGAGGCGCTCGCGGGCGACTACCACTCCTGGTACCACGAGTGCCGCGTGACGCCGCTGGGCGACGAGGAGGTCACGGACGTGCACCGCACGCGCCTGTGGCTCAACGACGCGACGCGTCAGGTGCTCGCCAACGGCCTCGGCCTGCTGGGCGTGTCCGCGCCGGAGCGCATGTGAGCGCCTCCGCCGGCCCGACGACGCCTCCCGCCTTCTCGCCGACCGGCACCTTCGTGCCGGGCGAGCCCTGGTCGAGCGGCGTGCGTCGCTCGTCCGACGGCGCGCTGACGGTCGCGGGGGTCGACGTGCGTGAGCTCGCGGCCGCGCAGGGCACCCCGGCATACGTGCTCGACGAGGCCGACCTGCGCGAGCGCGCTCGGTCCTACCGTCGCGCGTTCGAGGCCGCCTTCGCCGAGGTCGGCGCGGGCGTCGACGTGTACTACGCGGGCAAGGCGTTCCTGTCGGTCGCCGTGGCCCGCTGGGTCCATGCCGAGGGGTTGCGCGTCGACACCGCGACGGGCGGCGAGCTCGCGGTCGCGCTGCGCGCGGGCGTGCCCGGCGAGCACATCGGGCTGCACGGCAACAACAAGTCGGACGCGGAGATCGCGCGCGCTCTCGACGTGGGCGTGGGGCGGATCATCGTCGACTCGCTCGTCGAGATCGAGCGCGTGGCCGCTGCCGCGCGCGCCCGGGGCGGGGCTCCCGCGCCGGTCATGATCCGGGTGACCACGGGCGTGCACGCGGGCGGGCACGAGTACATCTCGACCGCGCACGAGGACCAGAAGTTCGGGCTGTCGCTCGCGACCGGTGGCCAGGTCGCGACGGCCCCTGGTGCGCCGGGTGAGGACAGCCCGGCCATGACGGCGCTCCTCGCGGTGCTCGCGCGCCCCGAGCTCGAGCTGCTGGGCATCCACTCGCACATCGGGTCGCAGATCCTCGATCCCTCGGGCTTCGAGGTCGCGGCGCGCAAGGTCCTCGAGCTGCGGGCCGCGCTCGCAGCTCGTACGGGCTACCTGGTCCCCGAGGTGGACCTGGGCGGCGGGTACGGCATCGCCTACCTGCCGGGCGAGGTCGCGCTCGACCCGGACCGGATCGCGAAGGACGTCGCGGCCTCGGTCGCGGCCTCGGCGGCGGACCTGGGCACGCCCCTGCCGCGCTTCTCGATCGAGCCGGGCCGGGCCGTCGTCGGCCCGGCGGGCCTGACGCTCTACACGGTCGGCACGGTCAAGCCCGTGCGGGTCGGCGGATCGGCGGGCGCCGGCGAGGCCGAGGGCACGCTCGTGCGCACCTACGTCTCGATCGACGGCGGCATGAGCGACAACATCCGCCCGGCGCTGTACGGCGCGGACTACCACGCCGAGCTCGCGAACCGGCTCTCGGACGCCGAGCCCGTGCTCGCGCGCGTGGTCGGCAAGCACTGCGAGAGCGGTGACATCGTGGTCCACGACGTGCTGCTCCCTGGTGACGTCCGGGCGGGGGACCTGCTGGCCGTCGCGGCGACGGGAGCCTACGGGCGCTCGATGGCCTCGAACTACAACCACGTGCCCCGGCCCCCGGTCGTGGCCGTGACCGACGGCGAGACCAGGGTCCTGGTCCGTCGCGAGACGGTCGACGACCTGCTGGCCCTCGACCTGGGCTGACGCCCGCCGGGCCCGGGCGCGGCGCCTCGCGGCCCGGTGCCCGCGCACCCGTATCCTGAGACGTACGCCCAGGATCCGGGCATCCGGGCGAGGATCGACACGCTCGGACCGACCGGTCGGGACGTGCGGCGCGAGCCGCCGCACCCCACCGGGACCGAGGGGCCCTGCGACGCGATCGCGTACGACAGGTCCCGGAGAACGACGGCACCGCTGACCGTGCGGGCCGGGTGATGGAGGAGGAGCTTCGTGGGAGCCAGCCAGCAGGAGCAAGGGCCGCTGCGCGTCGCGCTGCTCGGGTGCGGCGTCGTCGGGTCCGAGGTCGCTCGGCTGCTGACGCAGCAGAGCGCGGACCTGGCCTCGCGCGTCGGGGCGCCGCTCGAGCTCGTGGGGATCGCGGTGCGCGACGCGTCCGCTCCTCGCCCGCTCGCCGACTCGATCGACCGCTCGCTCCTGACGGAGGACGCCGAGGGGCTCGTGACGCGCGCCGACATCGTCATCGAGGTCATGGGCGGCATCGAGCCGGCCCGTGCGCTGCTGCTGCGCGCGATCGAGGCGGGTGCCGCGGTGGTGACCGCGAACAAGGCGCTGCTCGCCGAGGACGGCCCCACGCTCTACAAGGCCGCTGACACCGCGGGCGTCGACATCTACTTCGAGGCCGCGGTCGCGGGCGCGATCCCGATCGTCCGGCCGGTCCGCGAGTCGCTCGCGGGCGACCACGTCCGCCGCATCCTGGGCATCGTCAACGGGACCACGAACTACGTCCTGGACCAGATGGCCACCACGGGCATGTCGTTCGACGACGCCGTGCGCCAGGCCCAGGACCTCGGGTACGCCGAGGCCGACCCGACCGCCGACGTCGAGGGGTTCGACGCCGCGGCCAAGGCCGCGATCCTCGCGAGCCTCGCGTTCCACACGCGCGTCTCGCTCGAGGACGTCGCGCGCGAGGGCATCACGAGGATCACGGCCGACGACGTCGCGTGGGCCGCGCAGACCGGTCACGTCATCAAGCTGCTCGCCATCGCGGAGTCCGTGACGGGCGACGACGGCGGGCACGGGGTCTCGGTGCGCGTGCACCCGGCCCTCGTGCCGCTCGCGCACCCGCTCGCCGGGGTGCGCGGAGCCTTCAACGCGGTCTTCGTCGAGGCCGACGCCGCGGGCGAGCTCATGTTCTACGGTCGCGGCGCGGGGGGCTCGCCCACGGCGTCGGCGGTGCTGGGCGACGTCGTCTCGGCGGCCCGTCACCGCGTGCTGGGTGGCAAGGGCCCCGAGGAGTCCACCTATGCTGCCCTGCCGATCCTGCCCGCCAGCACCGCGGTCACGCGCTACCAGGTCCGCCTCGCGGTCGACGACCGTCCCGGCGTCCTGGCGCAGGTCGCCCAGGTCCTGGCGTCGAAGGGCGTCTCGATCGAGGCCGTCCGTCAGCCGTCGGAGCAGTCCGCGCCCGGCGCCGACGCCACGGACGACGGGGCGACCGGCGTCGCCCACCTCGTCATCACGACCCACGCCGCAGCGGAGGCCGCGCTCGCCGCGACGGTCGACGCGATCGCGGTGCTCGAACCCGTCCGAGAGATCACGTCCGTCCTGAGAGTCGAGGGAGCCTGATGGCCCACCAGTGGCGAGGCATCATCGCCGAGTACGCCGACCGCCTGCCCGCCCACGTCACCGAGCGCATCGTCACGCTCGGTGAGGGGGGGACGCCGCTCGTCGAGGCGCCCGCGCTCTCGGCGCGCACGGGGGCGCAGGTCTTCCTCAAGGTCGAGGGCATGAACCCGACCGCGTCGTTCAAGGACCGCGGCATGACCGCGGCGATCTCCTCGGCCGCGGGCCGCGGGGCGAAGGTCGTGGTGTGCGCCTCGACGGGCAACACCTCGGCCTCGGCCGCCGCGTACGCGACCAAGGCCGGCATGGTCTGCGCCGTCCTGGTCCCGGACGGCAAGATCGCGATGGGCAAGCTGAGCCAGGCGATCGCGCACGGTGCCAAGCTGCTGCAGGTCGACGGCAACTTCGACGACTGCCTGGTCGCGGCCCGCAAGCTCGCCGAGGCGTACCCGGTCGAGCTCGTCAACTCGGTCAACCCCGACCGCATCGAGGGCCAGAAGACCGGTGCGTTCGAGATCGTCGACGCCCTGGGCGACGCCCCGGACATCCACGCGCTCCCCGTGGGGAACGCGGGCAACATCACGGCGTACTGGAAGGGCTTCCGCGAGTACGCGGGCCTCGGCGACCCCGACGCCCCGGGGGCGCACCTGCCTGCGGTCTCCACGAGGACCCCGATCATGTGGGGCTTCCAGGCCGCCGGCGCGGCCCCGATCGTCGCGGGCCACCCCATCACGCACCCCGAGACCATCGCGACCGCGATCCGCATCGGCAACCCCGCCTCCTGGGCGCAGGCCGAGGCCGCGCGCGACGAGTCGGGCGGCGTCATCGAGGCCGTGACCGACGAGCAGATCCTCGCGGCGCACCGCATCCTGTCGGCCGAGGCCGGCGTGTTCGTCGAGCCCGGCTCGGCCGCGGGCGTCGCGGGCATCCTCTCGCGCGCCGAGCGTGGCCTCGTGCCCGCGGGAGCGCGCATCGTCGTCACGGTCACGGGCCACGGCCTCAAGGACCCGCAGTGGGCGCTCAAGACGCTCGACGGCGCCGACGTGACCCCCGTCCGGGTCAGCGCCGACGTCGTCTCGATCGCGGACGCTCTCCAGCTCGGCTGAACCCGTCGCCGTCCGCCCCCTCCCCGTCCTCCGGACGGGCGGGGGCGGACCCGCCGCACGCGGCCCTCGTGGCCGTGGATCCCGCAGGCTCCCCGTGAGTCCGCCGCAGCGGCCGCAGTCCCGTAGTCCCCGTAGCTCCCTGAAGAGAGGTCCCGCGAGATGCAGCTCGGAGCCGACCATGTGCGGGTGCGCGTACCCGCGACGAGCGCGAACCTCGGCCCGGGCTTCGACGCCATGGGACTGGCCCTCGCGCGCTACGACGTGCTCGAGGTCCGTGCGCTCGGCAACGGCGACGTGGTCGTCGACGTCGAGGGGGAGGGGGCCGGCGAGGTCCCCGGTGACGAGCGGCACCTGGTCGTGCGCGCGCTGCGTGCCGCCCTCGACCTGGTCGGTGCGCCGCAGACCGGGCTGCACCTGACCGGCACCAACGCGATCCCGCACGGCCGTGGTCTCGGCTCCTCGGCTGCCGCGGTCGTGGCCGGGATCGTCGCCGCGCGCGCTCTGGTCGCGGATCCCGCGGCCCTCGACGACGCGACCGTCCTCCAGCTCGCGACCGAGTTCGAGGGGCACCCCGACAACGCTGCCCCCGCGATCCACGGCGGCGCGACGATCGCCTGGACGAGCGCGGTCGAGGGGCACGAGGGCGCGCGCGCTGTACGCCTCGACGTCCACCCGGACATCGAGGCGACCGTCCTGGTCCCCACGATCCGGCTCGCCACGAGCCGTGCTCGCGGTGTCCTGCCGGAGACCGTGCCGCACGCCGACGCCGCGCTCAACGCGGGGCGCGCCGCGCTGCTCGTCGAGGCGCTGACCCGTTCGCCGCAGCTCCTGTTCGACGCGACCGAGGACCGGCTCCACCAGGAGTATCGCGCGGGGGTCATGTCGGCGTCGTGGGAGCTCGTGCGCGCGCTGCGGGCCGACGGCCTGGCCGCGACCATCTCGGGCGCGGGACCCACGGTCCTGCTCCTGGGGAGCGCCGAGGACCGCGACCGCGCCGATGCCGTGCTGCGCGACCTGCTGCACGGCTCGGACCAGTGGCGCGCCTACCGGCCGGGCATCGACCTGGGAGGGGTGCGCTCCGAGCGCGTCCTGGGCTCGGCGGGCCTGGCCGACCCGTCCCCTCGACAGGTGCGGTGACCGTCCGTCGATCCCTGGCGCAGCCCCTGGGGGGACTGGTCTTCCGGGGGGCTACGGATGGTAGAATCCAATGAGCCTTCGCAGGTTCATGATGATGCCTCGGTGATTCCTCGACGATTCTCCGCCGAGTCCCCGGGCATCGGCAGAGCAACCACTGACTGCGACTCATACCCCGCGAGAAGGCAATCCAGCCCACGTCAGCTGACGTCGTCGTACCACTGACGCGTGGTTCCACTGCGTTCCGGCCGTCACGTGCCGAGCGTCGATCACCCGCGGCCCACCCCTCGCAACGAGACGAGTGGGCGCAAACGAGGGGAAGGGTCCTTCGTGACAGACACCACCGACACCGCCCGTGCAGGCGCGCTCTCGACGCTGCGCCTCCCCGAGCTGCAGGCACTCGCCTCGCAGCTCGGTGTCAAGGGCACGTCCAAGATGCGCAAGAGCGATCTTGTCGACGTCATCCGATCCACCTCCGGCGAGAAGAGCGCTCCTGAGCGCCCCGCCGGAGCGTCCTCCACCGCGCGCCGTGCGCCGGAGAAGGACAACCAGACCGAGAAGGTCGTCGTCCAGCCGGCGGTCGAGGTCCCGGCACGCGCGGCGACCGAGAACGTCGAGCGCTCCGAGCGTCCCCGCCGCGAGCGGGGTCAGCGTTCGGCGCGGTCCGACCAGGCAGCCGACATCGTCGCCCCGCTCCTGGAGCAGGGCAGCCGTGCCGCGCGCGTCGACGGCGACCGCAGCGCCGGGGGAGAGACCCCGGACGAGCGCGCCGCACGCGCCGCCGCGGCGGTCGGCCTGGTGACGGGCTCCGCCCCCGAGCGTGGTTCGCGTCGTGCCGGACGGGGCGCCGGTGCTCCGCGCGGCGGCGAGGGCGAGGCCGTTCGCGAGCCGGCCCCCGAGGCCGGTGCGGGCAACGGTCGTCAGGACCGTCAGCGCGACCAGCAGGGGCAGGGCGAACGCCAGAACGGCCAGCAGGAGCGCCAGGGGGGCCAGCGCCAGCAGGGCCAGGGCAACCAGCAGGGTGGTCAGGGGGGCCAGCGCGACCAGCAGGGTCAGGGCAACCGCCAGAGCGACGAGTACGACGAGCGCGGCGGACGTCGCCGTCGTGGGCGTGACCGCAACCGTGACCGCGACCGCAAGCGCGGCCGCACGCGTGGCGGGAACATCGACGTCTCGGGTCTCGACGACATCGAGGTGACCGAGGACGACGTGCTGCTGCCCGTGGCCGGCATCCTCGACGTGCTCGACCAGTACGCGTTCGTGCGCACCAGCGGCTACCTGCCCGGACCGAACGACGTCTACGTCTCGCTCGGTCAGGTCAAGAAGTCGGGCCTGCGTCGCGGCGACGCGATCGTCGGCGCGGTGCGTCAGCCCCGTGACGGCGAGACGTTCCAGCAGACCGGGCCGCGCAACCAGAAGTTCAACGCGCTGGTCCGGCTCGACTCGGTCAACGGCATGTCTCCCGAGGCCGCCCGCAACCGTGCCGAGTTCAACAAGCTCACGCCGCTCTACCCGCAGGAGCGCCTGCGCCTGGAGACGGGCGAGGTCGGCCGACTGACGCCGCGCGTGATCGACATCGTCGCCCCGATCGGCAAGGGGCAGCGTGGCCTGATCGTCGCTCCGCCCAAGGCGGGCAAGACGATCATCATGCAGCAGATCGCCAACGCGATCACGACGAACAACCCTGAGGTCCACCTCATGGTCGTCCTCGTGGACGAGCGACCTGAAGAGGTCACGGACATGGAGCGCACGGTCAAGGGCGAGGTCATCGCCTCGACGTTCGACCGTCCCGCCTCCGACCACACGATCGTCGCCGAGCTCGCGATCGAGCGCGCCAAGCGTCTCGTGGAGCTGGGCCAGGACGTCGTCGTGCTCCTCGACTCGCTCACGCGACTCTCGCGTGCCTACAACCTGGCGGCCCCGGCCTCCGGACGCATCCTCTCGGGAGGTGTGGACGCCTCGGCGCTCTACCCGCCCAAGCGCTTCTTCGGCGCGGCGCGCAACATCGAGAACGGTGGGTCGCTCACGATCCTCGCCTCGGCGCTCGTCGAGACCGGCTCCAAGATGGACGAGGTCATCTTCGAGGAGTTCAAGGGCACGGGAAACATGGAGCTCCGGCTCTCCCGCTCGCTCGCGGACAAGCGCATCTTCCCGGCCGTGGACGTCAACGCGTCCGGTACCCGCCGCGAGGAGATCCTCATGCCGCAGGACGAGCTCCGCATCGTCTACAAGCTGCGCCGCGTGATGGGTGCGCTCGACCAGCAGCAGGCCATCGAGCTGCTGCTCGGCAAGCTCAAGGAGACCAAGTCCAACGTCGAGTTCCTGCTCCAGGTGCAGAAGACGACGCCGGGCGGCATCAACCACGACGAAGAGGTCGGTCGCGCCGTGTGATCCTCCGTGGGCCGCTCCCTTCGGGCGAGCGGCCCACGGATTTTTCGTGTGCTGGACGCGTCTGGCACAATGTCCTGTTGGTTTCCCCGTCCCCGGTTCACGGCTGCTGTCCGCAGGCGACCCGGGGGCAACCCATTGAGGAGAGTCCTGTGAAGGCTGATATCCACCCCGAGTACGTCCTGACCGAGGTCACCTGCACCTGCGGTTCCACGTTCGTCACGCGCAGCACCGAGAAGTCCGGGCGCATCTCGTCCGACGTCTGCTCGGCCTGCCACCCGTTCTACACGGGCAAGCAGAAGATCCTCGACACCGGTGGCCGCGTGGCCCGCTTCGAGGCTCGTTACGGCAAGAAGGCCGCCGACAAGTAGCGACTCTCCAGCGCCGGTGGTCCGGGCGTCCGTCAACCTCTCCAGGGGCAGGCGGCATGCTCGTTCCACCGGCGCTGTCGTCTTTCCGGCGTGAGTGCGCCGGACCCCGGCGCGCCGAGCCGCACAGCCCTTGCCCACCCCTTTCGTCAGGACACCCCGTGACCGAGTCCTTCGCCGCCGTCGAGCACCTGCTCGCCGAGCACGCCGAGATCGAGACGCTGCTCGCCGACCCCGCGGTCCACGCGGACGCCGGCAGGGCGCGCACGCTCGGGCGCCGCTACGCCGAGCTGGGACAGGTCGTCGCGGCGTACCGCGCGTGGCGGGACGCGACCGACGACGTCGAGGCCGCGACCGAGCTCGCCGCCGAGGACAGCTCGTTCGCCGCGGAGCTGCCGGCGCTCCAGGAGACGGCTGCGGCCGCGACCGAGAAGCTGCGCCGGGTCCTGGTGCCGCGCGACCCCGACGACGGGCGCGACGTGATCCTCGAGATCAAGGCGGGCGAGGGCGGCGAGGAGTCCGCGCTGTTCGCGGGCGACCTGCTGCGCATGTACCTGCGCTACGCCGAGCGCCGCGGCTGGAAGACCGAGATCATCGAGGCCACGGACTCGGACCTGGGCGGCTACAAGGACGTCCAGGTCGCGGTCAAGGCGCGGGCCGGTGCGACCGACCCCGCCGACGGGGTGTGGGCCAACCTCAAGTACGAGGGCGGCGTCCACCGCGTCCAGCGCGTGCCCGTGACCGAGTCGCAGGGCCGCATCCACACCTCGGCCGCGGGCGTGCTCGTGTTCCCCGAGGTCGAGGACGCGGGCGAGATCGAGATCGACCCGAACGAGCTGCGCATCGACGTGTACCGGTCCTCGGGCCCGGGCGGGCAGTCGGTCAACACGACCGACTCGGCGGTGCGCATCACGCACCTGCCCACGGGCATCACGGTCTCGATGCAGAACGAGAAGTCCCAGCTCCAGAACCGCGAGCAGGCCATGCGCGTGCTGCGCGCCCGGCTCCTGGCCGCGCGCCAGGAGGAGGAGGCCGCCGCGGCGAACGACCTGCGCCGCTCCCAGGTCCGCACCGTGGACCGCTCCGAGCGCATCCGGACGTACAACTACCCGGAGAACCGGATCGCGGACCACCGCACGGGCTACAAGGCGTACAACCTGGACCAGGTCCTCGACGGTGACCTCGAGCCGGTCGTCCGCTCGGCGATCGACGCCGACGAGGCGGCACGCCTCGCCGCAGCGGCGTCGTGACCTCTCCGGCGGTCCCGCCGGCGTCGTCCGCTGACGGCCGCGCCCCCGCCCTGCCCGACGACGTCTCTCGCCTCGTGCGCGAGGCCGCGGCCCGCCTGGCCCGGGCCGGGATCGACACGCCCCGCGTCGACGCCGAGCTGCTCCTCGCGCACGCCGCGGGTGTGCCGCGCGAGCGGGTCGTCTCGGCGGCGGTGCTGGGACGACCGGTGTCCTCGCTGCTGCTCGGGACCGCGGGCGAGCGCCCGACGGCCCCCTCGCCGGCCGGGTCCGCGGGGCCGGCCGGGTCCACGGGGCCGGCCGGGACCACCGGGCCCGTGGCGCACCGGGGCGCGGGACCGTCGACCGTCCGCACCTCCTCGGCCGTGCTCGACGAGCTGGCCCGGCTGCTCGACGCCCGCGCCCGGCGCGTCCCCCTCCAGCACCTCACGGGCACGGCCCCCTTCCGGCACCTCGACCTCGTCGTGGGGCCCGGCGTGTTCGTCCCGCGTCCCGAGACCGAGCAGGTCGCGCAGGTCGCGATCGACGAGGCGTTCGCGGCCGTCGCGCGGGGCTCGCAGGCACCGGTCGTCGTGGACCTGTGCACCGGGTCGGGCGCGATCGCTCTGGCCCTGGCGACCGAGGTCCCGGGCGCCCGCGTGCACGCGGTCGAGCTCGACCGCGACGCGCACGCCTGGGCCGAGCGCAACGTGACCCGTGCGCACGAGGCGAGCGGCGCCGTCGTGCACCTGGTCCGGGGGGACGCACGCACCGCGCTCGTCGAGCTCGACGGGACGTGCGACGTCGTCGTGTCCAACCCCCCCTACGTGCCGCCCGACGCGGTCCCGCGCGACCCCGAGGTCGCGCTGCACGATCCCCAGGTCGCGCTCTACGGGCTCGGCGAGGACGGCCTCGAGGTGCCCCGCGGCGTGACCCGTGCGGCCGCGCGCCTCCTGGCCCCCGGCGGCCTCTACGTCATGGAGCACGCCGAGGTCCAGGCGGAGGCCGCGCGCGACATGGTCGCCGCGGTCGGCGGCTTCGAGGACGTCAGGACCGCCAGCGACCTCACGGGCAGGCCGCGTATGGTCGTGGCCCGACGCTCGCGGACGACGAGCGAGCGAGATCCCGCACCAGCGGACCCTTCGGACATGGAAGACTGAGAAGCGTGAGCTCTGTGCACCCCGTCACCGACCCGAACACCTGGGGCCCTTCGATCGACGAGGCGGTGAACGCCGTCTCGCGCGGCGGCCTCGTGGTCCTGCCGACCGACACCGTCTACGGGATCGGGGCGGACGCGTTCGACGCCGAGGCCGTCACGGCCCTCCTGGCCGCGAAGGGGCGCGGGCGGCAGATGCCCCCGCCCGTCCTCGTCCCCGACCTGCGGACCCTCGACGGGCTCGCGACCGAGGTGCCCGACGACGCGCGTGCCCTCGTCGAGGCGTTCTGGCCCGGAGGCTTCACCATCATCCTGACCGCCCAGCCCTCGCTCGCGTGGGACCTCGGCGAGACGCACGGGACCGTCGCGCTGCGCATGCCGGACCACCCGGCCGCGCTCGCCCTGCTGCGCCGCACGGGGCCGCTCGCCGTCTCGAGCGCCAACTCGACGGGCCTGCCCGCCGCGCTCGAGGTCGCCGACGCGCAGGTCCAGCTCCGGGAGTCCGTCGCGGTCTACCTCGACGGCGGCACCGCGCCCGGGGGAGTGGCCTCGACCATCGTCGACGCGACGGGGCCGCACCTGCGGGTCGTGCGCGAGGGCGCGGTCTCGCTCGAGCGGCTGCGTGAGGTCGCGCCGGTCCTCGGGATCGGCGAGGAGCCGGACGAGGCCGCGGACGAGCCCGCCGACGTCTCCGACGACCGGACGGGCTCGGACCCGGACGTGGACGCCGATGGTGCGCCGACCGACGCGTCCGCGCCCCCTGCCCGGACCCCCCACCCCGAGACGACCGTGACGACGAGCGGCCCGGAGGCGAACGGCGGGTGAGGGTCTATCTGCTCGTCCTGCTGATCGCAGCGGCGGTCACCTACCTCCTCACGCCGCTCGCGTACTGGGTCGCGGCGAGGACCGGAGCGATCACCGCGGTCCGTGACCGTGACGTGCACACCATCCCCACGGCCCGCCTGGGCGGGCTCGCGATGACGGCGGGCATCATCGTGGCCGTGGCTTTCGCGTCGCAGATGCCCTTCCTCGAAGGCGTCTTCGCGATCGACGACAGGGCGTGGGCGATCGTCGGCGGTGCGCTCATCGTGTGCCTGCTGGGCGTCGCGGACGACATCTGGGACCTCGACTGGATGACCAAGCTCGCGGGCCAGGTCCTCGCGGCGCTGTTCGTCGCCTGGCAGGGCGTGCAGCTCGTGACCTTCCCCATCAACGGGCTGGTGATCGGCTCGTCGAGGCTCTCGCTCATCGTCACCGTCCTCGTCATCGTGGTCGCGATGAACGCCGTGAACTTCGTGGACGGTCTCGACGGACTGGCCGCGGGCCTCATCGCGATCGGTGGCGGCGCCTACTTCGTCTACACGTACAGCCTGACGACCGTGGCGAGCCCCACGGACTACTCGAACCTCGCGACCTTGATCATGGCGGCCCTCGTCGGCATCTGTCTCGGTTTCCTGCCGCACAACTTCCATCCCGCCCGCATCTTCATGGGCGACTCCGGCTCCATGGTGCTCGGGCTCGTGCTCGGGTCCGCCGTGATCGTCGTCACCGGGAGCATCGACACCGGGATGGCCTCCGACCCGAGCCGTCAGCGCGAGCTCATCCCCATCCTCCTGCCGCTCGCGGTCATCCTGCTCCCGCTGCTCGACATGGTCCTCGCCGTGGTCCGCCGGGTGGGCACGGGCAAGTCGCCCTTCCACCCGGACCGGCTCCACCTGCACCACCGGCTCCTGACGCTCGGCCACTCGCACCGCCGCGCGGTGATCATCATGTACGTGTGGACCGCGGTCTTCGCGTTCGGGGCCGTCGCGCTCGTGAAGTGGCCCGCGGAGAACGTCGCGATCGGGCTGGTCGTGGCGATCGTCGTGGCGGCGATCCTCACGCTCGGCCCCCTGCGTACGCGCGGCAGGTTCCTCGACGACGACGCGGTGACCGCGCCCGAGGGCATCCCGTCGGCCGTGCCGCCCCGACGCGTCGCGGCGGCCAGCGGCGCCTCCCAGGTCGTCCCGGCCCCGGCCCCCACCGAACTCCCCACCGATCCACGCCGTGCCCACCCTGAAGGAACCTCCCGATGACGACTCCCGCACCGCAGACTCCCGACGAGCCGACGAGCGAGCAGCCGCCCAGCGTCCCGGCGCCGGCCGAGGACCCGCGCCAGGCGCAGGCAGCGGTCACGGCGGACACCTCCCAGGTCACCGCGGACGCCGTCGGGGACGCGGTCAGCGCCGTGTTCCGGACCGCGCTGCGCGACACCCTGCTGCTGCTCGGCGGCCTCCTGGTCCTCGGGGTAGGGCTGGGGGCGCTCCTCGCGGGGGTGGCGGGGGTCTGGGGTGCCCTCATGGGGGTCGCGATCGCCCTCGTGTTCTCCGGCACGACGATCGTCGCGATGGCGCGCACCGCGCGCTCGACGCCGACCACCACGGCGGCGGTCGTGCTGGGCAGCTGGCTCGTCAAGATCGTCCTGCTCGGGATCGTGCTGGCCGTCCTGCGCAACTACGAGTTCTACGACCGGGTCGTGTTCGCCGTGGTCCTGCTCGTCGGGGTCATCGGCTCGGCGCTCCTCGACTACCGGGCCGTCGACCGCGGCCGCATCCCGTACGTCACGCCGAAGGCCTGACCGTCGCGCCGGCGCGCTCTGCGCGACCCCGTGACGGTGTCCGCGCCGCCCCCTGCGGGCGGCGCGGGACGGGGTCGGGGAGGCGTCCGGCGCAGCGTGCGGGCGGGCCGTGACCGCCCGCACCGGGGCTGCTCGTCCTGCGGTCGCGGTGCGTGGTCGCACGCCGACGTGCACCGCGCCGGAGACGGGCGGGGGCATCCTATCCCTCGGTCCCGCTGCCGGTGCGGACCCGTGACCTGTGAAGGTCTGAACATGCGTTAGGCTATCGGCGAATCCATGAAGGCCTGGTCCGACGGCGTGCCCATCGAGCGCACGGCCTCGGCGACCGACGACCACCGGGAGTCCACCCTGTTCACGCTCGCGACCCCCTCTCCCTTCGTTGCCGCAGCAGAAGGCGAAGGCGGCTTTCACGCGCCGACGATCGGTGAGTTCTTCCCCGACGCCATCTTCTTCGCCGGCACCCCGTTCGAGTTCAACCGGCTGCAGCTCATCCGAGTGATCGCCACGATCGTGATCCTGACGATCTTCGTGATCGCGGCGCGGCGAGCCAAGCTCGTCCCCGGCCGGTTCCAGAACGGCGTCGAGATGGTCCTCGACTTCGCTCGGGTGAACATCGTCGAGGAGATCATGGGGACCGAGCGGGCTCGCCGCTACGTGCCCATGATCACGACGATCTTCGTGACGATCCTCGCCTTCAACCTGACCGGCGTGGTGCCGGGTCTCAACCTCGCGGGCACCTCGGTCGCCGGTGTGGCGATCCTCCTGGCGCTGTGGGTGTTCGTGGCCTACTGGGCCGCGGGCATCAAGCAGCACGGCCTGTGGGGCTACATCCGGGCGAACCTGTTCCCTCCGGGAGTGCCGTTCCCGATCTACTTCATCCTGGCGCCGATCGAGCTGCTCCAGCTCCTGATCATCCGTCCGGCCTCGCTGGTCATCCGACTCACGGCGAACATGGTCGCGGGCCACATCATGCTGGTCCTGTGCTTCGCCGCCACGAACTTCCTGCTCCTCGAGGCGGCGCCGGCGCTCAAGGCGATCAGCGCGCTGACCCTCGTGGGCGGCATCGCGATCACCCTCTTCGAGGTGTTCGTCGCGGGCCTGCAGGCCTACATCTTCGCGCTCCTCGCCACGGTCTACATCAACATGTCGATCGAGGAAGAGCACTGATCCGCTCCACAGACCTGGTGACGGAGCCCTGGCTCCAGCACCGACCCTGAGCTTCACCTGACGCATCGCACCTGACGCCCGTTCGCACGACCGGGCGCCCAACGGAAGGAAACACCGTGGACGTCACCACCCTTGCCGCTGTCGAAGGCAGCATCAACACCATCGGCTACGGCATCGCCGCGATCGGCCCGGGCATCGGCCTCGGCATCCTGATCGGCAAGACGGTCGAGGGCATGGCCCGCCAGCCCGAGGTCGCCGGCCAGCTCCGCGGCACCATGTTCATCGGTCTTGCCTTCGTCGAGATCCTCGCCCTGCTCGGCTTCGTCGCTGGCTTCATCTTCTGATGTCGACCATCGGCCCCCAGGCGGTCCTCGCCGCAGAGTCTGGCGAGGTCGACCCCATCAAGCTGTTCCTCCCGCCGTTCTACGACCTCTTCTGGTCGTTCGTCGTGCTGGTCATCATCGCGTTCGTGTTCTACAAGATGGTCCTCCCCAAGTTCCAGGCGGTGCTCGACGAGCGCACGGCCAAGATCGAGGGCGGCCTGGCCAAGGCCGAGTCCGCCCAGGCGGAGGCCGCAGCAGCACTGGCCGAGTACCACCAGCAGCTGCAGGAGGCACGCACCGAGGCCGCGAAGATCCGTGAGGACGCTCGCGCCGAGGGCACGGCCATCGTGTCCGACCAGAAGGCCAAGGCCGGCGAGGAGGCCGCTCGCATCGTCGAGACGGCACACCGCCAGATCGAGGCCGAGCGTCAGCAGGCCTCGGTCTCGCTGCGCAACGACGTCGGTACCCTCGCGACCCAGCTCGCCTCGAAGATCGTCGGCGAGTCCCTCGAGGACTCCGCACGCCAGTCGCGTGTCGTGGACCGCTTCCTCGACGAGCTCGAGGCAGCGGGAGCCGGGGCTGCCAGCGCGGCCGCCCACGGCAAGGAGGGCTGATGCGCGGGACGAGCGGAGCCTCCCTCGAGAAGGCTCAGGAGCGCTTCGAGCCGGTGCTGCGTGCTGCCGGTGAAGGAGCATTCGCCCTGGGCGAGCAGCTCCTCACGGTGGCCGCAGCGCTCGACGGCTCCGTGCCCCTGCGCCGTGCTCTCGCCGACCCGTCGCGGTCCGGCGAGGACAAGGCGGCCCTCGCGGCCGACCTGTTGCGCGAGGGCTTCGACGGCCGTGTCGTCGACCTGGTCTCCGGGCTCGCCCGGGACCGCTGGGCGCGCGACAGCGACATCGCCGACGCCGTCGAGCACCTCGGGGTCGACGCGGTCCTGGCCTCGGCCGAGGCCCGTGGCGCGCTCGTGCGTGTCGAGGACGAGCTGTTCCGCATCACGCGCTCGCTCGTCGGAGAGCGTGAGGCCCGTCGCGTGCTGACGGACACCTCGACCGATCCCGCTCGTCGCAAGACGTTCGTCGACGCGCTCCTCGCGGGCAAGGTCGACCCGGTCACCCAGTTCCTCGCGGAGCGGGCGACCGTGGCGCCCCGTGGGCGTCGCTTCGTGGCCACCCTCATCTGGATCGGGGACGTCGCCGCACGTCGTCGCCGTCGCCTCGTCGCCTCGGTGACGTCGGGCACGGTGCTCAGCCAGGCACAGCAGGACCGTCTGTCTGCGCTGCTCGAGCGCGCGTACGGCCGGGCAGTCCAGCTGAACGTCACCGTGGACCCCGAGGTCCTCGGCGGCTTGCGCGTCCAGGTCGGAGCGGACGTCGTCGACTCGACGGTCCTCTCGCGCCTGGTCGATGCACGCAGACGACTGGTCAGCTGACCTGTTCGCCCGAACATCGAGGTCCTCGCGGCCCCCGGTGTCGTCGACACCCCGCCGGCTCTCGAGCCGGCGAACTGACAAGAACGTTCGACCGTTCCCGCACATCGCGGGGCGGCCACGACAGGAGAAGAGCAATGGCTGAGCTGACGATCCGGCCCGACGAGATTCGGGCCGCGCTGGACAGCTTCGTGAAGTCCTACGAGCCCGGGGGCGCGGTGACCGAGGAAGTCGGTCGCGTCACCCTTGCCGGTGACGGCATCGCCCAGGTGGAAGGCCTTCCGGGCGCAATGGCCAACGAGCTGCTGCGCTTCGAGGACGGCACACTCGGCCTTGCCCTGAGCCTGGACGTTCGCCAGATCGGTGTCGTCGTCCTGGGTGAGTTCACCGGGATCGAGGAGGGCCAGGAGGTCCGCCGGACGGGAGAGGTCCTCTCCGTCGCGGTGGGCGACGGCTACCTGGGTCGCGTCGTCGACCCGCTGGGTCAGCCGATCGACGGCCTCGGGGAGATCGAGACCGAGGGCCGTCGTGCCCTCGAGCTGCAGGCCCCCGGCGTCATGGACCGCAAGTCGGTCCACGAGCCGCTGCAGACCGGCCTCAAGGCGATCGACTCGATGATCCCGGTGGGCCGTGGTCAGCGTCAGCTGATCATCGGTGACCGCCAGACCGGCAAGACGGCGATCGCGATCGACACGATCATCAACCAGAAGGCGAACTGGGAGACCGGCGACCCGACCAAGCAGGTTCGCTGCATCTACGTCGCGATCGGTCAGAAGGGCTCGACCATCGCCGCAGTGCGTGGCGCCCTGGAAGAGGCCGGCGCCCTGGAGTACACGACGATCGTCGCTGCTCCTGCGTCCGACCCTGCCGGCTTCAAGTACCTCGCGCCGTACACCGGTTCGGCCATCGGTCAGCACTGGATGTACGGGGGCAAGCACGTCCTCATCGTCTTCGACGACCTGTCGAAGCAGGCCGAGGCGTACCGTGCCGTGTCCCTGCTCCTGCGCCGCCCGCCGGGCCGCGAGGCGTACCCCGGTGACGTCTTCTACCTGCACTCCCGTCTGCTCGAGCGTTGTGCCAAGCTCTCGGACGAGCTGGGCGCGGGCTCGATGACGGGTCTGCCGGTCATCGAGACCAAGGCGAACGACGTGTCGGCGTACATCCCGACCAACGTCATCTCGATCACCGACGGCCAGATCTTCCTCCAGTCGGACCTCTTCAACGCCGACCAGCGCCCCGCCGTGGACGTCGGTATCTCCGTGTCCCGTGTCGGTGGTGCCGCACAGGTCAAGGCCATGAAGCAGGTCTCGGGCACGCTCAAGCTCGAGCTCGCCCAGTTCCGCTCGCTCGAGGCGTTCGCGATGTTCGCCTCGGACCTCGACGCGGCCTCGCGCGGTCAGCTCACGCGTGGCGCTCGCCTGATGGAGCTCCTCAAGCAGGGGCAGTACTCGCCCTACCCGGTCGAGGACCAGGTCGCCTCGATCTGGGCCGGTACCAAGGGCAAGCTCGACGACGTGCCCCTCGAGGACGTCCGTCGTTTCGAGAGCGAGCTGCTGGACCACCTGCGCCGCAACACCGAGGTGCTCAGCACGATCGCGTCGACCGGGAAGCTCTCGGACGAGACCGAGGCTGCACTGGCTCAGGGCGTCGACGACTTCCGCAACGGCTTCCTCACGGGCGACGGCACCCCCCTCGTCGGTGGCGAGTCGGACGAGGAAGAGGCCGTCGTGGTCGAGCAGGAGCAGATCGTCCGGCAGAAGAAGGCCTGACATGGCCGGATCCCAGCGCGTCTACAAGCAGCGGATCAAGTCGACGCAGTCCCTCAAGAAGATGTTCCGCGCGCAGGAGCTCATCGCTGCCTCTCGGATCGGCCGGGCTCGTGCCCGGTCGTCCGAGGCGGGCCCCTACGCTCAGGCGATCACGACCGCGGTGTCGGCCGTCGCGACGCACTCCACGACCCAGCACCCGCTGACGTCGGAGCGCACCGACACCAACCGGGTGGCCGTCCTCGTCGTCGCCTCGGACCGTGGCATGGCCGGCGCCTACTCGGCGTCGATCCTGCGCGAGACCGAGCGCCTAGTCGAGCGCCTCACGCACGAGGGCAAGGAGGTCGCGCTCTACGCCGCAGGGCGTCGCGCGGTGACCTACTACACGTTCCGGCACCGCGAGCTCGCCGGCTCGTGGAGCGGCAACTCGGACTCGCCGTCGGCGGACGTCGCCGGCGAGATCGCCGACACGCTGCTCAGCGCCTTCCTCGCCCCTGCGGACGAGGGTGGCGTCGGTGAGCTGCACATCGTGTACACGCAGTTCGTGAACATGGTCACGCAGCGCCCCCGCGTCGTCCGGATGCTTCCCCTCGAGGTCGTCGAAGGGGTCGCGCCGGTCGGGCAGAACGACGTCCTGCCGCTGTACGACTTCGAGCCGTCGCCCGAGGCCGTCCTCGACGCACTGCTGCCGCGCTACGTGCGCAGCCGCATCTACAGCTGCCTCCTGCAGGCGGCAGCGTCGGAGCTGGCTGCCCGCCAGCGCGCGATGCACACCGCGACGGACAACGCCGAGGACCTGATCCGCATGTACACGCGACTTGCGAACCAGGCACGACAGGCCGACATCACCCAGGAGATCAGCGAGATCGTCTCCGGTGCCGACGCCCTCGCGGCGTCGTGAGGCACCGCATGACGACCTTGACGATTTCCTTCACCTGCACCGAACCTGCCGGAGCTGTCTCCGGCCCTGCGAAGCGAGGCCAGTAATGACCGCCACCACCGTGGAAGCCCAGGTCGAGCACCAGAGCGGACCCGGCGTGGGCCGTGTCGCCCGCGTGATCGGCCCCGTCGTCGACATCGAGTTCCCGTCGGACGCGATCCCCGAGATCTACAACGCACTGACCGTCGACATCGACCTGTCGGGCCAGGGCGAGGGCGAGAAGTCCTTCCGCCTGACCCTCGAGGTCGCGCAGCACCTGGGTGACTCGCTCATCCGTGCGATCGCCCTCAAGCCGACCGACGGCCTGGTCCGTGGCGCTGTCGTCACCGACACCGGCGCGCCGATCAGCGTCCCCGTGGGCGACGTCACCAAGGGTCACGTGTTCAACGTGACCGGCGACGTCCTCAACCTCCAGGAGGGCGAGAAGCTCGAGATCACCGAGCGCTGGCCCATCCACCGCAAGCCCCCGGCCTTCGACCAGCTCGAGTCGAAGACCACCATGTTCGAGACCGGCATCAAGTCGATCGACCTCCTGACGCCGTACGTGCTCGGTGGGAAGATCGGCCTCTTCGGTGGTGCGGGCGTCGGCAAGACGGTCCTCATCCAGGAGATGATCCAGCGTGTGGCGCAGAACCACGGTGGTGTCTCGGTGTTCGCCGGTGTCGGCGAGCGCACCCGTGAGGGCAACGACCTGATCGTCGAGATGGAGGAGGCGGGCGTCTTCGACAAGACGGCTCTCGTCTTCGGCCAGATGGACGAGCCGCCGGGCACGCGTCTGCGCGTCGCGCTGTCCGCACTCACGATGGCGGAGTACTTCCGCGACGTGCAGAAGCAGGACGTGCTGCTCTTCATCGACAACATCTTCCGCTTCACGCAGGCCGGCTCCGAGGTCTCCACGCTGCTCGGGCGCATGCCCTCCGCGGTGGGCTACCAGCCGAACCTGGCCGACGAGATGGGTCTGCTCCAGGAGCGCATCACCTCGACGCGTGGTCACTCGATCACGTCCCTCCAGGCGATCTACGTCCCTGCCGACGACTACACCGACCCGGCGCCGGCGACGACGTTCGCCCACCTGGACGCCACCACGGAGCTCTCCCGTGAGATCGCCTCGAAGGGTCTGTACCCGGCGATCGACCCGCTGACGTCGTCCTCGCGCATCCTCGACCCGCGTTACGTGGGCCAGGAGCACTACGACGTCGCGACGCGCGTGAAGTCCATCCTGCAGCGCAACAAGGAGCTGCAGGACATCATCGCGATCCTCGGTGTGGACGAGCTCTCGGAGGAGGACAAGACGGTCGTGGCGCGTGCGCGCCGCATCCAGCAGTTCCTCTCGCAGAACACGTACATGGCCGAGAAGTTCACGGGTGTCGTGGGTTCGACGGTTCCCCTCACGGAGACCATCGAGGCCTTCAAGAAGATCGCGGACGGCGAGTTCGACCACATCGCCGAGCAGGCGTTCTTCAACATCGGTGGCCTCGAGGACCTCGAGCGCAACTGGGCCCGTATCCAGAAGGAGTACGGCGTCTGAGACGACGTGAGCGCGCCGCGCGCTCGACCTGCGGGTCGGGCTCGCGGCGCGCTTCGTCAGACCCGTGCACCGACATGAAGGAGTTGAAGTGGCACAGCTGAACGTCGACCTCGTGGCGGCGGACCGCAAGATCTGGTCCGGGGACGCGCGCGCGGTGAGTGCGCCTGCCGCCGACGGTGAGATCGGTATCCTCGTGAACCACTCGCCTCTCCTGTCCGTCCTCGGTGAGGGCACCGTGAGGATCACCGGCGTGAAGGGCGACAAGATCGCCGTCAAGGTCACCGGTGGCTTCCTCTCGGTGGACTCCAACCAGGTCATGCTCGTGGTGGACGACGCAGAGGTGCTCGACAGCACCGGCGTCTCCGGCCACTGACGGACTCAGGTAGCACACGTGCCGCTCCCCGCCTGGATCGCGATCGGACTGCTCCTCGCAGTCGCGCTCGTGATCGGGCTGGGAGCGTTGCGTCTTCGGGCCATCGCCCACCGGGTGGGGTCCTTCGAGTGCAGTGCCCGTCCCGCGGGCGACGGGCAGTCGTCCTGGTCGCTCGGGATCGCGCACTACGGTGTGGGACGCATCGACTGGTGGCGGTGCTGGTCGCTGTCGCTGCGTCCGGCACGTACCTGGCGACGACAGGACCTCGTGATCGTCTCTCGTCGTCCTCTCGACGAGGACCGGGACCTCTTCCTCGTGGAGTGCTCGTACGAGGGGGTCCGCTTCGAGCTGTCGATGTCGAGCGGCGCGTACGCCGGCCTGGCGTCGTGGCTCGAGGCGGCACCGCCGGGTCGCCGCGGCGTGGTGGTCTGAGCCTTTTCGAGTGCCGGCCGTCTGCGGCCGGTCGCCGTCATCGTCCCCGTCTGAGGAGTTCTTCGTGCGTCTCGTGGTTGCCCAGTGCTCGGCTCACTACACGGGCCGGCTCTCGGCCCACCTCCCGCTCGCGACCCGCGTGCTGCTCGTCAAGGCCGACGGCAGCGTGCTCCTGCACTCGGACGGCGGGTCGTACAAGCCGCTCAACTGGATGAGCCCGCCGTGCTCGATGGCGGTCTCGGAGCCCGACGAGTCGGCTCGCGAGCGTGGCGTGACCCAGGTGTGGGCGGTCCAGCACGCGAAGAGCGACGACCGGCTCGAGATCGAGCTGTACGAGGTGCTGCACGACTCGGCGCACGACCTCGGCGTCGACCCGGGCCTGATCAAGGACGGCGTCGAGGCGCACCTGCAGGAGATGCTCGCCGCACAGATCCAGCTTCTCGGGACGGGGCACACGTTGATCCGCCGCGAGTACCCGACGGCGATCGGACCGGTCGACATCCTCGCGCGGGACAAGGACGGTGCGACGGTCGCGGTCGAGATCAAGCGCCGCGGCGACATCGACGGCGTCGAGCAGCTCACCCGCTACCTCGACCTGCTGAACCGTGACCCGCTCCTGTCCCCGGTGCGCGGGGTGTTCGCGGCGCAGGAGATCAAGCCGCAGGCGCGCGTGCTGGCGACGGACCGGGGGATCGGGTGCCTGGTCCTGGACTACGACGCGATGCGCGGGGTCGACGACGTCGACTCGCGCCTGTTCTAGGTCGCGACCACCGGATCGCGCTCCGGGATCGCGCCCCTGGATCGCGACCTCGCTCCCTCCGGGCGGCCCCGTCGGCGCCGTGTCGCGAGGGTCGCTCCTCCCTGACTGCCTCGTCGCGAGGTGTGCCCGTCCGGCCGTGGTGGCCGGGCGGGCTCTTCTCGTGCTAGATTTTTGAACATGTTCAAAAAGGGGACCGGCAGCGACGGTCGGGGCGCATGACGGGGCGAGAGGTGCACGCACCCGGACCCAAGTCGGAGCGCACGCGCGCCAAGGTCCTCGACGCGGCCCTCGCGATGCTGCGCGAGCACGGCTACGAGGCCACGACCATGCGGGCGATCGCCGCCGCCGCCGGGGTCAGCACGGGCAACGCCTACTACTACTTCCCGTCGAAGGACCACCTGGTCCAGGAGCTGTACGTCGAGGTCCAGCGGGCGCACCGGCGCGCGGCGGACGACGTCCTCGCACGGGGCGGGACGCTCGCCGAGCGCCTGCGCGGTGTGCTCGACGCGGCGATCGACGTCTTCACGCCGTACCACTCGTTCGGCACCGAGTTCGTCGCGGTCGCGATGCGGCCGGGCGCCGCGGCCAACCCGTTCAGCGATGCCTCGCGAGAGGCTCGGAAGCTCTCGCTCGCGATCTTCGAGGACGTCGTCGCCGGGGCCTCGCCCGCGGTCCCGGCCGCGTTGCGTGCCCAGCTTCCCGAGCTGCTGTGGCTCGCGCACCTCGGGGTCACGCTCTTCTGGGTCCAGGACTCGTCGTCGGGCACGGCGCGGACGCGGCGCCTCGTCGCGGGGGCGAGCCCGATCGTGGGGACGCTCGTGCGGCTCTCACGCCTGCCGGTCGCGCGCGGCGTGGCCGACGACGTCCTGCGCCTGACCGCCTCGCTCAGAGGCTCCGGATGACCCCGGCGACCGAGGTCCTCGTCGACCTGGTGGTGGCCCTCGGGCTCGTGGTGATCCTGCCTCTCGGGCTGTCCTTGCTCGGCCCGCGCGCGGTCCCGGGTGCGGGCGGCCCGTGGTGGCCCGCGGCAGGGGCCGTCACGGCGGCCGGGGCCTGGCTGCCGCAGGGGGCGCTCGCACAGGCGACGACGATCCCGTTCCTCGTGGGGTCGGTGGTTCTGCTCGCCGCTGCGGTCCGCGTCGCGCTTCCCGGCCCGACGGCGCCGCGAGCGCCCGAGGTGCGGCTCGCCGTCGGCGTCGGTCTGGTCATGCCGGCGGTCGGTGCGGCAGCCATGCTCGCGGACCGCGGGGGATGGGGGCTCCTCGGATTCTCGGGGACGTACCTGACCCTGACCGTCCCGCACATGCTCTTCGCCGGCTTCGCGGCGGCTCTCGTGGCAGGTCTGGTCGGGACCCTCGACGACGGGCGGGGGCAGGGCGGCGAGAAGGGCATGCGTCGCGGGCCCCACGGTGCCCCCGCGCCGGGGGCGTGCGCGCGCCTCGGTGCGCTGGGGGTCCCGCTGGGGACCGGGCTGGTCCTGGTGGGGTACTTCGTCGGCAACGCGGTCGAGCTGCTCGGCGCTCTCGTGCTGACCACCGCGCTCTGGTGCACGGCCTGGGCCGTCCTCGGGTTCCGGGCGCGCGGCGGTGCCCGGGCGCTCCTCGTGGCGGGTTCGCTCGCGGTCGGGGGATCGATGGTGCTGGCGGTCTGGTGGGCGGTCGGTGAGCTCACGGGCGTGCCGCACCCGAGCATCGGACAGATGGCCGCGACGCACGGGATCGCGAACGCGCTCGGGTTCTCGCTGTGCACGCTGCTCGGCCTGAGGTTCGTCCGGGCCGGGGCGACCTCGGGACCACCTCAGGCTCCGGGGCTGCAAGAACACGACCTCTCGCCACACAGACCCAGCAGGAGCCCAGGACGGAGACAGGCATGACGCAGCCCCGCACGACCTACCCCGAGGTGGGGGCCACGCGGTCCCCGGAGCTGCCGGCGGGCTACGCCCACCTGCGCCTGCGTCACCGGATCTCCGAGCGGCCCTGCTCGGTCGACGAGCTCGGCCGCCTCGGCGACCTGCTCCTGACCTGGCAGGTGCACGCGCGTGCGCGGGTGTCGATCGTGACGTCGGCGCCCGTCGCCGAGCCCGGTGGGCTCGTGACGACGCGGCTGGGCCTGGGGCCCGTCCGGCTCAGCGAGCCGTGCGAGATCGTGTGGGTCGAGCGGGAGGAGCAGCGGATCGGCTTCGGCTACGGCACCCTGCCGGGCCACGTGTTCGTGGGGGAGGAGTCCTTCGTGCTCGAACGCGACGCGGCGGGAGACGTCTGGTTCGTGGTCGACGTCTTCAGCAACCCGGCCGCTCGCTGGGTCCGGGCCCTGCGTCCGCTGGTCCCGACCTTCCAGCGGCTGTACATCGCGCATCTCGCGCGGTCCGCGGGCCGGTTGCTGCGCGACCTCTGACCGGCCCGTCTCAGCACTCGACCTGCCTCGGGCGCCCCCTGCGGCCATTCGTGCGTCCTCCGAACGAAGTGCGCAAGAATGTGGCCATGACGTCGAACCCCGCCCCGCTGTCGTCCGCCACCTCGTCCGACGAGGCCCCGCCCGCCGGACGGACCGCCCTGCGGGGCCGGGTCGTGACCCCCCGCGAGGTGCTCGAGGACGGCGTGGTCGTCCTCGACGGTCCTGAGATCGCGTGGGTCGGTGAGCGCCGGGACGCGGCTGCCGCAGGCTTCGCCGCCGAGGTCGAGGCCGCCGACGAGCCCGCTGCGGGGCAGGTCGTCCTGCCCGGGCTCGTCGAGCTGCACAACCACGGCGGGGGCGGTGCGAGCTTCCCCGACGCCGCCGACGCGCAGGAGGCCCTCGTCGCGGTGCGCGAGCACCGCCGCCACGGGACCACGAGCCTCGTCGCGTCCCTCGTCACGGCCGAGCGTGAGACCCTGCTGCGCCGGGTCGCGACGCTGGCAGAGCTGGGCGACGCGGGCGAGATCGCGGGCATCCACCTGGAAGGACCGTTCCTGTCCGAGGTGCGCTGCGGCGCGCAGAACCCGCACGACATGCTCGCGGGGGACCCCGAGCTGGTCCGGGCGATCGCCGAGGCAGGCCGGGGCCACGTCCGCACCATGACGTTCGCCCCCGAGGTTCCGGGCAACACCGGACCCGGAGGGGTCGTCGAGACCTTGGTCGAGGTCGGGGCCGTGCCGTCGATCGGGCACACCGACGCGTCGTCGGAGCAGACCGACGCCGCGATCGCCGAGGGGGTCGCGGCGCTCGCCGCTCGCCGGGCCGCCCTGGTGGCGGCCGGGGAGCCGGTGGGTCCTGCGCCCCGCCTGACCGCGACGCACCTGTTCAACGGCATGCGGCCGCTGCACCACCGCGCCCCCGGCCCCATCGCGTCGTGCCTCGCGGCCGCCGCGCGCGGGGAGCTCGTGGTCGAGCTCGTCGCGGACGGGACCCACCTCGCGGCCGGGACGGTCCGCAGCGTGTTCGAGCTCGTGGGGCCCGACGCGATCGTGCTCGTCACGGACGCGATGGCGGCCGCGGGGATGGCGGACGGAAAGTACCAGCTCGGTCCCATGACGGTCACCGTGGCCGACGGTGTCGCACGCCTGGACGACGGCACGCCCGAGGGGTCGATCGCCGGGGGGACGTTCCACCTGCTCGACGTCGTCCGGGCCACCGTCGGGTTCGGCATCCCCCTGGTCGACGCGGTCACGGCGGCCTCGCTGACTCCTGCGGGCGTCCTGGGCCGCGAGGACATCGGTGCGCTCGAGGCGGGTCGGCGTGCCGACGTCCTCGTGACCGACTCCGACCTGCAGCCGGTCGGCGTGTGGCGTGGGGGAGCGCTGGTCACCGACTGACCCGACAGGTCCTGGCAGGCGTCGCCTGACCTGCGACGACACCCGACGGCGGCCCGGCCCCGAGCGAGAGCTCGGCGCCGGGCCGCCGTCGTCCGCGGGCCGGGGGTTGACGGATCGCAATAGTTCAGTCAATACTCGTATTCATTCGAAGCGCTTCGACGAAGCGCTTCGACGATTCGATCCCCGAGGCCGGGGTCGACCACGAGGAGGTGGCGAGATGGTGACCATGCAGGACGTGGCCGCACGGGCGAACGTGTCGCTCAGCACGGTGTCGTACGCGCTCAACGGGACGCGCAAGATCTCCGACGAGACGCGCGCCCGGATCGAGACGGCCATGACGGACCTCGGCTACCACCGCAACGCCATGGCGCGCGGGCTCGCCTCGCGCCGGAGCCACGTCCTCGCTCTGATCTTCCCCGCAACCGAGACCGGGATCGGCGGGACCGTCTCGGAGTTCGTCACGAGCGCCGCCGCGGCCGCCCGTGAGGCTGGCTACCACCTGGTGCTGTGGCCCTTCGCGGCGCACGAGGCCGACGAGATCCGTGACCTGACCCAGCAGGGCATGGCCGACGGGGTCCTGCTCATGGAGGTCCGGCTCGACGACCCGCGCGTCGAGGTGCTCCACGAGGCCGGCGTGCCCTACACGATGATCGGGCGCACGCGCGAGCTCGAGGGTCGTCCGTACGTCGACATCGACTTCGCTGCGACGACCGAGGCCGCGGTCGAGCACCTGGCCGCTCTGGGGCACCGGCGGATCGCCTTCATCAACCACTCGGCCGAGAGTGCGGCGGCGGGCTACGGGCCCACCCTGCGAGCGAGCGAGGGGTTCGCCGCAGCCATGGACCGCCGCGGCCTCGTGGGCCGCAGCCTCCTGTGCGACGAGACGGCTGAGGCCGGGCGTGCCGCGGTCGGCGACCTGCTCGAGCAGGACCCGTCGCTCACCGCGTTCGTCACGATGAACGAGATCGCGACGTTCGGGGTCATGTCGGGCCTGCAGGCACGCGGGCTCGCGGTCCCGGGCGACGTCTCGGTGCTCGGCATCGTCAGCTCGCCCGGCGTCGGTGCGATGAGCACGCCCCCCTTGACCACCATGCACGCACCGGGCGCCGAGCTCGGGCGGCTCGGTGTGCAGTCCCTGGTGGCACGGATCGACGACGCAGGCAGGGCGCACGCGCCCGTCCTCGTCCCGTGCGACCTCGAGGCCGGCGCGAGCGTCGGCCCCGCCCCTGTCCGGGGGTCCTGACCCCGGGTGCTCGACCCCGACCGCGGCCTCGACCCGGAGGTGCGGAGGTCGTGACCGCCGGCCCTGCCGGTGCACGCTCGCCGGCCCTGCCGGTGCAGGACCAGACGATCGGCGCTGGCGCCGACGCTCAATGATGAGGAGAGAGTCATGTTGCGTTCACGGAAGTCTCTTGTCGCTGCCCTGGTAGCGCTCCCACTCGCCCTGACGGCGTGTGCGGGAGGTGGGACCGGAGGAGGTGGGGACTCCGACGACAAGACCCTCACGATCTGGCACTACGAGTCCGACGAGTCCGCGATGGGCCAGGCCTGGGCCAAGGCGATCGAGATCTTCGAGGACGAGAACCCCGACGTCACGGTCGACGTCCAGAAGCAGACGTTCGAGCAGATCCAGAAGAACGCGAAGATCGTGCTCACGGGCGACGACGTGCCCGACGTCATGGAGTACAACAAGGGCAACGCGACCGCAGGTCAGCTCGCCTCGCAGGGCCTGCTCACGCCGTTGACGGACGCGGCGAAGGAGCGGGGCTGGGACACCCTGCTCAGCGGGTCGCTCCAGACCACCGCGACGTACGACGAGAACGGCCTCATGGGGTCCGGCGACTGGTACGGCGTACCGAACTACGGCGAGTTCGTGGGCGTCTACTTCAACAAGGACATGTTCGCCGCGCACGGCGTCGCGGTACCGACGACGCTCGCCGAGCTCGAGACCGCGATGGCGACCTTCCAGGCCGCGGGCATCACGCCGCTCGCCGAGGCCGGCGCCGAGTACCCCCTCGGGCAGCTCTGGTACGAGCTCGTCCTCGCGAACGCCGACCAGGACTTCGTCGACGCCTACCAGCTCTTCGACGGGGACGTCGACTTCCAGGGCCCCGAGATGACGAAGGCCACCGAGACCCTGGCCGACTGGATCGACAAGGGCTACATCGCCTCCGACTCGGCCGCGCTCACGGCAGAGGACATGGGCGTCTCGTTCATCAACGGCACCTACCCGATGATGGTCTCCGGCTCGTGGTGGTTCGGACGCATCGCCGAGGAGATGGACGCCGACTGGGGCCAGTTCAACTTCCCGGGCAACACGCTCCAGGTGGGCTCGTCGGGCAACCTGTGGGTCGTTCCCACGAACGCCGACTCGAAGTCGCTCGCCGAGGAGTTCATCGACATCACGCTGCGCCCCGAGGTGCAGAACATCCTGGGCGAGGCCGGCGGGCTCCCCGTCGCCGGTGACGTCTCGGCCATCACGGACGAGCGCACCCAGGCCCTCACGCAGAACTTCAACGACATCCTGGCCGCCGACGGCCTCGCGTTCTACCCCGACTGGCCCGTCGCGGGCTACTACGACGTGCTCGTGAGCCAGCTCCAGTCGCTCGTCAACACGTCCAAGACCCCGGCCGAGGTCCTCGACGGCCTGTCCGGCCCGTACGAGGAGGGCAAGGCGGACCTGCTCGAGGGCTGATCCGCAGCGCAGGGATCCCGGTGGGCGGGCGAGGGCCCGCCCACCGGGGCCGAGGACTCCGACGACGAGGAACGACCATGAGCACTGTCACGACGCCGGCCCCCGCGGCCGAGCGAGCACGAGCCGCGCGCTCGCGGCGCAGCAGACCCCGCTGGGTGGGGTACCTGCCCTACCTGATCCCGGGAGCGGTCGCCTTCACGGTGGTCATCCTGATCCCGTTCGCCACGAACGTGTACTACAGCCTCTTCAAGTGGAAGGGCGGCATGGCCCCGAAGGAGTTCGTGGGGCTCGACAACTACGCGGCGCTGATGGCCGACGAGCAGTTCTGGACCTCGTTCCGGAACTCGGTCGCGATGATCCTCGCGATGGTCGTGGTCCCCACGCTCATCGGCCTCGTCCTGGCGGCCGTCCTGTTCGACTACCTCGGACGCCGTTTCGGCGGCGGCGTCGCGGCCTTCCTGCGTGCCACCTACTACCTGCCGCAGATCCTGCCCGTCGCGGTCGCGGGCGTGCTGTGGAACTGGATCCTCAACTCCCAGACCGGCGCGCTCAACGTGGTCCTGCGCTCGATCGGGATCGAGAACCCGCCCAACTGGCTCGGGTCCACGACCACGGCGCTGCCCACGGTCATGGCCGTCCTGGTCTGGGTCCAGATCGGCTACCCGGTCGTGATCTTCATGTCGGCGCTCCAGCGCGTCGACCCCGAGCTGTACGAGGCGGCCGAGCTCGACGGCGCCGGGTGGTGGCGCAGGTTCGGCGCGATCACGATGCCGCAGATCCGCCCGGAGACGTTCGTGGTGGTCCTGACCTGCACGGTCGCGGCGCTCAAGGTCTTCGGCCCGATCTACGTGCTGACCCGTGGTGGTCCCGAGAGCTCGACGCTCGTGCCCAGCTACTACTCGTACCTCAACTTCTTCGACAAGTCGAAGGTCGGCTACGGCGCTGCCGTGGCGACCGTCCTGACACTGGTGATCGTCGTGGTCGCCCTCGTCATCCTCGCCCTGCAGGCCCGCGCCGAGCGCCGTGAAGAAGGAGGCCGCTGATGGCCACCGACACGTTGTCCCCGTCCGTCGAGAAGCCCACCGGGGAGCAGGTCCTGCGCTCCACTCGCCCGGACCAGCGGCACCGTCGAGGGATCGGGCGCTGGTTCGTGCTCGCCGCCGCCGCGCTGTTCGCGCTCCTGATGCTCGCACCGTTCGTCATCATGCTCCTCAACGCGTTCAAGTCGCCCGCGGAGTACTCGCAGGACGGGCCGCTGAGCTGGCCGACGCACCTGTACCTCGACGGCGTGGTGGCGTTCTGGGAGCGGGTCGACTTCCCGCAGAAGCTGCTCAACTCGATCTGGATCTCGAGCGCCGTGGCGATCGGGGGCACGTTGCTCTCGCTGCTCAACGCCTACGCGATCGGCGTCGGGAAGGTCAAGGGGCGCCTGTGGATCATCATGCTGTTCCTGCTCGCGAACATGCTGCCGCAGGAGGCCCTGGTCTACCCCCTGTTCACCATGGCGCAGCAGGTCGGTCTCTCGAACTCCCAGTGGTCCGTGATCATCATCTTCACGGTCATCCAGTCGGCGTTCGGCACGTACCTCCTGTCGTCGGTGCTGGGCACGTTCCCGCCCGCGCTGCTCGAGGCCGCGGCGCTCGACGGCGCCACGCGCTGGCAGATCCTGTGGAGGATCGTCTTCCCGGTCGTGCGCCCGACGCTCTCGGTCCTGATGATCTTCTTCTTCATCTGGACCTGGAACGAGTTCTTCATCCCGCTGGTCATGCTGACGACCAACGCGACCCAGACGATCCCGATCGCGCTGGCCTCGCTCCAGGGCGACCGGATGATGGACGCCACGACGACCAACGCGGGCGCGCTGGTCTCGCTCGTCCCCGCCGTCATCTTCTTCCTGATCTTCCAGCGCACCCTGACGCGAGGCGTCACGGCCGGCGCCGTGAAGTGATCGCACCTACCCCGAAGGAACCGAGCACCCATGAAGTTCACCGACGGCTACTGGCAGGTCCGTGACGGCTTCTCGCCGCTCCACCCGGCCCAGGTCGACGACGTCCGCGCCGACCCTGCGGCGGGCACCATGACGGTGTACGCCCCGACCGCCGTGATCCGGCGTCGCGGCGACACGCTCAACCGGCCGCTCCTGACGGTCACCTACTCGTCGCCCGCACCGGGCGTGATCGGTGTGCGGATCGAGCACCTGAGCGGTGGGGTGCGGCGCGGCCCGCACTTCGAGCTCCACCGCGAGGAGGGCTTCCGGCCCGAGATCTCGGTCGACGAGGTCGCGGGCGTGCTGCGATCGGGGCCGCTCGCGGTGCGGGTGCACCGGGACGGCGGCTGGCGCGTCGACGTCGAGCAGGACGGGCAGGTCGTGACGTCGAGCCTGCACAAGGCCGTGGGCGCGGTCCAGGCCGACGCCGCGCACGGGGGTGCGCACTTCGTGCACGAGCAGCTGAGCCTCGCACCGGGCGAGCAGCTCTACGGGCTGGGGGAGCGGTTCGGGCCGTTCGTCAAGAACGGGCAGGCGGTCGACATCTGGAACGCCGACGGCGGGACGTCGAGCGAGCAGGCGTACAAGAACGTGCCGTTCTACGTGAGCAGCCGCGGGTACGGCGTGTTCGTCGACCACCCCGAGCTCGTGTCGTTCGAGGTCGCCTCCGAGATCAACACCCGGGCGCAGTTCTCGGTCGAGGGGCAGTCGCTCCAGTACTACCTGGTCGCGGGCCCCACGCCCAAGGAGGTCCTGACGCGGTACACCGCGCTGACGGGGCGCCCCGCGCGCGTCCCGGGCTGGTCGTTCGGGCTGTGGCTCACGACGTCGTTCACGACGAGCTACGACGAGCAGACCGTGAGCGGGTTCATCGACGGGATGGCCGAGCGGGACCTGCCGCTGTCGGTCTTCCACTTCGACTGCTTCTGGATGCGCGAGTACCAGTGGGTCGACTTCGAGTGGGACCCGCGCACGTTCCCGGATCCCGAGGGCATGCTGGGCCGCCTCAAGGACAAGGGCCTCAAGATCTGCGTGTGGATCAACCCGTACGTCGCGCAGCGCTCGCCGCTGTTCGAGGAGGCTCGCGCGGCGGGGTTCCTGCTCCGCACGACCGACGGCGGCGTGTGGCAGTGGGACAAGTGGCAGGCGGGCATGGGGCTGGTCGACTTCACGAACCCCGAGGCGACCGAGTGGTACCTGGGCAAGCTCAAGGGCCTGCTCGACCAGGGGGTCGACTGCTTCAAGACCGACTTCGGCGAGCGCATCCCCGTCGACGACGTCGTGTGGTCCGACGGGTCGGACCCGGCCAAGATGCACAACTACTACGCGCAGCTCTACAACGAGGCGGTCTTCCGGCTCCTGGAACGTGAGCGCGGCGAGGGGGACGCGGTCCTGTTCGCGCGGTCGGCGACCGCGGGAGGCCAGCAGCTGCCCGTCCACTGGGGTGGCGACTGCGACTCGACGTACGCCTCGATGGCCGAGTCGCTGCGCGGCGGGCTCTCGCTCGCGATGTCCGGCTTCGGGTACTGGAGCCACGACATCGGGGGCTTCGAGGGGGTCCCGGACCCGGGGGTCTTCAAGCGGTGGCTCGCGTTCGGCCTGCTGTCCTCGCACAGCCGGCTGCACGGTTCGGACTCGGTGCGCGTGCCGTGGGCGTTCGACGAGGAGGCGGTCGACGTCACCCGGCGGTTCACGCGGCTCAAGCTCTCGCTCATGCCGTACCTGGCGGGGGTCGCGGAGGAGGCCCACCGGGACGGGATCTCGATGATGCGGCCCATGGTGCTCGAGTTCCCGGGGGACCGCGGCGGCTTCGGGGTCGACACGCAGTACATGCTGGGCGGCTCGCTGCTCGTGGCGCCGGTCTTCACGGCCGAGGGCGACGTCGAGTACTACGTCCCGGAGGGTCGCTGGACGAACCTGCTCGACGGGAGCACGGTCTCGGGACCGCGGTGGGTGTCGGAGCGGCACGGCTTCGACTCGCTGCCGCTCCTGGCCCGCCCGGGCACGGTGCTGCCGGTCGGCGCGCGCACCGACCGGCCCGACTACGAGTGGGCCGACGGTGTGACCTTGCGCCTGTTCGAGCTGCCCGACGGTCACGACGCGACGACCACGATCCCGTCCGAGACGGGGGCGGCCACGACGTTCCGTACGGTCCGCGAGGGCTCGCGGGTCACGGTCACCTCCGACGACGCGCGTGCGCCGTGGGCCGTGCAGCTCGGCGACCAGGTGGTCCGGGCGCAGGGCGCGGGCAGCGTCGAGCTGTCCGTCTGACGCTCGCCCCACGCCACGCGGCGGGGGGACGCAAGGGGGTGGTGAGCGGCGTCGTCGGACGGGGGAGTCCTCCTGCCCGACGGCGCCGCTCACCTCTCGCCCTCGACGTCGCCCGGCCGCGTGGGTACGCTGATCGAATCGATACGTGAGAGCGCTTCCACACCCGAGTCAGACCATCCACCGACGACCGACCGAAGGAACACCGTGAGCACCGTCGCCACCCGGCAGGACGCCGACCCCGCACCGTCCGCAGCACAGCCACCCGCACGGCGGGTCTTCCCGACCGACTTCCTCTGGGGATCGGCCACCGCGGCCTACCAGATCGAGGGAGCCGCCGCCGAGGGTGGCCGCGGCCCCTCCATCTGGGACACCTACTCCCACACGCCCGGCCGCACCCTGAACGGCGACACCGGGGACGTCGCCGACGACCACTACCACCGGTGGGCCGAGGACGTGCAGCACATCAAGGACCTCGGGCTCGGCGCCTACCGCTTCTCCATCTCCTGGTCGCGCGTCCAGCCCGGCGGGACGGGCGAGTTCAACCCCGAGGGCATCGCGTTCTACTCGCGGCTCGTGGACGCGCTCCTCGAGGCCGGGGTCAAGCCCGTCGTGACGCTCTACCACTGGGACCTCCCGCAGGAGCTCGAGGACCGCGGCGGCTGGGCGAACCGCGAGACCGCCTCCGCGTTCGCGGAGTACGCGCGCCGCATGGCCCGCGAGCTCGGCGACCGCATCGACGTGTGGACCACGCTCAACGAGCCCTGGTGCTCGGCCTACCTCGGCTACGGCTCGGGCGTGCACGCCCCCGGCCGCACCGAGCCCGTCGCGGCGCTCGCGGCCGTGCACCACCTCAACCTGGCGCACGGTCTCGCGTGCCGCGCGATCCGCGACGAGCTGGGCGAGGACGCCAAGACCTCGGTGACGCTCAACCTGCACGTCATCCGGCCCGACGACCCCACCTCGGACGCCGACCACGACGCCGTGCGGAAGATCGACGCCCTCGCCAACCGGGCGTTCCTCGGCCCGATCCTCGACGGCGCCTACCCCGCGGACCTGCTCGCCGACACCGCGCACGTCACCGACTGGTCGTTCGTCCAGGACGGCGACCTGGACCTCGTGCGCCAGCCGCTGTCCATCCTCGGCGTGAACTACTACTCGACCGTGCGCGTCCGGCACTTCTCCGGGGACGGCGAGCGCTCCGAGAGCGACGGGCACGGCGCGTCGAGCCACAGCCCGTGGATCGGGGTCGACGACGTCGAGTTCGTCCAGCAGCCCGGCCCGTACACCGCGATGGGCTGGAACATCGAGCCCGCGGGCATGACCGAGCTCCTGCTCGCGGTGCACCGGGACTACCCCGACCAGCCGCTCATGGTCACCGAGAACGGCGCGGCCTTCGACGACGAGGTGAGCGTCGACGCCGACGGGACCGCGCGGGTCCACGACGACCGTCGCGTCGCGTACCTGCACGACCACATCGACGCGGTCGGGGCCGCGATCGACGCGGGGGCCGACGTGCGCGGGTACTTCGCGTGGTCGCTGCTCGACAACTTCGAGTGGGGCTACGGCTACGAGCGCCGCTTCGGGATCATCCGGGTCGACTACGACACGCTCGCCCGGACCTGGAAGGACTCGGCCCACTGGTACCGCGGGCTCGCGACGACGTCGGTGCTGCCCGGGGTCGACGAGGTCTGACCGCATCGGCACGTCCCGACCGCCTGCGTCCGGGCCTTCCCGAGAAGGGGAGACCCGGACGTCGTGCGGTGTGCGCCCTGAAGGTCTCCGTGCCTGGGGGCCCGGGGCCCGGGGTCCGGGACCCGGGGCCCGGGGTCCGACCGGGCACCGGTGATCTTTGTCGCAGCCCGACCGGATCCACGCGACACGCCGAGCGAACACGACACGCCTGAGGATTTTCTGCCCGGCTTGTCCGCTTCGCGGCGCACCGCCCGAGGTCCGACCATGCTCTTCGACGACCCGCGCGCCCGGTCGACGACGTCGGCCCGACTTCCCACAGCGTGTGGACGACGACCCTCCACAGCCTGTGGAGAAGTCGCGGGGGCCGCGAGAGCGTGCGGATCGAGGCGCGCACAGGCGGTGGACGAGCGTGTCGACGAGGTCGTGTCAGTGCCTCCTGGGAGGATGGAACCCTGCTTGTAGCACACTCCGAGGAGGCTCGGCGATGAGGTCACGAGAATCACCGGACCACGACATCTAGTGCCGAGCGCCGAGCCCGCCCACTAGGTATAGTGGTCAGCACCAGGGAGCGCATCACCTCCTCGGCACATCACACGATCGTAGTTCCACCAGTGTTCTTCGAGGTCAGGCACCCCAGGGGGAGTCGACCTGGGGCCCGTGGAAGCTCGATCCCCTACACGAGGAGACTGACCAGATGAGCATCACGGTCTACAGCAAGCCGGCTTGCGTTCAGTGCGACGCGACGTACCGCGCCCTCGACAAGAAGGGCATCGAGTACTCGGTCGTGGACATCAGCCAGGACGCCGAGGCGCTCGAGCTGGTCCGTGGCCTCGGCTACCTGCAGGCACCCGTCGTCATCGCGGGTGACGACCACTGGTCGGGCTTCCGTCCCGACCAGATCAACGCGCTCGCGGCGAAGGTCGCTCCCGTCGCCTGAGCAGCTCGTCCCACCGGTCCCCGCTGCGAGGTGTGACATGGGATCGCTCGTCTACTTCTCCAGCGTCTCGGACACGACCCACCGGTTCGTCCAGCGGCTGGGCCTCGAGGACCGCGGCCAGTCGGTCCACCGCATCCCGCTGCGACCCAAGGACGAGTTCCTGCGGGTCGACGAGCCGTACGTCCTGATGATCCCGACGTACGGCGGCGGCAACGAGGGCGGGGCAGTGCCCCGCCAGGTCATCAAGTTCTTGAACGACGCACACAACCGGTCGTTGATCCGCGGCGTGATCGCCGCGGGCAACACCAACTTCGGCGCTGCCTACTGCATCGCCGGCGACATCATCTCCTCGAAGTGCCAGGTGCCTTACCTGTACGCCTTCGAGCTTCTTGGAACAGCCGAGGACGTCGAGCGCGTCCGCGACGGATTGGGACGATTTTGGCAACGACAGTCACGGATTCCAGCGTGAGCACGGTGGCTGCGGGAGTCGAGCTCGACTACCACGCACTCAACGCGATGCTCAACCTGTACGGCCCCGACGGCGAGATCCAGTTCGACAAGGACCGCCAGGCTGCGCGCCAGTACTTCCTGCAGCACGTGAACCAGAACACGGTCTTCTTCCACAGCCTCGAGGAGAAGCTCGACTACCTGGTCGAGAACAAGTACTACGACCCCGCGGTCCTCGCCAAGTACGACCGCGCCTTCGTCAAGTCGCTCTTCGAGTTCGCGTACTCCAAGAAGTTCCGCTTCGACACGTTCCTCGGGGCGTTCAAGTACTACACCTCGTACACGCTCAAGACGTTCGACGGCAAGCGGTACCTCGAGCGCTTCGAGGACCGGGTGTCCATGGTCGCGCTCGGCCTCGCGGACGGCAACGAGCAGACGGCGCTCGACATCGTCGAGGAGATCGTCGCAGGCCGTTTCCAGCCCGCGACCCCGACGTTCCTCAACATCGGCAAGGCGCAGCGCGGCGAGCCCGTGTCCTGCTTCCTGCTGCGCATCGAGGACAACATGGAGTCCATCGCGCGCGGCATCAACTCCGCGCTGCAGCTCTCCAAGCGTGGCGGCGGCGTGGCCCTGCTCCTGAGCAACATCCGTGAGCACGGCGCACCCATCAAGCACATCGAGAACCAGTCCTCGGGCGTCATCCCCGTGATGAAGCTCCTCGAGGACTCCTTCTCCTACGCCAACCAGCTCGGAGCCCGCCAGGGTGCCGGTGCCGTCTACCTGCACGCGCACCACCCCGACATCATGCGGTTCCTCGACACCAAGCGTGAGAACGCGGACGAGAAGATCCGCATCAAGACGCTGTCGCTCGGCGTCGTCATCCCCGACATCACGTTCGACCTGGCGAAGAAGAACGAGGACATGTACCTCTTCTCGCCGTACGACGTCGAGCGTGTCTACGGCAAGCCCTTCGCCGACATCTCGGTCTCCGAGAAGTACGACGAGATGGTCGACGACGCACGCATCCGCAAGACCAAGATCAAGGCGCGCGAGTTCTTCCAGACCCTCGCCGAGCTCCAGTTCGAGTCCGGCTACCCGTACGTCATGTTCGAGGACACGGTGAACAAGGCGAACCCCATCAAGGGCCGCATCACCCACTCGAACCTGTGCTCCGAGATCCTCCAGGTCTCGACGCCCTCGACGTACAACGAGGACCTGTCGTACGACCACGTCGGCCGCGACATCTCGTGCAACCTCGGCTCCCTCAACATCGCCAAGACGATGGACTCGCCGGACTTCGCCAAGACCATCGACACCGCGATCCGCGCCCTGACGGCCGTGTCCGACCAGACGAGCATCGAGTCCGTCCCGTCGATCAAGCGCGCCAACGAGTCGGGTCACGCGATCGGCCTCGGCCAGATGAACCTGCACGGCTACCTCGCCCGTGAGCGCGTGTTCTACGGCTCCGAGGAGGGCATCGACTTCACGAACATCTACTTCTACACCGTGGCCTACCACGCGATCGCCGCGAGCAACCGCCTCGCGATCGAGCGGGGCCGCGCGTTCGGCGGGTTCGAGGACTCGACGTACGCCTCGGGCGAGTACTTCGAGAAGTACACGAACCAGGTGTGGGAGCCCGCGACGCCCCGCGTCAAGGAGCTGTTCGAGACCGCCGGCGTGCACATCCCCACGCAGGAGGACTGGAAGGCGCTCGCCGCGTCCGTCAAGGAGCACGGCATCTACAACCAGAACCTCCAGGCCGTCCCGCCGACCGGTTCGATCTCCTACATCAACAACTCGACGTCGTCGATCCACCCGGTCGCCGCGAAGATCGAGATCCGCAAGGAGGGCAAGATCGGGCGCGTCTACTACCCGGCGCCCTACCTGACGAACGACAACCTGGAGTACTACCAGGACGCGTACGAGATCGGCTACGAGAAGATCATCGACACGTACGCCGCGGCGACGCAGCACGTGGACCAGGGCCTGAGCCTGACGCTGTTCTTCAAGGACACCGCGACCACGCGCGACGTCAACCGTGCGCAGATCTACGCCTGGCGCAAGGGCATCAAGACCCTGTACTACATCCGCCTGCGTCAGCTCGCGCTCGAGGGCACCGAGGTCGAGGGTTGCGTCTCCTGCATGCTGTGATCGTCCTCGTCGCCTGAGGGCGACGTCCACGGGAGGGGCGCCGGTCTCCCCGGGCCGCTCGTGCCTCGCGGCCCCCGCCAGGCCCGACCACGACCGGCGCCCCTCC
The DNA here is from genome assembly GCF_016907235.1 of Oerskovia jenensis. Lineage (NCBI taxonomy): Bacteria > Bacillati > Actinomycetota > Actinomycetes > Micrococcales > Cellulomonadaceae > Oerskovia > Oerskovia jenensis. The sequence continues at coordinate 3,814,141 of NZ_JAFBBO010000001.1, forward strand.
CGCTCCCGCCGCCCGCAGGACCTCTCGTCTCGTCGCCGGCACCGTGCTGAGAAAGAAGAAGAACGACATGTCACCCACTGGGAAGCTCAAGCTCATCGATCGCGTGTCCGCGATCAACTGGAACCGTCTCGAGGACGACAAGGACGCCGAGGTCTGGGACCGGCTCGTCGGGAACTTCTGGCTCCCCGAGAAGGTGCCGGTCTCGAACGACATCCAGAGCTGGGCCACGCTCACCGAGGAGGAGAAGACGCTCACGATGCGCGTCTTCACCGGCCTCACGCTCCTGGACACCATCCAGGGCACCGTGGGCGCCGTGTCGCTCATCCCGGACGCGATCACCCCGCACGAGGAGGCCGTGTACACCAACATCGCCTTCATGGAGTCCGTGCACGCCAAGAGCTACTCGTCGATCTTCTCGACGCTGTGCTCGACGCGCGAGATCGACGAGGCGTTCCGCTGGTCGGAGGAGAACCCCAACCTCCAGCGCAAGGCCGAGATCGTCATGGAGTACTACAAGGGCGACTCGCCGCTCAAGCGCAAGGTCGCGAGCACGCTCCTCGAGTCCTTCCTGTTCTACTCGGGCTTCTACCTCCCGATGTACTGGTCGAGCCGGGCCAAGCTCACGAACACCGCTGACCTGATCCGCCTCATCATCCGTGACGAGGCCGTGCACGGGTACTACATCGGCTACAAGTTCCAGAAGGGGCTCGAGAAGCTCAGCCCCGCCGAGCGCGACGAGATGAAGGCGTACACGTACGAGCTCCTCTTCGAGCTCTACGAGAACGAGGTCCAGTACACCGCCGACCTCTACGACGGCGTGGGCCTGACCGAGGACGTCAAGAAGTTCCTGCGCTACAACGCCAACAAGGCCCTCATGAACCTGGGCTACGAGGCGCTGTTCCCCAAGGACGAGACCGACGTCAACCCGGCGATCCTGTCCGCGCTGTCCCCGAACGCCGACGAGAACCACGACTTCTTCTCGGGCTCGGGCTCGTCCTACGTGATCGGCAAGGCCGTGAACACCGAGGACGACGACTGGGACTTCTGAGTCCCTGCGGTGGCGGTCGCCACTGGTGTCGTCTGACAGCCAAGTCCAGAAGACGAACGCGAACGCTTGATTTCCAGCGTTCGCTGTCGATGAGGGCCGTGGCTGGCTGTCGCACCAGTAGGAGGGAAGGCCAGACGGCCTTCGGCGCTACGTGCGTAGAGCGACCTTCTTTCAACGATGAACGCCAGGCTGGCAGGCGGGGGCGAGGCGCCGAGCGAGTCAGACGCGGGCCGCGCTGAGGCACTTCGTAGCCTCGTGCGAACGACCGATATGTACCAAATAGTAGTGGTCGGGTCTCCAGTCGACCACTACCTGTGACGGTACTTCCCGGGGCGCCGGCCCCTCGTGTCAGTCCCCTTGGTAGGAAGGAGCTGTGGCCGTGGCCGATATCAGACGTAATACCGAGGTTGCGCGCACTGCGCTGGCTAGCGGGGTCGAACTGCGTGTGTGGGTCAAGGCCGCGGGCCGCTGCGTGCTGTGCGCGACGTACCTGCTCGACGAGCGCACGTGGCACATCCACACCACTAAGGTCGGGGAGGTCGCACACATCGTCGGCGCGTCCTCGGGACCGAAGTCGCCGCGTGGCAACAGCCCGCTTGACGAGGAGGCCCGCGCTGCCGAGCAGAACCTGATGCTGCTCTGCCACGCGTGTCACCGGATGGTGGACGACCCGCAGAACGTCGAGATCTGGACCGGGGACCTGCTGTCCCAGCGCAAGGAGGAGCACGAGGCGCGCGTCCGCCGGGTCACGGACTTCTCGACCCTGCAACGCACCCTCGTGGTGACCACCGAGAGCACTGTTCGGTCCGAGCGCGTCACCGTCGGAAGCAGGCAGGTCACCCATGCTCTCGTCGAGGAAGGTCTGACCGCGCACATGGACGGGGGCCTGCGGAGCGACATCTGCGTCAAGCTCCCGGAAGCCCTCGACGACTTATCCGACTGGGCCTACGCGATGAAGACCATCGTGGCCCAGGTGCGGAAGATCAGTAGGAGCATCGAACAGGGCGCCGATGCGGACCTGTCGGTGTTCGCGCTCGCGCCGATTCCGCTGCTGATGTACCTGGGTGCCCTGTTGGACGACACCACGACGGTCCGGGTGTTCGACCGGCACCGTGACGACCACGAGGCCAGAGCCTGGATGTGGCGACCCCGGCGCGAGGGCCCCCCAGTCAAGTTTGACATCGACGTTCCGCGCGACGCATCCGCCACCGAACTGGTCATCGAGGTCGCCGTCTCGGGGACGGCGCGAGTCGGCCGGCTACTTGAGGATGTCGAGCCGCTGCCGCGCGCACGTATGGCACTCTCCGGGCAGGACGCCCGCGCAGGCGTGCTGGAGACGCGCGCGGACCTCGACGCCGCGTCCGCGGCATGGACGAGATCCCTTGCGCTCGTCGAGGAGCGGTGCCCAAACGTCCGGACCCTGCACGTCGTCGCATCGGTGCCCGCGAGCCTCGCGGTCCGCATGGGGCGCGCCCGCATGCGCGGGGCGCACCCGGCCTTCGTGGTCTACCAGCTGGCAAATGGTACGTACATGCCCACCCCCGCGATCACCGACCCGGCCGAGTAGGAGAACGACGATGGAGCAGGTCAAGCACTTCGACGCACTGCTGCGTGACACGGTCAACCTCCCACAGTGGCGACTGGACCAGCTCGACGACCGTGTCGAGACCATCTTCGGGGTGCTTCGCAGCGACGTTGAGATCGGCGCTCTCGTCACGGGGAAGACCAAGCAGGGCTCCTGGGCCCACCGCATGATCATTAAGCCCCAGAAGAACAAGGAGTACGACGCCGACGTCCTGATCCACATGACCGCGAACCCCGACTGGGAGAACGACAAGGGCCGCTACATTTCCTCGCTCAAGTGGGCGCTCGAGCGCTCCGGCTACCAGGGCAAGGTCACGATGAAGACGCGGTGCGTGCGCGTGCAGTACGCCAACGACTGTCACGTCGACCTGGTCCCGTACGTAGACACCCCCTGGGGGCAGCGGATCGTGAACCGCCAGACCGGCGAGTGGGAGGACTCCGACCCAGCGGGTTACACCGCCTGGATGAAGAAGCGCGACGAGATCACCCACAGCAACTTCCGTCGCTCCGTGCGCCTGCTGAAGTACCTGCGCGACCACAAGAACTCGTTCACCGGTACCCCGTCGATCATCCTGACGACTCTGCTCGGCAATCAGGCGGACTCGCTCAAGGAATTCGTCCAGCCGGGCGCATACAAGAACGTGCCCGTGACGCTCGTGGCGCTCATGGAGTCGCTCGACGACTGGTTGCAGGCTAGGCCGCTGATGCCGGATGTCGTCGACCCCTCCTCGCCGCGAACGACGTTCAATCACCGGTGGTCGCAGATCTCCTACAGTTTTTTCCGTGCCCGGATCCACGCCCACGCCGCTCAGATGCGCGACGCGCTCGACGAGCCGGACCCCGAGGAGAGCACCCGAAAGTGGCGTGCCCTGTTCGGTGACGGGTTCAAGTCCGCGACCACCGCGACCGCGTCCGCCAGCCCGTTCGTCGTCGCCGGGTCTACCCTGAGCGTCGGCCGCGCGGGCCGTGCCGGGTGAACCGCCGCGCCCCCCTCGGTACCCCGTACCAGGAGGGCTTCCTTGCCGAGCTGCGTGCCCTGCATCGCGAGTCTCCGAAGACGCTCGTGCAAGTCGCCCGGGAGTCGCTGAATGGTGACCTCCTTAGAGTTCGGCTGCGCTTGGCGACGCGAGGCATGAGTCGGTCGCCGGGCGGCATGAACGCGCACGACTTCGAGGACCTGGTCGTGCTGATCCCGTCGAACGCTCTCGCCCCGCCAGTCGTCGGCGTCACGCACGAGCGCTTCATCGGTATCCCGCACGCACTGAGCTCCGGTCAGCTCTGCGTCTACCTCGACCCGGCGCGTGAGTGGAACCCGCTGGGTGGCGCGCGCGAGTTCCTCGACCGGATTTTCCGGTGGTTCGAAGACGCCCTCGCGGATCGATTCGACCCAGACACCGCCCTGTTCCACGCAGTCGGTGGGCACCAGTACTCCCACGAGAACGCCGCACCCGTGGTTTGTCGGGAGGAGTTCGACGACCCTCGCCCATTCTCCATGGCGTGGCTCAGCCGCAACGGCACGGGCGACCGCCTCGACCTGCACCGAGCGCAGCGACACCCCGACGACGAGCAGGTCCTCGTCCTGCGGATGCCCGGACCGCTCTACACCGGGGCGGGACGCAGCGTGTTTCAGGTCATGCGCGAGCTCGGCGAGCCCGATGCAACGTCAGCGCTCCACGCCTGGCGGGCGCGCGTCGTGCGGCGTCGCCGCGACCATGCCACGTTCGTCCACATCGTCGTGAACGTGCCCCACCCGACCGCCCAGATGTCCTCCCTGCTCGTCGGTCGCGTTGATCTAAGCGACGCCGAAGTGTCGACCCTCCACGACCGTCCCATCGAGTGGTGCCGCCTGTATGACGAGCGCCCGTCGATCTCCACCCGTCGAGACAAGGATCGTCCCGTGAACGCCTTCCACCAGTCCGACGTTGTTCTCCTCGGTTGCGGAGGGCTCGGCTCATGGATCTCCGAGTACGTGGTGCGCGCCGGATGCCGGTCGATCGAGCTCGTCGACTACGGAGCCGTCGGTGGTGGACACCTCGTGAGGCAGAACTTCACCGAAGCGGACGTCACCGACGCGAAGGTCTCCGCACTCGCGGAGCGCCTGCGAGCGATCAACCCGGACTTGAAGGTCACCGAGAGTGTCGGCTCCACCCCTAGCCCAGGTGCACTGGCTGTGCTGACGGTGGGCGGCTTCATCATCGACGCCACTGTCTCCCACGCGATGGCGACCTATCTCAGCCTGCTCGACGTCGGTTCCTCCGGCCGGCGTGCTCTCGTCGCCCAGGTCGCGACCGACGTAGCCACCGGCTCGCTCGGTATGGTCGTTGTGGCGGCACCCGGAACTGAAGTTCCTCCGATCGACACCGTCGCAGGTACTCACGTCACCGCGTCCGGAGAGCTCGAGGCGTACCGCACGTTCTGGGAGACCAGCGAGGACGACGAACTCGTCCCCGCCCGTGGCTGCTCCGTGCCGACATTCCACGGCTCGGCCGCTGACCTCGCGGCCGTTGCCGCGATCCAGACGAACATCATCGGTCGTCATGCGAGCCAGCAGACCTCCGGCACCTACCTGTTCGCACTTCCACACACAGGAGTTGCCCCGGGCTACGCATTCTTGCCCCACCCGGGCGACACCTCAGGCTGAGCGCCTGCCGCGGGCGACGAGAACCCGACTACGGGAATCGGTGTTAGACGACGCCGTGCCTGCGAGGGTGACGCCGGTCGGCGGGACGGTGCGGCGTCGACGTGCTTCCGGGGGCCGCACGGAGGCTTCCGCAGACAGTCGGCGGACGTCTTGAGCGGATAGTCACACGGCTCCGGTCACGACCTGCAGGTCTGTGATCCGCACCCGCACGACGGTGCGCGTCCACTCGGGCGCGACCGTGTCGAGCTCCTCGGCACCGGTCGCCCATCGCAGTCACGGGGGCGGGTACCGGCCGGTCGCCGTTGTGGTGAACGCCTGCCGGTACGGGGCGCTGGTTGAGCAGAGGAACTGCTGCGCGGACACGAGACGTACCCCCGGGGAGGTTCGCGGCAGGTTCACATGCCGAGTGTGCGTGGGCGCGGCTGACAGGACCTCGCGCTGGTGTCGTGACGCTGGGCAACTGGTGGCCGACTCAGCCTGGAGGGGCCCGCGGATCCACGTGGAGAGAAGTAGGACCGCGGCGATACCGAAACCGTGCCCACCGCCAGCATCCAGTCCGCAATCCGGAGTCGTGCCACCTGCTCGTATGACGCCCGAAATGCCCACCGTCCGATGCCATCCCGGATCGGTCAGGGGTGACAGCGCAAGCTGCTGAACGCCGCCACTGATACTCAGGGAAGGTTGCCAGACGACAAATAGCGGCCCCCTGCGAGACCACTGGCGCCACGCTCCTCCACGCAAGAGAGCCAGGGCACCGGTCGTTCGCCGACTGGCCGAGCGTCAGGGGCGTGTCAGTCGTTCGGCCGTGACCCCGCGCCCTCGACCGGAGGCTCGGCCGACCACGGGAACGTGATCCACAGGTCGGTCTCCTTCCAGGCGAAGTCCGGCTGGATGATCGTGCGCGGCTTGGTGTAGAGCACCGCGGAGCGGGCCTCGGTGCCGTGCTCGGCGAGCATGCCCATGACCAGGGCGAGGGTCCGACCCGAGTCCGCGACGTCGTCGACCACGAGGACCTTGGACCCCGGGAGCTCGGACGTGTCCATGAGCGGGGGCAGGACACGCGGGTCGGAGAGCGTCTGGCCGATGTCCGTGTAGAACTCGACGTTGAGCGTCCCGACGCCCTTGGTGCCCAGGGCGTAGGCCACGGCACCGCCGGGCAGCAGGCCGCCACGGGCGATCGCGACCACGACGTCGGGCAGGAAGCCGCCGGCCACCACCTGCTCGGCCAGCTCCCTGGACGCGGTGCCGAACAGCTCCCACGTCATGACTTCGCGCTCTGTGCTCATGGGCAGAGCCTAGGTGCTGCACCTGGGGGTCGGCCTGCGGAGGGTCGGGCGCAGGACGGCTCGGTCCAGCACACGAGAAGGGCCGCCTCCCGCGGACGGGAGGCGGCCCTGTGCTCTCTCTGGCGGCGGTGCCGTCAGGATCGACCGGTCAGGAGGCGTCGAGGATGTCGAGCACGAAGACCAGGGTCTGGCCGCCCAGCGGGTTCTGCTCGCTCGCGGTCTCACCGTAGGCGAGGGCCGGCGGGACGATCAGGAGCACCTGGCTGCCGACGGTCTGCCCGGTGAGGCCCTGCTTCCAGCCCTCGACGAGGCTCGCGAGCGGGATCGTCATGGGCGCGCCCTTCTCCCACGAGGAGTCGAAGACCTTGCCGTCGAGCGTCCAGCCCGTGTAGTGCGCCGTGATGGTGCTGTCGGCCGTGACCTCGGGACCGGAACCCTTGATGAGGGTCTGGGTGACCAGCTCGGTCGGGGCCGCGTAGCCCTCGGGAATCTCGATGCTGGGCTTGCCCGAGTCGTCGAGCGTCACGACGGGCAGACCCTCGGCCGGGGTCACTGCCTCGCCCTCGGCGCGCGTCGGGATCTCCTTCGTGGAGACGACCTCGACGAGGTTGATGATCGTCGTGATCCCGTCCTGGCCCTGGATCGGATTCGCGAGGAGCATCCGCGTGCCGACCTTCTGCCCGATCAGCGTCGGGTTGAGCAGGTCGAACTGCGCGTCTCCCAGGGTGAAGGACTGCGGGGAGTCGGTCTCCCAGGACGACTGCCCGGTCTTCGCGGCATCGGTCCCCGAGTAGGCGACGAACTGCATGGTGACCTGGTTGCCCTTGACGAGCTCCTCACCAGTGCCTTCGTCGACGAGGCGGGCCGTGGGGGCGGACACCGAGAGCCCCTCCTTGAACTCCAGGGTGGGCTCGGCACCGACGTCGCCGTTGACCTTGATGGCCTCGACCGCCGCGACGTCCTCTGCCGTGGGGGTCGGGATGCCGCTGGCGGCCGACTCGCTGGGCGAGGGGCTGGCGCCGCCGTCGTTGCCGCTGGCGCAGCCGGAGAGGACCAGGGCGGTCCCCAGGGCGATCGCGACGAGGCCGCGAGAGGTACGGAGCTTCACAAGGATCCTTCGGTCGGGGGTGTCCGCGCACGACCGGGAGCGAACACGGTGCCGGGCGCGGGTTGCAGGCCAGGTAACTCTAACGGCACTCTCTGGGAGGCCGCTGGGAGCAGGTGCCTGGTCGGTTCCCGGGGCGTCGGTCCCCGGGGCACGGGTCGCGCCCCGTGCGGGCCCCTGAGCGCGTCGCGAGCAGGGACAATGGACGGATGCCGTCGAAGCGTCCGTCCCGCCGTCGTCCCTGGGGGGCTGAACCCGCCCCCCTCGACCTGGGGCGTGCCCTCGGCGGGCTGCGCTCCGAGTCGGGGGCCGACGGCGAGTGGTCGGTCCGCACCGTACGTTCGGGGGACAAGTCCTACGTCTGTCCCGGGTGCCGGCAGACCATCCCGGCGGGCACGAGCCACGTGGTCGCCTGGGCCAACGACTCGATGTTCGGCGCGGCCTCGGCCCTCGAGGACCGGCGGCACTGGCACACGGGGTGCTGGGCGGCACGCGAACGTCGCCGCTGACCTGCGCTCGCGGAACCGCGGGCTAGGCTCGGTCGTGATGAACGCGCACCGTCCCGACCCCGCGACCGACCGCCCCGACGAGCCCGCCGCAGCGACCGCGCCCCCGGTCGACGGGCCGTCCGACGTGCAGCCCGCAGCACAGCCCCCGACCGGGCACACCACCGCACCCGAGGGAAGGCCCGCCGAGCACGGCGCACCGATCCGTTCGCTCACGGTCCTGCCGGCCCGCCGCGAGGACGTCGAGCTCCACACCGCCGACGGCCTGACCCTCGTGGGTGAGCTCGCGCTCCCGGCGCACGCTGCGCCGTCGGGCACGCTGATCACGCTGCACCCGCTGCCCACGCACGGCGGCTACATGGACTCCCACGTGTACCGCAAGGCCGCGTGGCGCCTCCCGGCGCTCGCCGACCTCGCGGTGCTGCGCTTCAACACGCGCGGCACCTCGTCGCCGCGGGGGACGAGCGAGGGCGCGTTCGACGGCGGCGAGGCCGAACGCTTCGACGTCGCCGCGGCGATCGAGCTCGCCGAGTTCCACGACCTGCCGAACCGGTGGCTCGTGGGCTGGTCGTTCGGGACCGAGATCGCGCTCAAGCACGGCACCGACCCGGGCATCGAGGGCGCGATCCTGCTCTCCCCGCCCCTGCACCGTGCGACCGACGACGACCTGGACCGCTGGGCCGCGTTCGGCAAGCCCCTCGTGGTGCTCGTGCCCGAGCTCGACGACTACCTGCGTCCCGACGAGGCACGCCGCCGGTTCGCACGTGTGCCCCAGGCCGAGGTCATCGCGGTCGAGGGCGCGAAGCACCTGTGGGTCGGGGAACCGTCGGTCCGCCGGGTCCTCGACGAGATCGTCGCGCACGTCCTGCCCGGCTTCCCCGTGCCGCTGCCCACGACGTGGGACGCCGCGACAGAGACGGGCACCGACACCGAGGCCACCGACCAGGCCACCTACGACGCCAGCCGAACGCACGTCCAGCCATCGACGACGGGACAGGAACCATGAGCACGACCGACCGACGCCTCGCCCTCCACACGTTGCGCCACGGCCACGGGCTGCCCGTGCTGCTCGTGCACGGGTTCCCGTTCGACCACCGCATGTGGCTCGACGTCGCCGCTGCCCTGCCGAACGGCACCACGGTCCTCGCGGTCGACCTGCCCGGCGCGGGCCAGAGCCCGGTCGGCGCCGAGCCCGCCTCGATCGAGGCCGCAGCGGACGGCGTGGTCGCCGCGGCCCGCGCGGCGGGAGTCGAGCGAGCGGTCGTCGTCGGGATGTCGATGGGTGGGTACGTCGCGCTCGCGGCCGCCGAGCGGCACCCCGACTTCACGGCCGCGCTGGGCCTCGTGGACACCAAGTCCACGGCCGACACCGACGAGGCGCGGGCCAACCGCCTGCGCATCGCGGAGGCCGTCACGGCCAGCGCGACGGTCGACGCCGTGCTCGGCATGCCGGGCGCGCTCCTCGGGGCGACCAGCAAGGTGGCCCGCCCGGCGCTGACGGCGCGCCTCGAGGAGTGGATCCGTTCCCAGCGGCCCGACGGCGTCGCGTGGGCCCAGCGCGCCATGGCCGCCCGCCCGGACCGCACCGAGGTCCTGGCCCGCTTCGCGGGCCCGATCACGGTGGTCGTGGGCGAGGAGGACACCCTGACGCCCGTCGAGGCAGCCGAGCACATGGTCGCGGCCGCTCGGGGAACCGCGCTCGTCCTGGTGCAGTCCGCCGGTCACATGAGCGCGGTCGAGGAACCTGCTGCGGTCGCGAACGCGCTCGGGGACCTCTGGGCGACCGCCAAGGGGTGAGACCGGCGGCACCGGCGGCACCGGCGGCGCCGGCGGCGCCGGTCAGCCGCAGCCGCCGGTCAGCCGCGCTCGAGGACGAGTGCGAGAGCGTCGGCGAGCGAGATCGACTCGCCGTCGCGGCCGCCCTTGCCGAGCACGAGCGGCGGGTCGGACGGCGTGAGGACCGCGCCGCGCAGTCGGGCCGAGATCCCGCCGGGGACGCTCAGGACGTAGAACGCGCCGTCGGTGCCGACCGCGAGCGTCCGGTTCTTGCGCAGGTACCAGCCGAGCGTGCGGGTCCGGTACGTCGCGTCGCCCGCGTACGACCGGGCCTGGAGCGGCACGGGAGAGAGGCCGCGACGCCCGGCCTCGGCGACGAACTCGAGCAGCAGGACCGCCGCCTCGGCGGACTCCTGCGCGCGACGCCGTTCGAGCTCGGCCGCCTGGTGCGCCGCGGCCTCGGTGCGCTGAGCACGCCAGGCGGCGACGTCGTCGGGCGTGTCCGTCCGGCGCGACGGGGCAGCGCCCGAACCGTCGCCCGAACCGTCGGTGCCCGGACGCGGCGACGGCGACGACCCGGGAACAAGGGGTCCCGTGCCGTCGCCGCCGGTCGTCATACTCCTCAGCCCTTGGTCCGCGCGGGAGCCTCGGGCTCGTCGGCCGTGGCGGCCGACTCGTCCCCGGACTCCGCGGCCTCGACCTGCGGGAACTCGGCCGTCATGAGGTTGGCCGCGCGTGCACGCTGGGCCGGCGTGCCCGCGATCGCGGCAGGAGCGGCCGCCTTCGCCTTGGCCGCCCCGGCGTCGCTGTCACCCAGGAGCCCGCGCAGCTCGTCGAGGTAGGTGTTGATCGACTCGTGCTGGCGCGTGAGGTCCTCGAGCTGGCGCTGCGCCGCGGCCCGCTGCTGCTCGGCCTCCGCCTTGGCGTCCCCGACCGTCTGCTCGGCGAACTCGCGGGCCTCGGCGACCACGCGGTCCGCGTTGTGGCGCGCGGTGGCGATGACCTCCTTGACGTACTCGTCGGACTCGGTGCGGACCTTCTCGGCCTGCTCGAGCGCGGCGACCACCCGGGCCTCGGCGTCCGAGGCGTGCGCCTCGGCGGTCGCGACGAGCTTGTCGGTCTCCTCCTTCGCGACCTGGTGCCGTGCCGCGCTCTCGAGCTCGGCCTCCTCGCGACGACGGACGATGTCCAGCTCGGCCTCGGCGAGGGCGGTCCGCGCCTTCTCGCGCAGCTCCTCCATCTCCGACGTGACGGCGTTCGCGGCCTCGGACGCGGCACGCTTGGCCTCGGCGACCTGGCGCTCGGCCTCGCGCCGCGTGGTCTCGCGCAGCTCGGTCGTCTCGCGGTCGGCGGCCTCGCGCATCGCGGCGGTCTCGGCCGAGACCCGGGCGCGCAGCTCGGCGGTCTCGCGCTCGGTCGCGACGCGCAGCTCGGTCGTCTCGCGCTCGGTCTGGGCGCGCAGGGTGCCCAGCTCGCGCTCGAGGCTCGAGCGACGCTCGCTCTCCTCGGTGTTCAGCGCGCTCTGGATGCGGGCGGCCTCACGCTCGGCCGAGCCCACGAACTCCTCGGCGCGGCGCTGAGCGCCGACCAGCGTGCTCTCGGTCTCCGCGGCGGCGGTCGAGCGGATCTCCTCGGCCTCGCGGCGGGCGTTCGACAGGAGCTCGGCGACCTCGTTCTCGGCACGCGATCGGATCTGCCCGCCCGCGACCTTGGCGCGCGACATGATGTCGACGGCCTGCGCGTTGGCCTGGGCCAGGATGTCCGCGGACTGCTCCTCGGCCGAGCGCAGGAGCTGCTCGATGCGCGACCCCAGCCCCGCGTACGACGGGCGGTCCGTCTCGCGCAGCTGGCGCTGGGCGTCCTGGAGGTCCGACGTGAGCTGCACGGCCCGTGCGTCAGCCGCCTCCGCTCGGTGTCGGGAGTCCTCGAGGTCCTTCTCGAGCTTGGCCAGCTGGCCTTCCACCATGATGCGGTCGTAGCCGCGCATGGTGATGGGGAACAGTGTGCGTTCGTCGGACACGGGTCGACCTTCCGCCTTGGGCTGGTCCACGCCAGCATGGGTGTCGGGGGATGAGTGCCGGCGCGTCACCGGCAGCCCGACCTGTGGATCGTCCACCAGGATACGTGGCCCGGCTGTGTCCTGAATACCCGGAATGGGTACGGTCAGGGTGTCGCGAGGAGTTCGTGAAGAGTCTGCGGCGATCGTCGCCAGCCGGCGAACTTTCGAATCCGACGCTCGTTCGCCTCTATTGTGGATTGTCCATGACGAAGGGAAAACTCGGTGCTTCAACGAATCCTGGCCGCCGGCCTGATCGTGCTCGGCCTGGTGGGGATCGGCACGGGGGTCGCCTCGGCGACGATCTGGCGTGAGAGCGAGACGGTGGTCGCCTCGACCTCCGCCGACGGCTCGTCGCCGCTCGTCGTGTCCGAGCCCGGTGTCCTCGACATGGTCGCGGGCGACGTGACCGTCACTGCGAAGACCCCCGACGACAAGCCGGTGACGCTCGTGATCGGACGCGACGTCGACGTCACCGGCTGGGTCGGCACGGACGCCCACACGGTCGTCACGGGGCTCACGGACTGGAAGACCCTGTCGACCCGTTCCGTCGCAGCGCCACCCCCCGCGGAGGAGACCCCCGCGGAGGGCGAGGCTCCCGCGGAGGGTGAGGCCCCCGCGGAGGGTGAGGTTCCCGCCGAGGGCGAGGCCGCGGCGGAGACTCCCGCCGCGCCCCCCGTCGTCGGTGTCGACCCGGCCGGGTCGGACATGTGGTTCGCCGAGTCGGCGGGCGCGGGCGAGGTCAGCCTGCGCTGGTCCGACCGTCCGGGCCGATGGAGCCTGCTCGCGGCCGGCACGGGTGAGGACCCCGCCGCCCCCGTCGTGACCCTGACCTGGACCCGTGAGGTCTCGACCCCGTGGCAGTGGCCGGGGATCGCCGGCGGCACGCTGCTCCTGCTGGCAGGGCTCGCGATCGGAGTCGTCTCGTTCGTGAGCGGGAGGAAGGGCGGCAAGCCCTCGGAGCGCACCCCGAAGCGCACGGGAGGCACCCCGGCCGCCGACGAGCACACGGCCCAGACCGGCGCGGGAGCATCGAGCGACCCCGCCCCCGGGAAGGGTGGCACGGCCTCCACGAGGCAGGAGCCGCCCGCGCAGACCGGTGCGACCGCCTCCCTCACGCGCCGCGAGCTGAGGGAGCGGGCCGAGCGGGAACGCCTCGAGTCCGAGAACGCCGCCCAGGAGGAGGCCCGTTCGCGCCCCCGCAACCGGTGGCTGACCGGGCAGATCCCGATCGTGCCCGGCCGGCAGAAGAACGCCACCGCGGCCCAGCCCGTGGTGCCGGCCCCGACGACCGAGCCACAGGCCGGTGCGGACGGCGGCTCGGCCGCCCGGGCCGACGCCTGGCGCCAGGCCTGGGGCTTCAACCAGACGAAGGCCGCCCCGCCCACCTCGGGCGAGGACGACCGGACCCAGAACCCCGACTCGACCGGAGGAGACCGATGAGCACACGCACGACTCGCCGCTCAGCGACCCGTACGGCCGCCGTAGCAGGTGTCCTCGCAGGGGCCATCCTGCTCGCAGGCTGCGCCTCGCCCGTGCCCACGGCGGACCCGGACCCGACGCCCACCGAGGCGGTCCCCGCGCTGACTGCCGACCAGATGGCCGAGGTGCGCACCGCGGTCGGGACCACGCTCGACGAGGCCGGTGCGGCCAACGACGCCACGCAGCTCGCCAACCGGCTCGCGGGGCCCGCGCTCTCGCTGCGCACGAGCCAGCTCGCGGTCGCCGCGGTGCGGGGCGCCCAGAACCTGGTCACTCAGCTGCCGACCGACGTCCAGCAGGACATCATCACGACGACGGACACCTGGCCACGCCAGGCCTACTCCGTGACCGTCCAGCCCGAGGACCTCCAGTCCCCGCGCCTGCTCGCGTACGAGCAGACGGCTGCCCGCGACCCGTACAAGCTGTGGGCCTGGGTGCGGCTGTTCCCGAGCGCGACCCTGCCCACGTTCGCGGGTCCCGCGGTGGGCAGCGAGGCCGTCGCGATGGACGACTCGTCGCTCCTCGTGACCCCCGCGGACGCCGTGGCGCAGTACGCGGACGTCCTGACGCTCGGGGCGGGCTCGGCGTACGCAGGATCGTTCGCCAACGACCCGCTGCGTGTGTGGGTCGCGGACAACGCGACCGTGCAGATGGCCGAGCTGAGCAAGGCCGCGGGATCGTTGACCATGACGTTCACCCCGACCCCCGACCAGGCGCGCGCGGTGCGCACGGCCGACGGTGGCGCGATGGTCATGGCGGGGCTGACGGGGCTCGAGACGCGCACGATCGAGGAGGGCGGCAAGATCGCCCCCGGGTCGGACACCGAGAAGGCGCTCTTCGGGGCGAACGAGCCGACGAACAAGCTCAACGTCGGGTACACGACCATGGTCGCGATGTACATCCCGCCCGCGGGTGCGACGACCGGCGTCCAGGTCCTCGGCATGGAGAACGTCGCGACGTCCGTCGCGACCTCCTGACCTCCTCGGGGACTCGCCCGGTCCCGGGCGCCCCACCACCCGTTGTCCGGCCGCGTGCCGCCCGTCGTCGGACGCGCGGCACGCGGCCGGATCCTTCATAGGATGTAGCCATGAGCCAACCGAGCCAGCAGCCGAACTTCGACGTGCGTGGTGCCGTCGACCTGTCGTCCTTGAACCGCCCGTCGGCCCCGCCGCCCGGCACGCCGGGTGGGGCGCCCGAGGCGGGCGGGTACGTCGTCGACGTGACCGAGGAGTCGTTCCCGCAGCTCGTGCAGGACTCGACGCAGTACCCGGTCGTGGTCCTGCTCTGGATCCCGACCGACCAGGCCAACGCGGAGCTCGGCACCGAGCTCGGCGTGATCGCCGAGGAGTTCGCCGGGCGGTTCCTCCTGGGCAGGGTCGACGCGCAGACGTACCCGCAGATCGCTGCCGCCTTCCAGGTCGAGAGCGTGCCGACGGTCGTCGCGATCGTCGGAGGCCAGCCGGTCCCGCTGTTCCAGGGCGCTGCCGCGGGGGACCAGATCCGCGCTGTCCTGCAGCAGGTCCTGCAGATCGCCGAGGGCAACGGCGTCACGGGCCGAGCCCCCGTGCAGGGCGTCGCGGCGGACGGTGACGAGGCCGCGGAGGCGCCCGTCCCCGAGCCCGAGCTGCCGCCCCTGCACCAGGAGGCGTACGACGCGATCGAGCGAGACGACTTCGACGCGGCCGTCGCCGCGTACGAGAAGGCCATCAAGCAGGACCCGCGTGACCACCTCGCCACCGCGGGGCTCGCGCAGGTCGGGCTGCTGCGTCGCACGCGCGACCTCGACCTGCAGGCCGCGCGCGAGGCCGCGGCGGCCCGGCCCACCGACCTCCAGGCGCAGCTCGACGTCGCGGACCTGGACATCCTCGGCGGCAAGGTCGAGGACGCGTTCGGGCGCCTGCTCGACCTCCTCGTCGGGTCGAGCGCCGAGGACAAGGAGACGCTGCGCCGTCGGCTCGTCGACTACTTCGAGATCCTCGGCCCCACCGACCCCCGCGTCGGCAAGGCGCGTCAGGTCCTGGCGATCAACCTGTACTGACACCCCGTACCCCGCACGACGGCGGCCGGTCACCTCACGAGGTGACCGGCCGCCGTCGTGCACGGGCGGTGCGTGGCCCGTGGGCGCCGCGTCTCTCGCCCACCCGGGCCGGACCCACCGGGCCGGACCGGCTCGAGGTCAGGCCGGTGCCAGGTACAGCACCCCGAGCGGCGGGACGCGCAGCGTGACCGAGTACGCCCGCCCCTTCCAGGGCCGTGCCTCTGCCAGGACCTCGCCGAGGTTCCCGACCCCGGAGCCTCCGTAGACCTCGGCGTCGGTGTTGAGGATCTCGCGCCACGCGCCGCCCTGGGGCAGCGCGAGCCGGTAGCCCTCGTGCGGGGTGCCCGCGAAGTTCACGACGACGGCGACCTGGTTGCCCGCGGCGTCGCGCCGGAGGTACGCGATGACGTTGTGGTCGGCGTCCTCGGCGTCGAGCCACTCGAAGCCCGCCGGGTCGTGGTCGAGGGCCCACAGGGCGGGGGTGCGCCGGTAGAGCGCGTTGAGGTCGCGCACCTGGCGCTGGACGCCCGCCTTGCCGGGGTCGCCGAGGCCGGCCCAGTCGAGGCTCGCGGCCTCGTTCCACTCGGCGTGCTGGGCGATCTCGCAGCCCATGAAGAGCAGCTGCTTGCCGGGGTGCGACCACTGGTAGGCCAGGAAGGACCGGACTCCCGCGCGCTTCTGCCAGTCGTCGCCCGGCATCTTGCCGTAGAGCGACCCCTTGCCGTGCACGACCTCGTCGTGGCTGATGGGCAGGACGAACTGCTCGGAGTACGCGTAGACCATCGAGAACGTGATCTCGTGGTGGTGGTAGCGCCGGTTGATGGGCTCCTCGGCGATGTAGCGCAGCGAGTCGTTCATCCAGCCCATGTTCCACTTGAGGCCGAACCCGAGGCCGCCCGCGTCGGTGGGGCGCGTGACGCCGGGCCAGGCAGTCGACTCCTCGGCGATCATCATGACGCCCGGCGTGCGGCGGTAGGCGGTCGCGTTGGTCTCCTGGAGGAACGCGATGGCCTCGAGGTTCTCGCGCCCGCCGTGGACGTTGGGGTGCCACTGGCCCGGACCGCGCGAGTAGTCGAGGTAGAGCATCGAGGCCACGGCGTCGACGCGCAGCGCGTCGACGTGGAACTCCTCGAACCAGTACGTCGCGTTGGCGACGAGGAAGTTGCGCACCTCGTTGCGGCCGAAGTCGAACACGTAGGTGCCCCAGTCGGGCTGCTCGCCGCGCAGGGGGTCGGGGTGCTCGTAGAGCGGGGTCCCGTCGAAGCGGGCGAGGGCCCACTCGTCCTTGGGGAAGTGTGCGGGGACCCAGTCGAGGATCACGCCGATCCCGGCGCGGTGCAGGGTGTCGACGAGGTACCGGAAGTCGTCGGGGTGCCCGAACCGCGCGGTCGGGGCGTAGTAGCTCGTGACCTGGTAGCCCCACGAGCCGCCGTAGGGGTGCTCGGCGACGGGCATGAGCTCGACGTGCGTGAACCCGGTCTCCAGGACGTACGCGGTGAGCTGCTCGGCGAGGTCGCGATAGCCGAGGCCCTGGCGCCACGAGCCCAGGTGCACCTCGTAGACGCTCACGGGGCCCGAGTGCGGGTCGCGGGCCGCGCGCTCGGCGAGCCAGTCGTCGTCGGTCCACCGGTGCTCGGACGCGACGACGACGCTCGCGTTGGCGGGCGGCACCTGCGTGCCCTTGGCCAGGGGGTCGGCCTTCTGGAGCCAGGCGCCACCGGCCGTGAGGATCTCGTACTTGTAGAGCGTCCCGGGACCGATGCCCGGCACGAACAGCTCCCACACGCCCGTGTCGCCCAGCGACCGCATGGCGTGCGTGGTGCCCTGCCAGTGGTTGAAGTCGCCGATGACCCGTACCGCGCGCGCGTTGGGCGCCCACACCGCGAACGCCGTGCCGCTCGTGGTCCCGACCTCGCCGGGCTCGCCGAGGACGCTCGGATAGACCTGCGGGTTGGCTCCCAGGACGGTCCACAGCTCCTCGTGGCGCCCCTCGCGGATCAGGTGCTGGTCCATCGCGCCGAGGGTCGGCAGGAAGCGGTAGGGGTCGTCGAGGAGAGTGGAGGTCTCGCCGTAGCGTGCGCGGACGCGGTAGTCGGGGGCGTGCAGCACGGGCGGGGTCGAGGCGCCGGGCGCGGGTTCGTCGACCGCCGCGGGCACGACCGCGACCCAGATCCCGTCCTGCTCGTGCGTCGCGGAGAACTCGCCGTCGAGCGTGATGATCGCGACCTCGTCCGCGAGCGGGCGCAGGACGCGCACCGTGGCGGCGCCCCCGGTCCGGCCGCCCGGGAGGGGCACCGCTGTCAGGTGCGGACCCAGCACCGCGTGGGGGTCGACGGCCCGGCCCTGGGCGACGGCCGCGAGCGCCACCGGATCGGCCGGCACCACGGGGAGCGGTGGGAGGGAGCTGCTCGGAGGTGTCGATGACCCGGTCATGGCCCAACCTTTCCACGTCGCCGGGGTGCGTGCGTACTCCCCGCGCCGCACGGGCGTGCGCTCACCCGGCCCTCACGGGTTCACACCCGGCGTCGACGGTCCCGCGACGAGCTGGTTCGCGGTGCGCAGCACCCGTCGCGTGGTCAGCGCGGACTTCCCGGCGCTCCCGAGCGGCTCGGGGGCCGACACCGTGAAGGTCACCGATTCCCCGGGCAGGAGGGTGACGAGCTGGTCGTCGACGCTCGCGTCGGGGTGCACCTTGTCGACCAGCAGGGTCACGTCGCGCACGAGCGTGCGGGCCGTGGCGGTGACCTCGTACCGGCGACCTTCTC
Source organism: Oerskovia jenensis (assembly GCF_016907235.1). Lineage (NCBI taxonomy): Bacteria > Bacillati > Actinomycetota > Actinomycetes > Micrococcales > Cellulomonadaceae > Oerskovia > Oerskovia jenensis. Next base: position 3,832,428 of record NZ_JAFBBO010000001.1, read on the forward strand.
CCGGCCCACCGACTGCGGCGGGCGTGCGGATCGAGCCCGGCACGGGCGACGTCACCGGGGCGCCGGAGGCGACCTGCCGCACCTCCACGTCCAGCCCGCCCTCGACCAGCGCGCTGTCGCGCGGCTCGGCGAAGAACCACAGCCCGCGCTCGTCACCCAGGGCCGCGACGACCAGCTCGTCGCGGGCGCTCGCGGCCGTCGCGACGGCGTCCGGCAGCAGGAGCGTGCGCGTCTCGCGCGGCGCCAGACCGACGGCGGTGCTCATCTCGGCGAGGACCGTCCCGTCGTAGCGCACGCGGCGCTGGACGAGCGTCCCGCTCCACGGGTCGGGCGAGTCGTTGACGACGACCACCGCGAGCGCCGAGGGGCCGCCGGGGACGGGCGCGCCGCCGTCGGGCCTGCGGGGCTGGACCGTGACCAGGCGGTCGCGGTACGCGTGGGCGAGCGCGAACAGGGTGGGCTTGGCACGGCCCGCGCCGTCGACCGCGGCCCACGAGGTGACGGGCCAGCAGTCGTTGAGCTGCCACACGATCGCGCCCGCGCAGCGCGGGCTCCACGAGCGCAGGTGCTCGATCCCGACCGTCATGGCGTTCGCCTGGTTGAGGGACATGGCCCAGTGCCAGTCGTCCATGTCGTCGGGCAGCGGGAAGTGGGGGAGCAGGCCGTCGGTCAGCTTGTCGTTGCCCTGCGCGGCCTTCTGGTGCACGAGCATCCCGGGGGACTCGGGCGTGAGCGGGTCGTCGGACAGGGCGTCGCGCAGCGTCGACCACGTGGGCGGGCCCTGCCAGCCGAACTCGGCGACGAAGCGCGCGACGTGGTCGCGGTACACCTCGTACCCCTTGCGGTTCCACGCGTCCCAGACGTGCACCGAGCCGTGCGCGTCGAGGTTGGGGTGCAGGTCGAGCGAGCCCGACCACGGGCTGCCCGGCGTGTACGGGCGCCCCGGGTCGAGCTCGGCGAGCAGCGCGGGCAGCAGCCCGGTGTAGTAGCCCAGGCCCCAGGTGCGGCCCTGGAGGCGCGGCTGCCAGTCCCAGTCGTGGAAGCCCCACAGGTTCTCGTTGTTGCCGTTCCACAGCACGAGGCTCGGGTGCGGGGCCAGGCGGGTCACGTTGTCGCGCACCTCGGCCTCGACCTCGCTGCGCAGCGGTTCTTCCTCCGCGTACGTCGAGCAGGCGAACAGGAAGTCCTGCCAGGTGAGGATGCCGCGCTCGTCGCACAGGTCGTAGAAGTCGTCGGCCTCGTAGATCCCGCCGCCCCAGACCCGCAGGAGGTTGACGTTCGCCTGCTCGGCCTGGGCGATGCGTGCGGCGTACCGCTCGCGCGTGACGCGGTGGGGGAACGCGTCGTCGGGGATCCAGTTGGCTCCGCGCACGAACACGGGCTGGTCGTTGACGACGATCACGAAGGACGTGCCGGGCTCGCCGTCGTGCTCGTCGGGCAGCAGGTCGAGGCGCACGGTGCGGAAGCCCACGCGGTGGCGCCGCACGTCGAGGGGCCCGACGGCGGCGCGCGGCGCGCGCTCCTCGGTCTCCTCGGGCGTCGTGCCGGGGGAGCCGAGGAGCTCGACCGTGACCTCGTAGAGCGGCTGGTCGCCGTACCCGCGGGGCCACCATCGACGCACCTGCGGGAGATCGGCGTCGACGACGACCGCGGTCTCGCCGGCCGGGACCTGGACGGTCGTGACGAGGCCGTCGACGTGGACCGCGACGTCCAGCGGGCCGTCGACGTCGGGGGAGCGCTCGAGGTCGACGTGGACCGTGAGGCGGCCCGGCACGGGGGCGTCGGGCGAGGCCGTGGCCTCGGCGTGCGGTGCGTCGGCGGACGGCCCGGTGACCGTCGCGACGGGCCGCACCGACGCGAGCCTCGCGCCCGACCACCCCTCGAGCGCGAGCGGACGCCAGATGCCCGACGTCGCGGTCTCCAGGCCCCAGTCCCACCCGAAGCTGCACGCCATCTTGCGGATCGCGTTGAACGGGTGGGGGTTGGTGTGGGGGCGGTAGCCCAGGGCCACGTTCTGCGCGGCGGCGTACGCGAGCGGCGAGGAGAAGCGCACGACGAGCTCGTTGGCACCGGGCCGCAGGTGCTCGTCGACGGGCAGGCGGTAGGTGCGGTGCTGGTTCGCGGTCTCGGCGAGCAGGTGCCCGTTGAGGGTCACGGCCGCGACGGTGTCGAGGCCGTCGGCGACGAGGTCGTGGCGCTCGTGCCCGTCGGGGGCCCACTCGAACGTGGTGCGGTACTCCCAGTCGCAGCGCCCGATCCAGGCGAGCACGCGCTCGTTGTCGTCGAGGTAGGGGTCGGGGACGATCCCGGCCGCGAGGAGGTCGGTATGGACCGTCCCCGGCACGGACGCGGGCACGGGCGCGTGCACCTGCTCGGCGAGGTGTGCGGGGACGGGGCCGGCGACGGCGCGGACGGTCCAGCCCGTGTGCAGCTCACGGCGGGTCAGGCTCCGCGCGTCGGTGGTGGCGTCCGGGGTCGGGCCGAGCGGGGATGTCAGCGCTGTCATCGTCGAGGGCGCGAGGTCTGCAGAGGCCGGGGCCGAGGTCACGGGGAAGCTCCAGAGAGGTGAGGGGTCGTCGTCGAACCGCGGCACCATCATGCCTGGTGGCGGTGGGTCTCCGGCGCAGCGGGCGACGACGGCAGGTCGCGTGCCGCGAACCAGCCGTCCATGGTCGTCGGTGAGAGCCTCGGCAGGCCGACGGCCGCGCGGAACGGCACCCACTCCCTGTCCGGAACGTCCTCGGCAAACCACTCGAACCGCTCGACGGACGACGCGGCGATCCTCGTCGCGTCGCCCGGGGTGACCCCCACGGCGCGGACGAAGGACAGGTCGGTCAGGTGCGGCGCCGCGAGGAGTCCCTCGATCCCTTCGAGGCTCGGCAGACGCCCCAGGTCGACCCACGACAACCGGGTCAGCCGTGCGAGCGACGGGACCACCCGCAGGTCCTTGAGACCGTAGAGGGACAGGGCCTCGAGCGAGACGAGCCCGGCCACGGCCGACAGGTCCACCAGCCGGCGGACGCCCTGGACCTCGAGGCCGCGCAGCCTCCGGCAGCCCTGCAGCTCGTCGAGGTCCGGCGTCGCGCCGTCGATGATCCTGAGTCGTTCGAGGCGAGGCAGCGCCGCGTACAGACCTTTCGGTGCGCGCGTCCATCGTGAGTCGATCGTTCGGGCACGAGCCATCCACGAGGTGTCCGAGAGGTCGAGGCGCGCACGGTCGAGCACCAGGACGTCGGGCGACTCCCACCAGGCGGTCTCACCGTGCCTGTCGATGCTGCTCGTCATGGCGCCAGCAGACCACGAACCACCCACGATGTGCGCCGGGAGGCCACCAGCAAGCGTTCCGCAGGCCCCCTTACCGCCCGCCCAGCAGCCGGTCCACCGCGGTCAGCGGGATCGGCTCCCACGCCGGCCGGTTCCGCGACTCGTACACGACCTCGTACAGCGCCTTGTCGAGCACGAGCGCCCGGAGCAGGGCCTCGGTCGTGGCGACCGAGAGGCCCGCGGTCCCGTCGTCCTCGCCGATCTCGCGGCGGTACGCCTCGACGAACGCGGTGCGCGCCGTCGTCGTCCACCGGGGCGAACGGGCACCGCCGACCGCCGCCGCGTAGTCGAACGAACGCACGATGCCCGCGACGTCGCGCAGCGGCAGGTCCGGGCGCGTGCGCTCGGCCACGGGCCGCAGGGGCTCGCCCTCGAAGTCGAGGATCTTCCATCCGTCGCCGCGTGCGTACAGGGCCTGGCCGAGGTGCATGTCGCCGTGGATCGCCTGGAGCAGGGGTGGTGCGGCGTCCTCGCGGTCCAGGCGGTCGGCCACGCCGTCGAGGAACACCTCGATCTGCGCAGCGCGCCGCCCGAGGGGTGCGGAGGACGCGCACGCCTCACGCGCCCGACGACGCAGGTCGCCGAGCAGCCAGCCCGCCTCGAGCGGTGGCCCGGTCGGCAGGGCCTCGCGCAGAGCCCGGTGCATGCTCGCGAGCGTCCGGCCGAGGTCGGCTGCGAGGTCGGCGAACGAGGTGTCCTGGGCCGCGTAGGCGCACGCGAGCTCGAACCCGTCCCGAGCATCCGTCACGAGCTCGCTCAGGACCGCGAGGTGCGCGGTCCGGTCCGGTCCCAGCCCGTGAGCGTCCTGCGGCACGTCGTGCGAGTCCCACGTGGCCTCGACCCAGCCGAGCGGGCGAGGCACGCCCGTCCAGCCGACGCGGGCCAGCGCGTCGGGGACGACGACGTCCGGGTTGGGGCCGATCGCGATCGTCCGCAGGATCTTGAGGATCGACCCGCCCGCGACCCCGGGGAGGATCACCGAGGAGTTGGACTGCTCGCCGCCGACCGTGCGGGCTCCCGTCAGGTCGAGGGGGATGGGTTCGGGGTCGGTGCGGCCCCCGAGGGTGCCCGGTGCGTAGGCGCCCGCCGCCTGCTCGACCGCGGCCAGGAGGGCCACCCACAGGTCGGGGTGGGTGGCGCCGTCGTGCACCGCGAACGGCGCGTCGAGGCGCTCCCCGGGACGCCCCGGAGCCCCGGGGACGAAGCCCACGAGGCCCGGGAGCGGCGTGCGTGCCCCGCCCGCCTCGTCCGGGCGGACGCGCCCAGCGCGTTCCCCCGTGGGCCCCGCCGGCGGGGTCTGCGCGGACGACTCGGCGAGCCTGCCCGCGGGCGTGAGCACGAGCGGGACCTGGATCACCAGGTCCACCCCGTCGCCCACGATGCGCAGCAGGTGCAGCGTGCAACGGTCCGTGAGCGCGAAGCTCATCCACGGCACGTGCCGCACCGTGAGCCCCTTGACGGGGTACCAGCGCTGCGCGGGCAGCCACGCGTCGAGCAGACCGAGCAGCCGGTCGTCGGGGACCGGCGCGCGCTGCGCCGACCCGAGCGGCCCGGGGTGCGACACGACGGGCGAGGACGAGACGGTCTTGGGCACCACGTCAGCTCCTTCTGCCGGGCAGGTCAGGGCGTCCTACGACACCGTGAGCCAGTAGAAGTCCCTCGAACCCCATGTCATCACGACGGCGCCGTCCTCGCCCACCGAGGGGAACGAGGCCCCGCCGAACACGTCGGTCAGGGTCGCGCCCGTGTGCTCGGGCAGGTGGATCGTGGCCGTGCGGGCGGTCGCCGAGAGGTTCGCGACGCACAGGATCGTCTCGGCCGCGTTGCGGCGCAGGAACGCGAGGACCGACTCGTTGTCCGTGCTCAGCGTGACCTGCTCGCCGTCGCCGAACGCCGGGTGCAGCCTGCGCACCGCGAGCATGCCGTGGACCCAGTGCAGCAACGACGTCGGCTGCGCGAGCTGGTTCTCCACGTTGACGTACCCGTAGTTGTGCACGAGCGACTGGATGGGCGGCAGGTACAGCTTGCCCGGGTCGGCGGTCGAGAAGCCCGCGTTGCGGTCCGGGGTCCACTGCATGGGCGTGCGCACCGCGTCGCGGTCCGGCAGCCAGATGTTGTCGCCCATCCCGATCTCGTCGCCGTAGTACAGGCACGGGCTGCCCGGCAGCGACAGCAGCAGCGCGTGCGCGAGCTCGACCTCCTTGCGCGAGTTGTCGAGCAGCGGCGCGAGGCGGCGCCGGATGCCGACGTTCGCACGCATGCGCGGGTCCTGCGCGTACCACCCGTACATCGACGCGCGCTCCTCGGTCGAGACCATCTCGAGCGTGAGCTCGTCGTGGTTGCGCAGGAACGTGCTCCACTGCGCGCCCGCCGGGATGGGCGGGGTGTCGCGCAGGATGTCGACGATCTGGTTGGCCCGCTGGTCGCGGATCGCGTAGAAGATGCGGGGCATGACCGGGAAGTGGAAGCACATGTGGCACTCGGGCTCCTCCTCGGAGCCGAAGTAGTCCACGACCTCGGCGGGCCACTGGTTCGCCTCCGCGAGGATGATGCGGCCCGGGAACTCGGCGTCGACCATCTGGCGCACCCGCCGCAGGAACCGGTGCGTCTGGGGCAGGTTCTCGCAGTTCGTGCCCTCGGCCTCGAACAGGTAGGGGACCGCGTCGAGACGGAACCCGTCGACGCCCACCTGGAGCCAGAACCGGGTCACGTCGAGCATCGCGTCCGCGACCCGGGGATTCTCGAAGTTGAGGTCCGGCTGGTGCGAGAAGAACCGGTGCCAGAAGAACTGGCGCCGGACCGGGTCGAACGTCCAGTTGCTCGTCTCGGTGTCCACGAAGATGATGCGCGCGTCCTCGTACCGGGTGTTGTCGTCGCTCCACACGTAGAAGTCGCCGTACGGCCCCTCGGGGTCGGCGCGCGACGCCTGGAACCACGGGTGCTGGTCGCTCGTGTGGTTCATGACGAGGTCGATCACGATCCGGATGCCGCGCGCGTGCGCCTCGGCGATGAGCTCGGTGAAGTCGGCCATCGAGCCGTACTGGCCCGCGATGGCCGTGTAGTCGGCGACGTCGTACCCGCCGTCGCGCAGCGGCGACGGGTAGAACGGGGGCAGCCACAGGGCGTCGATCCCGAGCCACTGGAGGTAGTCGAGCCGGTCGATCAGCCCGCGCAGGTCGCCCGAGCCGTCGCCCGAGGAGTCCGAGAACGCGCGGACCAGGACCTCGTAGAACACGGCGGTCTTGTACCAGGACGGGTCCGCCGAGAGCCCCGAGCGCTGCGCCGAAGGGGCTGCGGGCTGACGGCGGGGGGGCAGGGCGCCGACGGGCAGGGGTGCGGTCGTCGGGGCGACCGGGGCCGGTCCCGCGGCAGGGCCGGTGGCGCGCGCGGTCGGCCCCGGGCCCGCTGAGGAGCCGACGGCCCCTGCGGGGGACGTGGCCCCCGCGGGCCCGGGCGCCCGTGCCGAGAACGGCGAGCTGCTCATGGTGTGCTCACGTGGATGACGTGCGCCACCTGCTCCTGCGGGACCAGCTTGACGTAGACGTCCTCGCCCCACCCGTACGAGACGCCCGCGAGCAGGTCGTGCGCCACGAACTGCCCGTGCTCGGGGGCAAGGCCCAGGGCCGCGAGGTCGAGGTGCACCATCGACTCCTGCGTGCCCCACGGGTCCAGGTTCACGACGACGATCACGGTGTCCGCGGGCTCGACCGCCCCGGTCCCGGACACCCGTTCGGGCAGGTGCCGGGAGAACGCGAGGACCCGGTCGTTGCTCGTGGGGTGGACCGTGAGGTTGCGGAGCTGGCGCAGCGAGGGGTGCTCGCGACGCACCTCGTTGAGCCGTGTCAGGAGCGTCGAGATGCCGATCTCCTCGGCGCGCGCCCAGTCGCGCGGCTTGTACTCGTACTTCTCGTTGTCGATCTGCTCCTCGACCCCGGGGCGAGGCACGTTCTCGACGAGCTCGTAGCCCGAGTAGATGCCCCACGTGGGCGAGCCGAGCGCCGCGAGCACCGCGCGTACCGCGAAGCCCGCGACCCCGCCGTGCTGCAGGTAGGGCGGCAGGATGTCGTGCGTCGTGGGCCAGAAGCTCGGGCGCATGTAGGACCCCGCGGGCCCCGAGACCTCGGCCAGGTACTCCGCGAGCTCGGTCTTCTCGTTGCGCCACGTGAAGTACGTGTACGACTGGTGGAACCCGATGCGCGCGAGCGTGTGCATCATCGCGGGCTTGGTGAACGCCTCCGACAGGAAGATCACCTCGGGGTTCGTCGCACGGACCTCGGCCAGCAGCCACTCCCAGAACGGCAGGGGCTTGGTGTGCGGGTTGTCGACGCGGAACGCCGTGACGCCGCGTGCGATCCACACCCGCACGACGCGCAGCACCTCGGCGTAGATGCCCGCCGGGTCGTTGTCGAAGTTGAGCGGGTAGATGTCCTGGTACTTCTTGGGCGGGTTCTCGGCGTACGCGATCGAGCCGTCGACGCGCGTCGTGAACCACTCGGGGTGCTCGGTGACCCACGGGTGGTCCGGCGAGCACTGGAGCGCGAGGTCGAGAGCGACCTCCATGCCCAGGCGCCGGGCCTCCTTCACGAACGCCTTGAACGTGCGCTCGCTGCCCAGCTCGGGGTGGATCGCGTCGTGCCCGCCGTCCTTCGAGCCGATCGCGTAGGGCGACCCCGGGTCGCCCGGCAGTGCGGTCAACGAGTTGTTGCGGCCCTTGCGGTGCGTGGTCCCGATGGGGTGCACGGGCGTCAGGTAGACCATGTCGAAGCCCATCGCGGCGATCGCGGGCAGGCGCCGGGCCGCGGTCGTGAACGTCCCGGACCGCCACGTCCCGTCCTTGAGGCGCCGTGCGCCCTCGGAGCGCGGGAACATCTCGTACCAGGCACCGGCGAGCGCGAGCGGCCGGTCGACCTGCAGGGGATACGTGCCCGACGGCGTCACGTGGTCCCGCAGGGGAGTGCGGCCCAGGGCGTCGCGCACCTCGGGCGACAGGGCTGCCGCGAGCCGCGCCGGGGACGGGCGCGACGGGTCCGCGAGGGCCGCGGCGCCGTCGTGCAGGGTCTTCGCGTCCTGCGGGCTCAGGCCCTCCAGGGCAGTGATGCGCCCGAAGAGCGCGACGCCCTCGGCGAGCATGAGCTCGACGTCGATGCCCGCCGCGACCTTGATCGCCGCGTCGTGCGCCCACGTGCCGTACGGGTCGGACCACGCCTCGACGCGGAACGACCACGCGCCCGGGGCATCGGGGGAGAGCGTCGCGCGGAACCGGTCGAGGCCCGGCGCGACGTCGACCATGCGTGCCCACGAGTGGTCGCTGCCGTCCGGGGCGACGAGCACCGCGGTCGCCGCGACGGCGTCGTGCCCCTCGCGGAACACCGTGGCCTCGACCGGCACGACCTCCCCGACCACGGCCTTCGCGGGCCAGCGGCCCCCCTCGACCACGGGCGACACCTCGACGACCGGGATGCGCCCGATCGGGGCGGCCGGAGCGATGGGAGGAGCGGTCACGGGGCCGAGCGCCGCTGCGGCCGGCGGAGCCGTCGCGGGAGCGGGGGAGGACACGAGCGAGGGAGCGGTCGACGTGGTCGACCGTGCGGGGGGCACAGGGGTCGTGAAGTTCTCAGGCACGAGCACAAGGTATCGAGCGCGGGCCAGGTGCGGCACCCGCTGAGCGGGTGTGGCGCACAACCCGCGGCCTCGGCCGCCTCGGCCGACCGGCCGCCGACGGGCTGCCGACGGGTGAAAGAGCGTCCGAGCATCCTGCGCACAGGGTAGGTAAAGGGTGTACAGCAGCCCGCAGTTGCGTACTGTCGGACCCGTGAGAGCGATCAGACGTTTCACCGTCCGCACCGTCCTGCCCGCCGAGCTGCACGACCTCGACGAGCTGTCCCTCAACCTGCGCTGGTCCTGGCACACCGCCACGCGCGAGCTCTTCTCCGGGATCGACCCGCAGCTGTGGGAGTCCGTGAAGCGCGACCCCGTGGCGCTCCTCGGCGCACTGGGGCCGGACCGCCTCGCGGCGCTCGCGGCCGACGAGGAGTTCGTGAGCCGCGTCCGCGCGGCAGCAGCCGACCTGCACCGCTACCTCCAGGAACCGCTCTGGTACCAGGAGCAGGCCGCGGGCGGCGAGGCGCTCCCGGAGGCCATCGCCTACTTCTCCCCGGAGTACGGCATCACCTCGGTCCTGCCGCAGTACTCGGGCGGCCTCGGCATCCTCGCGGGCGACCACCTCAAGAGCGCGTCCGACCTGGGCGTGCCCATCGTCGGTGTCGGGCTGCTCTACGGCGCGGGCTACTTCCGTCAGTCCCTCACGCGCGACGGCTGGCAGGTCGAGACCTACCCGCTGCTCGACCCCGACGGTCTGCCCCTGACGATCCTGCGCGAGGACGACGGCACCCCCGCGCGCGTCTCGATCGACCTGCCGGGCGGTCGCGTGCTGCACGCGCACGTGTGGGTCGCGGCGGTCGGCCGCGTGCCGCTGCTGCTCCTCGACTCGAACGTGCCCGGCAACGACGAGGCCGCACGCAAGGTCACCGACCGCCTCTACGGTGGCGGCGGCGAGCACCGGCTCCAGCAGGAGCTGCTGCTCGGCGTGGGCGGGGTGCGGGCGCTGCGCCTGTGGTCGCGCCTGACCGGAGCCCCTGAGCCCGAGGTCTACCACACCAACGAGGGCCACGCCGGGTTCCTCGGCGTCGAGCGCATCCGTGAGCTCGTGACCGGCGCGGGACTGACGTTCGACGCGGCCCTCGAGGCCGTGCGCGCCGCGACCGTGTTCACGACCCACACGCCCGTCCCCGCGGGCATCGACCGGTTCGGCCGCGACCTCATCGGGCAGTACTTCGGCGGCGACAACCAGATCCCCGGGATCGACGTCGACCAGGTCCTCGCGCTGGGCGCCGAGGACTACGACGGCGGCGACCCCACCGTGTTCAACATGGCCGTCATGGGCCTTCGCCTGGGCGGTCGCGCCAACGGCGTCTCGCTCCTGCACGGCGAGGTCTCGCGCGGCATGTTCAACGGCCTGTGGCCGGGATTCGACGAGCGCGAGGTCCCCATCACGTCCGTGACCAACGGCGTGCACTCACCCACCTGGGTCGACCCGCGCCTGGCGACCCTCGAGGCCGAGCGCCTCGGGCTCGACGAGCTCACGGCCGACGCTGCGTCGTCGGGCTGGCTCGACCCTGCGGGCGTGAGCGACGAGGAGCTGTGGGGCATGCGCCGCGAGCTGCGTGGACAGCTCGTCGACGAGGCCCGCAACCGGCTGCGCAGGTCCTGGCGCGAGCGCGGGGCCAGCCCCGCCGAGCTCGGCTGGGTCGACGACGCGCTCTCGCCCGACGTCCTGACCATCGGGTTCGCGCGCCGCGTGCCCACGTACAAGCGCCTGACGCTCATGCTGCGCGACCCCGACCGGCTGCGTTCGCTGCTGCTCGACCCCGAGCGGCCCGTCCAGCTCATCGTCGCCGGCAAGTCCCACCCCGCCGACGACCAGGGCAAGCGGCTCATCCAGCAGCTCGTCCGGTTCACCGACGAGCACGACGTGCGCGGGCGCATCGTGTTCCTGCCGAACTACGACATCGGCATGGCGCAGTCCCTCTACCCGGGCTGCGACGTGTGGCTCAACAACCCGTTGCGCCCGCTCGAGGCCAGCGGCACGTCGGGCATGAAGTCCGCGCTCAACGGCGGGCTCAACCTGTCGATCCTCGACGGGTGGTGGGACGAGTGGTACGACGGCGAGAACGGCTGGGCCATCCCCACGGCCGACGGCGTCGAGGACACCGAGCGCCGCGACGACCTCGAGGCCGCCGCGCTGTACGACCTCATCGAGACCCAGGTCGCGGCTCGTTTCTACGACCGTGACGAGCGGGGTGTGCCGGTCCGCTGGCTCCAGATGGTGCGGCACACGCTCGCGACCCTCGGCCCCAAGGTCCAGGCCACGCGCATGGTCGCCGACTACGTGCACCGCCTGTACGGCCCCGCCGCGGTCGCGGGACGCACGCTCAACGGGCCGGGCTTCGAGCCCGCCCGGGAGCTCGCGGCCTGGAAGCAGCACGTGCGCGGCGACTGGTCGCACGTGCGCGTCGACCACGTCGAGTCGAGCGGGGTGCGCGAGGTGCCCCAGGTGGGCGACCTCCTGTCGGTCAGGGCCTACGTGTCGTTGGGAGACCTGGCGCCCGACGACGTCGAGGTGCAGGTGGTCCACGGCCGCGTGACCGAGGCCGACGTGATCGAGTCCTTCACGGTCGAGCCGCTCGCGCTCGCCGAGACGTACGAGGCCGGGCGGGCGGCGTTCGCCGGGTCGGTGCGCCTCGAGGCGTCGGGACCGTTCGGGTACACCGTGCGGATCGTGCCCAAGCACGAGGGCCTGGCGAGCGTCGCGGAGCTGGGGCTGGTCGCGAACGCCTGACCTGGCTGGCTGCCGCGGTAGAGGTCTGCCACCCGAACCATGGGTTGCAGGCCTCTACCTCGACGGCAGGCCTCTACCTCGACGGGCGTGGACGATCCGTCCGATCAACCGGTCGGGGTGCGCGAGGTCGGCCCACGTCACCCGGAGCACGAGCCACCCGGCCTCGACGAGGGCGTCGTGACGCTGCTTCTCGGCCATGAACCGGGCGGTCGCGTCGCCGTCGGCCAGGACCGTGTACTTCACCGCGCCGTCGAACTCGATGGCGACCTTGAGGTCCGGCCAGCCGAGGTCGAGCCGGAACGAGCCCGCCCACGTGCTCACCGGGACCTGCAGATCGAGGGCCGGAAGGCCTGCCTCGTGGACGAGCCATCGCACGACCGACTCTCCGGGCGACTCGGATGCTCCGTCGGCGAGGGCGAGGACGGTGCGTGCCTGCCGGACGCCTCGTCGTCCGGCCGCCTCGGCGAGGACCTCGTCGACGAGCGCGGCATCCGCGCCGAGCCCCAAGCCCGAGTCGGCCACGACGAGGGCCCCGGCCCCGCGCAGCGTGCGTGCACAGTCCACGACCGTGCGCTCGAGCGTCGTCACCGGGAGGCCCTTCAGAACTGTGCGGTCGCGCTCGGGGAGTCGGGTCCAGTGCCTCGCGACCAGGTGGACCGGGTCGCCGCCCCGGCGCACGGTGCTCGGCGGGGTGAGCTGGATGACGTCTGCTCGGTCTCGGAGGCGGTAGGTCCAGCATCCCCAGAGCACGGCCGCCGTCGAGTGGCTGAGCCAGAAGTCGGTCGTGGCGGCTCGGGCGAACGCGGCCCCCCGAGCGAGCACCAACCGTTCCCGGCGACCGGGACCCGGGCTCGTCCTGGCGACGATGCCGCGCCGCACGCGCACGAGCGTGCCGTCGGCCAGTCCGGCCTGGAGGTCCGCGCGCGTGAACGCGGAAGTGGGGTGGAGCCGGGGAAGTGCCGGCCGAGAGGTCGAGAGCATGCGCCCACTGTGGTGGTCGGCTGCGGCTGGTGGAGGCCCCCGGACGAATCTGTGGACAGCCGCTCGCGAGATAGAGGGATCTCGTCGAGGTAGAGGCCAGCAGACCTCTACCTCGACGTCAGGCCTCTATCTCGCGGGCGCGCACACCGCGGCGCGCACCTCGCGGCGCGTACTCAGCCGGCCAGTCGCACGTAGCCGGGGCGTGAGGGGTCCTGTTCCACGACCGCGCTCTCGTCGACCAGCACCCCGTAGTCCCCCGTGAAGACGTCCGGGTGGGTGACCAGGAGACGCACGACCTGCCCTCCGTCGCGGAAGACGAAGAGGTCCGTCGGATCGGTGAAGCGCTTCCCGTCGAGCCCCGTGTCGCCCACGACCCGCTCGATCTCCTCGACCGTCGTTCCCTGGTGGAAGAGCGCGACCTCGTCCCAGGTGAAGTCCGTCGCGTCCGCGAGGACGAGGGGTCCCCCGGCCCCGGCGGTGTCGATGATGGCCTCGCTGAGGTCAGCGGCCCCTTGCGGTCTCGGCGCGTCGGCCTCCTTCCCGCTGCATCCTGCAGCGACCAGGACGAGAGCCGCAGTCAGCAGCGACGTGCGGAGTGCGCGCCTCACGACCCGGCCACCCGGGACGCACCGTCGAGCAGCCCCACGTACCGCACCCTCGTCGCGAGCACCTCCCGGAGCTGCTCCCCGATCCCCTCGACGAACTCCTCGCGGTACACCGCGTCGACCTGCACCGAGATCGCGTAGTACAGCCCGGTGAAGGTGGCGATGGCCACGGACACGCGCACGAGCACCTGCGTGACCACGAGCGTCGTCCCGGAGAGGTCGAACGTCAGCAGCACGCGCTGCCCGTCGATGCCCCACAGGTCCATGACCTCGGGCGTCACGGTCAGGGTCCCGAGCGCGACGAAGAAGATCCCCATACCCGCACTGACCACGAGCACCTGCAGGAGCTGGGAGACACCGATCATCGCGGCCACGTTGAACCGCTGGCTGCGGGTCAGGGGCGGCAGGTCCGAGGCCCCCGGCACCCCCTCGGCTGCCGTGCGCAGCGCGTTGCGCGCCTCGGTCGGCAGGCGCAGCCCCACGAACAGCACGACGAGGCCAGCGAAGAACGCCCCGAGGATCAGCCCGGCCGCCCCGCCGACCCGGCTGAAGACCTGCCACACCTCGGCGTTGTAGAACAGCACGAGCGAGAAGACCATGAGCAGCGGCAGGAGCCGCACGAGCCGCATCAGCGAGGCCCCGAGCTCGTCGGCGATGCGCGCGAGCCCCCACCACAGCGACGAGCCGACGCCGTAGGCGACCACGACCCACACGAGCCCCAGGAGTGCCAGGTTCCCGCCCGCGGTGACCAGGGCGGCCTGCCACGCGCCCCCGAAGACCACGGGCAGCACCGCGGGCACGAGCACGAAGAACGCGAGCTCGGGTCCGCCGACGTCCTGCGGCAGCATCGACCAGCGTCGGCCGCGCAGCGCGTTGAGCCCCGCGTAGGCCGCGGCGACCAGCGCCGCCCCGCCGACCACCGCGAGCACGTTGCCCCACCAGGGCCATCCGAGGCTCACGGCGCCGGTGAGCTCGAGCAGCAGCACGACCACGAGGAAGGGCGCCGACCGCCCGAACACGTCGCGCCGCGCCGAGTGGTCCTCGAGGAGCAGGGGCAGGCCGTTGCGTCGCAGCACGCGTTCGCACCCGGCGACGTCGAGGTGGGCCACCGCCGGCCCGGCGGCCGGGGGACCGGGGGGAGCGGCGTCGTCGGGCGGGGTCATGCGGGGAGCGTACCGGCGCGTGCGACCGGTGGCCGGGCGGCCTCGCCGCGGCTACGTTCGCCTCATGCCCGACGACGCCGCTCACCTCCCGGACCTTCCCCCGCCCTTCGGCGGGGTCGCGTGGGACGAGGACGCGTCGGCCGGCGACTGGATCGGGCCTCGCCTGGGCGAGTGGGGGACCGTCGGGGCGTGCGTCCCGTCGGGCTATGCCGCGTACGTGCGCGTCCCCGACGTGCCCGAGTGGTCCGACGAGGACGAGGCTCTGGGGTCTCTCTACCTGGGGGGCAGGCGGTCGAGGCCCGAGCAGATGGACCTTCTCCTCGCCGCCCTCGCGCCGTTCACGGGCGACCAGCTGTGCCACTTCGCGCTGTGGACCGGGTACGGGTGGCTGTACGACCACGGGACACGTCCCGAGGACTCGACGTCGTTCGCCCTGCTCTCGTTCGGGATCGACGACGTGGGCGAGGGGGACGCGCCCGGCTCGTCGTTCGCGCTGGCCCAGGCCCAGGCCGACGCCCGGGTGCGAGCGCTGCGGGCCGCGCACCAGGTCGAGCGGCCGGCGGCACCGACGCTCGCGCTGCCGCACCGCGACTACCACCTGTGGCACGGCCCGCTCACGGCTGCGGCGGCGTTCGCGTCGCTCGACCAGTCGCCCACGCTGTGGTGGCCGGACGACCGGTCGTGGTTCGTGTGCACCGAGCTCGACACCGTGGCCACCGATCTCGGGGGCAGCGAGGAGATCGTCGCCGCCCTGCTCGGGGTGCCCGGGCTGCGCGCGTCGCGCGTGAGCCCGGACGACCCGGTGCAGATGCCCGCGGACTGGTGACGGGCGCGGTCCTCCTGCCCCGGAACCGGGCCGTCCCGCCGGCCTAGAGGCTCCGCGCGAGCGCCCGCCCCACGGTCCGACCCGAGAACAGGCACCCGCCGAGGAACGTCCCCTCGAGGGCCCGGTGCCCGTGCACGCCGCCGCCCCCGAACCCGGCCGCCTCGCCCGCGGCGTACAGGCCCTCGAAGACCGAGCCGTCGGGACGCAGCACGCGCCCGTCGGTGTCGGTGTGCAGGCCGCCGAGCGTCTTGCGGGTCAGGACGGAGAGCCGTACCGCGAGCATCGGGCCGTCCTTGGGTGTAGTGAGCGGGCGCGGCGGCGACACCCGGATGACGCGGTCCACGAAGAACTTGCGAGCCATGGCCGTCGCGACGACCTGGTGGTCCTTGCCGAGCCCTGAGCGCACCTGGTCGTCGCGCAGCCGCACGAGCCGTTCGAGCTCGGCCGTGTCGATGTGGCCCTGCGAGCCCGGGGTCGCCGCCGTCAGGGCGTTCATGCCGGCCGCGAGCTCGGTCGGGTTCGCTCCCCACACGAACTCGGGCGACTCGGCCGCGAACCGCGCCACGGGACCCACGGCCCCGGGCAGCACCCGCTGCGCCAGGAGCCGCACGCTCCTGCCGGTCAGGTCGGGGTTCTGCTCCGAGCCCGACAGGGCGAACTCGCTCTCCATGACAGCCTTGTTGAGCACGAACCAGGAGTGGTCGTCGCCGCGGGCCGTGACGTGCTGGAGCGAGCCCAGGGCGTCGAAGCCGGGGAACAGGGGCGAGGGCAGCCGGTGGCCGTGCGCGTCGACCCAGAGCGACGTCGGGCCGGGCAGGATGCGGATGCCGTGGTTCGTCCAGACGGGCGAGTGGTTCGCGATGCCCTCGGGGTAGTGCCACATGCGGTCCTCGTGGACCAGGGCCGCGCCCGCGTCGCGCGTGATGCCGAGCAGCAGCCCGTCGGTCGAGTCCGGGACGCCCGAGAGCATGCGCGTGGGCAGCACGCCGGCCGACGCGGGCCAGTGCGCGCGGACCAGGTCGTGGTTCGCGCCGATCCCCCCGGAGGCGACGACGACGGCGCTCGCCGAGAGCTCGACCTCGCCCACGACGTCGCGCACCGAGGGGGCGCCGCGCTCGGCCGGGTCGTCGGCCAGGACCTCGGCCCGGACTCCCGTGACGGCGCCGTCGGTCACGACGAGTCCTGTCACACGGTGGCGGAAGCGGATGTCGAGCAGTCCGGCTGCCCGGGCGTCGAGGGCCGCGCGGACGAAGGGTTCGAGGATGCCGGGGCCGGTTCCCCAGGTCACGTGGAAGCGAGGCACGCTGTTGCCGTGGCCGCCCGCGGGGTGGCCGCCGCGCTCGGCCCACTGGACGAGCGGGAACCAGCGCACCCCCTTGGCGTGCAGCCACGAACGCATGTCGCCTGCGGCGAACTCGACGAAGCCGCGCGCCCAGGCGTGGCCCCAACGGTCGGGGCCCTCGCCGTCGGCGGCGCCGGGGGCGAAGTTCGCCGACCCGAGCCAGTCGTCGAGCGCGAGCTCGGGCGTGTCCTTGACGCCCATGCGGCGCTGCTCGGGGGAGTCGACCAGGAAGAGGCCGCCGAACGACCAGAAGGCCTGGCCGCCCAGGCTCGCGGCGGGTTCCTGGTCGAGCAGGATCACGCGGCGCCCCGCAGCCGTCAGCTCGGTGGCCGCGACGAGGCCCGAGAGCCCTGCGCCGACCACGATGACCTCGGCGTGGTCGTGCCCGGACCGGCTGGGAGCGCTCCCGTGGGCGGGCGTGCCCGCGGGGACGGCGTTGCTCGGGGAGGAGGTGCTGACGTCGTTGTCACTCATGCGCAGAGACTAGACCCCGTGCGCCGCCGCGAGGTAGAGGGCAGTCGTCGAGGTAGAGGTCCGCGGCCCTCTACCTCGACGAGACCCCTCTACCTCGGTGAGAGGTAGACCTGGAGGCTGAGCGGCTCCAGGAGCGCCGTCGCCACCGGGGCGCCGGTCGCGTCCCCGCCGGACTCGGCCGGGTGCTCCCAGTCGGAGTCCCACACGAGCTCCCAGGCGGGCGTCCCGGCCGGTCCGGTGCTCCCCGTCGGCCCGTCGGCCCCGGTCGTCGCGCCCTCCTCGGCGCTCCCGGGGGCAGCGCGCCCCGGCACCTCCGCGAGCGCGACCTCGACCGTGTCGAGCGCACCGTTGAGCACCAGGAGCACGTCACGGTCACCGGTCCGCGGCCCGGTGCGCAGCATCTGCAGGACCCGGAACCCGGGGTCGTGCCAGGCCGCGTGGTCGAGGGTGCGCCCCGCGGCGTCGAACCACGCGAGGTCCGGCACCGCGTCCTGCGCCGAGTGCCGGGGGCGGCCGTGGAAGAACGTCTCGCTGCGCAGCGCGGCGTGCTCGCGACGCAGGCCCAGGAGATGGGTCGTGGTCGCGAGCAGGTCCTTGCGCCAGGGCGACAGGTCCCAGCTCACCCACGACAGCGGGCCGTCCTGGCAGTACGCGTTGTTGTTGCCGCGCTGGGTGCGTCCCATCTCGTCGCCCGCCGTGAGCATGGGCGTCCCGGCCGCCAGGACCTGGGTCGCCATGAGGTTGCGGATCGAGCGGCGGCGCAGAGGGGCGATCTCGAGCCCCGGGTCGAGCCCCTCGCCCGGGACGGTCGCCTCCTCGGTCTCGACGCGCCCCTCGAACCCGTGGTTCCACGACCGGTTGTCGTCGCTGCCGTCGCGGTTGCCCTCGCCGTTGGCCTCGTTGTGCTTGTGCTCGTAGGCGACGAGGTCGGCGAGCGTGAACCCGTCGTGCGCCGTGACGAAGTTGATCGAGGCGACCGGGCCGCGCATGAGCGGGGGGTCGCTGTGCCCGAAGAGGTCCGCGGAGCCGGCCAGCCGGGTCGCGAGCTCGCGCACACCCTGGCCGGGGCGCCCGTGCGAGGCCTCGCGCGGGTCGGCGAGCCAGAACTGACGCACGGCTCCCCGGAAGCGGTCGTTCCACTCGGCCATCGGCGCGGGGAACTGGCCTGTGCGCCAGCCGCCGGGGCCGACGTCCCACGGCTCCGCGACGAGCTTGAGACCGTTCAGGACCGGGTCGGTCTGGAGCGCGACGAGGAACGGGTGGTCGGGGTCGAACCCGGCCGGTCCGCGGCCCAGGGTCACGGCGAGGTCGAAGCGGAAGCCGTCGACGCCGATCTCCTGCGCCCAGTAGCGCAGCGAGTCGAGGGTCTGCTGCACCACGCGGGCGCGGCGGAAGTCGAGGCTGTTCCCCGTCCCGGTGACGTCCGCGAGCACGGCCGGGGACGCGCCGTCGTGCAGGTAGTGGACGGGGTTGTCGAGGCCGCGCCACGACAGGTGCGGCCCGTCGACCCCGCCCTCGCACGTGTGGTTGTGCACGACGTCGAGGAGGACCTCGAGCCCTGCCTCGTGCAGCAGGTGCACCATGCCGCGGACCTCGTCGACGACGGCGCCCGCCCCGGCCTCCTGTGCGGCGCGGGTCGCGTACGGGGCGTGGGGGGCGAAGAACCCCGCGGTCGAGTAGCCCCAGTAGTTGGTGAGTCCCTTGGCCAGGAGGTGCGGTTCGGTCAGGAACGCGTGGATGGGCAGGAGCTCGACGGTCGTGACGCCCAAGGACTTCAGATGCGCGATCGTGGCGGGGTGCGCGAGCCCCGCGTACGTGCCGCGCAGGTCCTCGGGCACGGCGTCGAGCTGCTGGGTCAGGCCACGGACGTGGGCCTCGTAGACGACCGTGTCCGCCCAGGGCACGTGCGGCCTGCGTACGGGCTCGTGCCCCGTGCGGGGGGCGACGACGACCGAGTGCGGCACGTGCGCCGCCGAGTCGCGGGGGTCGGCCGGCCCACGGGCGTCACCCACGAGCGCACCGGAGGCGTCGCGCTCGACGACGTGGCCGCGTGTGGACGGGTCGTCGTCGAGCTCGCCCACGATCCCCCGTGCGTACGGGTCGAGCAGGAGCTTCGCGGGGTTGTACCGGAAGCCGGCCGCCGGGTCCCACGGGCCATGGGCCCGGAAGCCGTAGCGCTGCCCCTCGCGCACGCCGGCGACGTGCCCGTGCCAGACCCCGTGGGTCGGGCCGCCGAGAGCGACGCGACGTTCGTGGATCTCGCCGTCGGACGAGACGTCGAGCAGGCACAGGTCGACGGCGCTCGCGTGCGAGGCGAGCACGGCGACGTCGACGCCGTCACCGGCGAGATGCACGCCGAGCGGCGGGACCGGTCCGGGCGTGGGGCGGGGGCGTGGGGGAGGGGCAAGCGCTTGCACCTCTCCATTGTGCGGCCCGCCTGTGGACGGCTTGTGCTCACCAGGTGGTCGTGCGCGAGATCTCACCCGGTTGCGCGGCGCTGGCCGGTAGGGTTTCGCCTGTGCCACACCTTTCTCCGAAGGGCTGTGGCGTGCGGGTACCACCCGGGTCCACCGTCGTCCCAACCACGGAGCACATCACGATGAGGATCGTCGTCGCCGTCAAGTACGTTCCCGATATCCACGCCGACCGGCGGTTCGACGCCGGACGAGTGGTGCGATCGTCCGAGGAGGGGACCCTCAACGAGCTCGACGAGAACGCCATCGAGGCCGCGCTGCGCATCGTCGAGTCGCTGCCGGCGGCCGAGCAGGAGACCTCCGAGGTCGTCGTGCTGACCATGGCCGGCCCCGAGGCCGACACCGCGATCCGCAAGGCGTACCAGATGGGCGTCGGCCGCGGCGTGCGCGTGAGCGACGAGGCGCTCGCGGGCTCGGACTACTTCGGGACGGTCGCGACGCTCGCCGCGGCGATCCGCAAGATCGAGGAGGAGGGGCAGGTCGACCTCGTCCTGACGGGCATGGCGGCCCTCGACGGGCTGGGGTCCGTGGTCCCCGTGCTGCTCGCGGCCGAGCTCGACCTGCCGCAGCTCACGCTCGCGGGCAAGCTCGAGGTCGACACCGAGGCCCGCACGGCCCAGGTCACGCGTGAGCTGGACGACGCGCTCGAGGTGCTCTCGGCCCCGCTGCCCGCCGTGGTCAGCGTGACCGACCACGCCAACTGGCCGCGCTTCCCCAACTTCAAGCTCATCATGGCTGCGCGGACGCAGCCGATCGAGGTCTGGGACCTCGCGACCCTGGGGCTCGACCCCGCGACCGTGGGTGACGCCGGAGCCCGCACCCGTGTCCTGGCCGCCACCCCGCGCCCGCCGCGCCCCGAGGTCGAGGTCGTCGTCGACAAGGGCGAGGGCGGCCGCGCGCTGGCCGAGTTCCTCATCCGTAACGACCTGGTCTGAGAGGGAACACCGTGACCACCAACGTCCTCGTCCTGCTCGACTCCCCGGAGACGCAGCTGCGTTCCGCGGCCCTCGAGCTCCTGACCATCGCCCGCAGCCTCGGTCGGCCCAAGGCCGTGACGCTCGGCAGCCCGAGCGTCACGACGCTCGCCCAGCTCGGCGCCTACGGTGTCGACACGGTCCTCCAGGCCGAGCTCCCCACGTCCGTGAGCTCGGACGCCGCGCACCTCACGGCCGTCGTGTCGGCGACCCTCGAGACCGCGGTGCGCCGTGCGAACGCGGACATCGTGCTGCTCTCGGCGACGTTCCCCAACAAGGAGGCCGCCGCCCGCCTGGCCTACGCGCTCGGTGCCGGCCTCGTGATCGACGCGGCAGCCGTCCGGGCCGAGGACGGCAAGGCCGTCGGCTACAAGCGGGTCTTCGCGGGCTCGTGGGACACCTCGTGCGAGGTCGTCACCGAGCAGGCCGTGTTCACGGTCCGCGCCAACTCCGTCGTCCCGGAGCCCGCCGAGTCCTCGGTCCAGACCGAGGTCATCGGGTTCCCCGTCGAGGTGCCGGCGTCGGCGACCACGGTCACGGTCGTGTCCCGTGAGGAGAAGCCGGTCGTAGAGGGCGGACGTCCCGCGCTCGCCGAGGCCGCGACGGTCGTCGCGGGCGGTCGCGGCACCGACGGCGACTTCGGGCCGATCGAGGATCTCGCCGACGTGCTCGGCGCGGCCGTCGGGGCGACGCGTGACGCGGTCTACGAGGGCTGGTTCGACACCTTCATCGGCCAGACGGGTGTGACGATCGCGCCGCGCCTGTACATCGGCGCCGGGATCTCGGGGGCCCCGCACCACCGTGGCGGCATGCAGGCGTCGCAGGTCATCGTGGCCGTCAACAACGACTCCGACAGCCCGCTGTTCGAGATCGCGGACTTCGCGGTCGTGGGCGACCTGGCCGAGGTCCTGCCGCAGGCCGCGCAGGTCCTGCGGGAGCACAAGGGCTGACGCTCGACGCACCTTCGACACGCCCCGGCGGGCTCGGCCCGCCGGGGCGTTCGCGCGTCCGGGCGCACCCGTCGAGACGGAGTCGTGGCCTGCCCGACGCCGTCACGTCCCCGGTCGTGCGGGCTCGCCCTGGAGCTGGCGGGCGTCCCGGCGGACGCGGTGCGTCGGGTGCCGGACGGGTCAGAGGCCCAGGTGCTCGAGCCAGGCGAGGGCCGAGACGGCCTGCCCGAGCGCTGCGGTGGGCCGGCACGGGTCGGAACGCGGCGCGGGCTTGCGCGCGACGTCCAGGCTGTAGCCCGCGAACCCGCCGACGATCGACCGCAGGTCGCCGGGGTGCACCTCGGCACCGAGCGGATGATCGTCGAACACCGCCGTGAGCCACGCCCCCGCGCGCTCGGCGTCGTCCCAGGTCACGGCGGGTGGACCGCCGTCGACCGGGACGGACACCTCGGGCGGGTCGAAGATCCCGTCCACGCCCTGCGCCCCGACCGTGACCAGCAGGTGCGCGAGGTCCAGCCAGCCGGCCCCGCGCATCGCGTAGGGCCAGTCGAGGACGTAGACCGCGTCGTCCGTGACGGTCAGGTTCCGTGCGCGCATGTCGCCGTGGACGAGCGACTCGCCCTCGCACGCGACGAGGACGCCCAGCTCGAGCTCGGCGAGCGACACGAGCCGGCGGGCAGCCCACGGCGCGAGCGCCCCCAGGTGCTCCCACGGGTCACGCAGCATGCGCCCCCACCCGACCGCGGCGGACGCGAGCTGTGGTCCGGCAGGGGGGAGCGGGATCTGCCGGGCACCGGGGATGCGTGCCAGGTCGTCGAGGGTTCCGAGAACTCGCGCGAGCACGGCGGGCTCCCACGGGACCTGCGGCGGGTAGCCGTCGATCGCCTCGTAGGCGAGCACGATCCAGTCGCCGTCGCCGTGACCCCACAGGAAGCGCGGCGTGGGCACGGCCGCGGGCAGGCGGGTCGCGATGCGGGCCTCGGCTCGGTGCAGGTCGGCGCACTCGCGCTCGTCGCGCGAGCGGGCCGCCTTGAGGAAGACCTGCCCGCCCGTCGACAGACGCAGCAACGACCCCATCCCGGGGCTGAAGCCGCTCACCACGCTGATCTCCTCGACCACGTGCGCCTCCATCGTGGCCTCGATCTCGTCGCGGAGCTCGCGCGGGAGCATGGCCCACCGCAGGCGGTCGCTCGCATGGGCACGCGGGTCCTGCGGAGAGAGGACCACGCGGGAGGTCGCGACGTCGTCGGGCATGGGGCAGAACGCTCGCACGGGGTGAGGAGGGACGGGAGGCGGGGCGATCGAGGTGTCGCCGTTCACGAGCGGACCCCGGCTGCGCGGCGTGGCGGCGCAGGGTGTCGGCGGGGATCCTGGGGGCGAACGAGCATCTGTCAAGATATCGGTTTTTCCTGTGCTGTCCAGCAATGTTCCACAGATCTCACGGGCCTCGTCCGCACTGTGGCGGCGGCGGCCCGCGAATACCTTCGTAGACTGGACGACTGTGATCGCCTCATGACCGCCACGCCCGCCGAGCCCTCGCACGGCGCCTACCTCGACCACGCCGCCACGACACCCATGTCGCCGGCCGCGCTCGAGGCCTTCGTCGCGGAGCTCACCCAGACCGGCAACCCGTCGTCGCTGCACGCGGCGGGGCGGGCTGCGCGCCGCGTCGTCGAGGAGTCGCGCGAAGCCGTGGCCGCCGCGCTCGGCGCGCGCCCGAGCGAGGTGATCTTCACCGCGGGGGGTACCGAGTCGGACAACCTCGCGATCAAGGGCCTGTTCTGGGGCCGACGGACCACCGAGCCGCACCGTCGGCGCATCCTGGTCTCGGCCGTCGAGCACCACGCCGTGCTCGACCCGGCCTTCTGGATGGCCGAGCACGCGGGGGCGGAGATCGTCCTGCTGCCCGTCGGTGACGACGGCCGGCTCGACCTCGACGCCCTGCGCGCCGAGCTCGCGACCAGGGGGGACGAGGTCGCCCTCATCTCGGTCATGTGGGCCAACAACGAGGTCGGCACGATCCAGCCGGTCCACGAGATCGTGCAGATCGCGCGCCCCTACGGCATCCCCGTGCACTCCGACGCGGTGCAGGCCGTCGGGCAGGTGCCGGTCGACTTCGCGGCGAGCGGCCTCGACGCCCTGACGCTCACGGGCCACAAGCTCGGGGGACCCATGGGCGTCGGCGCGCTGATCGCCAAGCGCGGACTGCCCCTCACGCCCGTGCTGCACGGCGGCGGGCAGGAGCGGGGCGTGCGGTCGGGCACGCTCGACACCCCCGCCATCCGAGCGTTCGCGGTCGCCGTGACCGAGGTCGCGGCGGCCCGCGCCGAGCGGGCCGAGCACCTCGCACGGCTGCGCGACGAGCTGGTCCGGGGCGTGCGGGCGACCGTGCCCGACGCGGTGCTGCGCGGCCCCGACCCCCTGGCCGACCCGTCCTTGCGGCTCCCGGGCAACGCGCACTTCACGTTCCCCGGCTCCGAGGGCGACTCGCTGCTCTACCTGCTCGACTCGGCGGGCGTGCAGACGTCCACGGGCTCCGCCTGCCAGGCCGGGGTGCCCCAGCCCTCGCACGTGCTGCTCGCGATGGGGGTCTCGGAGGAGGACGCGCGTGGCGCGCTGCGCTTCTCGCTCGGCGCGACCTCGACGCACGACGACGTCGCGCGGCTCCTCGACGCGCTGCCCCAGGTCGTGGCGCGCGCCCAGGCCGCCGGGCTCGCGTCGTCGGCCCGTGCGGTGACACGACCGGGCGCGCGAGAAGCGATCAGCACGAAGGGAAGGTCGGCATGAGAGTCCTGGCAGCGATGTCCGGCGGTGTGGACTCCGCCGTCGCGGCGGCCCTGGCCGTCGAGGCCGGCCACGAGGTGGTCGGCGTGCACATGGCCCTGTCGCGCAACCGCGAGCAGTTCCGCGCGGGCTCGCGCGGCTGCTGCTCGATCGAGGACGCGGGCGACGCACGCCGCGCCGCCGACGTGCTGGGAATCCCGTACTACGTGTGGGACCTCTCGGAGCGCTTCGAGGACACGGTCGTCGCGGACTTCCTGTCCGAGTACGAGGCCGGGCGCACGCCCAACCCGTGCGTGCGCTGCAACGAGCACATCAAGTTCGAGGCACTGCTCGACAAGGCCACGGCCCTCGGTTTCGACGCGGTCGCCACGGGCCACTACGCGCAGGTCCTCACGCGTGAGGTCACGGTCCCCGGGCCGGACGGCGAGGCCGTGACACGCACCGTCCGCGAGCTGCACCGCTCGCCCAACGAGGCCAAGGACCAGTCCTACGTGCTCGCGGTCATGGGCCAGGAGCGTCTGGCCCGGTCGATCTTCCCGCTCGGCGGCTTCGCGTCCAAGGACGAGGTGCGCGCGGAGGCCGAGCGCCGAGGCCTGTCGGTCTCGAACAAGCCCGACTCCTACGACATCTGCTTCGTGTCCGACGGCGACACCCAGGGATTCCTCAAGGCGCGCCTCGGCGCGCGCACGGGCGAGATCGTCGACACCGAGGGCGAGGTCCTCGGGGAGCACGAGGGGGCGTACGCGTTCACGGTCGGCCAGCGCAAGGGCCTGTCCCTGGGACGCCCGGCCGCGGACGGCAAGCCGCGCTACGTGCTCGAGGTCGAGCCGGTCTCCAACCGGGTCGTCGTGGGTCCGGCCGAGCTGCTCACGGTCGACCGCATCGAGGGGGACCGCTCGGTGTGGCTCGCGGACGACGTCCTCGCGGCCGCCGGGTGGGAGCCCGCGCTCGGGGGGTCGGAGCCGGACGGCGACCGCGTCCGTACCTCCGGCTGGTTCGACGCGTCCGTCCAGGTGCGCGCCCACGGGGTGCCGGTGCCCGCGCGGGTGCGCGCCGTCGTCGGGCCCGTGGCCGACAGGTCCGACGACGTGGCCGACGACGCGGCCGACGCCCAGCACGGTGCCGCGCAGGCCGACGGGGCCCGCATGGAGGTCGAGCTCACGGGCGAGACACTGCGCGGCGTGGCCGCAGGACAGTCGCTCGTCGTGTACCAGGGCACACGCGTGATCGGGCAGTCGACCGTCCAGCGGGCCTACCGGGCGCAGCGCGTGGCGCAGACCGTCCGCTGAACCCCCGGGACGAGTGCTCTCGTCACACCACGACCGGGACGTTGCTCCCCACCGCGGCACCGGGGACCGTCGCCGCGAGGACCGCGCTCGTCGGGACCACGGCGTGCTCGCTGAGCTCGCGCACGAGCCAGGCGTCGTCGCGCACGGCCCAGTGCTCGGCCTCGCGCCCGTCCGTGAAGCGCAGCATGTGCATCTCGCGGACCGTGAAGTGGCGCCCGGTCGGGGCCAGGCCACGGAAGTACCCCGTGTGCCGGGCGCTGAACGCGACGTGCAGCGCGACCAGGTCCCCCTCGGCCACCGCGTGCAACACTTCGACGTGCTGGTCGGAGAAGGCGTCCGAGAACCAGTGCATGGTCGCGACGAGGCCCTCGAGCCCCCCCGAGGACCCGGGGGCCGGGTCGTGGTTGTGGAAGTCGGCGGCGACGAGCGCCGCGAGCGCCTGGGCGTGGTTCCCGGGGATGGCCTGGGTGTGGACCGCGATCGCGGTGGCCTTGTTGGTCGCCGTGGCGGCGGTCGTGGCCGCCTCGTGGTGCTGGTCGCCGGGAAGGGTGGTCCCGGTCGCCTCGTGCTTGCTGCTGCTCATGTCCGCCTCGCTCGTCCGGCGGGGTCGGTCCAGCGGCCACCGCGTCGTCACGGTCTGTGGTGCATACTCATCAGCCTTCACTCGGAGAGAGGGACACCGCAAGAGTTCGTGCGGGTGATGCACGGGTGAGTTCTGCGGGGAGCGTCAGGGAAGTCAGTGGACGGGTCCGACCATCGGACCGGTCAGGGAGCACGTCGAACAGCAAGGAGACCTGGACATGACGTCAGTCAGCGGCCACGGGCCGTGGCCCGGTGGCGAGGGCACCGACGTCCTCGAGGCGCAGCAGATGATCTTCGGGGACCTCGCCGAGGTCCCCACGGGCGTGACCCCCGTCCCGTTCCTGGCACGCCTGCCCCAGCGGGGTCCGGGAGCCGACGGCGTGGGCCGCACCGCGACCCTGCTCGCCGACCTGCCCGTCGAGATCGGACCGCACGGCTGGAAGCTCGCCGACCGGCCCGGCATGGACGAACGGAGGGCGCGCGCCTTCCTCCGGGACGACCTCGGGGCGCTCGCGATCGCCGGTCACGGCTACGTCGGGCCGCTCGCGGTGTCGGTCGTGGGGCCCTGGACGCTCGCCGCGGAGCTGTACCTCACGCGCGGCGACCGGGTCCTCGCCGACCGCGGCGCGCGGGCCGACCTGGCGGTCTCGCTCGCCGTCGGGGTGCGGGCGCACCTCGACGAGGTGCGTCGACAGGTCCCGGGGGCCGAGCTCGTGGTGCAGGTCTCCGAGCCGCTGCTGGGTCAGATCAACGCGGGCGTCCTGCCCACGTTCTCCGGGTTCTCGCGCTTGCGGCCTGTCGAGGGGCCCGCGATCGTGGAGGGCCTCGAGGCGGTCCTGGCCGCGGTGCGCGACGGCGGCGCGCGCAGCGTCGTGCACGTGGGGCCCGCGTGGGTCGGGATCGCTCCCGTCGTCCTGGCCGGGGCCGACGCCGTGGGACTGGACCTCGCGGCCCGGGCCGACGGCTGGGACGAGAAGGGCTGGGAGCTGGCCGCGCGCGCGGTCGAGCGCGGTGTCGGGGTCTGGGCCGGACTGCCACCCGCGAAGGTCTCGCAGTGCTCGGGGCCGAACCTCGGCGAGCTCGCGTCGCTCGTGACCGTGCCGTGGCGCCGGATCGGGCTGCCCGCCGCGGGGCTCGACGACGTCACGCTCCTCGCCGCGCCGCGTCCGGGAGGCGTGGGGCTCGGGTCGGGGCAACGGCTCGGGAGCATCGACGAGAACCGCGCGATGCTCGGCAACCTCGGCCGGGTCGCGGAGATGCTCGCGGAGCGGGCGCAGGACTGAGCGGCAGCCCGGGGACGGGCGGACTCTCTGCCCGAGGGCTCCACCGGGCGCCAGGTCGAGGCCGACAGGCGACGTGGGCGAGTCAGGTCTGCTGAGCGTCGTGATGTCTCGTCGGGAAGGTGGGTGGGAGGAGGACGACTGCCCTCAGCCCACCTTCCGGGCGCGGGGTGAGACGGAGCTCGCCGCGGAATCGCTCGACGATCGCCACGACGATGGACAACCCCAGCCCCTGTCCGTCCGATGTCGTGCTCCTCGTGCGCCCGGCTCCACGGGTGAAGGGATCGGTGAGTCGCTCGACGGCCTCGGGATCGAGGACCGGACCCGAGTTGACCACCTCGATCACCACTCCTCCGGGAAGCTCGGAGGGCGAGGCGACGACCGTGAGCACCCCACCTGGCACGTTGTGCCGGATCCCGTTCTGCACCAGGTTGGTGACGAGCTGGCGGAGCAGGACGGGTTCGCCGTCGATCGACGTCCCGGTCAGACGGTTCTCGATCCGCACACCGCGGGTCGCTGCCTCCTCGGCGCACGACTCGATCACCTGGGCGACGACCTGGGTCGGGTCGAACCGCTCGAGCTCGGGAGGTGAGGAGTCGATCCTGGCGAGGTCCAGCAACGCCGTCACGGTCTCGATGTTCCGTTCGTTCATGGACCGCAGACGCTCGAACACGACCCGCTCCTGCGGGTCGTCGCGCTGGGCCAGGGCGACGTCGAGCATGGCTCGGGTCGTCGCGAGCGGAGTCCGCAGCTCGTGCGACGCGTTGGCCGCGAAACGTCGCGTCGCCGTGAACGACCGCTCGAGGCGGACGAGCATCTCGTCGAAGCTCTCCGCGAGCTCCGAGATCTCGTCCCGCGGACCGGCGAGCCTGATCCGTTGCTCCAGGTCGCCCTCGCTGGCACGATGCACGGCCGCGTTGATGTGCCGCAACGGCCGGAGCATCCGCCCGGCGACTGCCCAGCCGACCACGGTGCCCGCCACCGCCAGGAGGACGAGGACGACGATCGAGATGACGAGCAGGAGATCGAGGAGCTGGTCGCTCGACGTCACCACGAGCTCGGACGCGGGGGCGACCACGGCCGCCGGCGCCGTCGGGCCACCGGTCGGGAACGGCGAGGCTCCGGAGACCGCGGAGGTCGCATCGGTCGACGGGGTCGTGGCCGTGGCGAAGTCGTAGGTGGGGACGTAGCGCATGAAGACGTAGACGATCCCGAGCAGGACGATGCCGGCGCCGGTCAGGAGGATCGAGTAGGTCAGCGCGAGCCGCGCCCGGACCGTCAGGCGATAGCGCCTGATCTCCGGGTCGGCGCCGTCGACGTCCGACGGCCGCGGGGTCGGCTCGTGACTAGTCGCCATCGCTGATCACGTACCCCGCACCCGGCACCGTCCTGATCACGGCAGGATCGCCGAGCTTGCGCCGCAGCGTGCTGACGGTCACCTTGACGGCGTGCGTGAACGGGTTGGCGTTCTCGTCCCAGGCCTTCTCGAGGAGCGTCTCCGCACTGACCACGGCGCCGTCCGCCTGCAGGAGCACCTCCAGCACCGCGAACTCCTTCCGGGTCAGCGTGACGGGTCTGCCCGCGACCGTCACCTCGCGGCGGAACGGGTCCAGACGGACACCGCGTCGTTCGAGCACCGGCGGTCGGGACGTGAAGCTGCGTCGGTTCAGGGCGCGGAGCCGGGCGATGAGCTCGGGGAACTCGAACGGCTTGGCCAGGTAGTCGTCGGCGCCGAGACCGAGACCGTCCACGCGGTCGTCGAGCGTGCCTGCGGCCGTGAGCATCAGGACCGCGGGCGCGACCGGGTCTGCGGCCAGTCGACGGCAGACCTCGTCCCCGTGCACGCCGGGGATGTCCCGGTCGAGCAGCACCACGTCGTAGTCGTACAGCTCGACGGCGAGGAGCGCCGCGTTCCCGTCCGGGGCCACGTCGGCGGCGATCGCCTCCATGGCCAGGCGCGTCCTGACGGCGTCGGCCAGGTATTCCTCGTCCTCCACGATCAGCACTCTCACCTGCGTCCACCCTTCGTCCCGTCATGGCGTCGGGCGACCGTGCTCGTCGGTCGTCGACCTTCCCACCCTCAGGAGACCACGGAGAAGGTTGCGTCGAGGTAAGGCGCGGACCTTACGTTTCCGCAACCAGGGGCTTGATGAGATCGGCGCAGCACGTCAGGTCGCCCGACCTCGACGCGACGAAAGGACACCACTGTGCGCTCGACAACCATCCGTTCCCTCACCGCGGTCCTCGGGACGGGCCTGCTCCTTGCGGTCTCGGCCTGCTCCCCTGCTGCGGACTCCGACCCCGAGCTCGACACGGGAGCCGCCAAGATGACCATCGAGGAGTGGCGGCAGGACGTCGACGACTGCATGCTCGACGCCGGCTACGACCTCGTCGCCATGAGCGAGGGGGGTGGCACCACGCCGTCGATGACGAGCGAGGAGTCGGCGGCGTTCGACACCGCGTACACGGCCTGCATCGACGAGATCGGCGAGGTGCCCGTCGACGAGAACATGCCCTCCGAGGACGAGATGTTCGAGGCCCAGCTGGCCTTCGCCGCGTGCATGCGCGACGCCGGCTACGACTACCCCGACCCCGTCAAGGGATCGGGCATGAGCGAGGCGCTCGGTCCTGAGATCGACCCCGACGTCGTCGACACCTGCTACGCCAAGAGCCAGGAAGCCGTCCAGTGAGCGCTCCCACCACCACTGACCAGTCCTCGGCGACCACCACCGCCCGCCCTCGTCGAGCACGACGCTGGATCCTGACGACCCTCGGCGCCCTCGCGGCCGTCGCGGCCGTCGTCGGCGTGGTCGCTCTCACGCGTCCGCCCGCGGCCGCCGACCCCACGAGCACCCGGCTCGAGCTCGAGACCGTCACCGTGACCCGGGGTGACCTCACGGAGCAGGTCCGGAGCCAGGGCACCTTGGCCCACAACGCGCAACGCGACCTGGGGACGGAGCTCACCGGGGTGATCACCGGGCTCCCCGCGCCGGGCACCGTGGTCACCGTGGGTCAGGAGCTGTTCCGGATCGACGACCTCCCCGTGACCCTGCTGCGAGGGACCCTGCCCGCCTGGCGCACGTTCACCGCCGGGATGTCCCCGGGGAACGACGTCCTCCAGCTCGAGCAGAACCTCGCCCAGCTGGGCTTCTTCGTCGCGAAGCCCGACTCCACGTTCAGCGAGAGCACGACGGCCGCGATCAAGAAGTGGCAGAAGTCGCTGAAGGTCGAGCAGACCGGCACGATCGACCTGGGCCGGGTCGTCTTCTCGCTCGTCGACGTCCGTGTCCAGTCGCACAAGGCGCAGGTCGGCGACACCGCCGGTCCCGAGATCCTCTCCGTCACGGGACCGGACAAGCAGGTCCAGGCCTTTCTCGACCAGGCACAGGCACCCATCGCCCCCGTCGGCACCAACGTGGCGATCACCCTCCCGGGAGGCGTCTCCACGACAGGGACGGTCGCCGAGGTGGGGGCACCCGTCGAGCAGGAGGGCGGCGACGGCAAGACGCTCAAGGTGCCCGTGACCCTCACGCTCGACGACCCGGCTGCGGCCGAGTCCCTCGACAACGTCGCGGTCACGCTCCTGCTCACCCAGACCCGCGCGACCGACGTCCTGACCGTGCCCGTCCTGGCCCTGCTCGCGCAGCCGGGGGGCGGCTTCGCCGTCGAGACCTCGGACGGCGACAGCACTCACCTGGTGCCCGTCGAGCTCGGCACGTTCGCCAACGGCCTGGTCGAGGTGACCGGGGGCGACCTCGAGGTGGGCGACACGATCGTGGTGGCCAAGTGAGCACCGCGATCATCGACCTGGAGGACGTGACCCGCACCTACGGGTCACCACCGACAGTCGCGCTCGGTGGAGTCACCCTGAAGATCGACGAGGGTGAGATGGTCGCGATCGTCGGCCCGAGCGGGTCCGGCAAGTCGACCATGCTCAACATCATCGGGTCCCTGGACCGCGCGTCCTCGGGCGCGACCAGGATCGCCGGGAACGACGTGACCGCCATGAGCGACGCGAGCCTCTCGGCCCTGCGGGCCTACACGATCGGGTTCATCTTCCAGCAGTTCCACCTGTCCGACGGCGTCACGGCCCTCGACAACGTCGCGACCGGTCTGCTGTACACCGGCCTGGCGCCCCGCGAGCGCCGTCGCCGGGCGCGCACTGCTCTCGAACGCGTGGGCCTCGGCGCACGGTTGCACCACCACCCGCGGCAGATGTCGGGCGGAGAGCGCCAGCGCGTCGCGATCGCGCGCGCCGTCGTCGGCGAACCTCGCCTGCTCCTGGCGGACGAGCCGACCGGCAGCCTCGACACCGCCTCCGGCGAGGGCGTCGTCGAGATCCTCCACGACCTGAACAGGTCCGGGACCACGGTCGTGGTCATCACCCACGACCAGGAGCTCGCCGACCGCCTGCCCCGGCAGGTCCGCATCCGCGACGGCAAGATCCTCTCCGACGACCGGGAGGACAGCCGATGAGCCTCGACCGCCGTTCCAGGCTCCGGCCCGGCGACCTCTTCAGCCTCGGCCTGCACGGACTGCGCGCCCGCCCCATGCGCGCGATCCTCTCGTCCTTGGGCATCGCGATCGGTATCGCCGCCATGATCTCCGTGATCGGCATCTCGACCTCGAGCCAGGCGCTCATCAAGGACAAGCTGTCCGCGCTGGGTACCAACCTGCTCACGGTCACGGCCGGCACGGACGTCCTCGGCCAGGACGCGCCCCTCCCACCGGACGCGGTCGCGCTCGTGCGGCGCATCCCGGACGTCCTGCACGTGAGCTCGATCGGCACGCTCGACACGATCACGATCTTCCGCAGCTCCGAGGTCGATCCCGGCCGCACCGGAGGGTTGACCGTGGCGGCCGCCGACCTCGACCTGCTCGAGGCGACCGGTGCCCGGCTCATGCACGGGTCGTGGCTCAACGAGTCGACCGCGCAGTACCCGGCCGTCGTCCTGGGCCGCGGGACGGCCGAACGCCTGGGGATCGGCACGGTGGGCAGCCTCGTGTGGGTGGGCGGTCACCCGTTCACCGTCGTGGGCATCCTCGAGTCGTCGCCCCTCGCCCCGGAGCTCGACTCGACGGCACTCGTCGGCGAACCGATCGCCTCCGACCTCTTCGACCACGACGGTGCGCCGACGACGATCTACGAGCGGTCCACGGAGGAGAGCGTCGCCCAGGTGCGCAAGCTTCTGCCGCCGACGATCCACCCCGACTCGCCGAGCCAGGTGCAGGTCAGCCGCCCCTCGGACGCCCTCGCCGCGAAGAACACGGTCGACCAGGCCTTCACCGGGCTCCTGGTCGGGGTGGGCTCGATCGCCCTGCTCGTCGGCGGGATCGGGGTGGCCAACACCATGGTCATCTCGGTCCTGGAACGTCGCCAGGAGATCGGTCTGCGGCGCTCCCTGGGTGCCACGCGCAAGCACATCCGGGTGCAGTTCCTCTTCGAGGCGATGCTGCTCTCGGCCCTCGGCGGGGTCGCCGGCGCCGCCCTCGGGTGGGTCATCACGGCCGTCGTCGCCAGGACGAACGGGTGGAGCCTCGCGATCCCCCCCGAGGTCCCTGTGCTGGGGGTCGTCGTCACGATCCTCGTGGGGGCGGTTGCGGGCGTCCTGCCCGCCGTGCGTGCGTCCCGCACCTCGCCGACCGCGGCGCTGAGCAGCTGACGGTCGCGGACGAGCCCCCCTCGCGCGCAGCCCACGGCGCGCGAGGGGGCTCGACCGGGTCCTCCCGCAGGACGGGGACCGGGGCACCCGCCCCTCACCCCCGTTTTCGCTGTGACGCTCTCTGGTGCGTAGGCTCGGAGAGAGGTGCCGATGTCTCGCGGCGCTCCCTCCACCTACTCTCCCGAAGGAGCGCGATGCCCGCTCTGCACGCCGTCCTCTTCGACCTCGACGGGGTCCTCACACCGACCGCCGAGGTCCACATGCGCGCCTGGGAGCGCCTGTTCGCGCCGCTGTGCGCCGAGCGGGGAGTCGCGCCGTACACCTCGGCGGACTACTTCGCGCACATCGACGGCAAGCCCCGCTTCGACGGGGTCGCCACGATGCTCGCCTCGCGCGGGATCGAGCTCCCGTGGGGCACGATCGACGACGCCCCCGGTGAGGGCACGGTCTGCGCGCTGGGCAACAAGAAGAACGAGATCGTCAACGCGATGTTCGTCCAGGAGGGCATCGACCCGTACCCGGGGTCGATCGCGTTCCTCGACGCCGTGACCGCGGCCGGGGCGCTCGTCGCGGTCGTCTCGTCGTCGCGCAACGCCCCGTCGGTCCTCGCGGCCGCGGGGATCGCGGACCGGTTCGAGGTCGTCGTGGACGGCGCCGTCGCGGCCGCGGAGGGACTCGACGGCAAGCCCTCGCCCGCGACCTACGAGTACGCGGCCCAGCTCCTGGGCGTCCCGACGACGGCCGCGATCGTGATCGAGGACGCGATCTCGGGGGTCCAGGCGGGAGCCGCCGGGGACTTCGGGCTCGTCGTCGGGGTGGACCGTGGGGTCGGGGCCGACGTCCTGACCGAGCACGGTGCCGACGTGGTCGTGGCCGACCTGGGCGAGCTCGACGCGACGGTGCTGGACCGCCCGGCGCACGAGGAGGCCCGCTGATGGCCGGGTTCGAGCACGGCTTCGACGGCACGGTCGACCGCAGCCGCTTCCCCGCGGACCCGTGGCGGCTCACCGAGAACCGTTACTCCGCGCACGACCTCGGGGTCACCGAGACCCTCTTCTCGGTCGGCAACGGGTACCTCGGCATGCGGGGGAACGTCGAGGAGGGGCGCGAGTCCCACACGCAGGGCACGTTCATCAACGGCTTCCACGAGACGTGGCGCATCCACCACGCGGAGGAGGCGTACGGGTTCGCCGAGGTCGGGCAGACCATCGTCAACGTCCCGGACGTCAAGATCATCCGGCTCTACGTCGACGACGAGCCGCTCCTGCTGCCCGTCGCTGACCTCGTCTCCTACGAGCGGTCGCTCGACATGGCCGACGGAGTGCTGCGGCGCGAGCTGTTGTGGCGCACGCCGTCGGGCAAGCGCGTCCTGGTGAAGTCCGAGCGCATGGTCTCGTTCGTCGAGCGCCACCTGGCCGTCATCACGTTCGAGGTCACGATGCTCGACGACCCGGCGCCCATCGCGATCTCGTCCCAGATCCTCAACCGGCAGGACGGGCAGGACGAGTACCACGTCCCGTCGGCCGCCATGGGGCAGGGCTTCGACCCCCGCAAGGCCAACCAGTTCACCGAGCGTGTCCTGCAGCCGCAGGCCCAGTGGGGGGACGACGAGCGCCTCGTGCTGTCCTACCGCTGCACCAACTCGGGCATGACGATCGCGGTCGCCGCGGACGACGACCTGGTCACGGAGAACACATACGACGTGCGCACCCAGGTGGACGAGGACCTGGCCAAGCACGTCTACCGGGTCCAGGCAGAGCCGGGGAAGCCGGTCCGGCTCACCAAGACCGTGGCGTACCACACGTCGCGCGGGGTGCCCGCGCGCGAGCTCATCGACCGGTGCCGTCGCACGCTCGACCGCGTGCGCGACGAGGGCATCGCGTTCCAGCACGCCGAGCAGCGCGAGTTCCTCGACGAGTTCTGGGCACGCTCCGACGTCGAGATCCCGGGTCAGCCCGAGATCCAGCAGGCCGTGCGGTGGAACATCTACCAGCTCGCGCAGGCCACGGCCCGCGCCGAGGGCAACGGTGTCCCCGCGAAGGGGCTCACGGGCACCGGGTACGGCGGCCACTACTTCTGGGACACCGAGATCTACGTGCTCCCGTTCCTGACGTACACGAGCCCGCGGTACGCGCGCAACGCGCTGCGCTTCCGCTACCAGATGCTCGACGCCGCCCGCCGCCGCGCCGGCCAGCTCTCGCAGGAGGGTGCGCTGTTCCCGTGGCGCACGATCAACGGCGAGGAGGCCTCGGCCTACTACGCCGCGGGCACCGCGCAGTACCACATCGACGCCGACGTGACCTATGCCCTCATGCAGTACGTGCGGGCGACGGGGGACCTCGACTTCCTCGAGCGCGAGGGCGTCGACATCCTCGTGGAGACCGCGCGCATGTGGGCCGACCTCGGCTTCTGGCGGGCCAACGGGGACGACCACTTCCACATCCACGGCGTCACGGGGCCCGACGAGTACACGACGGTCGTCAACGACAACCTCTTCACCAACGTCATGGCGCGCTTCAACCTGCGCGTCGCGGCCGAGACGCTCGAGACCATGCGACGTGACGCGCCGCACGAGTACGAGCGGCTCGCGATCCGGCTCGGGGTCTCGCAGGAGGAGACCGCGGAGTGGGAGCACGCGGCCGAGCGCATGTCGATCCCGTACGCCGAGCACCTGGGCATCCACCCGCAGGACTCGCACTTCCTCGAGCGCGAGATCTGGAACCTCGCGGCGACCCCCGCGGACAAGCGGCCCCTGCTGCTGCACTACCACCCGCTCGTCATCTACCGCTACCAGGTGCTCAAGCAGGCGGACGTCGTCCTCGCGCTGTTCCTGCAGGGGGCCGAGTTCACGCCCGAGGAGAAGCTCGCCGACTTCGAGTACTACGACCCGTTGACCACGGGGGACTCGACGCTCTCGGGCGTGGTCCAGTCGATCATCGCGGCCGAGGTCGGCTACCACCAGCTCGCGCTCGAGTACTTCACGTCCTCGCTGCTGGTCGACCTGGAGAACCGTCACGCCAACGCGTCCGACGGCGTGCACGTCGCCTCGGCCGGCGGGACCTGGTCGGCGCTGGCGTTCGGGTTCGGCGGCATGCGTGACGACTGCGGTCGCATCAGCTTCGACCCGCGCCTGCCGCAGTCGTGGGAGTCCCTGACGTTCCGCGTCACGCTGCGCTCGGCACGGCTCAAGGTCACGGTCACGGCCGACGCGATCACGTTCGTGTGCGAGACGGGCGAGAGCGCCGAGGTGGTCGTGCGGGGCAAGGACGTGCGGGTCGCCGCGGGCGAGCCCGTGATCGTGCCGCTCGACGGTCAGGGCCCGGTGCTCGAAGGAACGCCAAGCCTGCGGGACCTGACCGGGAACCGTCGTGAGGACGGGACGCTCATCACGGCCACGGTGCCGCACTCGTAGGTCTGCGGCTGGTGTTCCTGCCGGCGCCTGGTGCTCGGCGAACCGGGGCCGGGGGAAGGGCGCCGTGCGCTGGCGAGGGGGCGGGTCCCACGGGGACCCGCCCCCTCGGTGCGATCGCGTACCGGACGTCGTACGGCCCGCACAGCCGCAGAGCCCGCAGAGCCCGCAGGGTCAGCCGAGCTGCTCCCGCAGGAACCGGTAGTGGATCGCGGCCATGTGGGCGGCCTGGGCGTTGTTCGCGGCGCCGCCGTGGCCGCCCTCGATGTTCTCGTAGTAGGTCACGTCCTTGCCGGCCGCGAGCATCTTGGCGGCGAGCTTGCGGGCGTGACCGGGGTGGACCCGGTCGTCCTTGGTCGACGTCGTGAAGAGCACGGGCGGGTACTCGCGGTCGGCGTCGAACAGGTGGTAGGGCGAGAACGTCTTGATGAACTCCCACTGCTCGGGGTCGTCCGGGTCGCCGTACTCGGCGGCCCACGACGCCCCGGCGAGCAGGTGCGTGTAGCGCAGCATGTCGAGCAGCGGGACACCGACGATCACGGCGCCGAAGAGCTCGGGGTACTGCGTGAGCATGTTCCCCGCGAGGAGGCCGCCGTTGGAGCGGCCCTCCATGCCGAGGTGCTCGGGGGTCGTGATGCCGCGGGCGACGAGGTCGCGCGCGACGGCCGCGAAGTCCTCGTACGCCTTGTGGCGCTTGGCCTTGAGGGCTGCCTGGTGCCAGGCCGGGCCGTACTCGCCGCCGCCGCGGATGTTCGCGACGACGTACACGCCGCCGTCGGCGAGCCAGGCCCGTCCGAGCCCGCCCGAGTAGCCAGGGGTGAGCGAGACCTCGAAGCCGCCGTAGCCGTAGAGCAGCGTGGGTGCGGCGCCCACGGGGGCGTCGTCCGTCCCGGCGGCGGCGCCGGCGGCCTCCGGGCGGACGAGCTCCTCCCGCCCGACGACGAAGTACGGGACGCGCGTGCCGTCGTCGGACACCGCGAAGTGCTGGTCGATGACCAGGCCCGCGGCGTCGAAGAAGGTGGGGCTCGACTTGAGCACCTCGGGCTCGGTGCCCGCGCCCACCGTCAGGAGCGAGAGCGTCGAGGGCGTGAGGTAGTCGGTCGTCACGAGCCAGACGTCGTCGCTCTCCTCGGAGTCGACCGCACCCACGACGACCGTGCCGATGGTCGGCAGACCGGGCAGCTCGCTGCGGGTCCACGGTACGGACAGGTCCTCGGCGCGCGGAGGCGGCGTCAGCACGTGCAGGCGGTTCTTGACGTCCTCCAGGACGTTGACCACGAGGTGGTGCGCGGTCCAGGTGGCCCCGGCGAGCGACGTCGTGGGCGTGGGCTCGAACAGGACGGTGAAGCCGCGCGCCCCGGCGAGGAAGTCCTCGAAGCGGGCCGCGAGCAACGACCCCGCGAGGTAGGTCGAGCCGCCGACGGTCCAGTCGTCGCGCAGCTCGACGAGCATCCACTCGCGCTTGACGCCGACCTCGGCCGAGCGCGGGACGTCGATCTTGACGAGGTGCTCGTCGGGCGTGCCCGCGTCCTGGACGAGGTAGGTCTCGCTGTCGTAGAACGCGATCGAACGGCCCACGAAGTCGCGCTCGAAGCCGGGGGAGTGGGTGCGCCAGCCGAAGATGTACATGTCCTCGGGCTCGCCCTCGTACACGACCGTGGCCTCGGTGACCGGGGTGCCGCGGCGCCAGCGCTTGACGATCCGGGGGTACCCCGAGGGGGTCATCGAGCCCGGTCCGAAGTCCGTGAAGACGTACACCGTGTCGGTGTCGATCCACCCGAGCCCGCCCTTGGACTCCTCGCGGTAGAACCCGCCGTGCTCGGGGGCGACGAACTGCTTGGTGACGAGGTCGAACTCGCGGGTCACGTCGGCGTCGGAGCCGCCCGGGGACAGGTCGACCAGGGCGTGGCGCCACTCGCCGCCGGGGGCGGGGCGCAGGACGCTCGCGCCGTGCCAGACCCAGCTCTGCCCCTCGGTCTCGCCCAGCGCGTCGAGGTCGAGCACGAGCTCCCACTCGGGGTGGTCGGTGCGGTACGAGTCGAGCGTCGTGCGGCGCCAGACGCCGCGCTCGTGCTGCGCGTCGCGCCAGAAGTTGTAGTAGTGCTCGCCGATCTTCGAGACGTCGGGGATCTTGTCGTCGGAGTCGAGGACCTCGCGGATCGCCTGCTCGGTAGCGGTGAACTCGCTCGTGGCCTCGATCGTCGCGGCGGTCTCGGCGTTGCGGCCCTGGACCCAGGTGAGCGCCTCGCGGCCCTCGACCTCCTCGAGCCACAGGTACGGGTCGTGCGGCGTGGTCGGCTGTCCGGTGGGCGTCTCGGTCACGGCGTTCTCAGCACTCATGCGAACACACTAGGCGACCGATCCGCGGGACCGGGCATGCAGAGATCGTGGGGGCGACCGGCTCGCACGGGCTGCGTTCCAGGACATCTCCGGGAATCACTTGCATCTATCCGTACCTTGTGAAAGTATTCACAAGCAAGGGAAAGACACCACGCAGACCCGGCCGCTCGGGTCACTGGAGGAGCAACGTGAGCAGCACGAGCAAGGCCCCCGCCAAGGCCCCCGCCGGAGTCACCGAGATCGACGCCCTCGTCGACCGTGGCCTCAAGGCGCTCAAGCAGTACGACGCCTTCACCCAGGAGGACATCGACCGCATCGTGAAGAAGGCGTCCGTCGCGGCGCTCCACGAGCACGGCCGCCTCGCGCAGCTCGCGGTCTCCGAGACCGGTCGCGGCGTCTTCGAGGACAAGGCCACCAAGAACATCTTCGCGTGCGAGCACGTGCCGAACTCGATGGCCAACCTCAAGACGGTCGGCGTCATCGGGCGCGACGAGCTCACGGGCATCGTCGAGATCGCGGAGCCGGTCGGCGTGGTCGCGGGCATCACCCCGGTCACGAACCCGACCTCGACCGCGATCTTCAAGTCGCTCATCGCGCTCAAGACGCGCAACCCCATCATCTTCGCGTTCCACCCCAGCGCCCAGAAGTGCTCGGTCGCCGCAGCCCGCATCGTGCGGGACGCCGCCGTCGCCGAAGGGGCGCCCGAGGACTGCATCCAGTGGGTCGAGCAGC
Organism: Oerskovia jenensis; assembly: GCF_016907235.1. Lineage (NCBI taxonomy): Bacteria > Bacillati > Actinomycetota > Actinomycetes > Micrococcales > Cellulomonadaceae > Oerskovia > Oerskovia jenensis. The sequence goes on from NZ_JAFBBO010000001.1 coordinate 3,872,018, forward strand.
CCTCGCTCGAGGCCACGTCGGCACTCATGAACAACGACGGCGTCTCGCTGATCCTCGCCACGGGCGGCAACGCCATGGTCCGCGCCGCCTACTCGGCGGGCAAGCCGGCCCTCGGCGTCGGTGCGGGCAACGTCCCCGCCTACATCGAGAAGACCGCCAAGCTCGGCCGCGCGGTCAACGACGTGGTCCTGTCCAAGGGCTTCGACAACGGCATGGTGTGCGCCTCGGAGCAGGCCGTCATCCTCGACGCCGAGATCTACGACGCGGCTCTCGCCGAGTTCGCCCACATGCACGCCTACCTCGCGAACCCCGAGGAGAAGGCGATGCTCGAGCGCTTCATCTTCGGCGTCGAGGCCGGCGGGGCGAACTGCGCCGGTGCCAAGCTCAACGCGTCGATCGTCGGCAAGAGCCCCCAGTGGATCGCCGAGCAGGCAGGCTTCTCGGTCCCCGACGGGACCTCGATCATCCTCGCGGAGTGCAGCCAGGTCGGCCCCGCCGAGCCCCTGACGCGCGAGAAGCTCAGCCCCGTCCTCGCGGTGCTGCGCGCCGAGTCGACCGACCACGGCATCTCGCTCGCCGAGCAGATGGTCGAGTTCGACGGCCTGGGCCACTCGGGTGCGATCCACACCGAGGACAAGGACGTCGCGGAGGAGTTCGGCCGGCGCGTCAAGGCCGTCCGCATCCTGTGGAACCAGCCCTCGGCGCTCGGCGGCATCGGTGACATCTACAACGCGCTGATCCCCTCGCTGACCCTCGGGTGCGGCTCGTACGGGCACAACTCGGTGTCGAACAACGTGTCGGCCGTCAACCTCATCAACGTCAAGCGGATCGGACGTCGGAACAACAACATGCAGTGGTTCAAGATCCCGCCGAAGACGTACTTCGAGCCGAACTCGATCCAGTACCTGACCCAGATGCCCGACGTCGAGCGCGTCACCATCGTCACGGACAAGGTCATGAGCCAGATCGGGATCGTCGACAAGGTCCTCGACGTCCTGAACCGCAGGCCCAACAAGGTCTCGATCCAGATCATGGACCAGGTCGAGCCCGAGCCCAGCGTCGAGACGGTCGAGAAGGGCGCGGAGATGATGCGCGACTTCAAGCCCGACACGATCGTCGCGATCGGCGGCGGGTCGCCCATGGACGCCGCGAAGGTCATGTGGCTCAAGTACGAGCACCCGGAGATGGCGTTCTCGGACCTGCGCGAGAAGTTCTTCGACGTCCGCAAGCGCGCGTTCAAGTTCCCCACCCTGGGTGACCTGGCCAAGCTGGTCTGCATCCCGACGTCGTCGGGCACGGGCTCGGAGGTCACGCCGTTCGCGGTCATCACGGACCACGCGACCGGGTACAAGTACCCCCTCGCCGACTACGCGCTGACCCCGTCGGTCGCGATCATCGACCCGGTCCTGACCGCGACGATGCCCGCGAAGCTCGCCGCGGACTCGGGCTTCGACGCCCTGACGCACGCGACCGAGGCCTACGTGTCGGTCTACGCGAACGACTTCACCGACGGCCTGGCGCTGCACGCGATCAAGCTGGTCTTCGAGCACATCGAGGCGTCCGTCACGCAGGGGGCGGCCGCCCCCGAGGCCCGCGAGAAGATGCACAACGCGGCCACGATCGCCGGCATGGCGTTCGGCAGCGCGTTCCTCGGGATCGTCCACGCGATGGCCCACACGGTCGGCTCGACGTTCGGTCTGGTCCACGGACGCACGAACGCGATCTTCCTGCCGCACGCGATCCGCTACAACGGGCAGATCCCGACCAAGGTCACGGGCTGGCCCAAGGCGGAGAAGTACATCGCGCACGAGCGCTACCAGCAGATCGCCAAGCACCTGGGCCTGCCGGCCTCGACGCCCGAGCAGGCCGTCGAGTCCTACGCCCGGGCGGTCGAGGAGCTGCGCGCCAAGGTCGGGATCGAGCGCTCGTTCAAGGAGCAGGGTGTCTCGGAGCGCGAGTTCATCGGCGGCCTCGACGCCCTGTCGATGCGGGCCTACGAGGACCAGTGCGCCCCCGCGAACCCCCGTCTGCCGATGCTCGACGACATGAAGGACATCATGGTCGCGGCGTACTACGGCACGAGCCGCGAGGAGGTCCGTGCCGAGCGCAGGGCCACCGAGGAGGCAACCCGCGAGACTGCCGAGAAGAAGGCCGCGGCCCCCGCCGCGGACGAGCCCTCGAAGTGAGCTGGGCACCGGCGTCCGGGGAGCAGCCCGGACGCCGGTAGCCCGCACGACGACCCGAGCGGTACGGGTCACGGTCGGGTGGCGCGTCCTGCCGGGTGGCGCCACCCATCCCGGGCCCGAGGCATCCCCCTTGGCCTCGGTCCCGCTCGCAGCGCCCCCGCGTCCTCCAGCGCGGGGGCGCTGCTCTGCGTCCGGGCACGCGACGGTCCGACGGCGGAGTGCGCCTGGTGCGTCCGGCCCGGGCTCCCGGGTGCGCCGGTGGGCAGGGGTGAGCGCCGCCGTCGGGCGGGACGCGCCGCCACCGGGGCAGGCGGCTGTGGGTGGGGCGAGCGATGATGGGCACGTGAACGACGCCACCCCGCCGCACCCCGCAGCCCGCCCCGACAGCACGAGCCCGGACCTCGAGGCCGTCGCCTCCGACACCGCTGTCGTCCCTGACGCCGCACCGGCGCTGGACGAGGCCGGTGCGCAGCGCCGCTGGGCAGAGCTCGTCGCCCAGGTCGAGGCCGACCAGCGCGCCTACTACGAGGCCGACGCCCCCGTGTCCTCGGATGCCGAGTACGACGCGCGCATGCGCGAGCTCGAGGCGCTCGAGGCCGCCCACCCCGCGCTCCAGACCCCCGAGTCGCCCACGCAGCGCGTCGGCGGGCGGGCCGCGACGGGCTTCGCGACCGTCGAGCACCTCGAGCGCATGCTCTCGCTCGACAACGTGTTCAGCACGGACGAGCTGCGGGCGTGGGACGCGCGCGTGCACCGTGACCTGGGGGTCGCGGCCGACGAATCCGTCGAGTACCTGTCCGAGGTGAAGATCGACGGTCTCGCGATCGCGCTGCTGTACGAGAAGGGGCGTCTCGTCCGGGCCGCGACGCGCGGCGACGGGCGCGAGGGGGAGGACATCACGCAGAACGCGCTGCGGATCGCGGAGATCCCGCAGAGTCTGCGCGGTGACGGTCACCCGGACGTCGTCGAGGTGCGAGGAGAGGTCTTCATCCCCGTGGCAGCGTTCGACCGCCTGAACGCGCTGCAGGTCGAGATGCGCGACCGCGCGGTCGAGGAGTCCCGGCAGCGCGCGGCGGACCGGAGAGCGGAGCTCGACGAGGAGCGCGCGAAGGACGCCGCGCTGCGACGGTTCCCCGCCTTCGCGAACGCTCGCAACGCCGCGGCAGGGGGGCTGCGACAGCTGCTGGACAAGAAGTCCGGCCTCGAACTCGAGGCGGGCCTCGCCCGGGTGGAGTCGCTCCGGCTCTACGCGCACGGCGTCGGGGCGCTCCAGTGGGACGAGGGGGAGCACGCCGAGCTCGCGCGCCAGTCGGACGCCTACGCGCTGTTCGAGCAGTGGGGCATCCCCGTCTCGCCCCACAACCGGGTCGTGGACGGGGTCGCGGGCGTGCAGGAGATGATCACGTACTTCGGCGAGCACCGGCACGACATCGAGCACGAGCTCGACGGGATCGTCGTCAAGGTCGACGAGCTCGCGCTCCAGCGCCGGCTCGGGGCCACGAGCCGCGCACCCCGGTGGGCCATCGCCTACAAGTACCCGCCCGAGGAGGTCAACACCCGCCTGCTCGCGATCCAGGTCGGGGTCGGCCGGACCGGCCGGGCAACCCCGTACGCCGTCATGGCGCCCGTGCTCGTCGCGGGCAGCACCGTGCGCCAGGCGACGCTGCACAACCAGGACGTCGTGCGCGCCAAGGGCGTGCTGATCGGGGACGTCGTGGTGCTGCGCAAGGCCGGGGACGTCATCCCGGAGATCCTCGGACCGGTCGTCGCGCTGCGCGAGGACGGCGTGCAGCGTACGGAGTTCGTCATGCCGGCCGAGTGCCCCGAGTGCGGGACACCGCTGCGCCCCATGAAGGAGGGCGACGTCGACCTGCGCTGCCCCAACGCGGAGAGCTGCCCCGCGCAGGTCCGCGGTCGGGTCGAGCACATCGGCTCGCGCGGCGGCCTCGACATCGAGGCGCTGGGCGAGGTCACCGCGGCCGCGCTCACGCAGCCCTACGAGCCCGCCGAGCCGCCGCTGCGCACCGAGAAGAACCTGTTCGGCCTCACGGTCGACCAGCTCGCCCCGATCCGTGTGGTCGTCCGCGACCCGGAAACGGGGCTACCTCGGCCGTTCGAAGGCGTGGGGGAGTCGGGCGAGGTGGAGATGTCCGACGGCTCGGTGCTGCTGGCCAAGGTCGTCCGGCCCTTCCAGAAGGTCGCCGCCCGCACCTACCCGCCGGGCTTCGAGGACGCGACCCCCGCCGAGCGACGGGCCGCGGGCGTCCGCAAGGACTTCCCGGTGTACGGCCCGTCGACCACCGCGCAGACGCTCGTGGACGAGCTGCGGATCGCGCGGACCAAGGACCTGTGGCGCATCCTCGTGAGCCTCAACATCCGGCACGTCGGACCGGTCGCAGCCCGGGCGCTCGCGGAGTGGTTCGGGTCGCTCGACGCGATCCGGGCGGCGAGCCGCGACGAGCTCGCTGCGGTCGAGGGCGTCGGACCGGTGATCGCCGACGAGGTGCTGGCCTGGTTCGAGGTGGACTGGCACCGGGAGATCGTCGAGCAGTGGCAGCGGGACGGGGTCCGGTTCGAGACCCCCGGCCACCCCGGCCCCGGCGCCCGTCAGCAGCCGGTCGGCCCCCTCGCGGGCCTGACCGTCGTGGTCACCGGTGGCCTCGACGGGTTCTCGCGGGACGGCGCGAAGGAGGCGATCCTCACGGCGGGCGGCAAGGCCTCGGGGTCGGTGTCCAAGAAGACCGACTACGTGGTCGTGGGCGAGAACGCGGGCTCGAAGGAGACCAAGGCGCGGGACCTGGGCCTGCGGATCCTCGACGAGGCCGGGTTCGTGGCGCTCCTCGAGGGCGGTCCGGCGGCGGTCGGCGACGTGCCGGAGCCCGATGACACGAAGGCGGAGGACACGGAGCCGGAGGACACGAAGGCGGAGAACACGAAGGTGGAGGACACGGAGCCGGAGGCCGCCGAGACCTCCGAGGGACCGACGACCGACTGAGGGCCGTCGCGGTTCCCGGCGGGCCTCGCGATGTCCCGCCGAGATGGCCCGCCGAGGCGCCCGCCGTCGAGGTAGAGGTTTCCCGTCGAGGTAGAGGGCTGTGGCCCTCTACCTCGACGCAAACCCTCTACCTCCCGGTCCCGGCCCCGGCCCCGGCCCTGGCCCCGGCACCGGCCCCGGTCGGCGGGCCAGCACGGTCCGCAGCCCCTCGGTCTGCTCGGGAGGTGTCGCCAGGAGCGGTGCCCGCGGTGGACCGGTCGGCACTCCCAGGAGCCCGGCGAGCGCGTGGAGTCCGGCGACGGGCCGGAGGAGGGCCAGCTCACGGACGAGGGCCAGGAGCCAGGACCGCTCCACGACCGCGTCGAGGGGTCGGCGGTCGAGGTGCGCGCGGCGCATCACGACGTACTCGTCGGGGACGAGGGCTGCGACCCCGGTGTGCCAGGCGTCGCTCGGCGGCAGGGGCGTGAAGGCCCCCTCGGTCATCGCGAGGTCGCCGCTCAGCCCCACGGCGAACGCTTCGCCCGCGACCGCGGCACGGACGGCGTCCAGGCGGGCGACCACGTCCGTCCGCCCCGCCGGGTCCTTGAGTCCCCGGAGCCGGGCGGAGCGGGCGAGGTGGGCCAGGACCTCGGGCGTCACGTCGTAACCGTTCTGGGCGGGCCGGTTGTAGAAGCACACGGGCAGGTCGGTCTCGGCGGCCACGGTCTCGAACAGCGCCACGACCTCGTCGTCGACGAGCGGGACGTACGAGAACGGCGTGAGCACCAGCCCGTCCGCACCGCCCGCCTGGGCGGCGGCCGCGAGGCGCAGCACCTCGGCGGTCGCGGGCGCCGCGACCGCGACGTGCACCGGGACCTGCCGACCCGAGGGGGCGGGACCGGCGTCGTGCGCCGCACGGACCGCGGCGCCCACCACGGCGGCGCGCTCCTCGGGCGAGAACGACGTGCCCGCACCCGACGACGCGAGGACCGTGACGCCGTCGACCCCGGTGCGGACCGCGGCCTGCACGAGGCGCGTCGTCGTGCTCAGGTCGGGGAGCCCGTCAGGGCCCATCGGCGTGATCGGGTAGGCGAGCAGCCCGGTGAAGGGCGACGGGAACGTCATCCCGAGAGGGTGCCACAGGCCGACCGCCGAGGGGTGGGCTGCCCGGCCAGCGAAGTGGTACCCGCGTCTACGATGCGATCATGACTCAGGCGACCCCCACGACCCAGCCCTCCCCGCACGACACCCGAACGCAGGCCGCCGCCCAGGTGCGCGGCGCGCACCTGGTCGGCTCCGTGAACCTCCCCACGGCCGAGGACACGTTCCGCACGGTCGCCGCTCACGCGGGGGCCCACCTCAAGCGCATCCCCGACGGCGAGGTGGGCGAGCGCTTCCACTGGATCCTGTTCCAGGGCGAGCGCTTCGAGGCCGTACCGGGGCTCGCGCGGCTGCCGATCGAACCCGTGGTGGTCGCCGGGTTCGACGTGCGCCCGCACGTGCTCGACGGCTCGGTCCCGGCCGACGAGCTGGTCTTCGGCGAGCTGGGCTACGCGGCCGCGGCGACGGCGTCGTACGCGGACTTCGTGGCGTTGCGAGCCGAGGGCGTGATCGCCGCGGGCACCCGCTTCCAGGTGTGCCTGCCCACGCCGCTCGCTCCCGTCGTGGCGTTCGTCGTCCCGGAGGCGCGCGAGGCCGTCCACACGGCCTACGAGGCCGCGATGCTGCGCGAGATCGAGGCGATCGTGGCCGCCGTCCCTGCGGGCGACCTCGCGATCCAGCTCGACCTCGCGAGCGAGTTCGCACTGATCGAGGGCGCGAACCTCGGGGCCGGACCGTCCCAGGCCTGGTTCGCCGTCGACTCGGACGAGGTGCTCGCGGGCTGCGTCGCGCGCGCCGCGCGCGTGGCCTCCGCGGTGCCTGCGGGCGTCGAGCTCGGCTTCCACCTCTGCTACGGGGACGTCGCCGAGAAGCACTTCGTCGAGCCGTCCGACACGCGTCGCCTGGTCGAGGTCGCGAACGGTCTGGCCGCGACCGTGACGCGCGAGATCGCGTGGTTCCACCTGCCCGTGCCGATCGAGCGCGACGACGTGGAGTACGTCGCGCCGCTCGCCGACCTCACGATCGACGACGCGACCGAGCTCTACCTCGGTGTGGTGCACCACGAGGACGGGGCCGAGGGTGCGCTGCGTCGCCTCGCGGCCGCGGCCCAGGTCCTCGACCGTCCGGTCGGGGTGGGCACGGAGTGCGGGTTCGGGCGCGGTCCGAGCGAGCGCACGGGCCCGCTGCTCGACGTGCACACGGCGGTCGCGCGCGCCTGGTAGGTCCAGCGCGCGCCCGATAGGTCCACCGGGCACGGGGCCCGACGGCGCCGCGCACCTCCGCGCTCCGGCCCGGCGCGGTGCGTGGCGCCGTCGGGAGCACGAACGGTCGACGACCCCGGCGGGTCGTCGACCGTTCGTCGTCCCGCGCCCGCTAGGCGCGGGGGAGCGTCACCGGGCGGCCCAGAGCAGGCCGCGCTCGATCACGGTGCGCAGCCCCGGGGTCTCGAGGTCGGCGAGCTGGTGGCCCGGCGCGCACACGAAGATGCGCCCCTGGCCCCACCGGCGGGTCCAGATCGAGGGGGAGACCACGGGCGAGCGCCACGGCGAGTCGGCCGTGGGCTCGATGGTCGTGGTCGCGAGGACCTCGTTGAGTGAGTCGGCGAGCACCCAGTACTGCTCGGAGTGGAGCGTGATCGGTCCGAGCCCCGCGACGATCGGGTGGTCGGCGTGCTCGGGGGCGATCTCCACGATGTGGTCGACGAGGTCGCCCGGGTGCGCGGCGAACTGGCCGCCGAGCATCTGCAGGTAGTCGGTCGCCATGCGGTAGGAGTCGATGATCCCGCCGTGCCAGCCGGCGAGGCCCGTCCCGTTCGTCACGGCCCGGCGCAGCCCACGCATCTCGTCGGGCAGGATCTCGCCCATGGTCCAGGACTGGACGATCAGGTCGACGTCGGCCATGTACTCGGCGTCGGCGTACACCTCGAGGGACGACTCGACGACGACGTCGAAGCCCGACTCCTTGAGGAAGGGGAGGAAGAGATCGGTGCTCTCCTCCGGGGAGTGGCCTGGCCATCCTCCCCGGACGATCAGGGCCCGACGGTCCGGCACGCTCATGAGTCCTCCGTTGGCGCTCACGCGATCAGGGCATCGATCGCTGCGGGAGAGAGTACGTGATCGATCGCCATGGCGCTCGCACCGAGCACGCCCGCCTGGCCGCGGGCCTGGGACGTGACGATGCGCAGGTGCTGGGTGGCCAGCGGCAGCGAGCGCTGGTAGACGATCTCGCGGATACCCGCGATCAGGTGCTCTCCCGCGTCCGCGATGACGCCGCCGACCACGATCATGGACGGGTTGAGCAGGCTCACGCACGCGGCGAGGACGGCTCCGATGTCGCGTCCGGCCTGGCGCACGGCGTGGCTCGCCATGAGGTCGCCGCCGCGCACGAGGGACACGACGTCGCCGCTGTTGACGGCGTCGAGCCCCTCCTTCGAGAGGGCTCCCGCGATGGCCTGACCGCTCGCGACGGCCTCGAGGCACCCGATGTTGCCGCAGCGGCAGGGGGTGTCCGTGGCGTTGGGGACCGCGATGTGGCCGATGTCCCCGGCGGCGCCCTGGGCACCGCGCCGCAGCTCACCGTCGGAGATGACGCCTGCGCCGATCCCCGTGGCGACCTTGACGAAGAGCAGGTCGCTCACGCCGGGCCACGCGGTCCGGTGCTCGCCGAGGGCCATGATGTTGACGTCGTTGTCCACGAGGACCGAGGCGTCGAACGTCCGCTTGAGGAGCGCGGGGACGTCGACGTCGTCCCACGCGGGCATGATCGGAGGGTTGATGGGACGTCCGGTCGAGTGCTCGACGGGTCCGGGGAGCCCGACGCCGACGCTCACCAGGTCCTTGAGGTCGCGCCCGGTCGTCGCGATGAGCTTCTCGCCGGTCTCGGCGACCCACGCGAGGACGTTCTCCGGCCCGTCGGAGATGGCGAGCGGCGCGTCGACCTCCGCGAGGATGTTCGAGGCGAGGTCCGTGACCGCCAGGCGCGCGTGCGTCGCGCCCAGGTCCACGGCGAGCACGATGCGTGCGCCGGGGCTGAAGGCGAACGTCACGGGCGGTCTGCCGCCGGTCGAGCTCGCCTCGCCCGCGGGCGCGATCAGCCCGGAGGCCATGAGCAGGTCGATGCGGGCGGCGATCGTGGACCGCGCCTGCCCGGTGATCGCGGCGAGGTCAGCCCGGGTGCGGGGTTGGCCGTCGCGGAGCAGCTGGAACATGTCCCCGGCGCCGGTCGGGCGGGGGGCGAACTTCAGCAGTTCCTCGGTGGGCACGATGTATCACGGAGCCTCTCGTTGCTACGCAGTGGTGACAATCCGTCTAGCGTACTGCGATCTTCGGCTTTTGCTTGACGATCGACAGAAGCCGACCTACCGTGTGGTTTGCTGCGGCAAGGGCGCCGGGGTCCTGCGGAAGCTCGCGCTCCGCGTGTCGGTACTCCGAAATCCTGGTCGTTCGACCGTTTCCTCCTCTATGCACCGCCCTCGGTGCCGTGTCGTCGGCGCTCGCGAGTGACCTGGGTCACGTGGAAGGTGCGGTCGCCGGTTCGGGCGGTCATGCCCACTTTTGTCGGTCACGACGTGGTAACGAAGCAGAAGATCGAGACCTTCTGATTGACGATCGTCAAAAGGTCGGTTAGTTTCTCTCACATGGTCAACGCAGACCCACAGCCCACCCGGCCGCTCCTGCAGATGCGGGGCATCGTCAAGCAGTTCCCCGGCGCCCGAGCACTCGACGGCGTCGATCTCGACATCCTCCCCGGAGAGGTCCACTGCCTCCTCGGTCAGAACGGTGCCGGCAAGTCCACCCTCATCAAGGTGCTCGCCGGCGCACACCAGCCCAACGAGGGGCAGATCCTCATCGACGGCGAGGTCGTCACGATCCCGCACCCGGTCGCCGCGCTCAAGCTCGGGGTGGCCACGATGTACCAGGAGCTCGACGTCGTCGACGGACTGACCGTCGCCGAGAACATCTACCTCGGGCACGAGCTCTCCACGGCGGGATTCTCCAACCGTCGGACCGCGGCCAGGAACACCCGCGAGCTCATGAAGCGCCTCGGGCACCCCGAGATCTCGCCCCACCGCGAGGTGGGTGAGCTGTCCGCCGCGGGCAAGCAGATCGTGTCCATGGCCCGTGCCCTCTCGCACGACGCACGGGTCATCGTCATGGACGAGCCGTCCGCGGTGCTCGACAGCGAAGAGGTCGAGAACCTGTTCCGCGTCGTCCGCCAGCTCACCGGGAGCGGGGTCGCGATCGTCTACATCTCCCACCGCCTCGAGGAGATCCGGGCGATCGGCGACCGGATCACGGTCCTCAAGGACGGGCGCACGGTCGCGCAGAACCTCGCGGTCTCGCAGACACCGACCGCCGAGCTCATCAAGCTCATGACGGGTCGCGCGGTCGACAACGTCTTCCCGGGGCGCGAGCCCGTCGCCGAGGAGGCGGACGTGCTGCTCGCGGTCGAGTCGCTCGGGCTCGAGGGGAAGTTCGCGGACGTCTCCTTCGAGGTCCGCGCCGGTGAGGTGCTCGGCTTCGCCGGGCTCGTCGGCTCGGGCCGGTCCGAGATCCTCGAGACCGTCTACGGGGCGCGTCGCGCGACCCAGGGGACCGTCGCGGTCGGCGGCAAGAAGCTCCGCGGCGGCTCGGTCGCCGCCGCGGTCGACGCGGGCATCGGCCTGTGCCCCGAGGAGCGCAAGAGCCAGGGCCTGCTGCTCGACGAACCGGTCTACCGCAACATCACGCTCTCGACGTTCGCTCGCTTCGCGAAGGCGGGCTTCCTCGACGAGAGGGCGGAGCGGGCCGCGGCGAAGGAGCAGGCCGTCTCGCTCGACCTGCGCCCCGCCGGGGTCGAGCGGAACGCCCGGACGCTGTCCGGCGGCAACCAGCAGAAGGCGCTCCTGGCGCGCTGGCTCGTGCACGGGTGCCGGGTCCTCCTGCTCGACGAGCCCACCCGGGGAGTCGACGTCGGGGCCCGCGCCGAGATCTACGCACTGATCCGCGACCTCGCGGCGTCCGGTGCGGCCGTGCTCGTGGTCTCGAGCGAGATCGACGAGGTGCTCGGTCTCTCCGACCGCGTCCTCGTGATCTCCGAGGGACGCGTCGTGCACGAAGGCCCAGCAGATTCGATCGACGAGCACGGCGTGCTCGACCTCGTCATGGAAGGAAGTGCCGCATGAGCGAGCAGGAGGTGGCTCGCGCCGCCGTCGTGGACGGACCGGGGCACGCCCCGAGCTCCGAGGTGCCCGACGGCAGACGGTCGCGCCGCAATTTGTTCAGTGGATCGGTGGGGCGGAACATCGGCCTCGTCGTGGCGCTCGTCGCGCTGTGCATCGTCGGGTACGCGACCGCGGGGGAGAACTTCGCGAACGTCAACAACCTCCTGACGATCCTGCGCCTGGCCGCCGTCCTGGGAGTCCTGAGCGTCGGGATGACCTTCGTCATCACGGGCGGCGGGATCGACCTGTCCGTCGGGTCCGTCATGGGACTGGCCACGGTCTGGGCGAGCACGCTCGCGACCCAGACCATGGCTGCCGACACCCACTGGATCGTCATGGTCGGCGTGGCGCTCGCGGTCGGCACGGCGTGCGGCCTGATCAACGGCGTCCTCATCGCCTACGGCAAGGTCGTCGCGTTCATGGCGACCCTCGCCATGATGGTGGGCGCCCGCGGCCTCGCCGAGATGATCTCCAACCGGCAGACCCAGCGCGTCACCGAGGTCGACGCGTTCCTCACGTTCTTCCGCGCGGACCTGCTCGGCGTCCCCGTGCTCGTGTGGATGTTCGCGGCCGTGGCCGTCGCGGGCTGGTTCCTCCTCAACCGCACGACGTTCGGCCGCCGCACGGTCGCCGTCGGTGGCAACCCCGAGGCAGCCCGGCTCGCGGGCATCAAGGTCAAGCGACACACGATGTACCTCTACGGCCTGGTCGGTCTGACGACCGGTATCGCGGCCGTCATGATGCTCGCCCGCACGACGGCCGGGTCCTCGACGAACGGCCTGTTCTACGAGCTCGACGTCATCGCCGCGGTCGTCGTCGGCGGGACGCTCCTCGTAGGCGGTCGCGGCACGATCGTCGGCACCGTGCTCGGAGTCCTCATCTTCACCACGCTGACCAACGTCTTCACGCAGAACAACATGTCGACGTCGGCCCAGGCCGTCGCCAAGGGCGTGATCATCGTGGTCGCCGTGCTCCTCCAGCAGCGCTTCGCCTCGCGCGCCAGATCCGCCTGACGCCCCGCCGTCGGGGCCTCTCGCACCGCACCACCGCACCATCGCACGACCGCACCACGGCCCCGCCCCCCAGGGGCCGGACCCCAGCACGTCCCAACCAGCACCAGCAGGACCAGAATCAAGGGAGATCCTCATGTCCGCTCGTACCCGCACCTCGGTGCGTCGCCGCCTGACCCTCGCCACCGTGGCGCTCACCTCGGTCGCGCTGTTCGCCTCGGCGTGCACCTCGAACACCCCGGAGGCCGAGGAGACGGGCGCCGCAGCCGCCCCCGTCGCCTCGTCCGACAACGACGCGTCGGGCGACAAGGTCGTCATCGGGTTCTCGGCCCCCGCGGCGGACCACGGCTGGATGGGTGCCATCACCAAGGCCGCCCAGGCCGAGGCCGCCAAGTACCCCGACGTCGAGCTCAAGGTCGCCGAGGGCACCAACGACGTCAACCTCCAGATCAGCCAGATCGAGACGTTCATCAACGACGGCGTCGACGCGATCGTGATCCTGCCCTTCGACGGCGCCGCGCTGACCGAGGTCGCGACCGACGCCATGGAGGCCGGGATCACCGTCATCAACGTCGACCGCGAGTTCTCCAGCCCGTTCGCCGCCCGTGCCACCGTCCTCGGGGACAACTACGGCATGGGAGTCAGCGCCGGGACGTACATCTGCGAGCAGCTCGGGGACAACAAGGACGCGGTCGTCGCCGAGATCGCGGGCATCGACTCGCTGCCCCTGACCCAGGACCGCAGCAAGGGCTTCGCCGACGCGCTCGATGGCTGCGGGCTCGACGTGAGCAACCGTGTCGCGGCCGACTTCACGGTCCAGGGCGGCGAGCAGGCAGCGTCCAACCTCCTGCAGGCCGCACCCAAGATCGACGCGATCTGGAACCACGACGACGACCAGGGCATCGGCGTCCTCTCCGCGATCGACGCGGCGGGCCGTGACGAGTTCTTCATGGTCGGCGGGGCCGGCTCGAAGGACGTCATGGAGGACATCAAGGCGGGCGACACGGTCCTGCAGGCCACGGTCGTCTACCCGTCCACGCAGGCCGCCGACGGCATCAAGCTCGCCCGACTCGCCGTCCAGGGCAAGTCGATGAGCGACCTCGCCTCGATGGGCGTGCCCCGTCAGATCCAGCTCTACGCGCCCGTCGTGACCAAGGACAACGTCGACGAGTACCTGCCGTCGGCCTTCGAGTCCTGAGCACGCACTCCTCGACGTCGCGGGCGGGGCGCTGCGCCCCGGCCGGTGCCCCGCCTGCGCCGTCCACCACGAAAGGAAGTGCCTGAGATGGCAGAAAACGGTCACCCGACCCTCGGGATCGGCATGGTCGGGTACTCGTTCATGGGGGCTGCCCACTCGCAGGGATGGCGCACCGCACCGCGGTTCTTCGACCTGCCGCTCGCGCCCGAGATGCGCGTGCTGGCGGGCCGCGACGCCACCGCGGTCACGGCGGCAGCGCACAAGCTCGGCTGGCGCGACGTCGAGACGGACTGGCGCAAGCTCGTGGCGCGCGACGACGTCGACCTGGTCGACATCTGCACCCCCGGCGACACGCACGCCGAGATCGCGATCGCGGCGCTCGAGGCGGGCAAGCACGTGCTGTGCGAGAAGCCGCTGGCCAACACGGTCGCCGAGGCCGAGCTCATGGTCGCCGCGGCCGAGGCCGCGGCCGAGCGCGGCGTGCTCTCCACGGTGGGCTTCACCTACCGTCGGGTCCCCGCGGTCCAGCTCGCGCGACAGCTCGTCGTCGACGGCCGGATCGGCACGATCCGCCACGTGCGCGCCCAGTACCTCCAGGACTGGATCGCCGACGAGAGCGTCCCGCTCTCGTGGCGCCTCGACAAGACCAAGGCGGGGTCCGGGGCGCTCGGCGACATCGGGGCCCACATCATCGACCTCGCGCAGTTCATCACGGGCGAGTCGATCACCGGGGTCTCGGGCATCCTCGAGACGTTCGTGGACGAGCGACCGGTCGCGACCGGGTTCTCGGGCCTGTCCGGGACCGCCGGCACCGAGAAGGGCCCCGTCACGGTCGACGACGCCGCGGTCTTCCTCGCGCGGCTCACGGGCGGCGGGCTCGGGGTCTTCGAGGCCACGCGCTTCGCCTACGGTCGCAAGAACGCGATCCGCCTCGAGGTCAACGGCTCGCGCGGGTCCGTGGCGTTCGACTTCGAGGACATGAACGTCCTGCACTTCTTCGACGCGTCCGACGACCCGCAGGTCGCGGGCTTCCGGCGGATCGTCGTGACCGAGCCGCAGCACGCGTACATCGCGAGCTGGTGGCCCGCCGGGCACGGCCTCGGCTACGAGCACGCGTTCACGCACCAGGCCGTCGACCTGGTGCGCGACGTCGCGGCCGGCACCCAGCCCACCCCGTCCTTCGCGGACGGCCTCGCCGTCCAGCGGATCCTTCACGCCGTCGAGCGCAGTGCTGCGTCCGACAGCGACTGGCAGCAGGTCTAGAGAGGAGGTCGACCGCCCCGCCACCGGCGGGGGAGCCACGTGGAACGTGGTGCGAGATGCCCGGCGGAGCAGGTCCGTCGCCGGTGACGACGGGTCATGGCCGATGCCGTCGTCGCCCCGGAGCGCAGCACCCTTGTCCCATCATCACAAGGAGTCCTTGGTGAGAAACGTGCTCTGGAGAGCACCGCGCGCAACGATGCGCACGGTCGCGGCCGTCGCCGCTACCGCGGTGGCCCTCCCACTGTCCATGGCCACCGGGGCGGCGGCCTTCGCCGCCGCGCCCGCAGCCGCCCTCAGCTCCGTCCAGCCCGCCGCGTCCGTCGCGGCAGCCCCGGAGGCCGCCGCGGCGCCCTTCGACGCCCTGATCTTCTCCAAGACCGCCGGGTTCCGGCACGACGCCATCCCGGCCGGTATCGCGGCCATCGAGAAGCTCGGGACCGAGAACGGCTTCACGGTCGACGTCACCGAGGACGCGGGTGCCTTCACCGACGAGAACCTCGCGCAGTACGAGGTCGTGATCTGGCTCTCGACGACCGGCGACGTGCTCAACACCGACCAGCAGGGCGCGTTCGAGCGGTACGTCGCGAACGGCGGCGGCTACGCGGGCGTGCACGCGGCGTCCGACACCGAGTACGACTGGCCCTGGTACGGCGGCCTCGTGGGCGCCTACTTCTCGGGTCACCCGCAGAACCAGGACGCCACGATCAAGGTCGAGGACGGGGTCCACCCCTCGACCGCGCACCTGCCCTCGCGGTGGGACCGGCACGACGAGTGGTACAACTTCCGCACGAGCCCGCGCGACACGGTCCACGTGCTCGCGAGCCTCGACGAGACGTCCTACGACGCGGGCAGCGCCAAGATGGGCTCCGACCACCCGATCGCGTGGTGCCAGACCTACGAGGGTGGCCGCTCCTGGTACACGGGCGGCGGGCACACCCAGGCCAGCTACACCGAGCCGAACTTCGTCGAGCACCTGCTGGGCGGCATCCAGACCGCCGCGGGCGTCGTCGACTCCGACTGCAACGCGACGCAGAGCGCGAGCTTCGAGCGCGTCGCGCTCGACGAGGACACGAGCAACCCCATGATGCTCGACGTCGCCCCCGACGGCACGGTGTTCTACGCCGAGCGTGACGGGCGCGTCCGCCGCATCGACCACGACGCCAACGTCACGACGACGGCGCTCACCCTGGGCGTGACGCAGGCCAACGAGGACGGTCTCCTCGGACTCGTCCTCGACCCGGACTTCGGGGAGAACGGTTGGCTCTACGCCTACTGGTCCCCGGCGAACGCGGGGGCGGACGGTCCGCACAACCGGATCTCACGCTTCACGTACGACCCGGCCGCCAAGACGTTCGACCTCGCGAGCGAGAAGAAGCTCCTGACCGTGACGACGCAGCGGGACACGTGCTGCCACGCGGGCGGCGACATGATCTTCGACGAGGACGGCAACCTGATCCTCGCGACGGGCGACAACACCAACCCGTTCGAGTCGGGCGGCTTCACGCCGACCGACGAGCGTGCGGGGCGCAAGAACTTCGACGCCCAGGGCACGTCGGCGAACTCGAACGACCTGCGCGGCAAGGTGCTGCGCATCACGCCGCAGGACGACGGGACGTACACGGTCCCCGAGGGCAACATGTTCGCCCCGGGCACGGACAAGACCCGCCCCGAGATCTACGCCATGGGCTTCCGCAACCCGTTCCGGATCGGGATCGACCCCGCCTCGGGCAACGTCCTGGTCGGTGACTACGGTCCCGACTCGGGGGCGGCCGACCCGGCCCGCGGCCCTCGCGGCGCGGTCGAGTGGAACGTCGTGAGCGAGCCGGGCTTCTACGGCTGGCCGTACTGCACGGGCGCCAACACGTCCTACGTCGACTTCAACTTCGCGACCGGCCAGTCCGGTGCGTCGTTCGACTGCGCGGCGGGCACGACCAACGACTCGCCCAACAACACGGGCATCCAGAAGCTGCCGGCCGCCACGCCTGCCGAGATCTGGTACACCGGCGCGGCCAACCCGCAGTTCCCCGAGATCGGTGGCGGCGGCGCGCCCATGGGCGGCCCCGTGTACGAGTTCGACCCCGAGCTCGACTCCGACGTGAAGTGGCCCGCGTACTGGGACGGCAAGGCGCTGTTCGGCGAGTGGAACCACGGCACGATGTTCTCGATCCAGCTCGACGGCGACAAGCGTGACCAGATCGTCGACATCAACCGGGTGCTGCCGGGCGTGCTCGACCCGTCCAACGGGTTCGACCGTCCGATGGACTTCGACTTCGGTCCCGACGGCGCGCTGTACGTGATCGACTGGGGCTCGGGCTTCGGCGGCAACAACGACTCGAGCGCGGTCTACAAGGTCAACTACGTCCAGGGTGACCCGTCGCCCATCGCGCACGCCCAGGCGGACGTGACGAGCGGCTCCGCGCCCCTGACGGTCCAGTTCTCCTCGGAGGGCACCCGCCACCCGGCGGGCGAGCCCATCTCGCTGCAGTGGACGTTCGGCGACGGCTCCGCGCCCTCGACCGAGGCGAACCCGACCCACACCTACACCGAGAACGGCTCCTACACGGCGCAGCTCACGGTGAGCGACTCCGACGGCAAGCTCGCGGTCGCGAACGTCACGATCGTCGTGGGCAACCAGGCACCCGTGGTGAAGATCGAGTTCCCGGACAACGGCGGGTTCTTCGAGTGGGGCGACCAGGTCCGCTACCGGATCACGGTCGACGACCCCGACGGCGAGGTCGACTGCTCCACCGTGGCGCTGCGCACCTCGCTCGGCCACGACTCGCACGCACACCCCATGGAGGAGCTGTACGGCTGCGAGGGCGTGCTCCAGACCGCTCGCGACGAGGGGCACGGCATCGAGTCGAACATCTTCTGGGTCATCGAGGGCTCGTACACGGACGACGGCGGCGACGCCGGCGTGCCCCTCACGGGCAACGCGCTCCAGGTGCTCCAGCCCAAGCGCGTCCAGTCGGAGTTCTACACCTCGACCGGTCGTGAGACCTCGATCGGCACCGGCGGCACCCCCGGCGTCCAGAAGGAGACCACCTCGGACTCCGCGGGCGGCGGTCAGAACCTGGGCTACATCGAGCCCGGTGACTGGTGGGCGCACGCGCCCGTGAGCCTGGCCAACGTCGAGGCGATCAGCCTGCGCGTGGCCTCGCCCAACGCGAACGGCGTGGTCTCGCTGCGCTGGGACGCGGCGGACGGCCCCGAGATCGGCCGGATCACCGTGCCGAGCACGGGCGACTGGCAGGTCTACCGCGACGTGTCGACGCAGCTGACGAACGTGCCGGAAGGCAGCGGGACGCTCTACTTCGTCCTGCTCTCGGGCGGCATCAACGTCAACTGGATGGACATCGAGGGGCGCGGCGTGACGGACAACATCCGTCCCGACGTCGAGCTCGACGTGCCCACCCTGGTCGGTCCGGCGCCGCTCACGGTCACCGCGACCGCGACGGGCTCCGACCCCGACGGCGAGGCGTCCGACCTGGTCTACGCGTGGGACGACGGGCTGGGCGGCGGGTTCGTCGACGGCGGTCCCGAGTTCTCGCACACGTACACGGCCGCGGGCACCTACCGGCTCCAGGTCCGCGTGACCGACGCCGGTGGCGCCTACACGGTCAAGTACGTGAACATCAAGGTCAACGAGGCCGGTCCGGTCATGTGCTTCTCGGGCCGCTCGGACGACTTCACGGGCACCGCGGTGGACGAGGACCGCTGGTCCACGATCATCCGTCGGGACCAGAAGCTCGCGGTCGCGGACGGTCACCTGGTGATCCCCGCGAGCAAGGCGGACTTCTACGGCCAGGGCGAGGGACCGGTGTCCAACATCGTCCTGCAGGACCTGCCCTCGGGCCCGTGGACGGCGACCACCAAGGTCACCTTCCCGGCACGCGCGCAGTACCAGCAGGCCGGTCTGCTCCTGTGGGGCGACGGGGACAACTACGCCAAGATGGTCATCCAGGGCCGTGGGACAGGGGCCGACCCGAACTCGCGCGTCTTCCAGTTCATCCGCGAGGAGAACGGCGCGCCGAACGAGGTCGCCGCGTCCAACGTGAACATCACGACGGACTTCCCGGACACGTTCTACGTGCGCTACACGAGCGACGGGTCGAACCTGCGGGCGTACTACTCGGCCGACGGCCTGGACTTCACGGCCATGTCCGAGACCAAGTCGCTGCACGGGCTCGTGAACCCGAAGATCGGGCTCGTCGCGTTCGCGAACGACGGATCCGTCCCGGACGTGGTCGACGCGAAGTTCGACTGGTTCCACATCACGCCGGACGACACGGCCACCGCGGCCGGGCCGGACGACGAGTTCGAGGGGACGTCGCTCGACGGCTGCCGCTGGAACAGCGTGGTCCGTCCTGACGCGTCGGGCCTGCGGGTGGCCGGTGGCAAGCTCGAGATCGACACGACGCCCACGGACATCTACGGCACGGGCAACACCGACGTGCCGAACATCGTCCTGCAGGACCAGCCCGCCGGTGACTGGACCGTCGAGACCACGGTCGACGGCTCGACGTTCGACCAGCAGTACCAGCAGGGTGGTCTGATCCTCTACGGCGACGACGACAACTACGTCAAGCTGGACTTCATCACGAAGAACCAGCCGGGCGCGGCGGTCGACCGTGGGATCGAGATGCGCAGCGAGGCCGGTGCGACCGTCCTCAACCCGCAGCCCAACGTCAACAGCCTGACGCAGGGCGTCTGGTGGCTACGTCTGGCCAAGGTGGGTACGACCTACACGGGTTCGTACAGCGCCGACGGCGTGACGTGGACCGAGATGGCCGAGAAGGTCACCAACCCGAGGCTGGCGGACGCGAAGATCGGTCTGTACGCCCTGGGCGCGGGCCAGCAGGCCTCCGCGACCGCGACCTTCGAGCACTTCAAGGTCGTGGGCCCGGCAGCCGAGCCGCTCACGGTGAGCGGGTCGCTCGACCCGGCCTCGCCGTCGGGCGCGAACGGCTGGTGGACCGGTCCGGTGACCGTCACGGTCGCCACGACGGGTGGCGCGGCGGGCCAGCAGGTCTACCGCGAGTACCAGCTCGACGGCGGCGCGTGGGCCGAGTACACGGCCCCCGTGGTCGTGTCGGCCCCGGGCGAGCACACGCTCAAGGTGCGGGCCTCGGCCGGCACCGAGAACGTGACGGGCGCCGACGTGGTGGTCAGGATCGACACCGACGGCCCGAGCGTGGCGGCGACGCTGCGCGAGGACCGCACGGTCGAGGTGGTCGCCACGGACGCCGTCTCGGGCGTCGCCTCGGTCGAGTACTCGCTCGACGGGACGACCTGGGCCGCGTACGACGCCCCGGTCGCCGTCGGTGACGAGGCCGTGACGTTCGGCTACCGCGCGAGCGACCTGGCCGGGAACGTCACGACGCAGTCGGTCGACGTGCCCGCCGGCGAGACCGTCCCCGTGACGGTCTCGGCAGCCCCCAAGTGCGTCGCGAACCGCGTGACGCTCGCGGTCACGGCCGTGAACTCGGGCGACGCCCCGGTCACGATCGTGGTCCGCTCGGCCTACGGCACCAAGACCTTCACGGGCGTCGCGGCGGGCAAGTCCGCCCACCAGTCGTTCGCGACCCGTGCGGCGTCGATCGGCGCCGGACAGGTCACGGTCACCGCGACGGACGCCGAGGGGAGGACCACCACCTACACGGTCGACCACGCCGCGGCGAGCTGCGGCTGACCGGCCCCGGTGAGGTCGTGGCGACCACGCCGCGACCTCACCGGCAACGACCGGTGTGCCGTGGAGCGTCGACCGACGAGTGCTGACGAGGGCCCTTCGGCCGGGACCTCGCCAGCATGGTCGAAGGCCGCGCACACCCGGGTGCTCCCGGGGCGACGACGCGAGTCGGCGTCCCGGGAGCACCGGCCCCCGGCACCGGAACCCCGGTGCTCCGGCCGGTGCCGGGAGCCACCCCCTTCCGGGGGACGGACCGAACCGCCCGCAGGACTCGCGTCCCGCGGGCGAGCACGACCGCACGTCCACGCACGACCGCACGTCCAGCAGTACCGTTCGGCCCACCGGGCCGCGCAGCCCGACGCACGACCCTTCTTCACGACGAGGTGATGAGCGACATGACTCAGCAGGAGAACCGGCACCCCGGTCCCGACCGGGCGCGCACCCCGCGCCCTCGCGCCCGCTCGGGCCCCCTGACCCGCGCCCTCGGGCGCGTGCGCACGGCCGCGGCCGCCGGCATGGCCCTGCTGCTCGGGACGCTGCTCGCGACCGTGCTCGGCGCGGTCCCCGCGAGCGCGCACGGAGGCGACATCATCCTGTCGATCGGCGGTGACGGCGCCGGTGGCATCTCGGTCAACGTCACCTACAAGACGGACGGGCACCCGGTCGAGGCGATCGTCGACGTCATGGTGACGGCGGTGTCCGACGCCGGGACGGAGATCGGCCCCCTCCAGCTCTCGTCGGCCTCCGAGGGCGTGGGCTGGTACACGTCCGCCCCCGACGTCCTGACCGACGGCCACTGGACCGTGACCGCGACGACGACCACGCCCGTCGCGACGACCGCGACCTCGCAGATCGACGTGGTCCCGCCGCCCGCCGCGCCCGCGCCCGATCCCGCGCAGGACGGCGGCCAAGACGGCGTCGAGGGCGACGGCTCGGGGGAGGGCACCTCGGCCGCGGGGGCGGACGAGGAGGGATCAGGGATCCCGACGACGGCGCTCGCCGTGGGCGGCGCGGTCCTGCTCCTCGCAGCGGGGGCCGTGCTCGTGGTCCGTCGCCGCGCGACGGCCGCCAGGCGTCCCTGAGCCCGCGCACCCACCGGGCCCCAGCGAACCACCCAGACCTCCCGAACCACGGGCGTCGGAACGAAGGAGACATCGACATGGCACGACCCATCACCCTGTTCACCGGCCAGTGGGCCGACCTGCCCTTCGAGGAGGTCGTGAGACTCGCCTCGGGCTGGGGCTACGACGGCCTGGAGATCGCCTGCTGGGGCGACCACCTGGACCCGTGGCGCTGGGACGACGAGGAGTACGTCGCGGGCAAGCTCGCGCTGCTCGAGGCGCACGGGCTGAAGGTCTACGCGATCTCGAACCACCTCAAGGGGCAGGCGGTGTGCGACGACCCGATCGACCAGCGGCACCGGGACATCCTGTCGGACCGTGTGTGGGGCGACGGCGACCCCGAGGGCGTGCGGCAGCGCGCTGCCGAGGAGATGAAGAACACCGCGCGACTTGCGGCGAAGCTGGGCGTCGAGACCGTGGTCGGCTTCACGGGCTCGTCGATCTGGAAGTACGTCGCGATGTTCCCGCCGGCGTCCCAGGACATGATCGACGCGGGCTACCAGGACTTCGCGGACCGCTGGAACCCGATCCTCGACGTGTTCGACGAGGTCGGGGTCCGCTTCGCCCACGAGGTGCACCCGAGCGAGATCGCGTACGACTACTGGACCACGGTGCGCACGCTCGAGGCGATCGGGCACCGCAAGGCGTTCGGCCTCAACTGGGACCCGAGCCACATGGTGTGGCAGGACCTGGACCCGGTCGGGTTCCTGTGGGACTTCCAGGACCGGATCTACCACGTGGACTGCAAGGACACCAAGAAGCGCATGCACAACGGTCGCAACGGGCGGTTGGGGTCGCACCTGGCGTGGGCGGACCCGCGCCGTGGGTGGGACTTCATCTCGACCGGCCACGGCGACGTGCCGTGGGAGGACGCCTTCCGGATGCTCAACAGCATCGGGTACGAGGGGCCGATCTCGGTCGAGTGGGAGGACGCGGGCATGGACCGGCTCGTGGGTGCGCCCGAGGCGCTGGCCTTCGTCAAGCAGTACGCGTTCGAGGCTCCTGAGGCCGCGTTCGACGCGGCGTTCTCGACCAAGGAGTAGTCCCGGAGCTCACCGTGAGGGCGTCCTCCCACCCGGGAGGGCGCCCTTCGGCGTGCGCGACGCGGCGCCGGTGACAGAGGCTGCGGGGTCGTCCTGGGGCGCGTCCGAGGCGCCGTCCTGCGGCCCGCAGGGCGCGGTGCTGTGGCGGGCGGGAGACGGTATGCCGCGGAACGACGGGCCTCGGCAATTGTTTAACCGATGGAGTTACTAAACGGTGACATCTAACATTCGGCTTTTGCTTGACCCTCGACATAAGTCCCCCTACGGTATGGGACATGCGAGCCGAAGAAGTCGCGCGAGACCACGGGGCCATCGACGCCCTCACCACCAGGACGGAGCCGTCCGACCTGAACGGCCGAGCCGTTCTGGGGGCCGCGACCACCCCCGTCCCTGACCGTTCCGCGACCGACCTGCTGCCCAGTCGCCTGCCCGCCGCGGGCTACCGCGCGGGGATCATCGGCACCGGCTTCATCGGCGAGGTCCACGCCCGTGCGATCCGCACCGCCGGGGGAGAGCTCGTCTCGGTCGCCGGGATCGACCCCGACGTCGCCCGCGAGGCAGCAGCCGACCTCGGCGCCCAGGGCTACGCGGCCACCGCGCAGGAGCTCATCGACGACCCGGACATCGACGTCGTGCACGTGTGCACCCCCAACTTCCTGCACGTGCCCCTCGCGACCGCGGCGCTCGCGGCCGGCAAGCACGTGGTGTGCGAGAAGCCCCTCGCCACCGACCTCGCCGGCGCCGTCGCGCTCGCCGAGCTCGCCGCGCGGGCCTCCGCCGCCGACGGCCGCGTCGCCGTCGTGCCCTTCGCCTACCGCTTCCACCCCATGGTGCGCGAGGCGCGCGAGCGGGTCCGCAGCGGTGCGCTCGGCACGATCAGCCTGGTCCACGGGTCCTACCTCCAGGACTGGCTGCTGCGCGCGAGCGACGACAACTGGCGCGTCGACCCCGCGCTCGGCGGGGCCAGCCGCGCGTTCGGCGACATCGGCTCGCACTTCTGCGACCTCCTGGAGTTCACGACCGGCCAGCGCATCGTGCGCCTCGTGGCGCAGACCGCGACCGTCAACGCCGAGCGGCTCGGCGCCGACGGGCGGCCCACCGCGGTCCGCACCGAGGACGCCGTGACGCTCCAGTACGAGACCGACGGCGGAGCGCTCGGCTCGGCCGTCATCAGCCAGGTCTCGGCCGGCCGCAAGAACCGCCTCTTCCTCGAGATCTCCGGCTCGGAGTCGACCCTCGCGTTCGACCAGGAGGCCCCCGAGAGCCTCTGGGAGGGCCGCCGTGACACGAGCCGGCTGCTCGTCCGCGACCCCGGCGCCCTCGCGCCCGCAGCCGCGCGCTACTCCCGGCTCCCCGCAGGACACCCCCAGGGATACCAGGACTGCTTCAACGCTCTCGTCGGCGACACCGCCGCAGCCATCGCCGGGCCCACGCCCGACGGGCTGCCCACGTTCGCCGACGGTCTCCGGGCCGCTCACCTCGCCGAGGCCGTGGCCCGTTCCGCACGCACCGGCACCTGGGTGGAGGTAGAGGCATGACAGCACCGACGGCGGGCGAGGGCGCGAGCGCGCCCCTCCTGCGGCTGCGGGGCATCGGCAAGGTCTTCTTCGGCAACTCGGTCCTGCGCGGCATCGACCTCGACGTGCGACCCGGCGAGGTCCACGCCCTCGTCGGGGAGAACGGCGCGGGCAAGTCCACGCTCATGAAGATCATCGCCGGGGTCCACCAGCCCGACGCGGGCACCATGGAGCTCGACGGCGCGCCCGCGACGTTCGCGTCCCCGCTCGCGGCGCAGGCCGCCGGGGTCTCGACCGTCTTCCAGGAGTTCAACCTCCTGCCCGAGCGCACGGTCGCGGAGAACGTGTACCTCGGGCGTGAGCCGCGCCGGTTCGGGATCGTCGACGCCCGACGCATGGCCCGCGACACCGACGCGCTGCTCGCCGACCTCGGCCTGCACGGCCTCGCGTCGTGGATGCGCGTCGGGTCGCTGTCGGTGGCCGAGCAGCAGATCGTCGAGATCGTCAAGGCCGTATCCTACGACGCCCGCATCATCTCGATGGACGAGCCGACCGCGGCGCTCGCCGACCAGGAGGTCGAGCTGCTCTACGCGCTCGTCACCCAGCTCCGCTCGCGCGGCGTCGCGATCCTCTACGTCTCGCACCGCCTCAAGGAGATCTTCGACCTCTGCGACACCATCACGGTCCTCAAGGACGGCGACTTCGTCCTGACGACCGCGACGGCCGACATCAGCCCGGACCAGCTCGTGCGGACCATGGTCGGCCGCGAGTTCGCGGGCTACTACCCGGACAAGGACCCGGGCACGGTGCCCGGCGAGGTCAAGCTCGCGCTCTCGGGCGCCGGGAACACCCAGGTCGACGGCATCGACCTCGAGGTCCGCGCCGGGGAGATCGTGGCGCTCGCAGGGCTCCAGGGCAGCGGGCGCACCGAGATCGCGCACGGCGTGTTCGGCGTCGCCCCCTTCACGCGGGGGGCGGTCCAGCTCGACGGCAGGCCCGTCACGGTCACCTCCGCACGCGAGGCCGTCCGCCTCGGGCTCGCGCTCGTGACCGAGGACCGCAAGGCCGAGGGCCTGGCCCTCGAGCAGTCGATCTCCGCGAACGCGCGGCTCGTGCTCGACGCCGTGACCCCCGGATCCTCCGACCGCCGCGCCAAGGCGATCCCCGGCATCCTGTCGTCGCTCGACCTGGTCTCGCGCTCCAAGGACGCCGAGGTCCAGTACCTCTCGGGCGGGAACCAGCAGAAGGTCGTCCTGGCCAAGTGGCTCGTGACCGAGCCGTCCGTCATCGTCCTCGACGAACCCACGCGCGGCATCGACGTCGGCGCCAAGCGTGCGGTGTACGACCTCATGCGCACCCTCACGGCCCGTGGGGTCGCGATCCTGCTCATCTCCTCGGAGCTCCCCGAGGTCGTCGCGATGGCCGACCGCATCCTCGTGATGCGCGACGGCCGCCTGGCCGGGGAGCTCCCCGCAGGCAGCGACGAGGAGACCATCATGGCGCTCGCGACCGGGGCGGGGGACACCTCCGAGCACGTCGAGGTCGACCTCTCCGCGCTCGACGTCCCCGTCGGCTCGACCATCCGACCACCCCGCCCCGCGCACAGCGACACCCTTCAGGAGGAGAAATGAGCACCGCGGTGAGCACCACCTCGCCCCGGGCAGGGAGCGCGACCTCCGGCCCCCGACGCCGCCGGCTCGGCTCGACGGGGATCGTCTACCTCGCGCTCGTGGGCATCCTGGTCGTCTCGGCCGGCCTCGTCGCGGCGCAGGGCGGCAGCTTCTTCAGCCAGGGGAACCTGTTCTACCTGCTGTCCCAGACGAGCCTGCTGGGCTTCGTCGCGATCGGCCAGACGTTCGTCATCCTGTGCAAGTCGCTCGACCTGTCGGTCGGGTACGTCGTGGCCTGGTCCTCGCTGGTCGCCGCCACCACGATGGCCGGCGACCCGTCGCGCATCTGGCTCGGTGTGGTGGCGGCGCTCGCGGTCGCCGCGGGCGTCGGGCTCGTCAACGGGCTCGTCATCTCGAAGCTCCGCGTGAACTCGTTCATCGCGACCCTCGGCGTCGGCCTCATCATCAAGGGCTACCTCGACACGCAGTTCAAGGGTCCGTCGGGCGAGGTCCCCAAGGCTTTCCAGGGGTTCGGGTACACGCGCATCGGCCCGGTGCCCGTCTCGGTCATCGTGCTCGCGGTGGTCATGGTGCTCGGCGTCGTGCTCCTGACCCGTACCCGCCCGGGCTATCACATGTTCGCGGTGGGCGGGAACATCGACGTCGCCCGCCTCTCGGGGATCCGCACGGACCGGTCGATCATCCTGGCCCACGTCCTGTGCTCGCTGTGCGCGGGGGTCGCCGGCCTCCTGATCGCGGCACGTTTCGGCACGGGCAACGCCCTGGTCTACACCTACGGCTACGACCTCAACTCGATCGCGGCCGTGGTGCTCGGCGGGACGCTGCTCATGGGAGGCCGCGGCTCGATCCTCGGCACCATCGCGGGCGTCCTGATCCTCGCCTCGCTCGACACGGTGTTCAACGTGCTCGACGTCAGCCCGTTCTTCAAGGACGTCCTGCGCGGCGCGATCATCATCGCCGCGGTCGCCATGTACGCCCGCCGTCAGATCGACCCCGCGAGCAGCAGGGCGAGGTTCCGCGCGCTGGCGCAGTCGGTCCGCCCGGGCTCCGGCCCGGCGGGGCGAGCGCCCGCAGCGGACCCCCAGAACCCGTCCGCCACGACCGGCAAGGAGGCCACCCGATGAGCGAGAGCACGTCTGCGACACGCCCCGGCGGCACGCAGGCCGCCCCACGGAACAGCTTCTCCGGCTGGGTCCGGCGCGTCACCTCGGGCAGCACCTGGACCGTCTACGCGCTGCTGATCGTGGTGTTCGTCGCGATCCTCGTGATGAACCCGTCGTTCGGCGAGCCCATGTCGCTCATGGCCTTCCTCAAGAAGGCAGCGCCGCTCATCGTGCTGGCGATCGGGCAGTACTTCGTCATCGTGTCGGGGGAGTTCGACCTCTCGGTCGGCTCGCTCGTCGGGGCACAGGTCGTCATCGCGGCCAAGCTCATCGACGGCGAGGACTCCATGACCTGGCCCGTGATCGGTCTCATGGTCCTGTTCGGCCTGGCGGTCGGTCTCGTCAACGGCCTGATCGTCACGCTCCTCAAGGTCCCGTCGTTCATCACGACGCTCGGCATGATGCTCGTGCTCTACGGCGCGATCCGGCTCTGGACCGGCGGGGCGCCCACGGGGTCCCTCACGGACGGCTTCCGCCAGTGGGGCCGGGGCGGCCTGCCCGACACCCCGGGGCAGTTCCAGGTCCCGTACGCGGTGCTCATCACGGTCGTGCTCGGCGTGATCGCGGTGGTCGTCATGCGGCGCCCGTTCGGACGCACGCTCGTCGCGACGGGCGACAACGACGTGGCCGCGGCGTTCTCGGGCGCCTCGGTCTGGTGGGTGCGTACGCGGGCCTTCCTGTTCTCCGGCTTCATGGCCACGGTCGCGGGCATCCTCATCGGCGGCTACGCCGGCGTGACGGCCCAGGTGGGCGAGGGGCTCGAGTTCATGGCCATCACCGCGGTCGTCCTGGGCGGTGTCGTCCTGGGCGGCGGCCGGGGTTCGGTGGTCGCGGCCATGGCCGGCGCCCTGACCCTCGAGGCCCTGTTCACGCTGTTCAACCAGCTCAGCCTGCCGTCGACGATCCGCCCGGCGGTCCAGGGCGTGATCATCATCGCCGCGGTGGCCTACGCCGCGATGCCGCGCCGGTCCAGGGCCGCTCCCACGGGCAGCCCGCACCCTCCCACCACCCCGGCAGGGGTCACCGAACCCACCGTCCCGAAGGAGCCCCAGCCAGCAGCGCCCTAGTCCTCCGGCCACCACCCGGAACGCCACACAGATCCGTCCCCGACAGACCGTCGCGAAGTCGCGACGGGCAGGACAACGAAGTCTTCCGATCACAGGAGAAGGAACATGCGACGCTCTCGAGTTCTCATGGCAGGGGCCGCGACCGCGGCCCTGCTGTTCACCGCTGCGTGCAGCACCGACGTGCCCGACGCCCCCGCCGGGGGCGAGACCGCTGCCGAGGCGGGGGAGGAGTCGAACGAGTCGGGCGCGAACAGCCAGTGGTTCGTGCAGGCCGACTACGACCGTCAGCTCGCGCAGCGCACCGCGGTCCCCGAGGGGCCGGGCGAGCAGCCGTGGCTGCAGGCGATCGACCCCGAGTACGTGGACACCGCGCAGTACAAGAAGGAGGGCGGCAAGAAGCTCTGCTTCTCCAACGCCTCGGTCTCCAACCCGTGGCGTGTCACGGGCTTCATCACGATGCAGCAGCAGGTCGAGGTCCTCAAGGCCTCGGGCGACATCTCGGAGTTCCGCGTCTCGGACGCCGCGGACGACGACAACAAGCAGATCTCCGACATCCAGGCGTTCGTCGAGGCCGGTGACTGCGACGCGATCATCATCTCGCCCTCGACCACGGCGACCCTGACCCCCGCGGTCGAGGCGGCGTGCGAGTCCGGCAAGCCGGTCATCGTGTTCGACCGCGGCGTCAACTCCGACTGCATGGTGACCTACATCCACCCGATCGGCGGCTACGCGTACGGCGCCGACGGCGCGGAGTTCCTGGTCGAGAACCTCGAGCCCGGCTCGAAGGTCCTCGCGCTGCGCATCCTGCCCGGTGTCGACGTGCTCGAGAACCGGTGGGCCGCAGCCGACAAGATCTTCTCCGAGAGCGACATCGAGGTCGTGGGCCAGGAGTTCACGGGTGGCGACGGCGCGAAGATCAAGGACATCGTGACGCAGTACCTGCAGCGCGGTGACGTGGACGGCATCTGGATGGACGCCGGCGACGGCGCCGTCGCGGCGGTCGAGGCGTTCGAGGACGCCGGCAAGCCCTACCCCGTGTTCATGGGCGAGGACGAGCTGAGCTTCATGCGCAAGTGGAAGGAGACGGACATGACCGCCCTGGGCGCCGTGTACTCCAACTTCCAGTGGCGCACCCCGATCCTCGCGGCCCAGATGATCTGGAACGGCGAGCAGGTCCCGGCCGAGTGGGTCCTGCCGCAGTCGCCCATCACGGGCGAGGACCTGGACGCCTACCTCGACGCCAACAAGGACATGCCCTCGCTGCACTACGCCAAGTTCGGTGGCGAGGACCTGCCGGGCTTCCCCGACGCGTGGACGGACCGCTGACCCGGTTCGCGTACCCCGCGCCAGACCCCGGCCGCTGACGTCGGGCTCGTCCCGGCGCCGCCGCCGGTAGCGGCCCGGCCGGTCTCCCGCTCTCCTCGGGGGACCGGTCGGCGCCCAGCATCACCTCGGGGCCCGACGACGGAGCCCACCTTCCCCGCGAAGGTGCGCTCCGGCGTCGGGCGCCCTGGGCAGCACTCCCACCGACGAAAGAGAGCACCGTGGCTCGCACGCGCCCCCTGGGGGTCAACACCTGGGTGTGGACCTCGCCCCTGACCGACGCCTCGTTGCGTGAGATCGCCCCGCGCGTCGCCGGCTGGGGGTTCGACGTCCTCGAGCTGCCCGTCGAGGACGTGACCGACTGGCACCCGCAGCAGACCGCGGGCGTCCTCGCGGACCTCGGCCTCGGCGCGTCGGTCTCGCTCGTCATGGGCCCGGGGCGCGAGCTCGTCGCGGCCGACGCCGGCACGATCCGCCGGACCCAGGACTACCTGCGCCAGGTCGTCGACATGGCGCACGCGGTCGGTTCCCGGGTCGTCGGGGGCCCTGCGTACGCGTCCGTGGGGCGCACCTGGCGGATGACCGCCGGTCAGCGCGAGGCCGCGAACGCCGAGCTGGTCGACCACCTGGCCCCCGTCGTCGAGCACGCGATGGCCGCCGGGGTGCGCATCGGGCTCGAACCGCTCAACCGCTACGAGACGAGCCTGGTCAACACGGTCGACCAGGGGCTCGCCCTCGTGGCCCCCCTTCCCTCGGAGGGGATCGGGCTCATGCTCGACATCTACCACATGAACATCGAGGAGACGGACCTGGCCGCCGCGGTGACGCGCGCCGGGGACCGGATCGCGCACGTGCAGGTCTGCGGCAACGACCGCGGCGCACCGGGCGCGGACCACCTCGACTGGACCGCGTTCCTCGGCGCGCTCGACGCGAGCGGCTACGACGGCTCGCTGTGCATCGAGTCGTTCACCGCCGACAACGCGACCATCGCGACGGCCGCCTCGATCTGGCGTCCGCTCGCCCCCACCCAGGACGCCATCGCTGTCGATGGCCTGGACTTCCTGAGAGGACTGATGCGCGGCTGACCGTTCGGTAGGTGCAGGACCGACGGCGCCGGCACGCCGTGGGACGACGTAACTCTTCACAGCACGTGCGGCCCCGTTCACCGACGAGCGGGGCACGGACTCTCGCCACGTGCCGACTGCCCTGGAGGCAAGACACATGAAGGCTGCGCGACTTCCCCTGCGGGGAAGAGCCGTCGCGGCGCTGACCATCGGAGCTCTGGCGTTCACTCTCGCGCCCGCGACCATGGCTGCCGCCCACGACGGACCACATGCTCCCGGTGACGACCGCAAGGTCCTCATCTTCACCAAGACGACCCAGTTCCGGCACTCCGAGGCGATCACGCAGGGCACCCCGGTGCTCGAGGCCGCGTTCGCCGACGTGGGCATCGCCTCGGACCACACCGAGGACTCCTCGGTCTTCACCGACGCGGGACTGGCCGAGTACGACGCCCTGGTGATGTTCCAGACGTCGGGCGACCCGTGGAACGCCGACCAGAAGGCTGCGCTCGAGCGCTACCAGCAGGCCGGCGGCGGCATCGTCGCGATCCACAACGCGACCGACATGCGCGGGAACTACGGCTGGTGGGACGACATGATCGGGGCGCTCATGCCCGGTCACGCCGCGACCGGCAACAGCCCCGGCCTGCCGGGCACGGTCCGTGTCGAGGACCGGGTCCACCCCTCGACGAGCCACCTCGACCAGCGCTGGAACCGCGCCGACGAGTGGTACAACTACTCGGCCAACGTCCGCGGCAGCGCGCACGTCCTCGCCACGATGGACGAGTCGACCTACGACGCCGGCGGCAACAAGATGGGCGCCGACCACCCGATCTCGTGGTGCAAGCCCTACGACGGCGGACGTGCCTGGATGACCGGCATGGGTCACTTCGGGGCGCACTTCACGGGCGAGCCGGACCTGGTCCAGCACATCGTGGGCGGCGTCCAGTGGGCGTCGGGCCAGGTGGCCGGCGACTGCGGCGGCACCGACTGGGGCCAGTTCGAGAAGGTCGCGCTCGACACCAACACGAGCGCACCGTTCGGCATGGACGTCGCGCCCGACGGCCGCGTGTTCTTCACCGAGCTCGTGCGCGGACAGATCCGCGTCTACGACCCGCGCACCCAGAACACCTCGACCGCGATCACCATCCCCGTGTACTCGGGCGGTGAGGACGGCCTGCTGGGCATCGCGCTGGACAAGGACTTCGCGACCAACGGGTACCTGTACCAGTACTACTCGCCGGCCTCGGCCGACGACACGAACCCGGAGAACTTCTTCAACCGGATCTCGCGCTTCACCGTGACCGACGGCGGTCCCGGTGGCACCGTGATCGACCCGGCCTCGGAGAAGGTCCTCATCGAGGTCCCGGCCGGGCGTCTGCCCGACGAGCCGGGCCACACGGGCGGCAGCCTGATCTTCGACGACCGCACCGGTGACCTGTACATCGGCGTGGGCGACGACGTGAACCCGCACTCCGAGCCCTCGGGCGGGTACGCCCCGCTCTCCGAGCGCGACGGCCGCCTGCACGACGCGCGCGCCACGTCGGCCAACACCAACGACCTGCGCGGCAAGGTGCTCCGCATCCACCCCGAGGCCGACGGCACGTACACGATCCCCGAGGGCAACCTGTTCGCCCCGGGCACCGACAAGACGCTGCCCGAGATCTACGCGATGGGCTTCCGCAACCCGTTCCGGTTCACGATCGACCCCGCCACGGGCAACCTCGGCGTGGCCGACTACTCCCCGGACAACGGGTCCGACAACCTCGCGAACCGCGGCCCCGCGGGCATCGCCGAGTGGAACTACATCCAGGAGCCGGGCTTCTTCGGCTGGCCCCTGTGCATGGGCAAGAACGAGCCCTTCCGTGACGTCGACTACCGCACCAACCCGGTCACGGTCGGCGCCAACTTCGACTGCGCGAACCCCGTCAACGACTCGATCCTCAACACGGGTCTGACGCAGCTCCCCGCGGCCCAGCCCGCGGACATGTACTACGGCTACCAGCGCACGTCGGCCCCCGGTGTCATCAACGCCGGCGGCGGGCTCGCACCCATGGGTGGCCCGTTCTACAGCTACGACGCCGACCTCGTGTCGGACACCAAGTTCCCCGAGTACTACGACGGCAAGCCCTTCTTCTACGAGTGGGCGCGCAACAAGATGTACTCGATCGACCTGAAGGACGCCACGCCCAAGGGCGCTGCTGTCGAGAAGGTCAACCCGTTCCTGTCGAACGAGCAGTTCCTCGCACCGATCGACTCGACGTTCGGCCCCGAGGGTGCGCTCTACGTGCTCGACTGGGGCGGCGGCTTCGGGCGTGACAACCCGAACTCGGGCCTGCACCGCATCGACTACATCTCCGGTTCGCGCTCCCCGGTCGCCAAGCCGGCCGCCACGCCGGACTCGGGCACGGCCCCGCTCACCGTCACGTTCGACGGCGCCGCGAGCACCGACCCCGAGAACGAGACGCTCACGTACGCGTGGGACTTCGACGGTGACGGCACGACCGACTCGACCGAGGCGGCCCCGAGCCACACCTACACCGCGAACGGCGTCTACGACGCCCGCCTCACGGTGAGCGACCCGTCGGGCAAGGTCGGTACCGCCACGGTCCCGATCACGGTCGGCAACACGCGCCCCGAGGTCGACTTCAACCTGCCGCCGACCGGGTCGTTCTTCGACTTCGGCGACCGGATCGACTGGGACGTCGAGGTCAGCGACGCCGAGGACTCCTCGATCGTCGACGAGAACGTCATCATCCAGCCGGCGCTCGGGCACGACGCCCACGCGCACCCCTCGGAGCCGCTCCACGGGACGACCGGCTCGGTCGAGACCGGCCTGGGCGGTGGCCACGGCGAGGACATGAACGTCTTCTACGTGCTCGACGCCCGGTACACCGACGGCGGCGGCGAGGGCGACGTGCCCGCGCTGACCGGCTCCGACACGACGCTGGTGTTCGGCAAGAAGCGTGAGGCCGAGTTCCAGACCGCCACCCAGGGCACGACCCAGCTCCCCAGCCGGGACGTCGAGGGCGGCGGGTCCGTCATCACGGGCAAGGACGGGGCCTGGTCCTCGTACGACCCGTTCAACCTCCACCAGATCAGCGCCCTGTCGCTGCGCGTCTCGGCAGCCCAGGCGGGCACCGTCGAGCTGCGTCGTGACGCTCCCGACGGCGAGCTGCTCGCCACGGCCTCCGTCCCGGAGACCGGGCTGGGTACCTTCACCGACGTGCGCGTCGACGTGGCGGACCCGGGCGAGAGCTTCACGCTGTACGTCGTGTTCCCCGGTGCGGGCGAGCGTCGCCTGAACTTCATCGAGGCGCACGGCAAGGGCATCTCGGCCACGACCCGTCCCGAGGTCGTCGTGACCGCTCCCGAGGCGGGCGTCCAGCTCGAGCAGGGCCCGATCACGGTCACCGCGGACGCGACCGACGCAGAGAACACGGTCACCCAGGTCGAGTTCTTCGTGAACGGCCAGTCGATCGGCACGGACACGTCCGCGCCGTACACGACGACGTGGAACGCCACGGCGGACAACTACTACAAGCTGACCGCGGTCGCCACGAACGACAAGGGGCTCACCACGAAGTCCCGCATCGTCATGGCGCAGGTCGGTGACCTGTTCGCCGGCATGAAGACCTTCACCAACGCGAACGGCACGTTCGAGCAGCTCTCCGAGGGCAAGTACCTCGTGAGCTCGGCGGGTGCCAACATGTGGCAGGGCACCGACGAGTACTCGGCCATCTACAAGGAGGCCGGCGCGGACGAGAAGTGGTCCGCGACGGTCAAGGTCAACAGCCAGGGCAACACCAACGGGTCCGCCAAGGCGGGTCTCATCGTCCGCAACGACGTGACGCAGCCGGGCAAGTCGCCGGGCTACGCGGCCCTGGGCATCCGCCCGAGCGGCGGCTTCGAGTGGCTGCGCGGCAACGCCGCGGGGCAGCTCGTGACCTCCTCGGCGGCCAGCTCGACGAGCTACCCCGCGTGGGTGCGGATCGAGCGCGACGGTGACCTGTACACCGCGTCGTGGAGCAAGGACGGCGAGAACTTCACCCAGATCGGCGACCCGGTGTCCCTGCCGGGAGCGGCGTCGGTCCAGGACGTCGGTCTCTTCGTGACGGCGCACAGCTCGAACCAGAGCGCGGTCGAGTTCCAGGACTTCTCGTTCGACGACGACCCTGTCGACCCGACCGAGCCCGGGACGGACACCCCGCCGCAGTGCGCGGCACAGAAGTCGGACGACTTCGACGCCGCGGACATCAACACCGGTCGCTGGACCGTGGTGCGCACCGCACCCGGGACGTCGATCACGGTCGCGGACGGCAAGGCGGTCCTGCCCGTCGTCCAGGGCGACATCAACGAGGCGGTCCCGGGCCCGATCAGCTACCTGGGCCAGCCGGCACCCGCCGGGGCGTGGGAGATCCAGACCAAGGTCGAGGTCCCGCTCGCACGGCACTGGCAGCACGCGGGTCTCCTCGTGCACGTGAACGACGACGAGTACACCAAGTTCGCGTTCACGAAGAACCAGAACGGCAACCGCTTCCTGGAGTTCCAGACCGAGACCGGCGGTGCGCGCACGTGGCACGGCCAGACGAACGTCGCCGCGGACTTCCCGTCGTCGGTGTACCTCAAGCTGACCTCCACGGGCACGGCCATCACGGCCGCGTACTCCGCGGACGGCCAGACGTGGACCGCGATCGCGGGCTCCGCCCCGGTCAAGGCGAACGCGACCTTCGGCGTCATCGCCGCGGGCGACACGGGGACGGCCGACTCGGTCGCCCTGGTCGACTGGTTCAAGGTCACGCCGGACTCCGAGGACGACGGCACCCGAGAGCCGTCCGACGAGTTCGACGGCACCGCGCTCGACGGCTGCCGCTGGAACGACGTGGTCCGCTACGACGCCTCGAAGGTCGAGGTCGCCGGTGGCGAGCTGCGCATCACCACGCAGCCGGGCGACATCAACAACACCAACCCGATCAGCCCGCGCAACTTCGTGCTCCAGGCAGCCCCCGAGGGCGACTGGGTCGCGGAGACGCGCTTCAAGGCACCGCTGCTGCACCGCTGGCAGTACGCCGGTCTGATGGCCTACGGCGACGACGACAACTACGTCAAGCTCGACGTGGTCGCCAAGAACCAGCCGGGCACCCCGCTCAACCTGGGTGCGGAGCTCGCGTCGGAGAAGAACGCGGCCTCGAGCGGCGGCAACCGCCAGCTCGAGATCGCCGACACGACCGAGTCGGGCTACTGGTACCTGCGCATGGAGAAGGTGGGCAGCACCTACCAGGGCTGGGTCAGCGACGGCGGGGTGAACTGGACGTCCCTCGGGGCGCCCGTCACCAACGACGCCGCACTGACGTCCTTCGGTCTCGTGGCCATCGGCCCCGAGCAGGAGGTCCCGGTCACGGTGGCGTTCGACTGGTTCCACGTCACCACGGGTGACGAGGACACGCAGGCACCGGTCGTGGCCGTCGCCCAGGACCCGGCAGCCGGCGCGTCCGGCTGGAACACCGGGGCCGTGACGGTCTCCGCGACCGCGACCGACGACGTCTCCGAGGCGCCGTCGATCGAGGTGAAGGTCGCGGGCGCCGACTGGGCCCCGTACACGGGCGCCATCGCGCTCACGGCGGGCGGCGAGCACTCGCTCGCCTTCCGCGCGAGCGACGAGGCCGGCAACGTGTCGCAGGAGGTCGTGCACGTGGTGAAGATCGACGCCACGGCACCGACCGCCACGGCCGAGCTGTCCGAGCGCACGGTCACCCTGGCCGGCGCGGACACCGGCTCGGGCCTCGCCCGGGTCGAGTACCGCCTCGCCGACACCCCCGCGGACGAGTGGCTCGAGTACACCGAGCCCGTCGTCGTCGGGGACGGGGCCGTCGAGGTCTCGTACCGCGCGGTCGACGTCGCCGGGAACGTGAGCGAGCCGCTCACCCTCTCGGTGCCGCCGGTCGAGGGCGGGGTCACGGCCGAGGTCGTGGCCAAGACCCAGTGCACGGCGGGCAAGGTGCTCGTCAACGTGCGGGTAGTCAACACCGACGACGCGCCCGCGACGATCAAGGTGAGCACGCCGTTCGGGACGAAGACCTTCACGGGTGTCGCCCCGGGCAAGTCCGCGTCGCAGTCGTTCGCCTCGCGCGCCACGTCGGTCGAGGCGGGTTCCGCCACGGTCGTCGCGACGATCGGGGACCGGACGTCGACGTACACGGTCGACTACGCGGCCGCGTCCTGCGGCTGATGCACGAACGGTAGGCGTCGCCCCCCAGGGGGCGGCGCCTGCCGCGCACGTCCTGTCGAGTGCGTGGTTCGGCCGCGGCACGCCCGGCGAGCCGCAGCAGGACCACGCACTCGACGTCCCACAGACCTCCCGCCCCCGAGACGCCAGGAGTCCTCCCGTGGCACAGACCACGTCCGCGCAGCGCACCAAGGCCCAGCGCGCCGCCCGCTCCGCGACCGCCCGGGGTGCGGGCCACCAGACCGGGGACGGTGCCGGCCGTCCCCGCCCGCGGCCGCCGGAGCGCGAGCGCGCCCGGTGGCCGCGGAACCTCTCGCGCGGCCGCCGCGCGCTGCTGGCCGCCGCGGCTCTGCTGGTCGGGGCCACGATCGTCGCGGTCGTCGTCTGGGCGCTCACGCGAGGGCCCGACGACGGAGCGTCCGGCGCGTATGCCGTGGACCCTGCGCGCGTGGCCGAGCTCGAGGCCGCCGAGGCCGCGCGCGACGCGGAGAACCTGGGCGTCGTGACCGACTTCGCGCTCTCCGCCCAGGAGCGCCTCGTCCCGACCATGAACGACCTGTCCGTGGCGCTGCCGCTCGACGGTTCGCCCGGCACCCCTGCGACCCCCGAGCAGGTCCGGGCCTGGCGCGAGGCGCTCGCGGGCCTGACGACCGAGGCCGAGGCGCTGCCCGCCGGCGCGTCGGGGTACAACGTCACGCGCAACGGCCTGGGCGTCTCGATCGCGCTGCTGGGCGACACGGTCGACACGCTCGTCCTGGCCGAGGGCGCGGCCGAGCCCGCCCGCGCCGAGCTCCTGGCGCTCGCGGCCGACCTGCGGCTGCGGGCCGCGGACACGTGGAGCATGGCCGCGACCCAGCTCGACGAGTTGAGCGTCGGCGCCGACCAGGGGCACGTCCACGTGTTCCTCCCGCTCCACCCGGACGACGCGGGCGACGGCGCCGCGAGCCTGGGCGGGAGCGACCACTAGACCGGTGCCCGCCGGGACCACCTGCGGGTGGGCCGAGTCCCGGCGGGCGCCCAGGGGCACCGTGCGCACGAGGAGGTGAGGACGGACGCAGGACCGGCGGCCCCGCCGCCGCGGAGGACGACGATCGACTTTCAAGGGAGAAAGCTGTGACCGTACGACACCGAAGAAGACGGGCAGGGGTGAGCGCGTTCGTCGCGCTGACGCTCGCCGCCCCGACCCTGGCCCTGACGGCGACCCCCGCCGCTGCCCACGACGAGTTCTCCGTGCTCGTCTTCTCCAAGACCGCCGGGTTCCGGCACGACGCGATCCCGGCCGGGATCGCGACGATCAAGCAGCTCGGCGAGGACAACCACTTCGCCGTGACGGCGACCGAGGACGCGGGGGCCTTCACCGAGGAGAACCTCGCGGGCTACGACGCGGTCGTGTGGCTCTCGACGACCGGCGACGTGCTGAACG
This sequence comes from Oerskovia jenensis, assembly GCF_016907235.1. NCBI lineage: Bacteria > Bacillati > Actinomycetota > Actinomycetes > Micrococcales > Cellulomonadaceae > Oerskovia > Oerskovia jenensis. The sequence continues at coordinate 3,910,217 of NZ_JAFBBO010000001.1, forward strand.
CCGACCAGCAGGCCGCGTTCGAGGCGTACATCGCCGACGGCGGCGGGTACGCGGGCGTGCACGCGGCGTCCGACACCGAGTACGACTGGCCCTGGTACGGCGACCTCGTGGGCGCGTACTTCTCGGCGCACCCGCAGAACCAGACCGCGACCGTCGTGGTCGCCGACAAGGACCACCCCTCGACCGCGCACCTGCCCTCCTCGTGGGAGCGGTACGACGAGTGGTACAACTTCCGCGAGAACCCGCGCGGCGACGTGCACGTGCTCGCGACGCTCGACGAGTCGACGTACTCGCCGGGCGGAGGCGCCATGGGTGCCGACCACCCGACCGCCTGGTGCCAGGACGTGGCCGGGGGCCGCTCCTGGTACACCGGTGGTGGCCACACGCAGGAGTCGTACGCCGACCCGGCGTTCGTCCAGCACCTGCTGGGCGGCATCCAGACCGCCGCGGGAGCGGTCGACGCGGAGTGCGGCGCGACGGTCGAGAGCTCGTACGAGCAGATCACGCTCGCGAAGGGCGCCGAGAAGACCGGTGAACCGATCGCGCTCGCGGTCCTGCCGGGTGGCGACGTCCTGCACACCTCGCGCGACGGACGGGTCTGGTACACGACCGCAGACGCGTCGACGTCCCTCGCGGGCACCATCCCGGTGTACTCGCACGACGAGGACGGCCTCCAGGGAGTCGCGATCGACCCGAACTTCGCCGAGAACCGCTGGGTCTACCTCTACTACGCGCCGCGGCTGAGCACTCCCGCGGGCGACGCCCCGGAGAACGGGACGGGCCCCGAGTCGTTCGCGGCCTTCGACGGCCACAACCAGCTCTCGCGCTTCACGCTCACGGACCAGAACACGATCGACCTGGCGAGCGAGAAGAAGATCCTCGAGGTCGAGGCCTCGCGCGGCACGTGCTGCCACGCGGGTGGCGAGATCGACTTCGACGCCGAGGGCAACCTCTACCTGTCGACGGGTGACGACACGAACCCGTTCGCCTCGGACGGCTACACGCCGATCGACGAGCGGGCGACGCGCAACCCGGCCTACGACGCCCAGCGTTCCTCGGGCAACACCAACGACCTGCGCGGCAAGCTCCTGCGCATCACCCTGAAGGACGACGGGACGTACACGGTCCCGGATGGCAACCTCTTCGCTCCCGGGACGGACAAGACCCGTCCCGAGATCTACGCGATGGGCTTCCGCAACCCCTTCCGGTTCTCGGTCGACAAGGCCACGGGGTACGTGCACCTCGGTGACTACGGGCCCGACGCGGGCGCGGCGAACCCGAACCGCGGCCCCGGTGGCTCGGTCGAGTTCAACGTCATCACCGAGCCCGGCAACTACGGCTGGCCGTACTGCGTGGGGGACAACGTCCCCTACGTCGACCACGACTTCGCGACGGGCACCTCGGGCGCGGCGTTCGACTGCGCCGCCCCCAAGAACACGAGCCCGAACAACACGGGGCTCGTGGACCTGCCTCCGGCCATCGCTGCCTGGCAGCCCTACGACGGCGGCAACGTCCCGGCCTTCGGCTCGGGCGGCGAGTCGCCCATGGGTGCGGTCGTCTACGACTACGACCCCGAGCTCGCCTCGGAGACCAAGTTCCCCGAGTACTACGACGGCAAGCCCCTGCTGTACGAGTGGGAGCGGCGCTGGATCAAGGAGGCCGTGCTCGACGAGGACGGCAGCCCGGCGGGCTTCGCCCCGGCGCTGACGGGGCTGGACATCCGTCGTCCCATGAACCTGGAGTTCGGTCCGGACGGCTCGCTGTACGTGCTCGACTACGGCAGCGGCTACTTCGGCGGCGCCGCGGACTCCGCGGTCTACCGCATCGACTACGTCAAGGGCTCGCGGTCCCCGGTCGCGGAGATCGAGGCGTCGGTGACCAACGGCGGTGTGCCGCTCGAGGTCGTCCTCGACGGCTCGGGGTCCAAGCATCCCGAGAACCTGCCGCTCACGTACGCGTGGGACGTGGACTCGGACGGCACGGTCGACTCGACCGAGCCCGTCGTGACCCACACCTACACGGCCAAGGGCCAGTACACGGCCCGCCTGACGGTCACGGCCCCCGACGGCAAGACGGGGGTGTCCACCACGACCGTCACGGTCGGCAACACCGCTCCCGTGGTCACGCTCGAGCTGCCGCAGGACGGGCAGTTCTTCGACTTCGGCGACCAGGTGCCCTTCAAGGTCACGGTCACGGACGCCGAGGACGGGACGCAGGTCAACTGTGACTCCGTCGTCGTCGAGTACATCCTCGGCCACGACAACCACGGGCACCCGCTCTCGAGCGCGACCGGTTGCGAGGGCGTCCTCACGACGGTCAAGGACGAGGGCCACGGTCTCGACGCCAACATCTTCGGCGTGGTCAACGCGACCTACACCGACGGCGGGGCCGAGGGAGTGCCCTCGCTGACCGGCGACGACGAGGCAGTGCTGCACACGCGCACCAAGCAGGCCGAGTACTTCACGGCCCAGCAGGGCGTGCAGGTCGTCGACAAGGCCGCGGCCGAGGGCGCCAAGCAGCTCGGCTACATCGCCCCGGGCGACTGGTTCGCGTTCGACCGGATGAACCTCAAGGACATCACGGGCATCTCGGCGCGCTACACGTCGGGCAACGCGGGCGGCCTGATCGACGTCCGCGTCGGAGCGTCGGACGGACCGCTCCTCGGGACCATCACGATGGGCTCGACGGGCAGCTGGGAGACGCACGCGTCGTCCGACGTCGTGCCGATCACCGACCCGGGCGGCACCAGCACGCTGTTCTTCGTGGCGCGCTCGGCGTCGGGGGGCACGGGCGACATGTTCGACGTCGACTCGCTCCACTTCGCGGGCAAGGGTGCGGCGAACAACGTGGCACCGAGGATCACGTCGGTCACGGGCACGCCCACCACGGGCGACGCCCCGCTCGACGTGACGTTCACGGCCGCGGCGACCGACGCCGACGGCGACGCCCTCACGTACGCGTGGGACTTCGGCGACGGCGGCACCGGTACCGGGGCGCAGGTCGCGCACACCTACACGACGGGCGGCGCGTTCACGGCCACGGTGACCGTGACCGACCTGGCTGGCGCCTCGGCGTCGGGCACCGTGAAGGTGACGACGTTCGGTGCGCTCGAGTGCACCGAGCCGGACCCGCAGCGCGGGCCCGAGGACGAGTTCCTCGGTGCGTCGATCGACGCGTGCCGTTGGGACGTCCACAGCTACCGCCCGGACCTCGCCGAGGTGCGCGACGGCAAGTGGGTCGTCACCACGACCGACGACGACTTCTACGGCACGGCGAACTCGCCCGTGCCGAACATCGTCACGACCGACCAGCCGGGCGACACCTGGACCGTGGAGACGTCGTTCACGGCGCCCCTCGCCCGGTCCGCGCAGCAGGGCGGACTCATCGTCTACCTCGACGAGAAGAACTACGTGAAGCTCGACGTGGTCGGCAACGACGACGGCTCGGTGCGCGCGGAGCTGCGCAGCGAGGTCGGGGACGTCACGCAGAACCCGCAGCCGGGGATCGACAACCTCGCCAAGCCGGTCTACGGCGAGTACCAGCTGCGGCTGTCCCGTGCCGGTGACACGTTCACGGGCCAGGTCTCGGTCGACAACGGCCAGACCTGGGCAGCGCTGCCGGGCGGCGTGACGAACCCGGCGGCGAAGGACGCCGGGGTCGGTGTCTTCGCGCTCGGCAAGCTCGCGGGCGCGGCGCAGATCGACGTCGCGTTCGACTACGTGCGTCTCGTGGACGGCACCACGCCGCCCACGTGCGAGGGCACGACGGCGAGCGACACGTTCGAGGGCACCGAGCTCGACGCGTGCCGCTGGTACGTCGTCAACCCCGACGCGTCCAGGCTCGCGGTGAGCGACGGCGCGCTGCGCCTGACCACCACGGACGACGACGTGTTCGGCGCGACCAACTCGACCGTGCCGAACATCCTGCGCAACAAGATCGTCACGGGTGACCGGTGGACGGTGGAGACGACCGTCACGTCCGACCTCACGCAGAACTACCACCAGGGCGGCCTCATGGTCTTCAAGGACCAGGCCAACTACGTCAAGGTGGGCGTGATCCACAACGGGGCGGCTGCCGGGACCGTGGGCTTCGAGGCACGCAGCGAGAAGGGCGACGTGGTCCAGGACCCGCAGCCCGGCGTGTCCGACCTGCCGCGCGAGGCCGACAAGAACTATCACGTGCGCCTCGCGCGGGACGGGAACACCTTCACGGGCTCCTGGTCGCTCGACGGCGTCACCTGGACGGACCTCGCACCGGTCACGAACGACACGCTCGCGGGCATCGCGCCGGGGCCGTTCGCGCTCGGCAAGAACCAGACGGCTCCCACGACGGTCGCGTTCGGCGACGTCACGTTCGTCGAGGACGAGCCCGAGGTCTGCGAGCCGGCCACGCCCGCGGAGGGCTACCGCATGCTCTTCGACGGCACGGCCGAGTCGCTCGCCGGCTGGAAGATGGCCGGCCCGGGCGGGTTCGAGCTCCAGGAGGACTGCTCGATGCGGTCCACCGGGGGCATGGGCCTGCTCTGGTACCCCGAGGAGCTCGAGGCGTACAGCCTCACGCTCGACTGGAAGATGGCCGGGGACGACAACTCGGGCGTCTTCGTCGGGTTCCCGGACCCGGGGAACGACCCGTGGGTCGCGGTCAACCAGGGGTACGAGATCCAGATCGACGCGACGGACGCCGACGACCGCACCACCGGTGCGATCTACACGTTCCAGAGCGCCGACCTCGCCGCCCGCGACGCCGTCCTCAAGGCGCCGGGGGAGTGGAACGCGTACGAGATCAGGGTCGAGGGTCAGCGGATCCGGGTGTTCCTCAACGGGACGCTGATCAACGACTTTACCTCGACCGAGCCGTCCCGCGACCTGTCGTCCGGCTTCATCGGGCTGCAGAACCACGGCAACGGTGACGACGTCTCGTTCCGGGACGTGCAGGTCAAGGACCTGACCGTCGAGCCGGAGCCCGAGGTCGAGGTCACCTCGACCGTGAAGTCCCAGTGCGTGGGGCGCACGGCCAACGTCTCGGTGCGAGTGGTCAACGACGAGGACGTCCCCGCGGACATCGTCGTGACCACGCCGTTCGGCACCAAGACCTTCCTCGGCGTCCTGCCGGGGAAGTCCGCGCACCAGTCCTTCAGCGCGCGTGCCGGCGCGCTGGAGGCAGGGGTCGCTCAGGTCACGGCGACGGCCGGGGGTCGGACCACGACCTTCGACGTCGCCTACGGGGCCACGAGCTGCGGGTGACCCGGTGGTGACCGGTAGCTGGTGCGCCCGGTCAGCGGTGTGACCGCAGCGGGCGGGGCGGGATCCTTCGGGTTCCCGCCCCGTCCGTCGTCCGGCGGGCACGTGGGACGCGCCCCTGCCCGACGGCGCCGCGCGCCTCGGCGAGCGGAACGGACCCGGCACGCGACCAGAGTGGGCTCAGTCGAGCGGGCGCACCATCACGACGTCGTCGTGCGCCTCGCCGCCCACCACGTAGGTGCGCGTGCCCGCGAACGCGAACCCGTGCTTGCGGTAGAACGCCTGGGCCCGCGCGTTCTCCCCGTTGGTGCCGAGCCACACGGCCTTGTCCGGGACGAGGGCCGGTGCCGCGTCGAGCGCGGCCCGCAGGAGGTCGCTCGCGACCCCCGTGCCCTGGGACGCGGGGTGCACGTAGATCTTCGACAGCTCGACGGTCGGCTCGTCGCCCACGACGCCCACGATGTCCGCGTCGTCGGGCACGCCGCGCACGAGCAGCGCGTAGCCGACCAGGTCGCCGGCGCCGCCGGGCTCGTCGGCACCTTCGGCCCCGGCGGGCGACCCGGGCGACTCGGCCAAGAGCAACGCGTGGTCGGCGCTCGCGGTCCACGCGACGAACTTCTCCGGGGAGAGCTGCGTGCGGATGTGCTCGGCGACGGCCGCGGGGTCGGAACCCGGCGGGCACGCGAGCGGGAACGTGATCGCGGCCAGGGCCGCGAGGCGGTCGGCGTCGGCAGGGGTCGCGGTGCGCAGGGAGGTCGTCACCCGCGGAAATCTACCCGGCGGCACCGACGAGCGGGAGGGGCGTGCCGCCGTCGGGCCGTTGACACCCCGCACCGGCCGGAGGACGGTGGAAGGACCGGAGACGTCGCCCGCCCAGCCCACGGACGCCGCCCCCGCCCGGAGCCCCGACGACGGGGACCGCGTGAGGGGAGGTGAGAACACATGAGGAAGATGGTCGACTGCCGGACCACGCCCAGCGTCATCAACTGCACGCTGACGATCGCCGGCGAGGAGGAGGAAGTCCTCGACGCCGCGTACGACCACATGGTCAGCAAGCACGGTCACGAACCCACACCCCAGCTGCGGGAGGACATCCGTGCCGACCTGGTCGACGCCGAGCCGTCGATGGCCTGAGGAGGCCGGAGGCCCTGGAGCACAGCCGGTCGTGACCGCGCAGGTCACGGCCGACCTGCGTCTTCTCGGCGATGATGAGGTCATGGCACACCACCCGGCGCCCGGCGCGCGCCGCATCGACCTCAACGCGGACCTGGGCGAGGGGTTCGGGCCGTGGGCGCTCGCGGACGACGACGCCCTGCTCGACCTCGTGACCAGCGCGAACGTCGCGTGCGGCTTCCACGCGGGGGACCCGACGATCATGCGCGCGACCACGCGCGCGGCGGTCGAGCGCGGGGTGAGCATCGGCGCGCACGTCGCGTACCGCGACCTCGCGGGCTTCGGGCGACGTTTCCTCGCGGTGCCGCCCGCCGAGCTGACCGCGGACGTCGTCTACCAGCTCGGTGCCCTCGACGCGTTCGCGCGCCTCGCGGGGGACCGGGTCCGGTACGTCAAGCCGCACGGCGCGCTCTACAACGCGATCGTCCGGCACGAGGAGCAAGCGCGCGCCGTCGTGGAAGCGGTCGTGGGGTACGACCCGACGCTCCCCGTCGTCGGGATGTCCGGGTCGGCCGTGCTGCGGCTCGCCGCGGAAGCGGGGCTGCCCGTGGTGCACGAGGTCTTCGCGGACCGCGGCTACGCGCCCGACGGTTCCCTCGTACCCCGCGGGACGCCGGGTGCGGTCCTGCACGACCCGGCCGAGGTCGCCGACCGCGCGCTGCGCCTGGTGACCGAGGGCGTCGTGGTCGCGTCCGACGGCAGCGAGGTCACGGTCCTGGCCGACTCGGTCTGCGTCCACTCCGACACCCCCGGCGCGGTCGCGCTCCTGACCGCGGTACGCCGGACGCTCGAGGCGAGCGGCGTCGTCGTGCGCGCGATCGGGCGGTGACCGTGCCGCCGGGGGAGAGGCAGCCGGCCACGGGAGAGCCCGCCGGCGCGCCCGACGAGCCCCGCGTCCAGGCGTACGGCGACCACGCGCTCCTGGTCGACGTCGCGTCCCTCGACGACGTGCACGCGCTCGCCGCCGCGTTGCGCCTCGCGGACGTGCCGGGCGTCGTCGACGTCGTGCCCGCGGCCCGCACGGTGCTCGTGGTCCTCGACGACTCGGCGACGTCGGCCGACCTGACCCGGGTCGAGGACGCGGTCCGGGGCGCGTGGGCGTCGCGGACCGTGGACGCGGTGCGAGGGGCGGGGAACCTCGTCGAGATCCCGGTCGTCTACGACGGCGAGGACCTGCCCGACGTCGCCGCGTGGGCCGGCCTGTCCGTCGCCCAGGTCGTGGCACGCCACAGCGGGCGGGAGTACGTGGTCGGGTTCGGGGGCTTCATGCCGGGCTTCGGCTACCTGACCGAGGTGGACCCGACGATCGCCGCGCCGCGCCTCGCGACCCCGCGGACCCGCGTGCCGGCGGGTTCGGTCGCGCTCGCGGGCGACCTCACGGCGGTCTACCCCCGGGCCACGCCGGGCGGGTGGCGCTTGCTGGGACGGACCGACGCCCTGCTGTTCGACGTCGACCGGGACCCGCCCGCACTGCTGACCGCGGGGACGAGGGTGCGCTTTCGTGCGGTCGACCGGACGTCCGCAGCAGCGGACGGGCAGGTTGCCGAGGGCGACGGTACGTCCGCCGGGGGAGACGTGCTGCTCCCCGGGGGCGCCGAGGTCCTCGCCACAGGACCGCTGGCGCTCGTCGAGGACGGGGGGCGTCCTGGCTGGGCCGCGTCGGGGGTCGGGAGGTCGGGGGCCGCCGACCAGGGAGCGTTCCGCCTGCTGAACCGCCTGCTCGCCAACGAGGACGGCGCCGCAGCGCTCGAGATCACGCTCGGCGGGTCGGCGCTGAGGTTCCACGAGAGGGCGACGATCGCGCTCGCGGGCGCGGCGACGTCGGCGACGCTCGACGGGACGCCCGTCGGCATGCAGGCGCTGCTCGAGGTCCGACCCGGGGCCGAGCTGCGCCTCGGGTTCGCCCCGCGCGGGACGCGGACCTATGTGGGGGTGCGCGGGGGCTTCGCCGTGGCGCCCGTGCTGGGCTCGCGATCGTTCGACGTCCTCGCCGGTCTGGGGCCCGCTCCGTTGCGCGCGGGGGATCGGTTGGCGATCGGTCCGCGTCCTGCGCGACTGCCCGTGGTCGACCTCGTGCCGCCCCGCGCCGCGACGACGGAGGTCGTCGAGCTCGCGACCCGCCGCGGCGTGCGGGGTGAGTGGTTCGACGACGCTGCGTGGCGCGACCTCGTGGACACCACGTTCGAGGTGTCGGACGCGAGCAACAGGGTCGGGCTCAGGCTGTCGGGTGGGAGGGTCGCACGACGCAGCGGTGAGCTGCCGAGCGAGGGGCTCGTGCCTGGGGCTGTCCAGGTGCCGCCCGACGGACACCCCGTCCTGTTCCTGCGCGACCATCCGGTCACGGGCGGGTATCCCGTGATCGGAGTCGTCGCGTCGGCGGCGCTCGACCTCGCGGCGCAGCTCAGGCCGGGGGACCGGCTGCGATTCCGGGAGACGATCGGCCGGGACCGTTCCTGAGCTCCCGACGGCGTCGGGAGCCGACCGCGGGGACGAGAGTTGACGCAGCCGCGGGGTGCCGCGTAATGTTCTCGAAGTCAGCCCGGCAGGGAGGAACAGACACCACTGCGAAGCTCTTCGGAGCCGCCGCGAAGTGGCTGGATCCCCCGGGTGGCCACCCCTTCAGTCCTTCTCCAGGCACCTGTGTGCCGGGAGAGCGGTCCGGGGCGGCCGGCTCAGGCGGATCACTTCGACCGGACACGGTGAAGTTGAGACGCGGGAATGAGTCTGGTAGGTTGGAGAAGTTGCCCCGAGTGAAGGCCCCTGAGGGGTTGGAGTCGGTGCGTGTCGGTTGCTTGAGAACTCAACAGTGTGCTTGATAGTTAATGCCAATTGTCCTGCATGGGCGTGTGGCGCGCACCTTCGGTGTGTGTTGTGTGTTCGTGTTGAGACTACTTATTTGGTATGAATTGAAAACGTCATGTTTTCGGTTTGTAGCCATGATTATGGACCTTCGGGTCCGCTTCGTATGGTTGTTAATCCTTCGGGGTTGATAGCAAACATTTACGGAGAGTTTGATCCTGGCTCAGGACGAACGCTGGCGGCGTGCTTAACACATGCAAGTCGAACGGTGATGCCCAGCTTGCTGGGCGGATCAGTGGCGAACGGGTGAGTAACACGTGAGTAACCTGCCCCAGACTCCGGGATAAGCCTTGGAAACGAGGTCTAATACTGGATACGAGACGCCCCTGCATGGGGAGTGTCTGGAAAGATTTATCGGTCTGGGATGGACTCGCGGCCTATCAGCTTGTTGGTGGGGTAATGGCCTACCAAGGCGACGACGGGTAGCCGGCCTGAGAGGGCGACCGGCCACACTGGGACTGAGACACGGCCCAGACTCCTACGGGAGGCAGCAGTGGGGAATATTGCACAATGGGCGAAAGCCTGATGCAGCGACGCCGCGTGAGGGATGAAGGCCTTCGGGTTGTAAACCTCTTTCAGCAGGGAAGAAGCGCAAGTGACGGTACCTGCAGAAGAAGCGCCGGCTAACTACGTGCCAGCAGCCGCGGTAATACGTAGGGCGCAAGCGTTGTCCGGAATTATTGGGCGTAAAGAGCTCGTAGGCGGTTTGTCGCGTCTGGTGTGAAAACTCAAGGCTCAACCTTGAGCTTGCATCGGGTACGGGCAGACTAGAGTGCGGTAGGGGTGACTGGAATTCCTGGTGTAGCGGTGGAATGCGCAGATATCAGGAGGAACACCGATGGCGAAGGCAGGTCACTGGGCCGCAACTGACGCTGAGGAGCGAAAGCATGGGGAGCGAACAGGATTAGATACCCTGGTAGTCCATGCCGTAAACGTTGGGCACTAGGTGTGGGGCTCATTCCACGAGTTCCGTGCCGCAGCAAACGCATTAAGTGCCCCGCCTGGGGAGTACGGCCGCAAGGCTAAAACTCAAAGGAATTGACGGGGGCCCGCACAAGCGGCGGAGCATGCGGATTAATTCGATGCAACGCGAAGAACCTTACCAAGGCTTGACATACACCGGAAACTTCCAGAGATGGTTGCCCCGCAAGGTCGGTGTACAGGTGGTGCATGGTTGTCGTCAGCTCGTGTCGTGAGATGTTGGGTTAAGTCCCGCAACGAGCGCAACCCTCGTCTTATGTTGCCAGCACGTCATGGTGGGGACTCATAAGAGACTGCCGGGGTCAACTCGGAGGAAGGTGGGGATGACGTCAAATCATCATGCCCCTTATGTCTTGGGCTTCACGCATGCTACAATGGCCGGTACAAAGGGCTGCGATACCGCGAGGTGGAGCGAATCCCAAAAAGCCGGTCTCAGTTCGGATTGGGGTCTGCAACTCGACCCCATGAAGTCGGAGTCGCTAGTAATCGCAGATCAGCAACGCTGCGGTGAATACGTTCCCGGGCCTTGTACACACCGCCCGTCAAGTCACGAAAGTCGGTAACACCCGAAGCCGGTGGCCCAACCCTTGTGGAGGGAGCTGTCGAAGGTGGGACTGGCGATTGGGACTAAGTCGTAACAAGGTAGCCGTACCGGAAGGTGCGGCTGGATCACCTCCTTTCTAAGGAGCATCACTCACAGCCGGCGCCCTCGGGGGCTGGTTGTGCAGAGGCCATGGCACCCGCCGAACGCGTGGGTGGATGGTTGCTCAAGGGTGGAACATTAACGAAGAGCTCGTCCATGACGGTTCGTGTCAGTACCTGCCCACCTTGTGTGGGTGGTGGAACATCACGGGTACGGGGGATGGGTTTGCCAAGCACACTGTTGGGTCCTGAGGGAACCGCCCGCATGGGTGGGGTCGCTCTGAACGGGCCATCGCGTCTCCTGGGTGAACCGCCAACCGTTGTGTTGGTAGGCCGTGGGAGCGGGTGGGATCGTCCGTAGCTTGAGAACTGCACAGTGGACGCGAGCATCTTTGTAAGATCAAAGATTTATCTTTGTTCTCTGCAATTTTTTGTTGTCAAGTTTTTAAGGGCACAGGGTGGATGCCTTGGCACTAGGAGCCGATGAAGGACGTTGTAGCCTGCGATAAGCCTCGGGGAGTTGGCAAACGAACCGTGATCCGAGGATCTCCGAATGGGGAAACCCCGCTGGAGTCATGTCCAGTGACCCGCACCTGAATATATAGGGTGTGTGGAGGGAACGTCGGGAAGTGAAACATCTCAGTACCGACAGGAAGAGATATTCCGTGAGTAGTGGCGAGCGAAAGCGGAACAGGCCAAACCGTTCATGTGTGATAGCTACCAGGCGTTGCATGGGCGGGGTTGTGGGACCTTTCAGACCGGGCTGGTACCTGGTCAGGGAGTCAGAAAGCCGCGTTATAGTCGAAGGGCATTGAAAGGCCCGGCACAGAGGGTGCGACCCCCGTAGACGAAATGACGCGGCCTCCCGAAGGGGATCCCAAGTAGCACGGGGCCCGAGAAATCCCGTGTGAATCCGGCAAGACCACTTGCTAAGCCTAAATACTACCTAGTGACCGATAGCGGACCAGTACCGTGAGGGAAAGGTGAAAAGTACCCCGGGAGGGGAGTGAAATAGTACCTGAAACCGTGTGCCTACAATCCGTTGGAGCCTCCCTAGCAGGGGTGACAGCGTGCCTTTTGAAGAATGAGCCTGCGAGTTAGTGCTCAGTGGCAAGGTTAACCCGTGTGGGGAAGCCGTAGCGAAAGCGAGTCTGAATAGGGCGAATGAGTCGCTGGGTCTAGACCCGAAGCGAAGTGATCTAGCCATGGGCAGGTTGAAGCGTGGGTAAGACTACGTGGAGGACCGAACCCACCAGGGTTGAAAACCTGGGGGATGACCTGTGGTTAGGGGTGAAAGGCCAATCAAACTTCGTGATAGCTGGTTCTCCCCGAAATGCATTTAGGTGCAGCCTCGCGTGTTTCTTGCCGGAGGTAGAGCTACTGGATGGCCGATGGGCCCTACAAGGTTACTGACGTCAGCCAAACTCCGAATGCCGGTAAGTGAGAGCGCGGGAGTGAGACTGCGGGGGATAAGCTCCGTAGTCGAGAGGGAAACAGCCCAGACCACCAGCTAAGGCCCCTAAGCGTGTGCTAAGTGGGAAAGGATGTGGAGTTGCACAGACAACCAGGAGGTTGGCTTAGAAGCAGCCACCCTTGAAAGAGTGCGTAATAGCTCACTGGTCAAGTGATTCCGCGCCGACAATGTAGCGGGGCTCAAGTACACCGCCGAAGCTGTGGCATTCACACAAACGCTAGGCCTTCGTGGTCCAGGCGTGTGGATGGGTAGGGGAGCGTCGTGTGGGCAGTGAAGTCGCGGGGTAACCCAGCGGTGGAGCCTACACGAGTGAGAATGCAGGCATGAGTAGCGAAAGACGGGTGAGAAACCCGTCCGCCGAATGACCAAGGGTTCCAGGGCCAGGCTAATCCGCCCTGGGTAAGTCGGGACCTAAGGCGAGGCCGACAGGCGTAGTCGATGGACAAGGAGTTGATATTCTCCTACCGGCGAAGAACCGCCCATACCGAACCCGGTGATGCTAAGCGCCCTTAACCAGCACCGTCTCCTTCGGGAGACATCGCTGGAGCGGCGCGCGACCCGAACCGGTACTAGGTAAGCGTATTAACAGGGGTGACGCAGGAAGGTAGCCCAGCACGGCGATGGTTGACCGTGTCCAAGGTTGTAGGGCGAACAGTAGGCAAATCCGCTGTTCACATAGCCTGAGAACTGATAGATAGCGCGTATGCGCGAATTGGGTGATCCTATGCTGCCAAGAAAAGCCTCGGCGCGAGGTTCTAGCCGCCCGTACCCTAAACCGACTCAGGTGGTCAGGTAGAGAATACTAAGGCGATCGAGAGAATCGTGGTTAAGGAACTCGGCAAAATGCCCCCGTAACTTCGGGAGAAGGGGGGCCCGATGCGTGACGGAACTAGCTTCCCGAGCGTTGACGGCCGCAGAGACCAGGGAGAAGCGACTGTTTACTAAAAACACAGGTCCGTGCGAAGTCGCAAGACGATGTATACGGACTGACGCCTGCCCGGTGCTGGAAGGTTAAGAGGACGGGTCAGCCTTCGGGCGAAGCTCAGAATTTAAGCCCCAGTAAACGGCGGTGGTAACTATAACCATCCTAAGGTAGCGAAATTCCTTGTCGGGTAAGTTCCGACCTGCACGAATGGCGTAACGACTTCTCCGCTGTCTCAACCGCGAACTCGGCGAAATTGCACTACGAGTAAAGATGCTCGTTACGCGCAGCAGGACGGAAAGACCCCGGGACCTTTACTATAGCTTGGTATTGGTGTTCGGTGCGGCTTGTGTAGGATAGGTGGGAGACTGTGAAGCATGCACGCCAGTGTGTGTGGAGTCAACGTTGAAATACCACTCTGGTCGCTCTGGATATCTAACCTCGGTCCGTAATCCGGATCAGGGACAGTGCCTGGTGGGTAGTTTAACTGGGGCGGTTGCCTCCTAAAATGTAACGGAGGCGCTCAAAGGTTCCCTCAGCCTGGTTGGCAATCAGGTGTCGAGTGCAAGTGCACAAGGGAGCTTGACTGTGAGACTGACAGGTCGAGCAGGGACGAAAGTCGGAACTAGTGATCCGGCGGTGGCTTGTGGAAGCGCCGTCGCTCAACGGATAAAAGGTACCCCGGGGATAACAGGCTGATCTTGCCCAAGAGTCCATATCGACGGCATGGTTTGGCACCTCGATGTCGGCTCGTCGCATCCTGGGGCTGGAGTAGGTCCCAAGGGTTGGGCTGTTCGCCCATTAAAGCGGTACGCGAGCTGGGTTTAGAACGTCGTGAGACAGTTCGGTCCCTATCCGCTGCGCGCGCAGGAAACTTGAGAAGGGCTGTCCCTAGTACGAGAGGACCGGGACGGACGAACCTCTGGTGTGCCAGTTGTTCCGCCAGGAGCACGGCTGGTTAGCTACGTTCGGAAGGGATAACCGCTGAAAGCATCTAAGCGGGAAGCCTGCTTCAAGATGAGGTTTCCATCCCCGCAAGGGGGAGAGGCTCCCAGCTAGACCACTGGGTAGATAGGCCGGATGTGTAAGGCAGGACTAAAGACTGCTGAAGCTGACCGGTACTAATAAGCCGACAACTTGATAACACTCAAACTTTTTGCTACGCGTCCACTGTGCGGTTCCCGAGATACGGGCACACCCTTCGTAACCAGGGTCCCGACATCTCCATAGAGTTACGGCGGTCATAGCGAGAGGGAAACGCCCGGTCCCATTCCGAACCCGGAAGCTAAGCCTCTCAGCGCCGATGGTACTGCCCTGGAGACGGGGTGGGAGAGTAGGTCGCCGCCGGACAACCATTCACCAAAGGCCCACCCCTCACGGGGTGGGCCTTTGGCGTATCCACAACATTCACGCGAGCCACGCACCAGCCCCCTCAGCCCCAGCACCCACCCGTGCCGGGGCTCTTTCGTCGAACAGGCCGGACGCCTGCGCGCACGTTCGCGTCTCACCAGGCCACGTACGTGACCCTCGCGGAGTACGCCGTCACCTCGTCGAGCGTGACCAGGACGTCGATCTCCCAGGTTCCCGGTGCGGGGACGACGGTCGGCTCGGAGACGTACACGGTGGCGGGCACGTCGTCAGCGGTGTCCACTGTCGCTGGGGCGCGGGCATAGTCGCGACGCAGGACGACCGGGAGCGGCCCGATCCCCCGTTCGCTCTGCGTGACGGTGAGGTCGAGCGAGTCCGGCAGCACCTCGGTGCCGTCCGCGCTGCTGAGGTCGATCCTGATCACCTGGGGTCCGCTGCGCGTCTCCTCGATCGAGAGTGCCGCGGTCACGGGCCCGAGCTGCACGGTCCCGGCCCAGGGCGGCGAGTAGGTCGCGCGCCCCGGCGCGGTCGCGGCCAGAGCGGCGCTGAGCGCCAAGACGAGCACGACGAGCAGCATCTCGACGAGCACCGTCCGGTGCACCCGCACGACGGGCCCTGCGGACCGCCGTGCCGCGGGCACCGCTCGGCGCGCCACGTTCGCCACGAGGAGCAGCCCGATCACGACCAGGACCTTGGCCAGGAGGAGCCGGCCGTAGCCGGTGGACCAGAGGGCCGCGACAGGGCCCAGGGCCCGGGCGGCCTGCAGCGTTCCCGTGGCGACGAGGACGACGACGGTGATCAGGGCGAGCGTCGACCAGGCAGGCAGTGCCGTGACCAGCGCTGTGCGCCACGGGCCGCGAAGGTGGGTCGCGAGCAGCGCGAGCCCCCCGACCCAGATCCCGGCCGCGAGGACATGGGCTGTCGTCACGGTGAGGGTCAGCCAGGGGTCCGGCTCGGCCCCTGCGTGGCCGCCTGCCGCGATGCTCGCGGCGAGCGTGACGGCGAGGGCGACGGTCGCGAGTCGCGCGGGCGACCCCGTCGCGTCGCGACCGTCGCGGGGGCCGCGACCTGATCGGGACTGCCAGATCCACAGCCCGACCCAACCCAGCAGAGCTGCCGACCTGGCGAGGAGCCAGGGTCCGCTCGAGGCGAGCACGCCCGCCCACGCCTCGGTGTCCAGGAGGTCGACGGGTCGCCGGTCCGAGAGGTCGGCGACCTGTGTCGCGAGACCCAGCCCCGTCCCGAGGACGAGCAGACCGAGGCCGGCCACCTCGAGCCGCCGGATCCTCGGACTCGCCGCCAGCCCTGAGGCACGCCCCCGGCCGATGGCCAGCACGCTCAGGGCGACCCCGGCGAGCAGGCTCGTTCCCACGGCGACGATCCCACGGGCCGAGGCACCGAGGGGCGAGGTCCCGGGGGCTTCGGGGCCCGTCGGGTGCGTCCCTGGTGCGCCGTGCCTCGTTCCCACCGTGAAGTCGATCGAGCCACCCGTCACGTGCGTGTCGAGGGAGAGCAGCCGCCACGAGGCCAGGTACTGCCCGTCCGGGAGATCGGGCGGGAGGGCGACGCTCACGGTGTGCCCGCCGTCGGTCGTGGTGACCTGCTCGAGGTCCCACCGTTCGCCCCGGAGGTCCGAGACCACGAGCGAGCCGTCCAGCACGGTCACGGGCTCGTCGAAGCGGAGGACGACGCGCTCGGGGGAGGTGTCCGAGGTCGCCCCTTGGCGTGGCGAGGTGTCGACGAGGATCGCGTGCGCAGCGACCGGGGCGGCGCCGGCGAGCGCGCCCGTCCCGAGCCCTGCCAGGAGCACGAGCAGCATGGCCGCGGCGCGAAGCCGCTGACCGGAGCGGTCCGGCCTCGGGGGGAGGCCGGACCGGACGGGCAGGGCGGTCACAGCGGGGGCAGCCCGATCGGGCTGTGCGCGGTGCGGGGGCTCGGCGGTCGGCTCGCGGGGTCCTCGCCGAGCCCGTCGTGGTCGGGCGCGGCGCCGGGGTCGGGACCCACAGGCCTCCCGCCCGACGGCGTCGTCCCCGCCTCGGACCTGCGCCACACCAGGGCCACGGCCACCAGGGCGACCAGGGCTCCTGCGAGGGCGACGAGAGCGACGACCGCGATCCCGGCCACGGAGGCCACCTCGTCGCCGGCGAGTCCGTCGGGTCCTGTGCTCACGTGGTGCGCCGCCCCAGCCGCCCCAGCCGCACCTGCCGCACCGTTCGTGCCCGGCGGGCCGACCTCGGCGGCGAGCGCGATGCTCGGCGCCGGGTGCTCGGCCTCGGTGCCGTCGGTCGACCGGTCGATCCACCGGGACTCGGTCCCGTCGTCGTACGTCTGGATCGTGGGCAGCACGAGCTCTCCCACCGCGGGGAGCGGACCGGCCTGCACCGTGAACTCCCCGTACTCGCCGGGGCCGATCGCGGCGGCCGGGTCGGTCGCCTCCCACACGACCCGGCTCACGGCCTGCGTGTACTGCCCGCCGTGCGGGTTCGTGACGGGTTCGGGGAGGTCTTCGAGCCTCACGGTGGCCGTCCAGCCGGGGAGCGGCGAGGTCCGCACGGCCGGTACCGGGGTGTCGAGCGGGAACGCGACCTCGATCCGGACGGTCGAGGCGGTCTCGGACTCGGTCGGGACGCGTACCGAGACGATGCTCCACCCTCCCTGCACGGGGGTCTCCGCGACAGCGGTCGCGTGCGCTCCGGCAGGCGTCGCGACGAGCGAGGACGCCGTGGCGAGGAGGCCGACCACACCGATGCGCACCGCCCAGCCTCCTGCGCGCGTACCGGCCAGGACGGTCCCACCCGCTCTGGACCGCCCGGGTCGCCGACGACGCGTCGGCGTCGACCGGGCGGCCGCGGCGCTCACGCCGTCACCAGCGCGGAGTCGTCCGCAGCCGTGACCGGAGCCGCAGCCGTGACCGGAGCCACAGCCGTGACCGGAGCCACAGCCGTGACCGGAGCCACAGCCGTGACCGGAGTCGCAGCGGCCGCCTCGAGCACCTCGCGTCGCACGACCGCCACGACCCGCCCGTCGCGCAGCACGAGTCCTTCGGCGATGTCGGCGTCCCACCTGGCCAGGGCGTCTGTGAGGATCTCGCCCGTGCCGACGACGGGTGTCCCGCGGACGGCGACGTCTCCGACGGCGACGCCTGCCCGGGCACCGGTGGCGGCCGCACGCAGGGTCGCGAGGTCCACGACGCCGAGGACCTCGGCGACCGACGGCTCGTGGTCGCGACGGGCGCGCGGCAGGAGCACGGGCACCACGGACTCGGCGGTCAGCCGGCCGTCCCGCCGGGCGGACTCGAGCGTGTCCCGGCCCACGCCCACGGGGACGTCGGCGCTCAGGGTGAGCGGCGTCGTCGGGCGGGAGAGGGCGTCACCGACGACGTCCCAGACGATCGCCGCGACCGGGCGCGGACCGAGACCCTCGACCTCTTCGTCCACGAAGCCGAACCGGCGCACCCAGTCCTCGTTCAGGTACTTGGAGAGGTAGGCGCGGCCCGAGTCGGGCAGGAGGGCGACGACCACGTCGTCGGGTCCCAGGTCGCGTGCGGTCCGCAGCGCCGCCGCGAGCACCAGCCCGGACGACCCGCCCACGAGGATGCCCTCCTGGCGGGCGAGGCGCAGCACCGCGTGGATGGCCTCGCGGTCGCCGACGCGCTCGAAGCGGTCGACGACCTCGGGCACGAAGGTCTCGGGCCAGGCGTCGTCGATCGTCTCGGGGTGCCGGTACCGGCCGGTCGCCTCGACGAAGAAGGCCGAGCCGTCGCCGCCCGAGTACACCGAGGTCTCGGGGTCGGCGCCGACCACGGTCACGCGACCGCCGCTGACCTCCTTGAGGTACGTGCCGTTGCCCGTGATGGTCCCGCCCGTGCCGATCCCCGCCACGAGGTGCGTGACGCGCCCGGCCGTGTCGGCCCAGATCTCGGGGCCCGTGGACTCGCGGTGCGCCTGCGGGTTGTCGGGGTTGACGAACTGCCCCGCGAGCCAGGCCCCCGGGATCTCCGCGACGAGGCGCTCGGCGATGCGCTTGACGGACTCGGGGTGCTCCTGCGGCAGCCCGGACGCGGTGACCACGACGCGCGCCCCGTACGCGCGCAGCGTGTCGAGCTTCTCCTGGCTCGTCTTGTCGGGCAGCACGACGACGATCGGGTACCCGAGCTGGGCGGCGGCCTGCGCGAGACCGATGCCCGTGTTGCCCGACGTGCCCTCGACGATGGTCCCACCGGGGGCGAGGGCACCCGAGCGGATCGCGCCGAGCACCATCCAGCGCGCGGCGCGGTCCTTCACGGAACCGCCCGGGTTGAGGTACTCGAGCTTGACGTAGATCGTGGGCGCGAGATCCGCGCCCAGCCGGTTCAGCCGCACGATCGGCGTACCGCCGACCGCGTCGAGAAGGGAGTCGTAGGCGGTCATGAGGTTCCTCCAGGAAGGGTCCCTGCTGCGCCGTCCTGGCCCAGCAGGTGCAGGATCTGGCGGCGCAGCGCCAGGTACTCGGGCGCTGCGTGGTCGCGGGGTCGGTCGAACGGGACGGTCAGGTCGGCCAGCACGCGCGCGGGCCGGTCGGAGAAGACGACGACGCGGTTCGCGAGGCGCAGGGCCTCGTCGACGTCGTGCGTGACGAGGAGCGCGGTGAACCGCTCGGTCTGCCACAGGCGGAGGAGCTCGTCCTGCATGGTCAGGCGCGTGAGGGCGTCGAGCTTGCCGAGCGGTTCGTCCAGCAGGAAGACCCGCGGCCGGTTGACCAGCCCGCGGGCCAGGGCCGCGCGCTGGGCCATGCCCCCCGAGAGCGTGGCGGGCAGCGCGTCGGCGAAGTCGGTGAGCCCCACGAGGTCGAGCGCCCAGTCGACCCGGTCGGCGTCGAGCCGGGACCGGTGGCGAGCCTGAGGACCGAGCTCGGCGTTCTGGCGGACGGTCCGCCACGGGAACAGGTTCGGGTCCTGGAAGACCAGGGCCCGGCTCGGGTGAGGACCCACGATCGGGGTCCCGTCGACGGACACGCTCCCCGCGGCCGGGTCCGCGAGCCCCGCGAGGAGGCGGAGCAAGGTCGACTTGCCGCAGCCGGACGGGCCGACGAGCGCGACGAAGTCGGACGGGGCGACGTCGAGGCTCACGTCGTCGAGCACGGGCAGGGTCGTGCGTGCGGGTTCGCCGGCATCCCGGCCTGCCCGACGGCGGCCCGCGCCCCGTCCTGTCACCGCACCCAGTGCGCGGCTCGCCCAGCCGCGCTCGCGGCGACCCGCGAGGTCGAAGTGATGGCTGACCGCCTCGATCCGCACGTGCCCGCCGCGCAGGGGTGCCGCAGGCCGGACGTCCGTAGGGGCCGCGGCCGGGGCGGGGGCGTGCTGCGCAGGACTCACCATCGGACCAGATCCTTCTCCCAGGACAGCACGGCGTTCCGGACCCGGAACAGCAGGACGATCAGGGTGCGGCACAGCAGCACCATGATGAGGATGGCGACGTACATCTTGGGGTAGTCGGCCCAGCCCTTGACCCAGGAGATGTACCAGCCGAGACCGCTGCGGACCCCCAGCAGCTCGGCGAGCGCGAGCGCCCCGAGCGAGGCGCCGAGGCCCATGAACAGACCCGTGAAGATGCTCGGCAGCGCCCCCGGGATCGCGACCCGCCACACGAGGAAGCGGGCCTTCGCGCCGAGCGTCTGCGCGACGTCGAAGTACCCGCGGGCGACCGACGCGATCCCCGCACGGGTCAGGACCGCCATGGGGAACCACACGCCGAACGCGATCATGAAGATCGAGCCGAGCTGCGGCGTCGGGACGATGACGAAGACGAGCGGGAGCAGCGTGCCCGCGGGCACGGGGCCGATCGACTGGAGCACCGGGTGGATCCAGTAGTTGGCCACCTTGCTCCACCCCATCGCGAGGCCCGTGAAGAAACCGCTCACCGCACCGACCGCGAAACCGACGAGCAGCAGCCGGGTCGAGGCCCAGAAGCTGCCCCAGAGCAGGCTGCGGTCCTCCCAGAAGTCGGACAGGAGCGTCTCCGGCGGCGCGAAGTGCGGCGCGTGGAGCCAGCCGGTCTTGGCCGTCGTGACCTCCCAGACCACGAACCACGCCGCGACGGCGACGTACCACCACGACCAGTGGCGGAGCCGGGTCGCGGCCCCCGCGACGCTCAGCGCGAGCGCGAGCCAGACGGAGACCACGAGGACCACACCACCCAGGACCGCGAGGAAGGCCGTCCTGCCGGCGAGCGGGGAGAGGTCGGGGACGTCGGGGACGCACCAGGTCACGGCGAGCACGACGATCCACGACGCGACGACGAGCAGTCCGCGCCGGAGCGTCGTCGGACGTGGGGTCGCTGTGCGGGTGGCGCCCCCGTCACCGGGGACCTCGTCACCCTCGGCGGAGGGTCCGTGACCCTCGGCGACGGAGGAGCCGTCCTGGGCGGCCGGGGCGTGACCCTCGGGCCCGCCTGCCCCGTCCTGGCGGTCTGCGCTCCCGCGGGCGGGCGTGCCCGTGGCACGCCTGCCCGGGACGCGCGTCAACGAGGTCACCAGGTGAGCCCGAGGTCGGCGTACACGAGGTCCGCGAGCTTCTTGGGGTCGGTGCCCTGGTCCAGGTACCCGGTCTTCGCGAACTTCGCGATCCCCGGTTCGATCTCCTGTCGCAGCCCCACGGCCGACGGGCTGAAGCCGTAGGTCGTGAGGACCGACCTGACCGTTTCGACGTCGGCCGCGACGAGCTGCTTGTCGACCTCGAGCTGGGCGATCTCGTCGATGTTCGCACCCACGTACCGGGCGCCCTCGGCCCACGCCTCGGTGAGGGCCTTGGCGACCTCGGGCTCGTCACGGACGAGGGCGCCGTTGATCGCCGTCGCGCAGCAGTAGGTCTGGGCGTTGAGGCCCTGCTGGTTGTTCGCGAGCTCGTGGGCGTAGCCACCGAGCGTGGGCAGGAGGGCCACGGGGTCGGAGGCCGCGATGGCCTGGATCTCACCGTCCTGCAGGGCCTGGGGCAGGATGTCGTTGTCGTACACGACCCACTCGACCTCACCGGCCGCCGGGTCGGGGTTGATCCCGGCGTCGAGCAGGTCGAGCGAGAAGAAGGACATCGCGGAGTTCCCGATCGAGGACACCCCGATCTTCTTGCCCCGCAGCAGCGCGACGTCGTCGTACGGCGAGTCGTTCAGCACCACGAGGCGCAGGCAGCCCTCGTGCAGTCCCGTCGTGAGCTTGACGTCGAGCCCCTGCTCGATGGGCTTGAGCCAGCTGAAGAAGATGCCCGGCCCGCCCGCGTAGGTCCCGGACGAGATGCCGTCCTTGGTGTCCTCGCCCGCCGCGCTGCGCACGACCTCGACGTTCAGGCCGTAGTCCTTGAAGATCCCGAGGTGGTGCGCGGCGTACAGCGGGGCCTCGCAGATGCCGCCGCCCTCGACGATCCGCAGGACCTTCGTGGTCAGGAGGGTCGGGCCGAGCGAGGGTGAGGCGCCCCCGGCCACGGCCCCCGCCGGGGAGACCGCGGCCGACCGGGACGCCCCCAGGAGGTAGCCACCCGCGCCGCCCAGGAGCAGCGCGCCGACGGCCACGCCGCCGACGAGCAGGTGCCGCCGGGAGATCAGGGGCCCGTCGGTCGCGTCGTCGTCGTGGAGGAGTGAGGGGTCGTAGGGCTCGGCGGGCGGGCCCGGGTGCGGCTGTCCGGCGGGGAGGTCGGTGTCGTCGGCGCCGGGGGCGACCGGCCCGCCGACCGCGGCGGGCGTGGCACGCCTGTCGCCCGGGGTCTCGTGCCGCAGGTCGTCGACGCCCGACGGCGGAGCCTGCGCCGTGCGGTCGTCCTGGCGCTCACCCGTGGCCGGGTCGGGCGCGGGCGTCCGGGGAGCCGGTGCGCTCGGCGTCGGGGCGTCGTCGGGCGTGCCCGGCTGGTCGGGGGAGGTGCGGTCGGTCATGAGGGGCCTCTCGGAAGGGTGGTCGAGGACGTGCACGGGCGCAGGTGCGTCGAGAAGGAGATCGGGAGAACGCGTGACGCCAGGAGCCGACCGCGCGGGAGCGGGCTGCAGACGTCGAGGAAGGGGACCGTGCGAGATGGCAGACGGTGTGCGGCCGCGCTCGTCGGCGCGGTCGCTGTCGCGGGGTGCGCGCCGTCGGCGGTTCGTCCCGGGGTCGACGACGCGGCCGGTGTCACAGGGTAAGGACCCGACGCGTCGGGTCACGCCAAGGGCGTCAGGCGCCTGCGGTCAGCCGCGACAACAGCGCGCGCCCACGGCCGACGTCGCAGCGCAGGGGGCGTGGACCGGGCTCTGTGCCCGGCCAGGAGGAGTGGTCGTGGCCGACATGCCGCAGAGAGTAGGGGCAGCACGTCGGTTCCGCAAGGAGTTCCGCCGGTCGTTCCGCACAGCGGTCCGGTCTCGATGGCGGGCGGGGCGTCACCACGGTCCTGCGAGAGTCACCCGGGACGCGCCGCGGGGCAGGAAGAGCTTCGACGCCGGGCCCGCTAGCCTGACCGGATGGCACGAGGGATCTACGTCGAGACTCCGATCTCCGCCTCGCTCGACGTCGTGTGGTCGCTCACGCAGGACCCCGAGCAGCACGTGCGGTGGGACGTCCGGTTCTCGCGGATCGTGCCGACCGGGACCACGGAGTCGGGCGCCACCCGGTTCACGTACACCCGCCGCGTCCTGTTCCGCACGGTCGCCGGGGACGGCGTGAGCCTCGGGGAGACGGGGGGTCGTGACGGCTCGCGGACCTCGGCCCTGCGGTTCGCGACGTCGGACCCCGTGTCCCCCATCCGTTCGGGTCGCGGCTACTGGCGCTACGTGCCGGACGGCGACGGCGTCCGCTTCGTCACGGGCTACGACTACACCCCCGGCTGGGGGAGCGCCCTGGACCGTCTCGCGCGCCCCGCGCTGGGCTGGGCCACGGCGTGGAGCTTCGACCGCCTGCGCATCTGGGCCGAGCGGGACGAACCACCCGAGCGGTGGCCGCTCGTGAGCGTCCTGTGGTTCTGGCGCCCCGAGCGACCGCGTGCCGCCCGGTGCCGTCGGGCACCGGACGGCGGCCGACGCCGCGACGACCACCTGCGCGACGCGCCCGCGACCCTGGCCACGCTCCCCGCACCGGGAAGGACCCCATGACGTCGATGTTCCAGGAGGCCATGGGCCCCGACTTCGAGCGCCTGCACCCCATGCTGCAGCGGCGGTTCTCGGTCGGGCTCGACAGCGGCCAGGCGTGCACGGGCCGTGGCGTGATGTCCGAGGTCCGTCGTGGTCCGTGGTGGACCGTGCCGTTCCTCCAGCTCGGCCGGCTCCGCAACATCCTCGTGCCGGACACGGGCACGGACGTGCCGTTCACGATCGAGAACTACCCGTACCGGGACCCGCTCGGCCGCGAGACCGTGACGTTCGTCCGGGAGTACGCGATCCGGGGTCGCCGGAGACGGTTCGACGCCACGATGGTCCTCGCGGGGGACACGGTCGTCGACTACCTCGGGACGCACCAGCACCTCGCGGTCGACCTCGACCTGCGGGCCGACGAGCGCGGCGGCCTGATCCTCACGTCCGGTGCGCAACGGTTCTACGAGGGCCCCGTCGGGTTCCGGTTCCCCCTGCTGCTGAGCGGTCGCGCCCGCCTCCACGAGTGGTACGACGAGGTCGACGACGTCTTCCGGGTCGACCTCGAGGTGACCAACGACCGGTTCGGGTTCCTGTTCGGGTACCGAGGGTCGTTCACGTGTGAGTGGACCTCCGCGCACGACGCGCCGGACCGGCTCAAGCCCCGGCGGCACGAGCAGCGGGCCTGACCCGCCCGACCCGCCGGAAGGTGGGCCGGGACACCCCGGTGAGCGCCGTCGTCGGGCACTAGACTGGCGGGCATGTCCACCATCTCCCGTGATGAGGTCGCGCGCGTCGCCGTGCTGGCCCGCATCGACCTCCGGCCCGAGGAGCTCGACCGCCTCGCCGGCGAGCTCGACGTCATCGTCGATGCGATCGCCCAGGTGAGCGAGGTCGCCACTCCCGACGTCCCCGCCACGAGCCACCCGCTGCCGCTGACCAACGTCTTCCGTGACGACGTCCCCGTGCCGCCCCTGCCCGTCGAGGACGTCCTCGCCGCAGCACCGGCCAGCGAAGACGGACGCTTCAGCGTCCCGCAGATCCTCGGGGAGGAATGATGAGCAACGACCTGACGCGGCTGAGCGCCGCGGACCTCGCCGCGCACCTGGTCTCGGGCGAGGTGAGCAGCGTCGAGGCGACGCAGGCGCACCTCGACCGCATCGGCGACGTCGACCCCGCGGTCCACGCGTTCCTTCACGTGAGCACCGAGGACGCCCTCGCGACCGCTCGTGACGTCGACGCGCGCCGCGCCGCGGGCGAGGACCTGCACCCCCTCGCGGGCGTGCCGATCGCGGTCAAGGACGTCGTCGTCACCAAGGGCCTCCCGACGACGGCCGGCTCCAAGATCCTCGAGGACTGGATCCCCCCGTACGACGCGACGATCGTCGAGCGCATCCGCGCCGCGGGCCTGCCGATCCTCGGCAAGACCAACATGGACGAGTTCGCGATGGGCTCCTCGACCGAGCACTCCGCGTACGGGAACACCCACAACCCGTGGGACCTCGACCGCATCCCCGGCGGCTCGGGCGGTGGCTCGGCCGCGGCCGTCGCCGCGTACGAGGCCCCCCTCGCGATCGGCACCGACACGGGCGGCTCGATCCGTCAGCCCGGCGCCGTGACCGGCACGGTCGGCGTCAAGCCCACCTACGGCGGCGTGTCCCGCTACGGCCTCATCGCCATGGCGTCCTCGCTCGACCAGGCGGGCCCCGTCACGCGCACCGTCCTCGACTCGGCGCTCCTGCACGAGCTCATCGGCGGCCACGACCCCCGCGACTCGACCTCGATCAACGAGGACCTCCCGCTGCTCGTCGACGCGGCCCGCCAGGGTGCGATCGGCGACCTGCGCGGCCTGCGCGTCGGCGTCGTCTCCGAGCTCTCGGGCGAGGGCTACCAGGAGGGCGTGAGCGCGCGCTTCGCGGAGTCGCTCGACCTGCTGCGCTCGCTCGGTGCCGAGATCATCGAGGTCTCGTGCCCGCACTTCAAGTACGCGCTCGGCGCCTACTACCTGATCATGCCGAGCGAGGCGTCGAGCAACCTCGCCAAGTTCGACGGCATGCGCTTCGGCCTGCGCGTCGAGCCCGAGGACGGCCCGATCACCGCAGAGCGCGTCATGTCCGCGACCCGCGGCCAGGGCTTCGGCGACGAGGTCAAGCGCCGCATCATCCTCGGCACGTACGCCCTGTCGGCGGGCTACTACGACGCCTACTACGGCAGCGCGCAGAAGGTCCGCACGCTCATCCAGCGCGACTTCGACGCGGCGTTCGCCCAGGCGGACGTCCTGGTCTCCCCGACGGCCCCCACCACGGCCTTCAAGTTCGGCGAGAAGCTCGACGACCCGCTCGCGATGTACCTCAACGACGTCGCGACGATCCCCGCGAACCTCGCGGGCGTCCCGGGCATGTCGCTGCCGAACGGACTCTCGGACGACGGCCTGCCCGTCGGCTTCCAGATCCTCGCGCCGGCCAAGGCCGACGACCGTCTGTACCGCGTGGGTGCCGCCCTCGAGGCCGCCCTGGAGAACACGTGGGGCGGGCCGCTGCTGGCCAAGGCCCCGGAGCTGGAGGTCGCGCGATGAGCGCACACGCAACCGTGGACCTGGTCGACTACGACGAGGCCGTCCGCCGCTACGACCCGGTCATCGGCATCGAGGTGCACGTCGAGCTCGGCACGAGGACCAAGATGTTCTGCGCGGCCGAGGTCGAGTTCGGCGGCGAGCCCAACTCGCAGGTGACCCCGGTGAGCCTCGGCCTGCCCGGCGCCCTGCCCGTGGTCAACGGCAAGGCCGTCGAGTACGCGATCAAGATCGGGCTCGCGCTCAACTGCCAGATCGCCGAGTCGTGCCGCTTCGCCCGGAAGAACTACTTCTACCCGGACGTGCCCAAGAACTTCCAGACGTCGCAGTACGACGAGCCCATCGCGTTCGACGGCTACCTGGACGTCGAGCTCGAGGACGGCACGATCTTCCGCGTCGACATCGAGCGCGCGCACATGGAGGAGGACGCGGGCAAGAACACCCACGTGGGTGGTGCGACCGGTCGCATCCACGGTGCCGAGTACTCGCTCGTGGACTACAACCGTGCGGGCATCCCGCTCGTGGAGATCGTCACGCGGCCCATCACGGGCGCGGGCGAGCGCGCCCCGGAGGTCGCTCGCGCATACGTCCAGACCCTGCGCGACATCTTCCGTGCGCTCGACGTGTCCGAGGCGCGCATGGAGCGCGGCAACGTCCGCGCGGACGTGAACCTGTCGCTGCGCGCGACCCCCGAGTCGCCGCTCGGCACGCGCACCGAGACCAAGAACGTGAACTCGTTCCGGTCGATCGAGCGCGCGGTCCGCTACGAGGTCTCGCGCCAGGCCGCGGTCCTCGACGAGGGCGGCACGGTCATCCAGGAGACGCGCCACTGGCACGAGGACACCTCGATCACGACGGCCGGTCGCGTGAAGTCCGACGCCGAGGACTACCGCTACTTCCCGGAGCCGGACCTGGTGCCCGTCGCGCCGAGCCGTGACTGGGTCGAGCAGATCCGCGCGACGCTGCCCGAGCTTCCCGTGGCCCGCCGCAACCGCCTGCAGGGCGAGTGGGGCTACGCCGACGCCGAGATGCGCGACGTCGTCAACGCGGGTGCGCTCGGCCTCATCGAGTCGACGGTCGCGGCCGGTGCGAGCCCCGCGGCCGCGCGCAAGTGGTGGATGGGCGAGCTCGCCCGCTACGCCAAGACGAGCGAGACCGAGCTCGCGGAGATCGCGGTCACGCCGACGCAGATCGCTCAGCTCCAGGCCCTCGTGGACTCGGGGCGGATCAACGACAAGCTGGCTCGCCAGGTCCTCGAAGGCGTCCTCGCGGGCGAGGGGGACCCGGAGGCCGTCGTGGTCGCGCGGGGGCTCGAGGTCGTGTCGGACGACGGCGCGCTCCTCACCGCGATCGACGCAGCCCTCGCGGCGCAGCCCGACATCGTCGAGAAGGTGCGCTCGGGCAACCTGGGGCCGATCGGTGCGATCATCGGTGCGGTCATGAAGGCCACCAAGGGGCAGGCCGACGCCGGTCGCGTCCGCGAGCTGGTCATCGAGCGGATCGGCTGATCCGTGCCCCGGAGGACGACGGAGGTGGTCGCGTGACGCGCGGACCGGAGCTCGTCGGTGAGATGATGCGGCTGCGGCCCATCGAGGCTCGCGACGCCGAACGCATGTGGGAGTCCGTCCAGGACCCGGAGTCGAACCGGCTCACGGGGACGACGGCGGAGTTCACGCGCGAGCAGATCGACGAGTGGGCCGCGACGATCAGCGACCGCGAGGGCCGCTACGACTGGGCCATCACCTCGGCGGCCCAGCGGGACGGTCAGCTCGTGAGCGACGAGATGATCGGCGAGATCGTCCTCAACGACATCGACGAGCACGCGCTCTCGGCCAACCTGCGCCTGGTCCTGCTCACGAACTACCGTGGGCGCGGCTATGGGCGCGAGGCGATCTTCGAGGTGCTGCGCTTCGCGTTCGACCACCCCGAGGGGCCGCACCTGCACCGGGTGAGCCTCGACGTGCTCAGCATCAACCCGCGGGCACGCATGCTCTACGAGTCGTTGGGTTTCCGTGAGGAGGGCCGTCTCCGGGACGCGTTCCGGGACGGCGACGGCTGGGCGGACGCGGTCGTCATGAGCATCCTCGAGGACGAGTTCCGCGCAGGGCTCTGAGCCGTCTTCCACCGTCTGTCAGAACGAGCGTGACCTCCGGGTCACGCTCGTTCTGACACGTCCGGGGGATCACCTCCGGCCGCGCTCGAAGTCCTCGAGCGACACCTTGCGCTCGACCGCGTGGTCGACGACCCGCCCGGGGTACTCCGGCGCGGCACCGGCCAGCTTCCAGGGCTCGTGCACGGCCTTGCCCGCGATGCCGCGCAGCTCGGGCACCCACTCGCGCACGTACGCACCCTCGGGGTCGAACTTCTGCCCTTGCGTCACGGGGTTGAAGATCCGGAAGTAGGGCGCGGCGTCGCGCCCGGTGCCCGCGACCCACTGCCAGTTGAGCTGGTTCTGCGACACGTCGCCGTCGACGAGGTGCGCCATGAAGTGCTCGGCCCCGCGCTGCCAGCGCACGTGCAGGTCCTTGACGAGGAACGACGCGACGATCATGCGCACGCGGTTGTGCATCCAGCCCGTCCCGAGGAGCTGGCGCATCCCGGCGTCGACCACGGGGTAGCCCGTGCGGCCCGCGCGCCACGCGTCGAGCAGCGCGTCCTCGTCGGGCCCCGTCGCCCACGCGTCCTCGGGGACCACCGCGCGCAGCGACCGCTTCGCGGCCCCGGGGTGGTGGAACAGGACGTCGGCGTGGAACTCGCGCCACGCGAGCTCGGAGCGGTACGACGCGGCGGCCTCCTCGGGCACCGCACCCGAGCGCGCCGCCGACGCGAGGTCCGCGAGCAGCGTGCGCGGGTGGATCTCTCCCCACTTGAGCGCGGGGGACAGGTACGAGGTCCCGGCGAGGTCCGGGCGGTCGCGGTCCGTCGGGTAGTCCGCGAGGCCGTCGGCAAGGAACGCGTGCCAGCGGTCGAGGGCCGCGGCCTCGCCCGCCTCGGGCAGCCGCGCCCCCGGTTCGGGCGCGTCCGGGAGACCGTCGGATGCGAGCGCGGCCCACGCGACGTCGTCGGGCAGGGGAGCGGGGGCGCGCCACCCGTGCTCGAGCCAGGCGGTGCGGAACGGCGTGAAGACCTGGAACGGCGTCCCGCCCCGGGTCACGACGCGCCCGGGCGCGACCGCGTACGGCGAGCCCGTGCGACACAGCCGGACCCCCTGGGCGGCGAGCGCCGCCTCGACCGCGTCGTCCCGGCGGCGACCGTACGGCTCGTAGCTCGCGGCGACGTGGACGCTCCGCGCGCCGACCTCGGCGCAGACCGCGGGCACCACCTCGCGCGGGTCGCCGTGGCGCACCACGAGCCGACCGCCCGTCGAGGCGTCGAGCGCACGCAGGCTGCGGGCCAGGTACGCCTGCCGCACGGGCCCTGCGGTCGCCCACAGCGCGGGGTCCAGGACGTACAGCCCGACGACGTCGCTCCCCTGCGCGCGCGCCTCGCCCACGGCCTCGCCGAGAGCGGGGTTGTCGGCCAGGCGCAGGTCGCGACGGAACCACAGGACGGTCGGTGCGGGGGAGGACATCCGCCCACGCTAGCCCGTGTCTCACGGGCCTGCGCAGATGCGTCTCGTCGCGCGCCCAGCGCTCGCCGGTGGCCACCGCCGGTGGCAGCATCGATCCATGAGCGGTAACGACGAGAGGCCCGTCCAGCCCGACCTCCCGGATCCCCGGCTCGAGGCCCAGACGGCCCCCGTGGCAGGCAGGGTCCCACGCGACCACGCGTTCTTCGGGCACCCGATCGGGCTCATGACGCTCTTCACGACCGAGCTGTGGGAACGGTTCAGCTACTACGGGATGCGCGCCATCCTGCTGTTCTACCTGACGGACACCATCGCGAACGGTGGCCTGGCCCTCGACGAGGTCACGGGCCTCGCGCTGGTCTCGATCTACGGCACGGGCGTGTACCTGCTCTCGGTCGTCGGCGGCTGGCTCGCGGACCGCGTCATCGGCTCGCGACGCTCGGTGCTCTACGGCGGCATCGTCATCGCGGCGGGGCACGTCGCGCTGACGATCCCGGGGGCCGGCTTCTCGATGCTCGGCATCGCGCTCGTCGCCCTGGGCACGGGCCTGCTCAAGCCCAACGTGTCCTCGATGGTCGGCGAGCTGTACGCGCGCAACGACCCGCGGCGTGACTCGGCCTTCTCGATCTTCTACATGGGCATCAACCTGGGCTCGCTGGTCTCCCCGATCATCGTCGGGTTCGTCAACCGGCAGTGGGGCTACCACGCGGGCTTCGCGGTCGCCGCGGTCGGCATGGCCATCGCCCTGGTCTTCTTCGTCGCGGGGCGCAAGTACCTCGGCGGCGCGGGCGACTCGGTGCCGAACCCGATCAGCTCCGACGAGTACCCGAAGCTCGTCCGGATCGGGCTCGTCATCCTCGCGGGGCTCGTGGTCGCGACGCTCGTCGCGTGGGCGGTCTCGGGGTCGTTCGGGATCTCGACCTTCATCGACACGCTGTCCTACGTCGCGTTCGCGGCCCCCATCGCCTACTTCATCGTGATGTTCCGCTCGCCCAAGGTCAGCGCGCCCGAGCGCTCGCGGCTCACGGCCTACATCCCGCTGTTCGTCGCCGCGATGCTGTTCTTCATGATCTTCGAGCAGGCGGCCACGACGCTCTCGAGCTTCGCGAAGAACCGTACCGAGCTCTCGTTCTTCGGGATCCCGATCGAGCCGGCCTTCTTCCAGTCCGTGAACCCGTTCTCGATCGTGATCCTGGCACCCGTGTTCGCGTGGATCTGGGTCAAGACCAAGGACCGCCCGCCGACGGCCGTGAAGTTCGCCATGGGCCTGACCCTGGCGGCCCTGTCGTTCGTGTGGCTCGCGGGCGCCTCGGCGATCTTCGCGGACCAGAAGGCACCCGCCTGGGTGCTCGTCACGGTCTACGTCATCCAGACGCTCGGTGAGCTGTGCCTGTCTCCCGTGGGACTGGCCGCGACGACGCTGCTCGCGCCCCGGGCGTTCCGGAGCCAGGCCATGGCGCTGTGGTTCCTCGCGCCGGCCGCGGGGCAGGCGATCACGGCCCAGATCGTGCAGGTCACCGAGGGGGCCTCGGACACCGCGTACTTCGGCGCTGTCGGTGGCATCACCATGGCGTTCGCGCTGATCCTCTTCGCGATCGCCCCGTGGGTCACGCGCCACATCCGCCACGCGGACGAGCAGGAGGAGGCGGCGGCCCTCGCCTGACGGTCGCGCGGCGTGACGCCCGTGCCCGACGGCGCCGCGCACCCGGGCGCGCGGCGCCGTCGTGCGGGAGGGGCTCAGCGCATCCAGGCCGGCACGCCCACGCGCGCCGCGACCCCGCCCAGCCCGAACGTCTCGCCCGCGCGGGTCGCGGCCACGACGATCACGACGAGCGCCGTCACGACGTGGTCCTCGACGACCGGGTTGTTCGAGCCCGCGGCCAGGGGCCACGTCGTGAGCCACAGCAGAGCCATGAGGAGCGTGCCCGAGACCGCGGCGACGCGCGTCCCCACACCCAGCAGCAGCGCGAGGCCGGTCAGGCCCATGCCGAGCATGAAGAGCCAGTCGGTCGCCGGGCCCGCCATCTCGACGAACGGTCCGGAGAGCGGCCCCTCGAGCGACGACAGGTAGCCCGTGGTCGGTGAGCCGCCGTTGAGCCACGCGCGCTCGGACGGCGTCGCGTAGCCCAGACCCAGCGTCTTGTCGAGCACGGGCCACAGGAAGACGAACGAGATCGCGATGCGCAGGACCGCGAGGGCGCCGCGCGCCCCGGCGCTCGTCACGACGCGCTCGCGCAGCGAGGGGTCGGTCGGGGCGCCCTCGGCGGGGCCCGTGCCCGCAGCGGTGTCGGTCGGGGTGGAGCGAGAGTTCCTGTTCGGTGCAGCGGTGGCCTGGCTCATGGTCTGGTCTCCCTGATCGATGATGGGTCGTCCGGTGGAGGCGCGGGGCGCCGGTGCCGCCGGGGTCTGGAACGTGGTCTGCCTGCGAGGGGCCGTGGCCCCCTCGTGCCCGAGGGGGATTCGTCGTGCGACGGACACGTCTGCACGTCTCAGCACGGCCGGGGCAGCCCTGACAACCTCCCACCGGGGTGAAGTTTGCTGCAACCTTTTGAGCAGATTGACGGGTTTTCCCGTATGGGTGGTGCTACGTAGGGGGATCGCACATGCCGGTCGCATGGGAGCGCTGCCTCCCTGCCGGACCACGAGCCGGACTTCCGACGTCCCGCTCGCGCGGCGGGCGTACTGTGTCCGGGCGGTCACCTCCCAGGCCGCAGCACCACGTGAAGGAGCTGAACCGCCATGAGTCGCCCCCTGCGCTCTCGGACGTCCACCCACGGCCGCAACATGTCCGGTGCCCGCGCGCTCTGGCGCGCCACCGGCATGGGCTCCGAGGACTTCGGCAAGCCGATCATCGCGATCGCGAACTCGTACACGCAGTTCGTACCCGGCCACGTCCACCTCAAGGACATGGGCGACCTCGTCGCCTCCGCGATCCGCGAGGCCGGCGGCGTCTCCAAGGAGTTCAACACCATCGCGGTCGACGACGGCATCGCGATGGGCCATGCGGGCATGCTCTACTCGCTGCCCAGCCGCGACCTCATCGCCGACTCGGTCGAGTACATGGTCAACGCGCACTGCGCGGACGCACTCGTGTGCATCTCCAACTGCGACAAGATCACGCCCGGCATGCTCAACGCCGCGCTGCGCCTCAACATCCCCGTCATCTTCGTCTCGGGCGGCCCCATGGAGGCCGGCAAGGCCGTCGTCGCGAACGGCGTCGCCAAGACTCCCCTCAACCTCGTCAACGCGATCAACTACGCCGCGGACGACAACGTGAGCGACGCGGCCCTCGCCGAGGTCGAGGAGAACGCGTGCCCCACGTGCGGCTCGTGCTCGGGCATGTTCACCGCGAACTCGATGAACTGCCTCACCGAGGCCCTGGGCCTGTCGCTGCCCGGCAACGGCTCGACGCTCGCGACGCACTCGGCGCGCCGAGAGCTGTTCCTCGAGGCCGGCCGCACCATCGTCGACCTCGCCCGCCGGTACTACGACGAGGAGGACGACTCGGCCGCACCGCGCAACATCGCGACCAAGGCCGCGTTCGCCAACGCCATGACGCTCGACGTCGCGATGGGGGGCTCGACCAACACGGTCCTGCACGTCCTGGCCGCCGCGCAGGAGGGCGAGATCGACTTCGACCTGACCGACATCGAGCGCATCAGTCGTCAGGTCCCGTGCCTGTCCAAGGTCGCGCCCAACCACCCGAACTTCCACATGGAGGACGTCCACCGTGCGGGCGGCATCCCCGCGCTGCTCGGCGAGCTCGACCGTGCCGGGCTCCTGGACCACGACGTGACCTCGGTGCACACCCCGACGCTGCGCGCCTGGCTCGACGACTGGGACATCCGTGGTGGCCAGGCCACCGAACGGGCCGTCGAGCTGTTCCACGCGGCCCCCGGCGGGGTGCGCACCACGCAGGCGTTCTCCACGTCCAACCGGTGGGAGACCCTCGACACCGACGCCGAGAACGGGTGCATCCGCGACCTCGCGAACGCCTACACGGTCGAGGGTGGCCTGGCCGTGCTGCGCGGGAACCTCGCCGAGGACGGGGCGGTCTTCAAGACCGCGGGCGTCGACCCCGACGTGTTCCACTTCGTCGGCAAGGCGCTGGTCTGCGAGTCGCAGGACGAGGCCGTCGAGAAGATCCTCACCAAGCAGGTCGAGCCCGGCCACGTCGTCGTCGTGCGCTACGAGGGCCCCGCAGGCGGGCCGGGCATGCAGGAGATGCTGTACCCGACGTCCTTCATCAAGGGACGGGGTCTGGGCAAGGTCACCGCGCTCATCACCGACGGCCGCTTCTCGGGCGGTTCGAGCGGCATCTCGGTGGGTCACGTGTCGCCCGAGGCCGCGGCCGGTGGCGTGATCGGCCTGGTCGAGGACGGCGACGAGATCGAGATCGACGTCGACACGCGCCTCATCCGCCTCAACGTCTCCGACGAGGTCCTCGCCGAGCGCCGCGCCAAGATGGAGGCTTCGGAGAACCCGTGGCAGCCGCTGGACCGCGACCGCTACGTGTCCCCGGCGCTCCAGGCGTACGCCGCCATGGCGACGTCCGCGGACCGCGGCGCGGTGCGTGACGTGTCGCTGCTCAAGCGCCGCTGACCCGGCCGCCCCTCGGACGACGGGCCCGCATCCCTGGTGGGTGCGGGCCCGTCGTCGTACCGGCTGGTCCGGGCTGGCGACGGGCGGTGGCGGGCCGGCGACAGGTGGTGGCGGGCTGGGTCGGGCGGGTCAGCACTGCTCCTCGGACTGCTCCGTGACGACCCACGTGGACCCTGCCGGGACCATGACTGCTGTGCCGCAGTCGCCTCCCGCGTAGGCGACCGCGAGGACGGTCGCGTCGGAGCGTTCCTCGCGCACCGTGAGCTCGACCTCCGCGACGTCACCGGCCGCGGCGTAGAGCGCAGCCGTGGTCGTGATCATCGACGCGCAGTCGGTGATGCCGGGCCACCCCTGCGACGTCATCTCCGCGACCATCCGGTCGACGAGCGCCGGCGCGAGATACCCGCAGGCCCTCTCCACGTCAGGTGCGCGGCTCGCTGCGAGCCATGCGCGGAAGGCATCCTGCGGCGACTCGGCTCCCTGCGGGACGGGCGGGGCCGCGGGACCGGGGGAGGGGGGCTCGGCAGCGGCGTCCGGGGCGGTGGCCGAGGGGGTCGAGCGCTCCGTGCCACCTCCGGCGCCGTCCGTCGAGCCGGTGTCGGGTGACGCGTCCCCGGAGCACGCGACCAGGGCGAGCGTGAGGGGGAGCAGCCCGAGGACGGCCCACGGACGGGGGCGGCGAGCGCGGGCGTCGGCGCGAGCGCGGTGCGGCGTCGTTGCAGTCACGCGGGCATCCTGCCACACGTGCTGCGGCGCCACTCCGGGTGTCTTGTGGCCTGCCGCGCGGTGCGGCGCGATACTCGGGTATGGCCAGCGACGACATCGACATCAAGCCCCGTTCCCGCACCGTGACCGACGGCATCGAGGCCACGGCCTCGCGCGGCATGCTCCGCGCCGTCGGCATGGGAGACGAGGACTGGGTCAAGCCCCAGATCGGCATCGCGAGCTCGTGGAACGAGATCACGCCGTGCAACCTCTCGCTCGACCGGCTCGCGCAGGGAGCCAAGGAGGGCGTGCACGCCGGCGGCGGGTATCCGCTGCAGTTCGGCACCATCTCCGTGTCCGACGGCATCTCGATGGGGCACGAGGGCATGCACTTCTCGCTCGTGTCGCGCGACGTCATCGCGGACTCGGTCGAGACCGTCATGCAGGCCGAGCGGCTCGACGGGTCCGTGCTGCTCGCCGGGTGCGACAAGTCGCTGCCCGGCATGCTCATGGCCGCCGCGCGCCTCGACCTCGCGAGCGTCTTCCTCTACGCGGGCTCGATCATGCCCGGCTGGGTCAAGCTCTCCGACGGCACCGAGAAGGACGTCACGCTCATCGACGCGTTCGAGGCCGTGGGCGCGTGCTCGCGCGGGCTCATGAGCCGGGAGGACCTCGACCGGATCGAGCGCGCGATCTGTCCGGGCGAGGGCGCGTGCGGCGGCATGTACACCGCGAACACCATGGCGTCGGTCGCCGAGGCGATGGGCATGTCGCTCCCCGGCTCGGCCGCACCGCCCTCGGCCGACCGTCGCCGCGACAACTTCGCGCACCGCTCGGGCGAGGCCGTGGTCGAGCTGCTGCGCCGCGGCATCACGGCGCGCGACATCATGACCAAGGAGGCGTTCGAGAACGCGATCGCGGTCGTCATGGCGTTCGGCGGCTCGACCAACGCGGTGCTCCACCTGCTCGCGATCGCGCACGAGGCAGAGGTCGAGCTGACGCTGGCCGACTTCGACCGCGTGGCCGCGAAGGTCCCGCACCTGGGCGACCTCAAGCCGTTCGGCCGGTACGTCATGAACGACGTCGACCGCATCGGCGGCGTGCCCGTGGTGATGAAGGCTCTGCTCGACGCGGGGCTGATCCACGGCGACGCGCTCACGGTCACGGGCCGGACGGTCGCCGAGAACCTTGCGGAGATCGACCCCCCGGACCCTGACGGCAAGATCCTGCGCGCCCTCGACAACCCCATCCACCGCACGGGTGGCATCACGATCCTCGGCGGCTCGCTCGCGCCCGAGGGGGCGGTCGTGAAGTCCGCGGGCTTCGACTCCGACGTGTTCGAGGGCACGGCCCGCGTGTTCGAGCGCGAGCGCGCGGCCCTCGACGCGCTCGAGGACGGGACCATCACGGACGGCGACGTCGTCGTCATCCGGTACGAGGGGCCCAAGGGCGGGCCGGGCATGCGCGAGATGCTCGCGATCACGGGAGCCATCAAGGGCGCGGGCCTCGGCAAGACCGTGTTGCTCCTGACCGACGGCCGCTTCTCGGGCGGGACGACCGGGCTGTGCGTGGGGCACGTGGCGCCCGAGGCCGTCGACGCGGGGCCCATCGCGTTCGTGCGCGACGGCGACCGCATCCGTCTCGACGTCGCGCACAAGACGCTGGACCTGCTGGTCGACGAGGACGAGCTCGAGGCTCGCAAGGAAGGGTGGGCGCCTCTGGCGCCGACCTTCACCCGGGGAGTCCTCGCCAAGTACGCCAAGCTCGTCCAGTCGGCATCGCGCGGTGCGATCCTCGAGTAGGGGTCTGCGCGCGGTCGAGCACGGGGTCGGGGTCGCTCCGACGGGCGGAACGACCGCAACCCCGTGCTCGGCACCTGCGGTCGCGAGTGCTGGCGACCCGGTCCGGGCTGCGGGATAGTGGACGAGGAACGCCCACCGTCCGCGCCGAACCGCACCGGAGCAGCAGCCATGAGCGACGCGATCACCGCCCGACAGTTCCACGACAGCGACGGGGTGGAGGACTGGCGCGTCGTGCTGGGCACCGCGCAGACCCGCTTCCGGACGGGTTCGTTCACCGCCGGGGTCGAGCTGATCGACGCGATCGGCGAGCTGGCCGAGGGCATGAACCACCACCCCGACGTCGACCTGCGCTACGCGACCGTCACCGTCCGGGTGTCCTCGCACGACGTGGGCGGGCTGAGCCGGCGCGACGTGACCCTGGCCCGCCGGATCTCCCT
Organism: Oerskovia jenensis; assembly: GCF_016907235.1. Taxonomy (NCBI): domain Bacteria; kingdom Bacillati; phylum Actinomycetota; class Actinomycetes; order Micrococcales; family Cellulomonadaceae; genus Oerskovia; species Oerskovia jenensis. The sequence continues at coordinate 3,947,618 of NZ_JAFBBO010000001.1, forward strand.
CGTGGCCAAGGAGCTCGAGCACCCGGCCGAGACGGACGGGCTGGTCGAGGTCGAGATCGCGATCGACGCCCTGGACCGGCCTGCCGTGCGGCCCTTCTGGCGCGCGGTGCTCGGCTACGCCGAAGCGCCGCCCGAGGACGAGGGGCTGGGGCTCACGGACCCCGCAGGGTACGGACCGTCCGTCTGGTTCCAGCAGATGGACGCGCCGCGCCCTCAGCGCAACCGCATCCACCTCGACGTCTCCGTCCCGCACGACCTGGCCGAGGCGCGCGTGACCGCCGCGATCGCAGCAGGAGGCCACCTGGTCTCGGACTCCCGCGCGCCCGCCTTCTGGGTCCTCGCTGACGTCGAGGGCAACGAGGCGTGCGTCTGCACGTGGCAGGCGCGCGACTGAGCCCGGTGCACGACCGAGCGCGGCGCGCGGCCTGTCAGAACGAGCGTGACCCCGGGGCCTCGCTCGTTCTGACACCGCTGCGGGCGTGGGTCAGAGCGCCCCGAGCGCCTGGCGGACGGCCTGCGAGAGCGCCTTGCCGTCGACGCGGCCGATGCCCGCGGCCGCAGCCGTGGCCGTCTTCATGACCGTGCCCATGTCCTTCATGGACGACGCGCCGGTCGAGACGATCGCGGAGGCCACGAGCGCGTCCAGCTCCTCGGCCGTGAGGCTCGCAGGCAGGTACTTCTCGATGAAGTCGGCCTCGCGGGTCTCGTTGTCGGCGCGCTCGGGGGCACCCGCGTCGGTGTAGATCTGCGCGCTCTCGCGACGCTTCTTGACCTCGGCGGCCAGGACGGTCTGCACCTCGGCGTCGGTCAGCTCGTGCGCGGTCGAGCCGGACTTCTCCGCGGTGCGGACGGCGCCGATGATCTGACGCAGGGTGTTCTTCGCGAACTCGTCGCGGGCCTTCATGGCGGTGGTGAGGTCGGAGGTCAGGCGCTCGATCGTGGTGGTCATGGGTCCATGGTGCCTGGTCCGGCAGCTCAGGTCCTACCGCATTGCGCCCGGCGCGGGCCGGGCGGCGTGTCACCCGGGTCCTGGCGGGCGCCGCCCCAGGGGTGGTGAGAGTCTCGATCTCGTGAGCGACGAGACCGCACGTGCCGTGCCCCCCGCCTCCAGCCCCGCACCCCGCCGCGCGGGAGGCTGGTCGGCCGGTGAGCCGCCCTGGTGGACGAACGCGGTGGTCTACCAGATCTATCCGCGGTCCTTCCAGGACTCGGACGGCGACGGGATCGGTGACCTGCGGGGCATCGAGCGGCGCCTGGACCACCTCGTGGCGCTCGGCGTCGACGTCGTGTGGCTCTCGCCCGTGTACCGCTCGCCGCAGGACGACAACGGCTACGACATCAGCGACTACCAGGACGTCGACCCGATGTTCGGGACGCTCGAGGACCTCGACCGGCTGCTGGCCGCGTCCCACGACCGCGGCCTGCGGGTGGTCATGGACCTCGTCGTCAACCATTCCTCCGACGAGCACGCGTGGTTCCGCGCGTCGCGCTCCTCGCGCACCGACGACAAGCGCGACTGGTACTGGTGGCGCCCGGCCCGCGAGGGCATGGAGCCCGGTACCCCCGGCGCCGAGCCCACCAACTGGCGCTCGTTCTTCGGCGGGTCGGCCTGGGAGTACGACCAGGCGACGGGCGAGTACTTCCTCCACCTGTTCTCGCGCAAGCAGCCGGACCTGAACTGGGAGAACCCGGACGTGCGCCGGGCCGTGCACGACATGATGACGTGGTGGCTCGACCGTGGCGTCGACGGATTCCGCATGGACGTCATCAACCTCATCAGCAAGGTCCCTGCCCTGCCCGACGGCGAGGTCCGCTACGGCGCGTACGGAGACGGCAGCCCGTTCTACACGAGCGGTCCGCGCGTGCACGAGTTCCTCCAGGAGATGCACCGCGAGGTCTTCGCCGGGCGGCCCGAGAAGCTCCTGACCGTGGGGGAGACCCCGGGCGTCACGATCGAGGACGGCGTGCTCTTCACGGATCCCGAGCGCCACGAGGTCGACATGGTGTTCCAGTTCGAGCACGTGGGGATCGACCACGGCGAGAGCAAGTGGGACGTCAAGCCCCTGCGCCTGACGGACCTCAAGGCGACGTTCGGGCGCTGGCAGGCGGGACTCGCGGAGCGCGGCTGGAACTCGCTCTACTGGAACAACCACGACCAGCCGCGCATCGTGTCGCGGTTCGGCGACGACGGGGTGCACCGCGTCGCCTCGGCCAAGGCCCTGGCTCTGCTGCTGCACCTGCACCGCGGGACGCCGTACGTCTACCAGGGCGAGGAGCTCGGGATGACGAACGCGGGCTTCACGTCGATCGACCAGTACCAGGACATCGAGTCCTTGGGGCACTTCCACGAGCTGGTGGACGCGGGCGTCGCGACCGAGGAGCAGATGCTCGCGGCGCTGCGTGCCATGAGCCGTGACAACGCCCGCACACCCGTGCAGTGGGACGAGTCGGAGCACGCGGGCTTCACGACGGGCACGCCGTGGCTCGCGGTCAACCCGAACCACGCCTGGTTCAACGCAGAGGCTGAGCGAGCGGACCTCGGGTCGGTCTTCCACTTCTACCGTCGTCTGATCGCGTTGCGGCACGACGTCCCTGTCGTGGCCCTGGGGGACTTCCACCTGCTCCTGCCCGAGCACGAGGCCGTGTACGCGTTCACGCGTGCGCTCGACCTGCCGTACCCGGTCGAGGGGCCCGACGGCGTCGCGTCCGCCGCGAGCACGGCGTCGCGCGACGAGCTGCTCGTCCTGGTCAACGTCGGCGGCGCCGAGCAGGAGGTCCCTCCGGAGGTCCTGGCCGGCTGGGAGGACGCCGAGCTGCTGATCTCGACGCACGACGACGCAGCGGGCCCGCGAGGTGGCCTCGCGAGCGCCCGGTCCTCCGTGCTGCGCCCCTGGGAAGGTCTCGTGCTGCGCCGCTCGTGAGCCGCTCGTGAACCGCTCGTGAACCGCCTCTCCGCTCGCGGCGCGTGGCGCCCGGCGGGCCCCGTGCTCCTGGCCGGACCACCGCCGTCGGGCCGGACGTCCCATTCCCTGAGACGTCCGGCTCGACGCATGACATCGCCCGATCGAGGGCGTAGTGTGCACAACGTGCAGACGATCCTTCTCGTAGTACTTCCTGAGCGCGCCGGCTGAGGCCAAGCAACCAGGTCTCGTCAGCGCGCTCACCCCTCGAAGAGCCCTCACCGGGTACGAGGGGTTTTTTCATGTCACGACCACGACCGTCATGACCACCCCCTCCGGGCACACCCCGCTCCGGAGCCGGTCACCGGACCGCACCACCCCGCGGCAGAACAGCACGGAGAGCACCAGAAGTACCAGCACCACCACGGTGAGCTCGATCCAGCCGGTGGCAGCCAGTCGCCACCGAGAAACAGGAGATACCGATGGTCCAGGGTCCCCACCCGGCCCCGCCGACGCCGAGCGCCCCCGCGCCCGCCGGCGAGGCCGTGGCACCGAAGCCAGCCCCGTCCCCCGCGAGCCTCGCCGCCCGCCCCGAGAGCCGAGCACGCGCCTCGGTCACGGGTGAGCGCACGGCGAGCCTCGCCGTCGGGCCCGAGGAGGTGACGGGTGCGCAGTCGATCGTCCGCTCGCTCGAGGAAGCCGGTGTGGACGTCGTCTTCGGCATCCCCGGCGGCGCGATCCTGCCGACGTACGACCCGCTCATGGACTCCAAGAAGCTCCGCCACATCCTCGTGCGCCACGAGCAGGGCGGCGGCCACGCGGCCTCGGGCTACGCCCACGCGACGGGCCGCGTCGGCGTGACCATGGCGACGTCGGGCCCCGGCGCGACGAACCTCGTCACGCCCATCGCCGACGCCAACATGGACTCGATCCCGCTCGTGGCCATCACGGGCCAGGTCGGCGCGTCCCTGATCGGGACCGACGCCTTCCAGGAGGCGGACATCGTCGGCATCACCCTGCCGATCACCAAGCACAACTTCCTCGTCACCGACCCCGACGAGATCCCGCGCGTCATCGCCGAGGCCTTCCACATCGCCCAGACCGGGCGCCCCGGGCCGGTCCTCGTCGACATCGCGAAGTCCGCGATGCAGGCGCGCACCACGTTCTCCTGGCCCCAGGAGCTGCAGCTTCCCGGGTACCACCCGGTGACCAAGCCGCACTCCAAGCAGATCCGTGAGGCTGCCCGCCTGCTGGCGTCCGCGCGCCGTCCCGTGCTGTACGTGGGCGGCGGCGCGATCCGTGCCAACGCCTCGGCCGAGCTGCGCAAGCTCGTCGACCTGTCGGGCGCCCCCGTCGTGACCACGCTCATGGCCCGCGGCGCACTGCCCGACTCGCACCCGCAGAACCTCGGCATGCCCGGCATGCACGGCACGGTCCCCGCGGTCGCCGCGCTCCAGAAGGCCGACCTCATCGTGGCCCTCGGCGCGCGCTTCGACGACCGCGTCACGGGCGTCCTGTCGAGCTTCGCCCCGCACGCCACGATCGTGCACGCCGACATCGACCCCGCCGAGATCGGCAAGAACCGTGACGTGGACGTCCCCATCGTGGGCGACCTGCGCGAGGTCATCTCCGACCTGCTGCCCGAGCTCGAGCGCGAGCACGCGGCCAAGGGGCAACCGGACCTCGGTGCCTGGTGGCGCCAGATCGACGACTGGCGCGAGACCTACCCCCTCGGCTACTCCGAGCCCGAGGACGGGCACCTCGCCCCCCAGCACGTCATCCAGCGCCTGGGCGAGATCTCCGGTCCCGACTCGATCTACGTCGCGGGCGTCGGCCAGCACCAGATGTGGGCCGCTCAGTTCATCCGCTACGAGCACCCCAGGACGTGGCTCAACTCGGGCGGCCTGGGCACCATGGGCTACTCGATCCCCGCCGCGATGGGAGCCAAGGTCGGGCAGCCCGACAAGACCGTCTGGGCGATCGACGGCGACGGCTGCTTCCAGATGACCAACCAGGAGCTCGCGACCTGCACGATCAACGAGATCCCCATCAAGGTCGCGCTGATCAACAACTCCTCGCTCGGCATGGTCCGCCAGTGGCAGACCCTGTTCTACGAGTCCCGCTACTCCAACACCGACCTGTACACCGGCCGCGGGACGCAGCGGGTGCCCGACTTCGTGAAGCTCGCCGACGCCTACGGCTGCGAGGGCATCCGGGTCGAGTCCAGGAGCGAGGTCGACGCCGCGATCAAGCGCGCCATGGAGATCGACGACCGACCCGTCGTCGTCGACTTCAACGTCTCGCGCGACGCCATGGTCTGGCCCATGGTCGCCTCGGGCGTGAGCAACGACAACATCCAGTACGCACGCGGCATCTCGCCCGCGTGGGACCGCGAAGACTGAGACCGGGGAGAGCCGCAACCATGTCCCGTCACACCCTCTCCGTGCTCGTGGAGAACAAGCCCGGTGTGCTCACGCGCGTCGCGGGCCTGTTCGCCCGCCGCGCGTTCAACATCCACTCGCTCGCCGTGGGACCCACGGAGCACGAGGAGATCTCGCGCATCACCGTGGTCGTCGACGTCGACCAGAACCCGCTCGAGCAGGTCACCAAGCAGCTCAACAAGCTCGTCAACGTGATCAAGATCGTCGAGCTCGACCAGGCGTCCTCGGTCCAGCGCGAGCTCCTGCTCGTCAAGGTCCGGGCCGACGGCACGAACCGCACGGGGGTCCTCGAGGTCGTCGAGCTGTTCCGTGCCAAGGTCGTCGACGTCGTCCCCGACGCCGTCACGATCGAGGCCACGGGCACCCCCGAGAAGCTGAGCGCCCTCCTCGGCGCGCTCGAGCCCTACGGGGTCCGTGAGATCGTCAAGTCCGGCACCGTGGCCGTCGGCCGTGGCGCCCGCTCCATCACCGACCGGGCGCTCGACCGCGCCCACCGGTCGGCCTGACCCGTCCACCGGCGGTGGACGCCCCCACGTCGCCCACCGCCGTCGAACTATCGTGTTCGCCATCACCACAAGAACCCAAGGAGTAACACCGTGGCAGAGCTCTTCTACGACGACGACGCCGACCTCTCGATCATCCAGCAGAAGAAGGTCGCGGTCGTCGGGTACGGCAGCCAGGGGCACGCGCACGCGCAGAACCTCCGCGACTCTGGCGTCCAGGTCGTCATCGCCCTCAAGGAAGGCTCCAAGTCGATCGCCAAGGCGACCGACGAGGGCTTCGAGGTCAAGACCGTCGCCGAGGCCGCCCAGTGGGCCGACCTCATCATGATCCTCGCGCCGGACCAGCACCAGCGCTCGATCTACAACGACGAGATCAAGCCGAACCTCGCCGCCGGCAAGACGCTCGCGTTCGCGCACGGCTTCAACATCCGCTTCGGCTACATCGAGGCCCCCGAGGGTGTCGACGTCATCCTCGTCGCCCCCAAGGCGCCGGGCCACACCGTGCGTCGCGAGTTCGTCGCGGGCCGCGGCATCCCCGACATCATCGCCGTCGAGAAGGACGCGTCGGGCCACGCGTGGGACATCGCGCTCTCGTACGCGAAGGCGATCGGCGGCACGCGCGCCGGCGTCATCAAGACGACGTTCACCGAGGAGACCGAGACCGACCTGTTCGGCGAGCAGGCCGTCCTGTGCGGTGGCGTGTCGCAGCTCGTCCAGTACGGCTTCGAGACGCTCACCGAGGCCGGCTACCAGCCGGAGATCGCCTACTTCGAGGTCCTGCACGAGCTCAAGCTCATCGTGGACCTCATGTGGGAGGGCGGCATCGCCAAGCAGCGCTGGTCGGTGTCCGACACCGCCGAGTACGGCGACTACGTCTCGGGCCCCCGTGTCATCGACCCGCGGGTCAAGGAGAACATGAAGGCCGTCCTCGGGGACATCCAGAACGGCGCGTTCGCGAAGCGCTTCATCGACGACCAGGACGCGGGCGCCCCCGAGTTCAAGGAGCTCCGCGCCAAGGGCGAGGCGCACCCGATCGAGGCCACGGGCCGCGAGCTGCGCGGCATGTTCGCGTGGGCCAAGTCGGGCGACGACGACTACACCGAGGGCTCGGTCGGTCGCTGACCCTCGCTTCGCTGCGGCGAACCTTCTGAGGAGGGTGACCCGTCCTGCGCGATCTTCCCTCCGGCCTGGCGGCCTCCCGCCGGACCGGACCACGATCGCGCAGGACGGGTCACCCTCTTCTGTGCGTCCGGCTCGCTCGCGAGCTGCTCCGCTGCCCGACGGCGGAGCCTCCCGGGTGCTCGCATCCGGGTGGACGCTGCGGCCGAGGGTGACGGTCCCGCCTGTCGAGGGTGGCGCACCGTCGGCGAGGACGATGGGTCGGCGCGTCCTGTCGTCACCGTCGGCGGCCTCGGCGTCACCGCCGACACGTCGTGCGGCCACCCTCGGCGGGCTTGGCCGTCACCGTCGGCGCGGACGGTTCCCCCGGGGACAGGGTGGAATCCCCGACACCCCGGCGGCCAAAGCACGACAAGACGGGCACACCGGGAGTCCGTGGTCCACCATGGACGTATGAGCCACCACGACGACCGCGGACCGGACAGCACGAACGAGGGCGGCGCCGACCGGGCGCCGCGGGACGCCCGGGGCGACGAGCACCGGGCCGCCTCGGACGTTCCCGTGGGGGAGAGCCCCGGCGAGGTCGAGAGCGACCCCCGCGGCGAGGAGATCCTCGAGTTCTGGGAGACCGCTCGCGTCCGCGCCGGGGAGGGCAAGGTCGGTGTGGTGACGGGCTTCGGGATCTCGGCGACCGTGCCGCCGCCCGCGTGGTCCTTCGGGGACAACCCTGTGCTCGCGGACGGCCTGCTCGCAGCGGTCCTGTCGGGCGACAAGACCGCGACGTCGTCGTCGCACTGGGAGTACGGCGCCGACGTGCCGCTGCCCCAGGTCGGCGAGCTCTCGATCATCCTCGACGGTGACGGGCACCCGCGGGCCCTGATCCGCACCACGTCGGTCGAGGTCGTGCCGTTCGACCAGGTCACGGCCGACTTCGCGGCAGCCGAGGGCGAGGACGACCGGACGCTCGACTCCTGGCGGGCGGGCCACCGCGAGTACTTCTCGCGGGTCCTCGTGGGCCAGGAGTTCCGCGACGACATGCCCGTGGTGTGCGAGCGGTTCGAGCTCCGGTTCCCGCGGCAGCGATGAGCTCCTCCCCGCACGCCGCCCGTTCCAGCTCGCCGACTACGGGCGCGACACGACGGCCGCCGAGGCGCGGGCGCTGCTGGCCGCGGACCGGGTGAGGGTGCGGCGCCCGGGGTGAGTGACGTCGTCGGGCCCCTGTGCTCGGCGATCGACGGCCCAGGGGGTGAGCGGTGGTCGCCGTCCCAGGCCGCGACCACCGCCCGTCGGGGCAGCGAGAGGAGCTACCCCGAGCGTGAGGGCGCCGCGGCGCCGAGGTGCGCTGCGGTCGCGCGGACCGTCTGGAGAGGTGCGCCGTGCGTGCCGTGGTCGACGATGTGGGGCGAGACGCGGTCGAGCAGGAGCGCGCGGACCTCCGCCGCCACGACCGCCTGGGCGCCCCGCAGGACCGGGGCCGAGGGGGCCAGCGCCGGGACGATCAGGGCCACCCCCTGCTCGGTGTCCGTGAGGTGGCTGCGGGTCGCGTCGGCGAGGCGCTGCCCGCCGGCGATGCACGTCGGGCCGCTCAGGACGATGAGATGTGGTTCGACGACCGCGACGACCGGTTGGACGACCGTGGCGAGGCGCCGCCCGAAGTCCTCGACGAGCGCGACCACGGCGGGGCTGTCCGGGTCGGCGACCATGGCCGCGAGATGCTCGGTGTACCCGACGCCGGGGACGCCGTACCGCACGGCGAGCTCCTCGAGCCGGCGGCCACCCACGAGGTCCTGAAGATTGACGGAGTGGTCGTCGTACTCGCGCACGGTCACGGGCACGGGGAGGTACCCGAGCTCGCCGGCCGCGCCTGTCGCGCCGTGGTGGAGACGGCCGTCGATGAGGGTGCCGAGGCCGATCCCCTGCCCGATCCAGAGCAGGGAGAAGCTCGTGTCGTCGCACCGGCCGGCGTCCTGCTCGGCGATCGTCGCGAGGTTGACGTCGTTCTCGATGTGCACGGGGATGCCGAACTCCTGCTCGAGGAGCGAGCGGACGGCGAGGCGGGGCCAACCCGGCAGGTCGCCCACGAGCCACAGGTCTCCCGTCGTCGGGTCGGCTGCGGCCTGGACCCCGACGACGATCGCCCCCACACGCTCGACGGGCACCCGTGCGTCGGCGCAGGCGGCGTCCCGGGCTGCTCGGACGTCGCTCACGGCCGTGCGGTCGGCCGAGGTGGGGACCTCGGCACCGCCGAGGACCGCGCCGCGGGCGTCGACGACACGGGCCTGCACCCCTCCGGGGAGCACGTCGAGCGCCAGGCCGACGACGACATCGGTGCGCGCGGCGTACGTGACGGCCTGGGGGCCGCGGGCTCCCTGGACGGCCCCGGTGGGTTCGATGAGCCCGGCGGACTCGAGGCGTGCCACGATCTGGGAGGATGTCGGGCGGGAGACACCGGTGAGGTCGCCGATCTGGGACCGTGTCATGGGGCCGGTGTCGAGCAGGAGCTCGAGCGCGGCGCGGTCGTTGATCGTGCGGAGCAACCCGGGGGTTCCCGGGACGTGCGTGCGGGACACGGCGTGGTGGCCTCTCTGCCAGCATCTTAGGAAAGTTTCCTAAGAGTTGCGCACTCTGGCGGATTGCGCAAGTCGGCGGGGTGCTGGTTCTCCATACACCACCGAGCGTCGAGCGGACCGAGCCGCTCGAGGTGGGAGCGTGGCCAGGCGAGACGAGGCGGCCCGATCCGCGAGATGGTGCGACTTTCGCCCCCTGAACCGCCCAAGGCGTGAGATGGGCGTCCCGAGGGCTGACCTCGACGCGTACGGTGCGGAGCATGACGCGCAACATCGACTTGGCAGTGGTCGCCGGAGACGGCATCGGTATCGAGGTCGTCGAGCAGGGCCTCGCCGTGCTCGAGGCGGCGCTCTCGGGTTCCGACGTCAAGGTCTCGACGACCCCCTTCGACCTCGGTGCGCGCCGCTGGCACGCGACCGGTGAGACCCTCACCGACGAGGATCTCGCGGCGATCCGCACGCACGACGCCATCCTCCTCGGCGCGATCGGCGACCCGACCGTCCCGTCGGGCGTCCTCGAGCGCGGCCTGCTGCTCAAGCTGCGCTTTGCGCTCGACCACTACGTCAACCTCCGCCCGGGCAAGCTGTACCCGGGCGTGAGGTCCCCGCTGGCGGACCCGGGCGAGATCGACTTCGTCGTCGTCCGCGAGGGCACCGAGGGCCCCTACGTCGGCAACGGCGGTGCGCTGCGCGTCGGCACGCCCCACGAGATCGCGACCGAGGTCTCCGTGAACACGGCCTTCGGCGTCGAGCGCGTCGTGCGTGACGCGTTCGCCCGCGCCCAGGCGCGCCCCCGCAAGCACCTGACGCTCGTGCACAAGCACAACGTCCTGGTCCACGCCGGTCACCTGTGGCGCCGCACGGTCGAGGCCGTCAACGCCGAGTTCCCGGACGTCACCACGGACTACCTGCACGTGGACGCCGCCACGATCTTCCTCACGACGAACCCGTCGCGATTCGACGTCATCGTCACCGACAACCTGTTCGGCGACATCCTGACGGACCAGGCCGCCGCGATCACCGGCGGCATCGGCCTCGCGGCCTCGGCCAACATCAACCCCGACCGCACGGCCCCCTCCATGTTCGAGCCGGTGCACGGCTCGGCCCCCGACATCGCGGGCCAGGGCAAGGCGGACCCCACCGCCACGGTCCTGTCCGTCGCGATGCTGCTCGACCACCTCGGCCTCGCCGAGCAGTCGCAGCGCGTCGAGGCCGCTGTCGCCGCGGACCTCGCCGAGCGGGGGACCCGAGTACGGTCGACGGCCGAGGTGGGGCGCGAGCTCGCTGCCCGCGTCGCCGGCTGATCGGTCCTCCCGACCTGCCGTCGCGTCGCCGTCGTGCCCCCTGCTGAGGGGCCCGACGGCGGCGCGCACCCTCTGCCGTCCTCACCGCTCCCACGTCCTCGTCGAAGGCCCGGGAGTTCTCGCCCGCCCTGCGGGCGCCGAAGGGCGCTCCGTCATGGAAAACTAGGCGAGGAACCCACCCGGGTCGCCAGGTGAAAGGCCCATGACATGACTTCCCCCCTCACAGCGCAGCCCGCTTCCTCGGCCGAGGACCTCGTCGCGCTCTTCGACATCCGCACCTCGGACACCCCGACCTCCCCCGAGGCCAGGGCCGCCGCGATCTCCGCCCCGAAGTTCGGCACCGTGTTCTCGGACCACATGGCCCGGATCAGCTGGAACTCGACCGACGGCTGGATCGACCGTCGCATCGAGAAGTACGGACCGCTCCAGCTCGACCCCGCGACCGCGGTGCTGCACTACGCCCAGGAGATCTTCGAGGGTCTCAAGGCGTACCGGCACCAGGACGGGTCCGTGTGGACCTTCCGGCCCGAGGCCAACGCGGCCCGTTTCGCGCGCTCGGCGCACCGGCTCGCGTTGCCCGCGCTCTCGGTCGACGACTTCATCGGCTCGATCACGGCGCTCGTGCGCACCGACATCGAGTGGGTCCCGAGCGGCGAGGAGGCGAGCCTGTACCTGCGTCCGTTCATGTACGCCTCGGAGTCGTTCCTCGGTGTGCGGGCCTCGCTCGAGGCCGAGTACCTCGTGATCGCCTCGCCCGTGGGCCCGTACTTCTCGGGCGGCGTCAAGCCTGTCTCGATCTGGGTCGACCGCGAGTTCAGCCGCGCCGGTGCCGGTGGCACGGGTGACGCCAAGTGCGGCGGCAACTACGCGTCGAGCCTGCTGCCGCAGACGCTCGCGCAGGAGAAGGGCTTCGAGCAGGTCTGCTTCCTCGACTCGTCGACGAGCACGTTCCTCGAGGAGCTCGGCGGCATGAACGTGTTCGTCGTCAAGGCCGACGGGTCGGTCGAGACGCCCGAGCTCACGGGGTCGATCCTCGAGGGCGTGACGCGCTCGTCGATCATCCAGCTCCTCAACGACCGCGGTCACGAGGTCACCGAGCGGCGCATCCCGCTCGAGGAGCTCCTGGCCGACATCGCGTCCGGCGCGGTGACCGAGGTGTTCGCGTGCGGCACGGCCGCGGTCGTGACGCCGATCGGCCGCCTGGGCGGGTCGAACTTCGACCACACCATCGCCGACGGCGGAGCGGGCGAGCTGACCCTGGCGATCCGCGGCGAGCTCACCGACATCCAGAACGGCCGCGCGGCAGACCGCCACGGCTGGATGACGCGCCTGGCCTGAGTCGCCCGTTCACCCACCCTTGAGTGCGGAGTAGTTGTCGCCGATCGACTCGATCTGCGACAACTACTCCGCACTCAGCGTCTCGGGGGGCTCAGACCGGTCGGCGCACGATCGTCCGGCCCGCGACGCCCGCGAGCAGCGACCAGACGGCGACCCCGATGAGCAGGTTCACGAGCCCGGACAGCACGGCCGACGTCGTGTCCGTGGTCCAGGCGAACGGCAGGGCCGTGATGACGACGATCACGAGCGCCATGATCCAGCCGAAGAACGCCCGCGGGCGCGGGGTCGTGAGGATCAGCACGTGCAGCAGCCCCGCCGCGAGCAGGGCGAGGATCGCCCCGTCGATCGCGAACGCGGCCTGGTGCGAGGCGGTCGAGAAGATGTCCGGCGGCGGCACGAGCGTGAACGAGAAGATCCGCTCGAGGATGATCACGGCCACGAGGCCGATGAGCGCCGCCACGAGCGCCGTGGCGGCCGCCCCGGCCCAGAAGCGGCCGACCTCGACCGCGAGGCGCGGGTCCGCAGGGTTGACGGGCTCGTGGGGCGCGGGGAAGTCGACGTGCGGGTCGGGTGGGACCGTGGGCGGGATGGCCGGCGGGACCCCTTGGGGATGGCCGGGCGAACCAGGCTGCGGGACGTTGCCGCGGGGCGGGTAGTTCGGGTCGCTCATGATGCGTCTCCTGTCGTTGCAGGCTGTCGTTCCGGGCGCTCGCCGGTGGGCGTGCTCAGTCCGTGGACACCGTTCCATCCTGGCGGCTGCTGTGGCAGCATGTGTCCTGTGACACACCTCGTATCCCACCTCATTATCGAGTAGCGCGCCCGGCCACCACACCGGACGCGCAAACCTCCCGCACCCTCGGGGGGTTTTTTTGTTGCCTGACACCACCCCGGTCGGGCACCGAAGCGCCGGGCACGAGCTTCACGAGAGCGACCGCCCGGCGCGTGGGAACGAGGAACCCCCGGCGAGCGCGGAAGCGGATCGCCCGGTCCACCTAGAGTGGTCTCGCCCAGGCGGCACCGCTGGACCCCGAGATCTCCCCAGAGAGCGGCACGATGACTTCCCAGGTGAACCCCGTAGCTCCCGCCACAGCGAGCGCACCCTCGACGTTCCACGTCTACGACACGACCCTGCGCGACGGCGCGCAGCAGGAGGGCATGAACCTCACGGTCGCCGACAAGCTCGCGATCGCCCCGCTCCTGGACGAGCTGGGCGTCGGGTTCATCGAGGGCGGCTGGCCCGGGGCCATCCCCAAGGACACCGACTTCTTCTCCCGCGCCGCGAAGGAGCTCACGCTCAAGAACGCCGTGCTCGCCGCGTTCGGCGCGACCCGCAAGGCCGGGATCAAGGCCGCCGACGACCAGCAGGTCCGGGCGCTCGTCGCCTCTCAGGCGCCCGTGATCACCCTCGTCGCCAAGTCCGACCTCCGTCACGCCGAGCGTGCGCTGCGGACCACGGGCGCCGAGAACCTCGCCATGATCACCGACACGGTCGCGTTCCTCGTGGCCGAGGGGCGTCGGGTGGTCCTGGATGCCGAGCACTTCTTCGACGGCTACCGGTTCGACCCTGCGTACTCGCGCGCGACGGTCGAGGCCGCGTTCGCGGCGGGGGCGGAGGTCGTCGCGCTGTGCGACACCAACGGCGGCATGCTGCCCGAGTGGGTCGGCGAGATCGTCACGGAGCTGCGCGACGTCGTCGGGATCCCGGACGGGCTCCACGCCCGCGCGGGCGACCCCCTGCTCGGGATGCACGCGCACAACGACTCGGGCTGCGCCGTCGCCAACTCGCTCGCGGCCGTGGCCGCAGGCGCCGCGCACGTCCAGGGGACCGTCAACGGCTACGGCGAGCGCACCGGGAACGCGGACCTCATCACGGTCGTCGCGAACCTCGAGCTCAAGCACGGGCGCACGCTGCTCGTCGACGGCGGTCTGCAGGAGACCACGCGCATCGCGCACGCCATCAGCGAGATCACCAACATCTCCCCGTACGCGCGCCAGCCGTACGTCGGGGCGAGCGCGTTCGCGCACAAGGCCGGCCTGCACGCCTCGGCGATCAAGGTCGACCCGGACCTCTACCAGCACATCGAGCCCACGCTCGTCGGGAACGACATGCGCATGCTCATCTCGGACATGGCGGGACGCGCCTCGATCGAGCTCAAGGGGCGCGAGATGGGCTTCGACCTGTCCGACCAGGGCGACGTGCTCTCGCGCGTGACCAACCGCGTCAAGGACGACGAGGCCCGCGGGTACACGTACGAGGCCGCGGACGGTTCGTTCGAGCTGCTCCTGCGCGAGGAGATCGCGGGCGAGCGGCCGCAGTTCTTCCGGGTCGAGAGCTGGCGCACGATCGTCGAGCGGGCCGGTGGGCGCGGCACCGAGGCGACGGCCGAGGCGACCGTCAAGCTGCACGCCGGAGGCAAGCGCATCGTCAAGACGGGCGAGGGCAACGGGCCCGTGAACGCGCTCGACCACGCGTTGCGGCTCGCGCTGCGGCGCGTGTACCCGGAGATCGAGGCGTTCGAGCTCATCGACTTCAAGGTCCGCATCCTCGACACCGAGCAGGGCACGGACGCCATCACGCGCGTCCTCATCGAGACGACCGACGGGGCGACGTCGTGGTCGACCGTGGGTGTCGGGCCCAACCTCATCGAGGCGGCCTGGGAGGCGCTGACGGACTCGGCGATCTACGGGCTGATCCACGCGGGCGTGCAGCCGCGCTGAGCGTCGCGCCGCGCAGCACCCCCGGTGTCAGAAGGAGCGTGACCTCCGGGTCACGCTCCTTCTGACACGTCGGCGGGTGGGCCGTCAGGGGCGGGTGGCCGCCTCGAGCAGCTCGACGACGTGCACGTAGTCCTGCCCCGTCGCCCGGCTCAGCCCCATCTCGCACGTCCGGTTGCTCGACGCGTACGCGTCCGCGGTGCCGTGATCGCGCGCGTGGGCCGCGACCTCGGCGGCTTCCGTACGCGTCGCAGCCGCGGTGAGCTCGGGGTGGAGCATCCCGCGGTCGCCCGCGAACCCGCAGCATCCCGCGTCGAGGGGGAGGACGACGTCGTCGGCCACCGCGCGGGCGACCGCCTCGAGGTCGCCGACGACCCCCAGGTGGATCGACGAGCACGTCGGGTGCAGGACGAGCGAGCCCAGCGTCGTACCGACGGCCCGGGGGCAGCGGCCGCTCGCCTCGAGCGCGGGCAGGACGTCTCTGCGGACGAACGTCACGGCGTCCAGGACGCGCAGCCGACCGAACCACTCGCGGGCCTCACCGGTCAGGTGCGAGCCGATCCCCTCGAGCCCGTGGGTGCAGCTCGACGCGTCCGAGACGACGGGCAGCCTGCCGCCGTCGGTCGCGGCCCAGAGCGCGGCGAAGGCCCGTTCGGCCATCGCGGTCGCACCGTCGGTCAGCCCCTTGGAGACCCAGGGGGTGCCGCAGCACAGGCCCGCGATCGGCTCGGGGATCGCGACCTGGATCCCCGAGCGCTCGCACAGCGCGAGGAACGCCGGACCCACGCCGCCCGGGCTGGGAGAGTCCTCGGCGGGAGAGAAGAGCGAGCCCATGCAGGACTGGAAGAAGACGACCGACGCGTCGGCGACGGCCCCGGCCGACGCCACGCGACGCGGTCCCGGCCCGGGCAGGTCCGCACCGACGAGCGGCACGACGTCCGCGCCCAGCACGGCGCGCCCGACCTTCGAGGCCGCGGTCACGAGCGGGGTGGGCAGGCGGTCGACGACGCCGAGCGCCCCGCGCAGGCCCGTGACCGCGCCGCCCCAGTGCTCGGCCGCGACCCGCCCGGCGCGTTGGACGACGGCCCCGTGCCGTTGTGCGCGGCGGACCTTCATGACCTTGCCCGTGTCGATCCCGACCGGGCACGCGGTCACGCACAGCGAGTCCACGGCGCACGTGTCGACGGCCGAGTACTCGTAGGCGCGCTCGAGCTCCGCGCGCTCGGACGGGGGAGCCGTGACCATCTCGCGCAGGAGCGCGATGCGCTGGCGCGGGGTCGTCGTGACGGTCCGCGACGGGCACGCGGGCTCGCAGTAGCCGCACTCGACGCACCGGTCCACGACCTCGGCGAGATCGCCGGCCGCGGCCGTCCCGACCCGCGGCACGAGCTTGAGGTGCGTCAGGTGCGCCTCGTCGTCGTCCGTGAGCAGGACCCCCGGGTTGAGCAGTCCCGTCGGGTCGCACAGCGCCTTGACCTCGCGCATCACGGCGTAGAGGTCGTCCCCGAACTGCCGCCGGACGAACGGCGCCATGATGCGGCCCGTGCCGTGCTCGGCCTTGAGCGAGCCGCCTCGGTCGAGCACCAGGGTCACCATGTCCTCGGTGAAGGCCGCGAACCGGTCGAGCTCGCCGTCGTCGGACAGGCGCGGGGTGATCATGAAGTGCAGGTTGCCGTCCTTGGCGTGCCCGAACGTCACGGCGTCGTCGTAGCCGTGCTGGTCGAACAGGCCTCCCAGGTCGCGGACCGTCGCGGTGAGGTCGGGGACGGGGACGACCAGGTCTTCCAGCAGGGCCGTGCTGCCCGGCGCGCGGGCGCCGGCCACCGCGGTGTAGAGGCCCTTGCGCACGCGCCACAGGCGCCCGCGGGCCGCAGGGTCGCGCGTGAGCTCGGCAGGGGTCGCGAGGGCGAGGTCGCCGATGACGCGGCGCGCGGCCTCCTCGAACGGTTCGAGCCCCTCGGCGCTCGTGGCCTGGTACTCGACGAGCAGGGCCGTCTGGGTCGTGGCGGTCGCGAAGGCCCGCATCGACGCGTCGGCGAGCGGGTCGGCGGCCGCGACGCGGAGCGAGGCCGCGTCGAGCAGCTCGATCGCGCGCGCGCCCGAGCCGGTGACTGTCGCCAGGGCGTCGGTCGCGTGCTCGAGCGCGTCGAAGACCAGGAGGGTCGTCGAGGCCGCGGGCAGCAGCGGCACGGTCCGGAAGGTCACGTCCGCCACGAACGCGAGCGTCCCTTCCGACCCGACGACCAGGTGCTCGAGGATCGTGACGGGGGAGTCGTGGTCCACGAACGCGTTGACGCCGTAGCCCATGGTGTTCTTCATCGAGTACTGGTGCGCGATCGTCGCGCGCATCGACGCGCTCGCACGCACCCGGTCGCGCAGCTCCGCCAGGCCGCGGTGCAGCGCGGGCTCGAGGGCCCGCAGCCGCTCGTCCGCGTCCGGGGCGCCCGTGTCGAGCACGGTCCCGCTCGGCAGGACCAGGGTCATCGACTCGATCGTGCGGTACGCGGTGTCGACCGTCCCGCAGGCCATGCCCGAGGAGTTGTTCGCGACGACCCCGCCGATCGTGCACGCGATCTCGCTCGCCGGGTCGGGGCCGAGCCGCCGCCCGTGGCGCAGGAGCCGCCCGTTGACCGAGCGCAGCGTCACGCCCGGCTGGCAGCGCACGCGGGCGCCGTCGTCGAGCACCTCGACACGCGTGAAGCGCGTGCGCGTGTCCACGAGCAGGCCCGCGCCCGACGCCTGACCCGACAGGCTCGTCCCACCCGAGCGGAACGTGACCGACAGCCCACGGCGACGGGCCTCGGCGAAGGCCGCGACGACGTCGGGCACGTCGTGGGCGCGGGCCACCGCCTCGGGGCGCAGCAGGTAGTGCGACGCGTCGTGCGCCTGGGCGACCCGCGTCAGGAGGTCGGTCCGGATCTCGAGGGCCCGCGTCGTCGCGGCGGAGACGCTCATGCCCGGGCCTTGCGCTCCCCGTCGAGCCGGTGGGGCTGGACCGCGTCGTAGGTCGCCTTGAGGTTGGCGCTCGTCTGCTCGTACAGGCGCTGGGCCACGCGGACGAACAGGAAGTCGACGACCGCGAGCTGCGCGATGCGGCTCGACAGGGCGCCCGAGCGGAACTGCGTCTCGCGCGCCGTGGTGCCCAGGACGATGCCGGCCTCCTGGCCCAGCGGGGACTCGGGGAAGTTCGTGATCGCGACGGTCGTCGCCCCGCGCGCCTGCGCGATGCCGAGCGCGTGGTTCGTCTCGACCGTCTGCCCGCTGTGCGAGATCCCGATCGCGACCGCGCCCGGGCGCAGCAGCGCTGCGGACTGGAGCTGGAGGTGCGGGTCGGGCGCGGCGAAGCACACGAGCCCGATGCGCTGGAGCTTCTGCGCGAGGTCCTGCCCCGTGAGCTGGCTCGACCCGACGCCGAACACGTCGACGCGGGGCGCGGCCGCGACCGCCGCCGCGACCTGCTCGAGCGCGCCGAGGTCGAGCATGCGCGCGGTCTCCTCGATCGTCCGCGCCTCGTGGAACGCGATCTTCGCGACGACGTCCTCGGCCGTGTCGGTCTCGTTGATCTCGCCGTGCGCGACGTTCGAGCGCTCGAGCTCCATCTCGCGGCGCGACGTGGCCTGGGCGAGGTCGATCCGGAACTCGGGGTAGCCCGCGTAGCCGATCGCCCGGCAGAAGCGCACGACCGTGGCCTGCGAGGCGCCCGCTCGCGCCGCGAGCTCGTTGATCGTGGACCCGACGACGGCGGTCGGGTCCGCGAGCACGGCCTCCGCGATCCGGGCCTCGGCCGGGCGGAGCGTCGGCAGGGCCTGCCGGATGCGGACGAGTCCATCACCTGTCATGTCGGATCTCCTGTGATCGGTGCGGGGTGGCTGTCGGGGTGGCTGTCGGTCCGGGGGGCGGAGCTGGTGCTGGTACCGGTGGCGGGTGCGGGGTCCGGGTGAGGACCTCCGAGGCTCAGCCACGGCTCGTGCGCGACGAGCGCCGCGGTGCCCTCGGTGCCCCCGGGGTCCCCGGTGCTGCCCGTGCTCTCGGCGAGCAGCCGGGCCAGGTGCAGCGCGCCGTCGAGCGGGGTGCCCGCGGAGGGGACGAGCTCGGCGTCGGGGCGCAGCGCGGCGAAGCGACGCGTGAGCGCTCCCGTCAGTGACGGGCCCGCCGCCAGGACGCCCCCCGTGGCCGCGGCGAGCGGCGGCAGCCCGGGGACGAGGGCCGCCGCGAGCGACTCGGCCAGGTGCCGTCCGGCCTCGGTGAGGATCTGCACGGCCGCCGGGTCGCCCGCCGCGGCGGCTGCCGCGACGTCGGGCGTGAACGACCCGAGGACCTGGGCGCGGTCGGGGCGCGTGTAGAGCTGGGCGGGCCAGGTCGGGGCGGGGCCGAACCGTGCCGTGGCGGCGGCGAGCAGCGGGCGCGAGCCGCCCGTCGAACGACGGTCGTGCGCGGCGAGCGCCGCCCGCAGCCCGTGGGCGCCGATCCACGACGCCGAGCCGAGGTCGCCGAGAAGGTGACCCCAGCCGTCGACGCGCTGCCAGATCTCGTGGAGGTCCGTGCCCAGGGCGATCGTGCCGGTGCCGACCGCGACCACCGCGCCCGCCCGGCCGCTCAGCGCGCCGAGGTGGGCGGTCACGGCGTCGGCCGCGACCGCTGTGCGCTCGGCCCCGAGGCTCGCGCGGAGCGCGTCGTGGACGGCGGTCGGGTCCGGGACCAGGGTCGCGACGCCCGTCGCGCCGACCGCGGCGGCGGCGACCACGGGGGGCTCGCCGTGAGTCTCGGTCCAGGCCGTGACGAACGCCGCGCCGAGGTCGTGCACGACGTCGGCGACGTCGCTGCCGTCGGGTCCGATCGCGACCGGGCGACCGGTGAGGCTCGTGCGGTGGGCGTCAGGGGTGGCGGCGAGGTCGGTGTCGGGATCGCGCTCGAGCCGGGCCGCGACCAGGCGGCTGCCGCTCCCGCCGACGTCGATCGCGACGATCCAGCGGGGGGAGCCCGTGGCGGTCCTCGCGACGTCTGCACGGGCGTCCGGGCGGCCGGGGGCGGCGTCCTGCATGCTGGTCACGCCTCATTGTGGCATGAAATTTCACAACAGCGCTAGCGTGCGGAGAAAAGTGCCACGGCGTTCACCCGGCTCTGCCCGAGGGGGGGCCGCGGCGCCGTCGATCCGGTTCGCGGTCGCGCCCCGGCCGGTTCGCGGTCGCACCCCGGCCGGGTCTCAGCCGGGCCCCGGGCCGGGCCCCGGGGTGCGTCCCAGGCCGGGCCCTCGAGCGGGGGCCCGTGCCCTGGTGCTTGGAGGCTACTCCAGCGTGTGGCCCAGGTCACCACGAGTCCCGCGTCCAGGAGGCCCGTGGAGCGGCGGCTCGCATCCTGCGGCACGTACCGTGGAGCCCATGAGAGGCGAGTACAAGGTTCCCGGTGGCAAGCTCGTGGCGGTCGACGTCGAGACCGACGAGGGGAGGCTGTCCCGCGTCGCGCTGAGCGGAGACTTCTTCCTCGAGCCCGACGACGCGCTCGACGACATCAACGCCGCCCTGACCGGGCTGCCCGAGACGTCGACCGTCGCCGACCTGGCGCAGGCGATCGAGGCCGTCCTGACCGACGACATCACCATGGTCGGGTTCTCGCCCGAGGCCGTCGCGATCGCGGTGCGCCGCGCGCTCGGTCACGCGACCGGCTGGGGTGACCACGTCTTCGAGATCATCCACGAGGGACCCGAGCAGCCCGCGATGCACCTCGCGCTCGACCAGGTCCTGACCGAGGAGCTCGACGCCGGCCGGCGCGGCCCGACGCTGCGCATCTGGGAGTGGGGCGCGCCCGCGGTCATCATCGGGTCGTTCCAGTCGCTCGCGAACGAGGTCGACCCCGAGGGGGCCGCGAAGCACGGCATCACCGTGGTCCGCCGGATCTCGGGCGGCGGCGCCATGTTCGTCGAGCCCGGCAACACCATCACGTACTCGTTGACCGTCCCGGCCTCGCTCGTCGAGGGGCTGAGCTTCGAGCGCTCGTACGCGTTCCTCGACGACTGGGTGCTGGGGGCGCTCGCCGACGTCGGCGTGCACGCCACGTACAAGCCGCTCAACGACATCGCGTCCCCGGCCGGCAAGATCGCGGGCGCCGCGCAGAAGCGCCTGCGCGGGGGAGCGGTGCTGCACCACGTGACCATGGCGTACGACATCGACGCCGACAAGATGCTCGAGGTCCTGCGCATCGGTCGCGAGAAGATGAGCGACAAGGGCACCAAGAGCGCCAACAAGCGCGTCGACCCGGTGCGCTCGCAGACCGGCATGGCGCGCGAGGAGGTCATCGAGGCCTTCAAGGCGCACTTCCGGTCGCGGTACCGCACGGTCGACGGTGCCGTGACGGCCGACGAGCGCGCGCAGGCCGAGGAGCTCGTGCGCACGAAGTTCGGCACCGAGGAGTGGACCGCGCGCGTGCCGTGACGCGGTAGCCGTCGGGTCGTCGCCGGGTGACGCTCCGTGCCGTCGCCCGGCGCCCTCTGCTGGGGTCTCGTGCGGGGGCGAGCCCCCGTGGCGGGGCGCCGAGGTCACCGGCAGGTCACAACTTCGCGGCGGACTTCCCTCTGCCATCGTTTGGCGGTAATCTTCACGAACACCCAACCTGATGTAAGTTTGTTTCAGAGTCGAAGGGCCCCGACGATCCGGCGCCTTCACGAACGATCAGGTCCGCAGGGACGAACGGCTGGCCGCGACGCGGCAGCCGACCAGAAAGGAAGTCACGGCATGCAGCGACGCAGCACGGTGGCCGTCACGGGCACCCTCCTCCTGGCGCTCGGCCTCACCGCGTGTGGCGGCGGGGACAACAGCGGCGGCGAGGCCACGGGGGACGCAGCCTCCGCCGACCACACCGGCGAGACCCTCACCGTCTGGATCATGGAGGGCACCAACCCCGACGGGGACGCCTTCTTCGACGAGGTCACCACCGCGTTCAAGGAAGAGACCGGCGCCGACCTCCAGATCGAGTTCCAGCCGTGGGCCAGCGCGCACGACAAGTTCACGACCTCCATCGCGGGCAACACCACGCCGGACGTCGCCGAGCTCGGCACCACCTGGACCGGTGAGTTCGCCGACGTCGGCGCCCTGTCCGACCTGACCGACCGGATCAAGGACGCGGGCCTCGAGGAGGACCTCGTCCCCGGGCTCGTCGAGTCCGCGACGCTCGACGGCGCGCAGTACGGCATGCCCTGGTACGCCGGGGTGCGCTCGGTCATCTACCGCAAGGACCTCTTCGAGGCGGCCGGCATCGCGATCCCCACGACGTGGGCCGAGCTCCAGGCCGCGGCCGAGACGCTCAAGGCCGCGAACCCGGGTCTCATCCCCTTCCCGATCGCCGGTGACTCCCAGTACGGCGCCATGCCCTTCATCTGGGGCGCGGGCGGCGACCTGGCCGTCAAGGACGGCGACACCTGGAAGTCCGAGATCAACTCCGCGGACTCCGTCAAGGGCCTCGAGTTCTACACGGGTCTCGCGACCGACGCGGGTCTGTCGACCGCTGCGGCCACGACGTGGAAGGAGACCGACCTCCTGTCGAACTTCGAGCAGGGCAACGTCGGCATGATGATCTCCGGCAGCTGGACCCCGGGCAAGATCCTCACGGACGTCCCGGACATGGCCGACAAGATCGGCGCGTTCCCCATCCCGGGCGAGACCGACGGCCTGTCGGACTCGTTCCTGGGCGGCTCGCACCTGGGTGTCTTCGCGGCCAGCGAGAAGCAGGACCTCGCGTGGGAGTTCGTCGAGATGATGACGACCGGCGAGTTCGCGCAGGAGTGGGGCAACCAGTCCGGGTACTTCCCCGGCCAGACCTCGCTCCTCGAGAAGGTCATCGAGGAGAACGACCCGCTCGTCGCGCCGTTCGCCCAGCAGATGGTCGAGGCCGGCGCCTCGGTCCCGGTGACGCCGCTCTACGGCCAGATCCAGGGCAAGAAGACCGTCGAGACGATGCTGCAGTCGATCCTCTCGGGCAGCGCCACGGTCAAGGAGGCCGCGGACACCGCGGCCGCCGACATGAACGAGACCTTCGGGTCCTGACGAACCCATGGCAGATCTGCACCAGGTTCCCGGCGCGTCGGCCGACAAGCTGACGCGCCGGGCTCCGGCCCCGGTTTCTCCGTCCACCCCGGGCCGCAGCACGGGCCGGCGCGGCATGCACGGCGCGCTCGGCCACAAGTCTCCGCTGCGCCCCTGGCTGCTCCTGGCCCCCGCGCTCGGTGTCCTCGGCATCCTGCTCCTGTGGCCCCTGGCCCGCGTCGTGATGATCTCGCTGCAGGACTACGGCCTGCGGCAGATCGCCTCGGGCGAGTCGAACTACATCGGCTTCGACAACTACGCCGCGATCTTCGGTGACTCGTTCCTGTGGACCGTCGTCCTGCCCAACACGATCGGCTTCGCGGTCGCGTGCGTGGTGCTCACGGTGGTCCTCGGTACGGCGGTCGCGCTGTTCCTCAACAACCTCGGGACGTTCTGGCGCACGATCTGCTCGACGGCGATCATGGTCGCCTGGGCCGTCCCGGCCATCACCGGCACGTACGTGTGGATCTGGATCTTCGACCCGCTCAACGGTCTGGTCTCCTCGGTGCTCGACTCGGTCGGTCTGATCGACCCGGCGACCACGAACTGGTTCACCGAGCGCCTGAGCTTCTACGCGATCGCGACCCTCAACGTCGTGCACCACGGGTTCCCCTTCGTGGCGATCACGGTCCTCGCGGGCCTGCTGACGATCCCCAAGGAGCTGCACGAGGCCGCGATGATGGACGGCGCCACGCCCTGGCGCCGGTTCTGGACCATCACCGCGCCGATCCTGCGCCCCGTCTTCGCGGTCGTGACGATCCTGTCGACCATCTGGGACTTCAAGGTCTTCACCCAGATCTACCTGATGCCCGGCGGCAACGGCGGCAACAAGGAGGTCTTCAACCTCGGCGTGTGGTCGTACATCCAGTCCTTCGCGCAGGGCAAGTACGGGATGGGCTCGGCGATCGCCGTGCTGCTCACCCTGATCCTGCTCGGGATCACCGTCGTGTACATGCGCACCCTGTTCAAGGAGGAGGAGCTGTGAGCGCCCTGACCGGTACCCCGTCCAGCACCCCGCGCACGGCCGGCCGCGCGGGTCGCACGGAGGCCGCATCGATCGACGGAGACGCCCCGCGCCCCCCGCAGGTCCTGCGCGTCAAGGCACGCAAGCGTCCCCTGCCCACCGCGGGCAAGGTCGTGGGCATCGTCGCGCTGCTCGCCTTCGCGCTGTTCCCGGCGTACTGGATGTTCTCCTCGGCGATCGACCCCGAGGCCGCGACCCGTGGCGCCCGGCTCCTTCCCGCAGGCGTCACGTGGGACAACTTCGTGACCGTGATCGACGACGGAGGGTTCGGCAACTACCTGCGCAACTCGATCGTCGTCGCGATCGGCGCGGTCGTGTTCTCGTCGGTGCTCGCGCTGCTCGCGGCCGTCGCGGTGAGCCGGTTCAGGTTCCGCTTCCGCAAGTCGATCCTCGTGCTCGTCCTCATGGTGCAGATGGTGCCCCTCGAGGCCCTCGTCATCCCGCTGTTCCTCCAGATGCGCACCCTCGGCATGCTCAACTCGCTCCTGGGTCTGACGATCGTCTACATCGCCTTCTCGCTGTCGTTCGCGATCTGGATGCTGCGCGGGTTCGTCGCGGCCGTCCCGGTCGAGCTCGAGGAGGCCGCGTACCTCGACGGCGCCTCGTGGGGCCGCATGTTCTGGAAGATCCTGCTGCCGCTCGTCGCCCCCGGCGTCGTCGCCACGAGCGTCTTCTCGTTCATCACCGCCTGGAACGAGTTCATCTTCGCCCTGACCTTCCTCCAGCAGTCGGCCAAGTACACCGTGCCGATCGGCCTGCAGAAGTTCTTCGGCGAGAACACGACCGACTGGGGCGCCGTCATGGCCGCCTCGACCCTCATCACGCTGCCCGTGATCGTCTTCTTCGTCCTCGTGCAGCGCAACCTGTCCTCCGGCCTGACTGCTGGGTCGGTGAAGGGATGACCACCGTGCACCACGACGCGCTGCGCGCCGTCAACGGCGTCCTGCTCCCCGGTTTCACGGGGACGGACGCCCCGGACTGGCTCCTCGCGGCCTGCGAGGAGGGCCTCGTGGGCGTGATCTACTTCGCGTACAACACGCCCGACGTCGCCACGACCGCCCGCCTCTCGGCCCGCCTGCACGAGGTCTCGCCCGACCTGCTGATCGCGATCGACGAGGAGGGCGGGGACGTCAGCCGCCTCGAGGCGGTCACGGGGTCGAGCATCCCGGGGGCCGCTGCCCTCGGGGCGGTCGACGACGAGGACCTCACCGAGCGGGTCGCGCTCGCCCTCGGGCGGCTGATCGCGGCGACCGGGGTGGACCTCGACCTGGCACCCGTGCTCGACGTGAACTCCCGCACCGAGAACCCCGTCGTGGGGGTCCGTGCGTTCGGCG
This sequence comes from Oerskovia jenensis, assembly GCF_016907235.1. NCBI lineage: Bacteria > Bacillati > Actinomycetota > Actinomycetes > Micrococcales > Cellulomonadaceae > Oerskovia > Oerskovia jenensis. The sequence continues at coordinate 3,972,938 of NZ_JAFBBO010000001.1, forward strand.
CGACGCCCGGGCTGGTGTCCCGGCACGGCGCCGCGTTCGTGCAGGGCCTGCACCGCGCGGGCGTCGGGGCGTGCGGCAAGCACTTCCCGGGGCACGGCGCGACCGACGTGGACTCCCACCTGTCGCTGCCCGTGGTCGACGACTCGCTCGCCACGATCCGCGAGCGCGACCTGCCGCCGTTCCTGCGGGCCTTCGAGCCCGACGTCGACCTCGACTCGATCATGACCGCGCACCTGCTGGTCCCCGCGATCGGACCGCGACCCGTCTCGCTCGAGCCCGCCGCCGCAGCCCTGGCGCGCGAGCTCGGCTTCGAGGGCCCCATCATCACCGACGCGCTCGACATGGGCGCGGTCACGGGCGGTGACGGGATCGGCGAGGTCGCCGTCCAGGCCATCGAGGGCGGCGCGGACCTGCTGTGCCTCGGCACGACGGTCGGCCGCGACGACGAGGCGCTGTTCCGCCAGGCGCAGACCGCGCTCCTCGCCGCGGTCGAGGAGGGCCGGGTCACGATCGAGCGCCTCCACGAGTCCGCGGCCCGCACCGCGCGCACGGTGCGCCGGGTACGCGAGCTCCAGACCGCCGCGGGGGCGACCTGCGGTCCCGTCGAGGCGACGGCCGCGCTCGAGGCGCTCGCCGTCGTCGGGCAGGAGGCCGCCGAGCGGGCCGTGCGCGTCCACGGTCCCGCCACGCACCTCGACCCGTCCGGCCCCGCGCCCGACGTCGTCGACCTGCGCCAGCGGTTCGACCACGCCGCCGGGCGCACCGCCCAGCACGTCCAGACCGCGCTCGTCGCGGCCTTCCCGGACACGGCCCTCCACGCCTTCTCCGACCCGGCCGGGTGGGAGGGCGTGCTCGTCGCGGTCTCGGCGCGGCAGGCGGACGGCCCCGCTCGACCGCTCGTCGTCATCACGCGCGAGCCCGTCCCGGGCAGCCGCGAGGCCGGCATGCTCGACGCCCTGCGCGCCGCCCGGCCCGACCTCGTCGCGGTCCACACCGGCTTCCCCGACGCCGTCCCCGCCTGGTTCGGCGACCGGACCACCGTCGTCGTCGCCTGCGGCACCGGACGCGCGAACGCGTGCGCCGCCGTCGGACGGCTGACCGCGCTCACCTCGGAGGTACCCCGATGATCGTCCTCGGCCTGTCCTCCGGCACGTCGGTCGACGCGATCGACGCGGCCGCCGCCGACTTCCACCTCGGCCCCGACGGGGTCCTGCGCATGCGGCCCCTCGGGCACACCGAGTACGAGTGGCCTGCCGCGCTGCGCGAACGCATCCTCAAGGCGCTGCCGCCCGCCGCGGTCGACATGGGCGAGGTCACGCAGCTCGACACGCTCATCGGGCAGGAGTTCGGCAAGACCGGACGCCAGGCCATCGACGACGTCGCCGGCGGTGACGTCGACCTGGTCGCCTCGCACGGGCAGACGCTGTACCACTGGGTCGTCGGCGCCCGCGCGCACGGCAGCCTCCAGCTCGGCAACGCCGCCTGGATCGCCGAGCGCACCAAGCGGCCCGTCATCAGCGACTTCCGCGTCGCCGACATCGCCGCGGGCGGCCAGGGCGCGCCCCTCGTGAGCGTCCTCGACGCGCTGTGGCTCGGCCGCGACCCGCAGTCGCCCGACGGCGCGCCGGCCGGGCTGAGCGCGGCGCTCAACATCGGCGGGATCGCGAACGTCACGCTCGTCGGCGAGGTCGAGGCGCCCGTGACCGGGTGGGACACCGGGCCCGGCAACTGCCTCATCGACCTGGCGGCCCACGAACTCACGGGTGAGCCGTTCGACCGCGACGGCGCCCTGGGCGCCGCCGGGACCGTGGACCAGGCCGCGCTGCGTGCCCTGCTCGACGACCCGTACTTCGCGGCCAGGGCCCCCAAGTCGACCGGCCGCGAGCTGTTCGACGCGACCTACGTGCCGCGCAAGCTCGCGTCCGTGCGCCCCGACCTCACGGGTCCCGACCTCGTCGCGACCCTCACCGAGCTCACCGCGGTCACCATCGCCGAGGGACTGCTCAGCGTGGCCCAGGCCGTCCCCGCCGACCGGCGCCCCGGGGGAGACGCCACCGCCGAACCCCAGCGGGAGGTGCGCCGCGTCGTCGTCTCTGGCGGCGGCGCGCACAACCCGACGCTGCTCGCGCGCCTGCGCGCCTACCTGCCGGGCGGCTGCGAGCTCCTCACGGCCGACCAGCTCGGCATGCCGATCGACGCCAAGGAGGCGTACCTCTTCGCGCTCCTCGGCTTCCTGTCGGCGCACGGCGTCGCAGGGACCGCCAAGGGGGCCCAGCGCCGGCGGTCGACCGGGGCGCGCCGCGCCGCCGTCCTGGGCTCGCTGACCCCACCCACCCCGCTCGTCTGGCCCGCGTTCACCGGGCCCATCCGCCGGCTCGTGCTGGCCAACACCCCGTTCGGGCTCGTCCCGATGCCGAAGGGAACGCACCGATGACCGAGACCCGCCCCGCGACGGACGCCGGACCGGCAGGACTCACCTCCGCCGACGAGGACTGGCAGGACGTGCTCCGGCTCGCCTCCCCGACCGAGGAGCGCAACCCGCGCACCACGGACATCGACCTGCTCCCCACGGCTGAGGTCGTGCGCCGCATCACCGACGAGGACGCGGGGGTCGCCGACGCCGTGCGCGCCCAGGCCGACCACATCACCGCGGCCGTCGACCTGGCCGTGGCCGCGCTGCGCGGCGGCGGCAAGGTCCACTACTTCGGGTCCGGCACGTCGGGACGCCTCGGCGTCCTCGACGCGGTCGAGCTGCTGCCCACGTACGGCGTGGGCGACGAGTGGTTCGAGGCGCACCTCGCAGGCGGCGCCGGCGCCATGATGCTCGCGGTCGAAGGGGCCGAGGACGACGTCGAGCTCGGACGCCGCGACGCCGACGGCGTGCGAGCGGGCGACCTGGTCGTGGGGCTCGCGGCCAGCGGCCGCACCCCCTACGTGGGTGGGGCGTTCGACGTCGCCGCCGAGCGAGGCGCCGCGACCGTGCTCGTGAGCGCCAACCCGCAGGCGCGCCTCGCCTCGCGCGTCGATGTCGCGATCCTCCTCGACACGGGCCCCGAGGTCGTGACGGGCTCGACCCGCATGAAGGCCGCCACGGCGCAGAAGCTCGTGCTCAACACCTTCTCGACCGCGACCATGATCCGGCTCGGCAAGACGTACTCGAACCTCATGATCGACGTGCGCCCGACCAACCAGAAGCTGCGCGCGCGCATCGTGCGCATGCTCGTCCAGGCCACGGGGCTCGGCACCGACGAGTGCGAGCAGGTCCTCGCACGGGCGGGCGGCGAGATCCACGTCGCGCTCGTGATGCTGCTCGCCGGCGTCGGGGTCGACGAGGCCCGCGAGGCCCTGCGCGGGGCCGGGGCACCCGGCGTGCGCCGCGCGCTCGAGCTGCTGGGGGCCTGAGCGCGAGCGGGTCGTCGGGCGGCCGACCGGGCACTGGGGCCCGGCCGGCGGCTCGGCGCTCGACGAGGCACGGCCGCCCGACGAGGCCCGGCCACCTTACGGAGACGCGGCCGCCGGCCGACGGAGACGCGGCCGCCCGACGGAGGCCGGGTCAGCCGGCGGGCGCGGTGCCGTCACGCGCTGTGCCGGCGCGCGCGCCGAACACCGCGGTCCCCACGCGCACGATCGTGGCCCCCTCGGCGATCGCCGCCTCCAGGTCGCCGCTCATGCCCATCGACAGCTCGCGCGCCTCACCCGTCCCCGGGGCCCCGCTCGCGAGCACCTCGTCGCGGATCGCGCGCAGCCGCTCGAACCCGGCGCGCACCAGCGCGGTGTCGGGGGAGTGCGCCCCGATCGTCATGAACCCCGTGAGGCGCAGACCCTCCAGGGCGGCGACCTGACGGGAGAGGTGCGCGGCGTCGTCGGGCCCCGTCCCCGCCTTGGACTCCTCGCCCGACACGTTGACCTGGACCATGACGTCGAGCGTGCGGCCCTCGCGCACGCAGCGGCTCGCGAGCGCCTCGGCGAGCGCGAGCGAGTCGACGGACTCGACGCCCGTGGCCGTGGCCAGGACCTGGTTGACCTTGTTGCGCTGCAGGTGCCCGATCATGTGGACGCGCACCCCGCCGTCCGCGACCAGGTCGGCGAGGTCGGGCGCCTTGGCGACGAGCTCCTGGACGCGGTTCTCGCCGATCAGCGTCGCGCCCGCCGCGACGACCTCGCGGATCGCCGCGGGACCTTGCGTCTTGGTCGCGACGAGGAGCGCCACCTCTTCCGGAGTGCGGCCCGCGGCGAGCGCTGCGGCATCGATGCGCGCACGCACCGCGGCGTAGCGGTCGGCGATGGTCGAGGGTGGGTCGAGGGTGGCGTCATGAGGGGAGGGCACCGCAGCAGTCTAGTTTCGGCGGCGCGCGTCGGGCCGGGGCGAGTCCTGCCCGACGGCGTCGCGCACCCCGGGAGGGCCGCGCGCCGGGGGCGGGGCGAGCCGGACGGTCGCGGTGCTGCGCCGGTCGCCTGCTGCGCCGGTCACGAGGCGCGGGCGACCCACCACGAGACCTGGCTGGGGGAGAATCGGGGCATGAACGCGATCCTGAACGTCATCTGGCTGATCTTCGCGGGCCTCTGGCTCGCGCTCGGCTACGTCCTGGCCGGCATCATCTGCTGCGTCCTCATCATCACCATCCCGTTCGGCATCGCGAGCTTCCGCATCGCCGGGTACGCGCTGTGGCCGTTCGGGCGGACCGTCGTCGACAAGTCCACGGCCGGTGCGTTCTCCACGATCGGCAACGTGATCTGGGTGATCTTCGCGGGGCTCTGGCTCGCGATCGGGCACGTGGTCACCTCGATCCCGCTGTTCGTCTCGATCATCGGGATCCCCCTGGGCATCGCGAACCTCAAGATGATCCCGATCTCCCTGCTCCCGCTCGGCAAGCAGATCGTGCCGACGAACGCGCGCTTCGGGGCCTGACGCGCCAGGATCGGGTGGGGCCCGGGGAGTCCGGGCGACCGCGCGGCACGGACGGGCCGGCGGTCCGAGGGCGACCGCGGGCCACGGAGTCCGGGGCCTGCGACGACGGGAGCGAGACATGGACGACGCTCGGCGGAGCCAGGTGCCGTACCTCGGACGAGCGCTGCGACGCACGTGGTGGCGCGCGCTCGACTACGCCTGCGTGCTGCGCTGGCAGGTGGCCGGACTGCTGTCCCGCACGGGACCCGACGAGCTCCGCCGACCGGACCACCCGGTCGGGCCACCCGTCGTCCTCGTCCCCGGGGTGTACGAGTCCTGGCGCTTCCTCCTGCCGCTCGCCACGCTGCTCCACGACCACGGGGTCGCGGTCCACGTGCTCCCGGAGCTCCGGGACAACCGGAGACCCGTCGCCGACGGGGCCGTCCTCCTCGCGCGGTACCTCCGGGAGCAGGACCTGCACGACGTCGTCGTCGTCGCGCACAGCAAGGGCGGGCTCATCGGGAAGCTCGCCATGGTGCGCCAGAGTCCGGACGGCCGGATCGCGTCGATGATCGCGATCAACACGCCGTTCGCGGGCTCCGTCTACGCGCGCTGGTTCCTTGCCCCCGCGGTCCGTGCGTTCGTCCCGAACGACGCCACGATCGTCGCGCTGTCCGCCGAGCGGGCGGTCAACGAGCGCATCACGTCGGTGCACAGCCGCTGGGACCCGCACATCCCCGCCGGAAGCATGCTCGACGGCGCGCAGGACGTGGTGCTCGAGACCCCGGGGCACTTCCGACCGCTCGCCGACCCGAGGCTGCACGCTCTCCTGATCGAACGGATCGTCGCACCGCAGCGGTCCTGAGCGGGCCGGCCGCCGACCTGCTCTTTCGCCCTCAGGCTCGTCGGGGCGTGAGCGCCGTCGTCGCGCCGGCCCGGACGCGACGGCCGAGGGGTGCGTTCGACGGTGTCCGTGACCAGGCGGACCGGGCAGCGAGACGTTGGCGAGCCCTGTTGGTCCACGAAGCGAGGCGCCCGCCCGGCGGCGCTAGGATCGCGCCGTGACCGCGCCTGCGAGGACCGTGCCCGCTCCTGCGTTCCGGGGGGTCCTCCTCGACTGGCGGGGGACGCTCGTCGTCGCGCCGACCTACCGGTGGCTCGTCGTGACGGCGTTGGTACGGCTCGGTCGGTGCACCGCAGACGCTGACGTCGAACGGGTGCTGATCGCGTTGCGGGGCGCCGACAGCACGCGGGTCGACTCGTCGGAGATCGACACCGACGTCGTCGAGCATCGTGCGGCGTACGCGGACTGGTTCCGGTCGGCGGGGCTCGACGACGAGCTCGCCGCGACGCTCTACGCCGTCGAGTCGGACGTCTCGCTCAACGCGTTCGCGCAGGACGTCGAGCCCCTGCTGACCGGACTCGCCGAGGCCGGCGTGCGCGTCGGGGTGGTGAGCGACGTCCACGTCGACCTGCGACCGACGTTCGCAGCCCACCTGTTGCCCGACGGGCGCTCGTGGGCGGACCTCGTCCACACCTGGGCGCTCTCCTACGAGCTGGGGGTCGCGAAACCGGACCCGGCGATCTTCCGGACGGCTCTCGACGGACTCGGCATGTCCGCGTCCGACGTCCTGATGGTCGGGGACCGGGCCGGCTGGGACGGCGCAGCGGTCGACGTCGGCATGACGACCCTCCTGCTACCGGCGCTCGCGGACCCCGCGGACGAGCGGCTGCACCGGGTGCTGGACCTGGTGCTCCCGGGACATCCTCGCGCTGAGCGGGGGAGCGACTGACGGGTTCGATCGGGCGTGGGGCAGGCGCGGACTCCAGCGGACCCCACCCCGACAGGGGAGACGTGCCCTAGCCGCGCGGCAGCTGCAGGACGCGCGTCAGGCCGGGGGAGTCCGGGTCGTCGACGATCTCGACGCCGTCGAGCCACGACCCGATCACGTGCGCGAGCTCGCCCGGGTGGCTGAAGTTGATCGCGTGCGCGGCACCCTCGATGAGGGCGACCGTGGTCAGGTCCCCCGCCAGTCGGCCGACCTCCCGGACCCGCGCAGGTGGTGGCATGAGCGGGTCTCTGCTCCCGACGACGGCGAGCGTCGGCACCGTCGAGGTGATGATCCGCTCCAACGAGGGGAAGCGGGTGAGCTCGCTGAACAGGTTGAACGTGTTGACGGGCCCGAACCGCAGGTAGTCCGGGACCGCGAGGCGTGCCATCCTCGGGCTCTCGCGAGGACCGTCGAGCGCGAGCTGGCCGATGGCGCGTGCGAGCCCCTGGTTGTGGCGGCCCCCGGCGGGCGACACGAGCACCATGCGGTCCACCCGTTCCGGCGCGCTGTGCGCGATCTCGAGGCTGACCGGGCAGCCCATCGAGTTGCCCACCAGCACGACCTTCTCGAGTCCCAGGGCGTCGAGGATGCGGATCAGGGCGTGCGCGAGCCCAGGGATGCCGAGGGTGTAGTCCCACCGTTCGCTCCGGCCGTGCCCCGGCAGGTCGGGGACGAGGTTCGTCGCCCGTGCGGCCAGGACCTCGGCCGTGGGCAGGAGGGACGAGCCGGAGATCCCGAAGCCGTGCACGTGGACGATCGGCAGGGCGTCGGGGACGTCGGGACTGCGCCGGTAGAACACGCGGTGCCCGTCGATCTCCGCCGTGTCCTCGGTCCATCCGGCGGTGTTCGCGGCCATGAGCCGATCGTGGCAGAGCAGTGGGGCGTGGGCCACCCGTGCGGTGATCCGCTTGCTGGGTGCGCCGGTCGCGTCTCAGGGCAGGGGTTCGGTGACGAGGCGGGAGCGGGCTTCGTGGACCTGGAGGGGTGCGGCAGTGCTGGTGGTTGTCGCAGTGCCGGTGATGGGGGTCCAGGTGGGGGCGCCGGTGATGCGGAAGCGGGCGGTCCAGGTGGTGGTCAGGGTGATGGTGACCTGGTCGGCGGGCTGGGTGTAGGTGTGGTGGACCGTGTGGTCGGGGTAGGGGGCGCCGGGGTCGGTCGTGACCAGGGGTGGGGTGGCGTCGTCGTAGTCCCAGGTGAAGGTGTCGGGGTCGACGCGCAGGGTGACGGGGATGCCGAGGAGCGTCGTGGCGAGCTCCTGGGAGTCGTCGGTGGTGTGGGTGATGGTCGGGATGTTGACCAGGGTCCACCCGTCGGGGGGTTGGACGCTCACCGGGGAGGGGCTGATGGCCAAGGTGGCCAGGGCGCGCTCGGCCTCGGCGGTGAGGTCGGCCGGGGTGACGCAGGACTGGTCGACGACGGGCTCCCCGGCAGGTGACCACGCACCGGGGACACCGTCGGCGTCGATGGTGCGGGTCTGGCGGTACAGGGCGCCGAGGTAGTAGGAGTCCGCGGCGCACTCGATCCCGGCCTCGACGAGGCGCCTGGCCTGGCCACAGCCGCGCGAGAGGTCCGTGTCGGCGTCCAGGCCGTGGAAGACCTCGCACTGCTCGGGAGTCGCCCGGAAGAACTTCTCCGTCGCCGGTCCACCCGTGCTGCCGGCCTCGAACGCGCCACCACCGCGGGTCGCGTACTCCGCCTCGAGATTGACCGACTGACCGTCGGTCCTGCCAGTGAAGCCCCAATCTCCTGGAGGTAGTTCGGTAGTCGTCGAAGAGGGAGATGGGAGGAGGGGTGCCGTCAAGGCGAGGAGAACGGTGAGTACTCTTCCGCGGAGCGGAAGCATCCTATGCGCCATGTCCGCCTAGCCCTCTGGAACCGATGCGATCTCGACGATCACCCAGCTGCCGTCGCTTCGCCCGACCTCAACTCGGGCGGTCGCGACGGAGGTCGGCTCCGAGGCGATTTCCACCCCGTCGCGATCGACCACGGTCAGGGCTTCTTGTGTCACCGTCACGTCGAGCGGATAGATTCCCGTCTGCTCGTCGCGTACGTACTTGCCGGGGTCGTCGACCGACGCGTCCATCTCACCTCCGGCGTATGACCCGCCAGACGAAGCGAGCCACGCCACTTGCTCCAAGGTCTCTGAGCAGTATCCGCACGTGCGGTGAGACATTGCCTTCAGATCCGAGTCGTCGACAGCGGCGAGCGCATACCCCGACAGCTCGACGTAGTACTCCGCCGCCGCGGCCGCTCCCTCGGCGTCGTCGGTGTCCATCGCGGGAGGGCGCTCGGGCTTGACGGGCCCGCTCGGGGACGGTGTCGGGCTCGGCGCGGGTGCCGGTTCGTCGACGGTCTCGGGGGGTGGTGACGGCGTCGGCTCCTGCGCGCCTGCGCACCCGGCGACCAGTCCACCCGCGACGACCAGGACGACAGCCGCCCGTACGCACTGGATGGCGTGACGGGACCTGCGGGCACGACGAGACATGAGACCCCCTGCATGGCACGGACGACGATGCCGACCTTGGCACCCCCGCGAACTCCCCACAGAACCTAGCGAAACGGACCACTCCAGGGAACCCCACCGTCCCGCCCTGTGGACAACCTCCCGACCCAGGGCGGCCGGCGGAGCAAGGCACCAGCACCGAGATGCTGTTCGTCGTCGCTCATCCACGGAGCCGAGCGACAACCCCCAGCATCTCGGAGAACCCGTGGGCTGACTCGCGCGCGACGGAGCGGACAGTTCACCCGGTTGCTCGCGTCGGATCGTCTGCTTCTGGACTAATGTCCCAAACGCTCGCTGCCCTCCTCCCTCGGGGCGACGCGTCCTTCCCGCGATGTCGCCACACCTGACGAACGGCCTGCCATGACCTCACCAGAGCTTCGCTACGTCTCACCCCCGAACTGGCCCGCGCCCCCAGACGGCTGGAGCCCGCCGGACGGGTGGTCTCCGCCCGCGAGCTGGCCGGCCCCTCCGCCAGACTGGCAGTTCTGGGTCCCGGTCGCGGCACCCACGCCGATGCCCCAGCAGCCCACCGCGTCGGCACCGGTGCCCGCGCGGACGCCGGCGCCCGCTCCCGCGCCAGCGCCCGCTCCCGCCGCGGCATTCCCGCCGGCCCAGACCCCGCCGGCCCAGTCGAGCCCCGTCTTTGCCGCAGCCACCCCTGCGGTGGGCATGCCGCCGTCGGGCACGGGACAGGTCCCTACTCAGACCGGCGCGCCGTCCGGCTCCGCGATCCCGTTCTTCGGCGCGCGGAAGAAGGCGCGTGAGCTCGCCGGCGAGACCGACGCGCTCCGCGCGGAGGTCGAGCTTCTGCGTGCCGAGCTGACACGCATCGGTGCGATGGACGTCGCTCAGATCGAGCAGGAGCGTGTCACGGCGCAGCGGCGCTATGTCGAGGAGCGGACGGCTCGCGAGGTCGAGCAGGAGGCCGCCCGCCAGCGGTTCGCTCGCGAGCTCGCGGACCTCGGGGCGCAGGTCGGGACGCGCGATGCCCAGGTGCGCGACCTGAGCCGGCTCGTCGTGCAGCTGGAGGAGACTGCGCTCCTGCAGGAGGTCGGGATCTACGACTACCAGCACCCTCTGGAGAACGCCGAGGCCTACAAGGTGCGTCTCGCGCAGCTCAGGGTCCGGATCAAGGAGATGACGACGGCCAACGGAGGCGCCGTCGAGGCATCGACGACCTGGCAGGTCAACGGCTCGGCGGCGCAGGGACGCAAGATGGTCTCCGACATCTCGAAGCTCATGCTCCGGGCCTACAACGCTGAGGCGGACACCTTGGTGCGCGGGCTCAAGCCCCATCGCCTTGCCGCGAGCGTCGAGAAGCTCGAGAAGACCACCCTCACCATCCAGAAGCTCGGCACCTCCATGAGCATCAAGATCTCGCCGCGCTACCACCAGCTGCGTATCCAGGAGCTCGAGCTGACGGCCGACTTCGTCGCCAAGCTCGCCGCCGAGAAGGAGGCCGAGCGTGAAGCGCGCGAGGCCCTGCGCGAGCAGCGCAAGGTCGAGCTCGAGACGGCCCGTGAGCGCGAACGCCTGAGCAAGGAGCGCAGCCACTACGAGAACGCGATGGCTGCGCTCGTCGCCAAGGGAGACGCCGAGGCGGTCGAGCGGATGCGGGCCCAGATCGAGGACATCGAGAAGGCCATCGCCGACCTCGACTACCGCGCAGCCAACCAGCGCGCTGGCTACGTGTACGTCATCTCCAACATCGGTGCCTTCGGCGAGCAGATGATCAAGGTCGGCATGACCCGTCGCCTCGACCCCATGGACCGCGTCAAGGAGCTCGGTGATGCCTCGGTACCGTTCGGGTTCGACGTGCACGCCATCTTCTTCTCGGACGATGCCGTCGGGATCGAGAACAAGATGCACCAGCGGCTCGCCGACCGACGCGTCAACCGCATCAACCTCCGTCGCGAGTTCTTCTACGCGACCCCCAACGAGGCGCTCGGGCACCTGCGCGACCTCACGGGCGACGTCCTCACGTTCGAGGAGATTCCCGAGGCGCTCGAGTTCCGGCAGAGCCGCGGCCAGGGGGTGGCCGTCCCGCACGCCTGAGGGCGGCGCCGACGGCGGCTCCGATCCCGGGCGGCCCGCAGACGCGAGATGCTGTTCGTCGTCGCTCATCCACGGAGCCGGGCGACGATGGGCAGCATCTCGACAGGCCCGGTGGTTCCCGCGTGGTGCTCTGGGCAGAGCCTCTGCGTGGGCCACGGCACGTACAGTGGCTTCGGCCGTTCCCGCCCCCTACCTGTCGGAGGACCTGTTGCCCGTCCACGTGCCAGCAGCACCGGTGGCACCCGACGATGACGTGTCGGCGGACCCCGCATGAGCGACGTCCGCCTGGGCCGGTGCGAGCAGTGCGGCGGCGACGTGCAGTGGCTGCCGTGCTACGACGGCCGCCGTCGGGCCTTCGCTCTCGACGAGGTCCGCAGCGTGCACGCGGGGGACGAGGTGCGCTGGTTCCTGACGTCGAACCGGGGAGCGGTGCCGGGCACACAGCTCGCGTACAGGCCGACCATGCCGTTCAGGGTCCGGCACGTGTGCCAGCGCCAGCCCCAGGGCTACGGCACGGGCGGCGAGGACGGCATCGACAAGGCCAAGGCGCTGCGCTCGGCGCCGCAGGTTCGCGAGTTCCAGGTGCGCCCGCCCTACCGCTTCGGGTACCGCTGGGAGTCGGAGTGGGGGCACATCGTGCACCCGGACCGGGGCCTGTGCGGTGCCAAGGTCATCGGTGAGATGACGCCGCGCGAGGCCGCGCGCCTGCCGACCATGCCCATGTGCAAGGAGTGCGTCGTGAGGTACCGTCGCCGCCACCCGCAGGACCCGGTCTTCCGGCCCGTCGAGCCCGACGGCCCGGCCGAGCCCTCCTGAGGCTCCCCGCCAGTCCCGACGAACCCGCCAGTCCCGACGAAGGAGCGCCGTGCCGCCCTACGACCTCGATCACCGGCTCGTCGTCGGTGTCTCCTCGAGCGCCCTGTTCGACCTCTCGACGTCCCAGCGGGTCTTCGACGAGCAGGGGATCGACGCGTACCGCGCGTACCAGGACCGGTACCGTGAGCGCACGCTCCGGCGCGGGGTCGCGTTCGAGTTCGTGCAGCGCCTCCTGAGCCTCAACGATCTCTCGCCCGACGCGCAGGACCCGCTCGTCGAGGTCTTCGTCCTGTCCAAGAACGACCCGTCGACGGGGCTGCGGGTCATGAGCTCGGTCGCGGCGTACGGGCTGCCCATCAGCCGGGCGATCTTCACGCAGGGCCTCGCGCCGTACGCGTACATCCCGGCGCTCAACGTCTCGCTCTTCCTGTCGGGGGACGCGCGCGACGTCCGGACGGCGACCACGCTGGGGCACCCGGCCGGGCAGGTCCTGGGGAGCGCCGCCGTCGGGCATCTCGCCGCACCCGGCCCGACGGCGGAGCACCCGCCGGGAGCGCCCGTCCTCCCGGGTGGGAGCCCGGGCGAGGACCCGGACGGCGCGGCCGACGACGGCACCCTGCGCGTGGCCTTCGACTTCGACGGCGTGCTCGCCGACGACAGCGCCGAGCGCGTCTACCAGTCGAGCGGGATCGAGCAGTTCCACCAGTACGAGAGCGCGCGCAAGGTCACCGAGCACCACGCCGGGCCGATCCTGCCGTTCCTGCGGGCGCTGGGCACGATCCAGCGGCGCGAGGAGGAGCGTGCCGCCGAGGACCCGGCGTACCGGCCCCGGGTGCGCGTCTCGATCGTCACGGCCCGCAGCGCCCCGTCGCACGAGCGCGCCGTGAACACGCTGCGCTCGTGGGGAGTGACGGTGAACGACGCGTTCTTCCTGGGCGGCGCAGACAAGGGCCGCGTGCTGAGGGTCCTGCGGCCGCACATCTTCTTCGACGACCAGCGCGGGCACCTCGACCCGGTCTCGCGGGAGGTCGCGAGCGTCCTGGTGCCGTACGGCGTGACGAACGAGGCGCCGGTGACGGACGAGACGCCAGGTCCGGCACCCGAGCCCGGCGTGGCCGAGCCCGCGCCGGTTCCCGCACAGGTCGGCTGAGGCGGTCCCCGTGCCGTTCGTCGCGCCGCTGCCGGGCGACCCGGACCGCTGGGCCCCGGCCGCGACGGTCGACCTGCGCCAGCTACCCGTCTCGGGGCGGTGGAAGGTCTGGTTCGAGGTGCTGACCCCGTTCGGGTACACCTCTCGCCCCGCCGATGAGCAGACGGCGTCCGGGCCGGTGTGGCACCGGGAGGCGGTCGAGCAGACCGTCCCGACCGGCCTCGTGACCGACCTCGCGTCGGTCCCCATGCCGTTGTGGGGAGTGGTCGCGAGCTACGGGCGCCAGACGCTCCCCGCGATCCTGCACGACGCGACCTCGCGGGCGCTCGCGGACTCCGACCGACCGGCGAGCAGCAGGCGGGCCGCACGCCGCGACGCCGACCGCCTCTTCCGAGGCACCCTGCGCGAGACGGGCACGGGCCCGGTCCGTCGGTGGCTCATGTGGGCCGCGGTCCGGATCTTCGGGAGCCTGCCGGTTGCGGTCGTGTTCCTGCTCGCCGTGGTCGCCGGGCTCGTCGCGCTCGGCCTGCGGGTGGCCGGGGCGGGGACCGGCGGGGGGAGCCCGTGGTTCGTGGGTGCCGTCGTCGTGGCTGCCGCCTGCCTCGGTGTGCTGCTCGTGCTGGCGGTCTGGGTCGGGTTCGAGTCGCGCCCGCGCCCTACCCCGGGCGGCACCGAGCGGGTCCGCTGGGTGCCCGCCGCGTCCGGCAGCGTGCTCGGCGCGGTCGCGACCGGTCTCGTCGCGCTGCCCGTGCTGCTCCCGCTGATCCTGCTCACGTTCGTGACCGAGCTCGTCGTCGGGCTGGGGGAGGGCGGCCGAGCGGGTGTCCGGGCGCAGGGCGCTCCGACGGGCCGGGGCTCGACGGACGCGCTCCCGACCACCCGCATCACGTACCCGGCGGCCGGGTGACTTCTCGCCCAGCCCGCCTCCGAGACCGCTGGGCTCACCGGCGCCCGTCGTCGCGCCCGTAGGCTGCGCTCGTGCCCTCCGCCGCCCGCACCGCTCCGCGACCCCTCGACGGCCAGGAGGGGCCGAAGCTCCTGCTCCCCGCGGCCCGCACGGTCCGCGCGCACCTGCCGACCTACCTCCTGACCGTCGTCCTCCTCCAGGGCGTCACGGGCCTGGTCGTCGTCCCGTTCATGGTGTGGCTGTTCGACCGGGCGCTCGCGGTCGCGGGCGTTCCCTCGTTCACGCACCTCGACGTGGTGCGGGTCCTGTCGAGCCCGGGCGCGGTGCTCCTGCTGGTGCTGCTGGCTCTGGGCGCCTCGGTCGTGGTCCTCGTCCAGCAGGGGGCGTTCCTCGCGATCGGCGCGCGCGTGCGGGCGGGGGAGCCCGTCTCGGTGCGCGGCGTCGCGCACGACCTCGCCCGCGCGAGCCGCCGGCTCCTCGGCCCTCAGCTCGCGCTGTTCGTCGGGTACTTCTTCGTGCTCGTCCCGGTGGGTGGGTTCGGCATGGCGGCGTTCCTCGTGCGGGGCATCGCGATCCCGGACTTCGTCGTCGGGGAGCTCCTGAAGTTCGACGGCGGCCTGTCCGTCTACCTCGTGTTCCTCGCGGGAGTCCTGTTCCTCAACCTGCGCCTGGTGCTGACGCTCGCGGTCCTGCTGACCTCCGACGAGTCCGTCGCGGGGGCCATGGCCGCGAGCTGGCGCGCGACCCGTCGGTCGTGGCCGCGCCTCCTGGGGGTGTTCGCGGTCGTGGGGCTGGGGGTGCTCGTGGTCGCCGCGGGGGTCGTGACGCTCGCGCTCGTCCCGACGCGGGTCGCGGACCTGCACGCGCCCGGCCTCGCACCCGTGGTCGCGGGAGCGACGCTCACGGTCGTGCAGGTGGTCGGGTTCGTGCTCGCGGGGTTCGTCACGGCGCTCCTCACCCAGGTCGTGGTCGCGTTCGCGGCGGAGCACCGGGCGTCGCTGCCCGACGGCGCCGCTCGGGCCGGGAGCAGCGCGCCCGCGACCGAGGTGGTCGTCCCGTCCGCCGGGGCAGGACCAGGAGCGCCCGCGGGAGACTCCGCAGTGTCGGCGCACGGGTCGGCGAGCGTACCGCGGGTCCTGCGCCGCGGCCTGGCGGGCCGACCGCGCGCTGTGCGCGCCGCCGTCGGGCTGGTTGCCGTGCTGGTGCTCCTCGCCGTCACGGTGGCCAACACCCGCGCCATGACGACCCTCGCGCGCGAGGAGCCCGGCGCGGTGATCGCGCACCGGGGCGACCCGGGCGGCGGGGTCGAGAACTCGATCGCGTCGCTCGAGTCGGCCGCGGCGCTCGGTGCGGACTACGTCGAGCTCGACGTGCTCCAGGCCGCGGACGGCGGGCTCGTCGTCTTCCACGACCTGACCCTGCGCCGGCTCGCGGGCTCCGACCGTGCCGTGCACACCATGACCCTCGACGAGCTGACCGCGACCACGATCCGCCAGGGCGGGTTCGAGGCGACGATCCCGTCGCTCGAGGAGTTCGTGGAGCGTGCCCGCGAGCTCGACGTACCGCTCCTGGTCGAGCTCAAGGCGCACGGCCACGAGACACCGACGTTCGTCGCGGACGTCGTCGCGCTCCTGCGGGCGCAGGGTGTCGCGGACGACTACCTGGTCCAGTCGATCTACCCCGAGCAGGCCGACGAGGTGCGGGCGCTCGGCCCCGAGATCGCGGTCGGCTACGTCGTCCCGTTCCTGCGTGGAGCACTGGGCGACCTGCCCGTCGACTTCGTGGCGATCGAGCAGTCCTCCGACTCCTCCCGCGTGCGCGCCGAGGCCCGTGCGGCCGGAATCGACGTCTACGTCTGGACCGTGAACGACCCCGCCGCGATGCGCGCCCAGCTCCGGAGCGGCGTCGACGGCATCATCACGAGCAGCCCGCGCCGTGCCGTAGCCGAGCGCGCCGTGGTGCGCGACGACACGGCGCTGTCCACGCGGCTCGAGGACGAGCTGCGCGACGCGCTCGCCTGGTGACGGCCGGCCTCCGCGGACCCGCGAGGTCTCAGGACTCGGTGGTCGATGGGTCGGTGGTCAGGTAGACCGGCATGTAGTCGTCGATCGTGAGTCGCCACAGGCCGGGGGCGCCCGCGGGCACGGGGAGGCAGACGTTGCCCGAGACGGACTCGTCCGTGGACATGAACCCCTTGCCCGTCAGGCCGTCGGGCACGACGCCGCACCGGCCGTCGAAGACGGTCCCCGTCCCGTCGACCAGCTCCAGGGTGATGGACTGCGGCGCGCTCGCCTCGAGCGAGGGGCCGAAGTACGTCGCGTGGACGGGGACGATCCAGTACTCCATGCCGTCGGCGGGCGGCACGTTGACGTCGTTGTGCGCGAGGACCTCGGCGGTCGCCTCGTAGGGTGCGTCGAGCAGGACCGACCACTCCTCGGTGTAGACCTCGTCCGAGAGGAGCCAGGGGTCCTCGACCGTGCCACCGTCGCGGCCCGCGACGTCCTCGTCGCCGTAGGTGTCCCACGACTCCTCGTCGGGGACCGGTCCCAGGGGCCACGGGTCGGCCGCCGCGCCCGCGTCCGCGAACAGCTCGTTGCCCGCCACCACGGCCAGGGTCACGCTGGTCGCGCCGACGCCCCCGATCACCAGGCCCGCGACCCCCGCGAGCACACCGACCAGGACGCGCGAGGGCCCCGTCCTCCCCCCGGGAGTGCCCGGGACGACCGGGGGGCTCGCGTACGGGGACAGGGGCGCGGCCGAGCGGTGCGAGGCCTCGTGACCCGGGCCGTACGCGCCGCCGTGCCCGGCGTACGGACCGGGGGCGCCCGGGCCGCCGTCCCCGTGCTGCGGGGCTGGTGGGTACGCGGCGTACGGGTTGCGTGCCGCAGCCCCGGCCGGTGCGGCCGTCCCGGGGCCGGGGTACGCCGTCGCCACGGGGTACCCCGCGGCCGGAGGAGCCGTCGCAGCCGGGCTCGCCGGCGGGACGGGCGACGGGGCCGTCGGGGAGGCGGGACCGGGTGCCCCCGCGCCGGAGGGATGGTTCGGGGACGACGAGGGCGGGGCGAACAGGTCACTCACGAAGGCTCCACGGGGCGACGGGACCGGACGGTCCAGGAAGGGTGTCGCTCGGCAGCTCGCGCGCCGTGCGGGTGGATCATCGCACCCTCCGGACCTGGCGCGCCAGTGGTATCTGTGCAGTTCAGCCGGTGTTCTGTGTGCGCGAGAACGGGGTTGAGGTCGTCATCCCCTCGATGACGACCTCAACCCCGTTCTCGCCAGCCGGCCAGACCGTCGGCCGGCCAGTCAGCCAGCCAGTCAGCCGGCCAGCCAGCTCGCCAGCCAGCCAGCCGGCGCTCAGGTGGTCAGCCCTCGCGCGGGCCGTCCACGGCCGACCCGACCAGGAACTGCGAGTACGCCCCGATGGTCAGGAACGTCGGGAAGTCCTCGGCGAGGGCGACGGCGCGGAACACGTGCGCGGCGTCGTCGATCCGGTTGCCCTCGCCGCGCGGCAGGTCGTCGACGACCTCCGCGAGCAGCGCCTCGACGCGGGCCCGCGTGATGGGCACCCCGTTGTCGGTGCGCGTGCCGGACGCGATCCACTGCCACACCTGCGAGCGCGAGATCTCGGCCGTCGCGGCGTCCTCCATGAGGTGGTCGATCGCCGCGGCCCCCACGCCGCGCAGCCACGACTCGATGTACCGGACGCCCACCGAGACGTTGGACCGCAGCCCGGCCGCGGTGACCGTCGCGCCCGCACGGCGCACCGACCCGATGTCGAGCAGCTCGTGCTGCCCCACCCTCACGTCGTCGCGCAGGCGCGAGACCTGGTGCGGCCGGTCGCCCAGCACGGCGTCGAACTCGGCGCGCGCCGCGGGGATGAGGTCGGGGTGCGCGACCCAGGTGCCGTCGAACCCGTCGCCCGCCTCGCGCCGCTTGTCCGCGCGGACCTGCTCGAACGCCTTCTCGGTCACGTCCGGGCGGCGGCGGTCGGGGATGAACGCGCTCATGCCGCCGATCGCGTGCGCCCCGCGCCGGTGGCACGTCGCGACGAGGAGCTCGGTGTAGGCCCGCATGAACGGGGCGGTCATGGGCACCTGCGAACGGTCGGGCAGGACGTATTGGTCGCCGCGCGTGCGGAACGACTTGATGACGGAGAAGAGGTAGTCCCAGCGCCCCGCGTTGAGCCCCGCGCAGTGGTCGCGCAGCTCGTGCAGGATCTCCTCCATCTCGAACGCGGCGGGCAGGGTCTCGACGAGCACGGTCGCGCGGATCGTGCCCTGCTCGATCCCCAGGTACTCCTGCGCGAACACGAACACGTCGTTCCAGACGCGCGCCTCGCGGTAGCCCTCGAGCTTGGGCAGGTAGAAGTACGGTCCGCGGCCGCGCTCGACGAGCTCGCGCGCGTTGTGGAAGAAGTACAGCCCGAAGTCCACGAGCGAGGCCGACGCCGAGACCGCCACGCCCGCACGGTCGACGTAGCGCAGGTGCTTCTCGATGAGGTGCCAGCCGCGGGGCCGGAACACGATGGTCGGCAGGTCGGTCAGCTCGGTCGAGCGCAGCGCGTACTCCTTGCCCTCGGGTGAGGTGAACGCGAGCGTGCCGCGGATCGCGTCGTGCAGCGCGAGCTGGCCCTCGATCACGTTGCGCCACGTGGGCGACGACGCGTCCTCCTGGTCGGCGAGCCACACCTTGGCGTCCGAGTTGAGCGCGTTGATCGCCATCTTGGGGTCGGTGGGGCCGGTGATCTCGACGCGGCGGTCCTCGAGCCCGGGGGCGCCGTGCGAGCCGGCGACGCGCCACGAGGGGTCGTCGCGCACGGGCCGGGTCGCGGCGCGAAAGTCGGGGTCGATCCCGTCGGCCACGTCCTGGCGGCGCTGCTGGCGGTCCATGAGCAGCCCGTGGCGGGCGGCCAGGAAGCGGTCGTGCAGGGCGGTCAGGAAGTCGAGGGCGCCCGGGGTCAGGATCTCGCGGTAGCGCTCGCCGAGGGACCCGGTGACGTCCAGGGTGCCCGACGGTGTCGCGCGCCGCGCGTCGTCGTCGCGCCCGTCGTGGTGGCCCGGCTGGGGGCCGGGGGAGGCGGGTTGGTCGGACGAGGTGCGTGACGTCGTCGGGCCGGAGGAGTGGGTCGTGAGGGTGCTGGGCATGGCGTGCTCCGATGGTCTGTGCCGCGAGGTAGAGGGGAGTGGTCGAGGTAGAGGGCTGGAGCCCTCTACCTCGACGCGAGACCTCTACCTCGGCGCGGCGGGCGGGGCGGGGCTTAGTGGAACTGGGCGGTCTCGGTGGACCCGGCGAGCGCGAGGGTGGCGCTGTCGGGGTTGAGAGCCGTGGCGACGCGGTCGAAGTAGCCGGTGCCGACCTCCCGCTGGTGGCGGGTGGCCGTGTAGCCGTCGGACTCGGAGGCGAACTCGGCCTCCTGGAGCTCGACGTAGGCGCTCATCGCGCGGTCGTTGTAGCCGCGGGCGAGCTCGAACATGGAGTGGGACACGGCGTGGAAGCCGGCCAGGGTGATGAACTGGAACGCGTAGCCCATCGCGGCGAGCTCCTTCTGGAAGCTCGCGATCTGGGCGTCGTCGAGGTGCTTCTTCCAGTTGAACGAGGGCGAGCAGTTGTACGCGAGCTTCTTGTCGGGGTACTGCGCGTGGACGACCTCGGCGAACCGGCGGGCCAGCTCGAGGTCGGGCTCGCCGGTCTCGACCCAGATGAGGTCGGCGTACGGGGCGTACGCGAGGCCGCGCGAGATGACCGTGTCGATGCCAGGACGCGTCCGGTAGAAGCCCTCGGCCGTGCGCTCACCCGTGAGGAACTCCTGGTCGCGCGGGTCGACGTCGGACGTGATGAGGTCCGCGGCGAGCGCGTCGGTGCGGGCGATGATGACGGTCGGGACGCCCGCGACGTCCGCGGCGAGGCGGGCCGCGTTGAGGGTGCGGATGTGCTGCGCGGTCGGGACGAGGACCTTGCCGCCCAGGTGGCCGCACTTCTTCTCGGACGCGAGCTGGTCCTCCCAGTGCACGCCCGCCGCGCCCGCCTCGATCATCGAGTGCATGAGCTCGTAGGCGTTGAGGGGCCCGCCGAAACCGGCCTCGGCGTCGGCGACGATGGGGGCGATCCAGTCGCGCTCGGGCGTCTGCCCAGCGGGGGATCCCGACCGCTCAGCGGTCTCGATCTGGTCGGCGCGCAGCAGGGCGTTGTTGATGCGGCGCACGACGGCCGGCACCGAGTTCGCGGGGTACAGCGACTGGTCGGGGTAGGTCTGACCCGACAGGTTGGCGTCGGCCGCGACCTGCCACCCGGACAGGTAGATGGCCTTGAGGCCCGCGCGCACCTGCTGCACGGCCTGGTTGCCGGTCATGGCGCCGAGCGCGGCGACCCACTCCTCGGTGTGGATGAGGTCCCACAGCTTCTCGGCGCCGCGGCGGGCCAGGGTGCGCTCCTCGCGCACCGAGCCGCGCAGGGCCACGACGTCCTCGGCCGTGTAGTCGCGCTGCACGTCGGCCCAGCGGGGGTCGGTCGCCCAGGACAGGGCGAGGTCGGCGGCGGACTGGCGCTGGTCGCCGGGCCGCGCGGGCAGGTGGCCGGGGGCGCTGGTCGTGGGCTGCGTGACGGGGGCCGTGACGGCCTCGGACCGGGAGGTCGCGGACGCCCGGGGCGTGGCGTACTCGTTCTCGGAGCGGCGGCTGATGATGGGCGGGGTGGTCACGGGGTGCCTCCAGAGCTTCGTTGCGTGCGGTGGTACTCGTTCCGGCCGCCGCCCGGGTGAGCGGTGGCCGTAGAACGACCTTCCTGCGCCGCGCAAGGGGTGCACAAGGACTTCCCTGGCAGAAGAAATGAACTTCTTCTGTTGTGCGCAAGGAGTGGCGTGTGTCACCCTCAGTCATGGCATCTGACTCGCCGTCAGCACAGAAGTTCCCCGTACCGCGCGCCACGACCGGTGCGCCGCGTGTCACGGCCCCGCCGGGCAGCGGCAGAACGGTCGGTGGCACCCTGCCCGTCGAGGACGAGGCCGACGCCCTGACCATCGGGCGCCGCGTCCGGCACCTGCGGACCGAGCGCGGCATGACCCTCGACGAGCTCGGGGCCGCGATCGGGCGGGCACCCTCGCAGGTGTCCGTGATCGAGAACGGGCGCCGCGAGCCCAAGTTCTCCCAGCTCCAGGCCATCGCCCGTGCCCTCGGCGCGAGCGTCGAGGACCTGCTCTCGGCCGAGCCGCCCACGCGCCGCGCCGCCCTGGAGATCGAGCTCGAACGCGCGCAGCGCGGCCCGCTGTTCGCCTCGCTCGGGCTCGGCACGGTACGGGTCGGCAAGTCGCTCCCGAGCGACGCCCTCGAGGCCATCGTCGGTCTCCAGCGTGAGCTCGAGCGCCTGCACACCGAGCGCGCCGCGACGCCCGAGGAGGCTCGCCGCGCGAACACCGAGCTCCGCGCGACCATGCGCGCCCAGGACAACCACTTCCCCGAGCTCGAGGCCACCGCGCGCGAGCTGCTCGACGGCGTCGGGCACGCGCGCGGTCCCATGTCCCAGCGCGTGGCCGCGGACCTCGCGACGCACCTGGGCTTCTCGCTGCACTACGTGCACGACCTGCCGCACTCGACGCGCTCGGTCATCGACCTGCGGCACCACCGCGTGTACCTGCCGAGCACCGGCACGCGCGCGTCGAGCGACCCGCGCTCGGCCCTGCTCCAGGCGCTCGCGTCGCACGTGCTGGGTCACCACGAGCCGCGCGACTACGGCGAGTTCCTGCGCCAGCGCGTCGAGGCCAACTACCTGTCGGCCGCGCTCCTGCTGCCCGAGCGGGACGCGGTCAAGCTCCTCAAGGAGGCCAAGGAGGCGCGCGAGATCTCGGTCGAGGACCTGCGCGACGCGTTCTCGGTGTCCTACGAGACCGCGGCCCACCGGTTCACGAACCTCGCTACGACGCACCTGGGCATCGGCGTGCACTTCATGAAGATCCACGAGTCGGGGATCATCCACAAGGCGTACGAGAACGACGGCGTGCGCTTCCCCGCGGACCCCCTCGGGGCCGTCGAGGGGCAGTACGTGTGCCGCCACTGGACCGCGCGCACGGTCTTCGCGGTCGAGGACCGGCTGAGCCCGTTCAGCCAGTACACCGACACCCCGACCGGCACCTACTGGTGCACCTCGCGCGTGCAGGACTCCGACGACGGCCAGTTCTCGGTGAGCGTCGGCGTGCCGTTCGGGCACGTCAAGTGGTTCCGCGGGCGCGAGACGACCGAGCGCACGGTCTCGCGCTGCCCCGACGAGTCGTGCTGCCGGCGCCCGCCCGCAGCCCTGACCGAGCGGTGGGCGGACCGGTCGTGGCCGAGTGCGCGCCCGCACGCGAGCATGCTCGCCGCGATGCCGGTCGGGGCGTTCCCGGGCGTCGACCAGACCGAGGTGTTCCGGTTCCTGGAGGCGCACGCCCCGGCGCTGCGGTAGCCGCCGGCCGCCGGCCGATGAGTGCGGAGCAGTTGTCGTGCGACCCGGCGTGTCGCGACACGTACTCCGCACTCGGCGGGGCGCCGGTCAGCCCAGGCGCGGGAAGGCCGGTGTCGGGGTGCCCACGCGGTCGGGTCCGGCCGCCTGGTGGCCCTGCGGGGAGCCGAGCTGCTCGCGCAGGCGCGCGGCGCCGTCGGGCACGAACGGCGAGAGCTCGACCGCGACGACCCGGCACGCCTCGACGAGCCGCGCGAGCACCTCGTCCAGTCGCTCACCCGCGTCCGCGTCCCCGGCGCGCTCGCGGGCCGCGAGCTCCCACGGCTTCTCCGCGTCGACGTACCGGTTGGCCGCGTCGACGATGCGACGGACGGCCCCGGTCGCGGTCCGCAGGTCCGCGTCCGCGAGGGCCGCGTCCACGGCCGCCTCCACCTGCCCGACGGCGGCGCTCAGCTCGTCGGGGTCCGTCGCCCGGGTGCGGGGGAGCGCGGGCACGACGCCGTCCCGGAACCGGTGCACGAGCGTGAGCGTGCGGTTGACCAGGTTCCCCACGCCGTGCGCGAGCTCGTCGTCGTGCCGCGCGACGAGGCGCTCGGTCGTGAACTCGGTGTCGCCCAGGAGCGGGACCTCGCGCGCGAACCACCACCGCAGGGCGTCGGCGCCGTACGCGTCCACGAGCCCGACGGGGTGCACTGCGGTGCCCGCGGACTTGGCGAGCTTGGCGCCCCCGGCCGTGACGTAGTCGTGCACGTGGATCGTGGTGGGCAGCGGCTCGCCCGCCGAGAGCAGCAGCGCGAGCCAGTAGACCGCGTGGAAGCGCGTGATGCCCTTGCCGATCACGTGCACGCGCTCGTCGCCGCCGGACCACCAGGTGCGGTAGTCGTCCGCCGCGGCCGGGGCGGCGGGGTCCGCGCCGTAGCCCAGCGCGGTGACGTAGTTGGTCAGCGCGTCCCACCACACGTAGACGACCTGGGACGGGTCCCCGGGGACCGGGACGCCCCAGCCGTCCGAGCGGGTCGCGGGCCGCGAGACGCTGAAGTCCTCGAGCCCGGCGTCGAGGAACGCGAGCACCTCGTTGCGCTTGGCGGCCGGGTTGACGCGCACGCGGCCCGAGACGATCGCGTCGCGGATCGCGTCGGCGTGGCGGGACAGCCGGAAGAACCAGTTCTCCTCGACCACGCGCTCGGGCAACGGCAGGTGCTCGGGGCAGCGGCCCGACGCGTCGAGCTCGTCGGGGGAGTAGAACTGCTCGCAGCCCGCGCAGTACAGGCCCTCGTAGGAGCGGCGGTAGAAGTCCCCGGCGTCGGCGCAGCATCGCCACAGCGCCTCGACGCCGGGGCGGTGCCGGGGGTCGGTCGACGTCGACAGGAAGTCGTCCGTGGACAGGGACAGCGCGGGGCGCAGCGCGCGGAAGTCCTCGACGTGCTCGGCGACGAAGTCACGGACCTCGCGACCCGCGGCGCGGGCCGCGCTGACGTTCTTGAGGGCGTGGTCGTCGGTGCCCGTGAGGAAGCGGGTCGGGCGTCCGCGCAGGCGTGCGTGGCGGGCCAGGACGTCGGTCTGGACGAGCTCGAGCGCGTGGCCCAGGTGCGCGTCGCCGTTGACGTAGGGGATGGCGGTCGTGACGTAGAAGGTGGGGGCCGTCGGCTGGGCGGACGTGCCGGTGGGGGTGGTCTGGGTGGTCATGGCGGGTGTCCTCTCGGGACGGCGGGCACCCTTGGCGGGTGCTGCGGCGCCTCGACCGCACCGCGCCCGGACACACGAAAGGCCTCGCTGCGGCGAGGCCTTGGGTGGTGGAGCGCGTCAGCGCATCACGAAGGGCCCCGGGTGGGGCGCATCATGACGGTCGACGAGAAGCTCATGCGTCGACCCTAGCAGCGGCGGGTGGTGGGCCTGCAACCCGGTGAGCCCGGTCTCCGGCACGTGCTCCTACCGGGTCGAGCACCGGCACCGGCACATGGCGGTGCGAGCGCGTGCGAGCCCTCCCGGGCCGTGCCTACGGTGGCGGGTCCGCAGGCTCCGGACGCCACGAGCGACCGGAGACGCCACCGGACCGACCACCGACGCCCCGACCGAAGGGATCACCCATGAGCGCGCGACGAACCCCCGACCAGGAGCCCCCGGCGGACGTGAGCCCCACGGGCGTGCCCGCCGACCAGAAGGACCCGGACCCCCGCGCCCAGCAGGGCGACCGGCTGACCACGGCCCAGGGGCTGCGGGTCCACGACACCGACCATTCGCTCAAGGCCGGACCTCGCGGACCGGTCCTGCTCGAGGACCACCACCTGCGCGAGAAGATCACGCACTTCGACCACGAGCGGATCCCGGAGCGGGTCGTGCACGCGCGGGGCGCGGCCGCCCACGGTGTCTTCACCTCGTACGGCAACGCGTCCGCGGTCACGAAGGCCGGCTTCCTGGCGCAGGAGGGCAAGGAGACCGAGGTCTTCGTCCGTTTCTCGACGGTGGCGGGGTCGCGGGGATCGGCGGACACCGTGCGTGACGTCCGGGGCTTCTCGACGAAGTTCTACACCGACGAGGGCGTGTACGACCTCGTCGGGAACGTGATCCCGGTGTTCTTCGTCCAGGACGCGATCAAGTTCCCCGACCTCATCCACGCGGTCAAGCCCGAGCCGGACCGTGAGATCCCGCAGGCGCAGAGCGCGCACGACACGTTCTGGGACTTCGTGTCCCGGCACACCGAGGCGCAGCACACGACGATCTGGGTCATGTCGCCGCGCGGGCTCGCGGCGTCGTACCGGACGACCGAGGGGTTCGGCGTCCACACCTTCCGCATGGAGAACGCCGCCGGGGAGACCTCGTTGGTCAAGCTCCACTGGAAGCCCGTGGCGGGCGTGCACAACATGGTCTGGGAGGAGGCGCAGCTCGCGGCCGGCTTCGACCCCGACTTCCACCGTCGTGACCTCGCGGACGCGATCGAGGCGGGTGCGTTCCCCGAGTGGGAGCTGGGTCTGCAGGTCATGCCCGACACCGCGGACGAGATGTTCATGGGCATCGACCTCCTCGACCCGACCAAGATCGTGCCCGAGGAGCTGTGCCCGGTGCAGAAGGTGGGGCGGCTGCGGCTCACCGCGAACCCGTCGAACTACTTCGCCGAGACCGAGCAGGTGGCGTTCCACCCGGGCCACCTGGTGCCGGGCATCCAGGTCACGAACGACCCGCTCCTCCAGGGGCGCCTGTTCTCCTACCTGGACACGCAGATCAGCCGCCTGGGCGGGCCGAACTTCGCGCAGCTCCCGATCAACCGGCCGCACGCCCCGGTCGACGACATGCTGCGCGACGGGATGCACCAGACGGCGGTGCACGAGGGGTTGGGGACGTACCAGCCGAACACGATGGCGGACGGCCTCCCGGCCGTGTGTCCCGTGAGCGACCCGGGCGTCTACGTGACGCTCCCGACCCCGGTGTCGGGCGAGAAGGTCCGGGAGAACCCCGTGTCGTTCGCCGACCACTTCACGCAGCCGCGCATGTTCTGGAACTCGCTCACGCCCATCGAGCAGACGCAGACCGTGGCTGCCTACACGTTCGAGCTCGGCAAGTGCGAGAGCGAGGACGTGCGGGTGCACCAGCTGCGCGCCCTGGCGAAGATCGACGCCGACCTGGTCGCCCGCGTCGCGACGGGCCTGGGCCTGCCGGTCCCCGGCGGCGAGCCGGGCGACGGCCGTGACGGCGCGGGAGAAGGGCCGGGGGCGGGGGAGCCCGACGGCATCACGCGGTCGGCCGCGATCTCGGAGGTCAGCGACGTGCCCGGTCCGATCGCGGGGAGGAACCTCGGCGTCTTCGTCGGCGAGGACCTGGTCGACGGCCTTCGTGCGGTCCGGGAGCGGATCGGCGCCGAGCAGGCGCTCGTCAAGGTCGTCGCCGCACGCGGTGGCGTGGTCGGCTCGGGGGCCGACGAGCAGAAGGTGGACCGCACCGCGGCGACCGTCCGCTCGATCGAGCTCGACGCGGTCGTGGTCGCGGACGGCATGGCCGGGTCTGCGCTCGGGACCCACCCGCGGACGCTGACCGTGCTCCAGGAGGCCTTCCGCCACGGCAAGGCGATCGCGGCCTGGGGCGACGGCGTCGACGTCCTGGTCGCGGCCGGGATCGACACCGAGGCCGAAGGAGTTCTGACGGCCGACGAACTGTCGGACGGCCTGCTCGACGACCTGGTCGAGGCCGTCGGCCTGCACCGTGCGTGGGGCCGGCTCTCGGCGTTGGACGCCGCGGGCACCCAGGCCTGGTAGCTGTCCCCTCGTCCCCCGACGGCGGCGCGCACCTTCACGCGGAAGGTGCGCGCCGCCGTCGGGCAGCAGGGAGGGCGGCTCAGCCCGTCGAGCTCGACGCCGCGGGCTGCTCGGTGAGCATCTGTTCCTTGAGCCGCGCGGTGTCGGCCTCGTCCCAGCCGCCGGGCGCGTTGAGCGCCGACCAGCCGTCGGCGTACTCGAGGTAGTACACGTGCCCGTGACCTGCGGGGATGTCGGAGGCAGCCGCGACGAACAGGTCGCCCGTGAGCTGCCAGAACGTGACGAAGGGTCGCCACTGCACGGCGTCGAGCACGTCGGGGCCGCGGGGCTCGCGCATCCAGTCGGGCTCGGACCACAGGGTCGTGGGCGACCACCACGTGACGCCGTCGGACGCGTGCTGGACGTAGACGACGCGCGGGGTCTCCCACGTGCCAGGCACGGACCAGACGTTCGCGGCGCTCGAGACCTCGGTGCCCCAGCGGATCTGACGCCCGTCCCCGTACACGGGCGAGTACTCGAGCGAGCCCGGGTCGCGGTTCGTCGTGAAGTACGTCCAGTTGGGCGTGAAGTTGGGCGTGCCCACGAACAGGGCGCCGTCGGTGCGGGTCGTCATGTCCTGGAGGCCGCTGAATGCGCCCTGCGCGCCGAACGAGCCGAGCGAGATCCCGAACGCCATGAGCTGCGGCCGCGAGTCCTCGGGCTGCTCGGACCACGCCGCGTACACGGCCTCGTAGAGGGCCTTGCCCGCGTCCGGCGGGGTGCTGCGGTCACCCACGAAGCTGATCCAGCTCGGCAGGTAGGAGTACTGCATCGAGGCGATCGCGGTGTCGCCGCCGTGCATGAGCTCGAGCGAGTTGCTCATGCCCGGGTCCACCCAGCCCGTTCCCGTCGTGGTGGCGACGACCAGGACGGACCGGTCCCACGCGTTCGTGCGGTCGAGCTCGTCGACCACGCGCTGCGCGGTCGCGTCGAGGTCTCCCGCAGGGTCGAGGCCCGCGTACACGCGGATCGGGACCTGGACGTCCGCCGGGTCGACCACGTCGCCGCCTGCCGCGAACTCGGTGAGCTCGGCCTGGGTCGGGCCGAGGGCCACGAAGCGCCGTCCCTCGGCGCCGAGCGACTCCCACGACGAACCGGACTCCGGGGAGCCGGACCTCTCGGGCGAGGTCGGTGGGGAGAGCTTCGGGTCGATCTGCTCGTTGGCGCTCGCGTAGACGTTGTTGAGCAGGTGCAGCACCCCGGCCCAGATCACGCCGTTGAAGAGCAGCACGACCACGACCGCGACGATCACGCCGCTTAGGAAGCGGGCGACCGGCTTCGGCATGACGTTGTCGACCACCAGGCTCACCCACTGCGCGACGCGACGCAGCGCTCGCGCGAGCTGCAGGACGCCGATCGCGATGAGCAGGGCCACGAACACGGTCGCGACGTCGTTGGCCGGGGCCTGCTCGGGCATGCCGAACAGGGCGCGCAGCTCGTGCTGCCAGCGCGCGCCCAGGACGAGGAACAGGGGGACGAGCACGAGCGTCGCGGCGCCCAGCACCCACCACGCGATGCGGCTCACGCGCGGGCTCCAGCGGATCCGCAGCCCGACCTTGAGGGCGAACCACTCGACGAACGCCCCGATCCCGTACCCGCCCACCATGCTCATGCCCGTGATGAGCGCCTGGTAGTACCAGGCGCGGGGGATGAGCGAGGGGGTCAGGGAGTAGCAGAAGAACAGGAGGGCGAGGACGAGCCCGGTCGTGGAGAAGCGCCGCACGTAGTGCT
The DNA here is from genome assembly GCF_016907235.1 of Oerskovia jenensis. Lineage (NCBI taxonomy): Bacteria > Bacillati > Actinomycetota > Actinomycetes > Micrococcales > Cellulomonadaceae > Oerskovia > Oerskovia jenensis. The sequence continues at coordinate 4,001,536 of NZ_JAFBBO010000001.1, forward strand.
GGAGCCACGCCCACGCCCGACGGCGCAGCGGGGGCCGGGCGGCCGGCTCGCCGCCGGCTCCGGGGGCGGCCGGAGAGGTCGGCCGGGCTGCCTCGTCGCCCAGGACCACGGTGTCCGCGCCCCCCGGAGCGGTGCTGCGGGGGGTGGACTCGGACCGGCGCGTGGCGTCTGGCTGCACGGGTGCGATCGTACGTGGCTGGTGGGATCGCGCCACCGAGAGCGGTGTGGGGCGCCGGTCCGCCGTCCTCAGGGCAGGTAGCCGCCGATGAAGGCGTCGACCCAGGCCTGCTTGTCCGCGCCCGAGCAGTCGCTCGTGTAGTTGACCCAGGAGGCGCCGAAGCGGATCGCGACGCAGTCCGCGACCTTCTCGCTCGCGTTGCCGCCGAACGCCCCGGACAGCAGGCCGTCGATCTGCGACCACGTCATGCCGTGCGCGGCCATGAGGCGGCCCTGGTAGATGTGGGCCATCTCGTGCCGGATGACGTCCTTGGTCTTCGACGGTTGCCCGGCCAGGCGCGACGCGTTGACGAGGATGGTCGAGGTGTTGCCCTTCCACACGCCACCGAGGTGACCGGAGAGGCCCGGGTCGTCCCACGAGAGGGACACGCCGCCGTTGCCGGGGAGGCTGCGCAGGGTCGCCTCCCCGACCTCGTGGATCGACTGCGCGGGGGCCGGGGGTGCGGTCGCGGTGGCGCCGGGCTGCGGGGTCGTGGCGGCCTGTGCGGCTGCTGCCTGTGCGGCGCGCTCGGCCGCGGCCTGCTCGGCGGCGGCCTGTTCGGCGGCCGCCTGCTCTGCGGCTGCTCGTTCGGCGGCGGCCTGCTCTGCGGCGGCTTGTTCGGCGGCGGCCTGTTCCGCCGCGGCCTGCTCGGCTGCCGCCTGCTCCGCTGCGGCCTTCTCGGCCGCAGCCGCCTTCGACCGCTCGACCTCGAAGCTCGCGACGGCCAGGCGGACCTGGGCGTCGAGCCCCTCGGCGTGCTCGACGGCGTTGCGCAGGCGCACGAGCCCCCGGGCGAGGAGGGGACGGGGCGTCCGTGCGGCGCTCTCGGCCTGCACGTTCACCTCGTCGACGGCGCGGCGCAGGGAGGTGCGCAGGGCCTCGTCGACCTTGCCGGTCGCTCGTGCGAGGGTGCGGTTCGCGCGCTCGACGAACCTGGCCGCCTTGTCCTGGGCGCTCGCACGTTCCGAGGCGCCGGTCGCGGCGGCGATGGCGGCGCTCGTCGCGGACGCGGGGGAGTCGCCGGTGCGGATCGCCGCGGTCCCGCTCGCAAGGACCACCACGAGCGCGACCCCGAGGAGTCGGAGCCCGAGCCTGCGACGGCGTCGACCCTGCGCAGGTCGCGGTGACGACGCGCACCGGCACGGGGTCTCGTCGCAGCCGGCGACGCAGGTGCGGTCGGCGGTCGAGGTGAGGGAGTCGCGCATGACTCCCTCAATGCAGCTGCCCGGGGCGTCAGCAGTCGCGCTGGGGGCGGGGGCAGGCGCGGACCTGCCGCGTCAGCGCTCCTCGTCCGCGGTGTCGCCGATGTACGCCGAGACGTCGTCGGGCAGGCCGTCCTCGTTCATGTCGTCCGAACGCTTGCGGCGGGCGTCCCAGCGCAGCGCGGCGGCCGCGAGCAGGGCCGAGACGACCGAGGCGAGGAGCACCGCGGCCTTGGCCGACTCGGTGTGCTCGGAGTCGGGGAAGGACAGCTCGGCGATGAGCAGCGAGACCGTGAAGCCGATGCCCGCGAGCAGGCCCACGGGGAGCAGGTCGCGGACGCCGATGCCGGGTGCGAGGCGCAGCGGCGTGAGCTTCGTGACGAGCGCCGTGACGCCCAGCACGCCGATCCCCTTGCCGACCACGAGCCCGACGATGATGCCGATCGCGACGGGCTGGCCGATCATCTCCCCGACCCCGCCACCGTCGACCAGCGAGACGCCCGCGGCGAAGAACGCGAAGATCGGCAGGGCGATCCCTGCGGAGATCGGCTTGATGCGGTGCTCGTACTGCTGGGTCCGCGAGGTCTTCTCGCCGTGGATGACGAGGGCGGGGACCATGAACCCGAGCAGCACGCCCGCGACGGTCGCGTGGATGCCGGACGCGTGGACGAGCGCCCACACCACGAACGCGAGCGGGAGCAGCAGCCACCAGTGCGTCCGGCGCCGGCGCACCAGGAACGCGAACAGCGCGACGCCCACGAGGGCGAGGCCCAGCGGTGCCCAGTGCAGGGTCTCGGTGTAGAAGACGGCGATGACGATGATCGCGAGCAGGTCGTCGACCACCGCGAGCGTCAGCAGGAAGGTGCGGATCGCCGTCGGGAGGCCGCGGCCGAACACCGCGAGGACCGCGAGCGCGAAGGCGATGTCGGTCGCGGTCGGGATGGCCCAGCCGTGCACGGCGTCCGCGCCGCCGCCCCAGAGGGCGACCGCGACGAAGAGGACCGCGGGCACGATCATGCCGCCCACGGCCGCGAGCATGGGCACTCCGGCCTCGCGCGGGTTGCGCAGAGACCCGGCGACGAACTCCTGCTTGAGCTCGACGCCCACGACGAAGAAGAAGATCGCGAGCAGGCCGTCGGCGGCCCACGTCGACAGCGACAGGTTCAGGTGCAGCGCCTCGGGGCCGACGGTGAGCGCCGCGAGGTCGAAGTACGCCGCGCGCCAGGGGGAGTTCGCCCACAGCAGCGCCAGGATCGCGGCGCCGATGAGGAGTGCTCCGCCCGTGGTCTCGCGGGTCACCCAGCGCTTCCAGCGCTGCGCCCCGCTGGGCCGTGCGGCCGGGAGCGCGGCAGTCGAAGGGCTCTCGCTGCCCGACGGCGTCGCGCCCGTCGGGTGGGTCGGCTCTCCGTCGTGAGGGGTCTCGTCCGGGGCGGGGGTGTGCTGCTCGTGCGTGCTCACAGGTCTCCTGTGGTTGAGGGGTCGTCGACGTCACGCCGACCAGACTTCCCGGCACACCAGCGTCCCACCCTACCGGGTGCGCGGCTCGACGGACGAAGGGGTCGGGAGGCCGGGCGAGGCCGACCGGGGGGAGATCGCGGGGTGCCGTGGGCTCGGGGCCGGGTGCCGTGGTCCGCGGGTGCCGCCGCAAGGACGACACGGCCCGGGGCGAAGTCCACCCAAAGAGGGATGTCTCGGTCCTGCGGATCGCGGGAGCATGACCAGGTGCACGAGAAGATCCACGATTCCCTGACCACCGACGCCGTCTCTCGCGACCCCGCGGAGACGGTCGTCGGCGCTTCCTCGGGCGAGACCCGCTTCCTCCGGGTGGTCGTGCCGGTCCTCGGCCTGGCTGCGGGCGTCGGCCTGCGCTGGCTCGCGGCCTGGATGGCGAGCCTGCCCTGGATCCCCTGGCAGGGGCTGGCGCGGTCGGTCGACGCGCTGGCCGACGTCGGGGGCACCTGGACGCTCGTCGGGCTCGGGATCGTGGGCGCTGTCGTCGGGGCGTGCTTCGCGCAGCACCTCGTGGAGACCATGGGCCGGATCGCGGTCACGTCCACCGGGGCCGGGTTCAAGAACGAGGACACGCTCGAGACGGTCGGTCGCACGGAGGTCACCGACGTGTTCGTCGAGGGCGCGTCGATCGTGCTCCTCGCGGGTGGCCGAGAGCTCCACCGATGGCCCGCCGACCTGCCGGTCCGTGAGGTGGGCGCGGCGTTCACCCACCACGGCTGGCCCTGGCGCGAGGGCGGAGACCCGTTCCGCTCCTCGTACCGGCGCTGGGAGATCGGGGACGAGACGCTCCCCGCAGGGGCGGACGCCCTGTTCAGGGCCCGGGCGGGGCTGATCGAGGCCGGCAAGACGGTCCATGTCCGCGAGGTGCGCGCGGACCTTGCGGCGATCGGGGTCGTCGTGCGGGACGAGGGCAAGGTCCAGCACTGGCGTCTCGCGACGGACGGGGCCGGGGTCGGGGCGGTCGGCGTCGAGCGTCGCGCCTGAAGGGTGTGCGGTCAGGCCGCCTCGTCCACGAGCACGGCCAGCTTCTCCACGGTGTTCCAGTTCCTGGCCGTGCCCCACACCCCGAGGGTCCGGAGCAGGACCGCGGGCGTGAGCTTCGACGTACCGACCCCGCCCTGGAACCACGTGTAGCTCACGGGTCCCGACCACGCCATGTGCTCGATCCCGTACCGGGCAGGTTCGAGGGCCGCGAGCCTGTCCGGGTCGGGAGGTCGCGGGTGGAACGTCAGCAGGAGGTGGGACGGGTCCACGCGGGCGGCCTCGTCGAAGGGGTTCGCGGCGATCGCGGCCGCCAGGTCCTCACCGGTCAGCGCGAGCACGTCGACGTCCAGTCCCAGACGGTCGGCGAGTCCCGCGCGCACGAGGCGGGCGACGTCGTCGGGACCGGTGGCTCCCGACGCGCCGGACGAGACGACCAGGTTCCCGCTGTTGAGGATCGTGCGCGCCCCCGTGAACCCGGCGTCCTGCGCGACCGCGCGCAGGTCTGCGGACGGGACCTTGCGACCGCCACCCACGTTCACCCCTCGCAGCAGCACCGCGAACCTCGACGCCACGGCTCAGCCCAGCAGGTTGCGCGCCGACGCGGGGGGCGACACCGCGACAGGGGGCACGGTGACCGGGGGACGCACGACGCAGCGGAAGCCGATGTGGCTCGTGGCGGTGTCGATCGCCTGCGGCGAGCGGGCCGCCGGCCGGTACCGCAGGCAGTACTCCGGGGCGCACAGGTGCGACCCTCCCTTGAGCGCCTTGCGGGGGATCGAGGACCCCGGTTCGGCGCTCGCTGCGGCGCGCGGGTCGTCGTCGGGCGCACCGGACCGGCCTGCGGAGTGCGCATCGGCGCGGCCCGCCCTGGCCTGTCCGGTGCTCGGTGAGCAGCACGCCGGCATCTCGACCGTGAGCGCGGACCGAGCCGCCTCGGCCTGCGCGGCGGAACGGGCCTCGGCCGCATGGTTCGGCGTGTAGAACGACGTGGTCCACTCCCAGACGTTGCCGGTCATGTCGACCAGGCCGAAGCCGTTCGGTGGGAACGTCCCCACGGGGCTCGTGCCGACCCAGCCCTGTGCACCGGTGTTGCGGTAGGGGAACGAGCCCTGCCAGTGGTTGGTGAGGAGCTCGCCGTCCGGGCGGTACTCGTCTCCCCAGGCGAAGCGCGTGCCGTCGAGCCCGCCGCGCGCGGCGTACTCCCACTCGGCCTCGGTCGGCAGAGACCGGCCCGCCCACCGGGCGTACGCCTGCGCGTCCTCGAACGAGACCTGCACGACGGGATGGTCCTCGCGACCCTCGATCGAGCTCCCCGGACCGTGCGGTGCGCTCCACCGGGCACCCGGCTGCCAGCGCCACCACTGCCGCCAGTCCGCGAGGTTCACCGGGCCTGCGGTCGGCGTGAACACGAGCGCCCCCGGCTGGAGGTCCTCGGGTGCGACCCCCGGGTAGTCGGACGGGTCGAGCGGGCGCTCGGCGACGGTCACGTAGCCCGTGTCGGCGACGAACGCGGCGAACTGTGCGTTGGTGACGGGATGCTGCTCGATCTCGAACGGTGCGACGGTCGCTTCGTGGACGGGCCCCTCGTCGGCGTAGAACTCGGTCGAGCCCATGCGGAACGAGCCACCGGGCAGGGCGACGAGCGGGGACGGGCCCTCGTCGGAGCCGGTCGTCGTGCGTGCCGGCCCTCGCGTCGGGTCCGTCGCCCGTGCTGCGCCCGCTGCCGTGTCCATGTGTCTCCTCGTGTCGGGCTCGTTCTCGATGCGGCCGGGGCCGCTCGTGGGCGGGGCTCCGATGCGCCGGCAGGGGCGGACCGGTGCCCGGGGGAGCGGCGCCTCGGGCCTGTGACCTGCGACGACGCCGAGCCTCCGGGGACCCGCGACCTGCTACCCCCGACCCTAGCGCTGCGGGCGCGCACGCGTCTGCACGGGGAACGGGCGGCAGGCCCGGGCGGGTGTCCCCGGGCCGGTGCCGTGACGCCGCTCACGACGGGACCGAATCCCTCGACCGAACCGTTGACCGAGGCGTATATTCCAACCGGAATATTCCGTCAGGAAGGATGTCGCGCGCCGCGCGGTCGTCCGGCGGGACGCCCGCCGGTCACGGAGGAGGTGAGGGGATGGCACGCAAGGAGCTCTCCGCGGCTGCCCTGCTCCTCCTCGGGCTGCTCCACGAACGACCCATGCACCCCTACCAGGTGCACCAGACGCTCAAGCAGCGCGGGGACGACCGGCTCGCGAGCATCACCCCGGGCTCGGTCTACCACGCCATGGACCGCCTGGAGTCGGAGGGCCTCGTCGAGGCGGTCGGTACGGACCGTGAGGGCAACCGGCCCCAGCGGACCACCTACCGACTCACCGACGCGGGGCGCGAGGCGTTCGCCGCGCGCACGGCGCTGCTGCTCGGCGAACCACGACGAGAGCACCCCTGCTTCCCGCTCGCGCTCTCCCAGGCCCACGCGATCGACCGGGCCAGCGCGCTCGCGGCGACGCGGGCCCGTCGTGCGGCGCTGGCCGACGAGCTCGCCGCCTACACCAGCAGGTACGACGTCGTCCGGCACCACGGGCTGCCCCGCCGCCTCCTGCTCGACGTCGAGTACGACATCCACCGGATCGAGTCCGAGCTGACGTGGCTCGACGGCCTCCTCGCGGACCTCGACTCCGGTGCCCTGGACTGGGACGAGCCCGTCCCGCAGTCCTTCCGTGACTTCGTCGCCGCCCGTTCGCGGGCCCAGACCACGGACCACGTGCCCTGACCGGCCACCGGGCTCGCGCCCGGTCACGGCTGCTCGCGCAGCCTTCCCGAACGTCCTTCACCTCGTCGACCCCAGAGGATCCCCATGACCACGACCCCTCCTTCAGGGAGCCTTCCAGCGCCCGCCGCGGCGCCCGCGATACCGACCGGCCCGGCCGCCCCGGCACCCGCAGGGCCCCCGCTCGTCGATCTCGGCGGGCGCAGCCCGTGGAGCATCCTGCCGGCCCTGTGCCTGGGCTTCTTCATGATCATGGTCGACACCACGATCGTGAACATCGCCGTCCCCACCCTCGTCGACACGTTCGACACGACCCTGACCGCGGTGGGCTGGGTCAACAGCGCCTACCTGCTCACGTACGCGGTGCTGCTGCTCCTGGCGGGGCGCCTCGGTGACCGCTTCGGCCCCAAGCCCGTGTTCGTCCTGGGGCTCGTGATCTTCACGCTCTCCTCGCTGTGGTGCGGGTTGTCCGGCTCGGTCGAGATGCTCATCGTGGCGCGCGCGGTCCAGGGCGTCGGTGCGGCGCTCATGACCCCGCAGACCATGTCGATGATCACGCGCGTCTTCCCGCCGCGTCAGCGCGGGGCCGCGATGGGGCTGTGGGGAGCGGTCGCGGGTGTCGCGACCATCGCCGGCCCGTTGCTCGGCGGTGTGTTCGTCGAGACGTGGGGCTGGGAGTGGATCTTCTTCGTGAACATCCCGGTGGGCGTGGTCGCCCTGGTCCTGGCGCTGCGCAGCCTGCCGTCCCTGCCCACGAGCAAGCGCAGCTTCGACATGGTCGGCGTGGCCCTGTCGATCGTGGGGCTCTTCCTGTTCGTGTTCGGACTGCAGGAGGGCGAGACGTACCACTGGGGCACGGTCGTCGGGCCGCTGAACATCTGGACGATCATCGGCCTGGGCGTGCTGGTCCTGGCGGCCTTCGTGCTGTGGCAGCGCCACCTCGGTGACCGGGCGCTCCTGCCGCTCACGCTGTTCCACTCGCGCAACTTCTCGCTCGCCAACGTGGCCGGCATGGCCGTGTCGTTCGGCATGATCGGGATCTTCTTCCCGCTGACGATCTTCCTGCAGTCGATCCTGGGCCTCTCGCCCCTCGAAGCGGCGCTCATCAACCTGCCCGGCTCGCTCGTGTCGGGGGTCGTGGCGCCGTTCGCGGGTCGGCTCTCGGACCGGATCCCGGGCAAGTGGGTCGTCGCGACGGGCTTCGCGCTGCTCTCGGCCTCGGTCGTGTGGTTGAGCATCGCGGCCACGCCCGATGCGAGCGTGTGGGCGATCGTCGCCCCCATGACCCTGTTCGGGATCGGGACGGGCGCGCTCTTCTCGCCGCTCGCGAACCTCGCGACCTCGGGGCTCGACCACCGCACGGCCGGCGCCGGCGCGGGCGCGTTCAACACGTTCCGTCAGGTGGGTGGTGTGATCGGCTCGGCCGCGATCGTCGCGACGCTCACGAGCAGGCTGTCGGCGACCCTGCCGGCCGCTGCACGCGACGCCGCGGCGGGGCTGCCCGCCGAGTTCCGCCAGCAGTTCGTCGACGGCTTCGCCTCGGCGGGTGGGGCGTTCACCGGGGGAGCCCAGCACATGGAGCTCCCCGCGGGCATCCCGCCCGAGGTCGCCGAGCAGATCCGCGAGGCCGCGACCACGGCCCTGCACCAGGGCTTCTCGGTCGCGGTCGGGCAGACGCTGCTCGTCACGGCAGGCGTGCTGGTCGTGGGTCTCGTCGCGGCACTCAGCATGCGCGCGACGCACGTCGTGCACGCGGACTGAGCCACCGCGCGACCAGGGCCCGACGGCGGCACGCGAGCGCCGTCGTCGGGCGGGCTCGGGCCTCGTCGCGCACGGGCGCGGCGACCGGGGCGCCCGGAGCGTCCCGCCCCACCCCGTCCCAGGGGGTGGGCGGGACGTCGTCGCGTGAACGGCAGGTGACAACTCGGACGCGCGGCGTGTCCCCTCGACACGGGAGAACGTCACGGGCGTAGTTTCGAACGTGACGGACGACACACGTCGTCCTCCGGGAGGCCATCCGATGGAGTTCTTGCTCCGCGCAGGAGGGCCGGCACCGGCCCTCCGTCGGCCGGTCGCCTGCCCCACCCAGCGAGAACGGCGCTGAGCGCCGGAGGGAGCCTGCTGTGGCCCGAACCGCTTCTGCTTCTGGAGCTGCACCCGACGTCACGGACGTCGCGTCCCCTGAAGGTCGTCGCACCTTCGTCATCGACACGTCCGTGCTCCTGTCCGACCCGCGCGCCATGCTGCGGTTCGCCGAGCACGACGTCGTCCTCCCCGTCGTCGTCATCACCGAGCTCGAGGCCAAGCGTCACCACGCCGAGCTCGGGTACTTCGCCCGCAGCGCGTTGCGCATGCTCGACGACCTGCGGGTCAAGCACGGCCGCCTCGACGCCCCGCTCCCCGTGGGCGCCGTGGGCGGGACGCTGCGCGTCGAGCTCAACCACACGGACTCGGGCGTGCTCCCCGCCGGGTTCCGCCTGGGGGACAACGACACCCGCATCCTGTCGGTCGCGGCGAACCTCGCGAGCGAGGGGTGCGACGTGACCGTGGTGTCGAAGGACCTGCCCATGCGCGTCAAGGCGTCCGCGGTGGGCCTGCGCGCCGAGGAGTACCGGGCCGAGCTCGCGATCGACTCGGGCTGGACGGGCATGGGCGAGATCGACGTGAGCGACGAGCAGATGGCCGCGCTGTGGGAGCACGAGTCGGTCGAGCTCCTGAGCCTCGACCCGGCCACGGTCGCCGCCGCCGAACCGCTCCTGGTCCACGCGGGGCTCGTGATCCACTCGCCGCGGGGGTCCGCGCTGGGCCGGGTCACGGCCGACAAGCACGTGCAGCTCGTCCGGGGCGACCGGGAGGTGTTCGGTGTGCACGGGCGCTCGGCCGAGCAGCGCATCGCGATCGACCTGCTGCTCGACGAGGAGATCGGGATCGTGTCCCTCGGGGGGCGCGCGGGGACGGGCAAGTCGGCGCTCGCGCTGTGCGCGGGCCTCGAGGCGGTGCTCGAGAAGAGGCAGCACCGCAAGATCATGGTCTTCCGGCCCCTGTACGCCGTGGGCGGGCAGGAGCTCGGCTACCTGCCCGGCTCGGAGAGCGAGAAGATGAACCCGTGGGCCCAGGCGGTCTTCGACACCCTGGGCGCGGTCGTGTCCAAGGAGGTCATGGACGAGATCGTGGACCGCGACGTGCTCGAGGTCCTGCCCCTGACGCACATCCGTGGGCGGTCGTTGCACGACGCGTTCGTCATCGTCGACGAGGCCCAGTCCCTCGAGCGCAACGTCCTGCTCACGGTGCTCTCGCGCATCGGGCAGTCCTCGCGGGTCGTCCTCACGCACGACGTCGCGCAGCGCGACAACCTGCGCGTCGGACGGCACGACGGCGTCGCGGCCGTGATCGAGGCGCTCAAGGGGCACCCGTTGTTCGCGCACGTGACACTGACCCGGTCCGAGCGCTCGCCCGTCGCGGCGCTCGTGACGGAGATGCTGGAGAGCATCGAGGTCTGAGTCCCGGCCCGTCCGGCACGCGTCGTGGCCCCGGTCCGCGGGGGACCGGGGCCACGACGCCGCGAGCGGGGGACCGGCCCGGTGGGGTCCGTCCCGGGCGTCACGCAGCCTCGTGAGGTCGCGTCCGCGCGTGCACCAGCACGACCGCGAGGACACCGACGACTGCACCGACCGCCGTGTCGAGCGCCCGGTCGAGCGCGATGCCCTGGCTCGACCCGCCGAGCGACGTCATGAGCAGGGCCATGGGCGTGATGGTCAGCATCGCGAGGCCGTAGTGGCGCCCCACGACGATCTCCGTGACGACCTGCAGCCCGACGACGAGGGCTGCGGTCGCCCAGAAGCCGAGGTGCAGCTCGAGCAGCGGCCAGGCGATCAGGGCGCCCGCGACCGTGCCGAGGGCTCGTTGGAGCGCGCGGACCACGGCGTGCTGCGTCGTCGTACCCTGGAGTGTCGCGGTCGCACCCATCGCGGCCCAGGCGGGGTGCCCGAACCCTGCGACCTGCGCGACCACCGCCGCGGTCGCGGCCGCGAGCGTCACGCGCACCGAGCGCAGCCGCCAGCTCGCTCCCGCGAGGGACTCGCGCGCGGTCGCGCGCAGGGTCAGGCGCGGTGGCAGGTCGGCGGGTGTCCCGGCGGCCCCCGAGAGCTCGTCGGCGAGCCGCAGCGCGGTCGCGCGCGTGCGGCGGTGCGACGCGTCGTCGGCGAGGACGGTCCGTGCGAGGGCGACGGCGTCGCGCGCCCGCCCGACGGCGCCGCGGTCGTCGGGAGCGAGGGCTGCGGCCTCGGCGGCGAGGGTCGCGCGCCGCACGGCGAGCCGCGCCGGACCGCTCGGACGGACCAGGAATCCCGCGACGCACACGGCCCAGGCGACCGCGACGCCCAGGAGTCCGGCGAGCCCCCGGGGCGCGAGGTCGGCGAACGTGGGTGCCCCCGCGAGCCCTGCGCCTGCCGCGAAGACGACGATCGTCGCGCCGGGAGGGCCCGTGCGCAGGAGCTGGCACAGCGCGGTCATGCCTCCCGCGAGGAGCGCGACGATCGCGAGCGAGACCCAGGTCGGGGCGCCCGCCGCGGTGACCGCGGTCGTGACCAGGATCGCGCCGACCATGACCGCGCCGACCGACGCGAGCAGCGCCGCCCGGCGCCGGTACGGGTCGAAGCGCCCGTACAGCGAGGTCAGGGCGCCGAGGGCGGCGAAGCCCGCAAGGTCCTGATGGCCGCTCGTCGCGGCGATCACGAGCGCGACGGCGACGCTCGCCCCGCACAGCAGGGCCGCGACGAGCGTCGCGTCGACCGAGGTGAGCCGCAGGGCGGCGCGCAGGTGCGCGGGGTCGAGGACCTCGCGCGCGGCGGCGCGGACCGGCGAGCGGCGACCGGTCGGTGCCGGCTGGGTCGTCGGCGCGTGCCGGGGTGCTGTCGTGGCTGGGGGCGTGGACGGGGGAGCGAGGGGCGAGGAGGAGGGTGGCATCCCGTCCAGGATACGCCTCGTTCGTAGATGTTTCACAAGTGAACTATTGAGGTGTAGGCCATAGGCTGGACCCGTGGACTACGTGGAACGCCTGCGGGCGCAGTGGGTCGAACGGCTGCCCGACGTCGACTTCTCGCCCGTGGACTCGATCGGCAGGATCACCCGCATCGCGGCGCTCCTGGCCGAGTCGAGCGACGCGGCCCTCGCGCAACGCTCCCTGACCCGGCCCGAGTTCGAGGTCCTCGCCGCGCTCCGCCGCGCGGGACGCCCTCTGCGGGCCCGCGAGGTCACGACCATCACGCGCGCGCCCGGCGCCTCGATCACCAAGCGGCTCGACCACCTCCAGCGCGAGGGGCTCGTCGAGCGCACCGTCGTCGAGCGCGACCGGCGCGGGGTGCTGCTCTCGCTCACCGAGGAGGGCGAACGGCTCGTCGACGAGCTCTTCCCCGCCCAGCTCGACCGCGAACGTGCGGCGCTCGACGGGCTCACCGACGACCAGCGCGAACGGCTCGGCGAGCTGCTCGCGATCGTGCTGCGACGGGTGGACCCGGTCGACTACTGACCGGTGGAGCCCCGAAGGACAGGGCGCGTCCCCGGTGGCGTCGCGGTGGCGGGCTACGGTGGGGCGCTCGTGCCCGACTCGGCTGAAGGCGTCCTCGCACCATGATCTCCACCCTCCTGGTCCAGTACCCGTGGTTCTCCCCGGCGGTCCTCGCTCTGCTCGTGGTCGCCGGCCCCCTCGCGGGAAGGTGGCTGTACGGGCGCCCTCACGTCGCCTGGGCCCTGTTCTGGATCTCGCTCGTGCCGATCGTGCTGCTCACGCTCGTGCCGTCCGGTCGGGAGATCGTCGAACGGTGCGCCGTCGCCTGGACGCTCCCGACGTTCGGCCGCGTCGAGCTGATGGCCAACGTGATCCTCTGCGTGCCGCCCGTCCTGCTCGCCGCGATCGCGAGCCGCCGCCCGCTGGTCGCGTTCCTCGGTGGCGTCGCGGGCTCCGCCGCGGTCGAGCTGGTGCAGGCGCTGGCCCCCGCACTGGGGCGCTCGTGCGACACGAACGACTGGCTCACCAACTCGATCGGGGCCGCGATCGGCGCCCTCCTGGCCGGTGCCGCGATCTGGGCCGCCCGACGTCGGCCGGCTCAGGAGCCCGAACCCGGCCGGACCGAGCACCGGGTCGGCGACAGGCCGTGACCGGTTCCACCCGTGGAGCGCCGACGCGAGTCCATCGCGGACCGCGGTGCCGAGGAACGCGCTGGTCGCCCGGAACGACGAACGGCGTGGGCCGGGTGACGAGCACCCGGCCCACGCCGTTCGTCGTTCCTCCCGAGGCACCGCCCTCTCGGGCAGGAGCCTCAGCGAGCGGTCACGCCTGCGGCGGGCGCGTCATCGACAGGACGTCGAGCGCCGTGTCGAGCTGTTCCTCGGTGACCTCGCCGCGCTCGACGAAGCCCAGGTCGATCACGGCCTCGCGGACCGTCAGGCCCTGCTTGACCGAGTGCTTGGCGACCTTGGCCGCCGCCTCGTAGCCGATCACGCGGTTGAGCGGCGTGACGATCGACGGCGAGGACTCCGCGAGCGCGCGCGCACGCTCGACGTTGGCCGTGATGCCCACGACCGTCTTGTCCGCGAGGACGACCGACGCGTTCGACAGCAGGCGGATCGACTCGAGCACACCGAGCGCGATGACGGGGATCTGCACGTTGAGCTCGAACGAGCCGCTCGCACCGGCCCACGCCACGGTCGCGTCGTTGCCGATCACGCGTGCGGCGATCATGAGGACGGCCTCGGGCACGACCGGGTTGACCTTGCCCGGCATGATCGACGAGCCGGGCTGCAGGTCGGGGATGAAGATCTCGCCCAGGCCCGTGTTGGGGCCCGAGCCCATCCAGCGCAGGTCGTTGCAGATCTTCGTGATCGAGACCGCGATGGTGCGTAGCGCGCCCGAGAGCTCGACGAGCCCGTCGCGCGAGCTCTGCGCCTCGAAGTGGTCGCGCGCCTCGGTCAGCGGCAGGCCCGTGTCCTCGACGAGCAGCGCGATGACGCGCTGCGGGAAGCCGGCCGGGGTGTTGATGCCCGTGCCGACGGCCGTCCCGCCCAGGGGCACCTCGGCCGCGCGGGGGAGCGCCGACTGCAGGCGCTCGATCCCGTAGCGCATGGCCGCCGCGTACCCGCCGAACTCCTGGCCGAGCGTGACGGGCGTCGCGTCCATGAGGTGCGTGCGGCCCGACTTCACGACCGTCGCGAACTCGGCCGACTTGGCCTCGAGCGCCTCCGCGAGGTGCGTCAGAGCGGGGACCAGGTCGTGCACGACGCCCGCGGTCGCGGCCAGGTGCACCGACGTCGGGAAGACGTCGTTCGACGACTGCGACGCGTTGACGTGGTCGTTGGGGTGGACCTCGCGGCCCAGCGAGCGCGTCGCGAGCGTCGCGAGGACCTCGTTGGTGTTCATGTTCGACGACGTGCCGGAGCCCGTCTGGAAGATGTCGATCGGGAAGTGGGCGTCGTGGGCGCCCGAGGCGACCTCGTCGGCGGCGGCCACGATGGCGGCCGCGACGTCCTCGTCGAGCACCCCCAGCTCGGCGTTCGCGCGCGCGGCGGCCTTCTTGACGCGAGCGAGGGCCTCGATGTGGCTGCGCTCGAGAGGGGTGCCCGACAGCGGGAAGTTCTCCACGGCGCGCTGCGTCTGCGCGCGGTAGAGGGCGGCCGCGGGGACGCGGACCTCACCCATGGTGTCGTGCTCGATGCGGTAGTCGGAAGCTTCGGCAGAAGTCATGGGCCTAATGGTGCCGCACCGGGACGGGTGTTCTCGAACCGGTCCGCACGCGACCAGCGAGCGGAGCGTCGGGCAGGTCCCGCCCGCAGGCGGGACCCGGGCCTCACACGTCCGGGGTGTCGCCGACCTCGCCCACGACCTCGACCAGCCGGGCACGGCCGTCCGCGAGCGTGTACTCGACACCGACGATCGCGAGCCGTCCCTCGGCGACCGCGTCGGCGAGCGCCGCGGAGTAGCCGTGCAGCATGTCCACGGTGTGGCGCACGTGCTCGCGGCGCAGCGTGTCCGGGTCGACCGCGGACACGCCACCCTTGCTGCTCGTGATGTTGACGATCGAGGGGATGACCCGGTCGACGACCGCCCGGACGAACCCGTCGGCCTGCTCGCCCGTCGCGAGCGTGTGGGCGGCCGCGGCGATCGCGCCGCAGCTGTCGTGGCCGAGCACGACCACGAGCGGCGTCCCGAGGATGTTGACCCCGTACTCGATCGACCCGATCACCGTGGTGTCCAGGACGTGACCCGCGGTCCGCACGACGAACACGTCACCGAGCCCCTGGTCGAAGATGATCTCGGCCGCGACGCGCGAGTCCGCGCAGCCGAAGATCACGGTGTGGGGGTGCTGGGCCACGCTGACCTCGGCGCGGCGCGCGGCGCCCTGCGAGGGGTGCTCCATCTCGTCGCGCACGAATCGTCCGTTGCCGTCGCGGAGCTGGGCCCAGGCCTCGGCGGGGGTCATGGAGGTGGTCTCGGGGGTGCTGCTCGTCGTCGTCACAACCTCCATGTTCGCTCACCGCGGGCCGTGCCGTGCGCGGCGTTCACGATCTGACCAGACCCCTGGACACCGCGACGTCCGCACCCGGGCGAGCGGCGCCGTCGGGCCTGGTGGAAATGTCCCTCGCGTGGCGAGACGTCCCGGAACCGGGTACCCCTAGAAGGAGGAACCAACCACGGACGGGCGCAGCGATGCGTTCGTCGGACGAAGGGGAGACCGTGCACCGACGCACCCGGGCACTCGCCGCGGCGCTGGCCGTCGCGACGATCGTGCCGCTCGCCGCGTGCAGCACCGGGGAGGGCTCCGGTCCACCCGTGCTCACCTGGTACATCAACCCGGACAACGGGGGACAGGCCGCGATCGCGAAGTCCTGCAGCGACGCCTCGGGCGGCGCGTACAGCATCGAGACCTCGCTCCTGCCGCGCGACGCCGCGGCGCAGCGCGAGCAGCTCGCGCGCCGCCTCGCGGCCAAGGACTCGTCGATCGACCTCATGAGCCTCGACCCGCCGTTCATCCCCGAGCTCGCCGAGGCGGGCTTCCTCGCCCCCGTGCCCGACGACGTGGCGGCCGCGACGACCCAGGACGTCGTGCAGGGCGCGATCGACGGGTCGACGTGGAAGGACG
This sequence comes from Oerskovia jenensis, assembly GCF_016907235.1. Taxonomy (NCBI): domain Bacteria; kingdom Bacillati; phylum Actinomycetota; class Actinomycetes; order Micrococcales; family Cellulomonadaceae; genus Oerskovia; species Oerskovia jenensis. Next base: position 4,017,337 of record NZ_JAFBBO010000001.1, read on the forward strand.
AGCTCGTCGCGATCCCGTTCTGGGCCAACACGCAGCTCCTCTGGTACCGCAAGTCCGTCGCGCAGGCCGCGGGTCTCGACCTGACGAAGCCCGTGACGTGGGACCAGATCATGACCGCCGCGACGGACCAGGACAAGTACCTCGCGGTGCAGGGTGCCAAGGCCGAGTCGCTGACCGTGTGGATCAACGCGCTCGTCGAGTCGGCGGGCGGGCAGATCCTCGAGAACCCCGAGGCCCCGGCCGCCGAGCTGAAGCTCGGCCTGGAGACCGACGCGGGCCGCGCCGCCGCACGGATCATCGGCGAGATCGGGAGCTCGGGCCTCGGCGGAGCGGGGCTGCCGAGCGAGGACGAGGCCGCGTCGCTGACCCTCTTCCAGGGGGACAAGGGCTCGTTCATGGTCAACTGGCCGTTCGTGTGGTCCTCGACCCTGAGCGGCGTCGACGCGGGGTCGATCGAGCAGTCCCTGCTCGACGACATCGGGTGGACCACCTACCCCCAGGTGGTCGAGGGGCAGGACGCGCGCCCGCCCTACGGCGGCATCAGCCTCGGCGTCGGGGCGTTCAGCGAGCACACCGACCTGTCCTACGAGGCCGCGCAGTGCATCGTGAGCGCCGAGAACCAGGCCGCGTACTTCGTGTCCGACGGCAACCCCGCGGCGAACACCGCGGCCTACGACGACCCCGCCGTGCAGGAGGCCTATCCCATGTACGACGCGATCCGGCAGTCGCTCGAGCAGGCCGCGCCCCGGCCCCAGACTCCGTTCTACAACGAGGTCTCCACGGGGCTCCAGCAGACCTGGTACCCGCCCGCGAGCGTGACCGAGGACGGTACGCCCGTGACGTCGACCGACTTCATCACCGCCGTCCTGCGAGGGGAGCGACTGCTGTGAGCACCGACACCCGGGGCGCACGTCGACCCCAGCCCGAACCGGACCCCGCGCCCGACAGCCAGGACCTCGTCCCCGACAGGAAGGCCAAGGCCGCGCGCAGCGACCGGGCCCGGGCCGAGGCCCGCCTCGGCTGGTACCTCGCCGGGCCCGCATTCGTCGTCATGCTGGCCGTGACGCTCTACCCGATCCTCCAGGCCGTCTACGACTCGCTGTTCAACTACAAGCTCACGGCCCCCGACGACCGCTCGTTCGTCGGCCTCGGCAACTACGTCGTGATCCTCACCGACCCCGTCTGGTGGCGCGACTTCGCGGTGACGTTCTTCATCATGGTCGTCTCCGTGGTCGTCGAGCTCGTCCTGGGCTTCGCGCTCGCGCTCGTGATGCACCGCGCGATCAAGCGCCTGCGAGGGCTCCTGCGCACCGCGATCCTGGTGCCCTACGGCATCATCACCGTCGTGTCGGCCTTCGCGTGGTTCTACGCGTTCGACATCACGTCCGGGTACGTCAACAGCTGGTTCGACTGGGTGCCCGGGATCGGGCCGGACCTCAACTGGTTCGCCCACCAGGGCACGAGCCTGTTCGTCATCATCGCGTCCGAGGTCTGGAAGACCACGCCCTTCATCTCGCTCCTGCTGCTCGCGGGCCTCGCCCAGGTCCCGGGCGAGCTCGAGGAGGCCGCGAAGGTCGACGGCGCCACCGCCTGGCAACGCTTCTCGCGCGTGATCGTGCCCAACATGAAGGCCGCGATCATGGTCGCCGTCCTGTTCCGCGCGCTCGACGCGTTCCGCATCTTCGACAACGTCTTCATCATGACCAACGGCGCGAACAACACGGAGGTGCTGTCCTTGCTGGCCTACCGGACCTCGATCGGTCAGCTCCAGATCGGCATGGGCTCGGCGATCTCCGTGCTGCTGTTCCTGTGCGTGATCGGGATCTGCTTCGTCGCGATCAAGCTGTTCAAGGTGGATCTTGCCGGCGCGAGAGGGGAGCGATGATGGGGAGCGTCCTGAGCACCCGGGCCCGCGTGTGGTGGGCCGTCATCACGGTCGTCGTCCTCGTGGGGGCGCTGTTCCCGGTCCTGTCGATCCTCATGACGAGCTTCAAGGGACCGAGCGACCTCAACTCCGGCACGTTCCTGCCGCCGCAGTGGAGCACCGACAACTACGAGCAGATCCTGTCCTCGAGCGGTTCGGCCCAGGAGCTGTTCCTGTCGGCCCTGCGCAACTCGGTCGGCATCTCGCTCATCGCGACCGCGATCGCGGTCGTCCTCGCGACGCTCGCCGCGTACGCGATCGCGCGCCTGAACTTCCCGGGCAAGCGCCTGATCCTCACGACCGCGCTGGGGGTCTCGATCTTCCCCGTGGTCTCGATCGTCACGCCCCTGTTCAACCTGTGGCGCAACATCGGCCTCTACGACACGTGGCTCGGCCTGATCATCCCGTACCTGTCGCTCACGCTCCCGATCTCCATCTGGACCCTCGCGGCGTTCTTCCGCCAGATCCCGTGGGAGCTCGAGCAGGCCGCGCAGGTCGACGGCGCCACGCCGTGGCAGGCGTTCCGCAAGGTCATCGTGCCGCTCGCCGCACCCGGCGTCTTCACGACGGCGCTCATCGCGTTCTTCATCGCGTGGAACGACTTCATCTACGGCATCTCGCTCACGTCCACGAGCGCGGCGCGGCCCGTGCCGGCCGCCCTCGCGTTCTTCACGGGCGCGTCGTACTTCGAGGAGCCGACGGGCGCGATCTCGGCGGCAGCCGTGGTCGTGACCATCCCCGTGGTGATCCTCGTGGTGCTGTTCCAGCGCCAGATCGTCTCGGGCCTGACGCAGGGGGCGGTCAAGGGATGAGCGCCACGACCTGCCCGACGGCACCCCAGCCCCGCACCCTTCGCCCCCCGTCCCCCGACCGAGGAGAGAGCTGATGGCCTCCATCACCCTCAAGAACATCGTCAAGAAGTACGGCGACGGGTTCCCCGCCGTCAAAGGCGTCAGCATCGACATCGCCGACGGCGAGTTCGTGATCCTCGTCGGCCCCTCGGGCTGCGGGAAGTCGACGCTGCTGCGCATGATCGTCGGCCTCGAGGACATCACCTCGGGCGACCTGCTGATCGACGGCGAGCGCGTCAACGAGAAGGCCCCGCGCGACCGCGACCTCGCGATGGTCTTCCAGAACTACGCGCTCTACCCCCACCTGACGGTCGCCGAGAACATCGCGTTCCCGCTGCGGCTGACCAAGGGCAAGTTCACCGACGCCGAGATCCGCGAGAAGGTCGAGCACGCGGCCGACCTCCTCGACCTGAACGAGCACCTCGACCGCAAGCCCGCCAACCTCTCCGGTGGGCAGCGCCAGCGCGTCGCGATGGGTCGGGCGATCGTGCGCGACGCCAAGGCGTTCCTGTTCGACGAGCCCCTGTCCAACCTCGACGCCAAGCTGCGCGGGCAGATGCGCACCGAGATCGCGCGCCTCCAGCGACGCCTCGCGACCACGACGGTCTACGTGACGCACGACCAGACCGAGGCCATGACGCTCGGCGACCGCGTCGCCGTCCTGCGCAAGGGCGAGCTCCAGCAGATCGCGAGCCCCCGCGCGCTGTACGAGCAGCCCGTCAACCTGTTCGTCGCGGGGTTCATCGGTTCCCCGCCCATGAACTTCCTGCCCGGCGAGGTCTCCGGCAGCAGCATGGAGCTGCCGTTCGGCACGTTCGAGCTGCCCGAGCGGATCGTCTCGGCGATCGGGGAGCGCGAGCTCGTGATCGTGGGGCTGCGCCCCGAGCACTTCGAGGACGCGCGCCTCGTCGACCCGACCAAGAAGGACCGGGGGCGGACGTTCGACGCGCAGATCGACGTGACCGAGTGGCTCGGCGCCGAGCTCTACGCCTACGTGCCGTTCGAGATGCACGCCTCGGTCGCGGCCCAGCTCGAGGAGCTCGACCGCGAGCTCGACGGCGAAGGACTGCGCACCCAGTTCGTCGTCGCCCTCAACTCGGCGTCCCGCGTGCGCGACGGCGACACGACCGAGCTCTGGTTCGACCCGGACAAGATGATGGTCTTCGACCCCGAGACGGGCGAGAACCTCACGCACGACCAGGACGAGGTGGACCGGCTCGACAAGGAGAACGAGGAGGACCGGCGCGCCTCGCTCGAACGGGCTCAGGCGCAGTCCGAGGGTCAGGCGCGCAAGAGCGCGTGACCCCCGGGCGACCCGGTCAGTCGTCCTCGGCGCCGGCGTCCTGCGCGTCGACCGAGGTGGTCGGGGCGCCGTCGGCCGCCCGGGCCGACGCGAGGCGCTCGCGTGCTCCGTCGAGCCACTGCTGGCACCGGGCCGCGAGGGCCTCGCCGCGCTCCCACAGGGCGAGCGAGGCCTCGAGCGGCTCGCCGCCGGCCTCGAGGCGGGACACGACCTGGACCAGCTCGTCGCGCGCCTGCTCGTAGCTGAGGTCCGCGACGTCGGCGGGGGGCGGGGTGGTGCTGCTCATGGTGAAGGGCCTTCCTGGAGCTGAGGGTCTGTGGTCGTCGGAGAGTGTGACGGTGGGCCGGGCGGGCTGTGCCCGGACCGGCCGGGGTGCTCGGGTCAGCGCACGGTCGCGTCGATCGCGCCGCTCGCGAGGCGCACGTGCAGGGCGTCGCCGGGGCTCACGTCCTCGGGGGAGCGGACGATCCCGCCGTCGGGGCCGTGCACGACGGCGTAGCCGCGCTCGAGCGTCGACGCGGGGGACAGGGCGCGCACCTGGGCCGCGAGGCGGTCCACCTCGCCGTGCGCGCGCAGCAGGATCGCGTCGAGCGAGCGCCGGGCCCGGTCCCTCGCGGCCAGGACCTGCTGCTCGCGCGTGGAGATCATGGTCTCGGGGGCCGCGAGGACGGGGCGTGAGCGTGCGCTGTCGAGTCGCGACTGCTCGCGCTGGAGCTGGTGCGTGATCGCGGCGCGGATGCGCGACCGGGCCTGCAGGACGCGCGCACGCTCCTCGCCCACGTCCGGGACGATGCGCTTGGCGGCGTCCGTGGGGGTCGAGGCGCGGTAGTCGGCGACGAGGTCCAGGAGCGGGGTGTCGGTCTCGTGGCCGATCGCGCTGACCAGGGGAGTGCGGCACGCCGCCGCGGCCCGGACGAGCGCCTCGTTGCTGAACGGCAGGAGGTCCTCGACCGCGCCACCGCCGCGCGCGACCACGATCACGTCGACGTCGGGGCGCGCGTCGAGCTCGGCGATCGCGGCGCTCACCTGCGCGACGGCTCCCGTGCCCTGGACCGCGACCTCGCGGATCTCGAAGCGCACCTGGGGCCAGCGGGCGCGGGCGTTGACCACGACGTCGTGCTCGGCCTTGGACTCGCGCCCGCACACGAGCCCCACGACGGCGGGCAGGAAGGGGAGCGGGACCTTGCGGTCCGCGTCGAACAGCCCCTCGGCCGCGAGGATGCGCTTGAGGTGCTCGATCCGGGCCAGCAGCTCGCCGATCCCGACCGTGCGCACCTCGCTCGCCTGGAGCTGGAACGACCCGCGCTTGGGCCAGAACACGGGCTTGGCGTGGACGACGACGTGCGCGCCCTCGGTGAGCGGCGTGCTCGCCGCCTCGAAGACCTTGGCGAGGGCGGCGACCGGGAGCGACATGTCGGCATCGGTGTCGCGGAGCGTGAGGAAGGCCATCGAGGCGCCGGGACGACGGTTGAGCTGCACGACCTGCCCCTCGACCCAGACCGGCGACATCTTGTCGATGTACGCGGTGATCTTGCTCGACAGGAGCCGGACGGGCCAGGGGTGCTCGGCGCTCGTGTCGAGGGCCCGGACGGGGAGCGCGGTCGGCTGTGCGGGCGGCTGTACCGGGGAGGCCGGGGAGCCGGTGGGGTCGGCGGGTCGGTCGGTCACGGGGTCCAGCCTGCCTCATGGGTGTGACAGGGTGCCGAGGGCGGCGGACCCGGCACCCTCGGCGCGCCGGTACGTGACCGTCCTGGACCCTGCGCCGTGGGGATCCTGTGGAGTTGCTGCCAGGACATGGCCCGGAGCTCGTCCGGACCCGTCCGCCAGGCCGAGCGCCGCAGACCCGTCGCCTAGACTCGTGGGGTGACTTCCCCGACTGGTAAGCGTGTCCTTCTCGCCGCCCCCCGCGGCTACTGCGCGGGCGTCGACCGTGCCGTGATCGCGGTCGAGAAGGCGCTCGAGCACTACGGCGCCCCCGTGTACGTCCGCAAGGAGATCGTGCACAACAAGTACGTCGTCGAGTCGCTGAGCGACAAGGGCGCGGTCTTCGTCGACGAGACCGACGAGGTGCCCGAGGGCGCGCGCGTCGTGTTCTCGGCGCACGGCGTCTCGCCCGCGGTCCACGAGGCCGCGGCCCAGCGCAACCTCCAGACCATCGACGCGACCTGCCCCCTGGTCACCAAGGTGCACAAGGAGGCCGTGCGCTTCGCCGCGGACGACTACGACATCCTGCTGATCGGCCACGAGGGCCACGAGGAGGTCGAGGGCACCGCTGGGGAGGCGCCGGACCACGTGCAGATCGTCAACTCGCCCGACGACGCCGTGAACGTCACGGTCCGCGACCCGGACAAGGTCGTGTGGATCTCGCAGACGACGCTGTCGGTCGACGAGACCATGGAGACGGTCGACCGGCTGCGCGAGCGCTTCCCGACGCTGCAGAACCCGCCGTCGGACGACATCTGCTACGCGACGCAGAACCGCCAGGTCGCCGTGAAGAAGCTCGCGCCCGAGTGCGAGCTCGTGATCGTGGTCGGTTCGGCGAACTCGTCGAACTCGGTGCGCCTCGTCGAGGTCGCGCTGAACGCCGGCGCGGACGCGTCGTACCGCATCGACCGCGCGCAGGAGATGGACGAGTCCTGGCTCGCGGGGGTCACGACGGTCGGCGTGACCTCGGGGGCCTCGGTCCCGGAGATCCTCGTGAACGACGTCCTGGCGTACCTGGCCGAGCGCGGCTACGGCGACGTCCAGGAGGTCCGCACCGCGACCGAGGACCTCATGTTCTCGCTCCCCAAGGAGCTGCGTGCCGACCTGAAGGCCGCGGGCAACGCCCCGGCGCGCCCACGCCGCGAGAACCGCACGTCGCTCTCGGTCGAGCCCGTCTGACCCGCTGAACGTCGAGGCCCGTCCCGGAGCGTCCGGGACGGGCCTCGTCCGTCGTCACGTCACGTCAGGACGCGTCCGCTCCCCGGTCGCGCTCGTGCCGTCCGGGGGCGTTGATGGTGCCGAGCATCCCGGCGTCGAGCGGGTCCTGCTCGTCGTCCTGCGCCGGAGCGGCACCCGCGCGCGACCCCGTGGCGATCTCGTCGATCGCGACGAAGCTCTCGTGGACCGAGGCGAGGAGCTCAGGAGCGCTCACGGCGCTGAGCTGGGGGTCGGCCGCGGCGGGGGTCTCGAGGTCCTCGTCGACGACGTTGAGGTCGGCGAAGCGGCGTGCGCTGACGAGCACGCGCGTCTCGAGGGACGCCACGGTCCGGTTGTAGGAGTCGGCCGCGCCCTGGATGGACCGGCCGAGCCGGGCGAGGTGGCTGCCCATGACGGCGAGCCGCCCGTGGAGCTCCTTGCCGAGCGTGAGCACCTGCTGGGCGTTCGCGGCGAGCGCGTCCTGCCGCCAGGCGTAGGCGACGGTCCGCAGCAGGGCGATCATGGTCATGGGGGCCGCGATGATGACGTTCTTCGCGACCGCGTACTCGAGGATCGACGGATCCTGCTCGATCGCGGCCGACAGGAACGACTCGGCGGGGACGAACATGACGACGAACTCCGGCGCGGGGCTGAACTGGTCCCAGTACCGCTTGCCCGCCAGGTCGTCGACGTGCTTGCGGAAGTGGCGGGCGTGCGCGGCGAGCCGCTCCGCCCGGACGCGGGCGTCGGTGGTCTGCTGGGCGTCGAGGTAGCCGAGGAAGGCGACCTTGGCGTCGACCACGACGTTCTTGCCGCCCGCGAGCTTGATGACCATGTCGGGGCGCAGCGCGCCGTCGTCGGTCCTGACCTGGTCCTGCTCCACGAAGTCGACGTGCGGGATCATGCCCGCGGCCTCGACGACGCGGCGGAGCTGGAGCTCGCCCCACGCACCGCGCACCTGTGACGAGCGCAGCGCGGTCACGAGCTGAGAGGTCTCAGCACGCAGGGCCTCGGAGTCGTGACGCATGCCGCGGACCTGCTCGGCGAGCGTGCCGTGGGCCTCGCGGCGGGCCTGCTCGGCGGCCGAGACCTCGGCCTTGACCTGGTCGAGGGCCTTGCTGAGGGGCTCGACGAGCTGCTGCACGGCCTGCTCGCGCTTGGCGAGCTCCGCTTCTCCGACCTGCTGGCTGCGCTTGAAGCGTTCCTCGGCCTGCGTGAGGAACTGCTCGGAGCTGCTCGCGAGCGCCTTGCGGGCCAGGGCCTCGAACTGGGCCTCGAGCCGCGCCTGGTCGCCGCGGATCTCGGCGAGCCGCTTCTCGGAGCCCGCGCGCAGCTCCTCGATGGCTCGTTCGTGGTTGGCGCGCTCGATGTCGAAGCGCTCGTCCGCGGAGCGTTCGGTGCTCGTGAGCTGGCGGCCGAACGCCTCGCGCTCGGTACGGAGCTGGCGCTCGAACCCCTCGCGCTCGGCCGCGAGCCGCTCGGCCAGACCCGCGCCGCGCGCGGCCTCCTGCTGGGCCTGGGTCAGGAGCCCGGTGAGCCGACCGATCTCGGCGCGTCCCGAGTCGGGGGAGGTGCGGCGCGCGAGCCAGCCCAGGAGAGCTCCCACGAGGAGTCCGACGACGAGCATGAGCCACGGCAGGGCGTTGTCCATGCCCGCACTCTGCCAGGTGGCACCCACAGGCGAGGGGGAGCTGCGCCGTCGGGCGCGTCGCCGGTCCGCACGCGGGCCCTCGGCCGGGTGAATCCGCCTCCCACCTGGAAAGACGTGACATATCTCCTGGGGGGACACGGTCCGGCTCCACTAGGTTTGTCCGTATGGCCCACGAACCTGAGCCCCGCGACCAGCTCCCACCCCTCGACGACTTCGCCCCCGCAGCCCCCGCGACCCCGGCAGCCACCGCAGCCCCGGTAGCGCCGGTGGCGCCCGGCCCGCAGGGCGCGGCGCCCGTGCTCGCGCCCGCCACGCCGCCGGCCACGACGCACGCGGCGGGCACCGCCCCCGCTCTGTCGGTGCGCGGGTTGTGGAAGAGGTTCGGCGAGAAGATCGCCGTGGCGGGCATCGACCTCGACGTCCCGGCGGGTTCGTTCTACGGGCTCGTCGGCCCCAACGGCGCGGGCAAGACGACCGCGCTGTCGATGTCCACGGGACTGCTCCGCCCGGACTTCGGCTCGGTCCACGTGCACGGTCTGGACCTGTGGGCCAACCCGCTCGAGGGCAAGCGCATGCTCGGCATCCTCCCGGACGGGGTGCGGCTCTTCGACCGCCTCACGGGCGCCCAGCTCATCACCTACGCGGGTCTGCTGCGCGGCATGGACCGCGAGACGGTCGCCGAGCGCACCGCGGACCTGCTCGAGGCCCTGGGCCTGGCGGCCGACGCGAACACGTTCGTGGTCGACTACTCGGCGGGCATGACCAAGAAGATCGCGCTGGCCTCGGCGCTGATCCACGCCCCGAACCTGCTCGTGCTCGACGAGCCGTTCGAGGCCGTCGACCCGGTCTCCGCGGCCAACATCCGCGAGATCCTCAACGGCTACGTCGCGAGCGGCGGCACCGTGATCGTGTCCTCGCACGTCATGGACCTGGTCCAGCGCATGTGCGACCACGTCGCGGTCATCGCGGGCGGGCACGTGCTGGCGGCGGGCACCGTGGACGAGGTCCGTGCGGGCCAGAGCCTCGAGGACCGCTTCGTCGACCTGGTCGGCGGGCGTCAGACCACGGAGGGGCTGTCGTGGTTGCGCACCTCGTAAGGCTCAAGCTCACCCTCCTGCGCAACACGCTCAAGAAGAGCGTGTGGCAGACGGTCGGGCTGGTCCTCGGCATCCTCTACGGGCTGGGCGTCATCTCGATGGCCCTGATCGGCCTCGCGGTCCTCGGCACCACGGCCCCGGAGGTCGCGGGCCAGATCGTCACGATCGTGGGCGCCGTCGTGGTGCTCGCGTGGTGGATCGTGCCGCTCTTCGCGTTCGGGGTGGACGCGACGCTCGACCCGCAGCGGTTCGTGACGTTCGCGGTGCCCCAGCGCCAGCTCCTCGCGGGCCTCGCGGTCGCGGGTCTCGTGGGCATCCCGGGGATCGTGACGCTCGTCGCCTCGGTCGGCACGACGCTCGCATGGTGGCGGACGCCGCTCGCGGCGCTCGCCGCGCTCGTGGGGGGTCTGCTCGCGGTCGCGCTGTGCGTCGTCGGGTCCCGTGCCACGACGACCGCGCTCGCCCCGCTGCTCGACTCGCGGCGCTACCGCGAGGTCCTGTCGATCGCGGCGTTCGTGCCGCTCATGCTCGCGGGGCCGATCATCGGCTGGGCGACGTCGGCGATCGCGCGCGGCCAGGAGGTCCTGCCGGTCATCGCGGACGTCCTGGGGTGGACGCCGTTCGGGGCGCCGTGGGCGCTCGCGTCCGCGGTGTCCGACGGCGCCTGGGGCCTCGCGCTCGCGCGGCTCGCCATCGCGGTGCTCGTCCTGGTCGCGGCGTGGGTCGTGTGGGACCGCGCGCTCGCCAAGGCCCTGGTCGCCCCGCACGGTGGTGCCTCGGCAGGCAAGTCCAAGGGGCTCGGCTGGTTCGACCGGTTCCCGGCGACGCCCGTGGGCGCCGTGGCGGCGCGCTGCCTGACGTACTGGTTCCGCGACCCGCGCTACTCGGGGTCCATCGCGGTCGTGCCGCTGCTCCCCGTCCTGCTGTGGTTCGTGGGGTCGAGCATGGGGATCGACGGCGGGGACGGGTTCCAGGAGCTCATGCTCGTGCTGGGGCCGGTCACGGCCTTCACGTTCGGGTTCGCGATCTCGGCCGACGTCGCGTACGACCACACGGCGTTCTGGACCCAGGTGTCCTCGGGCGTGAGCGGCTTCGCGGACCGTGCGGGCCGGGTGGTCGCCGCTGCGGTGCTCGGCGTGCCGGTCGTGACGATCTTCGCGATCGCCTCGGTCGCGTTCACGGGCAGGTGGGACCTCCTGGTCGCAACGATCGGCCTGAGCCTGGGTGTGCTGGGGGCGGGCCTGGGCGTGTCGAGCGTGGTCTCGGCGCGGCTGCTCTACCCGGTGCCCAAGCCGGGGGACAGCCCCTTCAAGTCGCCGCAGGGCGCCGCGATGGCGACGCTCTTCGCGCAGATGGTCACGATGCTCGTCCTCACGGCCCTGTGCCTGCCGGCCGCGGGGCTCGCGCTCACGAACGTCCTGACGGGGGCGGCGGTCTGGGGCTGGCTCACGCTCGTCGTGGGCGTCGGCCTCGGGGTCGTCTTCCTCGTGGTGGGCATGCGCTGGGGCGGCCGCCTGGTCGACCAGCGGGGCCCGGAGCTTCTCCAGCAGGTCATGAGCTACAAGTAGGCGCGTACGCGAGCGGCCCGACGACGCCGCTCGCCCTGGGGGTGACCGTGCGGCAGCGCACCTGCGCACCCGGGGCGAGCGCCGTCGTCGGGCCGTCGCCGTGCGGGGAGCCGGCGCGAGCGCCGCCCGCGGTCGCTCCCGTAGACTCAGGCCCCGTGGCTCTAACAATCGGCATCGTCGGCCTGCCCAACGTCGGCAAGTCCACCCTCTTCAACGCCCTGACGCGCAACCAGGTCCTCGCGGCGAACTACCCGTTCGCGACGATCGAGCCGAACGTCGGCGTGGTGTCCCTCCCGGACCCGCGGCTGAACAAGCTCGCGGAGATCTTCGGCAGCGAGCGCATCCTGCCCGCGACCGTGTCCTTCGTGGACATCGCGGGCATCGTCAAGGGAGCGAGCGAGGGCGAGGGTCTCGGCAACAAGTTCCTCGCGAACATCCGTGAGGCGGACGCGATCTGCCAGGTGACCCGCGCGTTCGACGACCCCGACGTGATCCGCGTCGAGGGGTCGACGGACTCGGCGGACGACATCGAGACCATCAGCACCGAGCTGATCCTCGCGGACCTCCAGACCCTCGAGAAGGCGCTGCCGCGCCTCGAGAAGGAGGTCAAGATCAAGAAGGGCGACCCGGTCCTGGTCGCCGCGGCCCAGAAGGCCCAGTCGCTGCTCGAGCAGGGGATCACCCTGTTCCAGGGCGCGAAGGCCGCCGGGCTGGACCTGGCCGAGATCGCGAGCCTGCAGCTCATGACGGCCAAGCCGTTCATCTACGTCTTCAACACCGACGACGCGGGGCTCGTGGACGAGGACCGCAAGGCCGAGCTGCGCGCGCTCGTCGCGCCGGCGCAGGCCATCTTCCTCGACGCCAAGTTCGAGTCCGAGCTCTCCGAGCTCGAGCCCGAGGAGGCGGCCGAGATGCTCGCCGAGACGGGCCAGGAGGAGTCGGGCCTCGACCAGCTCGCGCGCGTCGGCTTCGACACGCTCGGTCTGCAGACCTATCTCACGGCCGGGCCCAAGGAGTCGCGCGCCTGGACGATCCGCAAGGGGTGGACCGCGCCGCAGGCGGCCGGGGTCATCCACACCGACTTCGAGCGCGGCTTCATCAAGGCCGAGGTCATCTCGTTCGACGACCTCGTCGAGACGGGCTCCGTGGCCGCGGCCCGGGCGGCCGGCAAGGCCCGGATCGAGGGCAAGGACTACGTCATGGTCGACGGTGACGTGGTGGAGTTCCGCTTCAACGTCTGACCCGCGGCGGGCCGCTATGAGGTCTGCCACATTCGCCGGTTATGGGACGGGCGCCGCCGCATCGTGAGATGCGGACGGCGCCCGTCCTGTGTTTCCGGTCCGTTACGTACCGGTTTCTCCGGGTATCGAACGGGAAACAGCACCGTACCGGCCAGTATCAACTCGGTAACGATCGGCCGCTCGAAAGGGGCAACCGGGTGAAGTCACCCATCTTGGTCGGTACCGTTGCCCCAAACCAATGGTGGGTCTCCCGCGAGTGTCGCCGAGCTCCGCGCGCAGTGCTGCTGCGGGGCGCGTCGACGGGGAACCCGCCATCCCCTTGAGGAGGAACATTGAAGATCTCACGGAAGTCTGCGGCTGTCGCAGCCGTGGCGGTGAGCGCCCTGGCGCTCTCCGCGTGCGCCGGTGGGTCCGGCGACGGCAACAGCGACGACGGCGCAGGCATCAACGACAGCGAGAGCGTCAACATCGCGTGGAACCAGCCGTTCTACTCGTACAACGGCAACTCCATGACCGGTAACGCCACGGCGAACAACGTCGTGCTCTACCTCATGCGTGCCGGCTTCAACTACTACGACGAGGACCTGAACCTGGTTCAGGACGAGTCGTACGGCACCTACGAGAAGGTCTCCGACGACCCGCTGACGATCAAGTACACCTACGCGGACACCGCCGGCTGGTCCGACGACGTCCCGGCCGGCCCTGCCGACCTCCTCCTCGAGTGGGTTGCCCAGACGGGTAAGTACAACAACGTCGAGCCGACGTACGACGAGGAGACCGGCGAGGTCACCAACCAGGCCGAGGTCGACGCAGGTGTCTACTTCGACGCCGCGTCCCCGGGCATCTCGCTCGTCACCGACGTGCCCGTCATCGAGGACAACTCGATCACGTTCACGTACTCCAAGCCCTTCGCCGACTGGGAGACCGCGATCGCCCCGAACCTCCCGGCGCACGTCGTCGGGCAGCGTGCGCTCGGCATCGAGGACGCGACCGAGGCGAGCGACGCCGTCGTCAAGGCCATCCAGGACGGCGACATCGCGAGCCTGCAGAAGATCGCGAACGTCTGGAACAAGGACTTCAACTACGCCGAGCTCCCGGACGACGCGAACCTCTACCTCTCGAGCGGCGCGTACGTCATGACGGACTTCGTCAAGGACCAGTACGTCACGCTGAAGGCCAACGAGAAGTACAAGGGCGAGCACAAGGCCGGCATCGACCAGGTCACCATCCGCTACAACGGCGACCCGATGGGCCAGGTCCAGGCACTGCAGAACGGTGAGGTCGACCTCATCAACCCGCAGTCCACGGCCGACATCCTCTCGGCAGTCAGCGCGCTCGACGGCGTCCAGGTCGAGTCCGCGACCGAGGGCACGTACGAGCACGTCGACCTGCAGTTCTCCAACGGTGGGCCCTTCGACCCGAACACCTACGGTGGCGACGCCGAGAAGGCCAAGAAGGTCCGCCAGGCGTTCCTCAAGACGGTCCCGCGTCAGCAGATCATCGACAACCTGATCAAGCCGCTGAACCCGGACGCCGAGATCCGCAACTCGTACACCACGGTCCCCGGCTCGCCCGCCTACGACGAGATCGTCGCGGCGAACGGCCAGTCCCAGTACGACGAGGTCGACATCGAGGGCGCCAAGGCGCTCCTGGCCGAGGCCGGCGTCACCTCGCCCGTCTCCGTCCGCCTGCTGTTCGACCCCAACAACACGCGTCGTGTCAACCAGGCGCAGCTCATCACCGAGTCGGCCGCCCTCGCGGGCTTCACGGTCGCGCCGTACCAGGTCCAGACCGACTGGGGCACGGACCTGAGCAGCGCGAAGTCGTTCTACGACGCGGCGCTCTTCGGCTGGCAGTCGACCTCGACCGCAGTGACCGAGTCGGACGCGAACTACCGCACCGGCGCGACGAACAACCACTACGGGTACTCGAACCCCGAGGTCGACGCGCTGTTCGACCAGCTGCAGCCCGAGACCGACCCGGCCGAGCAGACCCGCATCCTCGGTGAGGTCGAGAAGCACCTCGTCGACGACGCGTTCGGCGTGACCATCTTCCAGTTCCCGGGCGTCACCGCCTGGAACGAGTCCAAGATCTCGGGCGTCAACCCGCTCACGATCGCCCCGGGCATCTTCTACGGGTTCTGGGACTGGAAGACCGGCAGCGCCGAGGCCAGCAAGTAGTACCGACTCCGTCAGGTGAGACGAGACGCTCGCGGGGAGGGTGTGAACCCCTCCCCGCGAGCGCGTAAGATCTCCTCGGTCGGAGACGACGAGAGGGCGCCGGAAGCACCCATCCGGCGCCCTCGCGCGTGCCTGCACAGGCCGGCCAGCAGTATCCGCCGTGCATCAGCTGCCAGGCCGCGGAATAGAATGACTCGCTGATCGCGAGTCCTCAGTCGTCTGCGAGGTTTATCCCAACGTGTTGACGTTCATTACGCGCCGCCTTCTGGCCGGCATAGCCACACTGTTCGTGGCGATCTTCATGATGTACCTCCTGGTCGATCTCGCGATCGACCCCTTGGCCGACCTCCAGGAGTACCGCGGAGCGGACAAGGCCGCCAAGATCGCCGCACGTGAGGCGATGCTCAACCTCGACACCAACGTCGTGGTGCGCTTCTTCCAGTGGCTCGGCCACGCCTTCCAGGGAGACTTCGGCGTCGCCTGGCGCTCGGGGCAGGACGTCGGCACGCTCGTGTCGCACGCCATCGGCTCGACCCTGCAGCTCGTGACGGCCGCCACGGTCCTGTCGCTGATCCTCGGTGTGTCGGTCGGTATCGTCAGCGCGCTGCGCCAGTACGCGACGTTCGACTACCTGATCATCTTCCTGTCCTTCCTGCTCTACTCGCTGCCCTCGTTCTGGGTCGCCGTCCTCCTCAAGCAGTGGGGGGCCATCGGGTTCAACGACTTCCTCGCGGACCCCACCCTCTCGATCCCGGTCCTCGTCGGCATCGCGGCGCTCATGGGCCTGCTGTGGGTGCTCGCGATCGGCGGATCGGTCACGCGCAGGCTGCAGACCTTCGGTCTGGCCTTCGCGGCGACGCTGGGCGTCATGCTCTACGTCCAGCTCACCGACTGGTGGGCCAGGCCGCAGCTGGGCCCCGTGCTCATCGCGATCACCGGGGTGGGCTTCGCGTTCGCGCTGACGGCCGTCTCCGCGGGTCTGCGCAACCGCCGCGCGCTCTACACGGCCCTCGCGACCGTGGCCATCGGCGTCGCCCTGTACTACCCGCTCCAGGGCTTCTTCAACTCGGTGGTCCCGTCGCACCTCATGATGTTCGGCCTCGCGCTGGTCGCGATCGGTGTGGGCGTCCTGGTCGGCTTCCTGTTCCGCGGACCCGACTGGGGTGTCTCCGCGAGGACCGGTGGGATCACGGCGTTCGTCGTCGCGGCCATGATCTACATCGACCGCGTCATGCAGGTCTGGCCCGCGTACATGAACTCGAACGCGATCAACGGCCGTCCCATCGCGACGTTCGGCGACCGGACCCCGAACCTCGGGGGCAACTACTGGGTGCAGGTCCTCGACCAGTACACGCACCTGCTGCTGCCGACCCTGACGCTGATCCTGGTCGCCTTCGCGGGCTACACGCGCTACTCGCGATCGAGCATGCTCGAGGTCATGAGCCAGGACTACATCCGTACGGCCCGGGCCAAGGGGCTGAGCGAGCGCACCGTCATCATGCGTCACGGCTTCCGCAACTCGTTGATCCCGCTCGCGACGATCGTCCCGATCGACGTCATCACGCTCATCGGTGGTGCGGTCGTCACGGAGCGGATCTTCAACCGGCCGGGCATGGGTGCGCTCTTCCTCAACTCCCTCCAGGAAGCTGAGATCGAGCCGGTCATGGCCTACCTCCTGATCACCGCTGCGCTCGCGATCATCGCCAACATCGTGGCGGACCTGATCTACGCTGCCCTCGACCCACGAATTCGGGTGAACGCATGAGTACCCCTCAGAACCCCCAGAACGGCGACGACTCGGTCACCATCGAGAACGCGATCGAGCTGAAGGACGTCGAAGGTCTGTCCCAGGGGCAGATCGTCCGCAGCCGGTTCTTCCGGCACAAGGGCGCCATGGTCGGGCTCGCCGTCCTGATCTTCGTGGTGCTGCTCGCGTTCACCTCGGTGGGCTTCGGCCCGGTCCCGGGCTGGTGGCCGCAGGGCGGCGGGTCGGGCAAGGTCATCAACCCGGGAGGCGCTCCCACGTTGAGCATGCCCACCTGGCTCGGCGGGTCCGGCTTCGCCATCGGCCAGCACCCGTTCGGTCAGGACGAGAACGGGCACGACATGTTCTTCTACGTCATGAAGGGCACCCAGACCTCGCTCGGGGTCATGTTCACGATCGGTGGCATCGCCTGCGTGCTGGGTGTCCTGATCGGCTCGCTGTCGGGCTTCTTCCGTGGTCGTACGGACGGCATGCTCATGCGCTTCACGGACCTCGTCATCACGGTCCCGACCATCGTCATCGGTGCCGTCATCGGCAAGATGGCCGGCTCGCTGAGCGCGGCCGTCTTCGGTGCAGCGCTCGGCCTGATCCTCTGGCCGAGCCTGGCCCGTCTGGTGCGCGGTGAGTTCCTGAGCCTGCGTGAGCGGGAGTTCGTCGACGCGGCCCGCGTCGCCGGCGCCTCGAACACCCGGATCATCTTCAAGCACATCCTGCCGAACGCGATCGGCGTCATCATCGTCGCCACGACCCTGCTCATGAGCTCGGCGATCCTGCTCGAGACCGCACTGAGCTACCTGGGCTTCGGCATCCAGTCGCCCGACATCTCGCTCGGTCAGCTGATCAACCAGTACCAGTCGTCGTTCGCGACGCGCCCCTGGTTGTTCTGGTGGCCCGGCCTGTTCATCGTGGTGATCGCACTGTGCATCAACTTCATCGGTGACGGCCTGCGCGACGCGTTCGACCCGCGTCAGAAGCGGATCCCGTCGCAGAAGAAGATGGACCGCGCCGCCGGTGCCTCGCGCGAGACGACGATCCCGCTGCAGGCCCAGGGCGGCCACGTCGGCCTGGGTGGCGGGAACTGACATGACCGGCCCCACGTCACCGGTACCGACGAACCTCCTCGGAGCGTCGTCGGTACCGGTGGCGTGCTCAGCCGAGCTGCGGCGCGAGCACCCCGAGGGCCGTGAGCACCACGAGACCGGCGACGGTCGCGAGGTGCCACGACGTGCGAGGCGTGAGCCCGTGGTCGTCGCCGTCCAGGTGACCGGCCGAGCGCAGCGCCTCGTAGCGTTCCCCGATCACGAGGGCTGCCGCGTCGGCGTTGGCGCCGCTGACCAGCCGGTCACCGACCATGCCCTTGGCGGGGTCCACCGTGCGGGGGTTGCGCAGCCTCGCCGCGGAGCCGCTGCTGGCGGGTGCGGCCCACGCCGTGAACGTGCCGGTCGTCGTCGTGACCTTGAGCGCCAGGTGCGAGTCCACGCTGCGGAAGGTGGGCCACGGGACGTGCACCGTGCGCAGCACGTTGCGCAGCACGATCTCTCCGTCGCTCACCTGGACCTCGGGGTTCCAGAAGAGCGCCCAGACGACCAGCACCGCGAGCAGCGGCCACGCGCCGTAGCGCAGTACTTCTTCGACGCCCCCCGACGTCGCGAGGCTGACCAGGGTGACGAGCGCGACCAGCGCTGCGGCACCGGTCAGTATCCGGCCGTACGTCGACCTGAAAACGTGTGTGGGTCCCATGGGCCCATACTCCCAGAGATGCAGACATCGACCGGAGCGCTGACCAGCGCCGACGTCCGTCGCATACAGGAAGGATCCTGATACCTGTGGCAATCGAGACAGCACCCCAGGCGGCCCCGGCGCCCACCGGCGAACCCGTGCTGACCGTCCGTGACCTCGGCGTCGACTTCTACGTCGACGGCGAGTGGTTCCCCGCCGCGTCCGGCGTCAGCTACGACGTGCACCCGGGCGAGGTGCTCGCGATCGTGGGCGAGTCCGGCTCGGGCAAGACGCAGTCGTCGATGTCGCTCATCGGTCTGCTCCCGCCGAACGGCCGGGCGACCGGCAGCGCGAAGCTCGGCGACCGTGAGCTCATCGGGATGTCCACGAGCAAACTCCGCCACATCCGTGGCAAGGAGATCTCGGTGATCTTCCAGGAGCCCATGACGGCGCTCAACCCGGTGTACACCGTCGGGTTCCAGATCGTCGAGACGCTCCGCACGCACTTCGACATGGGTCCCAAGGACGCCAAGAAGCGCGCGATCGAGCTGCTCACGCTCGTGGAGATCCCCGAGCCGGAGCGCCGGTTCGACTCCTACCCGCACCAGCTCTCGGGCGGTCAGCGCCAGCGCGCGATGATCGCGCAGGCGCTGGCGTGCGACCCGCGCCTGCTCATCGCCGACGAGCCGACCACGGCCCTCGACGTGACGGTCCAGGCCGAGATCCTCAAGCTCATGCGCGACCTGCGTCACCGCATCGACTCGGGCATCATCCTCATCACCCACGACATGGGTGTCGTCGCCGACATGGCGGACCGCATCCTCGTCATGAAGAACGGCCTGGTCGTGGAGGAGGGGACGGCGGCGCAGATCTTCTCCGCGCCCCAGCACCCCTACACGCAGCGCCTGCTGGACGCGGTCCCGCACCTGGGCACCGCGCGTGCCGAGGTCGTCGAGCCCGCGCAGGCCGTCGCCGACGAGCGTCCGGTCGTGCTCGAGGCCAAGGACATGGTCATCGAGTACCCCGGCCGTGGCCGGGCGCCGGGCTTCCGCGCGGTCGACGAGGTCAACCTGACGATCCGTCAGGGCGAGGTCGTCGGGCTCGTGGGCGAGTCCGGCTCGGGGAAGACGACGATCGGCCGTGCCGTGGTGGGCCTCCTGCCCGTCACGGGTGGCGAGCTGACGATCGTCGGCCAGAACATGGTCGGCGCGCGCTCGAAGGACCTGCGCCCGCTGCGCAACCAGGTCGGGATCGTCTTCCAGGACCCGGGATCGTCGCTGAACCCGCGCCTGCCGATCGGTGAGTCCATCGGGGAGCCCCTCATGCTCCACAAGGGCATCAAGGGCAAGGCGCTGAGCACCGAGGTCGAGCGCCTGCTCGACCAGGTCGAGCTGCCGCGTGCCATGCGCAACCGCTACCCGCACGAGCTCTCGGGTGGTCAGCGTCAGCGTGTGGGCATCGCCCGGGCGCTCTCGCTCGAGCCCAAGCTGCTGGTCGCGGACGAGCCCACGTCGGCGCTCGACGTGTCGGTCCAGGCCAAGGTCCTCGACCTGTTCCAGGACCTGCAGCGTGAGCACGGCTTCGCGTGCCTGTTCATCTCGCACGACCTCGCGGTCGTCGAGATCCTGTCCGACCGGATCGCGGTGATGCACCACGGCAAGCTGGTCGAGGTCGGGGACACGGCCCAGGTCGTCAACTCCCCGCGGGACGACTACACGCGTCGTCTGCTCGCCGCGGTGCCGGTCCCGGACCCGGAGCAGCAGCGCGTGCGCCGCGAGGCTCGCGACCTCCTGCTCGTCAACGAGGCGAAGGACATCGCCCAGGACGAGTCGAACGAGGTCGACGCTCTTCTGCGCTCGCAGGTGGACCGCCGCGAGAACATCGAGGGCGACCGCATCCCGCAGCAGCCCTGACCTGCGCACAGCACGGGTGAGATGCCCGACGACGGCACGCGCCGTCGTCGGGCATCTCGCGTTCGTGGGGGCGAGAGCCGGGTGTGACGGAGCACCCTCTCCACGCACTGGCAACCACCCGGTAAGATAGCCGTGCCCGGACGACGGCGCGCGCGTGCTCTGCGCGGGCGGCGCCCGTCCGCCGGCCACCAACTCGGGCGGAATCCTCCGTCGCTCGCTCCTCTCCCGAAATGAGTTCTGTATGTCTGTGCGCTCTGACCTGCGCAACGTGGCGATCGTCGCCCACGTCGACCACGGCAAGACGACCCTCGTCGACGCGATGCTGCACCAGTCCGGCGCCTTCGGCGCTCACGCGCACGTCGACGAGCGGGCCATGGACTCCGGTGACCTGGAGCGCGAGAAGGGCATCACGATCCTCGCGAAGAACACCGCCGTGCACTACGCCGGCCCCGCAGCGATCGCCGCCGGTCAGCCCGACGGCATCACGATCAACGTGATCGACACCCCGGGCCACGCCGACTTCGGTGGCGAGGTCGAGCGCGGCCTGTCCATGGTCGACGGTGTCGTGCTCCTGGTCGACGCGTCGGAGGGCCCGCTGCCCCAGACGCGCTTCGTGCTGCGCAAGGCGCTCGTCGCCAAGCTGCCCGTGATCCTCGTGGTCAACAAGACCGACCGCCCCGACTCGCGCATCGAGGAGGTCGTCGCCGAGGCGACCGACCTGCTGCTCGGACTCGCGAGCGACCTCGCCGACGAGGTCCCCGACCTCGACCTCGACGCGATCCTCGACATGCCCGTCGTCTACGCCGCGGCCAAGGTCGGGCGTGCCTCGACCGAGCAGCCCGCCGACGGCTCGGTCCCCGACAGCGAGAACCTCGAGCCCCTGTTCAAGGTCATCCTCGAGAAGATCCCCGCGCCGACGTACGAGGAGGGCGCGCCGCTCCAGGCTCACGTGACCAACCTCGACGCGTCGCCGTTCCTCGGCCGCCTCGCGCTGCTGCGCATCTTCAACGGCACCATCCACAAGGGCCAGACGGTCGCGTGGGCCCGTGCCGACGGCACGATGCAGAACGTCAAGATCACCGAGCTGCTCGAGACCAAGGCACTCACCCGTGTGCCCACCGACTCGGCGGGCCCGGGCGAGATCGTCGCGGTCGCCGGCATCGAGGACATCACCATCGGTGAGACCCTCACGGACCCCGACGACCCGCGTCCGCTGCCGCTCATCACGGTCGACGACCCGGCGATCTCGATGACGATCGGTATCAACACCTCGCCGCTCGCCGGCAAGGGCGGCAAGGGCCACAAGGTCACGGCCCGCCAGGTCAAGGACCGTCTCGACAAGGAGCTCATCGGCAACGTGTCGCTGCGCGTCCTGCCGACCGAGCGCCCCGACGCCTGGGAGGTCCAGGGCCGTGGTGAGCTCGCGCTGGCCATCCTCGTCGAGCAGATGCGTCGCGAGGGCTTCGAGCTGACCGTGGGCAAGCCGCAGGTCGTCACCAAGCAGGTCGACGGCAAGCGTCACGAGCCCATGGAGCGCATGACGATCGACGTGCCCGAGGAGTACCTGGGCAACGTCACCCAGCTCCTCGCGCAGCGCAAGGGCCGCATGGAGACCATGTCGAACCACGGCACGGGCTGGGTCCGCATGGAGTTCGTCGTCCCCGCGCGCGGCCTCATCGGCTTCCGCACCCGCTTCCTCACGGACACGCGCGGCACGGGCATCGCGTCGTCCATCGCCGAGGGCTACGAGCCGTGGGCCGGCCCCATCGAGACCCGCGTCAACGGTTCGCTCGTCGCGGACCGTGCCGGTGTCGTGACGCCGTTCGCGATGATCAACCTGCAGGAGCGCGGCTCCTTCTTCGTCGACCCCACGCAGGAGGTCTACGAGGGCATGATCGTCGGCGAGAACTCGCGCAACGAGGACATGGACGTCAACATCACGAAGGAGAAGAAGCTCACGAACATGCGTGCAGCCTCTTCCGACACCTTCGAGAACCTGACGCCCCCGAAGCACCTGACGCTCGAGGAGTCCCTCGAGTTCGCCCGCGAGGACGAGTGCGTCGAGGTCACCCCCGAGGTCGTGCGCATCCGCAAGGTCATCCTCGACCAGACCGAGCGCGCCCGCGCGTTCTCCCGCGCGAAGAAGTCCTGACCTCGTCAGGACGACCCGCACCATCCCGTACGCAGCCCGTGCCGCCGGTCCTCGTGACCGGCGGTGCGGGCTCCGCACTGTCCGCTTCCTCGTGGAGGCCGCTTCCTGTGGAGGACGCATGAGGTACGAGCCGGTCCGGCCCCGTGGTGGGTTGCTCGCCGTGCACGCGCACCCCGACGACGAGACCCTCGCGACCGGTGCGCTGCTCGCGACCTGGGCCGCGGCGGGGGAGCCCGTGACGGTCGTGACCTGCACGCGCGGCGAGCAGGGCGAGGTCATCGGTGCGGAGCTGGCGCACCTCGAAGGGGACGGCCCCGCGCTGGCGGCGCACCGCGAGGGTGAGCTCGCCGCGGCACTGGCGAGCCTGGGGGTCCGGGACCACGTGTTCCTCGACCAGGTCCCGACGAGCGCGCCCGAGGGGGCCGCGGGACACGGTACGACGGTCGCGTACCGCGACTCGGGCATGGCGTGGGCCGCGCCCGGGATCGCGCGGGCGGCCGCCCAGGCGGACCTTCCTGCCGGTGCGCTGGTCGCGGCCCCGCTCGACGAGGCGGCGGACCGGCTCGCGCGCGTGCTGCGCGAGCGGCGTCCTCGCGTGGTCGTGACCTACGAGCCGTCCGGCGGGTACGGGCACCCGGACCATGTCCGGGCGCACGAGATCACGGTGCGGGCGATCGAGCTCGCCGCGCGCGCCGAGCAGGGCCTCGGGTCCGACGACGTCGCTCCCCTCGACCCTCGGGTACCCGAGGGCGGTGTCGAGGGGGAGCCTCGGCTGTGGGAGTCGGTCGTGCCCGCGGGCACGGCACGCGCCGCGCGGCGTGAGCTGGCGGCGCTGGAGGGCGTGCAGGCGCTGCTCGCCGAGCACCCCGAGCTCACCCTGCCGGACCCGCAGGAAGAGCTGCCGCCGGTCGCGAAGGACGGTCTCGACGAGGTCGTGGTCGTCGAGGTGGTGCCCGTGCTCGACGCCGTGACGGGCGCCCTGCGGGCGCACGCGACGCAGGTCCAGCACGTCGGGACCGTGCCCACCGGCGCGGGGCGGGGCGTGGGCTCGTCCGAGACGCCAGGGGGCGTGCTCGGGTGGTACGCGTTGAGCAACGACGTCCTCGCCGCCCTTCCTTCACGCGAGTTCTACACCGTGGCCCCGGAGTCTGCGGGACCTCCCCGCAGTTCTGCGGGAAATGACCAGACAGGACCAGTACCGTGGACACAGTGAAGAAGACCGGACCTCGCATGCTCGGGCGCGCGCTGCTGTGCGTGCTGCTCGGCCTCGTGGTGGGCGCCGTCGGAACCGTGATGCACCGCGTGGTGGTCACGGACCACCTGCTTCCTGTCGGGATCGTCGTCGCGCTGCTCGCAGTGCTCGCCGGGGGAGTCCTCGCGCGGGCCTGGACGGGCTGGGCCGGTGTGATCGGCTACGCGGTCGGCTGGGTCGTGGCGGTGCAGGTCCTGGCCTCCAAGGGGCCGGGCGGAGACCTGCTGGTGCCGAACCAGACGGTCGGTCTCGTCTGGGTCTACGGCGGGATGGCCGTCATCGCGATCGTGGCCTTCCTGCCGTGGTCGTGGTTCAGCGAGCAGCCGCTGCGGTCCGGCGTCGCGAGCGCTCCGGCGCCGCAGATCGTCACCGGATCTTCACGCCGGACACCGACCGGACAGATCGGTACGGACGCATAGAATTGCCCCCCGCGGGCAGTCCGCACCACCCCTCCTTCGTCGCGGCCTTCGCCGCGCACCAGAACCGTCACGGAGACAGTCGATGGGCCACCCGACCGAGCGTGAGAACGCGCACGAACCGAGCACGACCGACGAGGTGTCGACCCCGGAGCAGCCGACCGCGGGCGCGCCTTCCGAGACCTCCGCACCAGGGGAGTCGCAGGAGTCCGTGCTGCCAGCCGCCACCGAGACGACGCCTGCTGCCGTGACTCCCGCGTCGAGCCCGGAGGAGACGCCCGAGCCCTCGGCCGCTCCGACGGCGCCCGGCGCGTCGAGCGCGCCGGAGACGCCCACCCCGGCCGACCCGCCCTCGGCGGCCCCCGCCGCGGAGCCTCGCCTGCCCAGCTTCGACGACGACGACGACGAGCCGTACTCGCCCCGTGTGTTCGCCTTCGAGGAACCGGCCGCAGCTCCCGCCGCTCCCGCCGTCGCGGCGACCCCCCAGGCCGCCGCGCAGGCGACACCCGCTCCCGACGCACCGGACGCACGGTCCGCGGCCACCGAGCCCTCGGCAGCCCCGTCGTCGAGCGCCTCGACGCCGCCGGCGACGCCCGCCACCCCGGTCGTGCCGGCGACGCCCGCCACCCCGGTCGTGCCGGCGACGCCCGCCGCCGGGGCCGTGCCGACGACGCCCGCCACCCCGGTCGTGCCGGCGACGCCGCCGAGCGCGGACGCCCGGTCCACGCAGGTCCTGCCGCCCGTGGCCGCGCCGGCCGACCACCACCCCACCTCGGCCGAACCGACTCCTCGCACCTCCTCCCCGTTCGCGCCGGCGACGTCCGCGTGGACGAGCGCCGCGACGTCGGGAACGTCGACCGCCACCGCCCAGGAGACGGCCGCCGCGCCCGCCCGACCCTCGATCGCGTCGGCGTTCACGCCGGTCGGCACGGCCGGTGAGACGCCTGACGGCACGCCCGCCGAGGCGCCCGCCGGCCCGTCGGACGGCGGGTCGCCGCTCGACGGGATCTCGGGCGACAAGGCACCCAGCCGGCTGCCCAAGGTGGCGCTGTGGGCAGGGATCGGGGTCGTCGTGCTCGGCGGTCTCTACACCGGGGCCCAGTGGTTCTACTCCGACAAGGTCCCGCCTAAGACCGTGGTCGCCGGGGTGTCCGTGGGCGGCCTCGACACGAAGGCCGCCGCAGCCGCTCTCGAGAAGGGCCTGGGTCCGCGTGCCGCCGAGCCGATCACGCTGCAGGCGGGGGCCTCGACGACGACGCTCGACCCGGCAGCCGCGGGGCTCGCGTTCGACGCGCAGGCGACGGCCGACGAGCTGACGTCGTTCTCGTTGAGCCCGGTCCAGCTCTGGAAGCACGTCTTCGGGGGCTCCGACGAGGAACCCGTCACGACGGTCGACACCGCCAAGCTCGAGGCCCAGGTCACCGAGCTCAAGGCGCGTCTCGCGCTCGAACCGGTCGACGGAAGCGTGGTCTTCACGGACGGCCAGGCGGTGGCCACCGCGGCGCAGGACGGTTCGGAGATCATCGAGGACGAGTCGATCGAGATCATCAGCTCGTCGTGGCTGACGGGTCCCGACCCGCTCGACCTGCCCACCACGCCCGAGGCGCCGGCCGTCACGCAGGAGGAGACGGACGCGGCCCTCGCCCAGGCCCAGACCGTCGTCTCGGCCCCCGTCACCGTCGCGGTCGGCGGTCAGCAGGCCGAGCTCACGCCCGACGTCCTGGCGTCGGCGGCGGCCTTCAACGCGGTCGACGGCACCCTTGCGCTCACCTTCGACGGGCCCACGCTGCTCGAAGCGGTCGTCGCGGGGACGGACGACCTGCTCGACGAGGCCGCCGACGCGAAGTTCGTCTTCGTCAACGGTGCGCCCGTGATCGAGGGTGGCGCCCCGGGGACCACGATCGACCCGGCCGCCCTGAGCACCGCGGTGGCGACCGCCGCCCTCGGCACCGAGCGGACCGCGTCGATCGAGCTCACGCAGTCGGACCCCGCCCAGTCGGTGGCCGCGCTCGAGGCGCTCGGCGTCAAGGAGAAGATCTCCGAGTTCTCGACCCCCCTGACGAACGACTCGCTGCGTACCGAGAACCTGCGGGTCGGGGCGAGCAAGGTCAACGGCACCCTGGTCAAGCCCGGGGAGACGTTCTCGCTGGTCGAGACGCTGTCCCCGATCACGACGGCGGGCGGCTACCACTCCTCGGGCATCGTGCAGGACGGCAAGCACGTGGAGGGGATCGGCGGCGGTCTCTCGCAGATGGCGACCACGACGTACAACGCGGGCTTCTTCGCCGGGCTCGACGACGTCGAGCACCGCCAGCACAGCTACTGGTTCACCCGGTACCCCGCGGGCCGCGAAGCCACGATCTTCGTCGGGTCGATCGACATGAAGTTCAAGAACGACACCCCGTACGGCGTGCTCATGCAGTCCTGGGTGGCCGGCGGCGAGCTGCACGTGGCGGTCTGGAGCACCAAGTACTACGAGGTGCAGACGTCGTCGAGCGGGCAGCAGAACGTCGTCCAGCCGACCACGGTCACGCACACCGGCGCGGACTGCGTGGCCCAGCCCATGGGCAACCCGGGCTTCTCGATCACGACCTACCGGAAGGTGCTGCTCAACGGGCAGGTCGTGAAGGACGAGAAGGACACCTGGCGCTACAAGCCGGACAACCAGGTGGTCTGCGCCCCCTGAGGTCGCACGTCCGGGGCCGTGGCACGGGGCCTCGGGCATCCTGCGCAACCGCGGGTCACGAGCGGGTCGAGGCCGGAAGGTCTCGGCCCGCTCCGTCGTCCGGCCGCTCGTGACGACGGTGCGGGCGCCCGCGTCTCAGCGGGGGCTCGCGCCCCGTCCACACGGGGGCCCGCGGCTAGACTGCTCGTCGGACGCTGACAGGCGCCGCGCTCGCGCGGCCACCGCGAGAGGCAGGGCGAGGACACTCGATGCTCGGACGTAGTGAACGCGAGTCGGGGGCCCACGCACGGCTCGCCGCGCAGATGGCGAAGTGGCACGGTGCGGACGGGTGGCCCGCGGGGACGGGGGCGGACGACCTCCTCGACCTGGGGTCCACCTCCACGACGCTCGCGACGGTCGCGAGCATCGACGACCTGGCCGCGGTCGTCCACATCGGGCACCCCGCGCAGCCGTCGCACGACCTCGAGCGTGCCCTGCTCGCGGCCGCGCCGTCCCTGGTCATCACGTCCGCCGTCGCGGTCCCTGCCCAGTGGGTGTGGGCCGGCCGCCCGGGGCAGTCCACGGGGAGCGTCGTCGTCGACGAGGCAGGCATGCGCGACTGCCGCCACGTCCTGCGCACCCTGGGGGCCAACCCTCGGCTGGTGCCGTCGCGGACCGCGCTCGACGAGCGGATCGCCCTGGCCGGTCCCAGCGGGACCCTCGTCGTCGAGCGTTCGGAGATCCCCGCCGGGTGGGAGGAGATCCCCGGCAGCGCCCGGCTGAGCGAGGGGGCACCGATCTGGTACGGCCTGGTCGAGGCGCGCCGTTCCGCTCCCGAGTTCGCGGGAGAGGCGCAGGTGTGGCTCGCGTTCGGCCCCCGCGACGACCACCGGGGATCCCTCCAGCAGACCCTGGCGGTCATCGCCGAGAGGGGGATCGACATGCAGCACCTGCGCAGCCACCGCTCCTCGGCCGGACCGCACATCTTCTTCTCGTCGTTCTCGTGCCCCGACGCCTCGGTGCTCACGGGCCTCATCGCGGAGCTCTCGTCGCGCGACGTCGCTCACCGGGTGCTCGCGGTCCTCCCGGGCCGGGAGTTCGTCCCCGGCCCCGACGCCCTGGCACCGCAGTGGGCGCCGGAGCACGTGGGCTCGTGACCAGGGTCGCCTACCTCGGGCCGGAGGGGACGTTCACGCACCAGGCGGCGGTCCGCTGGGCCCGCGCGCAGAGGGCGGGAGCAGCGGCCCCGACGGCGGCGCTCACCTCGGGGGACGAGGGTGCCGGCGCACCCGGGGGCGCCGCGGACCGAGCGGGGTTCGAGCTCGTCGCGGCGCCGACCGTGACCGACGTCTACGCCGGCGTCGCGGCGGGCGACTTCGACCACGGGATCGTCGCGATCGAGAACTCGGTCGAGGGCTACGTGGTCCCGTCGCTCGACGCGATCGTGGGCAGCGAGGACGTCGCCGCGATCGACGAGGTGGTCCTGGAGATCACCTTCGACGCCTTCGTGCGCCCGGGGCACGGCGAGCTGACCGAGGTCACGGCCCACCCTCACGGCCTGGCCCAGTGCCAGGGCTTCGTGGTGCGGTCGGGTGCCGTCCCGGTCCCGTCGTCGTCCAACGCGGCGGCGTGCCGTGACGCGACCGAGCACCAGATCGCGATCGGTCCGGCCATCTGCGGGGAGCTGTACGGGCTCGACCTGCTCGAGGCCGGCGTCGAGGACTTCCGTGGAGCGCGCACCCGGTTCCTGACGATCGTGCGGCGCGACCGGGCGCGGGCTGCGCTCGCTGCGGCGCGGGCGGCCGGCCCCGCCCAGTGGCGCTCCATGCTCGCGCTCACGCCGCTCGTCACGGGCCCCGGCGTCCTGGCGAGGATCACGCAGGCCTTCGGGGCCGGCGGGGTCAACCTGTCGAGCCTCATCACGCGTCCGCTCAAGGCGCTCGAGGGGAAGTACGTGTTCGTCCTGACCGTCGACGCCGCGCCGTGGGAGCCGGCCGTGCGCGAGGTGCTCGAAGGGCTCCTCGCGGCCGGGGACTCCGTGAAGACCTTGGGCGTCTTCCCGGCTCGCGGCGAGCTCGACGAGGCGTTGTCCTCCGACGACGTCCCGGTGGGTTCGGTCCGGGCGGGTGCGTCGTCCGACGCGCTCGACAGGGGGTTGCTGTGGACCTGACGCGCGCTCCCCGGACGAGTGCCGAGCCACCGCGGACCGTCGCGATCCTCGGGCTGGGCCTCATCGGCGGGTCCTTGGCCCGGCTCCTCGCGCGCCGTGGCGTGGCGGTCACGGGGTACGACACCTCGCCCGAGTCCCGGGCGCAGGCCGCGGGCGCGGGGCTCCACGTGGTCGCGGACGTCGAGTCGTTGTGCGCGTCCGCACCTGACGTCCTGGTCCTGGCTGTCCCGTTGCGGGCCGTGCGCGCGGTGGCCACCGAGGTCGCCCGGCACCTGGTCGGCTCGACGCTCGTGACCGACGTCGGATCGGTCAAGGGTCCGGTGCGCGACGTCCTGGAGGGGTGCGGTCTGGGGGACCGGTACGTCGGCGCGCACCCCATGGCCGGGACCGAGGAGTCGGGTTTCGCCGCGTCGGCGGCCGAGCTCCTGGACGGCGCCCGGTGGGCCGTCACCGTCACCGACAGGACGCGACCCGAGCAGCTCGCGAGCGTGCTCGCGCTCGTGACCGGGGCGGCCGGTGGGCGGGCCTACGTGCTGACCGACGAGGTGCACGACGAGGCTGCGGCGCTCATCAGCCACGTGCCGCACGCGTTCGCGATCGAGCTCCTCAACCTGGTGTCGGCCGCCCCTGTCCGGGGGGTTGCCCTGGCGCTGGCCGCAGGGAGCTTCCGGGACGGGACCCGGGTGGGCCGGACCGACCCACGCCGGACCGAGGCCATGCTCACGGAGAACGCCGGCTGGGTGGCTCCCGCGCTACGGCTCGCGGCGCGCGACCTCGAGGCGCTCGCGACGGCGTTGGAGGCGAACGCCTCGACGACGGAGTTCTTCGACCGCGCGGACGACGTCCGGGCCACGTGGCAGCCCCGGGGAGCGGCCGTGGTCGGACCTGGCACGGCTTCCGTGCTTCCGGGGCCTCCAGTGCCTGCGGTGCCCACGGTGCCCGAAGTGGCGCCAACGACCCTGCGCGAAGGGCAGGCGGCGTCGCGTGGGGAGGTCTCCGGCGACCCGGAGCGGTTGTCGGTCGACCTCGGGGAGACCGGCTGGTGCCCCGAGCTCCTCGAGCTCTGCCTCGCCGGCTGGGTCGTCGTCGCGGTGCACGGCACCCTGGTGGAGCTGGACCGGTAGTCGCACGGCGTGCGTGCGTGGGTGGCGGGTGGAACCGTGGGTGTCATGGAGATCACACGGATTCAGCCGGCCGGGCTCGTCGTGAGCCCGGCGTTCAGCCACGTCGCGATCGTGCCTCCGGGGGCCGCGACCATCTACGTCGGCGGTCAGAACGGCGTGGACGAGACCGGCGCGGTCGTCTCGGACGACGTCGTCGAGCAGTCGGTGCGCACGATCGACAACGTGAGCGTCGCGCTCGAGGCGGCGGGGGCGTCGCTCGCCGACGTCGTGCAGTGGACGGTGCTCCTGGTCGAGGGCGCCGACCTCGGGGCGGCCTACGGGGCCATCGCGCCACGGCTCGCGGGACCGGGCGCCCCGCCGCTCGTCACGGCTGCTCTCGTCGCAGGGCTCGGGGTTCCCGGGGCCCTCATCGAGGTGAGCGCGATCGCGGCCGTCCTCCCCGCCTGAGCGGTCAGTCGACCGGCTGGCGCGGCAGCCTGCGGGGTGGTCGGGGCGGGATGCGCTTGGCGGCCACGAGCTGCTCGGCCCCGATCGTGACCTCGACCGACTCGCGCGAGCCGCCGGCGTCCGTCCGCAGGGTGATCGAGGTGCCCGGGGTGGACGTCAGGACGATCCCGATCACGTCGGTCACCGACCTCGTCTCCCCGGTGTCGTCCTGGGTGGCCCGTACCTCGTCCGGCGTCAGTCGCCGCCGGACCACGACCCGTGCCCCCGGGGGCCACGCGGCCCACTGCGGGTCGAGCGCCGGTCGCGGGGTGGAGTTCATGGTCGTGCTCACGCTCTCTTCGTCCGCCGGTGGCCGGGATGCCCCGTTCCTGAGCGATACTAGGGGGAAGTGCTCGGTGCAGCAGGTGAAAGGGAACCTCCGACGTGACGTACGTGATTGCTCAGCCTTGTGTGGACGTGAAGGACAAGGCGTGCATCGAGGAGTGTCCGGTGGACTGCATCTACGAGGGCAAGCGGTCGTTGTACATCCATCCGGACGAGTGCGTGGACTGTGGTGCGTGCGAGCCGGTGTGTCCGGTGGAGGCGATCTACTACGAGGACGACGTGCCCTCGGAGTGGAGCGACTACTACCGGGCGAACGTGGAGTTCTTCGATGACCTGGGGTCGCCGGGTGGTGCGGCGAAGATGGGCCTGATCGAGAAGGACGACCCGATGATCGCGGCCCTGTCCCCGCAGGCCTGAGCGCGGGCAGCGGAGCATGGGATTCGCCGACCTGGGTGGCCTCGCCTACCCGTGGGACTCGCTCACGCCCTACGCGGAGCGTGCGCGCGCGCACCCGCGGGGCATCGTCGACCTGTCGATCGGTACGCCGGTCGACCCGACCCCTGCCGTCGTCCGTGACGCGCTCGCCGCGGCCGGCGACGCGCACGGGTACCCGACCACCCACGGGACCTCCGCGTTGCGCGAGGCCGTCGTCGGCTGGTTCGAGCGCCGTCGCGGTGTGCCCGGTCTCGACCCCGACGCGGTCCTGCCCACGGTCGGGTCCAAGGAGCTCGTGGGCCTGCTGCCCTCGCTGCTGAGGCTGGGCCCGGGCGACGTCGTCGTGCACCCTGCCACGGCGTACCCCACGTACGACGTGGGTGCGCGCCTCGCCGGGGCCACCCCGCTCGCGACCGACCGGGTCGAGGACTGGGCCGGGCGCAGCGACGTGCGGCTCGTCTGGGTCAACTCGCCGGGCAACCCGACGGGTGAGGTCCTGGGCGTCGAGGAGCTCGCGCGTGTCGTGGCCGCGGCCCGGGAGATCGGCGCGCTCGTCGTGAGCGACGAGTGCTACGCGGAGCTCGCGTGGGCCGAGCCGTTCGCGAGCCAGGGGGTGCCGAGCATCCTCGACCCCCGCGTGAGCGGAGGCTCGACGCACGGCCTGCTCGCGGCGTACTCGCTGTCCAAGCAGTCGAACCTCGCGGGGTACCGGGCCGCGTTCGTCGCGGGTGACCCGGTGGTCGTCGCGGACCTGCTCACGACGCGCAAGCACCTGGGCATGATCGTGCCCGCACCGGTCCAGGCGGCCATGGTCGCGGCGCTCACCGACGACGCGCACGTCGCGGCGCAGCGAGAGGTCTACCGGCGCCGTCGGGACGTGCTGCTCCCCGCGCTCGGTGAGGTCGGGCTCCAGGTCGACGGGTCCGAGGCGGGGCTCTACCTGTGGTCGCGCCCCGCGGGCGCCGTCGTCGAGCAGGAGGACTGCTGGCGGACCGTGGGGGATCTCGCGAACCTCGGGATCCTGGTGGGGCCGGGAGCGTTCTACGGTCCTGCGGCGGCTGGTCACGTGCGGGTGGCGCTCACGGCGAGCGACGAGAGGGTGCACGAGGCCGCGTCCAGGCTCTCCGCGCGGTGACCACGAGGTGACCACGCCATGACCGTGCGGTGGCCCGCACGGTCACGGGGAGATTGTTGGTGCAATCCCTCCCCGTTCTCGCCTGTGACTCGCGTCACAGCCGCGTGACGGTTTCGTGACCGTTCCAGATTGGTCACGTGTGGGTGAAGCGAGTACCGTCGACCCAGGCCAATGCTGTCCGACGCTCTCGGCCATCGAATGACCCAGGCCGGACAGGTGACGATCTCGCAGCGACACCTCGGAAAGACACGCGCAGCCACCCGCAGGGGGTGCGGCAGCGCGCAAGGAAGGAAGACATGACCACCACCCAGCAGGCGACAGTTCGGCTCGTCGTCAACGAATCGAGCCAGGACCTGCCCGTGGTCGCAGCGACCGAGGGCAACGACGGCATCGTCGTCTCCTCGTTGCTGAAGTCGACCGGGCTCGTCACCGTGGACCCCGGGTTCATGAACACCGCCTCGTGCGAGTCGGAGATCACGTACATCGACGGTGACGCGGGCATCCTGCGCTACCGCGGGTACCCGATCGACCAGCTCGCGGAGAAGTCCACGTTCCTCGAGGTCGCGTACCTCCTGATCCACGGCGAGCTCCCGGACGCTCCGACGCTCGACGCGTTCGTCGAGCGCGTCAACCGCCACACCATGGTGCACGAGGACTTCCGGACGTTCATGGGGACCTTCCCCCGCAACGCGCACCCCATGGCCGTGCTCTCCTCGGCCATCAACGCGTTGTCGACGTTCTACCCGGACTCCCTCGATCCTTTCGACGACGACACGGTCGAGCTCGCGACGGTCCTGCTGCTCGCCAAGACGCGGACCATCACGTCGTACCTGCACCGGCGCCGGGTCGGCGAGCCGCTGCTCTACCCGGACTACTCGCGCGGGTACGTCGACGACTTCCTGCGCATGACCTTCGCGACGCCGTACGAGAAGTACGAGTCGGACCCCACGGTGGTCGACGCCCTCGACAAGCTCCTCATCCTCCACGCGGACCACGAGCAGAACTGCTCGACCTCGACGGTGCGCGTCGTGGGCTCGAGCCACGCGAACCTCTACGCCTCGGTCGCGGCCGGGGTCAACGCCCTCTCGGGACCGCTGCACGGCGGCGCGAACGAGTCCGTCCTGTCGATGCTGGACAAGATTCAGAACAGCGACTTCGACGTCGACACCTTCATGAAGAAGGTCAAGGACAAGGAGGACGGCGTCCGTCTCATGGGCTTCGGTCACCGGGTCTACAAGAACTACGACCCGCGTGCCGCGATCGTCAAGGCCAAGGCCGACGCGGTGCTGTCGACCCTCGGCAAGAAGGACGAGCTCCTCGACATCGCGCTGCGCCTCGAGGAGATCGCGCTCAACGACGACTACTTCATCGAGCGCAAGCTCTACCCGAACGTCGACTTCTACACGGGCCTGATCTACAAGGCCATGGGCTTCTCGCCGGCCATGTTCACGCCGCTGTTCGCGCTGGGACGCATGCCCGGGTGGATCGCCCAGTGGCGCGAGATGATGAAGGACCCGCAGACCAAGATCGGGCGCCCGCGCCAGGTCTACACGGGCGCGACCGAGCGTCCGTACGTGCCGGTCGACGGTCGCTGACCTCACCACTCATCCGCCCGACGGCGCCTCGCACCTCACGGAGCGGGGCGCCGTCGGCGTCTTCCGGGGCCGCCCGGCGCAGGTCTCGACGAGGAGGCGGTCGACGTGCCGTCAGGGCTCGTCGGTCGTCGCGACCGTGATCCGGACCTGGCCCGGGCCGGGGTGCGAGGAACCGTCGGCGGCCTCGGTGGTGGTCCACTCGGGGGACTCGCGAGACCACGTCCGGTCCCCGACCTCGACCTGCACGACGTCCGTCGCGTCGGAGCTCGCCACGGCCCACTGCGCGACGGCCCAGCCGGCCCGGGCCGTCTCCGGCGGCACGCCTGCGAGGGGGAGGGCGTCGACCGTCACGGACGCTCCGTCGACGCTGACCGGCAGGTCGCCGAGGTCGCGCTGGACCCGTGCGGTGAGCCCGTCGACCGAGTCCCCGGTGCTGACGAGCGTCGCGGGGTCCACGGGCGCCAGGTCGCAGGTCAGCGTGCCCTGCGAGTTGCCCGTGAGGGCGGAGGCCCAGGCACGCGAGCGGGACTCGTGCTGGGCGTACGCGTCGGGGAACCCCGAGCGCTGCACGGCCTGGGCGGCCACGGTCACGGGCAGCTCGGTGTAGCCGTCGACCTTGTCGAGGCCGTCGTAGAAGGCCGTCGTCGAGTAGACGGGGTCCATGATCTGCTCGATCGTGCCCCAGCCCTGCGACGGGCGCTGCTGGAACAGGCCGATCGAGTCGCGGTCGCCGTAGTCGATGTTGAGCAGTCGCGACTCCTGCAGTGCGGTCGCGAGGCCGATCGTCGCGGCCCGTGCCG
This sequence comes from Oerskovia jenensis, assembly GCF_016907235.1. Lineage (NCBI taxonomy): Bacteria > Bacillati > Actinomycetota > Actinomycetes > Micrococcales > Cellulomonadaceae > Oerskovia > Oerskovia jenensis. The sequence goes on from NZ_JAFBBO010000001.1 coordinate 4,051,965, forward strand.
GCATCCCGCGCCGCACGGTCGTGACCGCGATGAGGGCAGCGTTGTCGGACTGGGCGGGGGAGAGGTGCCAGGCCTGGCCGTCGGCCGTGGCCGCGCACCGCTCGGCGACCGGGCTGTGGTCGTCGAGCCGGTTGAGGGCCAGGACGACCCCGGTGGTGGCGACCGCGAGCACGGTGACGACGGTCACGGCGAGACGCAGCGGGCGGCGCCGTCGCCGTCGGTCGCGTGGCGTGCGCGGCCCGGACCCCGGGCCCTCCGGTCCGAAGAAGGGCGCGGCGCCCTGCGGACCGGAGGGACCCCTGGTGGCGGACACGTCAGTTGGCGTGCAACGCAGCGTTGAGCTCGATCCCGACGCCTGTGCGCGAGACCGCCTCGACCCCGCCCGTGAGCGAGTTACGACGGAAGAGGAGGTTGGCCTGTCCCGACAGCTCGCGCGCCTTGACGACGACCGGGGCGCCGTCCGGGCCGCTGCGGCCGACGAGGGTCACCTTGGTCCCGGCGGTCACGTAGAGGCCGGACTCGACGACGCAGTCGTCCCCGAGCGGGATGCCGAGCCCGGCGTTGGCGCCGAGCAGCGAGCGCTGGCCGATCGAGATGACCTCGCGGCCGCCGCCGGACAGCGTGCCCATGATGGACGCGCCGCCGCCGATGTCCGAACCGTCACCCACGACGACGCCGGCCGAGATGCGGCCCTCGACCATCGAGGTGCCGAGCGTGCCGGCGTTGAAGTTGACGAAGCCCTCGTGCATGACGGTCGTGCCCGCCGCGAGGTGGGCGCCGAGGCGCACGCGGTCGGCGTCGGCGATGCGGACGCCCGAGGGGACGACGTAGTCGACCATGCGGGGGAACTTGTCCACCCCGAGGACCTGGACGGACTGGCCCGTCGCGGCGCGCAGCCGCAGGCGGGTCTCCTCGAAGCCCTCGACCGCGCACGGGCCGTGGTTGGTCCACACGACGTTGGCGAGCGCGCCGAAGACGCCGTCGAGGTTGAGACCGTGCGGTGCGACGAGGCGGTGCGAGAGGAGGTGCAGGCGCAGGTAGGCGTCGGCCGCGCCCACGGGCGCCGCGTCGAGGTCGATCTCGGTGCGCACGACCACGACGTCGACCCGGCGTGCCTCGTCGCGCTCCGTGAGGGCGTCGAGCGACGCGGGCGCGGTCTCGTCCGCGGGAGCCTGCCCGAGGGCGGGGGACGGGTACCAGACGTCGAGGACCGTGCCCTCGTCGGTCACGGTGGCGAGGCCGAAGGCCCAGGCGGTGCGTGGGCCGGGTGCGGCGCCGGTGGGGGTCGCTGAAGTCATGCCTTCACCCTATCGGCCACCTCGGCGCGGGTGGTGATCCGTCCGGGTAGGGTCTGCGTGTGACCAGCGACGAGACCTCCTTCCAGACCTCCGACCAGACCGCGCCGCCCGTGTCGTCGGCACCGGCGATCCGGCTCGACCTCGACGGCGACCTCCTCGCGCTCTTCCGCGCGGTGTGCGACGCGCCGTCGGTGAGCGGGGACGAGAAGGCCCTGGCCGACGCGATCGAGGCCGCGCTGCGCCCGCTCGCGCACCTCGACGTCGTGCGCGACGGCAACGCGATCGTCGCGCGCACGCACCTCGGGCGACCGCGCCGCGTCGTGATCGCCGGGCACATCGACACCGTGCCGCTCACCGACCCGCCGAACCTGCCCACCCGCGTGGTCGGCGAGGGCGCGCAGGCCGAGGTCTGGGGGCGTGGGACGGTCGACATGAAGGGCGGCCTCACGGTCCAGCTCGCGCTCGCGGCCTCGCTCACCGCCCCCACCCAGGACGTCACGTGGGTCTTCTACGACCTCGAGGAGGTCGCGTCCGACCTCAACGGGCTGGGTCGCCTCGCGCGCAACCACCCCGAGCTCCTGCAGGGCGACTTCGCGATCCTCGGCGAGGCCACGGCCGCGGGCATCGAGGGCGGCTGCAACGGCACGCTGCGGGTCGAGGTCCGCGTCCCCGGGGTCGCGGCGCACTCGGCACGGGCGTGGATGGGCTCCAACGCGATCCACTCGGCGTCGGTCGTGCTCGACCGCCTCGCGGCCTACGAGCCCGCGTCGATCGAGGTCGAGGGTCTCGTCTACCGCGAGGGCATGAACGCGGTCGGCATCCGCGGCGGCATCGCGGGCAACGTCATCCCGGACGAGTGCGTGGTCACGGTCAACTACCGCTTCGCGCCCTCGCGCTCGCTGCCCGACGCCGAGGCGCACGTCCGCGACCTCTTCTCCGGTTTCGAGGTGGTCGTCACCGATGCCGCCCCTGGTGCGCGCCCCGGGCTCGACGACCCGCTCGCGGCCGACTTCGCGGCCACCGTGCTCGAGATCACGGGGGGCGCCCCTGCGCCCAAGTACGGCTGGACCGACGTCGCGCGCTTCGCCGAGATGGGGATCCCGGCGGTGAACTTCGGCCCCGGCGACCCCGTGCTCGCGCACAAGGACGACGAGCGCTGCCCGGTCGGGCACCTCGCGCTGTGCCACGACGCGCTGCACGCGTGGCTCACCCGCTGATCGTCCCCGCCACGGGTCCGCGGAACGCTTAGGCTCGAGAGCATGAGCGACGACGGAGTTCCCCAGGCAGGCACCGGCTACCGCAAGGGGCCGGTGCTGCTGCGGGGCGAGCAGATCCCCCAGCAGACGACCGACCAGCGCCTCCTGGACACCGCCGGCAGCGCGGACTGGGTGCACAGCGACCCGTGGCGGGTCATGAGGATCCAGAGCGAGTTCGTCGAGGGCTTCGGAGCCCTCGCCGAGGTCGGCCCGGCGGTGTCGGTCTTCGGGTCCGCGCGCACGAGCCCGGATCATCCGGACTACGCGCTGGCCGAGGAGGTCGGTCGCCTCCTGGCCGAGCGCGACCTCGCGGTCATCACGGGTGGCGGCCCCGGGATCATGGAGGCCGCGAACAAGGGTGCCAACGAGGCGGGCGGTCTGTCGATCGGTCTCGGGATCGAGCTCCCGTTCGAGCAGGGTATGAACAAGTACGTCAACCTCGGCGTGAACTTCCGGTACTTCTTCGCCCGCAAGACCATGTTCGTCAAGTACGCGCAGGGCTTCGTCGTCCTGCCGGGCGGGTTCGGCACGTTCGACGAGCTCTTCGAGGCGTTGACCCTGGTCCAGACGCACAAGGTCACCGAGTTCCCCATCGCGCTCGTGGACACCGAGTACTGGCAGGGCCTGCTGGACTGGGCCCGCACGACGGTCGCCGGCCGCGGCATGATCAGCGCGCACGACCTCGACCTGCTGTACCTGTGCGACGACCCGGCAGAGGCCGTCCAGTACGTGTGCGAGCGCGGCGAGCAGCTGCGCGCCGAGGAGCTCGAGTCGGTGGCCGACACGGCAACCGCACAGCAGCGGGCCTCCGGCGACCGGTGACCCGGCACTCCGGTCCGGAGGTGGGGACCGCCCGGACGCACGACCGCTCCTTCGCCGGCCCGGAGTCGCCGGTCCCGCCGCAGAGCGCGCCGCTGGTCCTGCGAGGGCGTGAGGTCGGCGTCGACGAGTCGGCTCCCGGGCGTCCGGAGCGCCCCGTGGTCATGGCGATCGTCAACCGCACGACCGACTCGTTCTACGCCCCTGCCCGCCAGCCCGACGACGGAGCGGCCCTCGAGGCCGTCGCGCGGGCGTGGTCCGCGGGTGCCGCGATCGTCGACGTCGGGGGAGTGCGTGCGGGGACGGGGCCCGAGGTCACCCCGGTCGAGGAGATCCGGCGCGTCGTGCCCTTCGTGGCGCGGGTGCGAGCGGAGTTCCCGGACCTGCTCGTGAGCGTCGACACGTGGCGGTCCGAGGTCGCCCGGGAGGCCGCGCTGGCCGGGGCCGACCTGATCAACGACACGTGGGCCGGGCACGACCCGGCCCTGGTCGAGGTCGCGGGCGAGCTCGGCGTGGGCGTCGTGTGCTCGCACACGGGCGGAGCCGTACCGCGGACCGACCCGTTCCGCGTCGCCTACCAGCCCGCGGAGCAGGACGGGGCGCCCCGTCCGCACGACCCGCGTGACGCCGTCGTGCAGGACGTCGTGACGACGCTCGCCGCCGCGGCCGCGCGCGCGGTCGCGTGCGGCGTGCCCGCGGCCTCGATCCTCGTCGACCCGACCCACGACTTCGGGAAGAACACCTGGCACTCGCTCCATCTGGTGCGCAGGACGCAGGCGCTCGCAGGACTCGGCTTCCCGCTGCTCATGGCGCTCTCACGCAAGGACTTCGTGGGCGAGACGCTCGACCTGCCCGCCGACGAACGCCTCGAGGGGACGCTCGCGGCGACCGCTGTCGCCGCGTGGCTCGGTGCCCGCGTCTTCCGGGCCCACGACGTCGCGGCGACCCGACGGGTCCTGGACATGGTCGCGGCGATCCGCGGAGACGTGCCGCCGACGCGCGCGCTGCGCGGTCTGGCATGAGCCCTCGGGAGGGGGCCGACGCTGCTGCGCCCGACGGCGCCCCTGCCGCGGCGGCCGGGACGACCGGGGCGGCCGGGGCGACCGGGGCGGCCGGGGCGACCGGGGCGGCCGGGGCGGCCGGGGCGACCGGGACGGCCGCGGCTTCCGGGTCGACCGGGACGACCAGGACGGTGAGCCGGACCCCGCACCGCCGCGTGGCGATCGCACCTCGACGCTGGCCGTGGTGGGTCCAGGTCCTGGCCGTCTACGCGGCGGCGCGGCTCGTGACGGCCCTGATCCTCCTGGTCGTCTCGCGCTGGCAGGAGGCCAACCTCTGGACGGACGCGGCGCCGTCGTACACCGCGTGGACGGGGCGGATGTGGGACGCCTCGTGGTACCAGCAGATCGCCGAGAACGGGTATCCCGCGGAGCTGCCCGTGGGGCCCGACGGGACGGTGCGGCAGAACGTCTGGGCCTTCTACCCCCTCTTCCCGTTCCTGGTGCGCGCGGTCCAGCAGGTCACCGGGCTGGGCTGGGACCTCGTCGCGCCCACGATCGCGCTGCTCTGCGGGGCGGGCGCCGTGCTCGTGATCCACCGGCTCGTCGAGCGGGCAGGCCACCGGGCCGTCGCGCGACGGCCCGGCCTGCCGCTCGCGACGGTCGCGCTCGTGAGCGTCTTCCCGTCCTCGGTCGTGCTCCAGGTCGCCTACACCGAGGCGCTCGCGCTCCTGCTGATCGCCTCGGCCCTGTACCTGCTCTGGGCGAGACGCTACGAGTGGGCCGGGCTCGTGATCCTGCTGCTCGGGTTCACGCGCGCGGTCGCTCTGCCGCTCGCGCTGGTCGTGGCGTGGCACGCGGTCGTGCGCCTCCAGGAGTGGCGGCGCACGCGCCGAGCCGGCGCTCCCGCGACGAGCGGCGGCCCGCCGGGCGACCACGTGCCGGGAGCGCTCGGGGCGGGTCCGGCGGTGGGCGCTGCGCCGGCCGACGTGGCGGACCCCGCCCCGACCCACGGGCCCGTCCCGTGGTGGGACGTCGCGCGGATCGGCGCCCTCCTGGTCGTCGCCGTGCTCAGCGGTCTGCTCTGGCAGGTCGTGTGCGGGCTCGTCACGGGCCGCTCGGACGCGTACTTCCTGACCCAGGCGGCCTGGCGAGGGACCGGACCCGTGGTGCCCTTCCTGCCGTGGTTGGACATCTCTCGGGCACTCTTCAGTGGTGCCGGGCCGTGGGTCCTGGCGGTCGTCCTGGCGGGGGTCGCGGCTCTCGGGCTGAGCCCCGTGGCGCGGCGCCTGGGCCCCGAGCTCCAGGCCTGGCCGCTCGCGTACCTGGGATACCTGGTCGCCGTGATCGAGCCCTGGACGAGCATCGTCAGGTTCTTGCTGCTGGCTTTTCCCCTGGCTGCGGTCACGATCGGTTGGACCCGCTCCCGATGGTGGTTCTGGGGGTGCGTCGCGGCCGGCGTGGCGGGTCAGGCGTGGTGGATCTGGTCGCTGTGGCGTCTCACGCCGCCGAGCGGCTGGCCGCCGTAGCGCCGATCGGCGCCTCCTAGCGCCCCCGAGGTCACGATCTGGGCATTTGCGGCCACGGCGTGTCGTATCGGTGAACTAGAATGATACCTGGACGTCCTCTGGACGGTCGGCGCGGCGACGCGCCGCCGACCTGCCGGGACGTCGACCACAGCAGTACTGGACTACGGAATGGAGAGCCCACAATGGCTGCGATGAAGCCGCGTACGGGGGATGGCCCGCTCGAGGTCACCAAGGAAGGTCGCGGCATCGTCATGCGCGTCCCGCTCGAGGGTGGCGGTCGACTCGTGGTGGAGCTCAACGCGACCGAGGCCAGCGAGCTGGGCGAGGCTCTTCAAGCCGTCGTGGGCTGAGACACCTTGACCGCGCGCGCAGCCCAGGCAGCACAGCCAGTCCCTGACCTCCCGCCCGTCGGGGGCGTCCCCCGACACCTCCCCGAGGTGGTCGAGGCACCGGGCACGGTCCTGGACTGCCCGTTCCTCACCGACGACGCGGTGGCCGCGCTCGTGGTCGCCGTCGCTCCTCCGCTCGAGGAGGAGGACGGTCTCCAGCCGCGGGCGGGCACCGTGGACGCGACCGCACGCTACGGCATCGACCTGGCCGAGCTCGCGGACCGCTCCGGGGGCGCCGCCTTCCGCGGCGCGGCCGGCCAGGTCGCGACCGTCGACCTCCCACGGGCCCGTTCCGGTTCCACGCACCGCCTCCCGTGGGCGGGGCTGCCGTCGACGATCGTGCTGCTCGGGATCGGTGGCGGGACGGACCAGGAGCTGCGTCGTGCCGGCGCCGCCCTGGCAGGGGCCACCCGTGGTCTCGAACGGGTCGTGAGCGCGGTCACCGCGGACGCGACAGCGGCGGGCGTGCAGGCGTTCGTCGAGGGCTATCTCCTCGCCGCCTACCGCGTCCCGCGCTTCGGACGCCCGGCGCCCGCGCGGACGACCGTGGGCCCGGCCCCGGACGCACCCGCCGAGCAGCTCGTGCTCCTCGGCGAGAGCAGGGAGCCCCAGCTCCGGGCCGCCGAGATCGCGGCCACGGCGACCTGGCTCGTCCGGGACCTCGCCAACACGCCCTCGAACGTCAAGGACCCCGCGTGGGTCGCCGAGCAGGCCACGGCCCTGGCCGGCGCGGCCGGTCTGGCCGTCGAGGTGCTCGGTCCCAAGGAGCTCGCGGCACAGGGATTCGGCGCCCTGCTGGCCGTGGGGGCCGCGTCGGCCAGCCCGCCGCGTCTCGTGACCGTCACGTACGAGCCCGAGGACGCCGAGCGCCACGTCGTCCTCGTCGGGAAGGGCATCACGTACGACACGGGCGGCCTGTCGATCAAGCCGCGTGAGGCCATGGTGCCCATGAAGACGGACATGGCCGGCGCCGCGGTGGCGCTGGCCGCGGTGCTCGGAGCCGCGGAGTCGGGCGTGCGGCACAAGGTCACGGCCGTCCTGCCGCTCGCCGAGAACCACTTCGGTGCGGACTCCTACCGACCGGGCGACGTGCTGCGGACGTACTCGGGCACGTCCGTCGAGATCGCGAACACGGACGCCGAGGGGCGCCTCGTCCTGGCGGACGCCCTGGGCTACGCGGTCGCGCGGCTCGCGCCGGACCTGCTGATCGACGTCGCGACCCTCACGGGAGCGGCCAGCGTCGGCCTCGGACGGGGCCACGCGGCGCTGTACGCCACCAGCCCCGAGCTCGTGAGCGGGTTCGAGGCCGCGGCCGCCGTCACGGGCGAGCAGGTCTGGCACATGCCGCTCGTCGAGGACTACACGAACGCACTGCGCTCGGACGTCGCGGACCTGCGGCACGTCCCGCTCGAGGCCCGCGGTGGTGGATCGATCACCGCAGCCCTGTTCCTGCGCGAGTTCACGGGCGGCCTGCCGTGGGTCCACCTCGACATCGCGGGCCCGGCACGTGCGACGGCGTCACGGCACGAGGTCACGGAAGGGGCGACCGGCTACGGCGCGCGCCTCCTGCTGCGGTTCCTGCGCGACCTCGACTGATACTCGACGCAGAAGAGGGCCCCTTCGCCGGGATCGGTGAAGGGGCCCTCTCTCGTCGTGCGCGACTACCGCCGCACGCCCAGCAGGAGCCCGTCGCCGCTGGGGATCAGGGCGGGCAGGACGCGCTCGTCGGCACGCAGCGACCGGCCGACCTCACGGACGATCGCCGTGACCTCGTCGCGGCGTGCAGGGTCTGCCACGCGGTCGCCCACGAGCGCGCCGTCGACGGCCAGGATGCCGCCGGGTCGCAGGAGGCGCAGCGCCTGCTCGACGTACTCGGGGTAGCTGTGCCGGTCCGCCCCGACGAGCACGAGGTCGTAGGCGCCGTCGGTGAGCCGGGGCAGCACGTCGCTCGCCCGACCGGGGATGGTCCGGGTACGCGTCGCACGGATCCCTGCCTCGGAGAAGGCCTCCTTGGCAGCGCGCTGGTGCTCGACGTCGACGTCGATCGTGGTCAGGACGCCGTCCTCGGGCATTCCCCGGAGCAGCCAGAGCGAGGCGACGCCGGTGCCCGTGCCGATCTCGACGACCGCGCGGGCGGCGAGGGCGGCAGCGAGCGCCTGGAGGACGGCCCCCACGCCGGGCAGGACGGCGGGGCAACCCAGCTCGGCGGCGCGCTCGCGAGCGCGCAGGAGGACGTCGTCCTCCGGCACGAACTCCTCGCAGTAGGTCCAGCTCGACGCCTTGGCGTTCGTCCGGCCGATGTCGGTGGTGATAGAACCCTCCTGGTCTTGGGCACCGCGTCCCTCCGGTGACCCGGACGGACTGCTGCGGTGCGACGGCACCGCGCGGTGCAGGTGAAGTGATCGTACCGGTCGAAGGGTCCGAAAGCGCTGGCAGGGGAGCATGCGAGGGGAGGTTTCGTGCACGTCGTGTCGACGTCCGTGCGGGGACGGGAACGGATGCGGGCCGTGCTGCGTTGAGAGGGGACAATGGACCGTGTGAGCAGTGACGTGAGTGCCCAGCCCTGGACGCCCCCCTCGTGGGACCAGATCGTGCGGGAGCACTCCGCGCGCGTGTACAGGCTGGCGTACCGCCTGACCGGGAACCAGCACGATGCCGAGGACCTGACCCAGGAGACGTTCATCCGGGTGTTCCGCTCGTTGTCGAGCTACACGCCCGGGACCTTCGAGGGCTGGCTCCACCGCATCACGACCAACCTCTTCCTGGACCAGGTGCGACGCAAGCAGCGCATCCGCATGGAGGCCATGGGGGACGACTCGGCGCAGTACCCGGCCACGGGCGAGATGACCCACCCGGAGCGAGGGTACGAGCACACGAACCTCGACCACGACGTGCAGCGGGCGCTCGACGCCCTGTCCCCGGAGTACCGGGCGGCAGTCGTGCTGTGCGACATCGAGGGGCTGAGCTACGAGGAGATCGCGGTCACGCTCGGGATCAAGCTGGGCACGGTGCGCTCGCGCATCCACCGTGCCCGCACCCAGCTCCGGGCCGCGTTGCCGCACCGCGATCCTTCGGAACGCCCTGCCACGGACGGCCGCGCGGACGGCGACGGCTCGGCGCTCTCCCCGGACAGCGCCGTCGACGAGCTCGCGGCGCTCGCGACGCACACCACGCCGGGGGGACCATGACGCACCTCGGGACCCTCGTCAGCGCCCTCGCCGACGACCAGCTCTCGCCCGCCACGCGTGAGCGTGCGCTGACGCACGTCGCGGGCTGCGACCAGTGCGCCGCAGAGCTCGCCGTGGCCCGGGCCGTGCGCAAGCGGCTGTCGTGCGCGCGGGACGTGCTGCCCACGACGGACCTGACGTCCCGGCTGCTCGCGCTGTCCTCGGAGATCCCGGGGACGCAGGGCGACCCGCTGCGGCAGGGGCCGCCGGCGCGTGACCCGTGGGCCGCGTCGGCCGAGGCCGGCGCGCTGCGCGACGCCCTCACGGGGGACTTCGTGGCGCACGCCCGACGACGTCGCTCACGTCGGATGGTCGTCGCGGCCTCGAGCGGCGTCGCCGTGCTCGCGGTCGCCCTGTTCACGCTCGGCGACCGCCCCGTGGTGGTCCCGGACCGGCACGTTGCCGCCCCGTTGACGCTGCTCGCGCAGGCCGGGAACGACGGGCAGGACCCGGCGGAGGTCGACCTGGTCCCGGTGCTTCCCGCGGCAGGCGGGTCGGGGAACAGCGCGGCGGGCTCGGACGCCGGCCCTGCCGACTCCCTGGACCTGGTCGACTCCGCCGCGCTCGCCTGGATGGCCGAGCACGGGTGGACGAGCCCCTCGGGGATCATCGAGGGGTTCGACGTCACGGGTGTCCATCTCGTCGGGGACGCGAGGGACGTCCTGCAGGTCGAGCTCGAGGGGCCCGAGGGGACGATCGTGGTGCGTGAGCAGGTGGGCCGGTTGGACACGACGTCCCTGACCCGGTCCGAGGGGTTCGACGGGCGCGCCGTCTACGTCCTTTCCGACGAGCCGTGGCACATCGTGTGGCAGGCTGGGGACACGGTGATCGACGTGGTGGCGGAGGCGCGCAAGGAGGTCCTCGCCGCGTTCGTGGCGACGTTCCCTGCGCACGACTTCGACGAGGGGGTCCCGGCCCGTATCTCCCGGGGATGGACGACCATGACAGGAGCCTTGGGCACCCCATGACCGCACACGACTCAGCGCCCGGACCCGCGGAGCCGCAGCCGGCCGCAGACTCGCCTGCCACCCCCGACGCGGTCGACGCACCGCCGTCGGACGCGCAGGCGCCCGCACCGAGAGTCCCGTCGCCCGACGAGGGCGCGCCGCAGGAGCCGCCGCACGAGCCCAGGAACCCCTTCGCCCCGCCCTCGGCGTACCGGTCGACGCCCCGCGTGGCGCTGACCTCGGCCGAGAGCAACCCGGCGGTCCCCGCCGCACCCGCACCGGCTCCCGGGCAGGGCGACACCCGGCCGTACGGCGCCCCGCTGGGCTCGCTCCCGGTCGCGCGCCCCGGGCTCGAGGGCTACGGCTCGTCCGCGGGCCGCGTGGCCCCGGTCCCGCCCCCGCCCTCCTACCAGGTGCGCCAGCCCGGTTCCTACCCTCCGGGCCAGCCCCCTCGTCCGCCGCACCCGGTCCAGGACCCGCAGACCGGCCCGGCGACGCCCCCTGTCGAGCCCTGGGGCGGGCAGGGGCGACCTGCTCCGACGAAGCGGCGCCGCTTCGGCGTGGGCGCGGTCGCCGGCGTCGCCGCACTGGCTCTGGTCGCCGGGGCGGTCGGCGGCGTCGCCGCGGACAGGATCATGGACGGAGCCGACCGGCGGCCCGTCGACGTGTCGCTGCCGGCATCCGGGATCGCGCCCGGGGAGGAACGTCCGCAGGGATCGGTCGCGGCCGTGGCGGCGAGCGTCCTGCCGAGCGTGGTCTCGCTCCAGGTGGAGGGTGCGGACGGCGTCTCGACCGGTTCGGGCTTCGTGATCCGCGAGGACGGGTTCATCCTCACGAACAACCACGTCGTCGCGGCCGGCGCGGCCGGCGGCGAGGTCACGGTGCTCTTCGCCGACGGCAGCGAACGTCCTGCCGAGATCGTGGGCCGCACTCCCGACTACGACCTCGCTGTCGTCAAGGTCGACGAGACGGGGCTGACGCCGCTCGTGCTCGGCGACAGCGACTCGGTGGTGGTGGGAGACCCCGTCGTCGCGATCGGTGCGCCGCTCGGTCTCAACGGCACGGTCACCACGGGCATCGTGAGCGCCCTGCACCGACCGGTCGCAGCCGGCGACTCGGCGGAGACGGCGTTCATCGACGCCATCCAGACGGATGCCGCGATCAATCCCGGCAACTCGGGCGGACCGCTCGTCAACGGTGCGGGGGAGGTCGTCGGGGTGAACTCGGCGATCGCGCAGCCGCCCGGCACGGGCTCGGCGACGGGCAGCATCGGGCTGGGGTTCGCGATCCCCTCGAACCAGGCACGACGCACCGCGGAGGAGCTCATGGCGAGCGGGACGGCCACGTATCCGGTGATCGGGGTGCTGCTCGACTCCCGCTACCAGGGCGAGGGCGTCCAGGTGACGACCGAGCCGCAGGGTGGCCAGGCGCCGGTGACGGCGGACGGCCCCGCGGCAGCGGCGGGGATCCAGGCGGGCGACGTCATCCTGTCGATCGACGGCAGGCCCGTGAGCCTGAGCGACGAGCTCATCGTCGCGATCAGGGCCAAGGCTCCGGGTGACACCGTGACGCTGCGGGTCCGCACGGGCGACCAGGAGCGTGACGTCCGTGTCGTGCTCGACGAAGCCACGAGCGAGTAGTCTGACCGCGTGTTCGGAATCAACGGCTGGGAATTCGGGATCATTCTGGTGGTCGCGGTGATCGTCATCGGTCCGGAGAGGCTTCCCCGGTACGCCGAGCAGCTCGGCGCGTTCGTCCGCACCGCTCGAGGCTTCCTGAAGGACGCGAAGGCGCGGGTGGACGACGAGCTGGGCGACCAGGTCGGCGACGTGGACTGGTCCAAGCTGGACCCGCGCCAGTACGACCCCCGGCGCATCGTCCGGGAGGCGCTGCTCGACGACGACGTGCTGGGCGCGCCTGCGCGCCCGCGCGCCCCGGGTCCTGTGCCTCCTCCGCCCTCCGGTGGCGCCGCCACCGAGGTGCCTGTGCCCGTGCGGCGGGCACCCTTCGACGACGAGGCGACCTGAGCCCGGTCGGTCGCGTCCCGGAGGCCGGGACCGGATTCGGCGGCGGCACGCCGACCTGTCAGAATGGGGCAATGGTCAACGAGGTTCCCGGCGTACGGCGTCCACGCATCTTCTCGGGGATGCAGCCCACGGAAGATTCCCTCCAGCTGGGCAACTACATCGGGGCTCTGAGCCAGTGGGTCGCCCTGCAGGAGTCGTACGACGCGATCTACTGTGTCGTCGACATGCACGCCCTGACGGTGAACCCCGAGCCCGAGAAGCTGCGCGAGCGCACCCGCCGCACCGCTGCCCAGTACCTGGCGGGCGGGGTGGACCCCGAGGGGTCGACGCTGTTCGTGCAGTCGCACGTCCCCGAGCACGCGGAGCTCGCCTGGGTGCTCTCCTGCCAGACGGGGTTCGGCGAGGCCGGACGCATGACCCAGTTCAAGGACAAGTCGGCGAAGCAGGGCACCGACGGGACGACGGTGGGGCTGTTCACCTACCCCGTGCTCATGGCCGCCGACATCCTCCTCTACGACGCGGCGCTCGTGCCTGTCGGTGAGGACCAGCGACAGCACCTCGAGCTCGCACGCAATCTTGCCGAGCGCCTCAACTCCCGCTTCGGTGCGGACACCACGGTCGTCCCCGAGCCGCACATCGTCAAGGCCGTCGCGAAGATCTACGACCTGCAGGAGCCCACGGCCAAGATGAGCAAGTCCTCGTCGGGGGGCAAGGGCGTCATCTGGCTGCTCGAGGACCCCAAGGCCGCCGCCAAGCGCATCAAGTCGGCCGCGACGGACTCCGAGAACGAGATCCGCTACGACCCCGTGGCCAAGCCGGGGATCTCGAACCTCCTGACGATCTTCTCCGCCCTCACGTCGCGGCCTGTCGAGGAGATCGCGGCGGACTACGCGGGCAAGGGTTACGGGCACCTCAAGGTGGACCTGGCCGAGGTCGTGGTCGACTTCCTGACCCCGTTCCAGGCGCGGGCGAACGAGTACCTGTCGGACCCGGCAGAGCTCGACGCGGTCCTCGCCAGGGGCGCCGAACGTGCGCGTGGCCTGGCGCAGGTCACCCTCGACCGCATCTACGACCGGGTCGGACTGCTGCCCGCTCGTCGGACGCGCTGATGAACCTCCCCGAGCGGGGTCCGCACCAGGTGCGGATCGGCATCGCGATCGAGATCCCCGAGCCCTACGGCACCGCGCTGCAGGAAGCGCGCGCAGCGTTCGGCGACCCGTTCGCCGGCGACATCCCGCCGCACATCACGCTGCTCGGCCCGACCGTCCTGGACGAGTCCGTCCTCGACGAGGTCTACGCCCATCTCGAGGGCGTCGCGGCCCAAGCGGCACCGTTCCGGGTCATCCTGCGGGGGAGCGGGACGTTCCGGCCCGTGTCACCCGTGGTCTTCGTGATCGTCGCGCAGGGGATCGCCGAGTGCGAGGGCCTCGAGGGGGCGGTGCGCTCGGGCGTCCTGGACCAGGAGCTGCGCTTCAACTACCACCCGCACGTCACGGTCGCGCACGAGGTCGACGACGAGGCGCTGGATCTGGCGTTCGAGGAGATGGCGGGCTTCGAGGCCGCGTTCGACGTCACCGGCATCCACCTGTACGAGCACGGCGACGACGGGGTGTGGCGTCCGGCCCGCCGGTTCGAGCTCTCCGGCTCGTCGGACGGGTGAGTCGGGCCGTCCTCTTCTAGGCTCGGGCGATGACCCAGGCAACCACCCCGGCGCACGCTCGTCAGGCCGGGACAGCACGTCCGGGCCGAGACGGCCCCTCCTCCGACATCCAGAAGGCGACCCCGTCGCACGTGCGCCCGCCGAGTGCGGGCAGCACCACCCCCGACGACGGCGCTGCGGAGGGCCCCGGGGCGGTCGCTCGCCTCACCGCCCGCGCCAAGGCCGTCCAGACCTGGTGGAACACGACCCGACCGGCGCGTGCGCTCGCGCAGTACGGGGTCCAGCGTGGAGCGCTCCTGTGCGGCGGGATGGCCTACTCCGCACTGTTCTCCCTGTTCGCGGGTCTGACGATCTTCTACACGGCCTTCATGGCCTTCCTGGGCAACAGGGAGGAGCTGCGCGACGAGATCTTCGCGCAGATCGACAAGGCGATCCCGGGACTGATCAAGCAGACGCCCGAAGGGTCGGGCATCATCTCGCCGGACCAGCTCATCCTCGACCGGGGCTTCGACCTGTCGAGCATCATCGCGGTGTTCGTGCTGCTGTTCAGCGCGATCTCCTTCATGGCGGCGCTGCGCACCTCGACCCGTGCCATGTTCTCGCTCACGGACGTCGGGCAGAACCCCGTGCTGTCCAAGCTGCGAGAGCTGGGCGGGTTCGCCGTGCTGGGAATCAGCGTCGTCATCTCCGCGGCCGCGACCGTGGTGGTCCAGACGCTCGGCACGACGCTGTTCGGCCACGGCGTCCTGGGTTCGGTCCTGGTACCCGTGATCGGCATCTTCGTCGGGCTCGTCTTCGACGCGATCGTGGTCCTGCTCATCATCCGCTTCGTCGCGGGCGTACGGCCGCCGCGCAAGGACCTGTACATCGGCGCGATGACGGCGGCAGCCGCGTTCGGGGTGCTGCGCTACCTCGGGACGAGCATCATCGTCGGCAGCTCGTCACGCAACGCCCTGCTGGGATCGTTCGCGACGTTCGTGACGATCCTCCTGCTCGCCAACTTCGTCACACGCATCCTGCTCATGGTCGCGGCCTGGATCGCGGACCCGCCCGCGCAGCCGACGGCGGACGAGCTGCGGGAGCGGGCCGAGGCCGAGCAGGACGAGCGGCTCGAGGAGCGCGTCCGTCGTGGCGCCGGGTACGGCTACCCCTGGAGCCCGGTGGTCCGGGGCGTCCGGCGGGGCCGTGAGCCCAGGGTGTCCGTCAGGATCTGAGCCGCCGAACGCCGACGGCGGCCCACCGGCCGGAGCCGGGGACCGCCGTCGGGCAGTGCGGGGAAGAGGTGTCAGAACGCGCGGGTGATCATCGCGCGCTTGACCTCCTGGATCGCCTTGGTGACCTCGATGCCACGGGGGCACGCCTCGGAGCAGTTGAAGGTCGTGCGGCAGCGCCACACGCCCTCCTTGTCGTTGAGGATCTCCAGGCGCTGGGCGGCGCCCTCGTCACGGGAGTCGAAGATGAACCGGTGGGCGTTGACGATCGCCGCGGGGCCGAAGTACTGGCCGTCGGTCCAGAACACGGGGCAGGACGACGTGCACGCGGCGCACAGGATGCACTTGGTCGTGTCGTCGAACCGCTCGCGCTGCTCGGCCGACTGCAGCCGCTCGTTGCTGGGCTCGTTCCCCGAGGTGATGAGGAACGGCATGATCTCGCGGTAGGAGGCGAAGAACGGCTCCATGTCGACGACCAGGTCCTTGATCACCGGCAGGCCCTTGATGGGCTCGACGGTGATCGGCTTGTCCGGGTTGACGTCCTTGAGCAGCGTCTTGCAGGCCAGGCGGTTGCGCCCGTTGATCCGCATCGCGTCGGACCCGCAGATGCCGTGCGCGCACGAGCGACGGAAGGTCAGCGAGCCGTCGTGCTCCCACTTGATCTTGTGCAGGGCGTCGAGCACGCGGTCCGTGCCGTGGGCCAGGACCGTGTACTCCTCCCAGTACGCGTCCTCGCCGTGCTCGGACTCGGGGTTGTACCGGCGGAGCTTGATCGTGACCTCGAAGGAGGGCACGGCACCGACCTCGGTCTTCTCAGAACCGGCAGGGGCTTCGAGTGTGGCAGTCATCAGTACTTACGCTCCATGGGCTCGTACCGGGTCTGGGTGACGGGCTTGGAACCCAGCACGATCTTGTAGGAATCGAACTCCTCGACGTGGTCGAAGTAGCCGTCCACGTGGCCGTCGGCGGTGTCGCCGGCGGACGTGGGTCGACGGTAGGCCATCGTGTGGAGCATGTAGTTGGCGTCGTCGCGGTCCGGGTAGTCCTCGCGGTAGTGACCACCACGCGACTCCTTGCGGTTGATCGCGGCGATGACCGTGACCTCGGCGATGTCGAGCAGGAAGCCCAGCTCGATGGCCTCGAGGAGGTCCGTGTTGAACAGGCGCCCCTTGTCCTGGACCGAGACGTTGCGGTACCGGTCCTGGAGGGCGCGGATGTCCGAGAGGGCCTGGTCGAGCGACTCGCCCGTGCGGAAGACCTGGGCGTTGGCGTCCATGGTCTCCTGGAGCGCCTTGCGGACGTCGGCCACGCGCTCGCCGTCGGGGCGGTTGCGCATCTCGTCGAGCTGCGTGATCACGGCTGCGGCCGGGTTCGCCGGCAGGTCGCGGTACTCGGCCGTCGCTGCGTACCTCGCGGCCTCGCGACCGGCACGCTTGCCGAACACGTTGATGTCGAGGAGCGAGTTGGTGCCCAGGCGGTTGGACCCGTGGACCGAGACGCACGCGACCTCGCCGGCCGCGTACAGGCCGCGGACGACGTTGTGACCGTCGCGCAGGACCTCACCCTCGACGTTGGTCGGGATGCCGCCCATCGCGTAGTGCGCCGTGGGGTACACGGGGACCGGCTCGGTGTAGGGCTCGATGCCGAGGTAGGTGCGCGCGAACTCCGTGATGTCCGGCAGCTTGGCGTCGATGTGCGCGGGCTCGAGGTGCGTGAGGTCGAGCAGGACGTAGTCCTTGTTCGGCCCGGCGCCGCGGCCCTCGCGGACCTCGTTCGCCATCGAGCGCGCGACGATGTCGCGCGGCGCGAGGTCCTTGATGGTCGGGGCGTAACGCTCCATGAAGCGCTCGCCCTCGCCGTTGCGCAGGATGCCGCCCTCACCACGGGCCGCCTCCGACAGGAGGATGCCGAGGCCCGCGAGGCCCGTCGGGTGGAACTGGAAGAACTCCATGTCCTCGAGCGGCAGGCCGCGGCGGTAGGCCAGGGCCATGCCGTCACCCGTGAGCGTGTGCGCGTTGGACGTCGTCTTGAAGATCTTGCCCGCGCCGCCCGTGGCGAAGATGATCGCCTTGGCCTGGAACACGTGGATCTCGCCGGTCGCGAGGTCGTAGGCCACGACACCGGTCGCGTTGACCTGCTCGCCGTCGGGCACGTCCTCGGCCGCGAGGTCGTGGTCGGTGATGAGGTCCAGGACGTAGAACTCGTTGAAGAACTCGACGTTCTGCTTGACGCAGTTCTGGTAGAGCGTCTGGAGGATCATGTGACCCGTGCGGTCCGCGGCGTAGCACGAGCGACGCACCGCGGCCTCGCCGTGGTTGCGCGTGTGCCCGCCGAAGCGGCGCTGGTCGATCTTGCCCTCGGGCGTGCGGTTGAACGGCAGGCCCATGCGCTCGAGGTCGAGCACCGCGTCGATGGCCTCCTTGGCCATGATCTCCGCGGCGTCCTGGTCGACGAGGTAGTCGCCGCCCTTGACCGTGTCGAACGTGTGCCACTCCCAGTTGTCCTCCTCGACGTTCGCGAGGGCGGCGCACATGCCGCCCTGCGCCGCGCCGGTGTGGGACCGGGTGGGGTAGAGCTTCGAGATGACCGCCGTGCGGACCTTGCCGGACGACTCCAGTGCCGCGCGCATGCCGGCGCCGCCTGCTCCGACGATGACGACGTCGTACTGATGGGTTTGCATCGGTGTCGATGCCTCCTGTGACGAGTGGGAAGGGGGGACGGGGGTGTCAGACGACGGCTGGGGGACCGTCGACCGTCACGGCCGTCAGGCGGTGCAGAACGACGGAAGCTGGTAGTCCAGGGCGTTCGGGGGGCACGGGTCGAACGTGAAGACCACGAGCGTGCCGAGCACCGTGACGACCACGAAGGCCAGGTACAGGGCGCCCTTGAGCACGAGGCGCGAGCCGTCCCGCTCCGCGTAGTCGTTGATGATCGTGCGCACGCCGTTGGTCCCGTGGATCATCGCGAGCCAGAGCATGAGCAGGTCCCAGACCTGCCAGAACGGGCTGGCCCACTTGCCGGCGACGAAGCCGAAGTCGATCGCGTGGACGCCTTCGCCGACCATGAGGTTGACGAACAGGTGCCCGAAGATGAGGACGATCAGCACGACGCCCGAGGCGCGCATGAAGACCCAGCTGTACAGCTCGTAGTTCGAGCGCGTCGTCTTCTGACGCTTGTACGGGTCGCGGGGGGCCGCGAGGGGAGAGCTGGTGCTCGTGGTGCTCATCAGTGCCCACCTCCGAAGACGTTCATGAGGTGGCGGGGCAGGAAGCCCGCCATCGTCACGACGGACAGGCCGACGACGACCCAGAGCATGGTGCGCTGGTACTTGGGGCCCTTGGCCCAGAAGTCGACGAGGATGATGCGGACGCCGTTGAAGGCGTGGAACACGATGGCGGCCACGAGGCCGGCCTCACCGAGTCCCATGATCACCGTCTTGTACGTGCCGATGACGGCGTCGTACGCCTCGGGCGAGACTCGTACCAGTGCTGTGTCCAGCACGTGCACGAGGAGGAAGAAGAAGATGAGCACGCCGGTCACGCGATGCGCGACCCACGACCACATGCCTTCACGGCCGCGGTACAGCGTGCCAGCAGGTGCACTGGGCACTTTAGGGGCCTCCTGTGGCGAGTTCAGGGGTGAGATATCGAGCTGGACGACGTCGTCCGCCGGGGGCCGTTCACGACCGCTCCGCGCCGAGGCTCCGTGGAGTCGGGAAGAGCGGCAGATCCAGGGCTCGCCGGAGTCCGTCGATATCCGTCTCTGGGGTTCCACCATAGTGACACCGGCATCGTGGTGCGGACCGCGGCGCGTTCCAGGTGGCCCGGCCGGCCCTGATTGTGACTCATTCCACACGGGGGTCGATGGCGCGCGGATGGCCGTCCGCGGGAGGTCGCGGGGCGCCCGGTCACGCGTCGGTCACGCGCCGGTCACTATGCTTCGAGGATGTCGAGCCTTCCCGTTCCCGCGCCCAGCCCTGATTCGTCGACGGACCGGTCTGCCCAGGGGTCGGCGATCCCCGGCTTCTACGCGGTGATCCCCGCCGGAGGCGCCGGGACGCGGCTGTGGCCGCTCTCGCGTCGTGGGAACCCCAAGTTCCTGCTGGACCTGACGGGGGCCGGCAGGTCCTTGCTGCAGGCCACCGTCGACCGGCTGGCGCCCCTCGCGGGCCAGGACGGCATCGTCCTCGTGACCGGACGGCAGCACGTCGCCTCCGCGCGCACCCAGCTCCCGGGGCTGCGCGACGACGCGGTGCTGGCCGAGCCCTCGCCCCGGGACTCGATGGCCGCGATCGGCCTGGCGGCCGCGGTGCTCGAGCAGCGCCACGGCGACGTGGTGATCGGTTCGTTCGCGGCCGACCAGGTCATCACCGGCCAGGCCGCCTTCGAGCAGGCGGTCCGTGAGGGGGTCGAGGCCGCCCGGGCGGGCTACGTCGTGACGGTCGGGATCGCGGCGTCGCGGCCCTCGACCGCGTTCGGCTACGTCCGGAGCGGGGACACGCTGGACCTCGCCGGTGCGCCCACGGCCCTGCACGCGCAGGGGTTCACGGAGAAGCCCGACGCCTCGACGGCCCAGCGCTACGTCCGGTCGGGGGAGTACCGCTGGAACGCGGGCATGTTCATCACGCGCACCTCGGTCCTGCTCGGGCACCTCGCGGACCAGCGCCCCGAGCTGCACGACGGTCTGCGCACCGTGGCCGCGGCCTGGGACACCCCGGACCGGGACCGTGTCCTCGCCGAGGTGTGGCCGGGCCTGGAGAAGATCGCGATCGACCACGCGGTCGCCGAGCCGGTCGCGGCGGTGGGCGGGGTCGCGGTCGTGCCGGGGAACTTCGGGTGGGACGACATCGGCGACTTCAACTCCCTGGCCGCGCTGCTGCCCTCGGCCGACGAGTCGGGTTCCAAGGTGCTCGGCGACGCGGACAAGGTGGTGCGGCGCGAGAGCGCGGGCTCGGTCGTCGTCCCGGCGAGCGACCGGGTCGTGACGATCCTCGGGCTCGACGACGTCGTGGTGGTCGACACCCCCGACGCGCTCCTGGTCACGACGCGCGCTCGCGCCCAGCAGGTCAAGTCGATGGTCGACCTGGTGCGCGAGCGAGGTCTGGACGAGCTCCTCTAGCCAGGGCCCGCGCTGTGCGCTGCTGCCGGTGGGAGCGCGGACGCTCCCACCGGCAGGCCGTCACCGAGTCTCGTCGGTGATGAAGTAGGGGCGCCCCGAGGTCGTCCCGGAGCGTGGCACGGTCGCCCGCGCCCGCGAGGCCGGGGATAGTCTCGGCTGGTGAGCAGTCCTGAGGAGAGCACCGAGACCAGCACCGCGTCGGACCGCACCCGGACGGGGGGCAGGCCGCCGGCGTCGGCGCACGTGCTGCCGCGCACGGCGCTCGGGGACGCGGTCGTCGACCTGACCTCGGGCCTCGAGGACGAGCTCGTCGCGATCCGTCGCGACATCCATGCGCACCCCGAGGTCTCGCGCGCCGAGACCCGGACGACGGCCCTGATCGCCGACCGGCTGCGCGCGGCGGGTCTCGAGCCCAGGCTCCTGCCCGGCACGGGCCTCGTGTGCGACATCGGCGGCGCCGAGGGGCCGGGCGGCGCGGCGGCCGGGCGGGTCGCGCTGCGGGCCGACATCGACGCGCTCCCCGTCCAGGACCGCTGCGATCTGCCGTGGGCCTCGACGACCCCGGGGGTGGCGCACGCGTGCGGGCACGACGTGCACGCGACGGTCGTGCTGGGCGCCGGGCTGGTCCTGGCCGCGCTCGCCGAGCGTGGTGACCTGCCCCGCCCGGTCCGGCTCGTCTTCCAGCCCGCGGAGGAGGTCCAGCCCGGCGGCTCGCTCGACGTGATCGCCGCGGGCGGCCTGGACGGGATCGAGGAGATCTACGCGGTCCACTGCGACCCCAAGGTCGATGCGGGGCAGATCGGTACGCGCATCGGCCCCATCACCTCGGCGTCCGACGAGGTCTCCGTGACGATCACCTCGCCGGGCGGGCACACGTCGCGCCCGCACCTGACGGGCGACGTGGTCTATGCGCTCGGGCAGGTCATCACACAGGTCCCCGCGGTGCTCGGTCGGCGCCTCGACCCGCGCTCGGGGGTCAACCTCACGTGGGGTGCGGTGCACGCCGGGTCCGCGCACAACGCGATCCCGAGCACCGGGACGGTCCGTGGGACGCTGCGCTGCCTCGACGTGCGCGCGTGGGAGTTCGCGGGACAGGTGCTGCACGACGCGGTCGAGCAGGTCGTCGCGCCCTACGAGGTGGAGGTCACGGTCAACCACACCCGTGGTGTCCCACCCGTCGAGAACGCCGAGGACTGCACGGCCTCGCTCGAGGCCGCGGCGCGCGACGTGCTGGGGCCGGCCTCGGTGCTGCTCACGGAGCAGTCGCTCGGTGGCGAGGACTTCGCCTGGTACCTGACCAAGGTGCCCGGTGCGATGGCCAGGCTCGGGACGCGGACGCCGGGCGGACGGTCCTACGACATCCACCAGGGAGACCTGCGGGTCGACGAGGCCGCCATCGGGGCGGGGGTCCGGCTGCTCGCCCGCGTCGCGCTCGGCTGAGCGGCCCGTGCGGCTCCACGAGGCCCGGCGAACTGTTGCCTTGTGCAACCAAGTGTCCGACCGCTGGAACGCCGGCGGTCACGGCTGAGACGCCAGATGACGCTTCCATAACGAAGCGCCCGCGTTACCCGCAAGTAACGTCCGACGTCCATCGACGTGGCTAGTGTTCGATCAATACAGGCCGACGGACCCCGTGACCTACCCGTGCAACGAAGCGCGGGCAGGTCCCGGTTTTCTCCCGGGGGCCATCGACGAGATCGACAGGAGCTCATGGTGAAGAGAGCAACGCAGATGACAGCGCTCGCGGCCGTCGCCGCGCTGGCGCTGGCTGCATGTGGGAGCGCACCCGACGAGGGCAGCGCGTCGGGCACGGCCGGGGGCTCGGAGTCGAGCTTCAAGGCGTGCATGGTGTCCGACGCCGGTGGCTTCGACGACAAGTCCTTCAACGAGTCGGGCTACAACGGCCTCATGGCTGCCGAGAAGAGCCTGGGCATCCAGACCGCCACCGCCGAGTCGAAGGAGGAGTCGAACTTCGCTCCGAACATCGACAACCTCATCTCCGAGAACTGCAACGTCATCGTGACGGTCGGCTTCCTCCTCGCGACGGCCACGGGCGACGCCGCCCAGGCCAACCCCGACGTCGACTTCGCGATCGTCGACTCGACGGCACAAGACGCTGACGGCAACACGATCGAGCTCGACAACGTCAAGCCGATCAGCTTCGACACCGCGCAGGCCTCGTTCCTCGCGGGCTATCTCGCCGCGGGCATGAGCAAGACCGGCACCGTCGCGACCTACGGTGGCCTGGAGATCCCGTCCGTGACGATCTTCATGGACGGCTTCGTCGACGGCGTCGCGAACTACAACGAGACGCACGGCACCGACGTCAAGACGCTCGGCTGGAACAAGGACACCCAGGACGGCTCGTTCGCCGGTGGCTTCGAGGACCAGTCCCAGGGCCAGCAGCTGACCCAGACCTTCATCGACCAGGGTGCCGACATCATCATGCCCGTCGCCGGTCCGGTCGGCGTCGGCACGCTCGCCGCCGCCAAGGACGCGACCGACGTGTCGGTCATCTGGGTCGACGCCGACGGCTTCGAGACCAACCCCGACAGCGGCGACCTCATCCTGACCTCCGTGCTCAAGGAGATCGGTGCGGGCGTCGAGGACGTCATCACGGCGGCCTCCGAGGACGAGTTCTCGAACGAGCCCTACGTGGGCACGCTCGAGAACGGCGGCGTGGACATCGCGCCCTACCACGACTTCGACTCGAAGGTTCCTCAGGAGCTCAAGGACGAGATCGACCAGCTCCGCAAGGACATCATCGACGGCACGATCGTCGTGGAGTCCCCGAGCTCGCCGTGACCTGACGCAGTACATCGTGGTCGAGCCGGCCCGGCACCTCGCCGGGCCGGCTCGACCAGTCTTGGGCTAACGTCGCAGGCAAGGCTGCCTGTGCATCGAAGGAGACCGTACGTGAAGCTGGAGCTCCGCGGAATCACCAAGTCGTTCGGACCGCTCGTCGCCAACGACCACATCGACCTCGTCATCGAACCGGGGCAGATCCACGCCCTGCTCGGGGAGAACGGCGCGGGCAAGAGCACGTTGATGAACGTGCTGTTCGGCCTCTACCAGGCCGACTCGGGCAAGATCCTGCTCGACGACGTCGAGCGCGCCTTCCGTGGACCGGGAGACGCCCTGGCAGCAGGGATCGGCATGGTGCACCAGCACTTCATGCTCGTGCCGGTCTTCACCGTCGCCGAGAACGTCATGCTGGGCCACGAGGACACCAAGGCCGGGGGACTGCTCGACCTGGACGCCGCCCGCAAGCGCGTCCGCGAGCTGTCCGCGCGGTTCGGGTTCGGGCTCGACCCGGACGCCGTCGTCGAGGACCTCCCCGTCGGCGTCCAGCAGCGCGTCGAGATCGTCAAGGCTCTCGCTCGTGAGGCGAAGGTGCTCATCCTCGACGAGCCCACCGCGGTGCTCACGCCGCAGGAGACCGACGAGCTGATCGAGATCATGCGTCAGCTCCGCGAGTCCGGCACCTCGATCGTGTTCATCACGCACAAGCTGCGCGAGGTCAAGGCCGTCGCCGACGTCATCACGGTCATCCGCCGGGGCGCCGTCGTCGGGACCGCCGAGCCGACCGCCTCCGAGAGCGAGCTCGCCTCCCTCATGGTGGGACGCGCGGTCTCTCTCGGCCTCGACAAGGCGCCCGCGCAACCCGGCGAGGAGACGTTCGTCGTCACCGACCTCACGGTCCTCGCGCCGAACGGGCAGGCGGTCGTGGACCGCGTGTCGTTCTCCGTCGCGCAGGGCGAGATCCTCGCCGTCGCAGGCGTGCAGGGCAACGGGCAGACCGAGCTCACCGAGGCCATCCTCGGGCTCCTGCCCTCGGCAGAGGGGTCGATCTCCCTGCACGGGCAGGAGCTGCGGGGACTGACGCCCGACGCGACGCTCGACGCCGGGATCGGCTTCGTCCCCGAGGACCGCAAGGTCGACGGGCTCGTGCTCGACTTCTCGGTCGCCGAGAACCTCGTGCTCGACCTCTACGACAAGCGGCCCTACGCCAAGGGCATCGGCCTCGACCTGGGGGCGATCCGCCGCAACGCCGAGCAGCGCATCTCGGAGTTCGACATCCGTACCCAGGGCCCTGGCCAGGAGGTCGGTCGGCTATCGGGCGGCAACCAGCAGAAGGTCGTGCTGGCGCGCGAGCTCTCGAGGCCGCTCAAGCTGTTCATCGCGAGCCAGCCGACGCGCGGCGTCGACGTGGGCTCGATCGAGTTCCTGCACCGTCGCATCGTGCAGGAGCGCGACAACGGCACGCCCGTGATCATCGTGTCGACCGAGCTCGACGAGGTCGTCGAGCTCGCCGACCGCATCGCCGTGATGTATCGGGGAGGGATCGTCGGCGTGGTGCCGCCGACGACGTCGCGCGAGGTGCTCGGCCTCATGATGGCCGGGGTCCCGCACGACGAGGCCATCGCACAGGTGCACGACCAGACCGACACGACGGGAGCAACCCAGTGACCGACCAGCAGCCCGCCCCGCCACCGACGGGAGAGCCGGCGCCCGAGCCGGCCGGCGCGGCAAAGCCTCAGCCCGAGGGCTCGGAGTCCGCTCGCTGGACCGCCACCTTCCGCGAGATCACGACCGGCCCGTTCGGCGTGACCGTCCTGGCATTCGTCCTGGCACTGGTCATCGGCGGGCTCCTGATCATCGTCACCGACCCCGACGTGACCGCGGCCGCGAGCTACCTCTTCGCCAAGCCGGCCGACTTCTTCGGTGCGGCCTGGACGGCCGTGAGCGAGGCCTACGCGGCCATGTTCCGCGGAGCGGTGTACAACTACGACGCCCCGACGTTCGCGCGCGGCATCCGTTCCCTCACGGAGACCATGACGGTCTCGACCCCGCTGATCATCGCCGCGCTCGGCGTGGCGGTCGGCTTCCGCGCAGGGATGTTCAACATCGGCGCTCAGGGCCAGGTCATCATGGGGGCCGCGATCGGAGGCTACGTCGGCTTCGCATGGAACCTCCCGCCGGTGCTGCACCTGCTGCTCGCCCTGCTGGGTGGCATCCTCGCCGGTGGCTTCTGGGCCGGCATCGCGGGCTTCCTCAAGGCGCGCACCGGTGCGCACGAGGTGATCGTGACGATCATGCTGAACTACGTAGCGCTCTACCTCGTGGCGTGGTTCCTCACGACGAGCGCCTTCACCCGGCCCGGGTCGAACCAGCCCAAGAGCCCCGGGGTCAAGGACACCGCGCAGCTCCCGCTGCTCCTCGGTGACCAGTTCCGCCTCAACGCGGGCTTCCTGGTCGCGATCCTTGCCGCGGTCTTCGTGTGGTGGCTCATGACGCGCTCGACCTGGGGCTTCCGCTTCCGGGCCGTGGGCTCGAACCAGCAGGCCGCCCGGACCGCGGGCATGGGCGTCGCGTCGTCCTTCGTCCTCGTCATGGTCGTCTCCGGTGCCCTCGCCGGGCTCGCGGGTGCCGTGCAGATCCTCGGCACCGAGAAGGCGCTCACGGGCGGCATCGCGGGCTCGATCGGGTTCGACGCGATCACCGTCGCCCTCCTGGGGCGTTCCAAGCCGCTGGGCATCTTCTTCGCCGGACTCCTGTACGCCGGGCTCAACGTCGGCGGGCGCGCGATGGAGGCCTCGACCGGGACCTCGATCAACATCGTGCTGGTCATCCAGTCGCTCGTCGTCCTCTTCATCGCGGCGCCGCCGCTCGTGCGGGCGATCTTCCGCCTGCCCGCCCCGAACCCCGTCGTCATGAAGGGAGTCAGCGCATGACCGCCATGGCTGCACCTGCTACCCAGGTCGCTACCGTCACCGCGGCCCGCAGCTGGAAGCTCCCCATCACCCTGGGGGTCTTCGGGCTCCTCTCGTTCGTCCTGTTCGGTCTCCTCGGACCGGCGGGGTCGGTCACGACGTTCGGCATCTCGACCGGGGCGGACCTGCTCCAGTTCGACCCGGTCGCCGTCCCGACCAGGGCGACCGCGATCGTGCTCTCGGTACTGTGCCTCCTGCTCGCGGGCTACGCGTACGTCCGGGTCCGGGCGGACCAGCCGGTCGGCCGGTGGGTGCTCGCCGTCTTCGGCGTCCTGTGGGTCCTGACGTTCCTCGTGTGGGCCGTCGCGGACAAGAGCACGTCGATCGTGAGCCTTCTCCAGGGGTCGCTGCTCCTCGCGGTCCCGCTGGCGTTCGGCGCCCTCGGCGGCCTGCTCAACGAGCGGGCGGGCGTGGTCAACATCGCGATCGAGGGTCAGCTCCTGACGGGGGCCTTCGGCGCCGCGGTGCTCGCCTCGGTCGTGGGCAACGCCTACATCGGGCTGGTCGCCGCCCCGATCGCGGGTCTGCTCATCGGCGCGATGCTCGCGCTGTTCACGGTCAAGTACCACGTGAACCAGATCATCGTCGGTGTGGTGCTCAACGTGTTCGCGGTGGGCCTGACGAGCTTCCTGTTCAGCTCGGTGCTCAAGAACGACGCGGCCACGCTCAACACCCCGCCGCGCCTGCCGACGCTCCCGATCCCGCTGCTGTCGGAGATCCCGATCGTCGGACCGGTGCTGTTCCGCCAGTCGATCATCGTCTACCTGCTCTACGTCGCGGTGATCATGATCAGCATCGCGCTGTTCCGCACCAAGTGGGGTCTGCGTGTCCGCTCGGTGGGCGAGTACCCGCAGGCGGCCGACACGGTCGGCATCGACGTCAACCGCACGCGGTGGCGCAACGTCCTGCTCGGGTCCATGGTCGCGGGGCTCGGTGGCGCGTTCTTCACGATCGGCTCCGTGGGGGCGTTCGGCCAGGAGATGACGGCCGGCAAGGGGTACATCGCGCTCGCCGCCATGATCCTGGGTCGGTGGACCCCGTGGGGTGCGCTCGGCGCAGCTCTCCTCTTCGGCTTCGCCGACAAGCTCCAGCAGGTGCTCGGTGTCCTCGAGACGCCGATCCCCAACCAGTTCATGCTGATGCTGCCGTACATCGTCACGATCTTCGCCGTGGCGGGTCTCGTCGGCCGCGTCCGCGGTCCCGCCGCGGCGGGTCAGCCCTACGTGAAGGGGTGACGGCATGAGCGAGAGCAACCGCGCGGCCGTCGACGCGGGGGACCGCTTCGACTGGCCGGCGCTGCGCGGCGCCGCACGGAGCGCCATGGAGAAGGCGTACGCGCCGTACTCGTCCTTCAAGGTCGGGGCGGCCGCGTTCGTCGACGACGGACGCCTGGTCACGGGCGCGAACATCGAGAACGCGGCGTACGGCGTGACGCTGTGCGCCGAGTGCTCGCTCGTGAGCGACCTGATCGGGAGCGGGGGCGGTCGCCTCGTGGCGTTCGCGTGCGTCGACGGTCACGGCAACACGCTCATGCCGTGCGGGCGGTGCCGCCAGCTCCTGTGGGAGCACGGCGGCCCCGCGCTGCTCGTCGAGACGACCCGTGGCATCAAGCCCATGAGCGACGTACTGCCCGATGCGTTCGGGCCCGAGGATCTGGTGGAACGAGCATGAGCACGCAGAGCATCCCGGCGGGCGCCTCGGGCGCGCTGCCCGACAAGGCGACCGAGTCGTTCGACGCGGTCGACGTCATCCGCACCAAGCGGGACAAGGGCCGGTTGTCGGCCGAGCAGATCGACTGGGTCATCGACGCCTACACCCGTGGCGTCGTGGCCGAGGAGCAGATGGCCGCCCTCAACATGGCGATCCTTCTCAACGGCATGGACCGCACGGAGATCGGCCGCTGGACGGCCGCGATGATCGCGTCGGGCGAGCGCATGAACTTCTCGGCGCTGTCCCGGCCCACCGCGGACAAGCACTCGACGGGAGGCGTGGGGGACAAGATCACTCTGCCGCTCGCGCCGCTCGTCGCGGTCTTCGGGGTCGCCGTGCCGCAGCTCTCGGGCCGCGGTCTGGGGCACACGGGCGGCACGCTCGACAAGCTCGAGTCGATCCCGGGCTGGCGCGCCGCGCTGACCAACGAGCAGATGATGAACCAGCTCGAGCACGTGGGCGCGGTCATCTGCCAGGCGGGCTCGGGGCTCGCGCCCGCGGACCGCAAGCTCTACGCGCTGCGCGACGTCACGGCCACGGTCGAGGCGATCCCGCTCATCGCGTCGTCGATCATGAGCAAGAAGATCGCCGAGGGCACGGGTGCCCTGGTCCTGGACGTCAAGGTGGGTTCCGGGGCGTTCATGAAGGACCTGGAGCAGGCACGCGAGCTCGCGCGCACCATGGTGGACCTGGGCACCGACGCAGGGGTGCGCACGGTCGCGCTGCTGACGGACATGTCGACACCCCTCGGCCTCACGGCGGGCAACGCGCTCGAGGTCCGCGAGACCCTCGAGGTGCTCTCGGGCGGTGGCCCGAGCGACGTCGTGGACCTCACGGTCGCGCTCGCGGTCGAGATGCTCGCCGCGGCGGGCAAGCCCGTGCCGGAGGAGGACGTTCGGCGCGCGCTGTCGAACGGCCGAGCCATGGACAAGTGGCGCGAGATGATCGCGGAGCAGGGCGGCGACGCCCGTGCGCCGCTGCCGGTCGCACGCGAGAAGGAGCACGTGGTCGCCGACCGCGACGGCGTCCTCTCGCACCTCGACGCGTTCGGCGTGGGGGTCGCGGCCTGGCGCCTCGGTGCGGGCCGTGCCCGCAAGGAGGACCCTGTGCAGGCGGGAGCCGGCATCGAGATCCACGCCAAGCCGGGTGCCGTCGTGACCAAGGGGCAGCACCTGCTGACCCTCCACACCGACACCCCCGAGCGTTTCGACCGTGCGGTCGAGGCCCTCGACGGGGCGTGGGGCGTCGCGGACCCGGGCACGGTCGTCGAGACCCCGGCGCTGATCCTCGACCGCCTGAGCTGACATGACCTCACCGGTGAGGGAGCCCTCGGACGACGCGGCGACGCGTGGTCCGGGGGTTCCTTCGTCCGACGACCGCAGGCCACGCTCGGTCTACGGCGTGGGCGACGACCCGGACGTCCGCTTCAGCCTGGCCAACGAGCGCACCGCGTTGGCCTGGGTGCGGACGGGCCTCGGGCTCGTCGCGGGCGGCGTCGCGCTCACGTCGTTCGCGTCCTTCGCGCGGATGTCCGGCTTCGTCGACGTGATCGCGGCGGTCGCGTGCCTCGCGGGCGCGGGCTTCGCGGCCTACGCGCTGCTCGCGTGGCGACGTAACGAACGGGCCATGCGCCGCGGTGAGCCGCTGCCCGCGCCGACGGGGCTGCCCGTGCTCGTCGCGGGCGTGCTCGTCCTCGCGCTGCTCGTGGCCGGGTACGCGGTGACCGAGGTCTGGCGGACGTGACCTCCGCGGCGCGCGACCCCGGCCTGCAGCCCGAGCGCACCGCCCTCGCGTGGCAGCGCACGGTCCTCGGTGTCGTGATCGGGTCGGTCCTGCTGGCCGCGGTGAACCTGCGGGTGGGGCAGCCCGTCCTGTCCGTGCTCGCGGGCGCGCTCGCGGTCGCGACCCTGGTGCCCGCCGTCCTGCGGCCTCCGTCGGGCGGTCTGCCCAAGGACGGCCGGTTGCGCTCCTGGGGATTCCTCGTGCGGGTCGCGACGCTCGTGGGCGTCCTCGGCCTGCTGGGAGCGGCGAGCGCGGTGGCGAGCCTGGCCTGAGGGCGGGTCGTCGCGGGGCCCGAGGGGATGGCAGGCTGTCGGCATGATCGTCGCCGACCTCCGCCTGTCCCGGGTCCTGCGTGCGCTGGGAGCGGGGCGCGGTCCGTTGCCGCCCGCGCCGCCGTCGGGCCGCTACGTGCTTCCGGAGCCCGACGGCGCAGCGACCCAGGTCCGACGGCTCGCCCGGCGGGCCGGGCATCCCGAGCACGTCGCCGACCGTCTCGTCGACGCGCTCGCGACGCTGCGACCGTGGGAGCGGGCGCACGTGCTGGACCCGCTGCGCCGGGCCGCGCCCACCTCGGCACCGGCAGGCGGTGCGTCAGGACCCGCGTCGGTGTCCGGCGGCCCCGACGCACGGTTCGGTGAGCCGCTCGTCCTGGGCAGCGCCCGAGCGGTCCAGGTCGACGAGACGACGTGCGGCTCGGCCGTGCTCGCGGTCCTCGCCGCGGCGGGGGACCCCGTGGTCGCGCTGTGGCTCGTGGCGGGGACGGACGTCTCCGGAGGGAGCTCGACGTACGTGGTGAGCGCGGACCGGGGTGGCGCGACCGCCCGAGAGCTCGAGACGTCGTCGGGACGGTTCGCCGCGCTGCAGCGCCTCCTCAAGGCGCGCACGACGCGCGCCGCGCTCGGCCCCCTGCCCTGGCCGGGCGGGCTCGGCACGCCGCCCTGGACGGCCGCGCGCGACGCCCGCTACGCCGACGTGCGCTTCACCCACCGGGTCGTGCCGGGCGGCGGGCAGAAGGACCCCGTGCTGGGCGCCGCGCTGCGCTCGGCCGCGGCGGGCGTGCCCGTCCCGCTGTACACGGGCGGGGACGTCGGGACGGGGTGGGCGACCGCCGTGCCTCGTCACGTGGTGCTGCTCGCCGGGGTCGGCGCACCCGCGCAGTCGGGGCCAGGGCACGACGACGCCCCCTTCGGCGGGCGCTGGTGCTCGGTGTACGAACCGTCCTCCGGGACGTTGCACCGGCTGCGCGTCGCGGACCTGCTCGGCGAGGTCGGCGAGGACGGGGAGCCGGGCAAGGGCGTGCGCCGCGCGCTCGGCGGCTGGCCGCACGTCACCTGGGCGGTCCTGCCCGCCGGACGGGCTGGCGGGTCGCGCCGCGTCGGGTGACGATGGGAGGAGACGAGAGGAGCTCACCATGAGCACGGTCCCCGGCACCGATTCCTGGCGAGACGCCGGCCTGGTCACGCCCGACGACGACGCCCCGAAGAACCTGGTCGAGGAGGAGCTGACGCCCCCGGCCCCTTCCACGGACGCGGACGACGTGGAGGACTACAGCCCCCGGACGCCGCGCCCCGACCTCGACGGTGAGGCGGACGAGGCCGACGTCGTCGAGCAGGCGTCCGTGGTGGTGCTCGACGAGGGGGCCGGCGCCGAGGGGGAGTAGGCCCCGGTGCCGTGACGCGGGCTCTCCGAGGTGCCCGTCCGCGCCCGCGCCCTGCGCCGGACGGGGCGTGATGGAGCCGTGACCTCGGGACGAGGGCTGCCGTCGCCCGCGCCCGGCCCGCGCCCGGTAGCGTGAGTCCATGACCTCCACACCCTCCTCCGTGAGCGAGACCGTCGCGGCGATCGCCGCGCTCCCCAAGGTCGTCCTGCACGACCACCTCGACGGTGGGCTACGGCCCCAGACCATCATCGAGCTGGCCGCCGAGATCGGGCACGACCTGCCCGCGACCGACGCCGACGCTCTCGGCGCCTGGTTCGTCGAGTCGGCCGACTCGGGCTCGCTCGTGCGCTACCTCGAGACCTTCGACCACACGATCGCCGTGATGCAGACGCGCGAGGCGCTCGTGCGGGTCGCGCGCGAGTCCGTGCTGGACCTCGCGGCCGACGGCGTCGTGTACGCCGAGCAGCGGTGGGCCCCCGAGCAGCACCTGCGCGCCGGCCTGAGCCTGCAGGACACGGTCGACGCCGTGCAGGCCGGGCTGGACGAGGGCGTCGCCCTCGCCGCGGCGCAGGGGCGCACGATCCGCGTGGGCCAGCTCGTGACCGCGATGCGGCACGCCGACCGCTGGCAGGAGATCGCCGAGCTCGCCGTGGCCAACCGGGGCAACGGCGTCGTCGGGTTCGACATCGCGGGCGCCGAGGACGGCTTCCCGCCCTCGCGCTTCCCGGGCGTGTGGCAGTACCTCGCGGACCAGAACCTCCCCGTGACGATCCACGCGGGCGAGGCGTCGGGCGTCTCGTCGATCGCCGAGGCGGTCCACCTGGGCCAGGCCTCGCGCGTCGGGCACGGCGTGCGCCTCATCGAGGACATCTCGTTCGACGAGCACCACGGCACCGCAGCCCTGGGCCAGCTCGCCCACTGGGTCCGCGACCACCAGATCCCGCTCGAGCTGTGCCCCGTCTCGAACCTGCAGACCGGCGCCTCGGCGACCTCGATCGCGGCGCACCCCATCACGCGGCTCAAGGAGCTCGACTTCGCGGTCACGCTCAACACGGACAACCGCCTCATGTCGGGCACGTCCATGACCCACGAGATGACGCTGCTCGTCGAGCAGGCCGGGTGGACGCTCGAGGACCTCTACGACGTCACGGCCACGGCCGCGTGGAGCGCCTTCATCCACCACGACGAGCGCCGTGCGCTCATCGACGACGTCATCCTCCCCGGCTACCAGGAGATCCAAGGAGCACAGCTGTGAGCACCCCCGGCACGTCCCCGCTCGACCGCGCGGCTCTCGCGCAGTTCGTCGACCACACCCTGCTCAAGCCCGAGGCGACCCGCGCGGACTTCGAGGCCCTCGTCGAGGAGGGCGTCGCGCTCGGCGTCTACTCGGTGTGCGTCTCGCCCTCGGTCCTGCCGCTCGACGGCAAGGGTCTGAAGATCGCGACCGTGTGCGGGTTCCCGTCCGGGACCCACCACAGCGACGTCAAGGCCGCCGAGGCCGCACGGTCCATCGCCGACGGCGCCGACGAGGTCGACATGGTCATCGACCTGGGTGCCGCCAAGGCGGGGGACTGGGCGTACGTCCAGGCCGACATCGCGGCCGTCCGGGCCGCCGTCCCGGCCCCGAAGGTCCTCAAGGTCATCATCGAGTCCGCCGCGCTGACGGACCACGAGATCGTCGAGGCGTGCCGCGCCTCGGAGGCCGCGGGTGCCGACTTCGTCAAGACCTCCACGGGCTTCCACCCGGCGGGCGGCGCCTCGACGCACGCGGTCTCGATCATGGCCGAGACCGTGGGTGGGCGCCTCGGGGTCAAGGCGTCGGGGGGCGTGCGCACGCTGGCCGACGCGCTCGCGATGATCGAGCACGGCGCGACGCGCCTGGGCCTGTCCGGCACGGCCGCGGTGCTCGCGGGCTTCGACGGCGTCGAGCCGGCCGAGGGTGGCGCAGCGGGCTACTGACCCGCACCCGACGGACCGAGGGGTGGCCGTGCCCGGACGGGCGGTCACCCCTCGGCGTATCCGGGGTTAGGCTAGCCTCACTTCGCCATCGCGGGCGGAGCGCACCCTGGAGGACCGTATGACCGACCCCGCCCCCCGCAAGCCCGAGCGCGTCGCGACCCACGCCGTGGTCGTGCGCACCGAGCGCCTCACGCCGCACATGATCCGCGTGGTCCTCGGCGGGGAGGGGCTCGCAGGTCTCGACGCCGGCCCGTACACCGACCGCTACGTCAAGCTGCTCTTCCCGGCCGCGGCGGGCCCCGAGGGGCGCGTCCCGATGCGCACCTACACGATCCGCTCGTGGGACCCCGCAGCGCGCGAGCTGGCCATCGACTTCGTCGCGCACGGCGACGAGGGCCTCGCGGGCCCCTGGGCGTCCGCCGCCCGGCCCGGAGACGCGATGTCCTTCGTCGGCCCCGGTGGCGACTACGCACCGTCGGGCAGCTACGACTGGCACCTGCTCGTGGGCGACGAGAGCGCGCTGCCCGCGATCGCCGCGGCCCTCGAGGCCATGCCCGAGGGCGCGCCCGTCCTCGCCGTGATCGAGGTCGCCTCGGCCGCCGAGGAACAGGCTCTCACCTCGCCCGGAGCCCTCGACCTGCGCTGGGTGCGCCGCGACGAGCACCCGGAGCACGCTCCCGGAGAGGCGCTCGTCGAGATCGTCCGGTCGCTCGCCTTCCTGCCCGGTGACCCCCAGGTCTTCCTGCACGGCGACGCCGGGTTCGTGCGCACGCTGCGCCGCCACCTGCGCCTCGACCGGGGCGTGCCCGTGACCGCGCTCTCCGCGTCGGGGTACTGGCGTCGCGGGCGTACCGAGGAGGGCTGGCGGGCCGAGAAGGCCGACTGGAAGGCCGCCGTCGCGCGCGACGAGGAGCCCGCGCTGCGGACCTGACGGCCCGACCGCCTCGCGCCGTCGGCCGGTGCACCGGGGGTCCTCAGCGGGCGCGCTCGACCGCGATCGCGAGCGCGACCCTGTTCGGCAGGTCGAGCTTGGTCATGGTGCGGCTCAGGTGCGTCTTGACCGTGGCCTCCGCGCAGTAGAGCCGCTGGCCGATCTGCGCGTTGCTCAAGCCCTCCGCGACGCCCTGGGCGATCGCCCGCTCGCGCTCCGTGAGCAGGTCGAGGAGCGCCCGGGCGCGCTGGCGCTCGCTGGTCACCTGCCCCTGCGCGACCCGTGAGACCACGTAGCGGACCACGCGGGGGGCCAGCACCGACTCGCCGCCCGCGACCGCCAGGACACCCCCGATGAGCTCGGTGGGCGAGGCGTCCTTGAGCAGGAAGCCGCCCGCACCGGACTCCAGGGCACCCAGGACGTCGGTGTCGCTCTCGAAGCTCGTCAGGACCAGCACGACGGGGGGATCGGGAAGGGCCCGCAGCGCGCGCGTGGCCTCGATGCCCTGGACGCGTGCCATGCGCAGGTCCATGAGCACGACGTCCGGACGGTGCGCGTGGAACGCCGGGACGGCCTCGTCCCCGTCGGTCGCCTCCGCGACGACCTCGATGCCGGGGTTGCTCGACAGGATGAGGCGCAGGCCCGTACGGACGAGCGCGTCGTCGTCGACCAGGAGTACTCGGATCACGCGACGATCGTAGGGGGTGTCGCCCACACCCTCTCGTCCGTGGCCGCCGGGCCGCCGGCCGCGCACGTGCTGCCGAGCCGGCGCGCGGCGTGCGACGGGTCGGCTACGCTCTGGGCGCATGACGTCGCTGGCGGAGGCATACGTGCGGTGGGCCGACATCGAGACGCGCGGATCGTCCCCGTCGTACGAGGAGTGGGCGCGCGCGATCGCGGGCGACGACCACGTGCTCGCCCTCATCGAGGCGCTGCCCGCTCGCAAGCGGCAGCCCAATCTCGTCTTCGCCGCGGCCCGGACCGCAGGCGCCCCGCTCGACGTCTACCAGCGGTTCCGCCCCTGGCTCGTCCAGCACTGGCGCGAGGTCGCGGGCATCGTGCTCGCCCGCTCGACCCAGACCAACGAGGCGGCGCGCTGCGCGGTCCTCCTGCCCGAGCTCGCCCGGCTCGCCGGGCCGCTCGCACTCGTCGAGGTCGGCGCGTCCGCAGGCCTGTGTCTCTACCCGGACCGGTACTCCTACCGCTACCGCACACCGGACGGCGTCCTCACGCTCGATCCTGCCACGGGGCCCTCGCCCGTGGTGATCGAGTGCACGCTCGACGACGAGAGCGCGGCACCGACGCGGCTGCCCGACGTCGCATGGCGAGCAGGCATCGACCTCAACCCTCTCGACGTCCGCGATCCCGAGGACGTCGCGTGGTTGCGGGCTCTCGTGTGGCCCGAGCACCACGACCGTCGCGAGCGCCTCGAGGCGGCGTGCGCACTGGTGGCGACAGATCCACCGCACCTCGTCCGCGGAGATCTCCTCGACGACCTCGACGCGCTCCTGGGGTCCGCGCCCCCCGACGCGCACCTGGTGGTCTTCCACAGCTCGGTGCTGACGTACGTCGAGCCGGCACCTCGGCAGCGGTTCGTCGAGCGCATGCGCGGGCTCGACGGGACGTGGATCTCCAACGAAGGGTCCTTGGTGCTGGAGTCCTCCGCCGCTCTGGCGCACGACGGCAGGACCGTGCTCACCGTGGACGACGTCCCGGTCGCACGGGCGGACCCGCACGGGCGGAGCCTCGTGCGCCTGTGAGCGGGCCTCACGCCCGAGGTCCGCGGCCGGGGCTCGGCCGAGGTGCCGTCGTGCGTGGCGCGTCGGCGACGTCGACGGCGTCGCTGACCCACGGCAGCCAGACGTCCACGACGAACCACCCGTCCTGCGGTCCGACGGCGGCCCGCCCCCCGAGCAGCTTGGCGCGCTCGGCGATACCCGTGACCCCGGCGCGGCTCCCGGGCGCACGGAGAGCACCCGGCTCCGGCGGGAGCGGGTTGGCGACGCGCAGGCTCACACCGCTCGACGTGTCCCCACCGAGGTCGATGAGGACCTCGCTGCCCGGAGCGTGCTTGTGCACGTTGGTGAGCGACTCCTGCAGGATCCGGTAGGTCGCCCGGGCGACCTGCGGGCTGATCGACGAGGCGTCGGTGAACACGACGGTCGCGACCAGACGTGTGCCCGCGGCCCGGGTCGTGGCGAGCAGGGCCGGCAGGTCCGACAGGGTGCCCCCCGCACGCTCGGCCTGGCGCTGCGCCAACCCGTCGGGGTCGCGCAGGATCTCGATCAGGTCCCGCAGGTCCTCGAGCGACCGGTGGGCTCCCTCACGGACGACCTTGGCGGCGTCACGGAGCTGCTCGTCCTCCTCGGGGACGGAGACCTCGAGCACCCCCGAGTGCAACGAGACGAGCGAGAGGCTGTGGGCGAGGGTGTCGTGCACCTCGCGGGCGATCAGGTGCCGTTCCTGCTGGCGTGCGACCTCGTCCTGCTGGCGGGTCACCTCGTCGCGCAGCTTCTCCGCCTCGAGGTCCTGGCGTGCGACCTCGTCGCGCAGGTGCTCGGCCACGACCTCGTGGCGCTGGGCCTCGCCCCGGAACCTGCCCACCTGGTAGTGGGCCCGGCGCGCCCAGCCCACGCTGACCGAGAGCGCGAGACCGGCGACGAGCAGCACGACGTACACCCAGGGTGCGGCCCCGACGGGGGTCTGCGAGTCCACGGGGGTGAAGGAGAAGATCTGCTGCGCCGGCTCGCGGAGCATGTCCCGCCCGAGGGCGGTCGCCGTCGCGAGGGCCGTGAGACCGCCCAGCGCCCAGCCCTGCCGGACCGGGCGCGACGAGATCACCCAGGACAGCGCCACGAGCGCCCCGATCGCGTCGAGCGGGAAGACCAGCGCGCCCGCGCACGCGACCAGGCAGAGCGCGACCGGGTAGCGTCGCCGGAAGACGAGCAGCGTCGCGACCCCGACCGCGTACAGCCAGCCGAGCACGACCCAGACGAACACCCCACCGGGTGCCTCGCCTCCTCCTGCGCTCTCGCCCATCCCTGCGGCGGACCCCGCGAACGAGACGCACACGGACGCGGCGAGGAACGAGGTGGTCACGATCCAGACGGTCGCGACGCGGGACCACCAGCGTCGGCCTGCGGTCGGCGCGTCGGGGACCGTGCCCCGGCCCGGGCGGGGGGCGGGCGACCAGGAGCCACCGTCTCGCGACGGTCGTGGCTCGGGCCGGAACGGGGGCGGCACCGGTCCGGGCACCGGGTGAGGTGACCATCCACCGGGAGTGGCCGACGCCCGCCGGACCGGCGGTACGGGACCGCTGCGCGGCGGCGTCGAGCCGGGCCAGGAGGAACCCGGTGGCGGGTACGGGGTGGTCACGGACCCAGCGTAGGGAACACCACCGACGGTGGGGTCCACCGACCGGGTCCGCGGACCTGTGGGCGTGTACGACTTTCGGTGCGACGGCCGTACCCGGTCCGCCCACGCGCCCGACCGGCCCGAGGCGATGAAGTGGTCCCGTACCGATCCGGAACCACGAGAGGCCCTCCCATGAGCAACGACCCGAACCCGCAGCAGCCGCACCAGGCGTACGCCCCGCAGCAGCACACCGGGCAGCCCCACCCGCCCCAGCAGAACCAGCCGTACCCCGGGCAGCCCTACCCGGGGCAGCCCTACCCGGGGCAGCAGCCGCCCGCACCGCGCAGGTCGTTCTTCGCCCGGCACAAGGTCCTGACGGTCTTCCTGGCGATCCTCGCGCTCGTCCTCGTCGTCTCGATCG
The DNA here is from genome assembly GCF_016907235.1 of Oerskovia jenensis. Lineage (NCBI taxonomy): Bacteria > Bacillati > Actinomycetota > Actinomycetes > Micrococcales > Cellulomonadaceae > Oerskovia > Oerskovia jenensis. The sequence goes on from NZ_JAFBBO010000001.1 coordinate 4,090,035, forward strand.
GTTCCAGCCTCGGTGGCGACACTCCCGACACTCCCGAGGCGGCAGGCTCGGCAGGCGTCGCCGACGCGGCCGATCCGGGCGCCGACGGCGGTGCGACGGGTGATCAGGCCCCGGCGGCCCCGGCTCCTGAGGAGGCCGTGCCGGGCCTCGGCGCGGCCGTGCGCGACGGCAAGTTCGAGTTCACGGTCACGGCCGTCGAGCCGGGTGTCGCCCGGGTCGGGGACGACTTCCTGGGTGTGGATGCTCAGGGGCAGTTCGTGCTGGTGCACGTCACGGTGACCAACGTCGGGGATGTCGCCCAGATGTTCGACGCGAGCTCGCAGAAGCTCTTCGACGCGCAGGGCCGCGAGCACTCGGCCGACTCCACGGCCGGGATCTACCTGGGGGACGCCAACAGCTTCCTCAACGACATCAACCCCGGCAACTCGATCCAGGGTGTCGTGGTGTTCGACGTACCGGCCGACGCGGTGCCGGCGAGCCTCGAGCTGCACGACTCGTTCCTGTCGGGCGGCACGACGGTCGCGCTCGGCTGACGGCCGGGAGGGCCCGCCGCGCGCACGACGAAGGCCGCCGCCCGCTCCTCGCGGAGCGGACGACGGCCGTCGTCGTGCGCAGCGTCGGGCCGGCAGGACCGTCCGCCGTCAGATCCCGAGCGCCGCCGCCACGTCCGCCCGGACCTGGTCGAGGCGCGTCCGCGCGAAGGCCCGGGCCGCCGTCAGGTCGTCGTAGCTCGCGTCGGGCGCCACCGGGACGATGACCTCGAGGTAGCACTTGACCTTGGGCTCGGTGCCGCTCGGGCGCACGATGACCCGGGTGCCGTCCGCGGACAGGAGGCGGACGCCGTCGGTCGGCGGCAGGCCGTCGAGGCCCTCCGACAGGTCGACGACGTCGCTGACCCCCGAGCCCGCGAGCGTGCGCGGGGGCGCCGCCCGCAGCCTCGACATGGCTGCCGGGATCTGGTCGAGGTCGGTGAACCGGGCCGAGAGCTGGTCGGTCACGTGCAGGCCGTGGGCCCGCGCGAGGTCGTCGAGCGCGTCGACCAGCGTGCGCCCCTCGGCCTTGAGCCGGTTCGCGAGCTGTGCGAGGAGCAGCGCGGCGCTGATGCCGTCCTTGTCGCGCACGACCTGCGGGTCGACGCAGTAGCCGAGCGCCTCCTCGTAGCCGTAGACGAGCCCGTCGACGCGCGAGATCCACTTGAAGCCCGTGAGCGTCGCGGAGTAGCCCAGGCCGTGGCTCTCGGCGATCCTGCGCAGCAACCGCGAGGACACGATCGAGCTCGCGAAGAACTGCGTCCCGGTCCCGCCGTCCGCCGCACGTCGCCCGATCTCCTCGCCGAGCAGCGCGCCCACCTCGTCACCGTGCAGCATGCGCCACCCGTTCGAGCGCGCGGTCTCCGCTCCCTGGTACGTCCCGACACGCGGGTCGTACACCGCGAGGGCGCACCGGTCCGCGTCGGGGTCGTTCGCGATCACGAGGTCCGCCTTGGCGTCCTGCGCGTACGCGAGCGCGAGGTCGATCGCGCCGGGCTCCTCCGGGTTGGGGAAGGCCACGGTCGGGAACAGCGGGTCCGCCTCGAACTGCTCCGCCACGGAGATCACGTCGGTGAAGCCCGCGTCCGCCAGGACCCGGTTGACCACCTCACCGCCCACGCCGTGCAGCGGGGTGGCGACGATGCGCAGGTCGCGCGCGGCGCCGTCGGACAGGCGGCCCACCGCCTCGACGTAGCCGAGCGCGAGGTCGCGCCCGAGGACCGTCCAGCCGTCGGTCGCGCGCGGGACCCGCGCGGGGACCGGCGCGCGCTCGATCGCGGCCGCGATCTCGGCGTCGTACGGGGGCACGATCTGCGCCCCCTGACCCGAGTCGGTGACCACACGACCACCGAGGTAGACCTTGTAGCCGTTGTCCGCCGGGGGGTTGTGGCTCGCGGTGACCATGACGCCCGCGTCGGCACCCAGGTGGCGCACCGCGTAGGCGAGCACGGGCGTCGGGAGCGCGGACGGCAGGATCGACGCCTCGACGCCCGCAGCCGTGAACACCGCGGCGCTGTCGAGCGCGAACGTGTGCGAGTGGTGCCGGGCGTCGTAGCCGATGACGACGCGCGGCGTCTGCCCCGGCAGGGCGTCGCGCAGGAACGACGCGAGGCCCGCCGCGGCCCGGATCACGACCGCGCGGTTCATGCGGTTGGGTCCTGCCGCCATCTCGCCGCGCAGGCCCGCGGTGCCGAACTGGAGCGTGCCGACGAAGCGGTCGCGCAGCTCGGCCCGTGCCCGGGCGCGCACCTCGTGGTCGCGCGGGTCGGGGGAGTCGGCCTCCGCGAGGAGCGTGCGAAGCTCGGCCTGGTCGCGCGGCTCGGGGTCCGCCTCGATCCAGGACTCGACCTGCGCCAGGAAGGACGCGTGGCCCTGCCCGGCCTCGTAGCCGGGGTCGTCCACGTCGAGGAAGTCCTGTGGGTTCGTCATGTCACACCAGCTTCGCGATCTCGGCGAGCAGGGAGCTGATCCGGGGGCCGGCCGCCTGGCCGGCCTCGATGACCTCGCCGTGCGAGAGCGGCGTGGGGCTGATGCCCGCAGCGAGGTTCGTGACCAACGAGATGCCCAGCACCTCGAGGCCCGCGTGGCGGGCTGCGATGGCCTCGAGCGTGGTCGACATGCCCACCAGGTCCGCCCCCAGGACGCCCGCCATGCGCACCTCGGCCGGGGTCTCGTAGTGCGGTCCGGGGAACTGGGCGTACACGCCCTCGCCGAGCGAGCCGTCGACCGACCGGGCCAGGTCCCGCAGGCGCGGGGAGTACAGGTCCGTGAGGTCGACGAACGTCGCGCCCTCCAGGGGCGAGGTGGCGGTGAGGTTGAGGTGGTCGCGGATGAGCACCGGGGTGCCCGGGCCGTGGTCGAGGTTCAGGCCGCCGCAGCCGTTGGTGAGGATCACGGTCTGCGCGCCGGTCGCCGCCGCGGTCCGCACGCCGTGCACGACGTGGCGCACGCCCTTGCCCTCGTACAGGTGGGTGCGCGAGCCGAGCACGAGCGCGTGGCGGACCGAGCCGTCGGCGCGCTCGATCCGGATCGAGCGCGTCGTCGCGACGTGGCCGGCGACGGCGGGCTTCGAGAACCCGGGGATCTCGTTCGTGGGGATCTCCGCGACGACGTCGCCCAGGAGCTCTGCCGCCCCGCCCCAGCCCGACCCGAGCACGAGGGCGACGTCGTGGCCCTCGATCCCGGTGGCTTCGGCGATGTGGTCCGCAGCGGCGCGGGCCACGAGGAACGGGTCGGTCGTGGGGTCGTCGAGAGACAAGGTCGTCGTCATAGGACGAGGCTATCCGTTCTGGGGCCCTGCGCCCCGCGGAACGCCCGTCGTCCCTCGCGCGCGTCGATCTGTCCGCATGCTGACACGAACTGTCCTCGGATGCTGACAGAATGGCACCCGTGACGAACGAGAACCCCGACCTGCAGGCCACCCGCATCGTGATCCTGGGCGGTGGACCCGGAGGCTACGAGGCCGCGCTCGTCGCCCGCCGGCTCGGCGCCGACGTGACCGTCGTCGAGCGCCAGGGCCTCGGCGGTGCCGCCGTGCTCACCGACGTGGTCCCGTCCAAGACCCTCATCGCGACCGCCGACTGGATGACCATCGCCGACCGCGCGGCCGACCTCGGCATCCGGCTGCCCGTGGACACGGCCAAGGCCGCGCACCCCGCGATGCGCCGCCACATGGTGGACCTCGACGCGGTCAACACCCGCGTCATGGCGCTCGCGGCCGCGCAGTCGGCGGACATCCACGCGCGCCTCGAGCGTGAGGGCGTCCGGGTGCTGATCGGGCAGGGGCGCCTCGACGGACCGACGCGTGTGCACGTCACGCTCCAGGAGGACGCGGCCGAGCTCACGGTGGACGCCGACGTGATCCTGCTCGCCCTGGGCGCGACGCCCCGCGTCCTGCCGACCGCGATCCCCGACGGCGAGCGCATCCTCACGTGGACCCAGCTCTACAACCTCAAGGAGCTCCCCGAGCGCCTGATCGTCGTCGGCTCGGGCGTCACGGGAGCCGAGTTCGCGGGTGCCTACAACGCGCTGGGCTCCGACGTCGTGCTCGTCTCGAGCCGTGACCGCGTGCTGCCGGGCGAGGACGCCGACGCGGCCGAGCTCATCGAAGGGGTCTTCCGCTCGCGCGGCATGACGGTCATGTCGCGCACGCGCGCCGAGGCCGCGGTGCGCACCGACGAGGGCGTCGAGGTCACGCTCGCCGACGGCCGCGTGGTCAAGGGCTCGCACGTGCTCCTCGCGGTCGGGTCCATCCCCTCGACCGCGGGCATCGGCCTCGAGGAGGCCGGCGTCCGGCTCACGCCGAGCGGCCACGTCCAGGTCGACAAGGTCTCGCGCACCTCGGTCCGTGGCATCTACGCGGCGGGCGACTGCACGGGCATCCTGCCGCTCGCCTCGGTCGCCGCGATGCAGGGCCGCGTGGCCATGTCGCACGCCCTGGGCGACGCCGTGAGCCCCATCAAGCTGCGCACGGTCGCCGCGAACATCTTCACGGCCCCCGAGATCGCGACGGTCGGGTACAGCGAGGAGAAGCTCAAGGAGCAGGGGTCCAAGTACGTGACCACGACGCTCCCGCTGGCCCGCAACCCGCGCGCCAAGATGCTCGGGATGCGTGACGGGTTCGTCAAGCTCTTCGCGCACCCCGAGGCGAGCGTCGTCCTGGGCGGCGTCGTCGTGGCCCCGCGCGCGAGCGAGCTGATCTTCCCCATCACGCTCGCGGTCGCGCACCGCCTCACGGTCGACGACGTCGCCGAGGCCTTCACGGTCTACCCGTCGTTGTCCGGGTCGATCGCCGAGGTCGCGCGCATGCTTCACCACCGCGAGGACTGAGGCGCGGGCGCCGGCCCAGGCGCGTGCGCACGGCGAGCCCGGCGCACACCACGACCGCGAGGCCCCCGGCGACCGTCGGCCAGGTGAGCGGCTCGCCCAGAAGGAGCGCGGCCCACCCGATGGTCAGCACCGGTTGGACGAGCTGCACCTGGCTGACCTGGGCCATCGGTCCGACGGCGAGGCCGCGGTACCACGCGAAGAAGCCGAGGAACATGCTCACCGCGCCCAGGTAGGCGAACGCCGCCCACTGCGTCGCGGTCGCGGCGGGCGGGGCGTGCCACGCGGAGGCGGTCGTGAGCGCGAGCATGAGCGGCGAGGCCAGGACGAGGGCCCAGGACACGGTCTGCCACGGGCCCAGCTCGCGCGCGAGCAGGCCGCCCTCGGCGTAGCCGGCGGCCGCAGCCAGGACCGCGCCGAACAGCAGCAGGTCGGACAGGTGCAGGCTCAGGCCGCCGCCGCCCTGGAGCCCGGTGAAGGCCACCGCCGCGAGGGCGCCTGCGGTCGCGAAGCCCCAGAACGAGGTCGGCGGGCGTTCAGAGGTGCGGAGCACCACGAGGACCGCCGTCGCAGCGGGGAGCAGTGCGACGACGACGGCGCCGTGGCTCGCGGAGGCGGTCCGCAGCGCGACCGACGTCAGCAGGGGGAAGCCGACGACCACCCCGGCGGCGACGACCGCCAGCCGGGCCCACTGCCCCCGACGAGGGAGGCGCTGACGGGTCACGGCCAGGCAGACGGCGGCGAGGGTCGCCGCAAGGACCGCACGCGCCGATCCCACGAACACGGGGGACAGGCTCTCGACCGCGAGCCTCGTGAACGGCATCGTGAACGAGAAGGCCACCACGCCGAGCAACCCCCACGACAGGCCCGACGTACCGGATAGCACAAGGCGCTTCGTGGCGATAGCGCTACTCTTCTGACTCATGAACAACGATAGCAGCGGTCGAATCGTGGCAGCGCTCCGCGAGTGGATCGCCGATGCCCCTCCCGGTGCTCGCCTGCCCTCGAGCCGTGCGCTGAGCGCCGAGCACGGCGCGAGCCCCGTCACGGTGGCCAAGGCGGTACGGACCCTGGTCGCGCTCGGGCTCGCCGAGACCCGTCCCGGCGTCGGCACCTTCGTCCGGCTCGTGCGGACCCCGCGGCCCGCCGACCACGCCTGGCAGACCGCGGCGCTCGGCCCCCCGCACGGACGTGGCACCCAGATCTCGCGGACCCAGCACGCCCCGGGGCCCGACGTGATCGGTCTGCACTCCGGGTACCCCGACCGCGAGCTCCTGCCGGAGCGCCTGGTGCGCGCCGCCGTCACGCGCGCGGCCCGCACCGACGCGGCCCTGCGGCGCGCCCCCGTCGAGGGGCTGCCGGAGCTCCGGTCGTGGTTCGCGACCGAGCTCGCGGCCTCCGTGCCGGTCGGTGTGACCCCGGCGACGGCCCGGGACGTCCTGATCCTCCCGGGCAGCCAGAGCGGCCTGAGCTCGATCTTCCGCGCCGTGGTGGGCCACGGCCGACCCCTCCTGATCGAGTCGCCGACCTACTGGGGGGCGATCCTCGCTGCCGCGCAGGCGGGCGTCGAGCTGGTGCCCGTCCCGTCGGGAACGCGAGGTCCCGACCCCGACGACGTCGCGAGGGCATTCGAGCGGTCCGGTGCCCGCGCGTTCTACGCCCAGCCGACGTACGCCAACCCCACCGGCGCGCAGTGGTCCGCCCGACGCGGTCGGGACGTGCTCGACGTCGTCCGTCGGTACGGGGCGTTCCTCGTCGAGGACGACTGGGCGCACGACCTGGCGATCGACACCGAGCCCCGACCAGTCGCCGCGCACGACGACGACGGGCACGTGATCTACCTGCGCTCGCTCACCAAGAGCGTCTCGCCGTCCCTGCGCGTGGCCGCCGTCGTCGCCCGCGGTCCCGTGCGTGACCGTGTCCTGGCCGACCGGGGAGCGACGTCCATGTACGTCAGCGGGCTGCTGCAGGCCGCGGCGCTCGACGTCGTGACCCAACCCGCCTGGCGCAGCCACCTGCGTGGCGTCCGCACCCAGCTCCGCTCGCGCCGCGACCTGCTCGCCGAGTCGTTGCGCGAGCACGTCCCCGAGGCCGTGCTCGACCGTGTGCCCGCGGGAGGGCTCAACCTCTGGGTCCGCCTGCCCGACGGGACCGACGTCGACCGGTTCGCGCGAGAGTGCGAGGCGCGCGGCGTCCTCGTCGCGCCCGGCGCCGAGTGGTTCCCTGCCGAGGCGGCGGGCCCCTACGTCCGGCTGGGCTACGCCGGGCCCGGCCCGGACCGCTTCCCCGAGGCGGCTCGGCGGATCGCCGAGTCGCTGCACGCGGCCCGCTGACCCGGCTCCCGCTGACCCGGCTCCCGCTACCCGGCGGGGGCGGGCTCCTGCCCGGGTTGCACCACGGTCACGAGCGGGCGGTGGTCGGACGAGACGTCGACCAGGACGCGGAAGCGATCGAACGTGAGGCCCGACCCGAACATCCAGTCGATCCGGTGCCGCGGCGCGTCGGCGGGCGACGTGAGGTCGTCGGGGTTCCCTGCCGTGTCCTGCCCGCTGAGCAGGCCCTGGGACTCGACGAGGGTGATCTCCTCCCAGTCCGGCTCGGCGTTGAGGTCGCCCGCGAGCAGATAGGCCCCGTCGACGGGCTCGGCGGCGAACAGCGCGTCGAGCTGGTTGATCCGGGTGGGGGCGTTCTGCTCGCGGTGCTGCAGGTGCACCGAGGTCACGCGCACCCCGCCCGGCCAGGCGCCGGCGGCCTCGCCCCGAGGGGTCACGGTCGCCGAGATCGCCGAGCGGTGCTGAGGGCCTGCCCCGAAGGGCAGAGCGACCCGGGAGACGTCGGCCACGGTGACCGCTGACGGGTCCCACAGGATCGCGTTCCCGAACTGGCGGTCGGCCGCCCCGACGAACGCGATCTCCATGCCCGTGGCCCGCGCGAGATAGGTGCCCATGTCGACGCCTCCGCCGAGCACCCAGCCGCGCGAGACCTCCTGGAGCGTCACGACCTGGGCGCCCGAGTCGCGGATCGTCGCGGCGACGTCGTCGAGCTCGACCGACGGGGTCGCGCTGACCCCGTAGTGCAGGTTCCAGTCGAGGACGACGAGTCCCGCCCCGGACCGGGCCGCTGCGCCGCTGGTCGGGGCGCCGTCGCGCGGCAGGTCGACCAGCTGCACGACGGCGCCACCCACGGCCAGGACCGTGACCGCGGCGACGAGGGGAAGCGCGATGCGCACGCTCGGAGGAGCGACGCGTGCCGAGGCCACCGTGCCCGCGGCAGCCGACGGCAGGGGCCGCGTCCGCCGCAGCCCGGCGATCCCGAGGACGAGCACCACGACGAGCGGCACGGCGGCGTTGGGCACGGGCAGCGGCACGTCGTAGTCGAGCTGGTAGACGAGCAGCGGCAGGATGAGCCCCAGCCCGACGGCGGTGCTCGCCCCGGCAACTCGCAGCCAGCCGATCTCCCGGGCGGGCCGGGTGAGGGAGTGCACGACGGCGTCGGTCGAGGCGACGCCCAGACCCACGATGCAGACCAGGAAGGCCCAGGACATCAGGCTCTCGAGGTCCTCGGTCCGTCCGGGCAGGACGAAGACCACGAGCGCGAACGCCACGAGGGCCACGAGGTCGGCCGACCGGCCCACGACCGACAGGAGGACGTTGCCCCCGGGGCGGCTCGACCGCGCGGTCCCCCGGATCGTCGTGAGGCCGATCATGAGCGCCGAGAAGGCGACGGCCCCTGCCGCGACGGACAGGGGCAGGCCCGTCTGCGAGGCGATGAAGGCCGGGTTGCCGAAGGTCATGACCCCCAGCGCGAGATAGGGCCCGAGCACCCAGATCCCGCGGGCCCCGGGCGCGGCGGTGTCCCCGCGCAGCAGCCAGGCAGCGACGACGGCGAGCCCGCCGAGGGCCAGGGGACCGGCCCAGGCGAGCAGGCCCGTGCGCCAGTAGGCGTCCCACGTCCCGTACAGCAGGCTCACTCCTGCCGCGCCGAGGATGCCCAGGGCGGTGCCCAGTGCGACCATCCGGCCGTTCGCCAAGGGGGTCCAGCCCCCCACCCGGTCGGGGGAGTCGTCGGCGGGGGCCGGTCGCACGCCGCTCACGAACGCGGCGACGATGACGAGCGTGGCCACCGCGAGCGAGGCGCCCCCGAGGCCCAGGCCGTAGCGGGCCGAGCCGAGCGCCCCTCCCGAGTCAGCGGCGATCCCGAGTGCCTGCAGCCCCAGCCGCCACCCGACCAGGGCGAGGACCGCCCCGAGCGTGACCCGTCCCGAGATCGGCAGCCGTGCGGCGATGATCGTGACGGCGAGCGCGGGGGCCGCGTACGTGACCAGCGCCGTTCCGGCGGCGACGGTCACGCCCGCGGCGAAGGCCCGGTCCAGCAGGGGGCCGCTCGCCCGGATCATCTCGACCGCGAGCGCCGTGACGACCGTGAGCAGGAGCAGACGGGCGGCGTTCCCCCGGCCGAGGCGGGTCACGTGGCGGGCGGCGTGGGAGATCTGCCGTCGCGTGGGGAACGGGTTCGTGGACGCGGCCACGGTGGGGGCCGTGTCCTCGGTGCCGGTGGCGGGTCCCGCCAGGGTGAGCGTCGAGAGGGTGTGCGACGAGGGGGTGTCGAGGGGCTCCGCCGGGGGCGGCGCGACGGGCCCGGCCGGGGGTGCGGGGTCCGCCGCCGGGGTGGTGCGCTGCTCCTGCGAGAGGGTCGGTGCGAAGCGTGCGGCACGTTCGCGCCACGCAGAGGGGGTCGGTGGCGTCTCGGTCGACACGTCGACCCGCTCCCACGCGCTGGTGCCGGCCGTCGCCGGCCCGGTGCCCGGGGTCGCCTGCTCGGACCGGGGGCGCGGCGCGGTCGGACCGGCCGCCGTGACCGGGCGGGCAGTGGTGGGCAGCGCGCTCGTCGCCGGACGGGCCGCCGGCAGTGCGCCGGTGGACGGCGACGACCGCCACGACGAGCCCGCCTGGCGTTCGAGGGCGGCCTGCTCGGCGGCGCGTCGCTCGGCGCGCGTGCGGGGCCGGGCGGGACCGGCGTCCGGTACGGGAGGAGGCGGGCTCGTCGAGGCTCGGCGGTCGTCCGGGTCCTGGCTGCTCGTACGGTGCTCGTCGGTCACGGCCCGACCGTACCCGTGGCCGGTGGCGCCGCGACAGTGGCACGCGCGGCCGGGCCGACGGCCGGGTCCGCTTCACCCGGCACGGACCGAGGGGGGATGTGATCGACCTCACACTCGACGCCTCCTCGTGCCACACTGAGAGCCAGTCGTCGACGACCCGGGCAGCCGCTCACCGTGCCGTGCCGGGAGGGAGGCCAGCATGACGAGCAGCACCCCCGCGCGGACCCCAGGGGTGATCGGCCACGTCGTCGCGGGCCGCCGCGTGGACGACGCCGAGCGGTACGCCCCGGTGCACGACCCCGCGACCGGGCGCGTCACCGGGCGCGTGGCCCTCGCCTCCGCGCGGGACGTGGACGCGGCCGTCGCGGCGGCGCTCGCGGCCTTCCCGGCCTGGTCCCGGACGGGCCTGTCGCGGCGCGTCGAGATCCTCTTCGCGTTCCACGAGCTGCTGCGCACCCACCGGGACGAGATCGCGCACCTCGTCTCGGCCGAGCACGGCAAGGTCGTGTCCGACGCGCAGGGGGAGGTCGCGCGAGCACTCGAGAACGTCGAGTTCGCGACCGGGATCCCGCACCTGCTCAAGGGCGGCTTCAGCCAGCAGGTCTCCACGGGCGTGGACGTGCACGAGGTCAAGCAGCCGCTGGGCGTCATGGCAGGCATCACGCCCTTCAACTTCCCGGCCATGGTCCCGCTGTGGATGATCCCGACGGCCATCGCGTGCGGCAACACGTTCGTCCTCAAGCCGAGCGAGCGCGACCCGTCGGTCTCGTTGCTCGTCGCCCGGCTCCTGGCCGAGGCCGGGCTGCCCGACGGTGTCGTCAACGTCGTCCAGGGCGACCGGGTCGCGGTCGACCGGCTCCTGGAGCACCCCGACGTCGCCGCGGTCAGCTTCGTCGGGTCCACGCCCGTCGCGCGCCACGTCTACGAGACGGGCACGCGCCACGGCAAGCGCGTCCAGGCGCTGGGCGGCGCGAAGAACCACCTGGTCGTCCTGCCCGACGCCGAGCTCGACGCCGCGGCGGACGCGGCGGTCTCGGCGGGGTACGGGTCCGCGGGGGAGCGGTGCATGGCGATCTCCGTGGTGGTCGCGGTGGGCGACGTCGCCGACGCCCTCGTCGAGGCGATCCGCACGCGCGTGGCGGGGCTCGTCGTCGGGCCGGGGAACGACCCCGCCTCGCAGATGGGGCCGCTCATCACGGCCGAGCACCGCGACCGGGTCGCGGCGCGCGTGGGCAGCGCGGTCGAGGAGGGGGCGGTCCTGGTCCTGGACGGGCGCGACGGGCCGCGCGTCGCCCCCGGGCCGGGAGGCGAGGACACGAGCGGCGGGTTCTTCCTGCGCCCGAGCCTCGTCGACCACGTGCGGCCCGAGCACACGGTGTACCGCGAGGAGATCTTCGGGCCCGTGCTCTCGGTCGTGCGGGCCGAGACGTTCGACGACGCGCTGCGGCTCGTCAACGAGAACCCGTACGGCAACGGCGCCGCGATCTTCACGCGCGACGGGGGAGCGGCCCGACGCTTCGAGGTCGAGGTGCAGGCGGGCATGGTCGGCGTCAACGTCCCCATCCCCGTGCCCGTCGGCTACTACTCGTTCGGCGGCTGGAAGGGCTCGCTGTTCGGGGACTCGCACATGTACGGGCCCGAGGGCATCCACTTCGCGACCCGGACCAAGGTCGTGACGTCGCGGTGGCCGGACCCCGCGACCAGCAGCATCGACCTGGGGTTCCCCCGGACCCGGTGACGAGGCGGACGAGAGGACGGCGAGCCGGATGGCGGACGCAGTGCAGGGCACGGGACGGGCCGGGCGGGACGACGCCCACGTCTTCTACTCGTGGTCGGCGCAGGAGCTGATCCGGCCCGTGACGATCGCGGGCGGCGAGGGAGCCTGGTTCTGGGACGACCACGGGACGCGCTACCTCGACTTCGCGTCCCAGCTCATCAACCTCAACCTGGGGCACCAGCACCCCGCGCTCGTCGGCGCGATCCAGGCGCAGGCCGGGCGCCTCGCGACCGTCGCACCGTCGTTCGCGAACCCTGTGCGCAGCGAGCTCGCGCGCCTGATCGTCGAGCGCGCGCCGGGCGGTGCCGACGGCGGGCTGAACCGGGTGTTCTTCACCAACGGCGGTGCCGACGCGGTCGAGAACGCCGTGCGGCTCGCCCGGCGCCACACGGGCAGGGCGAAGGTGCTCGCCGCCTACCGGTCCTACCACGGCAACACCGGCACGGCCGTGACCGCGACGGGCGACCCGCGCCGCTGGCCCAACGAGGTGGATCCGGGCGTCCGGCACTTCTTCGGGCCGTACACCTACCGGTCGTCGTTCGGGGCCACGACCGACGCGGACGAGTGCGTCGCGGCGCTGCGCCACCTGCGCGAGGTCGTCGAGCTCGAGGGGCCCGCGACGATCGCCGCGATCCTGCTCGAGACCGTCGTCGGGACCAACGGTGTGCTCGTCCCGCCCGACGGCTATCTCGCGGGCGTGCGCGCGCTGTGCGACGAGCACGGCATCCTGTACGTCGCGGACGAGGTCATGGTCGGCTTCGGGCGCGTGGGTGAATGGTTCGCCGTGGACCACTGGGACGTCGTCCCCGACCTCGTGGTCTTCGCCAAGGGCGTCAACTCGGGGTACGTGCCGCTGGGCGGCGTCCTCGTCTCCGAGCGCGTCGCCGCGAGCTTCGACCGCACGGCGTTCCCCGGCGGGCTCACCTACTCGGGGCACCCGCTCGCGTGCGCGCCCGGCGTCGCGAGCATCCACGTGCTCGAGGAGCAGGGCATCCTCGACCGGGTCCGGTCGCTGGGCGAACGGGTCCTGGGCGCGCGGTTGCGCGACATGGCCGCCCGGCACCCCAGCGTGGGTGAGGTGCGCGGCCTCGGGTTCCTCTGGGCGATCGAGCTCGTCCGCGACCCGATCACGCGCGAACGCCTCGTGCCGTTCCAGGGCACGCCCGAGCAGAACGCCCCCATGGCCGAGGTCGTCGCCGCGGTGACCGGGGGCGGCGTCTGGCCCTTCCCGCAGGTGAACCGCCTGCACCTCGCCCCGCCGCTCGTCACGTCGGTCGAGGACCTCGAGCACGGCCTCGACGTCGTCGACGCGGCGCTCGACGTCGCCGACCGGTACGTGGTCGAGCCGGATCAGCAGCGGCGCCGCGCTGGGTCGTCGATGCCGTCGGCCGAGCACAACGGTCACCGCCCGCGTCCCACCACCCCACCCGAGGAGACCCCATGATCGTGCGAGCCGCCCTCACCCAGGTCCGTTGGACCGGTGACCAGGAGTCCATGCTCGCGGCCCACGAGACGTTCACCCGCCTCGCCGCGGACCAGGGGGCGAAGGTCATCTGCTTCCAGGAGGTGTTCAACGCGCCCTACTTCCCCCAGGTCGAGGACGCCGCGTTCTACTCCTACGCCGAGTCCGTCCCGGGACCGACGACCGAACGCTTCGCGGCCCTCGCCCGGGAGCTGGGCATCGTGATCGTGCTGCCCCTGTACGAGCTCGAGCAGCCCGGGGTCCTCTACAACACCGCGGCCGTGATCGACGCCGACGGACGCTACCTCGGCAAGTACCGCAAGACCCACATCCCGCACCTGCCCGGCTTCTGGGAGAAGTTCTACTTCCGTCCCGGGAACCTCGGCTACCCGGTCTTCGACACCGCGGTCGGGCGGATCGGGGTCTACATCTGCTACGACCGGCACTTCCCCGAGGGGTGGCGGGCCCTGGGGCTCGCGGGGGCGACCGTCGTGTTCAACCCGAGCGCCACGAGCCGCGGACTGTCCAACTATCTGTGGAAGCTCGAGCAGCCCGCGGCGGCCGTGGCCAACGAGTACTTCGTCGGAGCCATCAACCGGGTCGGCTTCGAGGAGCTGGGCTCGAACGACTTCTACGGCACGAGCTACTTCGTGAGCCCCGAGGGAGCGTTCGTGGGGGCGACCGCCGACGCCTACGAGGAGGAGCTCGTGGTCCGCGACCTCGACCTCGACCTGCTGACCGAGGTCCGCAACCGCTGGCAGTTCTACCGCGACCGCCGCCCCGACGCGTACGGCCCGCTGACCGCGCCCTGAGCCCCGACGAACGAGAGGACGCACACCATGGCACTGACCCTCATCACGGGAGGCACCGTCGTCGGGCCCACGGGACGCACGCGCGCCGACGTCCTGCTCGACGGCGAGCAGGTCGCCGCGCTGCTGCGCCCGGGCGACACGTCGCTCGGCGTGGACCTCGCCTCGGTCGCGCAGACCGTGGTCGACGCGACCGGCAAGTACGTCATCCCGGGCGCGGTGGACCCGCACACCCACATGGAGCTGCCGTTCGGCGGCACGGCCGCGTCGGACACGTTCGAGACCGGGACGCGCGCCGCGGCCTGGGGAGGCACGACGACGATCGTCGACTTCGCGGTCCAGCGCACCGGGGAGCGGGTCCAGGACTCGCTCGCCGCCTGGTTCGCCAAGGCCGAGGGGAACTGCGCGATCGACTACGGCTTCCACCAGATCCTCGGCGGGGTCGACGACGACTCTCTCAAGGCCATGGACGAGCTCGTGGCCGAGGGCATCACGAGCTTCAAGCTCTTCATGGCCTACCCCGGGGTGTTCTACAGCGACGACGGGCAGATCCTGCGAGCCATGCAGAAGGCCGCGACCAACGGCTCGATGGTCATGATGCACGCCGAGAACGGCCTCGCGATCGACGTGCTCGTGCGCCAGGCCCTCGACCGAGGCGACACAGCCCCCTCCTTCCACGGCACCACGCGCCCCTGGGAGACCGAGGAGGAGGCCACGCACCGCGCGATCATGCTCGCGCGCCTCGCGGGCGCCCCGCTCTACGTGGTGCACATGTCGGCCAAGCAGGCCGTGGCCACGCTCGCCCGGGCCCGCGACGACGGCTGGAACGTGTTCGGTGAGACGTGCCCGCAGTACCTGTACCTCTCGCTCGAGGAACAGCTCGGGGCGCCCGGGTTCGAGGGGGCCAAGTGGGTGTGCTCGACCCCGCTGCGCTCGCGGGCCGAGGAGCACCAGGAGGAGCTGTGGCGCTACCTGCGCACGGGCGACCTGTCGGTCGTGAGCACCGACCACTGCCCGTTCTGCTTCAAGGAGCAGAAGGAGCTCGGGCTCGGCGACTTCTCCAAGATCCCCAACGGGATCGGCGGCGTCGAGCACCGCCTCGACCTCGTCTACCAGGGCGTGGTCGACGGGCGGATCTCGCTCGAACGCTGGGTCGAGCTGTGCTGCACGACGCCGGCACGCATGTTCGGGCTGGGGGACCGCAAGGGCGTGCTCGCCCCGGGGGCCGACGCCGACGTCGTGGTCTACGACCCTGCCGGTCACACGTCGATCGGCTACCCCACGGACGGCAACGGCAGGACCCACCACATGAACATGGACCACTCCTCCTGGGAGGGCTTCGAGATCGACGGGCACGTCGACGTCGTGATCTCGCGCGGGCAGGTCCTGATCTCCGGCGGCGAGTACCACGGGCACCCCGGGCACGGGCGCTACCTGCGCCGCAGCACCTCGGCGTACCTGCGATGACGGGCGGGGACCAGCCATGACCGCGACCGGCACGGCCGAGCGCCTCGACCTGGGCGTCGTCCTGCAGACCAACCCGCCCGCGTGGCGCGTCGTCGACCTCGCGCGACGCGCCGAGCTCCACGGCTTCAGCCACGTGTGGACGTTCGACTCGCACCTGCTGTGGCAGGAGCCGTACGTCATCCACTCCCAGATCCTGTCCGCGACCCACCGCGTGACCGTCGGGCCCATGGTCACCAACCCCGCGACACGGGACGTGACCGTGACCGCGTCCACCTTCGCGACCCTCAACGAGATGTTCGGCAACCGCACGGTCTGCGGGATCGGTCGCGGGGACTCGGCCGTCCGGGTGACCAACGGGCGGCCCGTGACCCTCGCGGAGCTGCGCGCGGCCGTCACGACCGTCCAGGGGCTGGCGAGCGGACGGGCCGTCGAGTACCGCGGGGTGACCCTGCACCTGCCGTGGGCCCCCGACAGCCGCACCCCCGTCTGGGTCGCGGCCTACGGCCCGCGCGCGCTGGCGCTCGCGGGTGAGGTCGGGGACGGGTTCATCCTGCAGCTCGCCGACCCCGACATCGTGGCCTGGTCGATCGCCGCCGTGCGCCGGGCCGCCGAGCGCGTGGGGCGCGACCCCGCCGAGGTGACCATCTGCGTGGCGGCGCCCGCGTACGTGACGGACGAGGCGTCGTCGGGCACAGGTACAGGTACAGGCGGGGAGGGGCCCGGGAACGCTGGCGGCCGGTCGCTCGCCCACGCCTACGACCAGTGCCGCTGGTTCGGCGGCATGGTCGGCAACCACGTCGCGGAGATCGTCGCGCGCTACGGGGCGGGGGACGGCACGGGCACAGGGCTGGGTGGCGGCGGGCCCGACATCCCCCGCGCCCTGACCGACTTCGTGGCGGGCCGCAGGGGTTACGACTACAACGAGCACGGGCGCGCGGGGAACACGCACACGGCGTTCGTGAGCGACGAGATCCTGGACCGGTTCTGCCTGATCGGGCCGCCCGCGCGGCACGTCGAGCGGCTGCTCGAGCTCAAGGCGCTCGGCGTCGACCAGTTCGCGCTCTACCTCCAGCACGACGCGAACGACGAGACGCTCCAGGCGTACGGCGAGCTGGTCCGCCCGGCCGTGCAGGAAGCGGGCCGGGTCCGGGAGTGAGCGGGCCCGGACGGCCTGACGGGCCGGATGGGCCCGGACTCGGCGGACGGCTCAGGCGAAGAGGTCGCCCCACAGGCCGTGGGTGGAGCAGTGCCCCCGATCCGTCGAGAGCGGCGCTCCGCCTCCGCCCGCACCGTCGAGCGGCTACGTGTGTCGCGTGGTGGCCACCACGAGGAAGAGCGTCACGGACGCGAAGAACGGCGCTGTGGCGAGGTGCTCGACCCAGCGTGCCTCGGCGCGCTCTCGCAGGTACCCGGCCTCGACGGCCCGACGTGCGACGCGCGCGAGTCCGAGGACCTGGTCGGCCTCCTGGGCGTCGCGGAAGACCGCGGTCACGGGGACGACGCGCTCGACCGTGAAGCCCGCGCGTTCGGCGAGCCCGGGGAGCCGCCGTCCGATCCGCCCGTTGCGCACGACCTGCTCGACGACGAAGCGCCCGTAGGCGTCGCTCGTCGCGGCGTCCGGGCCGTCGACGACCAGCGTGCCCCAGTCCGGCTCGGCGAGCACCGCGAGCCCTCCCGGTCGCAGGACCCGGAACGTCTCCGCGAGGACCCGCTCCGGGTCTGCCACGTGCTGGAGCACCCGGTCGGTGTGCGCACGGTCGACGCAGGCGTCGGCGAGGTCCAGGTCGTGGATGTCCGCCTTCTCGACCCGGACGGTGTCCAGCCCGTGCACCAGTGCGCGAGCCCGGGCCACGGCGTCCGCGTCGTGGTCGAGCCCGAGGACGGTCCCCGACGGTCCGACGGCCTCGGCGAAGGCGGGCAGGTCGGCGCCAGGACCGCAGCCCAGGTCGAGCACGTCGAGCCCGTCGCGCAGGGCGAGCTCGGCCGTCGCGAGGGCCTTGTAGCCGCGCCCCAGGTCCGAGGCGGCGAGGCGCGTCAGGTAGTCGTCGGGGGGCGAGAGCTCGAAGAGGGTCGGCATCCGACGATCCTGGCGGAGGGTCCGTGCATGACGGTGAGGCCGGTAGGGAGCGACGGGGTGGATCGTGTGAAGCCCGGTCACTGGTGGACGGCAGGCTCGGCGAGACCTGGCCAGGAGGACGTGTAGTCGGTACGATGGTCCCAAGTTCCTCCGACGAGGAGCGCGCGGACGAGGGAGCAGTACCCGCACGGACAAGACTGACTCAGAGGGGTTACTTGTCATGGCTTGGGTTGTCCTCGTTCTCTCCGGGATGCTGGAGGCCGTCTGGGCGACGGCGCTCTCCGCGTCCGAGAACTTCACGCGCAGACGACCGACCGTCGTCTTCCTTCTCTCCCTGACACTGAGCATGGCCGGTCTCGCCTGGGCGATGACCTCCCTGCCCACCGGCACCGCCTACGCGGTGTGGGTCGGCATCGGCGCCACGCTCACCGTGGTCTGGGGATTCTTCAACGGGTCGGAGACCTTCACCTGGCTGCGCGGACTGCTCCTGGTCCTGCTCGTCGGGTCCGTGGTCGGCCTCAAGGTGGTGAGCTGACATGCCGTGGATCGTCCTGCTCGTCAGCGCCGTGTTCGAGGCCGTCTGGGCCACGGCCCTGGGCCAGTCGAACGGCTTCTCGGAGCTCGTCCCGTCCATCGTGTTCTTCGTCGCGCTCGCCGTCAGCATGGGCGGGCTCGGGTGGGCCGTCAAGCACATCCCGATCGGTACCGCCTACGCGGTGTGGGTCGGGGTCGGGGCTGCGCTGACCGTCTCGTACGCGATCCTCACCGGTGACGAGTCGGCGTCGGTCGGCAAGGTCGTCTTCATCGCGGGCATCATCGCCGCGGTCGTGGGCCTCAAGCTCGTCCCGCACGGACCCGCGAAGAAGGTCGCCGACCACACGACGACCGACGGCACCCCCACCGGCCGGACCGACCGGTAGGGACCAGGCCACGAACGGCCCGTGACCACCTCGTGCGACGGGGCGGTCACGGGCCGTTCGCGCGCCCGCACCGGGCGATGCGGCACGAGGCCCTCAGGCGAGCTCCGCGAACCGTCCCACGAGCTCGGGCCAGGCGTCCCGGAACGCCTCGAGCAGCGCGAGCGAGGGGACGTCGCCTACCGCGACCCACGCGATCTCCAGGCTCTCGGCGTCCGTCGCGCGCGCCTCGAGGTGCGCACCCCGCACGACCTCCGCGAGCACCGTCGTGTAGCGCCACGGCCCGTGGTCCAGGATCCGGTCGCCCACGATCGTCACGAGCGCGGGATCCACGCCCGCCTCCTCGTGCGCCTCGCGCAGCGCACCCTGCTCGGGCGTCTCGTCGGGATGGATCGCGCCGCCGGGCACGCCCCAGGTGCCGCCCTGGTCGCTCCAGGGAGCCCGGTGCTGGAGGAGCACGTGGCTCACGCGACCGTCCGCGCCCCGTCGGGCGACGAGCAGCCCTGCTGCGCCGGCCAGGCCCCAGTGTCGTCTGCCGCACGTGCACTCGACCCAGCCGTCGCCGGGCTGGAGGTGTCGGGGCCCGTGGGGTGGGTGCTGGGGTGCGTCGGGGGGTGTGGGTTCGGTCGGGATCGTCACGGTCCCACCCTGCCATCCGTCGAGGCGCCGCGGACAGCCTTGCGCCCCGGTGACCACGTCGTGGACACGTCCCCGAGCGCTCGCCGCGCCCCCGGGTCTCACGCCGGGTGGCCGCGCCGACCCACCGTGAGGACCCCGTACGCCGCGAGCCCGACGACGACGCCCCAGAACGCGGACCCGACGTCGGCGACCACGATCCCCGAGGTCGTGACGACGAGCGTGAGCACCGCGGCCTCGAGGGCTGCGGGCGAGGGCTCGGCGCCGGGGGTCGACGCCGCCGGGGCGAACGTCCCCGCGAGCGCCCCCGTGAGCGCCCCGACGAGCGCGACCCCCGCGACGGTCGTCACCAGGGCGCTCGGCACGGCGTGGAAGAGGCCGACCAGGCTCCCGGCGAACGTCCCGACCAGCAGGTATCCCAGACCGCACGCGACCCCCGCCACGTAGCGGCGTGCACGGTCCTCGTGCGCCTCGGGGCCCGTGCAGATGCCCGCCGTGATCGCCGCCAGGTTGATGCCGTGCGCACCGAACGGCGCCAGGAGCGCCCAGGCCGCTGCCGTCCCGCCGACCAGCAGACGACTGTTCGGCCGGTAGCCGCTCGCGCGCAGCATCTCCAGACCCGGACCGTTCTGGGCGCTCAACGTCACGAGCAGGAGCGGCACCGAGATCCCGACGACCGCGCCGAGGTCGAACGTCGGGGTGGTCCACACGGGCACGGCCACGGCGAGCGCCGTCGTCGGGCGTGACACGTCACCTGTGACGAGTGCCGCGACGATCCCGGCGAGCAGGGCCGCGAGGACCGCGTAGCGCGGCGCGACGCGGCGGACCACGACGAACGAGACCGCGACGCTCACCCCGATCGCGGGCGAGCCGACCGCGCTGACGACCGCGCCCAGGACGAACGGGAGCAGCACCCCCGCGAGCAGCGCCGAGAGGACCTGCGGCGGGACCGCCGCCAGGAGCCGGCCGAACACCCCGCTCGCTCCGAGCGCGAGCGCCGCCACGGCCGCGAGGAGATACGCACCCACGACGTCCGAGAACGCGAAGTCTCCCAGCGTGCCGAGCAGCAGGGCCGCCCCCGGGGTCGACCAGGCCGTGATGACCGGCTGACGGGTCGCCAGGCTCAGGACCACGCCCGTCACGCCGCTGCCGATCGAGACGGCCCACAGCCAGGACGTCGTCTGGGCGGTCGAGAGGCCGCCGTCGTGCGCGGCCTGCAGGATGATGAGCGACGGCCCGGTGAACGACACCATGACCGCGACCAGGCCCGCGACCACGGCCGACACCGACGAGGCGCGCACCAGGCCGGGAGCGGGCACCGGTCCCGTGAGCAGCTCGACGCTCCGAGCGGTGACGACCCGGGGGTCGCGGTCAGGGCGTGGCGAGGGAGTGGTGGACGTCACGGCCCCACCCTCCCACCACCGCGGGGCAGTGCGCGGGAGGGGGCCGAAATCGGTGGACGCACGACCTCGCGCCCCGCACCATGGTCAGGTGAGTCATCCCGAGCCGAACACCGTGTCCGACCCGACCGCAGAGGATGCCTCTCCCGGCGCCGACGCCAGGCCCCACCACCCGGGCGAGCCCTCCGAACCCGCGGCAGCGCTACCCGGCGCTTCCGCCAGCGGCTCTGCCGGCTCTGCCGACGCCGACGCCGACGCCGACGCCGCCTCTGCCGACCCGGCGACCCCGCCCGCTGCGACCGACACCGAGGCCGACAAGCCGCGCTGGCGCCGCGACGCCACGATCTTCCTGGGCGGGCAGACGGTCTCGCTGTTCGGGTCGATGCTCGTGCAGTACGCGATCATGTGGCACCTGACGCTCGAGACCAAGTCCGGGGGTGTGCTCGCGCTCGCCACCGTCTTCGGGTTCCTCCCGCAGGCGATCGTGTCGATCTTCGGCGGCGTCTGGGCGGACCGGCTCAACCGCAAGGTCCTGATCATCGCGGCCGACGCCTCGATCGCCGTGACGACCCTCGCGCTCGCGCTGCTCATGCTCTCGGGCACCGACGACCTGTGGCTCATCTACGCCGCGCTCGCGATCCGTTCGATCGGCGCGGGGATCCAGATGCCCGCGGTGTCCTCGCTCCTGCCGCAGCTCGTCCCGGTGAGCAAGCTCATGCGGGTCAACGGCATCAACGGGTCGATCCAGTCGGCCATGACGCTGCTGGCCCCCGCGGTCGCGGCGGGCGTCTACGCGAGCGCCTCGATCGTCGCGATCTTCTTCGTCGACGTCGTCACGGCCGTGATCGGGATCGGTCTCCTGGCCCTGATCCCCGTGACCAAGGTGCTGCGGACCGACCTGGTCGCGGGCGAGAAGGTCGGGTACTTCGACGACCTCGTGGGCGGCCTGCGCTATCTGCGCGGCCACGCGTTCGTGCGCTGGGTCCTGGGCCTGTACGCGGTCGTGTTCCTGCTCATCGTGGCCCCGTCCTACCTCACGCCGCTCATGGTCGTGCGCACGTTCGGCGAGGAGGTCTGGAAGCTCACGGCCAACGAGCTCGCGTTCTCGTTCGGCGCGATCCTGGGGGGAGTCCTGCTCGCCACGTGGGGTGGTCTCAAGAACCGCGTCGCGATGATCGTGGGGGCGACGTTCGTGTTCGGCGTGCTCTCCGTCGGCCTGGGCCTCTCGACGAACATGTGGGTCTTCTTCGCGTTCATGTTCCTTCTGGGCGCCGCCGTGCCCGCGTTCGCGACGACCTCGATGACGGTCCTGCAGGAGACGGTCGAACCCGACCGCCAGGGGCGGGTCTTCGGGTTCGTCGGCATCGTGATGGCGCTCGCGATGCCGCTCGGGATGCTGATCTTCGGTCCGCTCGCGGACCGGTACTCGGTCGAGTCGCTCCTGATCGTCTCGGGCGCGCTCATGTTCCTCGTGATCGGGGTCGCGGTGCTGGTCCCCTCGGGGCGCCGGGCGATGCGCGCGGCCGACGCGCACAGCAGCGCCGGCGCGTAGCGGCACCGGGGGAGGACGAGCAGAGGCCGGTCGGGCGGCTCGTGGGAGCCGCCCGACCGGCCTCGGGGTCGACGCGTCGGGTCGCCCGACGCGTCGTCAGTCGACGATCTCGCAGATCGCGGTACCCGAGCTGACGCTCGCGCCGACGCCGGCCGACAGGCCCGTGACCCGGCCCGCACGGTGCGCGACGAGCGGCTGCTCCATCTTCATGGCCTCGAGGACCACGATGAGGTCGCCCTCGGCGACCACGGTGCCGTCGGCGACCGCGACCTTGACGATCGTGCCCTGCATGGGCGACGCGAGGGTCGTGCCGTTGCCCGCGGTGGCCTTGGCGGCGGCGCGACGCGCGGGACGACGGGCGGCATTGGCCGTGCGTGCGCGCCCCGCGGCCATCCCGAGCCCGGCGGGCAGCACGACCTCGAGGCGCTTGCCGCCGACCTCGACGACGACGCGCTCGGTGGCCGGGGCCTCGTCCTCCTCGGCGGTCTGAGCCGGTGCCGCCGGTGCGAGCCGCTTGAGCTCGTCGACGAAGGCCGTCTCGATCCAGCGCGTGTGGATGCGGAATGCCGAGTCGTCCGCCGGGACGAAGTCCTCGGCGTCGAGCACGGCCCGGTGGAACGGCAGGACCGTGGGGATGCCCTCGACGACCGTCTCGCGCAGTGCGCGGCGCGCGCGCTCGACGGCCTCACGGCGCGTGGCGCCCGTGACGATGATCTTGGCGATCATCGAGTCGAACGCGCCCGAGATCACGTCGCCCTGCGTCACGCCGCTGTCGACGCGCACGCCCGGCCCGCTGGGGAAGTGCAGGCGCGAGATGCGGCCCGGGGCCGGGAGGAAGTTCGCGGCGGGGTCCTCGCCGTTGATGCGGAACTCGAGCGAGTGACCGCGCGTGGCCACCGAGGAGTAGCCGAGCGGCTCGCCCGCGGCGATGCGCAGCTGCTCGCGCACGAGGTCGATGCCCGAGACCTCTTCGGTGACGGGGTGCTCGACCTGCAGGCGCGTGTTGACCTCGAGGAAGGAGATCGTGCCGTCGGCGCCGACGAGGAACTCGCAGGTCCCCGCACCGACGTAGCCGGCCTCGCGCAGGATGGCCTCCGAGGCCTTGTAGAGCTCGGCACGCTGCTCGTCCGTCAGGAACGGCGCGGGCGCCTCCTCGACGAGCTTCTGGTGACGGCGCTGCAGCGAGCAGTCGCGCGTGGAGACGACGACGACCGTGCCGTGCTCGTCGGCCAGGCACTGGGTCTCGACGTGGCGCGGGGTGTCCAGGTAACGCTCGACGAAGCACTCGCCGCGACCGAACGCGGCCGTGGCCTCACGGACCGCGGAGTCGAACATCTCGTCGATCTCCTCGACCGTGCGCGCGACCTTGAGGCCGCGCCCGCCGCCGCCGAACGCCGCCTTGATCGCGATGGGCAACCCGTGCTCCGCGGCGAACGCGTGGACCTCGGTCGCGTCGGCGACGGGGTCCGGGGTGCCGGGGACGAGCGGCGCGCCGGCACGGTGCGCGATGTGCCGTGCGCTGACCTTGTCGCCCAGCGCGTCGATGGCTGCGGGCGGCGGGCCGATCCAGACGAGGCCAGCGTCGATCACGGCCTGGGCGAACCCGGCGTTCTCCGCGAGGAACCCGTAGCCGGGGTGCACGGCGTCGGCGCCCGAGCGGCGGGCGGCGTCGAGCAGCTTGGCGATGTCGAGGTAGGTGTCCGCGGCGCGCGCACCGTCGAGCGCGAAGGCCTCGTCGGCGAGGCGGACGTGCAGGGCCTCGCGGTCGGAGTCCGCGTAGACGGCCACCGACGCGATCGAGGCGTCGGCGCAGGCGCGCGCGATGCGCACCGCGATCTCGCCGCGGTTGGCGATGAGAACCTTCGACAGGCGTCGGGTCGGGCTGGTCGCGGGGTTCGTGGAGTTCTCGGGCACGGCTCACGGTAGCGCGTCCGGCGCCCTGGGTTCACGCTCCGACGGGCGGTACCGGACAAGATTGGAGATCAGGCCAAGGCTCACCGGGGTCGTTTGTAGGAACCCTCCATGGTCGACGGGGCGAACCGGGCCGTGGCGCGTCGTGGTTGTACGGCACCGACAAGCAGGCGGCCCGACCCCTCCTCCCGCCCCGCGCCGGAGCGCACGAGCGGGAGGAGCGGTCGGGCCGCCTGGCGGGCCGTGGCCCGGGTGTCGCCGGGCCGGGCGGGCCTCAGGACCAGAGGTCGGTCCAGGCCACGCCGATCTCGCCGAGCAGCTCGCGCACGAGCGGCAGGCTGATCCCCACCACGCCGTGGTGGTCGCCCTCGATGCTCTCGACGAACGCCCCGCCCAGTCCGTCGACCGTGAACGCGCCCGCGACCGCGAGGGGTTCGCCCGTCGCGACGTAGGCCGCGATCTCGGCGTCGGAGAGGTCGGCGAAGTGGACCGTCGTGGAGCTCGTGGCCCCGAGGGTGGCGCCGCTGCCGCCGTCCTGCGGGTCGCGCAGGTCGACGAGCCAGTGCCCGGTGTGGAGCACGCCTGCCTTGCCGCGCATCGCGCGCCAGCGCTCGGTCGCCTCGGCGGCGTCCCGGGGCTTGCCGTGGACCGCGCCCCCGAACTCGAGCATGGAGTCGCAGCCCACCACGACGGGCGCGATCTCCTCCGGCCCGACGACGTCGCTCGCCTCGTCGCGCTCACGCGCCTCGCGCGAGAGGACCTGGGCGACCTCCTCGGCCTTGGCCTGGGCGAGGACGAGCACCGCGTCGGCGGGGTCGAGCGCGCCGAACCGAGCCGTGGCCGACTCCAGGACGGCGTCCTCGTCGAGGCCCGAGACCTGGACCTCGGGCCTGACCCCCGCGGAGCGCAGGGTCGCGAGGCGGGCGGGGGACTGCGAGGCGAGCAGGAGCCGGACGGGCGGAGCGGAGTCCGGGGTCGTCGTCGTAGCCGTCACCTGAGCGCTCCGCGCAGGACGTCGAGGCCGACCGAGCCGAGGTTCAGGGCGCGCTCGTGGAACGCCTTGACGTCGAACTCCTCGCCGCGTGCCTCGGCGGCGGCACGGGCTGCGTCGCGGGTCTGCTCCCACAGGCGCTGCCCGACCTTGTACGACGGGGCCTGGCCCGGCCACCCGAGGTAGCGGTTGAGCTCGAAACGCACGAACGACTCGTCCATGTTGACGTTGGCCTTGAGGAACTCCCAGGCCTTGTCGGCGTCCCAGCGGGGGTCCTCGGAGTCGCCGCGCCACTCCTCCGGTGCGTCGAGCCCGAGGTGGACCCCGATGTCGAGCACGACGCGGGCCGCGCGCATGCGCTGGCCGTCGAGCATCCCGAGCCGGTCGCCCGGGTCGTCGAGGTAGCCCAGGTCGGCCATGAGCCGCTCGGCGTACAGGGCCCAGCCCTCGCCGTGGCCCGAGACCCAGCAGGCGAGCCGGCGCCACGAGTTGAGGGTGTCGCGCGCGGCGACGGCCTGGCCGCACTGGAGGTGGTGACCCGGGACGCCCTCGTGGTAGACGGTCGTCTTCTCGCGCCAGGTGTTGAACTCCGTCACGCCCGGCGGGACGGACCACCACATGCGCCCGGGCCGCGAGAAGTCGTCGCTCGGCGGCGTGTAGTAGATCCCGCCGGTCTGGGTCGGGGCGATCATGCACTCGAGGTCCAGGACCGGGGTCGGGATGTCGAAGTGCACGCCGTTCAGCGCCGCGATCGCGGCGTCCGAGGTCTCCTGCATCCAGGCGCGCAGCGCCTCGGTGCCGTCGAGCTTGCGGCTCGGGTCGGCGTCGAGGGCCGCGACGGCCTCCTCGACCGTGGCACCGGGACCGGCGATCTGTGCCGCGACGGCCTCCTGCTCGGCGACCACGCGCGCGAGCTCCTCGAGACCCCAGCGGTAGGTCTCCTCGAGGTCGACCTCGGCGCCGAGGAAGGCGCGCGAGGCCAGGGCGTAGCGCTCACGCCCGACGCCGTCGGCCAGGGGGGCCTGGGGTGCGAGCTCGTTCTCGAGGAAGTCGGCGAGCTTCGCGTAGGCGGCCAGGGCACCCGCGGCACCGAGCTCGAGCTCCTTGCGGACCAGCGAGCATGCCGACGACTCGTCGAGCACGGCGGCGGCGGCCTCGCCCCGGACGAACTCCACGAAGAACGAGGACTCGGGGTCGGCGAGCTCGCGGGCCTGCTTGACGCCCTCGCGGACCTGGCGGATCGCCGCGACGTTGCCGCGCTCGGCGGCGGTGGTCAGCGAGGCGATGTAGCCGTCCATGGCACCGGGCAGTGCTGCGAGCCGGGCTGCGACGTTCTCCCACGCCTCGAGGGTGCCGGTGGGCATCATGTCGAAGATGTCGCGCAGCTCCTGGAGCGGGGACGCGATGTTGTTGAGCATCGCGAGGTCCTCGCCCGCCTCGTGCAGCTCGAGCGAGAGCCCGATGCGCTCGCGCATCGCCGCGAGCGTGACCTGGTCGACGTCGTCGACGGGGTCGGCGTCCGCGAGCTGGGCCAGCACGGCGCGGTCCGCGGCCGCGAGGGCCTCGTACCCGGCGGGCGACAGGTCGGTCATGAGGTGGTCGTACCCGGCGAGGCCCATGGCGGTGGCTGCGAGCGGGTTCAGGTCGGCGACCGTGCGCACGTAGGCGTCGGCGATCGCGTCGATCGCCGTGGGCGTGCGGGGGGTCCGGGCGGTGGGGGTGCCGGGCTCGGCCGGCGCGGTGGGTGAGGTCACCCGGTAGAGGTTACTGCGCGGTAGCCGGCCGGGCGTCGTCCGGGAGGATGATCAGTCGGCTCGCAGGAGCCGCTCGGCCAGCTCGAGGACCTCGGCCGGGTCGAGGGTGTCGAGCGGGACCGGGCTGCCCCCGTCCGGTCCGAGGCACACGAGCTCCTCGTCGTCCTCGAACACGAGGACGGACCGCACGCTGCCCGGGAGCGAGAGGTCGACGCGCAGGGTCCGCCACGCGTCCGTGGGGGCGACCACCTCGGCCGCCAGGCGGGGGTGCTCGGCCCCGGCCCGGCCGAGGGCCGCCAGGACGTCCTGGTTCGAGGCCGCGGCGGGCTCGTCGGGTCCGTCGGGTCCGCCGTCGGCGGACGTCGGACCCTCGGCCGTCGTCTCCCCGGCCGTCGGGGCCCTGCCGTCGGCCCGGCCCGGGTGCATGGCCGCGAGCAGGTCGTCGGCCCACGCGCGCTGGTAGCGCACGAGCACGACGCGCGGTCGCCCGTCGGTGCCGCGGGGGTACCACACGGCGACGGGGTCGCCCGAGCGCGGGCCGGCCGTGCCCGCCGGCACGAGCACCGTGAACGGTGCGCGGACGGGAAGACGGTCGACGGAGAACGTGAGCCGACCCCCCAGGTGCGTGGCGCCGTCGGGGGCCCGGCTCGTGGCTGCGGCCGCTGCGGCCTCGCCGGACCCGGCCGCGCTGTCGACGAGCACCGAGCCCGTGGTGCGTTCGGCGGCCGCGAGCAGGGCGTCCCGTGCGCGCGACTCGCGCTGCGCGTCGCGGTCGTCGAGGTAGCGCGCGAGAGCGAGGACCGCGACGAGCAGCAGCAGGACGGTCAGGACCGCCAGCACCGCCGCGGGCAGGGGCCAGCCCTGGGAGGGCGCGAGCTGCTGGTAGGCGATGAGCGCGACCGTGGGGACGGTCGGGACGATCCACGCCCACCGGCGCCAGCCGGTGCGCGGGGGCAGGGGCGGGAGCGGGGCGTCCGGTGCGAGCGGACGTTCGACGTCCCCCGGGTCGCCCGCGAGCTCGACCAGGACGGTCGTGGCCTGGCTCATGACTGCAGGCTCCACCGCCAGGCGTCGGCGTTGTGCCTGCCCGAGCGCCCGCCGAAGCTCTTGGCCGTCGCGCCCGACCCCGTGCCGCGCAGGCCGCGCGACCGGTTCGTCCACTCGGGCAGGGGCGCCTCGTCGTCGGGCACGTGCGAAGCCGCCGCCGCGGCGGCGAGCCCCGCGACCAGTGCCGCGACCTCGAGGTCGTCGGGGGCGCCGCGCACCACGCGCAGCTCCCGGCCCGACGACGCCGCGCCGGTCTCGCTCACAGGGCGCCCCCCGGCGCCTCGTCGTCCGCGTCGCCGTACCCGTCGAAGTCCGCGGCCTCGCCGCGCGAGGCGGCCCACTCGGGGACGTCGAAGCCCGACTCGACGAGCGCGGCCACGACCTGCTCGCCCGCGTTGTCGAGGAAGTCGATCACGGAGTCGAGCGACGTGTCGGGGGTCTGGCCCGGGCCCACGACGAAGCCCAGGTAGAACGGCTCGGCGACCTCGGGGGCGGGCGGCGCGTCGGCGTCGGTCCCGGGGCCGAGGTCGTCCTCGGTGCCCCACACGAGCGAGCTCAGGTCCGGGTGCATGCCGAGCGAGTCGTGGAGCGCGTCGTAGAGCCGGGCGTTGAGCGCGCCGATCGCCGCCTCGAGCGCGAGGACCCGGGGGTCCTCGTCGGCCTCGGAGGCGCCGAACTCGGCGCGCACCCCGACCGCTGTGCCGACGTACTCGTGCAGGGCCGCGGCCAGGGCGTCCACGGCCTCGTGCATCGGGGCCTCGTCGACAGGACCGAGGGGCGTGGGGCCGTGCGACTCGCCGTCGTGGCCGCCGTCGGCGTGCTCGTGGCCGTGTCCTGCGTGGTCGTCGCCGTGCTGCTGGTCTGGCATGTCGTCCTCGCGGTGGTTGTCGTCGTTCGGTTGCGGTGCCGGGGGCTGTCCCGGGGTCACAGCGGGATGTTCCCGTGCTTCTTGGGGGGCAGGCTCGCACGCTTGGTGCGCAGGGCGCGCAGCGCACGCACGACCTGCACGCGGGTCTCCGACGGGCGGATGACCGCGTCGACGTAGCCACGCTCGGCCGCGTCCCACGGGTTCACGATGGCCTCCTCGTACTCGGCGACCAGGCGGGCACGCTCGGCGTCCACGTCCAGTCCTGCCTCCGCCGCGGACCTCAGGGCGCCGCGCTGGAGGACGTTGACCGCGCCACCGGCCCCCATGACCGCGATCTGGGCCGTGGGCCAGGCCAGGTTCACGTCCGCGCCGAGCTGCTTGGAGCCCATGACGATGTACGCGCCACCGTACGCCTTGCGCGTGATGAGCGTGACGAGCGGGACCGTGGCCTCGGCGTACGCGTAGATGAGCTTGGCCCCGCGCCGGATGATGCCCTGGTGCTCCTGGTCGACCCCCGGCAGGAAGCCGGGCACGTCGACCAGGGTCAGGACCGGGAGGTTGAACGCGTCGCACGTGCGCACGAAGCGCGCCGCCTTCTCGGCCGCGTCGATGTCGAGCGTGCCGGCCATCGCGAGGGGCTGGTTCGCGACGACGCCGACCGACTGGCCCTCGACGTGCCCGAACCCGATGATCACGTTCTTCGCGAACAGCGGCTGGACCTCGAGGAAGTCGCCGTCGTCCAGGACGTGCTCGATCACGGTGCGCATGTCGTAGGGCTGCGAGTCGGAGTCCGGGATCAGCGCGTCGAGCTCGAGATCCTCCTCGGTCACCTCGAGCTCGGCGTCCTCGGGGACGAAGCTCGGGGCGTCCGAGAGGTTGTTCTGCGGCAGGTAGCCGATGAGGTGGCGCACGTAGTCGATCGCGTCGTCCTCGTCGCTGCCCATGTAGTGCGCGACGCCCGAGCGCTCGTTGTGCGTGCGGGCCCCACCCAGCTCCTCGAAGCCCACGTCCTCGCCCGTGACCGCCCGGATCACGTCGGGACCCGTGATGAACATGTTCGACGTCTGGTCGGCCATGACGATGAAGTCGGTGAGGGCGGGGGAGTACACGGCGCCGCCCGCGCTCGGCCCCAGGATGAGCGAGATCTGCGGGATCACGCCCGAGGCCGCGACGTTGCGCCGGAAGATCTCCGCGAACTGGGTCAGGGCCGCGACGCCCTCCTGGATGCGCGCGCCGCCGCCGTCCGAGATCCCGATGAGCGGGACGCCCGTGCGCAGCGCGAGGTCCTGGACCTTGGTGATCTTCTGGCCGTGCACCTCGCCGAGGCTCCCGCCGAAGACCGTGAAGTCCTGCGAGTAGATGCACACCTGGCGACCGTCGACCGTGCCGTGGCCCACGACCACGCCGTCGCCCGCGAGGCGCTTCTTCTCGAGCCCGAAGTTCACCGAGCGGTGCTTGGCGAACGCGTCGAGCTCGACGAAGCTGCCCTCGTCGAGCAGTGCCTCGATGCGCTCGCGGGCCGTCTTCTTGTTCCGGGCGTGCTGCTTGGTGCGCGCGGCCTCCTCGGGGGCGACCGTCGCCTCGGCGCGCCGACGGTCGAGGTCGGCGAGCTTCGCTGCGGTGCCGATGAGCTGACCGGTGGGGGCCGGGGTGGTGCCGGCGACAGGTTCGTTCACGCAGCCGAGCCTAGTTGGTGGGTGGGACCAAGAGGGTGCGAGGGATCGCACCGGCGTGGCCGCAGACGTTGGAGGGTTCCCACAAGGTGTCGCCTCTGCCGCGCGCGGCACGTGCGCGTGCATGATGGGCACATGACGACTGCCGACCACCCAGCGCTGCGCCCCGGCTTCCTGGCGGACCTGCTCGTGGCCCCGCACGGCCCGCTCGCCCGGCTCGAGGTCGTGGCGGAGTCGGCCTCGACGAACTCCGAGCTGGCCGCCGCCGTGGCTGCCGACCCGCGGGCCTGGCCCGCGCCCGCGCTGCTCGTGGCGGAGCACCAGGTGGCCGGGCGGGGGCGCTCGGGCCGCGCGTGGCAGACGCCCGCGCGGACCGCGCTGACGGGATCGCTCCTGCTGCGTCCCGACGTGCCTCGCGAGCGGCTGAGCTGGTTGCCGCTGCTCGCGGGCCTCGCGACGGTCCGGTGCCTGCGCGCGACCGCGGGCGTCGAGGCCGTGGTCAAGTGGCCCAACGACGTGCTCGTGCCCGCACCGGAGGCGGGGGCCGTCGCCGAGGTGGCCGGGTGGGGGACGTACCGCAAGGTCGCGGGCATCCTGTGCGAGCTCCTGCCCGACGGCGGAGCGATCGTGGGCGTCGGGCTCAACGTCCTGCAGGTCGAGGACGAGCTCCCGGTCCCTTCGGCGACGTCCCTCGCCCTGGTCGGGGCCGCGACGACCGACCGCGAGGTCCTGCTGACCGCGCTCGAGGAGTCGTTCGCGCAGACCTTCGGTCGGTGGCAGGACGCGGGCGGTGACGCCGCCGAGGCCGGGCTCGCCGAGGAGTGCGCCGAGGTCAGTGCGACGCTCGGGGCGCACGTGCGGGTCGATCTCACGGGAGGCGGCCAGGTGACCGGGGAGGCGTACGGGTTCGGCCCGGACGGTTCGCTGCTCGTGCGGGAGCAGGACGGGACGACCCGGGTGCTGCACAGCGGCGACGTGCACCACCTCCGGCTGGGAGCGCCGGAGCGCGAGGTCCCCCTGAACTAGGATCGCTCTGTGACGCACGACATCCCTGAGGCAGCCGACGAGACCATCGAGACCATCGAGACGACCGAGGCTGCGGGGGAGAGTCGGCTGGAGCGTCGAGAGGACGCGGCGGCGCTCTCCGCGATCGTCGGGGCCGGCGGTTCACCCTCGGCCCCCTCGGCCCCCTCGGCTCCGTCGCCGGTCGAGGCGGACCTCGACGAGGCGCTCCTGGGTGGGCCCCGTGCCCTGACGGTCGAGGGCCTGGCGGAGCGAGCCGGGCTCACCGAGAGGCAGGTGCGCTCGTACTGGCAGGCGCTCGGGCTGCCCATCACGGAGCAGCAGGAGCAGATGTTCACCGACGACGACGCGGTCGCCCTCGAGGAGATCTACTCGGTCGCGGAGCACGAGAAGTTCGACGACAGGTCGCTCACGACGCTCATCCGTTCGATGGGGCACACGACCGAGCGGCTCGTGCTGTGGCAGGTCGAGGCCCTCGTCGAGCACATGACCAAGCGGTTCGACCTCGACGACACGAGCGCCCGTCTGCTCGTGCTCGACCGCCTGCCGGACCTCGCCCCCGTCCTGGAGACCCAGCTGCGTCACGCGTGGCGTCGTCAGCTCGCGGCCGTGGCCGCGCGGTTCACGGTCGAGTTCTCCGAGGCGCGCGCCGGGGACGTCACCGACTCGCAGGCGCTGCCGCTGCCGCGCGCCGTGGGCTTCGCGGACATCGTGTCCTTCACCAAGCGCACCGCGGGCCTCGGGTCGAGCGAGCTCGCGGAGTTCGTCCAGCTCTTCGAGACCCGTGCGCGCGACATCATCACGGCTGCGGGGGGCCGGGTCGTCAAGACCATCGGTGACGCGGTCCTCTACGTCGCCGACGACGTCGCGACCGGCGCCAAGGTCGCGCTGGGGCTCGCCGAGGAGGGCGAGCGGGCCGGCGAGGGCGTGGAGGTCCCGCCCGTGCGGGTCAGCCTGGTCTGGGGCCGGGTGCTCTCCCGCTTCGGCGACGTGTTCGGACCGTCGGTGAACCTGGCCTCGCGACTCACCGAGATCGCCGAGCCCGCGACCGTGCTGATGGACCGGGAGACCGCGGCCCTGCTGGCCAGGGACTCGCGGTTCGCGCTGACCGCGCAGCCCGAGCGCGAGGTGCACGGGCTCGGGGTCATCGAGCCCGTGCGCCTGCAGTGGGCGTACAAGGGCTGACGGCCCGCACGCGCTGCGCGTGCTGACGCCGAGGGGGCTCAGACCGCGCGGACGAGCTCCGGGCCGTCGTTCGCGACGCTGTTGACGAGCGGCGCGACCTCACGGGCCTCCATGCGGACCTCGGGGGTGACGAGCAGCCCGGCGGCCTCGTCCTTGCCGACGGACGGGTCGAGCCACGCGTCCCACCGGTCCGGGGCGAGAGCGAGCGGCATGCGGTCGTGGATCGATGCGAGAGCCGGGGCCGCGGCGGTCGTGACGATGGTCGTCGACACGAGCCACCGGGCGGGGTCGTCGTCGGCCTTGGTGGGGTCCCGCCAGAACTCGTAGAGGCCCGCGAAGGCCGCGACCGAGGGCCCGTCGGGGTGGATGAAGAACGGCTGCTTGGTGACCTTCGGCCGGCGGGCGGTCGAGCCCTCGGCCGGGGGAGTCTCGATCCGTCGCCACTCGTAGTACCCGTCGGCGGGCACGAGGCAGCGCCGCGCCGCGAACGGCTTGGCGAACGCGGGCTTGTCGAGCAGCGTCTCCGACCTCGCGTTGATCATGCGCGCCCCGACCCCGGGGTCCTTGGCCCAGCTCGGCACGAGGCCCCAGCGGGCCACGCGCAGGGACCGGCGGACCTCGCCCGAGTCCTTGGCCGCGCGCTCGACCACGATCCGCACGGGGTCGGTCGGGGCGACGTTCCAGGACGGCGGGAGGAGTCGCGCGTCGTCGGCGAGGTCGGCGATCGCGAACTCGTCGGCGAGGTCCTGGGCGTCCCGGAAGGAGGCATAGCGTCCGCACATGCCTTCCAGGATGCCTCGTGCCACCCACGCCGTGCGCTGCGGACCGGGAGCGGACCGCGAGCCGACCCGGAGCGCGCGGGGCGAGCGGCGCCGTCGGGCCCCGCTGCTACTAGGTTGACAGGCTGACTAGTTGGCGAGACGATCTAGCCATGTCCGAGAACACCTGGCCCAGCGAGTGGCTGCGCGGCGTC
Organism: Oerskovia jenensis; assembly: GCF_016907235.1. Lineage (NCBI taxonomy): Bacteria > Bacillati > Actinomycetota > Actinomycetes > Micrococcales > Cellulomonadaceae > Oerskovia > Oerskovia jenensis. Next base: position 4,123,511 of record NZ_JAFBBO010000001.1, read on the forward strand.
CTCGACGTGTGCGTGCTGCGCATCCTCGCCGACGGCCCCACCTACGGGTACGCCATCGCCGCGCGGCTCGCCGACGGCGGGCTCGGCACCATCAAGGGCGGCACCCTCTACCCGCTCCTCGCACGGCTCGAGGCCGCAGGACTCGTGACCGTCGAGTGGCGCGCGGGCGACGGGGGACCCGGGCGCAAGTACTACGACCTCACAGAGACCGGCCGGCACGAGCTGACGCAGCGCTCGACCCTCTGGGAAGCCTTCACCCGCACCACCCGCGACCTCGTCGCCGGCGCCGGCGCCGGGGGCGCCGGCGCCCCCCGCCTGCCCCGACCGACCGAGGAGAACCGATGATCCCCCTGAGCGACAAGCGCTCCGCCGTGCGCTACGAGATCGAGCGTCGCCTCGCCCCTCACGTCGAGGAGAAGTGGGCCGAAGCGTTCGTGATCGAGCTGCGCCTGCTCGACGTCCCCGGCGACGTGCTCGGAGCTGCGCTCGCGGAGGTCGAGTCCCACTGCGTCGAGAGCGGCGAGACGGCTGCCGACGCGTTCGGCGACCCGGTGGCCTACGCGCACGACCTCGACCTGCCCGCGCAGCCCGCGGGGCGGTGGGAGCTCGTGACGGTCCTCGGGCCCGTCGGGACCCAGGTCCTGGGGATGCTCGTCCTCGGGTGGGGAGGGGGCGAGGTCGTCAGGGCCTGGCGGACGGGCGGGACGGGAGCGACGGTCGGACTCACTGTCGGCATGCTGTGCATGGTCGCGGGGCTCTGCGTCGCCGGTCTGCTCGTCGCGCGCCACAGCGCGACGGTCCTGCGCCACGTCCTCGACCGGCCGGTCGTGTCGTGGCTCGTCGTCACGCTCCTGACGGGATCGCTCGGCGTCGGAGCCGTCCTGCTGGACGGGGTGATCGTCGCGGTGCCCGCAGCGCCGGCCGGGGCGGTGGGGGCGCTGACGCTCGCCGCGGGCACGGTCTGGAGCGTCGTCCAGGTTCGCCGGGGCACCTTGGACGACCCCGTCGTCCCGCCGGTCACCGCCGCAGGGGAGCAGGCGGAGGAGGGGCGGGGTGCGGGTGCGCGGTTCCTCTCGTCGCTCGTCACGTGGGCCGTCCCCCTCCTGGCCCTCGCCCCGCTCGGTGCGGCGTGGTTCTTCGCGGGTTCCTGATCGTGCCCGGGGCCCGGGCGGTCGCGACCCGCGGGCCCCGGCCACCCGGGGGTCGGGACACGGTGTGCCTGGGCAATCGTCGAATCGTTATGATCGAACCCATGGAGACACCCCCGGCAGGAACTGCACCCACCCCGCCGGCGCCGTCGAAGGACAGCGAGGGGCGTGCCACGGCCCGGCGCCCCGGCCGCTCCACCGTCAAGTGGGTCCTGCTGCTCGGCGCGCTCGCGACGCTCCCGGCGTTCACGGTCGACATGTACCTGCCGTCCCTGCCCGACGTCGCCGCGGACCTGGACGCCAGCCCCGCCCTCGCCCAGCTCACCCTGGCGGGGATGCTCGTCGGCGGTGCGTTCGGGCAGCTCGTGATCGGCCCGCTCTCCGACCGCTACGGGCGTCGGGCGCCCGTCATCATCGGGCTCGCGCTGCACGTCGTGACCTCGGTCCTGTGCGCGGTCGTGCCGACGATCGGCTGGCTCATCGTCCTGCGCGTCCTCCAGGGCTTCTTCAACGCCTCGGCCCAGGTCGTGTCGATCGCCGTGATCCGCGACCGGTTCACCGGCTCGGACGCCGCCAGGATCCTGTCGCGGCTCATGCTCGTCATCGGCCTCGCGCCGCTCCTCGCACCGACCATCGGCTCGTTCGTCGCCGGCCACGGCGACTGGCGCTGGGTGTTCTGGGTGCTCGCGGTCCTGGGCCTCGTCCTGGGGCTGATCGTGCTGCGGTTCATGCCCGAGACCCTCGAGACCGAGCGTCGCCAGAGCGGTGGGGTCGGAACCGTCTTCCGCGGCTACGGAACCCTCTTCAAGGACCGCCACTTCGTCGCGCTGGCCGTCCTCCCGGGCCTCGGCATGGCCGTCCTCATGAGCTACGTCGTCGGGTCGCCCTTCGTCCTGCAGGAGGGCTACGGGCTCACGCACCAGCAGTTCGCGGCGCTCTTCGCCGTCAACGGGATCGGGCTCGTGATCTCGGCACAGGTCAACGCCTCGCTCGTGCGGCGCGTCGCTCCCATCCGGATCCTCCGGGCGGCCCTCGTGCTCCAGGGGGTGTTCGCGGTCGGGTTGCTCGTCGTGGCGCTCACGGGCGCGGGCGGGCTCCTCGGGCTCCTGGCCGCGCTCTGGCTCACGCTCGCCCTCCAGGGGCTCATCCCCGCCAACGCCTCGGCGCTCGCGCTGACCCGGCACGGCGAGCGGGCAGGGACGGCCGCGGCGGTCATCGGGGCGTTCCAGGCCGGGGTCGCGGGGCTCGTGAGCCCGCTCGTGGGTGTTCTCGGGGGCGATGCCGTCGCCATGAGCTCGGTCATGCTCGGGGCCGTCGTGGCGTCGTTGCTCGTCCTCGGGCTCGCCACGCCCGCCTTCCGCAAGGGCGGCTGGCACCTGCCCGCCTGAACCCGGTCCACCGGACGCAGAACGGCCCGAGAACGGCCCGAGAACGGCCTCGCAGAGCCGTCGGAGAGGCCCGCCGGCCAGCAGATCCCACAGGACACTTCACATTTCCTTTGCACGACACGAAGGCCTTACCCGTGCGGTGGCCCTAGGCTCGTCTCATGCCCAGCCCGAAGACCGCCTCGAAGAGCGGCCCTCATCACGCGCGCTCGCAGCGCACGCACAAGGTCCTTCGTGCCATCGGACTCGTCACCACCGCGGGCCTCGCCTTCGGCGTCGTCGGCGGTGCCGCCGCCTACATGGACTGGCAGTCGGCGGTCACGGTCAGCGACGTGTCGGGTCTGGTCGACCCGCCGACGGCGCCCGAACCGCCGCGCGACCCGGACGACCCGTACGCGGGCAAGGCGCTCAACATCCTCGTGATGGGGACCGACTACCGCGACGAGGAGAACGCGGAGCTCGCCGGGGCGGAGGAGGGCATGCGCTCCGACACCACCTTCGTGGTGCACATCTCGGGCGACCGCAGCCGGATCGAGGTCGTCTCCATCCCGCGCGACTCGCTCGTCGACATCCCCGCGTGCAACCTCTCCGACGGCAGGACGACGCGCAAGCAGAACGACGCGATGTTCAACTCCGCGTTCGAGATCGGCTCCGGGGGCGTGGACGACATGGTGGGCGCCGCGGCGTGCACCATCACGACGGTCCAGGACCTGACCGGGCTGACGATCACCGACCACGTCGTGGTCAAGATGACCGGGGTCATCGGGGTCGTCGACGCGCTCGGAGGCGTGCGGATGTGCTTCCCGGAGCCGGTCGTGGGCGGCGCGCACTCGCGGGACCTCAACATCGCGGCGGGCGAGCAGGTGCTCGACGGTCGCACCTCGATCAGCTTCCTGCGCGCACGCAAGGGCAGCGGCATGGGCCTCGAGATGGGCAGCGACCTGGCCCGCATCGCCCGTCAGCAGGCGTTCATGGACTCGATGATGCGAGAGCTCCTGTCGAAGAACATCATCACCGACACCCCGCAGCTCTACGGCCTCATCAAGGCCGTGCTCTCCTCGATCAGCGCGAGCCCCAACCTCGCGGGCCTCGACTCGCTCGCCGGGCTCGCCTTCTCGCTCAAGGACATCAACCCGTCCGAGATCGTCTTCACGCCGCTGCCCGTCGTCGAGGCGCCGAACGACAAGAACCGGGTCGTGTGGACCAAGGACGCCCAGGCGATCTGGGCCCGCATGGCCGCCGACGAGCCGCCGCCCGGGCACGAGACGGCCGCACCCCCTGCGGACGCGGGCGTGACCGCCCCCGACACGGGCGCAGCGGCCCCCGACACCGGTGCCGTCGCTCCCGACGCCGGAGCAGCGGCGGGCGGAGGGGCGACCGGCGAGGTCGCGCCGCCCGCCGACACCGGCACCACGGCCACCCCGCCGCCGCTCCTCGAAGGGGTCTGCCCGCCCTGACCGCGCGTCAGCGCAGTGCCGCGAGGCGGGAGACCGCCTCGCGGAGCACGTCCTCGCGCTTGACGAACGTGAAGCGCACGCGCGAGGCCAGGGCGAGAGCCGTCGTCGGGCCGGTGGCTGCCGTGTCCCCGGGGGCAACCCCTGGGGCGCGGCAGAACGCGCTCACGGGCACGCCCACGACTCCCGCCAGCTCGGGCAGACGGCGGCACAGCTCGGTGCCGTCCTCGAAGCCGAGGGGCGCGCCGTCGGCGACCACGAAGTACGTGCCCCGCGGCACGACCACCTCGAAGCCCGCGGACACCAGGCCCTCGCACAGCAGGTCACGGCGGGCCGCGAGGGACGCGGCCAGGGCGCGCGGCGCCTCGTCGTCGGCCAGGGCCTGCGCGATCGCGGGCTGGAACGGCGAGCCCGACGTGTACGTCAGGAACTGCTTGACGGTCCGCACGGCCTCGACGAGGTGCGCGGGCCCGTGCAGCCAGCCGATCTTCCAGCCCGTGAACGAGAAGGTCTTGCCCGCGGACGAGATGGTGATCGTGCGCTCGGCCATGCCCGGCAGGGTCGCGACGGGCACGTGCACCGCGTCGTCGTACACGAGGTGCTCGTAGACCTCGTCCGTCACGACGACCGCGTCCACGGACCGCGCCGCCTCCGCGACCACCTCGAGCTCGGCGCGCGTCAGGACCGTCCCCGTCGGGTTGTGCGGCGTGTTGACCAGGATCAACCGCGTCCGCGGCCCGACGGCGGCACGCACCTGCGCGGGGTCGAGGCGGAAGCCGTCCGGGGTCGGGTGCAGCGGCACCGTCACGTGCGTCGCGCCGGCGAGCGCGATGCACGCCGCGTGCGAGTCGTAGAAGGGCTCCAGGGTCACGACCTCGTCGCCCGGACCCGCGAGAGCCAGGATCGTCGCGGCGAGCGCCTCCGTGGCGCCCGTGGTGACCAGGACCTCGGTGTCCGGGTCCAGCTCGAGGCCGTAGTGGCGGCGCTGGTGTTCCGCGACCGCCCGACGCAGCTCCGGGATGCCCGTGCCCGGCGGGTACTGGTTGTGACCGTTCTCGATCGCGCGGATCGCGGCCTCCTTGATCGCGTGCGGGCCGTCCACGTCGGGGAAGCCCTGCCCCAGGTTGATCGCGCCCGTGCGCAGGGCCAGGTTCGTCATCTCGGCGAAGATCGTCGAGGCCACCGAGCCGTCGGGGCGCAGCAGGCCCGTCGCGGCGGCCGCGGCACGCCAGCGGCCGGGGACCCGAGGCCGCGGCTCGCGGTGCTGTTCGTGGAGCGGTGCCGGCCGCGGCTCCTGCGGCCGGGCGTGGCGGGGGTCCGAAGGGGAGTTCGACGACATGCGCCGACCCTATGCCGGGGCGGTGCTCGCCGTGGCGCCCCGCGCTGCTGCCCTGCCCGGAGCGTGCGGCGCCGTGACCACACTTCGGACATCGGCCGTCGGGCGAACCGCGAGATCCCGCGGGTCGTCGCGAGTTGTCCACAGGGGTGGGTGCGGACCCGGCCGGTCGTGCCCTAGTCTCGGCGCGCAACCACCCCGCCGGGTGGTCGACTGCGCGGGGGGCGCGCAGGGACGCAGGGGAGCGTGGCACGACGATGAGCACCGCAGGCGTGGCGATCCTCGAGCGCGAGGTCCGCGAGCTGATCCGCCGTCGAGGCGTGGACCCGCTGCGCGACAAGCCGGGGATCGACCAGCTCGTCGCCGACGCCCTCGCCGACTACGACACCCGGACCGCGCTCGGGGTCGTGCCGCCGCTCGCCGACGTCCCGGGTGCCGTCAAGGCGGTCCTCGACGCCGTCGCGGGGCTCGGCCCCCTCCAGAAGTACCTCGACGACCCGGAGGTCGAAGAGGTGTGGATCAACTCGCCCGCGCAGGTCTTCGTCGCGCGCGGCGGGAACGCCGAGCTCACCTCGACCATCCTCACGAGCGCCCAGGTCCGGGACCTCGTCGAGCAGATGCTCAAGTCCTCGGGTCGGCGCCTGGACCTCTCGAGCCCCTTCGTGGACGCCGCGCTGCCCGGGGGCGAACGGTTGCACGTCGTGATCCCGGACGTCACGCGCGAGCACTTCGCCGTGAACATCCGCAAGCACGTCGTGCGCGCCTCGCACCTCGAGCACCTGGTGCGCCTCGGTTCGCTGACGCCGCACGCCGCGGCGTTCCTGCACGCAGCGGTGAGGGCCGGTCTCAACGTCCTCGTGGCGGGCGCCACCCAGGCGGGCAAGACGACCATGCTCAACGCGCTCGCCGGGTCGATCCCCGCCCACGAGAGGGTCATCACGTGCGAGGAGGTGTTCGAGCTGCGCTTCGCGGTGCGCGACATCGTCTCGATGCAGTGTCGTCAACCCAGTCTCGAGGGCACGGGGGAGATCCCGTTGCGGCGGCTGGTCAAGGAGGCGCTGCGCATGCGGCCGGACCGGATCGTCATCGGAGAGGTGCGGGAAGCCGAGAGCTTCGACCTGCTCATCGCGTTGAACGCGGGTGTTCCCGGGATGTGCACGATCCACGCGAACTCGGCGCGCGAGGCGATCTCCAAGATGTGCACCTTGCCGCTGCTGGCCGGGGAGAACGTCTCGGACCGCTTCGTCGTCCCGACGGTCGCCGGTGCCGTCGACGTCGTGGTCCACCTGGGCGTGACCGCCGACGGCCGGCGCCAGGTCCGGGAGATCGTCGGGATTCCCGGGCGGGTGGAGCAGGGAGTGGTCGAGACCTCGGACCTCTTCCACAGGACCGGGGGGAACCTCGTCCGTGGTGACGGCTTCCCGCCCGCGGAGGAACGGTTCGCGCGGGCGGGGATCGACCTCGCGGCGCTCCTGGCCGGCTCGCGCGCGGGGGAGGTCCGCTGACGTGGGCGTCATGGTGGGCCTGCTGCTCGGGGTCGGGGTGTTCTGCGTGTGGTGGGCCTGGTGGGAACCGACTCCTCGCCCGCCCCGTCGGACCGACGGTTGGTCGGCGAAGACGCAGGACCTCCTGGTGCTCGCCGGGGTCCCGACCGTCACGCCGCGTGCGCTGGTCGGCGCGAGCGTGGTGCTCGGTGCCTTCGTCCTGCTGGTCGTGCTCGGGCTCACCCGGGCGCTGCCCGTCGCGGTGTGCTTCGCGTCGATGGCGGCCGCCGCACCTCTGGCGCTGGTGCGTTCACGGGCCCGACGGCGCCGCTCGAGCCTGCGGGACGTGTGGCCCGAGGTCGTGGACCACCTGGCGTCCGGGGTGCGGGCAGGACTCTCGTTGCCGGAGGCCGTGGGTCAGCTCGGGGAACGTGGCCCCGTCGAGCTGCGCGAACCGTTCGCGCGCTTCGCCCAGGACTTCCGGGCGAGCGGACGCTTCGGCGACTGCCTCGACGCGCTCAAGGCACGGCTGGCAGATCCTGTCGCGGACCGCATCGTCGAGGCGTTGCGCATGACGAGAGAGGTGGGCGGCACGGACCTCGGCAAGCTCTTGCGCACGCTGGCCATGTTCCTGCGTGAGGACGCCAGGACGCGAGGAGAGCTCGAGGCACGCCAGTCGTGGACCGTGAACGGTGCCCGTCTCGCGGTGGCCGGTCCGTGGGTCGTCCTCGCGCTGCTGGCCACTCGACCGGAGACCGCGCAGGCGTACGGCTCGTTCCAGGGGGCCGTCGTGCTCGGGGCCGGTGCCCTCACCTCGGTCGTGGCCTATCAGGTGATGCGTCGGATCGGGCGGCTGCCCGAGGAAGTGCGGGTCCTGCGGTGAGCGGAACAGGTGGGGTGGAGGCGTCGTGGCTCGGCGCCGGGGCAGGAGCGTTGCTCGGGTGCGGGCTGCTCCTGGTGATCGCGCGCGTGCGGGCCCGGCGGATCCGCCTGGACGAACGGGTCGGACCCTACCTGCGCGTGCTCGGCACCACGTCGGCCCTGTTGCAGGAGTCGTCGACGCGATCCGCCTTCCCGTCCCTCGACCGACTCGTGGGCCCGTGGCTCGCCGAGGCCGGACGGGGCCTCGAACGGTTCGGGTCGACCCGTGCGGTGCTTCGCCGCCGCCTCGACCAGGCGGGACGCCTCGAGAGCGTCGACCAGTTCCGGGCCCAGCAGGTCGTGTGGGCAGCGCTCGGACTGGTCGGCGGCCTTCTCCTGGCCCTGCTCCTGGCGGCGACGAGGGGCTCGTCGCCCGTGGTCCTGGCGGCCCTCGTCGCCTTCTGCGGCCTGGGCGGTCTCCTCGGCTGCGACTACCGGCTCTCGCGGCAGGTCGCCCGACGGGAGGAACGCATGCTCATGGAGTTCCCCACGATCGCGGAGCTGCTCGCGCTGTCGGTCGGAGCGGGGGAGGGGCCGGTCGCGGCGATGGAACGCGTCGCGACCATGGCCCGCGGTGAGCTGTCGAGCGAGCTCGCGCTGACGCTCTCGATGGTCCGCTCGGGGGTGCCGCTGGCCCGCGCGCTCGAGGGGCTCGCGGACCGGACCGCGTTGAGCAGCCTCACGCGCTTCGCCGAGGGGGTCGCCGTGGCCGTCGAGCGGGGGACGCCGCTCGCGGACGTCCTGCGTGCCCAGGCGCAGGACGTGAGAGAGGCGGGTCGCCGGGCGCTCATGGAGTCGGGTGGGCGCAAGGAGGTTCTCATGATGGTGCCCGTGGTCTTCCTGATCCTTCCGGTGACAGTTTGTTTCGCGGTGTTTCCCTCGATCGCGACCCTGCGGATCGGCCTGTGAACGGGTCTCGAGCGGGGACTCGGACCGCAGCCGACCGCCTGTCCGGGCCATCGACCTGGACGACCGACCCCTACCTCGTCCGCGCACTCACGACGCGGACGATCGACCGAAGGAGCGACATGACCAGACGACCGACGTGGTGGACCGCAGGCGTGAGGTCTCACCTGGGTGCACTGCGAAGCGAGCGGGGAGACGTCCCGGGGTGGGTCCTGGTGACCTTGATGACCGCAGGGTTGGTCATCGCCCTGTGGGCCGTCGCCGGCCCCGCGCTCACGGAGACCTTCACCAACGCGATCAACAGCGTCGGCGGTCCGTGAGCCGTTCGCGTCGGCGACTCGTCCTGTGCCGTGAGGAGCACCGTCGTGTGCGGGACAGGGGCTCGGCGGTCGTCGACTTCGTCCTGGTCTCGGTCCTCCTTCTCGCGCTCTTCCTGGCGGTGCTCCAGGTGGTCCTCGCGGTGCACGTGCGGGCGATCGTGATCGACAGCGCGGCGGAGGGCGCACGGCTGGCGGGCAGGGCGGACCGCACCGCCGAGGACGGCGTGGCGCGGACGCGCACCCTGATCGACGCGGCCTTGTCGGAGCGGTTCGCGCAGGACGTCACGGCTCGGGAGATCGATCACGACGGGTTGCGGGTCGTCGAGGTGACGGTGAGGTTTCCGTTGCCGGTCGTCGGGCTGCTCGGCCCGTCGGGAGCGCTCACCGTGGACGGGCACGCGTTGAAGGAGGAGCAGTGAGCGGGCACGGGGGAGCTGGGGTGCGTCGGCGCGACGGGCGGGCGCCGGCGGGTACGACCGCCCGTGGTGCGCCGACGGGTCACGGGGCTCACCGGTCCAGGCGACGGCGCTCGGGCGGGCGGGGGGCGAGCGAGCAGGGGAACGCGATCGTGGAGTTCCTCGGTGCCGCGCTCCTCCTCCTTCTGCCCGTGATGTACCTCGCGCTGACGCTCGGACGGGTCCAGGCGGCGACCTTCGCGGTCGAGGGCGCCGCGAAGGAGTCCGCCCGCGCGTTCGTCACGGCCGACTCGGTCGTGCAGGGCGAGGCGCGTGCGGGGGTCGCGGTCTCCCTGGCCCTGGCCGACCAGGGCTTCACCGACGTCCGGCCCGCCGACGTCCTGTCGATCACGTGCTCGAGCCCGCACTGTCTCGACCCGGGGGGCGAGGTCGCCACGGTCGTGCGCTACGACGTCCCGCTCCCGTTCGTGCCGCCTGGAGTTCGTTCGTGGGTGCCGTTGTCCGTCCCGGTCGAGGCGACCCACGTCTCGCCCGTGGACCGGTACGCGGGGGCTCGGCCGTGAGGCGCGGTCGTCGCCTGCTGCCGCGGCGGTGGCTTCGCCGACGCCGTGTCCTCGGGCCTGGCACGACGGGGGAGAGCGGTCAGATCCTGCTCCTCACGAGCGCCTTCGTCGCGTTCGCCCTCCTGCTCGTGACCGTGGTGGTCTCCGCGACGGGCGTCCACCTCGACCGCAAGCGTCTTCTCGACGTGGCCGATGCCGCTGCTCTCGACGCGGCGGACTCGATGAGCGCGGACACCTTCTACGAGGGGCGGGTGCCCGTGCCGGAGGACCAGGCCGTGCTCCGGTTGAGCGACGCGGACGTCCGGGCCTCGGTCGAGGAGTTCCTGGCAGCGCATCCCGAGATGCTGGACGACCTGCATGCTGTCACCATCGTCGAGGCGTCGACGCCCGACGGACGGACCGCGGAGGTCCGGCTGGCCGGGTTGTCCCGCCCGGTCCTCGTCAGCTGGGTGACCCAGCTGTGGTCGGACGGCATCGTCGTGCGCGCCGAGTCGGGTGCGCGTGCGTGGTGAGTGCGTCCAGCGGGCCGACGACAGGCATGACCAACCGGTGAACACGAGAACTGCAAGGTGGCCAAAGTACGTTCACTTTCTTAACGAACCATGCCACTTTTGTCTGATGACTGACAAAACAAGGGTTCGCCGCTATGGTGATCCGGTCCGACACCCTCCAACGACGGAGACTTACATGAACGCACGTGCAAGGAAGCAGTGGATGGCCGGCGGAGCACTCGGTGCGATGCTCCTCGGGACCGTCGCGATGGCCTCCGGGGCCGTCGCCGACGAGGTGACCCACGGTGAGGAGGACGTCCAGATCCAGGTCGCCGTCACGCCGGTCGGAGCGCTCGCGCTCAACGTCGCCAACCCGTCCGTCACCCTCGGCGAGACGACGGACGAGGACATCTGGGCAGCCGGGAACCGTGAGTTCACGGGTCTCCTCGACGGGATCAGCGTGACCGACGACCGCAACGACGTGGGCGCCGCCGCGAGCTGGACCGTGACCGGCCAGGTCAGCAACTTCACCGCGGCAGGTCTGGCGGACATCGACTCGTCCAACCTCGGGTGGGTCCCCGAGCTGGCGAACCCGATCCCGGGCGACTTCAACGTCACGCCGGGCCAGCCCATCGCGGGCGAGCTCCAGGAGGTGCCGGCCGGCGAGGGCCCCGGCGGCGACTGGCTCACGGGCGGCGTCCAGGTCGGCGACCTCCTGGTGTCGAGCGGCTCGTCGCTCGAGGCCAAGGGACAGTCGTTCGGTGTCAAGGCCGGTCTGAACCTCACGGTCCCGAAGGGCACCCCCTCCGGTGCGTACGCGTCGACGCTGACGCTCACGCTCATGGAGAGCTGACAGCTCCTCGCGAGACCAGTCACGGACGGTGACGACGCAGGGCCGGCGGAAGTCCGTCGGCCCTGTACCGTCTCCGGAGCAGCAAGCCCGTTCGAGGAAGACCGGAAGTCGTGGTGAGCAAGGACATGAAGAAGGCGCGTGAGACAGGACCTCGGTCTGCGAGGAGGCCCGCTGCCGGGCGCGTGCGCGGGCTCGCGTCCCTGGGGGTGCTGGCCCTGGCCCTGATGGGCGTCGTCGGGTCCGCCCAGGCGACCGCACCCGACCCCGGGGGCATCCGGTTCTCGGTCACCACGGCCTCGGTCGACGGCCCCGACGACCGGAGGATCTTCGACTTCGTCGCCGAACCGGGCGCGCAGATCCAGGACCAGGTCGCCGTCTCCAACCACGGCGCCGCCCCCGTCACGTTCGCCATGGTCACGAACGACGGCATCTTCACCCCCACGGGGAGCTTCGACATCAGGACCTCCGACCAGGAACCGCAGGACTCCGGTGGCTGGTTCGAGGTGCAGCCGAGCGTCGAGGTCCCCGCGGGCGAGACCGTGATCGTGCCGTTCACGATCACGGTGCCGGAGAACGTGACGCCCGGCGACCACCCCGCAGGGATCGTGGCGACGGTCACGACGGCCTCCTCCGCGGCCGGCCCCGGCGTCGGGGTCGAGAGCCGGGTGGGCGTGCGCGTCAACCTGCGGGTGCCGGGAGAGGTCGTGCCCTCGATCGCGCTCGACCAGGTCACCGCGACCTACACGCCGTCGTGGAACCCGTTCGCCCCCGGCGACGTCCGGGTGTCCTACGAGGTGACCAACGACGGCAACCTGCGGGTCGGCGGGGACCAGTCCATCGCCGCCTCCGGGCCGTTCGGCATCGGTGCGTCGACCGTCGACCGCGGCGTCGAGGGGATCAAGGAGCTGATCCCCGGCACCTCGCGCTCGACGGCCGTCACGATCGGAGGGATCTGGCCCGTCGGGCCCGTGACGACCGAGGTCGTCGTCACCCCTGCGCTCGTGGCGACCGAGGGGGAGGCGGGCGGGGCGCTCGACGTCCCCGCGGCGGACCTGCGTCCTGTCACCGTCACCGTCACGACCTGGGCGATCCCCTGGGTCCACCTGCTCCTCGTCGCGATGGTCGTGCTCGTCGTGATCGGCGTGCGGGACAACCGCCGACGTCGCAAGCAGCGCCTCGAGGCGCTCCTGGCGAGCGCCCGCGCCGAGGGTCGGGCCGCGGCGGCAGGTGAGCCCACCCCGGGCGGCGCCCCCGCGCCCGCAGCGCCCGCGACGCCTACCGTGCCCACGCCCGAGGACGACCCCGCGCCCGTGCCCGCCGGCACGGAGGCCCGCGACGGCTCCGACGCCGAGGCCGAGCCCGCCCAGGGGGGCCGCGCGCCGTCGTCGGGCGGCTGACGCGGGAGCTCCGCGGGGGCCCGCCCACGGAGACCGACCGTGCGGGCCGCTCACTTCGCGTAACCTTGAGGACCGTGGCCACCATCGACTTCCCGCACGAGATCCGCGCCCTCCGATCGACGCTCGACACCATCAGCGCCGTGAGCGACCCGGACGGCCTGCGCGTCCAGATCGCCGAGCTGTCGGACAAGGCGTCGGCGCCGGACCTGTGGGACGACCCGGACGCCGCCCAGAAGGTCACGACGGCCCTGTCCCAGACGCAGTCCGAGCTCGACCGCATCACGAAGATGGGCGACCGGATCGACGACCTGGAGACGCTCGTCGAGATGGCCACGGAGGACAACGGGGACCCGGAGACGCTCGCCGAGGCGACGTCCGAGCTCGAGCAGATCCGCAAGGACCTGGGTGTGCTCGAGGTCAAGACCCTGCTCTCGGGCGAGTACGACGCCCGTGAGGCCGTCGTGACGATCCGGTCGGGGGCCGGTGGCGTGGACGCCGCGGACTTCGCGGAGATGCTCATGCGCATGTACCTGCGCTGGGCCGAGCGTCACGGCTACCCGACCCAGGTCCTCGACACGTCCTACGCCGAGGAGGCGGGGCTCAAGTCCGCGACGTTCGAGGTCAAGGCGCCCTACGCGTTCGGGCACCTGTCGGTCGAGGCCGGTACGCACCGCCTGGTGCGCATCTCGCCCTTCGACAACCAGGGCCGCCGTCAGACGTCGTTCGCGGCCGTCGAGGTCATCCCGCTCATCGAGCAGACGGACTCGGTCGAGATCCCCGAGTCGGAGATCAAGGTCGACGTTTTCCGCTCCTCGGGCCCGGGCGGGCAGTCCGTCAACACGACCGACTCGGCCGTGCGCATGACGCACATCCCCACGGGGATCGTGGTCTCGATGCAGAACGAGAAGTCGCAGATCCAGAACCGCGCCGCGGCCCTGCGCGTGCTCCAGTCCCGCCTGCTGCTGCAGCGTCAGGCCGAGGAGAGCGCGGCCAAGAAGGCCATGGCGGGAGACATCAAGGCGAGCTGGGGCGACCAGATGCGCTCCTACGTCCTGCACCCGTACCAGATGGTCAAGGACCTGCGCACCGAGTACGAGGTCGGCAACACCTCGGGGGTCTTCGACGGCGACATCGACGGCTTCATCGAGGCCGGGATCCGGTGGCGTCGCAGCGCTGACCAGGAGTGATGGACGGGGCGGGACGTCGCGTCCCGCCCCTTTCCTCACCCCTGGGTGAAACGTCCCTCCGGCACGCCGGATACCGGCGTACCCGGCGTGTCAGCGGTGTCAGTCCTTTCCGGCGTGCCTACTCTCGTGGGCGACCAGCGAACAGTTTTCGCTTCCCCCAACGAGAGACTGGTCAACCCCTGTGATCCGTTTTGAGAACGTCTCGAAGGTCTACGCCCGTGGCGCCAGACCTGCCCTGAACGGCATGTCCGCCGAGATCGAGCGCGGCGAGTTCGTCTTCCTGGTCGGTGCGTCCGGCTCCGGGAAGTCGACGTGCCTGCGGCTCGCGCTGCGCGAGGAGCGGCCCACCCAGGGCAAGGTCTTCGTCGCGGGCCGCGACCTGTCGACCCTGTCGAGCTGGAAGGTCCCGTCGCTGCGTCGGCAGATCGGCGTCGTGTTCCAGGACTTCCGCCTGCTGCAGAACAAGACGGTCTTCGAGAACGTCGCGTTCGCGCTCCAGGTGACCGGCCGGCCGCGTCACATGATCGCGGTGACGGTCCCCGAGGTGCTCGAGACGGTCGGTCTGCAGGGCAAGGAGAAGCGGCGCCCGCACGAGCTGTCGGGTGGCGAGCAGCAGCGTGTGGCGATCGCCCGCGCGTTCGTCAACCGCCCCTCGATCCTGCTCGCGGACGAGCCCACGGGAAACCTCGACCCGAACACGTCGCTCGGGATCATGAACCTCCTGTCGCGCATCAACGCCACGGGGACGACGGTCGTCATGGCCACCCACGACTCGGGCTTCGTCAACCAGATGCGCCAGCGGGTCATCGAGCTCTCGAACGGCGTCGTGCTGCGCGACCAGAAGGACGGCGTCTACGGTGCGGGCGTTCCCATGCCCGACGACGACGCTCTCCGTGAGCCGTCCGGTCACCTCGCGGAGCGGCCCTGGTCGCCGCCCGTCGAGGTGCGTCCCGTGCCCGCGATCGAGCGGTCCGCGCAGGTCCAGCCGTCGTCGCAGGGCACGCCCCTCGGGTCGGCCGTGAGCTCGACGCGGGTGCAGCAGCCCGGCCGGGGGGAGTGGTAGCAGGTGCGCGCCCAGTTCATCCTTGCCGAGATCGGTGCCGGCCTGCGCCGCAATCTCGCGATGACCATCTCGGTCGTCCTCGTGACCTTCGTGTCGCTCACCTTCGTCGGGGCCTCGGCTCTGCTCCAGCTGCAGATCGACAAGCTGAAGGACGACTGGTACGACCGGGTCGAGGTCTCGGTCTTCCTGTGCCCGATCGACTCGCCCAACCCGACGTGCGCCGCCGGCGAGGCGTCTGCCGAGCAGGTCGACGCGCTCGAGACGCTGTTCGAGACCGAGCTCGGTGACGAGGTCCAGACGGTCTTCTTCGAGTCCAAGGAGGACGCGTTCGGGGCCTTCCAGGAGCGCTTCCCCGACGGGTACAACGGCACCCAGCTCACGGTCGACGACATGCAGGCGTCGTTCCGCCTCAAGCTCACCAACCCGGAGAACTACGAGGTCGTGAACGACGTCGTGACCGGCCGTCCCGGCGTCGAAGGCGTCGAGGACCAGCGCAGGATCTTCGACTCGCTCTTCCTGGCGCTCAACCGCGCCTCGCTCATGGCCGGTGGCCTCGCGGTCGTGATGATGCTCGCCGCGGTGCTCCTCATCACGACGACGATCCGCCTGTCCGCGATGAGTCGGCAGCGAGAGACCGAGATCATGAAGCTGGTCGGGGCGTCCAAGCTGTTCATCCAGCTGCCGTTCATCCTCGAGGGGGCGATCGCCGCGGTGGTCGGTGCGTTCCTCGCGGTCGGTGGCCTCTGGCTCGGGGTCAAGTACCTCGTGACGGACTGGCTCCAGAGCTCGGTGAGCTGGATCGCCTACATCTCGGAGTCGGACGTGCTGCGCATCGCGCCGCTGCTGCTCCTCATCGCATTCGTCCTGGCGGCCATCTCCTCGGTCGTCACGCTCAGCCGATACACGAGGGTGTGACATGTCCCAGCTGACCCGACGCCTCGCAGCAGGCGGAACTGCGCTGATCCTCCTCCTGGGTACGGCGGTCGCCGCGACCGCGGACGACCTGGACGACCAGCGCGCCGCCGCCGAGCGCCGCCAGAGCCAGGCGCTCAAGGACCGGGAGGGTCTCGAGTCGGAGCTCGAGGGCACCGACGCGGAGCTCGCCCAGGCGATCCTCGACCTGCAGACCATCGAGGGACGTCTGCCGGTGGCGCAGGCCGAGCTCGACACGGCGACGGCCGAGCTCGAGCGCACCCAGCGCGAGGCCGCCCAGCTCGAGGTGCGTCTGCAGGACGCACAGGCCGAGGAGGAGGCCATCAGCCTGGACATCCAGGAGTCGGCGGGCAAGGCGAGCTCCGCGAAGTCGAGCATCGCGGAGATGGCCCGCCAGGCCTACCGGGGCCAGGGTGAGGTCAGCGGGCTCGGCATCGTGACCGGGGCGCAGAGCACCGAGGACTTCATCGAGCAGTACGCGATGTCGTCGACGGCGGCGCGCACGCAGGCTCGCACCCTGACCGACCTCCAGGAGGCGGAGTCGATCGCGCGCAACCGCGAGGCGCGCCTGACCGCCATCCGCGAGACGATCGCGGACCTGAAGGTCCAGGCCGACGAGAACGTCGTCGCGGCGGACGCCGCACAGTCGGCGGCCGCGGACCGCAAGGCCGAGATCGAGGGGCTGATCGCGGAGCAGCAGGCCAAGCAGGCGACGATCGAGTCGCGCAAGGACGCGGCGCTCGCCCAGATGGCGGCCAACGAGCAGGCGCAGGCGGCGCTGACCAGCGAGCTCCAGGGCATCATCGCGGCGCAGACCGAGCGCGACCGCAAGGCCGCCGAGGAAGCGGCCAAGCAGCCGCCGCCCGCCACGGGCGGCGGGTCCGGCGGTGGCGGTGGCACTGGCGGTGGCGGGGGCGGTGGCGGCGGGGGAGCCGTGACGTCCGGTTTCCTGGCCTACCCGACGGCGGTCCCGCACATCACCTCGAGCTACGGGATGCGCAAGCACCCCTTCCTGCCCGTCACCAGGCTGCACGCCGGCATGGACCTGCGCGCCTACTGCGGTACCCCGATCTACGCCTCGGCGGGGGGCACCGTCCAGTTCGCGCGGACGTACGGCGGGCTGGGGAACCAGGTCGTGGTCAACCACGGCACGGTAGGTGGCAAGAACCTCATGACGAGCTACAACCACCTCACGCGGTACGTCGTGGCCGCCGGGCAGAGCGTCGCGCAGGGGACCCTCGTCGGGTACTCGGGGACGACCGGCACCAGTCAGGTGTGCCACCTGCACTTCGAGGTCTACGAGAACGGCTCGACGGTCGACCCCGCGAAGTGGCTGCGCTAATCACCTACTGGTCGCGGGCCGAACTCGCGTAACCTGGGACGTCGCGCCGCACGGCGCGGGTGGGTCCGTCCTGGGCGCACCACGGAGCTCGAGCAGATCGGATGTTGCCCTCATGGCGAAGGAGACTGGCCGCAAGATCATCGCCAGCAACCGCAAGGCCCGCCATGACTATCTGATCGTCGACGTGTTCGAGGCCGGGCTCGTCCTGAGCGGCACCGAGGTCAAGGCGTTGCGGCAGGGCCGGGCCTCGTTGCTCGACGGATACGTGGCCGTCGACGGCGGCGAGGCCTGGCTCGAGAACGTGCACATCCAGGAGTACTCGCAGGGGACGTGGAACAACCACGCTCCTCGTCGCAAGCGCAAGCTGCTGCTGCACAAGGACGAGATCCTGCGGCTCGAGGCGAAGTCTCGCGAGAAGGGCTACACGATCGTGCCGCTCTCGCTCTACTTCCTCGACGGCCGTGCGAAGGTCGAGATCGCCCTCGCGCAGGGCAAGCGCGAGTACGACAAGCGTCAGGCCCTGCGTGAGCAGCAGGACAACCGTGAGGCGCAGCGCGCCATGCGCCAGCGCCAGAACCGGTGACGTGCGCGTGAGGTGAGTGACGCCGTCGTACGCCGTGGGCCGAGGAGGTGACGGCGTCCGGCGGGTGGACGTGCATCCGGCTGCCCGACGACGTAGCGTCGCAGGGTAGTCGTAGTCACCTTGCCGAGGAGGCCCCGTGGTCAAGCTCCGTCAGTACATCCCTCGCGTCGCAGCAGGCGCGTTCATCCTCAACTCCGGACTCTCCAAGCGGGGGGCCGACGAGGCCACCGCGCAGGGGATCCACGGGATGGCCGCCGGAACGTTCCCGTTCCTCGGCGACCAAGACCCCGTGCAGTTCACCAAGACGCTGTCCACGACCGAGATCGCCCTGGGCGCGGCCCTGCTCGTGCCGTTCGTCCCCACCGGCGTCGTCGCGCTCGGGCTCGGGACGTTCTCCGCGGGCCTCGTCGCGATGTACCTCAAGACTCCGGGGATGACCGAGAAGGAAGGGATCAGGCCGACCCCGCAGGGCATCGGGCTCGCGAAGGACGTCTTCCTGCTGGGCATCGCGGGCGGTCTGCTGGTCGACGCGCTGAGCCGCAAGAAGTAGGCGCGGAAATACGTTCGCCCGCGGTGGTGTTGATCCCGTAGGCTGGTACCACTGACCCGGTGTCGAACCGGACGGCCGCCTCGGCGGACGGACGCGTGGTGCTCGGTCGGTGATTGACAACTGCACAGGGGGTGATCGGTTTCGACGGTGGTCGTGCTTCGAGGAGAAGCGGGCCGAGGATGCAGACTTATCTCGTAAACGATGTCTGCAAACCAATAGGTGCCGATTCCAAGCGCACCGACTTCGCACTCGCCGCCTGAGCGAGTCTTCGAAGTCCGTCAGCCCGGGGTTGCTCTCGCCCCGGTTCCTGGCGTCAGACAGAGAGCCACTGCTTACGACGTTCGTCACCGGCGGCGTAGGGACTCTTAGATGACTGAGCCCGTCAGCACCTTGTCTGCGTGAGTGCTGGGGCCGAGAAAATCAACAGCAGACTGCGCCCGGAGAAGACCTGGATTTGCGTCACCGGACCGGGGTTCGATTCCCCGCACCTCCACCATGTCGCCTGCGGGCGGCGTATCACCCCAGTTGTCACGACGAAGGGCCGCCCCACCGGGGCGGCCCTTCGTCGTTCCGTGGTGCTACCAGCCGTCCGCCTGCCAGGCCGAGACCGCGTCGTCGCCGTCGAGCCACTCGACGCGCAGGGTGCGCTCGGCGAGCTCGAGGCGTCCGGCTTCCCAGGCGTCGATCTCCCGCCCCACGAGGCCGGCGACGGACCGGTCCCGGTCGTCGCTGAAGGTGTCCGCACGCTCGGGGTCGTCGAAGTGGACCCGCCACTGCAGGCGTTCCTCGGGGTTGACGTAGGTCGGGAACGAGTGCGGGCCCACGGTCTCCCAGTGCGTGCAGACCCGGGTGACGAGGTGACCGACAGGGACATCGCCGTCGTACAGCCGCCCGACACGTCGTCGATAGGTCTCCAGGCTCTGCTCGCGTCTCTCGACGGCTGCTCGCTCATCCACGGCGCTCACCCGATCCGACGAGGCGGGAGCTCTCGTCCGGGCCGGGGCCCGGCCCGTCACCACCGTCCGGGGCCGGTGGCCCGTCGGGTCCACCGCGGGGACCTGGGCGCCTGGCCCGGACGGTTCTCAGCACCGCCCGCACGGCGATCAGGACGAGCGCTGCGGCCACGAGCCAGGGGAGCAGCGCCCCGGCAGCGACGACGAGGGCGTTGAGGGCGACGAGCAGCGCACCCCAGCCTGCCGTGAGCCCTCCGAGGAAGCCGGCGGGGCGGATCGTCACCTCGGGCGCCTGCGAGACGACCTGGATCGTGAGCGTCGACATGTCGACGCGGTCCGTGATCGACGCGCGCTGAGACTGCAGGCTCTCCAGCTCCGCCTGGCGTGCCGTGAGCTCCTTCTCCGCGGCCAGCAGGTCGGCTGTCGTGGTGGCCTCGGTCATGAGTGTCTCGAGGCGGGCCGCCGAGGCGGACAGGGCCTGGACCCGGGCGTCCAGGTCGATCGCGGTCGCGGTGACGTCCTTGGCGTCGAGCGAGACGTCCTGGACCTCGCCGATCCCGTCGAGGGCCTCGACGGTCGCGGTGATCTTGTCGGCGGGGACGCGCACGGTGAGGCTGCCGTAGGCCCGGTCGTCGGCGCCCAGGTGCTCCGCACGACTCTCGACCCGACCGCCTGCGGTCTCGACCAGCTCGCTGATCGACCGGACGGCCGAACGGGGGTCCGCCGCGACGATCGTGAGGTCGCCCGTGGTGATGACCTCGCGGTCCTCGTCCGGCACCGAGGACCCCACCTGGAGGCCGGCCGCGCCCTCGGCGGCGTCGGCCGGCACGCGCTCCTGGACGGCCGCCCCGGCCCCGTCCGAGGCGTCCGTGCTGCCGGTCGTGGCGGAGCACCCGGCGAGCAGGAGGCTGCCGAGGAGGGCGATCGCGACGACCGACGGTCGGCGGGGCGAGGTGCGCATGCGACGACCCTAGGTGCGCGATCGCCCGGAGGCGGTCGGTTCGGGCGGATCGTGACCTTGTTGTGAACTCGCCGTCACCGCACCGAAACACGGCCCCCGTTCCCGTGCACCACCCCGGATCCGGGCCGCAGCCGTGTGCATGACCTGCGGGAACGCTTCCACGCCGGTGGCCCGCACCCGTGCTCCTCGGCCGGGTGCGGGTCGGCGTCGGTCGTCAGCCGAGCGCCTCCCGGACGCGCGGCGCGACCTCGGTGCCCAGCAGCTCGATCGCCCGCAGCGACTCCTTCTGAGGGACGCCCGACAGGTCCATCTGGAAGATCTGACGGTCGTGGCCGAGTGCACCGTGCAGCTCGACGATGCGCTCCGCGATCTCCTCGGGTGCCCCGATGAAGTAGGCCCCGCCCCGTGCGGCCGTCGCCTCGTACGAGACACGGCTCGGCATGGGGAACCCGCGCTCCGCCGAGATCTTCTTCATGTTCTGCAGGTAGTAGGGGTAGAAGAAGTCCCGTGCCTGCTTGCCGTCGTCGGCGAGGAAGCCCATGGTCGACACCGAGACCTCGAGAGCGGCGGCGTCGTGCCCGGACTGGGTCGCGGCGCGGCGGTACAGGTCGACCAGCGGCGCGAACTGCGCGGGCTTGCCGCCGATGATGGCGTAGTTCACCGGCAGGCCGAGGGCGCCCGCGCGCACCGAGGACTGCGGGTTGCCCCCGGTGGCGATCGCGATGTCGAGGTGCTCGCCACGCCCCGGCTTGTCGAACGGGCGGGGCAGGATCAGGGCGTTCTCGAGCGGCGGGCGGAACTTGCCCGACCACGTCACGGGTCCGCCCTCGTCGAGCAGGCGCAGGAGGACGATCTTCTCGTCGTACAGCGCGTCGTAGTCGTCGAGGTCCGCGCCGAAGAGCGGGTACGACTCGATGAAGGAACCGCGTCCGGCGAGCAGCTCGACGCGGCCGCCCGAGTACTGGTCCATCGTCGCGAACTGCTGGTAGACCCGTACCGGATCCTCGGTCGAGAGGACCGTGACGGCGCTCCCGACCGTGATCCGCTCGGTCTGGGCGAGCGCCGCGGCGATCATGGTCGAGGGGGAGGAGATCGCGTAGTCGGGCCGGTGGTGCTCGCCGATGCCCGCGTAGTCGAGCCCGACCTCGTCCGCGAGGCGGATCCTCTCGAGCACGTCGCGCAGGCGCTGGGACACCGGCATCTGCTCGCCGGTCGTCGGGTCGGGGGCGTTGTCGCCGAAGGTGTAGAAGCCAAGTCGCATGTCAATGCAAACGTATGGAGCAGAAGGATATTCCCCGCTGCATGGGCGAGGATGAGGCGTGCTGATCTGCTGCGGGCTCACGACGTTCGACATCACCCAGGTGGTCCATGCGCTGCCCGGACCCGACCAGAAGGTCGTCGCGACCTCGCAGCGCGCGACCTTCGGGGGCCCCGCCGCCAACGCGGCCGCGACGGCCGCGGCGCTCGGGGTGCCCGTGCGCCTCGTCACGGCCGTCGGTGCCGGGGCGCTCGCCGAGGTGGTGCGCGCCGAGCTGCTCGCCGCGCAGGTCGCGCTGCTCGACGTGACGGCGGGCGCGCCTGCTGGACCGGGTGGTGAGGTGAGGGGGCCCGCGGTGTCCACCGTCCTGGTCACGGCCGGGACGGGCGAACGCGCCGTCGTGAGCACCAACGCCACGGACCGACCGGCCGCTGCGGGGGACGAGGACACGGTGACCAGGGCCTTCGACGAGGTGCGACGGGCCCGAGGCGCCAGGGCCGTCGACAGCGGGGCCGGCGCGGCGCCCGACATCGACACTGCGGGCGGTGCGGGCATCGGTGCAGGTGCAGGTGCAGGTGCTGGTGCAGGTGCTGGTGCTGGTGCCGGTGCCGGCGCCGGCGAGCCGGGGGGAGGACGCCACGTCCTGCTCCTCGACGGCCATCATCCGGTGCTCGCGCGAGCTCTTGCCGAGCGGGGGCGCGAGCTGGGGGTCCTCGTCGTGCTGGACGGTGGTTCCTGGAAGGACGGCAGCGCCGAGCTCCTCGCGCTGTGCGACGCGGTCGTGCTCTCGCAGGACTTCCGGATCCCTGGCGAGGACCAGGGCCGTGTGCTCGAGGCCGTGGCCGACCTGGGCCCGGCGTTCGTCGCCCGCTCGCGCGGTCGCGCGCCCCTCGAGGTGCTCGAGGAGGGTCTCCGCTCCGAGGTCCTCGTCCCGGAGGTGGGTGCCGTGGTGGACACGCTCGGTGCGGGTGACGTGCTGCACGGCGCGTTCGCCGCAGAGGTGTCCCGAGGGCGTGGGTGGGGGAGCGCGCTGCGGGCGGCCGTGGACGTCGCGAGCCGTTCCGTGACCTACGAGGGCGCCCGGGGCTGGATCGGGAGGTAGGCCCGCAGGGCCGGTCGGTGCTCGCGGAAACGGCAGCATCCCGCGGCTCTCGTGTGGTCAGACCTCGAGTGCTCCCCGAGGGGAATCGCAGCGATCCGAACGAAGTACAACGGTTTGGTCTCGACGGCTCGAACAGGTTGACATGCGCTTAGTAAAGGAGGTCTACTAACAAACATGACAACGGCAGTCACGCGAAGTGCAGTCACCCGGAGAGGTCTGAGCACAGGTCTCAGGCCCACCTCCAAGGTGCTCCCCGAGCACGCTCGCGCGCACAACCGTTCGCTCGTCCTCCAGCACCTCTTCCACGAGGGGCCGACGTCCCGTGCGGACCTTGCTCGAGCCACCTCGCTGACGAGGGTCACCATCTCCGACCTGGTCTCGGTGCTCATCGCCGAGGGGCTCGTCGAGGAGCTGGGCATCCGCCCCGGCCAGCGCGTCGGCAAGCCCGCCATCCTCATCGGGATGCGCACGAGCGCCTACCAGATCGTCTCGGTCGACCTCACGGACGACGCGCTCATGCGCGGCGCCGTGATGTCCCTGACGGGTGACTTCGTGGTGCGACAGAGCCTGCCCATCGAGGGGCGCGCGGGCACCGAGCTCGTGGACCTCCTGACACGCTTCTGCCGAGGGCTCATCGCCGTGGCGACGCGTCCTGTGCTCGGCGTGGGCATCGGCTCACCGGGCGTCGTGGACAGCGAGGGCCGCATCGTCGAGGCGCCCAACCGCCGCTGGTACGACGTCGCCCTCGCGGAGCAGCTCAGCGAGAGCCTGGCGCTGCCCGTGCACGTCGCCAACGACGCGAACATCGCGGCGCTCGGCGAGTTCACGTTCGGCGGCGCGGACGGTACCGGCCTCATGGTCCTCACGGTCGGCGAGGGGGTCGGCGCGGGCATCATGCTCGACGGGTCCCGGGTGCGTGGCGCTGCCGACGCGGCGGGCGAGCTGGGGCACGTCACCGTCGTCGACGACGGTCTTCCCTGCGCCTGCGGGCGGTCGGGGTGTCTCGAGACCATCCTCTCGGTGCCGGCCCTGCGCCGTGCCGTGGAAGGACTCGACAAGGAATCTTCCGATGCCGTCCTGGCATCGGTCGGCAAGCTCCTGGGCATCGCCCTGGCGCCTGTTGTGTCAGCGCTCAACCTCGGTGAGATCCTCATCAGCGGTCCTGCGGACCTGCTCGACGGCCCTCTTCGCGACGCTGCGATCGACACCATCAACGCTCGGACCATGCCGGCCATCAATGCCGGTCTCGAGCTCCGGATGGCTTCTCTCGACGAGGACGTCGTCCTCGCCGGAGCCGCCGTCCTCATCCTGTCCGGCCAGCTGGGCGTCTCATGAGCGCTGCTCGTGAGCTCCCGTCGGGCTGACCCGGTCCTGCAGTAATCCCAGAAGTAGTACCGCAGTACCTCCCGTATCACCTCAGGTGGTGTCATCGACGCCGCCACTTCGAATTACCGAGAGGAAGTACCCCAGTGAAGAGGAACCGCCTCGTAGCCACCACGATGGCTTCGACGATCACCCTGGCGCTCGCGCTCACCGCCTGCGGCTCGGGCGACTCGGGCTCCGGCGACGGCGCATCGGCAGACGGCGCGAAGACCGGAGACATCCGCGTC
Organism: Oerskovia jenensis; assembly: GCF_016907235.1. Lineage (NCBI taxonomy): Bacteria > Bacillati > Actinomycetota > Actinomycetes > Micrococcales > Cellulomonadaceae > Oerskovia > Oerskovia jenensis. The sequence continues at coordinate 4,147,727 of NZ_JAFBBO010000001.1, forward strand.
TGGCTCGTCGGCGCCACGGACACGCCGAAGGAAGCGCGCGAGTACCTGAAGACGACGTTCGAGGCCGAGAACAAGGGTTCGACCCTCACCATCGAGGAGCAGTCCTGGACCGGCCTGGTCGACAAGCTCACGACCTCGCTCGCGAGCTCGGACAGCCCTGACGTCGTCGAGGTCGGCAACACGCAGGCCGCGGCCTTCACGTCGTCCGGCTTCTTCACGGACCTGACGGACCACTACGAGGACCTCGGCGGCGACGACCTGCTCCAGGGCTTCGTCAAGGCCGGTTCGTACGACGGCAAGTTCTACGCCCCGCCGTACTACTCGGGTGCCCGCGTGGTCTTCTACTCGCAGCAGGTCGTCGACCAGACCGGCACGACGGTCCCGACGACGCTCGACGAGTACGTCGCGAACGGCCAGGCCATGACGACCGACACGCGCTCGGGCATCTACTGGCCCGGCCAGGACTGGTACAACGCCCTGCCCTACGTCTGGGAGAACGGCGGCTTCATCGCCGAGCAGAAGGACGGCAAGTGGGAGGCGGGCTTCTCGTCCGAGGGTGGCATCAAGGGTCTCCAGCAGGTCCAGGAGGTCATGACGACGGCCTCGAAGGCGCCCAAGGACGGTCAGGAGACCGACCAGCAGGTTCCGTTCTGCGAGGGCAACATCGGCTACCTCTCGGCTCCGACCTGGCTCCAGGGCTCGATCAAGACGCCTGCGGACGACGCCAAGGCGCCGGGCTGCCCCGACACGTTCGGCTCTGACCTGCACGCGTTCGCCCTCCCGGGTGCGAAGGCCGGCGAGGCCGCCAAGGTCTTCGCTGGTGGCTCGAACCTCGCGATCGCCGCGAAGTCGGAGAACCAGGAGCTCGCGCTGAGCGCGCTCGAGATCATGCTGAGCGACGGCTACCAGAAGTTCCTCGCGGAGAAGGGCAACATCCCCGCGAAGGTCTCGCAGGCGGAGTTCCTCCCCAAGGACGAGGTCACGCAGGCCGGTGCGGCTGCCGCCAAGAACTCCGAGCTGACCCCGGCCTCCCCGAAGTGGGCTGACGTCGAGGCCAAGCGCTACCTGCAGGACGCGTTCGTCCAGATCGCCCAGGGTGGCGACGTCAAGGCGATCGCCGAGAAGCTCGACCAGCAGATCGAGGAAACCCTCAACAGCTGATCCCACCGGCGCCCCTCCGCGAGGAGGGGCGCCTCGCCAGACGCCGCAGGGGTGGGAGTTCCTCGGAGCTCCCACCCCTCGGCATGACTGGCCCCGCGCGCACCACCTGTACCTGCACGGTCCTGCTCGAACCGTGCAACCCCTCGACGGAGTGAGAAAATGAGCTCATCCACCCTCGAGTCGTCCCCAGCGGTCGAGCTGAAGGACACTCTCAAGCCCCCGAAGAAGCCGTCGGCCAAGCTGCCGTGGCTGTTGCTGGCCCCCAGCCTCCTGGTCCTGGGCATCATGGTCGGCTACCCGCTGGCCAACCTCTTCATCATGTCGTTCCAGAAGTACGAGCGCGCCCAGCTCATGGGCGTGCCTGCTGAATGGGTCGGCTTCAAGAACTACACCGACACCCTGGCCGACCCGGTGTTCTGGACGGTCCTGGCTCGCAGCTTCGCCTTCATGGTGGTCTGTGTCGTCCTGACCATGGTCATCGGCATCCTGCTGGCCCTCCTCATGATGCGGCTCAACAAGTTCTTCCGTCTGCTCGTGTCGGTCGGACTCCTGCTGGCGTGGGCCATGCCCGCACTGGCCGCGGTCATCGTGTGGGGCTGGATCTTCGACACCCAGTACGGCGTCGTGAACAACATCCTCACGAAGATCACCGGGGACAACTGGATGGGTCACTCGTGGCTCATCAACCCCTGGATGTTCTTCCTGGTCGCCACGCTCATCATCGTCTGGCAGGGCGTTCCGTTCGTCGCGTTCACGATGTACGCGGGCCTCACCCAGGTCCCCGGCGAGGTGCTCGAGGCTGCGTCGCTCGACGGCGCGAGCCCGGCCCAGCGCTTCCGCCTCATCATGGTGCCCTACGTGCGCAGCATCATCGTGGTGCTCATCATCCTGTCGATCATCTGGGACCTGCGCGTCTTCACACAGATCTTCGCCCTGCAGGGCATCGGCGGTATCGCGGAGAAGACCAACACCATCGGTGTGTACATCTACCAGATGGGTATGGCGCAGGGGCACTACGGCGCCGCCAGCGCCATCGCGGTGATCCTCGTGTTCATCATGATGGGGATCTCGTTCTACTACGTGCGCCAGACCGTCAAGGAGGAACAGCTGTGAGCACCCTCAACCCGACCGTCGCCGGGACGGCGTCGTCGGTACCCACGTCGGCTGGGAGCGGACCGCGCAAGACCCGCGAGGGGCAGCGCAAGAAGGTCTCGAACGCGATCTACAGCGTGATCGCCGTCGTCGTCTTCCTCTGCTCGGTCTTCCCGGTCTACTGGATGATCAACTCGTCGTTCCTCCCAACGAACCTCATCCGCAACAAGGACCTGACGTTCTTCCCGGGCTCGAGCTTCACGCTCGACAACTACCAGGACGCGATCTTCAACCAGGAGCGCGCGCCCTTCCTGCCCGCGATGGGCAACTCGATCATGGTCACGTTCTTCGTGCTCGTGATCTCGATGGTCCTGGCCTTCATGGCGTCGCTCGCCGTGACCCGGTTCAACTTCAAGGGCCGCAAGGCGTTCATCATCGCGATCCTCGCGGTGCAGATGATCCCGGGCGAGGCCATGATGATCTCGATCTTCCGGATCATCGACGGCTGGCAGCTGCTCAACTCGATCATCGGCCTGGGCATCGTCTACCTGTCGGGCGTGCTGCCCTTCACGATCTGGACCCTTCGTGGGTTCGTCGCAGGCGTCCCGGCCGAGCTCGAGGAGGCGGCCATGATCGACGGCTGCTCGCGCTCCAAGGCCTTCTGGCGGATCACCTTCCCGCTGCTGGCTCCTGGGCTCGTGGCCACCGGTGTCTTCGCGTTCATCCAGGCCTGGAACGAGTTCGTGATGGCGCTGATCATCATGACGCGTCCCGAGTCGATGACGCTCCCGCTGTGGCTGCGGACCTTCCAGCAGGCGACCCAGGCGACGAACTGGGGTGGGCTGATGGCCGGATCGGTGCTCATCGCGATCCCCGTCGTCGTCTTCTTCCTGATCGTCCAGGGACGCATGACCGGTGGCCTGGTCTCGGGTGCGGTGAAGGGCTGACGTGAGTGAGGTGACAACGGCTGCCTCGTCGCTCGGCGAGGCAGCCGCCCTGCCCGGCGGCCACTCGGTCGGTCTGGACGTCGGAGGAACGAAGGTCCTCGGCGTCCTGCTCGGACCGGACGGCTCGATCGAGGGGTCGGTCAAGCTGCCGACCGTTCGGGGCCCGCAGGGTGTGGTCTCCAGTGCTGCCCGGGCCGTCCGGTCCCTGACGGACGCGGCGGGCCTCGAGCCCGCCGCGCTCGCGGGACTGGGCCTCGGTGTCCCAGGGCTCGTCGACCCGCAGAGCGGGTCGGTCATGCACGCGGTGAACCTGGGGATCGAAGGGGAGCCGTTCGCGCTCGCCCACGAGCTGTCGGCGATCTTCGGGGGCATCCCGGTGGACGTCGACAACGACCTGAACGTCGCGGCGCTGGGTGCGTCGCACGCGATGGGCGCCGACGGTCAGGACCTGGCGTTCCTGGCGCTCGGCACGGGACTCGCGGCCGGCATCGTGCTGGGGGGCCGGCTCCGTCGCGGCGTGAGCGGTGCCGCCGGTGAGATCGGCCACATCCCGATCAACCCCGACGGTCCCCTGTGCGCGTGCGGACAGCGTGGTTGTGTCGAGACGTATGCCTCGGGCACCGCGCTCAGCGCCCGCTGGCCCTCGCAGTCCGGCCGCCCGGCACCGCTCGAGCTCTTCGAGGCGGCCGCCGCCGGAAACCCCGAAGCCCTCAGGATCAAGGGCGAGTTCGCCGCCGCAGTGGCGAGCGCAGTCCGTATCCTCGAGCTGACGGTCGACGTCCGGCACGTCGTCCTCGGAGGTGGCGTGACCGGTCTCGGCCAGCCGCTCCTCGACGCCGTGCAGGAGGCCCTCGTGGCCCAGGCGAGCACGTCGCCGTTCTTGTCCTCGCTGGAGCTGGAGAAGCGTGTCTCCCTGGCGCCCAGCGATGTGCCCGTTGCCGCGGTGGGAGCAGCCATCGCCGGCCGTAGGAAGGTGTCCTGATGGAAGTTGTGATTGCGCCCGCCGATCAGCTCGCGGTACTCGCCGCAGAGGCGATCGACAAGCTGCTTCGTGCCAAGCCGAGCGCGGTGCTCGGTCTGGCGACCGGGTCGAGCCCGCTCAAGGTGTACGACGAGCTCGTCCGCCGCCACACCGAGGAAGGGCTGTCCTTCGCCCAGGCGAAGGCCTTCATGCTCGACGAGTACGTCGGGATCGCGGAGGACCACCCGGAGCGCTACCGCAACGTCATCGAGAAGGAGATCGCCTCGCGCGTCGACTTCTCCCAGGGCGCCGTGCAGGGGCCCGACGGAGGCGCGGACGACCTGGTCGCGGCGTGCGCCGACTACGAGCGCAAGATCGTCGACGCCGGGGGTGTCGACCTGCAGATCCTGGGGATCGGCACGGACGGTCACATCGCGTTCAACGAGCCGGGCTCGTCCCTCGCGTCGCGGACGCGCATCAAGACGCTGACCGCGCAGACGCGTGAGGACAACGCCCGCTTCTTCGGCGACGACCTCGCGCAGGTGCCGCAGCACTGCCTCACGCAGGGCCTGGCGACCATCATGTCGGCCAAGCACCTCGTGCTCCTCGCCTCGGGCAAGGGCAAGGCGGAGGCCGTCCACCAGCTCGTCGAGGGTCCGGTCTCCGCGATGTGGCCCGCGACGGTCATGCAGATGCACCCGCACGCGACCGTCCTGGTGGACGACGCCGCGGCCTCGCGCCTGCAGCTCGGTGACTACTACCGCCAGACGTTCCTCTCGAAGCCGGAGTGGCAGGGTCTCTGACCCGTCCGCCCCGGCGGGCCCTCCCGGCCCGACCCACAGCCGCCCGTCGGTTCCGATCACGCCCCTGGTCGGAGCCGACGGGTTTCTCCTTCCCCGACGTAGACTCGAGATCATGATCGAACCCTTGACCCTCCCCACGAACGGACCGGCGGCAGGCAGCCCGTCGGGACCGGAACCGATCGTCCCGGACAGTGACCCGAGCAGCGGGACGTCGACGAGCGTCCTCGAGCGCACGGAGACCACGGCGGAGGTCGAGCCCGGGGACCACGAGCGTTTTGCGCACTACGTGCGCAAGGAGAAGATCATGCAGTCGGCGCTGTCCGGCAAGCCCGTCATCGCGCTCTGCGGCAAGGTCTGGGTGCCGGGGCGTGATCCCAACAAGTTCCCCGTGTGCCCCACGTGCAAGGAGATCTACGACGGCCTTCGCGCCCCGCAGGACGGCGAGGGTGATTCCGGCAAGTGAGTGGGCAGCCTCTCTCGAACTCGTCCGCTCGCCCACCCGTGAACCTTCCCCCCTCGGCACCGTTGGGGGCGTCCTCCGCCGCTGCGTCGCACCTGTCGCCGGCGTTTCCTCGACGTGCCCCGTGGGGCACCGCCTCCAAGCTGCGTGCCTGGCAGGCCGAGGCGCTCGATCTCTACCGCACCCGTTCGCCGCGTGACTTCCTTGCCGTCGCTACCCCGGGAGCAGGCAAGACGACGTTCGCGCTGCGGGTCGCCACCGAGCTCCTGGAGCAGGGGGTCGTACGACGCGTGACGGTCGTCGCCCCCACGGAGCACCTCAAGCACCAGTGGGCGGACGCTGCCGCGCGCGTGGGCGTCCGCATCGACCCGAACTTCCGCAACAGCCAGGGTCGGCACGGTTCGAGCTACGACGGTGTCGCGCTCACCTACGCCCAGGTGGCGGCCAAGCCCGCGCTGCACACCGCTCGGACCGAGGCGGAGCGGACCTTGGTGATCCTCGACGAGGTCCATCACGGTGGCGACGCCCTGTCCTGGGGCGAGGCTGTCCGGGACGCGTTCGAGCCCGCGACCCGTCGACTTGCGCTGACCGGCACGCCGTTCCGCTCGGACACGGCGGCGATCCCGTTCGTGACGTACGAGCGGGGGGCCGACGGCATCCGTCGGTCGGCCGCGGACTACACGTACGGCTATGGCGACGCGTTGCGCGACCACGTGGTGCGCCCCGTGATCTTCCTGTCGTACTCGGGGCAGATGCGCTGGCGCACCAAGTCGGGAGACGAGGTCAGTGCCCGGCTCGGTGAGGCGTTGACCAAGGACATGACGGGCCAGGCGTGGCGCACGGCTCTCGACCCGGACGGTGAGTGGATCCCGTCGGTGCTCGCGGCGGCGGACAAGCGTCTGACCGAGGTCCGTCGGGCGATCCCCGACGCGGGGGGGCTGGTGATCGCGACGGACCAGACCGACGCGCGCGCCTACGCCGGTCACCTGGCGCGGATCACGGGCAGGTCTCCGACGGTCGTCCTGTCCGACGACGACGGTGCGAGCGGTCGCATCGACGAGTTCTCGGACGGCGACGGCCGGTGGATGGTCGCGGTCCGGATGGTCTCGGAGGGGGTCGACGTGCCGCGGCTCGCGGTGGGCGTCTACGCGACGTCGACCGCCACGCCCTTGTTCTTCGCGCAGGCGGTCGGTCGATTCGTCCGCGCCCGCAAGCGGGGCGAGACGGCGTCGGTGTTCCTGCCCAGCGTGCCTCACCTGCTGGCGCTCGCGAACGGTCTGGAGCTCGAGCGCGACCACGCGCTCGACCGACCGCTCACGGCCGAGGAGCAAGGGGACATGTACAACCCCGAGGACGCCCTCATGGCGGCCGCCAACCGCGAGGACAAGGCGTCCGACGATCTCGCCGACGGTATGCAGGGCTCCTTCCAGGCGCTCGAGGCGCAGGCGTCGTTCGACCGCGTGCTCTTCGACGGGGGCGAGTTCGGCACGGAGGCGGACATCGGCTCGGACGAGGAGCAGGACTTCCTGGGGCTCCCGGGCCTGCTCGACGCGGACCAGGTGACGAGTCTGCTGCGCCAGCGGCAGGCCGACCAGATGTCGGCCCGGTCCAAGAAGTCGCGGGCGGCCGAGGTCGATCGCAGCGAGCTCGACCACCGGCGTGCCGCCGAGCTGCGCAAGGAGCTCTCACAGCTGGTCGGGGCCTGGGCGCGCCGCAGCGGTCAGCCGCACGGCACGGTGCACACCGAGCTGCGCCGCCGCTGCGGGGGGCCCGAGGTTCCGCTCGCGACCGTCGCCCAGCTCGACGCACGCGTCGCGGTGCTCCGAGGCTGGTTCGTCGGCAAGAAGTAGTGGCCGCCGGCGCGGCGTCTCGTGTGCCGCGACGGCCGAGGGCCCGCACGCTCGACGAGCGTGCGGGCCCTCGGCGTCTGCGCGACGGGGGGACCAGTCCCTGACGACCAGGATCCACGGGGGAGCGGAGGGCGCCCGTCCCGCTCGTCCGCGGCGTCCGACCCGGAGACGGCGACGCGCACCGTCGGGGCGAGAGGCCGCCCTCAGCCGAGCGTGCGGGTCAGGGTCGGCAGCGCGGGGTCTCCCGCGGAGAGGCGTCGCGCACCACGGGGCAGCTCGGCCCGTGCCTCGGCGTGCCGCCGCGCGGCGTTGTGGACCCCGTAGGCGCCGATCCAGCGGGAGTCGACGGCGCCGTCGAGCACGAGGGGGACGTGCAGGGGGCGCAGGTCCTCGTCGTCGCCGGGCTCCCAGAGGGCTACGGCGTCGTCGGGTCCGGTGACGAGGACCTCGGCGACGGCCCTGCCGTCCTCCCCGTACTGGCGTGCTGCGGACTTGCGGCCTCCGGTGCTCGTCTTGAGCGTCGAGGCCTTGGCGACGGGCTGCAGGACGCCGTCGGCGTCGGACCGGGCGACGAGCTTGTAGACCATGCCGCAGGTCGGGGCGCCCGAGCCGGTCACGAGCGAGGTGCCCACGCCGTAGGAGTCGACCGGGGCAGCCGCGAGCGCGGCGATCGCGTACTCGTCGAGGTCGGACGTGACCGTGATGCGGGTGCCGGTCGCGCCGAGGCCGTCGAGCTGCTTGCGGACCTCGACCGCCTGGATGCCCAGGTCGCCCGAGTCGAGGCGGACGGCGCCGAGCTCCGTGCCCGCGACGGCGACCGCGTTCTTGACGCCCTGGCGCACGTCGTAGGTGTCGACGAGGAGCGTCGTGCCGACGCCGAGCGAGGCGACCTGCGACGCGAAGGCAGATCGTTCGTCGTCGTGCAGGAGCGTGAACGCGTGCGCGGCGGTGCCGATCGTGGCGATCCCGTACCGGCGACCCGCCTCGAGGTTCGACGTCCCGGCGAAGCCCGCGACCGCGGCCGCACGGGCTGCGGCGACGGCCGCGGTCTCGCTCGCCCGGCGTGAGCCCATCTCGAGGCAGGGGCGCTCGACGGCGGCGCTCGTCATGCGGGAGGCCGCCGACGCAACCGCGGAGTCGTAGTTGAGGATCGACAGGACCAGGGTCTCGAGCAGCACGGCCTCCGCGAACGTGCCTTCGACGACCATCACGGGGGACTGGGGGAAGAACACGTCACCCTCGGCGTAGCCGGTGATGGAGCCGGTGAACCGGTAGCCCGCGAGGTAGTCGAGCGTGCGGTCGTCGACGACGCGGGCCTCCTGGAGCCAGGAGAGCTCGAGGTCGGTGAAGCGGAACGTCGCGAGCGACTCCAGGACACGCCCGGTGCCGGCGAGCACGCCGTAGCGCCGACCGGCGGGCAGCCGTCGCGTGAAGACCTCGAACAGGCAGTGCCGGTCGGCGGTGCCGTCGGCGAGCGCTGCCTGCAGCATGGTGAGCTCGTAACGGTCCGTGAGCAGCGAGGTCTGCGTGGACGGGGCGTAGGGGGCGGGGTGAGCGGCCGGGGCGCCTGTGCCCGGGTGGTCTGCGGGACTCATGTGCTCAACCTAGAGCAGAGGGTGGCGCTCGGGTGGTCACGGGCCACCGGCGGGCGCGGTCCGGGTCCGTCTCCCCGCCGGGGACAGGCGGTGGACCCGTGGGGCAGGCGGTGGACACGGCGTGGCCAGAGCTCACCCACCCCATAGAGTGGGGGAGTGACTGGAACGGCGACCGCGGGGCCCCGCCTCGACGAGGAGATCGACACGCGGGAGGGACTTTCCCTCGCCGACACCTGGGTGACTCTGGTGTGGAACGACCCGGTGAACCTCATGAGCTACGTGACGTACGTCTTCGAGAGCTACTTCGGGTTCAGCCAGCAGAAGGCGAGGACCCTCATGCTGCAGGTGCACCAGGAGGGGCGGGCCGTCGTCTCGTCGGGCGGCAGGGAGAAGGTCGAGGTGGACGTGCAGGCGATGCACGAGTTCGGGCTGTGGGCCACGATGCAGCGGAGCGGGGAGTAGTGCGGCCGTTCCGGCGCGCGCGGCGCGGGTACGTCGCGGAGCTGAGCGCCTCGGAACGCCTCGTGCTCGCGCACGTGGTGGGCGACGTCGTCGAGCTCTTGCAGGAGCAGACGGGGACCGTCCCGCACGAGGACCCCGAGGGGGCCCGGATCGAGGGCGTCGCGCCGCTGTCGGCGCCCGCGGAGGACGTGCAGGCCCCCACGGACCCGGCGGTGCGCCGGCTCCTGCCGGACGCCTCGCGCGAGGACGGCGAGGTGTCGGCGGAGTTCCGTCGGTTCACCCAGGGCGACCTCGTGGCGGAGAAGGCCCGACGGCTGCTCCTCCTCGCGGACCTGCTGCTCGCAGGCGACCCGCAGGACGCGGAGGCGTTGACGCCGCTCATCGTCCGGCCCGACGACGCGCGTCGCGTCGCGGGAGCCCTGACCGACATCCGGGTCGTCCTCGCGGAGCGTCTGGACCTGCGCACCGACGACCAGGTCGAGGACCTGCACGACGAGGTCCTGGCGCGTGAGGAGTCGGGGGTCGAGCCCCCGGAGGAGGCCCCGGACGCCGCACGGCGCTTCCTGGCGAGCGTGTTCCTGCTCTCGGGATGGTTGCAGGAGTCGTTGGTCGAGCTGATGCTCGCCGAGGTGCGCCGGACCGCTCGCTGATCGTGCCGGGCTGCGCCCGCGCTCATCTATCACGCTTATAAGCCTCTCGCTAGATTTGTGTCAAGATGCGAGGAGGGTGAAGTGGTGCCACGATTGTCCTGGTTGAACCGGGGCGTCCGCGTCCCGGCCGAGAGAAAGAGGGACACCATGCCTACGTGGCTCATCATCCTGCTCGTCGGAGTCGTACTGCTCGTGTTCGGTGTGGCGGTCGAAGCAGCGAAGTTCCTGATCTGGCTCGGCATCATCGTGCTCGTCGTCAGCCTCGTGGTGGGGCTGATCGGACGGGGCAAGGCGAGGGTCTAGGCGCCCCGGGTCGCCGCCTGACGGCGGCGACCCGGGAGCCGGACGAAGGGCGTCGCGCACGAGCGCGGCGCCCTTCGTCGTGCCCGCCCGCCGCCCCGCCGGGACGCTCCGGTGCCGCCTGCCGCCTGCCGCCGGGACGCCCGCGGCCCCGCCGGGACGCCCGCGGCCCCGCGACCACCCCGCCACCACCCCGCCAGGCCGCCCGCCGCCCCGCCGCCGACCCGTCCGCACGGCGCCCGGGACGGCCCTGTGGTCGGTCCCACAGGCCCGTGCGGCCGGCGCGATCTCCCTTTCCGGCGCCCCGGCACTAGGCTCGTCACCGTGAACGACGCACCCATCGGCATCTTCGACTCGGGAGTCGGGGGCCTCACGGTCGCCCGCTCGATCCTCGACCAGCTGCCGAACGAGTCGCTGCTGTACATCGGTGACACCGCGAACAGCCCGTACGGACCCAAGCCGCTCGCCGCGGTGCGCGCCATGGCGCTCTCGATCATGGACCAGCTGGTCGACGAGGGCGTCAAGATGCTCGTCATCGCGTGCAACACGGCGTCGTCCGCGGTGCTGCGCGACGCTCGCGAGCGCTACACGGCGCGCTACGGGATGCCCGTGATCGAGGTGATCCTGCCTGCCGCGCGGCGCGCGGTGGCCGCGACCCGGACGGGCAACATCGGTGTCATCGGGACGCGGGGGACCATCGAGTCCCGTGCGTACGACGACGCGTTCGCGGTCGCCCCCGGCCTGCGGCTCACGTCGCAGGCGTGCCCCGAGTTCGTGCGTCTCGTCGAGGCGGGCGTGACGTCGGGGCCGGAGGTGCTCGAGATCGCGCACGAGTACCTCGCGCCGGTCCGGGCAGCCGGCGTGGACACGCTCGTGCTCGGCTGCACGCACTACCCGCTCCTCGCGGGGGCGATCTCCTACGTCATGGGTGACGAGGTCACGCTCGTCTCGAGCGCCGAGGAGACCGCGAAGGACGTGTACCGCACGCTCGTCGCGCACGGCCTGGAGCGCTCGCGCGAGGCGGGCGCCCCGGCGCACCGGTTCCGGGCGACGGGCAGCGCCGAGCCGTTCGACCAGCTCGCGCGCCGCTTCCTCGGGCCCGAGGTCTCGCTCGTGGAGGCCGTCTGATGCGCCTGGTCGTCGTCGGCTCCTCGGGCTCGTTCGCGGGCCCTGACTCCCCGGCCTCGTCGTACCTCGTCCAGGTGCCCGACGACGTCTCACCGGACGGGCGCGAGTGGAACCTCCTGCTCGACATGGGCAACGGCGCGCTCGGCGCCCTGCAGCGTTTCGTCGACCCGCGCCGGCTCGACGCGATCGGCCTGTCCCACCTGCATCCCGACCACTTCGTCGACGTCTGCGGGCTGTACGTCTACCTGAAGTACCACCCGGACAGGGCGGCGGCGACGTCCGCGGCGCCGCCGGTGCGACCCAACGACGAGCCCGCCGTGGGTGCCCTGCCGGTCTGGGGGCCGTCGAACACCGCCGAGCGCATCGGAGCGGCCTACGGCCTCGAGGCGGGGGAGTCCATGGAGTCCCAGTTCACGTTCGAGACCTGGGAACCGGGCCAGGTCGTGACCGTGGGACCTCTCGAGATCGAGCCGTTCCGGGTCTACCACCCCGTCGAGGCCTACGGCGTGCGGGTCACGGGGCCCTCCAGCCTGGTCCCGGGCGAGCGCGTCACGCTCGCCTACACCGGCGACACCGACGCGTGCGACGCGGTCGTCGAGCTCGCGCGCGACGCCGACCTCCTGCTGGCCGAGGCCGCGTTCCAGGAGGGGCGGGACGACGCGGTCGACCGCGGCATCCACCTGACGGGCAGGCGCGCGGGCGAGGTCGCGACGGCGGCCGGCGCCAGGCGGCTCGTCCTGACGCACCTGCCGGCCTGGAACGACAAGCAGGCCGCGCGCGACGAGGCCACGGCGGTCTACGCCGGGCCGGTCGACCTCGCGGCGACGGGTCGGGTCTTCACGCTCTGAGGCCCGGATAGGCTGGCTCCATGACTTCAGCCTCCACCTCCCAGACCGTCCGCGCGGACGGCCGCACGCCCGACGAGCTCCGCCCCGTCACGATCACCCGGAACTGGCTCGACGCCGCCGAGGGCAGCGTGCTCGTCGAGTTCGGGCGCACGCGCGTGCTGTGCGCGGCCTCGTTCACGGAGGGTGTGCCGCGCTGGCGCAAGGGCTCGGGGCAGGGCTGGGTCACGGCCGAGTACTCGATGCTGCCGCGCGCGACCAGCACCCGCAGCGACCGTGAGTCCGTCAAGGGGCGCATCGGCGGGCGCACGCACGAGATCTCTCGTCTCATCGGGCGCTCGCTGCGCGCGGTCATCGACGTGTCGGCGCTCGGCGAGAACACGATCGTGCTCGACTGCGACGTCCTGCAGGCCGACGGCGGCACGCGCACCGCGGCGATCACGGGCGCGTACGTCGCGCTCGCGGACGCCGTGACGTGGGGCAAGAAGCACGGGGCGATCAAGGGGGGCAAGAAGGTCCTCACGGACTCGGTCTCCGCGGTGAGCGTCGGCATCATCGACGGCACCCCCATGCTCGACCTGCCCTACGTCGAGGACGTGCGCGCGGACACCGACATGAACGTCGTGGTCACGGGCTCGGGCGACTTCGTCGAGGTGCAGGGCACGGCCGAGCACGCGCCGTTCAACCGCACCGAGCTCGACGTGCTGCTGGACCTCGCGCTGCGCGGCACGTCCGAGCTCGCGATCATCCAGCAGCTCGCGCTCGACGAGGCGTCGCGGTGAGCGCTGGTTCCGGCGTGAGCGTCCCCGCGGGGGCCCGCCTCGTCCTGGCGACCCACAACGTGGGCAAGCTCACCGAGCTCCGTGCGATCCTGGCCGCGCAGCCCGGCCTGGACCTGCCGCCGGAGGCCGTGGTCTCGGCGCGCGAGGTCGGCGCGCCGGAGCCCGTCGAGGACGGCGTGACGTTCGCCGAGAACGCGCTCATCAAGGCCCGCGCGCTGGCCGCGGCGACCGGTCTGCCGGCCGTGGCCGACGACTCGGGTCTCGCGGTCGACGTCCTGGGCGGTGCACCGGGGATCTTCTCCGCGCGCTGGTCCGGCCGGCACGGCGACGACCGGGCGAACCTCGACCTGCTGCTCGCGCAGCTCGGTGACGTCCCGGCGGAGCACCGTGCGGCGGGCTTCGTGTGCGCGGCCGCGCTCGTGACGCCGGACGGTGGCGAGTGGGTGCGCACGGGAGAGATGCGCGGGACGCTCCTGAGCGCCCCGCGCGGCGCGGGCGGCTTCGGCTACGACCCGATCCTCCTGCCCGACGGCGAGACCCGGTCAGCCGCCGAGCTGTCGGCCGCGGAGAAGAACGCGATCAGCCACCGCGGCCAGGCGTTCCGTGCGCTCGCCCCACTGGTCGTCGCGGTGCTCACGGGCGTCGGGATCGACGAGCCTCAGGCCGCCGAGTCCGCTTGAGCCGTCAGCGTGACCGAGCTGTCAGAACGAGCGTGACCTCGAGGTCACGCTCGTTCTGACACGACGCTGCTGGAGGGGCGGCCGCTCAGCCCTGCCGCCCGCCGCGGAGCCTGAGCACCAGGAGCGCGACGAGCCGCCAGCCCACGAGCGTCGCGAGCAGGAAGCCCGCGGACACCACGAGGAACGCGGTCGCGAGGCCCTCGCCCGTGGCCCAGCGCAGGGCCATCCCCACGACCCACGTCGTGACCCACAGGACCAGCCCGGTCGGCCAGGCCGTGAGCGGCGAGCGCCAGGCGCGAAGCAGGACCCATCCGACCGCCAGCCCGACGAGGAACGGCCACGCGATCGTCAGGACGGCAGCCAGCGGGCTGTCCGCCGAGTGCGTCGCCCGACCGCCGGCCGCGAACGCGAGGACGGCGACGACGTCGAGCACGACGGCGAGGGCGACGATGCCGGGCCGGACGGCCGGACGGGACGTGGTGGGGGCGGCAGAGGACGGCGAGGTCATGGCCACGACGCTACCGGAGGGCAGCGCGGGCGCGGCCCACCGCCAGGTGGCGCACGTGCCGCGTCCACGAGCCGGGACGGCGACCGGTCGTGTCCCCGGGTCCGCCCGCGCCGCGCGCACGACGGGCCGGTCGCCAGCGCGCGTGAGCCACCTCCTCGGCGACTGCCCCTAGGGTTGACCTGTGCACCTGGCTGTCGACGACCTCTCCTTCTCCTACCCCGGACGCCCCGTCCTGTCGGGCGTCTCGCTGCGCGTGGGCGCCGGCACGCGACTCGGCGTGGTCGGCGAGAACGGCACGGGCAAGTCGACGCTCCTGGGCGTCCTGGCCGGGGAGCTCGCCCCGAGCGGGGGCGAGGTGCGCCGCCAGGGCTCGCTCGCCGTCGTGGAGCAGGAGCTCGTGCCGCTGCCCGGGCAGACGGTCGGGGACCTGATCCACGACAGCCTCGCGACGGTGCGCGCCGTGGGGGCCGAGCTCGACGCCGTGACGCGCGACTTCGACCACGAGCACGGCAACCTCGCCGAGCTCTCGGACGTCCTGGCCCGCGCCGAGCACCTGGCGGTGTGGGACGCGGACCGGCGCGTCGAGGTCGCGCTCTCCCGGCTCGGTGCGTGCCGCGACCCGCAGCGCGAGCTCTCGACGCTCTCGGTGGGCGAGCGCTACCGTGTGCGCCTCGCGTGCCGCCTGGCCGAGCGCAGCGACCTGCTGCTGCTCGACGAGCCGACCAACCACCTCGACACGAGCGGCATCGACTTCCTCACGGGCGAGATCGTGGCGTGGGGCGGTGGGATCGTCATGGTCACGCACGACCGCCAGCTGCTCGACGACGTCGCGACCGAGATCCTCGACCTGGACCCCGCGATGGACGGCAAGCCCGTCCTGTACGGGCAGCCCGGCTACCTCGCCTACCGGTTCGCCAAGAACCAGGCCCTGCACCGGTGGCGTCAGCGCTACCGGGCCGAGCGCAAGCGCGCCGAGAAGCTCGCCGAGCGCCTCGACGCCTCCTACGAGGGGCTGTCCGACGAGTGGCGTCCCGCCAAGGGCAGCCAGAAGCACCGGCGCGCGACGCACGCGCGCATCCACGTCAAGGCCGCGGACCGCCTCGTGCAGAAGCTCGAGGCCGAGGCCGTCGAGGTCCCGGTCCCGCCGCTCGAGCTGCGCTTCCCGGACCTGCTGGCCATGTCTCCCGGCTGGTCGCCCGACACCCCGCTGCTCGAGGTGCGCAGCCCGCGCGTGGACGCCGGCCCGGGTGCCGCACCGCAGACCCTGCCCGACGGCGCCGCCGCCACGGGGCCGGCCCTGCCAGGGGCACGGCTCGACCTGCCCGGGACGCGCATCGCGATCCCGCCGTCGGGCCGGCTGCTCATCACGGGGCCGAACGGCTCGGGCAAGTCGACCCTCCTCGCGGCGCTCGCGGGCACGATCGGCCTCGACCGGGGAACCAGGACGGTCGCCGACGGGGTGCGCGTCGGGATCGTCGCGCAGGAGGGGCCGTCGCTGCCGGCGGGTGCCGAGGAACGGACGGGCTTCGAGGAGTACGCGCAGGAGGCGCTCGACCTGCTCTCGGCGGGCACGCTCGACCCGGACTACCTGGTGCCCGTCGCGTTCCTGGGGCTGCTGACCGAGGAGGACCTGGACCGGCCGCTGCGCGAGCTGTCCGCGGGGCAGCGGCGCCGCTTCGACCTGGCCCGCGCGCTGCTCGCGGTGCCGCACGTCCTGCTGCTCGACGAGCCGACCAACCACCTCTCGATCGACCTGGTCGACGAGCTGACCCAGGCGCTGCGCGTCACGCCTGCGGCCGTGGTCGTCGCGACGCACGACCGCAGGATGCGCGAGGACTTCGCGGACTGGCCCACGCTCGAGCTCTAGGCCCGGGGCGTCTCAGAACCCGTTCTCGGGGTCGCCCAGGAGCTGGGCCACGTGGTCCGGGACGTAGTTCGCGAGCTCGCGCGGAGGACGCACGTAGTCGCCCGACGCGGGCGGGCGATCGGGCAGCACGACCTTGTCGTGCGGCACGTCGACGTAGCCGATCGTCGAGAGCAGGTGCGAGATCATGTTGAGCCGCGCGTTCTTCTTGGAGTCCGACTCGACCACGAACCACGGGCTGGCGGGCACGTCGGTGTGCGCCATCATCTCGTCCTTGGCCCGCGAGTAGTCCTCCCAGCGGTGGATCGACTCGAGGTCCATGGGGCTCAGCTTCCACTGGCGCACCGGGTCGGACAGCCGGGAGCGGAAGCGCTTGAGCTGCTCGCCGTCCGAGACCGAGAACCAGTACTTGCGCAGGATGATCCCGTCGTCGATGAGCATCTGCTCGAAGACGGGGGTCTGCGCCATGAAGCGGTCGTACTCCTGCGGGGTGCAGAAGCCCATGACCTTCTCGACGCCCGCCCGGTTGTACCAGGACCGGTCGAACAGCACGATCTCGCCCGCCGCGGGCAGGTGGGCGATGTAGCGCTGGTAGTACCACTCGGAGCGTTCGCGCTCGGTCGGCGTCGGCAGGGCGGCGATGCGCACGACGCGAGGGCTCAGGTACTGCGTGATGCGCTTGATCACGCCCCCCTTGCCGGCGGCGTCGCGCCCCTCGAAGATCACGACGACGCGCGCGCCGGTGGCCTGGGTCCACTGCTGGAGCCTGACGAGCTCGGCCTGCAGCCGGAACAGCTCGGCCTCGTAGACCTCGCGGGGCAGGCCCTCGGCCTTCTCAGACTTCTTCTTCGACTTCTTCGTCGTGCTCGACTTCTTGGACGTCTTCGACATGGCGTCACGCTACCGCTGCGGCAGGGTGACGGGGGCGGGACGCGCGAGGCGCGCGAGGGGTCCGGGGGCAGCAACGGGCCGGCCCGGCCCTGTCCGCCGTCAGCGCCCCACGGCCGAGGGCGAGGGGGCACGTCTCATGTGCCGGTCGACCCAGCCGAGCCCTGCCGCGAGCAGGAGGAACACCACGGCCACGACGCCCGTGTTGAGCAGCGCCTGCGGGTACCCGATCTCGGTCACGTCCATGAACGGGTACGGGTACCAGTGCGAGAACGCACCCTGCACGAAGATGTACCCGATCCACGCGAGCGGCCCGAGGACCGACCACCAGATCGTCGCGGTGTCGATGCGAGGCCGAGGCCCCACGACGAGCCACCCGACGACCGCGAGCAGCGGCCCGGCCTGGTGCAGCAGCAGGTTCGTGAAGATCCCGGCGACGCCCAGCTCCTGGAGCCCCGCGAGGACGGTGTTGTAGACGATCCCGGTCACGGCGATGCACAGCAGCGCGTCGAGGCGCGCGACGCGGAACACGCGTCCGTCCCGCAGCGGGTCCGCGAGCAGCAGCACGCACGTGACCCCGACCAGGACGTTCGACAGGATCGTGAAGTAGCTGAAGAAGTGGACGACGAGATCCGTCGTCGTGTCGCCCGGGAGCGGTCCGCGCCCGAGCGTGCCGAAGAGCTCCCAGACGACGCCGACGAGCGCCATGGCCGCGACGACGCCGTGCCACCAGCGGGCCGCGGTCGGCCCGCGCAGGCGGTCACCCACGCCCCCGCCCGACGACGCCGTCACGGGAGCGGAGGTCACGACAGGCGGCCGACGTACGCCATGGCCTGCCGCAGGAGCGTGCCCTGGCCACCGTGCATCTCGAGCTGCACCTGGTCGCTGCACGCCTGCTCGGGCGTGAGCCACGCGAGCTCGAGCGCCTGCTGCTGGGGCTGGCAGTCGCCCGAGACCGGGACGACGTACGCGAGCGAGACCGCGTGCTGGCGAGGGTCGTGGTACCCCGTGATGCCGGGCGTCGGCAGGTACTCGGCGACCGTGAAGGGCTGCGGGGACGCCGGGACGTGAGGCAGGGCCACGGGGCCCAGGTCCTTCTCGATGTGGCGCAGCAGCGCGTCGCGGATGCGCTCGTGGTACATCACGCGCCCCGACACGAGCGCGCGGGTCATCTGCCCCTCGGGTGTCACACGCAGCAGCAGCCCGACGGCGACCACGTCGCCCGAGTCGTCGACCCGGACCGGGACCGCGTCGACGTAGACGAGCGGCAGGTGGGAGCGTGCGGCCGCGAGGTCCTCCGCGCTCAGCCACCCGGCGGGCTGGGGGATCTCGCGGGAGAAGTCGTCGGGCGGGAAGTCGGCGGTGTCCGTCACCTGACTGTTCTACCACCCGGGACGGGGACTCGCGCTGAACCCGGCGGGCGTGGAGCGCGAGGACCGCACGGTCCCCGGCTCCCCGCCCGCGCGCCCGCCGCGGGGACGCACGAGTCAGACGGCGGGCTCCTCGTCGTGCCCCGTCGCGACCACGTCCACGGGCTCGGCGAGCCGCGCGATGAGCTCGACCAGCAGACGCTCCGCGACGGGGGCGGGCAGCGCCTCGACCAGGGCCAGGAGCGGCGCCATGGGCCCCGTGCCCGGCTCGGGCGCGTCGCCGCCTCGCCGGTCGGGGCCACCGAGCACGGCGGCCTGCACGAGCTCCCACGCACCGCGCGAGTCGAGCGCACCCAGGGCCGCGATCGCCTCGGACGCGGGGACCCCGGGGGCGATCGTCTCGACCAGCGCGCCCAGGACCTGCCGCGGGTCGGGGCGGGGCACACCCCGCGCGGTGTCCGCGGCCGTGGTGAGCGCCGCGGCCAGCTCCCCGACCACGCCCGCGGTCACGGGGGTCACGGTGAGGTGCGTCGTGTGCGGCAGGCGCGAGCCGTCGGGCTGGGTGTACCCGGGCTGCGGCTGGAGCACGAACCCGCTCGCACGGACGGCGTCCGACCACACGTGCGGGTCGACCCGGCGGTCGGCAGGCGCCGACTCGTCGGTCGCGACCGCCACGAGCGGCCCCACGGGCTCGCCGACGACGCGCAGGCCCTCGATCGAGTCGAGCACCTCGCGCAGCGTGACCGTCGCGACGGCGCACCGGGCGGTCACGGCCCGGTAGCCCGGCACGCCCAGGGCCTGCGTCACGGCCCAGGCTGCAGCGAGCGGACCCGCCGACTTCGAGCCCATGATCGTGGAGTTCACGACCGGGTACCCCGGCCAGCGCGTCGTCGCGAAGAGCTGGTGGCGCTGGCGGTCACGGTCGCGCGTGAGCAGGAGCGAGGCGCCCTTGGGGGCGTAGCCGTACTTGTGGACGTCGGCCGAGATCGAGGTGACCCCCGGCACGCGGAAGTCGAAGAGCGGGACGTGCGCGGCGTCGTCGGGCCAGAAGGGCAGGACCCACCCGCCCACGCACGCATCCACGTGGACCGGGACGCCCACGGCGCTCGCGGCCGCCGCGACCTCCTCGACCGGGTCCACGACCCCGTGCGGGTAGGACGGCGCCGAGACGACGACGAGCGCGACGTCGCTCCCGTCTCCCACGGCTGCGGCCACGGCGGCCGGGACCGCGCGGCACGTCGCGGGGTCCACGGGGACCAGCACCAGCTCGAGCCCCAGGTAGGTCGCGGCCTTGTGGAACGCCGCGTGGACTGTGCTCGGCGCCACGACCTTGGGCGCGAAGCCCAGCGTCGCGAGCGTGTGCGGCGTACCGTCGGCCCGCGGCGGCTGCGCCGCGAGGAACGCGTCCCGGGCGGTCTTGACGGCGAGCACGCAGCTCTCCGTCCCGCCGGACGTCACGGTCCCGACGACGCCGCTCGCGTCCGGCGCGGCCGTCCCGTGCAGCATGTCGCGCGCGAAGGCCACGAGCTCGCGCTCCATGACCGCGACCGAGGAGAACGTCGTGGGGTCCAGCGCGTTGAGCGGTTGGACCGCGCGGATCGCGTCGCCCGCGAGGGCGTCGAGCTCGGCCAGGTCCGGGTCGTAGACGTACGAGAGCACGCGGCCCCCGTGCGTCGGGGCGTCGGCCGCGCGCAGTGCTGCGAGGCGGTCGAGGATGCCTGCGGTCCGCAGGACAGGGGGTGCGGGCAAAGGGGTGGCGTCATGGGCGCTCATGCGCGGCGAACTCCTCGGTGGGCACGTCGATGTCGCCCCTGCGCAGTCGATAGCGTACGAGGGCCAGGAGGCTCAGCGCGACAAGAACCGCCGGGACCAGCGAGAACGAGAGCGCGATGCCGTCGATCGCGGCGGCGGACTGCTCGGGCGTGAAGCCCGCGCTCGACGACTGGTAGCCCGTGACCCACTGCACGAGGCTCAGCAGCCCGGCGCCGAACGCCATGCCCGTCGTCTCGCCCGCGGTCCACACGCCGCTGAACGCCCCGCCGCGGTCCGCTGCCCCCGAGAGCGTCGTGGGCACCGTGCGGGCGTCGTGCGCGATCACGTCGGGCAGCATCGCGAGCGGGAGCGCCTGCATGCCCGCGTACCCGATGCCCGCGAGCGCGGTCGGCAGGTACACCCAGGCGCCCGGAGCCCACGCGAGCGGCACCATGCACAGCGTCGCGACCGCGAACAGCGAGCTCGCGAGGACGAAGCTGCGCTCCTTGCCGACCCGGCGCGCGAGCCGGTTCCAGAGCGGCATGACCAGGAGAGCGGGTGCGATGAGCGCAGCGAACAGCAGGCTCACCGCGAGGGTCGACTCGAGGACGTAGGTCGCGACGTAGTTCGCGGCCGCGAGCATGAGGCCCGTCGCGAGGGCCTGGAGGACGAACGCCGTGAGCAGGACCCGGAAGGGCTGGCTGCGGCGCAGCGTCGCGACGGCCTCCGAGACCGCGATGCGGAAGGCGCCCGCGGCCGAGGTGGCCGCCTGCGCACCCGGGGGGAGCGACGCCGTCGGGCCGGCAGCCCGGGCGCCGCGCGGGGCCACGCGCGACGCGACGAGCATGCCCGCGCCGATGACCAGCCCTGCGACCACACCGAGCGTCAGGTACCCGGACAACGAGCTCGTCTCCCCGCGCAGCACCGGGCCGCCCGCGCCGAACAGCAGGATCGCGAACGCGAGCGTCGCGACCCGCCAGCTGATGAGGCGCGTGCGCTCGTCGTACGTCGGGGCGATCTCCGCGGGCAGCGCGATGTACGGCACCTGGAACAGCGAGAACGCCGTGGCCGCGAGCAGGAAGGCGACGAGCACCCAGATCGAGGCCGCCACGGTCGACGCCCCCGCGGGCACGGCGAACGTCAGGGCGAAGAACACGGGGATCGTGCACGCGCCGATCGTCATGAAGCGTCGCCGTGAGCCCGTGCGCGCCAGGTCGCGGTCGCTGCCGTACCCGATGAACGGGTCGATCACGACGTCCCACACCTTGGCACCCGTGACGACCAGGCCCGCGACCGCGGCGGGCACGGCGAGCGCGTCGGTCAGGTAGTACAGGAGCATGAGGCCGGGCAGGGTGCCGAACCCGCCCGTGCCGACCGAACCGATGGCGTATCCCGCGATCGTGCGCGGCCTGAGGCGTTCCACGCGCCACAGCCTAGACGTGACCTGGGTCACCGTGGTGGAGGTCGGGGTTCCCTGGCCACGGCGGGCGGCTGCGAGGAACCCGGCGTATGTTCGCCCGCGGGCCGGGAATACCTCCCGGGAACCCGTTGCTGCACCTGGTGAACCCCTCAGGAAGGACCTTCATGGCAACCCAGGAACTCACCGGCGCCACGTTCGAGCAGACCATCAAGGACAACGACATCGTCCTGGTGGACTTCTGGGCCTCGTGGTGCGGCCCGTGCCGCCAGTTCGCCCCGGTGTTCGAGGCGTCCTCGGAGACCCACCCCGACGTCGTGCACGGCAAGATCGACACCGAGGCCGAGCAGTCGCTGGCCGCCGCCGCGAACATCACCTCGATCCCGACGCTCATGGCGTTCCGCGAGGGCGTCCTGGTCTTCTCGCAGCCCGGCGCGCTCCCCGCGCCGGCCCTCGAGCAGGTCGTCGAGGCCGTCAAGGGTCTCGACATGGACGACGTCCGTGCGCAGATCGCCCAGGCCGCGGCCGCGGAGTCGAACGGCCAGGCGAACGCCTGACCCGTCGACCGCCCCGCACCACCGAAGGACCCCGG
The DNA here is from genome assembly GCF_016907235.1 of Oerskovia jenensis. NCBI lineage: Bacteria > Bacillati > Actinomycetota > Actinomycetes > Micrococcales > Cellulomonadaceae > Oerskovia > Oerskovia jenensis. The sequence goes on from NZ_JAFBBO010000001.1 coordinate 4,169,834, forward strand.
CTCCGGCCGGGGTCCTTCGTCGTGCAGGGGTGCGTCGTGGGCCCTCAGGCGGCGGGGCGTGCGGCCGGCTCGTGCTCGGCGCCACCTCGCACGTCCACCGGTCGCGCGTCCGCCGGTCGCGCGGCGTTCCGGCGGGCCGCGCGCTCGCGGGCCCGGCCCGAGGGCTCGGGGAGGCTCGCGAACCGGCGCTCGAGCGCCGTGAGCCAGCGCGCGCGCCGGGCGGGGGAGACCTCGGCGACGCGCGGGTGGTTGACCCAGCGGACCCGCCGCACGCCGAGCTGGCCGAAGACCCCGCGGGCCACGACGCGGTGCACGGGGGCGCCGAACCACAGGCGGTAGAGCGGCCCGGGGGTCGTCATGGTCGTCACGAGCGTGACGCCCGAGAGCCCGAGCAACCCCTCGAGCGTCCCGACGCGGGTCTCGGTGTAGGCGAAGCCGGGGACCAGGACCTTGTCGAAGAACCCCTTGAGGCGTGCGGGCATGACCTCCCACCAGACGGGGTGCACGAGGACGAGGTGGTCGGCCGCGGCCAGGCGGTCCTGGTACTCCGCGGCCCGGGGGTCGACGGTCCGTCCTTCGCGCCACGCGCCCAGGTCCGCGCGTCGGACCACGGGGTCGAAGTCGTCGAGGTCGAGGTCGATCACGTCGACGTCGTGCCCGGCGCTCGTGGCCCCGCGGATCGCCGCGGCGGCGAGCGCCCGGCTGTAGCTGCCCTCGTACGGGTGGTCGATCACGAACAGCACACGCATCGGACTCTCCTTGACGTTGTTCAATCTAACAACGTTAGAGTTGCTGAACATCGTTAAGGTGTCAAGGTGGGGTGCGGCCGACTCGTGGCCGCCGACGTCGGAGGAGGGCGAGCGATGGCCGACCGGCTGGATCGGGAGCGGGTCGTGCGGGCGGCGCTCGCGCTGCTCGACGAGGTCGGGCTCGACGGCCTGACCCTGCGCCGGCTCGCCCAGGACCTCGGCGTCAAGGCGCCCGCGCTCTACTGGCACGTCGCGAGCAAGGCCGACCTGCTCCACGAGATGGCCGTCACGATGCTGCGCGACCTCGTGGCGGGGGAGTCCTGGGACGAGGCGGTCCTCGCCGGATCTCCCTGGCAGGACTGCGTGCGCGACTCCGCGACCAACCTGCGCCGGATGCTGCTCGCGCACCGCGACGGCGCCCGGGTCTTCAGCGGGACCCTCGTCACGGACGAGGCGCTGCGCGACGCGGTCGAGGTCCCGCTGGGCATCCTCACGTCGGCAGGCTTCACGCCCGACGACGCCGCGCACGCCTGGGGGACCGTGCTCAGCTTCGTCCTGGGTTTCGTCGTCGAGGAGCAGGCGGTCGGTGGCGCCGGCGACGCGGGACGTGCCGGCGGCTTCGACGAGCGGTTCGGGTTCGGTGCCGACGTGATCGTCGCCGGGCTGGCGACACGCCTGCACTGACGTCGCGAGGGGTGCGCCCGTGTGCGGTGCGGCGGCACGGACGCTTCGCCAGGGCTGGCGCGCCGATGCCGCGCGGGGGATCGTGGAGGGGTGCGCGGACGCGACGAGGCGTCCGCCCCGGACGGCGGAGGACGTCATGAGCGGCTCGGTAGCGCGCATCACCCAGATCAGTGCACGGTCCGACGTGAGCTTCGACGACGCGGTGAAGACCGGGATCGAGAGGGCGAGCGAGACGCTGCGCAACCTCACGGGCGCGTGGGTCAAGGAGCAGAAGGTCGAGGTCAGGGACGGGAAGATCGTCGCCTGGCAGGTGGCCCTCGAGGTCACGTTCGTCCTCGACTGACGGAGGTCTCGGCGGGCGCGCCGACTTGACCGGGGGGCGGCGCGGCGGCTATTTGACCCTGCCTCCGAGATTCCCGTACCCTTGAACGTCGGTGCGCTCGGTGCGCACTGGTCCCGTGTGCCCATGGTCCGGTCGCACTCGCACGCCACGGTGTGTTGAGTCCTGCCAAGACGATCAGACATGGCGAGCACGCCAAGACTAGAAGAGAAGAGCAACAACGTGGTGTACGCGATCGTCAAGGCCGGTGGCCGCCAGGAGAAGGTGTCCGTCGGCGATATCGTCGTCGTCGACCGTCTGTCGGCTGGTGCCGGACAGTCCGTCGAGCTTCCTGCGATCCTGCTGGTGGACGGGGAGAAGGTGACCCACGACGCTGCGGCGCTCGCGAAGGTCAAGGTCACTGCTGAGGTCGTCCGGGACGAAAAGGGCCCGAAGATCACGATCCTCAAGTACAAGAACAAGACCGGCTACCGCAAGCGCCAGGGTCACCGTCAGCAGCTGACCCGCCTCAAGGTCACCGGCATCAAGTGACTTCCCTCGGTGGCTCGTGAGGGCCGCCGCAGGTGATCCCACCCCCTCTTCTTCCAGCACGAAAGCAGGTTCGACATGGCACACAAGAAGGGCGCGAGCTCCTCGCGCAACGGTCGTGACTCCAACGCCCAGCGCCTCGGCGTGAAGCGCTTCGGTGGCCAGGTCGTCAGCGCCGGCGAGATCATCGTCCGCCAGCGCGGCACCCACTTCCACCCGGGCAACAACGTCGGTCGCGGTGGCGACGACACGCTGTTCGCCCTGACCGCCGGTGCGGTCCAGTTCGGTACGCGCCGCGGACGCAAGGTCGTCGACATCGTCTCTGCTGAGGCCTGATCCACGACGCAGCACGCTTGACAGGAGGGGCGCACCGACGCGGTGCGCCCCTCCTGGTGTTCTTCCCCCCTGCTTGAGAGGACCATTTCCATGGCCACGTTCGTCGACCGCGTCGTCCTGCACGCCTCCGGCGGTGACGGCGGCAACGGTTGCGCCTCCATCCGCCGGGAGAAGTTCAAGCCGCTCGCCGGCCCTGACGGCGGCAACGGAGGTGATGGTGGGACCGTGCGGATCGTCGTCGACTCCCAGACCACGACGCTCCTCGAGTTCCACCACTCCCCGCACCGCCACGCGACCTCCGGCACCCAGGGCATGGGTGACCACCGCGCCGGCGCCAACGGCGGCGACCTGATCCTGCGCGTGCCCGACGGCACCGTGATCAAGGACACCGACGGCAACGTCCTGGCCGACCTCGTCGGTGAGGGCGCCGAGTACGTCGCCGCCGCGGGGGGCCGTGGTGGCCTCGGCAACGCCGCGCTCGCCTCCCAGCGTCGCAAGGCACCCGGCTTCGCGCTGCTCGGCGAGCCCGGCGAGGAGGCCGACTTCGTCCTCGAGGTCAAGTCGATCGCCGACGTCGCGCTCGTCGGTTTCCCGAGCGCCGGCAAGTCCTCGCTCGTGGCCGCGATCTCCGCTGCCCGGCCCAAGATCGCCGACTACCCGTTCACGACTCTCGTCCCCAACCTGGGCGTCGTCCAGGCGGGCGACTCGCGCTACACCGTCGCCGACGTCCCCGGGCTCATCCCCGGCGCGAGCCAGGGCAAGGGGCTCGGGCTCGAGTTCCTGCGTCACATCGAGCGCACCGCGGTGATCGTGCACGTGCTCGACTGTGCGACGCTCGAGCCCGATCGTGACCCGATCTCCGACCTCGAGGCGCTCGAGGCAGAGCTCGACGCCTACGCGGGCGACCTCGACATCGAGGGCGCGCGGCTCCCGCTCAACGAGCGCCCGCGCCTCGTGGTGCTCAACAAGATCGACGTGCCCGAGGCACGCGAGCTGGCCGAGCTCGTGCGCCCCGACCTCGAGGCCCGCGGCCTGCGGGTCTTCGAGATCTCGACCGCGAGCCACGAGGGCCTGCGCCCCCTGACGTTCGCGCTCGCCGAGCTCGTCGACCAGGCCCGCCGCGAGGCCCCGGCCCCCGCCCCGGCCCGCACGATCCTGCGCCCCAAGGCCGTGGACGACGCAGGCTTCACGGTGACCCGCAAGGGTGGCGTCGAGACCGGCTTCTACTTCGAGGTCCGCGGCTCCAAGCCCGAGCGCTGGGTCCGTCAGACCGACTTCTCGAACGACGAGGCCGTGGGCTACCTCGCGGACCGCCTCGCACGCCTGGGGGTCGAGGAGAAGCTCTTCAAGGCCGGCGCCATCGCGGGCGACGAGGTGCGCATCGGCTCCGACAAGAACGCGGTCGTGTTCGACTGGGAGCCCACGCTCATCACGGGCGCCGAGCACCTCGGCGGCCCCCGCGGCTCCGACCTCCGCCTCGAGGACACCTCGCGCCCCACGCGTACCGACAAGCGCCGCGAGTACACCGAGCGCATGGACGCCAAGGCCGAGGCCCGCGCCGAGCTCTGGACCGAGCGCGAGTCCGGGCACTGGACGGACCCCGACCAGGACTGACCTGCCGGGGGCGGGTCGCCGGTTCGCCTGACGACCGGCGGACCACCGGTCCCGCCCACCCCGGACGTCCGCACGCAGGGCGGGTACGACCCTCGGGTCGTGCCCGCCCTGCGGCGTCCCCGGGGGGTGCCGACCCTCCGCCCGGGCGTGACGTCGAGCGGGCGGGGAGCGACGTCGTCGGGCCCGGCGAGCAGGACCGGTGCCCACGCCGTCTCACCGCGGGGTGTCACACGGTGACATGGCGCCCCGTCCCCGCGCCCGGCGCGCGATGATGTCCCGGTGAATGCGCTCTCCGCTCGCTCCCAGGTCGCCACGGCCCACCGGGTCGTCGTCAAGATCGGCTCGTCCTCGCTCACCGGACCCGACGGGCACCTCAGCGTCCCGGCCCTCCACGCGCTCGTCGACGTCATCGCCGCGCGGCACGCCGCGGGTGGACAGGTCGTGCTCGTGACGTCGGGGGCGATCGCTGCGGGGATCGGCCCGCTCGGCCTGAGCGCGCGACCACGCGACCTCGCCACGGCCCAGGCCGCGGCCTCGGTGGGGCAGGGGCTCCTGGTCGCCCGGTACGCGCAGGCGTTCGCCGAGTACGGCATCCGCGTGGGCCAGGTGCTCCTCACGGCCGAGGACACCATCCGCCGGGGGCACTACCGCAACGCCCAGCGCTCGCTCGAACGCCTGCTCGACCTGGGGATCGTGCCCGTCGTCAACGAGAACGACGCGGTCGCGACGGACGAGATCCGCTTCGGGGACAACGACCGCCTCGCGGCCCTGGTCTCGCACCTGGTCCGCGCCGACGCGATGGTCCTGCTGACCGACGTCGACGGCCTGTACGACGGTCCGCCCTCGCGGCCCGGTACCCAGCGCATCCGCGAGGTGCACTCCGCGCTCGACCTCGAGGGCATCGAGGTCACGGGCCGGGGCAGCTCGATCGGGACGGGCGGCATGCTGACCAAGCTCGAGTCGGTGCGCATCGCGACCGGATCGGGCATCCCCGTCGTGCTGACCAAGGCCGCGCACGCCGAGGGCGCGCTCGCGGGGCGCGAGGTCGGGACCTGGTTCGCCGTGACGGGCAAGCGCACCACGCGCCGGCGCCTGTGGCTCGCGCACGCGGCCCGCACTCGCGGACGCCTCGAGCTCGACGCGGGGGCCGTCGCCGCGGTGCTGGCCGGACGTGCGTCGCTGCTGCCCGCGGGGGTCGTCGGGGTCACGGGCGACTTCGACGCGGGCGACCCCGTCGAGCTCGTCGCCCCCGACGGGCGCGTGATCGCGCGCGGCCTCGTGGCCTTCGACTCGAGCGACATCCCCGGCCTCCTGGGACGTTCGACCCACGAGCTGCGCGACAAGCTGGGCGAGGGGTACGACCGCGAGATCGTGCACCGTGACGACCTGGTGCTCGTCGGCCGCAAGCGCAAGGCGTCCTGAGCGGGGTTCGCCGCGCCTGGGCGCCCTGCCGCACGACTCCCTGACGGGGCTCGGCGACCCGTCACGGGTCACCGGGCCCCGTCTCGCACCCCCCTGGCGTCTCACCGTGTGGGACGGCGCTCTCACCCCTTGACTCCTCGCCCTCGGGGGGCTTTCCTGTGCGGCAGGTGAAGAGCGCCAGTGCCAAGACCCGGCTCGCTGGCCAGCAACCCTTCGACGTGACGGGGTGCTCCGGGTGGTACCTGACCGCGACCCGTCGGGCGCGGTAAGCACGCGGTAGGCACACGGAGGAACGGACGATGCGCGCACCCGGCACGGAGCAGGAGCACGACCGCAGGGCGGTCCGCCACCTCGACGGCCCCCGGCTCCTCGTCCCCTGTTGTCGCTGACACCCGGCTGAACCCAGGTCGCACCTGACGCGCGGGCGAGACCCCCGCGTCGACCACGTCCCCACCTTCGCCGTCCCCTGACGGCCCCCACCGCCGCGCACCGTGAGCAGGCGTCGACCCGACGCACCCACGGTCCGTCGGCGACCCCTGCGCGCCGCCGGCCCTGCCGGTCGCGCGGCGCGCACGACCGAAGGAGCACCTCTCGCATGTCCCTCTCGACCAGGCCCACGGGCCCCGGCGGCCGCACGGCCCCGTCCCGCCGCGCACTCGCCGCGGCCTCCCTCGCCACGACGGCGCTCCTGCTCGGGGCGTGCGGCTCCGGTGACGGCGGCGCGGCGGACGGCACGTCCCCCGGCCCGACGGCGGAGCCCGTCCCGGGCGGCAACCTCACCTTCGCGGTCACGGTCGACTCGCACTGCATCGACCCGCAGCAGGTCGGGAACAACGACGCGATCGCCTCGGCCCGTCAGACCGTGGCCTCGCTCACCGCGCAGGACCCCGACACGGGCGAGATCCTGCCCTGGCTCGCCGAGAGCTGGGAGGTCGACGCGGACGCGACGAGCTTCACGTTCACGCTCCGGGAGGGACCGACGTTCGCCGACGGCACGCCGATCGACGCGGCCGCGGTCAAGACGAACTTCGACAAGATCGTCGAGCTGGGCGCAGCGGCCTCGCTCGGCTCGGCCTACCTCGTGGGGTACGAGGGGACCACGGTCGTGGACCCCCGCACCGTGCGGGTCGACTTCTCGGCACCCAGCGCGCAGTTCCTCCAGGCGTCCTCGACCTTCTCGCTCGGGCTGCTCTCGCCCGCGTCGGCCGCGCTGAGCGTCGAGGACCGGTGCGCCGGGAAGTTCGTGGGCTCCGGACCGTTCGCGGTGAGGTCGTACACGTTCGACCAGGAGGTCGTGCTCGAGAAGGTCGCCGGGTACGACTGGGCCTCCGAGGCGGACGACCACACGGGCGAGGCGTACCTCGACACCGTGACCGTGAAGTTCGTGCCCGAGGCCAGCGTGCGCACCGGCAGCCTGCTCTCGGGGCAGATCGACGCGACCGCGGCCATCAGCACGGTCGACCTGCCGCAGTTCGACGGCAACGGTTTCTGGCTCGCGTACCGGGCGAACCCGGGTGTCGTCTTCAACCTCTTCCCCAACGAGTCCCGTCCGCTCGCCGCCGACCCGGCGGTGCGGCAGGCGATCAGCAAGGGCATCGACCGCGAGGAGATCGCCGCGACCCTGCTGACCCCGCAGGACGAGCCCGCGACGAGCGTGCTGTCGCACTCGACCCCGCTGTGGGCCGACGTCTCGGACGACCTGGCGTACGACCCGGACGGCGCAGAGAAGCTCCTCGACGACGCGGGCTGGGTCGAGGGTGCCGACGGCGTGCGGGTCAAGGACGGGCAGCGCCTGTCCACCACGGTCACGTTCTGGCAGGTGGCCGAGCCGCTCGAGCTCGTCCAGCAGCAGCTCGCGAAGATCGGCGTGGACCTCCAGCTCAAGCAGGTCACGGTCGCCGAGTCCACCGAGCTCAAGAAGTCCGGGGACTTCGACTTCGACTACTACAACCTGACGCGCTCGGACCCCGACGTGCTGCGCACGATCTTCTCGGCCAACGCGCGCAACATCAACAAGCGGGCCCCCGAGGAGGTCGACGACCTGCTCGACCGCTCGGCGGCGTCGACCGACCCGGCCGAGCGGCAGGAGCTCGTGACCGAGGCGGCGCGCCTCCTGGTGCAGCAGGGGCACTCGATCCCGGTCTACGAGCTCTCGACGACGATCGCGGCGGCCGACACGGTCCACGGACTGGGCTTCGAGGCGTCGACCCGCCTCGACTTCCACGGCGCCTGGGTCCAGCAGGACTGAGTCCCGCGCGGTCGGGCGGGGCGCGTCGTCGCGCGTCCCGCCCGACCGCCGGCGCACCACCGGGCCACCCGTCCTGACCACCCGCGCGCCACACACCGCACCCCGCACCCGCGCACCGCGCGCCACGACCGAGAGGAGCCGACCATGGGCCGGTACATCGCCCGCCGCCTGGGTCAGGGAGGCTTCGTCCTCTGGGCGGCCTTCACCATCTCGTTCTTCCTGCTCTACGTCCTGCCGAGCGACGCGGCCTCGATCAAGGCGGCAGGAGCCGACGGCGACCTCTCGGACCCCGAGCTCGTCGCGCGCCTGCGCGCCGAGCAAGGGCTCGACCGTCCCGTCCTGGTCCAGTACGCGCACGGCCTCTGGGGTGCGCTGCACCTCGACTTCGGCCGATCGTTCTCGTCGGGCGCGCCCGCCACGAAGCTCCTCGCCGAGGCCCTGCCACCGACGCTCCAGCTCACGGCCCTGGCGCTGGGGATCGCGCTCGTCGGGGGTGCGACGCTCGCGCTCGCGAGCACCTACCCGCGCGCCCGCTGGCTCCGGCACGCGCTCGCGTCGCTGCCGGCCCTGGGCATCTCGTTGCCGACGTTCTGGGTGGGGCTGCTGCTGCTCCAGTGGTTCTCGTTCGAGCTGCGGCTGTTCCCCGCCATGGGGAACGAGGGGTTCGAGAGCCTCGTCCTGCCCGCGTTCACGCTCGCGATCCCCGCGAGCGCCGCGTTCGCACAGGTCCTCTCGCGCAGCCTGCGCCAGTCCCTCGCGGAGCCCTACGTCGAGACGGCCCGGGCCAAGGGGGCGGGGCGGGCCCGCGTGCACTTCGGCCACGCGCTGCGCAACGCGTCGATCCCGGCGCTCACGGTGCTCGGTGTGACGGTCGGTGGGCTCCTCGCCGGTGCCGTCGTGACCGAGACGGTCTTCTCCCGGGCCGGGGTCGGTCGGCTGACGGTGACCGCGGTCGACCAGCAGGACGTGCCCGTGGTCCAGGCCATCGTGGTCTTCTCGGCCGTGGTCTTCGTCGTCGTGACCCTGCTCGTGGATCTGCTCTACCCCGTGCTCGACCCCCGGATCACCACCCGCCAACCCTCCGCCGCGGCGTGAGGGAACGGAGGAGGACACCATGACCGCACGACTCGACACCTATGCCGTCCCGGAGACGTCGTCGCCGGACGCGCCCGCGCCGGGCACGTCCCTCGCCCCGGGGGCGCTCGCGGACCCGGTCCCGCCCGAGACCGCGCGCCGACGCGTCGGGGGCGTGCGTGCGCTGCCCCGCACGTTCGGTCGCGCGGGGCTCGCGGTGCTGCGCCGTCCCGGCCTGCTGCTCGCGGTGCTGTTCCTGCTGCTCGTGGTCGCGTGGGCGCTCGCACCGGGCGTCTTCGCGTCCCAGGACCCGGTCACCGGGGTTCCGGCGGACCGCCTGCAGGCACCGAGCGCCGAGCACCTGTTCGGCACGGACCACCTGGGGCGTGACGTGTACGCCCGGGTGGTGCACGGCTCGTGGCTCTCGCTGAGCGCGACCGTGATCGCGGTCGCGCTGGGGCTGTCGGTCGGCTCGTTGCTCGGTCTGCTCGCGGGGTTCCTGCGCGGCTGGGTCGACGACGTGGTGGGGCGCGTGGTCGACGTGCTGCTCGCGGTGCCGAGCCTGCTCCTCTCGCTCGCGATCATCACGGTGCTGGGGTTCGGCACGGTCAAGGTGGCGATCGCGGTGGGCATCACGACGATCGCGGCGTTCGCCCGCGTGATGCGGGCCGAGGCGCTGCGGACGTCGTCGACGACGTACGTCGAGGCTGCCCGCGCGTCGGGAGTGCGCTGGTACACCGTGCTGCGACGCCACGTCCTGCCCAACTCGGCGGGCCCGGTGGTCGCGCTGACCGCGCTCGAGCTGGGGTCGTCGGTCCTCGCGATCTCGGCCCTGAGCTTCCTGGGGTACGGGGCCGCGCCGCCGACCCCGGAGTGGGGTGCACTGGTGTCCGGCGGGCGCGACTACCTCGCCGCGGCGTGGTGGCTCACGACGCTGCCGGGCCTCGTGATCGTCGCGGTCGTGCTGTCGGCCAACCGTGTCTCCCGCTCGCTCGAGAAGGACGGAGAGGACCGATGAGCGTCCCCGTGCACGACGACGTCCTGCTCGACGTCAAGGACCTGCACGTCGGCTACCGCACGGCGACGGGTGGTGACGCGCCCGCCGTCGACGGGGTCTCGCTCCAGGTCCGTGCGGGCGAGGTCGTGGCGCTGGTGGGCGAGTCGGGGTCCGGCAAGAGCACCACGGCCCACGCGGTCATCAACCTGCTGCCGCGCGGTGGTCGCCGCACGGCGGGCACGATCCGGTTCGCCGGGCGGGATCTCGCCGGGCTGAGCGAGGGCGAGTGGCGCGAGGTGCGCGGGCGCCGGATCGGGCTCGTCCCGCAGGACCCGACCGTCTCGCTCAACCCGGTCCAGCGCGTGGGCGACCAGGTCGCCGAGGTCCTCGTGATCCACGGCCTCGCGCGTCGTCGGGAGGCGCGCGGGCGCGCGGTCGAGCTCCTGGAGAAGGCGGGTCTCGACGACCCGGCGGCTCGCGCCCGGCAGTACCCGTCGCAGCTCTCGGGCGGGATGCGTCAGCGCGTCCTCATCGCGATCGCGATCGCCGCCGGGCCCGACCTCGTGATCGCCGACGAGCCCACGAGCGCGCTCGACGTCACGGTCCAGCGCCGCATCCTCGACCACATCGAGCTGCTGCGCTCGACGCTCGGCACCGCGGTGCTCCTCATCACGCACGACCTGGGGGTGGCCGCCGACCGCGCCGACCGCATCGTGGTCCTGCGGCACGGCCGGGTCGTGGAGGAGGGGCCCGCACGCAGCGTCCTCGCGGACCCGCAGCACCCGTACACGCGTGAGCTCATCGCGGCCGCGCCGAGCCTCGCGAGCGCCCGGCTGGGATCGGAGGGCGCCGTGCGGGCGACGTCGCGGGCGGACGGCCTGCCCGACGGCGGCGCTCGGCCCGCGCCGTCGGCCCCCCTCCTCGAGGCGAGGGGGCTGCGCAAGGAGTTCTCGCTGCCGCGCGGTGCCGCGACGCGGTCCCTCGTCGCCGTCGACGACGTGAGCTTCGACCTGCACGCCGGGCAGACCTTCGCGCTCGTGGGCGAGTCGGGCTCGGGCAAGAGCACGACCGCGCGCCTGGTGCTGCGCCTCGATCAGCCGACGGCCGGTTCCCTGGTGCTCGACGGGACCGACCTCACGGCGGCCCGCGGTGAGGAGCTGCGCAGGCTCCGCCGACGGTTCCAGGTCGTCTACCAGAGTCCGTACGCGTCGCTCGACCCGCGCTTCACGGTCGAGCAGATCGTCGAGGAGCCGCTGCGCGCGTACGCGCTGGGCGACACCCGGGCGCGCCGTGCCCGGGTGCGCGAGCTCGTCGACCAGGTCGCGCTCCCGGCGGCCTCGCTCGGGCGGGGGCCGCGTGAGCTGTCGGGCGGGCAGCGTCAGCGGGTCGCGATCGCGCGCGCCCTGGCGCTGCGTCCCGAGCTCGTGGTCCTCGACGAACCCGTCTCGGCCCTCGACGTCTCGGTCCAGGCGCAGATCCTCGACCTGCTGGTCGCGCTCCAGGCCGAGCACGGGCTGGCCTACCTCTTCATCTCGCACGACCTCGCGGTGGTCCGGCAGGTCGCCGACCACGTGGGCGTGATGCACCGGGGGCGACTCGTCGAGACCGGTACGGCCGACCGGATCCTCCTCGACCCGCACGAGGAGTACACGCGCGAGCTGGTCGCGGCCATCCCGGGGCGTCGCGCGCTCTCCGACGTCGGGACGCCGTGAGCGCTTCCTCGGGTTCCTCGGGTTCCTCGGGCTCGCGCACCGCGCTCCAGACCCGTGTCCTGCTCGTCTGCCTGGCCACGGGGTTCACGACGCTCCTCGACTCCGCGGTCCTCACGGTCGCGGCCCCCGCGCTGCGCGAGGGTCTCGGGGCGAGCACGGCCCAGCTCCAGTGGATCCTCGCGGGCTACTCGTTGACGTTCGGGATCGCGCTGGTACCCGCTGGACGGCTGGGCGACAGGTACGGACGCGCGGGGTTCCTCGTGGCCGGGCTGATCCTGTTCGCCCTGACGAGCGTCGTGGGTGCGAGCGCGCAGGACGCGGACGTGCTGGTCGCGGCCCGCCTGGTCCAAGGGGTGGGGGCGGGCATGGCCAACCCGCAGGTGATCGGGCTGCTCCAGGACCACTTCGCGGGCCCCGCCCGGGCCCGGGCACTCGGGGCCTACGCCTCGACCGGGGCGTTCGCGGCCGTGATCGCACCGCTGGTCGGCGGGGTGGTGCTCGCCGCGGTGGGCCCGACGGGCTGGCGGGTCTCCCTCGTCCTCACGCTCCCGTTCGCGCTCGCCGCCGCGGTGCTCTGCGCGCGCTTCGTGCCGCGTTCCGGGGGGCGTCCCGGAGCGGCGACCGGGCTCGACCCCGTGGGCCTGGTGCTCCTCAGCGTGACGGCGCTCGGCCTGCTCGTGCCGTTCGTCCTGCCCGGCTCGCTCGCTGCTCGTGCCCCGTGGGCGGGCGTGGTCGTCGTGGGTGCGGTGGCTCTCGTCGGGTGGGAACGACGCCACGCCCGCGCGGGCCGCAGCCCGGTGCTCTCGCCCGAGCTGCTCCGGGCGCCGGGGTTCGCGCTCGGCTGCCTCGTGGCGACGTGCACGTTCGGCTCGGCGCTCGGGTTCTCGGCCGTCCTCATGATCTACCTCCAGGAGGGCGCGGGACTCACTCCGTTCGAGGCGGGGCTCGTCACGACCCCGGGGGCCCTCGCGTCCGTCGTCGCGGCGAACCTCTCGTGGCGGCTCGTGCGACGGTTCGGACGGGCCGGCGTGAGCACGGTGATCGCCGCCAAGGTCCCGGTGGCGGTCGCGATGCTCCTGGCCGTGCTGCTCCTGCCGGACCGGTTCATGGTGGTGGGTCTCGTCGTCGGGCAGGTGCTGACGGGGGTCACCGGGGGCCTGAGCATGTCCACCAACCAGGCCCTCACGCTCGACCGTGCGCCCGCCGGGCAGCACGGCGTCGCCGCCGGGATGCTCCAGGTCTCCCAGCGGATCTCCGCGACGGTGTGCATCGCCGGGATGACCGGGGCGTTCGTCGGGGCCGTCGCGACCCGCCCCGACGGGTACGACGCGGCGCTCGCGGGCGTGATCGTGACCACCGGGCTCCTCGCCGTGGCGGCCACGGCGTGCTCGGTGCTCGACGACGTGCTCGCGCGGCGCCGTCGGGCCGCACCGTCGCCTGCCGAGGCCCCTGCGACCGAGGACTCCCTCCAGCCCGTGTGACGCCCGAGCCTTCTCGCCATGTGAGAGAGGAACGGCAAAGGGTTGCCACGCGGGCCCTCGGGTGATCGGGTGCGGGCCATGAGCCTTCCCACCCGCACCCTCGGCGGCGCCGCGCCCGCCGGCCCGCTCGTCGTCTCCGCGATCGGCTTCGGCGGCATGTCCGCGACCGACGCCTACGGTCCGGCCGACGAGCGCGAGGCGACCGACACCCTGCACGCGGCCCTCGACGCGGGAGTCACGCTGTTCGACACGGCCGACGTCTACGGTCACGGTCGCAACGAGCAGCTCCTCGGACGGGTCCTGCGCTCACGGCGCGACGACGTCGTGATCGCGTCCAAGCTGGGCCTGCCGCCCGCCGGCGGTCACCCCGACGGGCGGCCCGTCGACGGGCGCCCCGAGTACGTGCGCCGCGCGATCGACGCGAGCCTGGTCCGCCTCGGTACCGACCGGCTCGACCTCTACTACCTGCACCGCGTGGACCCGCAGGTCCCGGTCGAGGACACGGTCGGTGCGCTCGCCGAGCTCGTCGCGGCGGGCAAGGTGCTGCACCTCGGGCTCTCGGAGGTCTCGGCCGAGACGGTCCGCCGCGCGCACGCGGTGCACCCGGTGACCGCGGTCCAGAGCGAGTACTCGCTGTGGACGCGCGACCCCGAGGACGAGGTGCTGCCCGCGCTCACGGAGCTCGGCGTCGGGTTCGTGCCGTTCTCCCCGCTGGGACGGGGCATCCTCACCGGGACGGTCGAGGCGACCGACGACTTCGCGGCCGACGACGTCCGGCGCTCCCACGCGCGGTACCGCGGCGAGGACTTCGCGCACAACCGGTCCCTCGTCGCGCGCCTCGAGGAGGTCGCGGCGGCCCGCGGGGTCACGACGGCGCAGCTCGCCCTCGCATGGCTTCTCGCCCAGGGACAGCACGTCGTGCCCATCCCCGGGACCAAGCGGCGGGCGTACCTCGAGCAGAACGTGGCCGCCGCGCACGTGCACCTGAGCCCGGACGAGGTCGAGGCGATCGGCGCCCTCTGGGCCCGGGGCGCGGTCCGCGGTCAGCGCCACCCCCAGATGGAGCTGCTCGGCGGATGAGCGCGCCGGTCCACGGACGCCGCAGACAGGCGCGGCCCGTGCGTCGTAGGCTCGTCGCATGACCGCGCTCAGCCCTGCCTCCGACCTCGACCAGCCCGCGACAGTCGTCGCGCGCACCCCTCAGGTGCCCGAGGTACCGGCCCCCACGGTCGCCCGCGACGTCGAGGACACGGCGCGCCGCGCCAAGTCGGCCTCGCGCGCGCTCGCCACGGCGACGCGAGCCACCAAGGACGCCGCGCTGCACGCTCTGGCCGACGCCCTGGTCGCGGCCACCGAGGAGATCGTCGCGGCCAACGCGCAGGACCTCGACCGTGGACGGGAGAACGGCACCTCTGCCGGGCTCCTCGACCGCCTCGCGCTCACGCCCGAGCGGATCGTCGCCATCGCGGACGCGCTGCGCGAGCTCGCGGCGCTGCCGGACCCGGTCGGCGAGGTCGTGCGCGGCTCGACGCTGCCCAACGGCCTGCGCCTGCGCCAGGTGCGCGTGCCCATGGGCGTCGTCGGCATGATCTACGAGGCACGGCCCAACGTGACCGTCGACGCCGCGGGCCTCGCGCTCAAGAGCGGCAACGCCGTGATCCTGCGGGGCGGCTCGGCCGCCGCGAGCTCGAACGAGGTCATCGTCGCCGTCCTGGGCCGCGCCCTCGCGGCCCAGGGGCTGCCCGCGGACCTCGTCCAGTCGATCGACCGGCACGGGCGCCCCGGCGCCGTCGCGCTCATGCACGCGCGCGGCCTCGTCGACGTGCTCGTCCCGCGCGGGGGAGCGGACCTCATCCAGACCGTCGTCCGCGAGTCCACGGTGCCCGTGATCGAGACCGGGGTCGGCAACTGCCACGTGTACGTCGACGCGTCGGCGGACCAGCAGAGCGCGCTCGAGATCCTGCTCAACTCCAAGACGCAGCGCGTCGGGGTCTGCAACGCGGCCGAGACGCTGCTCGTCCACGCGGACGCGGCCGCGCAGTTCCTGCCCTCGGCGCTCGCGGCCCTCGACGGGGCCGGCGTCGTGCTGCACGGAGACCCCCGGACCGCCGAGCTCGCCCCGGACGGCATCGAGATCCTCGCCGCGACCGACGACGACTGGGCGCGCGAGTACCTCGCACCCGAGATCGCGGTGCGCGTCGTGCCGGACCTCGACGCGGCGATCGAGCACATCCGCACCTGGACCTCGGGGCACACCGAGGCGATCGTGACGCGCGACCTGGCCTCCTCGGAGCGGTTCGTCGCCGAGCTCGACTCCGCGGCGATCATGGTCAACGCCTCCACGCGGTTCACGGACGGGGCGCAGTTCGGGCTCGGTGCGGAGATCGGCATCTCGACCCAGAAGCTCCACGCGCGCGGCCCCATGGGGCTCGCCGAGCTCACGACGACCAAGTGGGTCGTGCACGGCGACGGCCACGTGCGTCCCTGATCACATGCTGCTCGACGTCCAGCACGACCGTGAGAGACTGGACGGCGATCAGCGCCCGGCGCAGATCACCTGCTGACCCGCACCACGCTCAGACCTACTAGGAGGACATCGTGCTCGCTGCTGCCGCACAGGTTGCCCAGGAGAACACCGAAGCCGTCACCCACCTCCCGATCCCGCCCGTCGGGTTCGGCATCGTCGCCTTCGGGGTGCTCGTCGGCCTGCTCCTCGTGACCTACGCCTTCCGTAGCGTCGGTACCCGCCACTGACCCGGGCGCTGGTGGATCCTTCGGAGATGACGGCGAGCAAGCGCCCCCGGCTCGGGGTGATGGGTGGCACGTTCGACCCCATCCACCACGGGCACCTCGTCGCTGCGAGCGAGGCCGCGGCCCGCTTCGAGCTCGACGAGGTCATCTTCGTCCCCACCGGAAAGCCCAGCTTCAAGCAGCACCAGAAGGTCACCGCCCCCGAGCACCGTTATCTCATGACGGTCATCGCGACCGCCTCCAACCCACGTTTCACCGTGAGCCGGGTCGACGTCGACCGGCCAGGGCTCACCTACACCGTGGACACGCTGCGCGACCTGCGTGAGCAGCGACCCGAGGCAGACCTCTACTTCATCTCCGGTGCCGACGCGATCGAGCAGATGCTGACCTGGAAGGATGCCGACGACCTCTGGAAGATGGCACACTTCGTGGCGGTCTCCCGTCCGGGACACCGACTCAGCGTCGACAGTCTGCCGTCCGGGGTCGTCTCCACGTTGGAGATCCCCGCGCTCGCGATCTCGTCGACGGACTGTCGGCAACGGGCGGAGGCCGGCCAACCGGTCTGGTACCTGGTGCCGGACGGAGTCGTCCAGTACATCGCGAAGCACGGCCTGTACAGAGGATCAGCATCATGAGTGATCAGCACGGGAGCATGCAGCCCGTCCGCCCCTTGACGCGCCGAGAGATCCGCGAGCGTGAAGCCGCGGCGGCCGAGCAGGCGGCGGGAGCTGCGCCGTCCGCGACGGGCGGCTACGCCCCACCGCCGGTCCAGGCACCCGCCGGCCCGCCGCCTTCGAGACGTTCGATGCGTGACGTGTCGGCCCCGACGCCCACCGACGGGTACTCGCCCCAGGCGCCGGTCGTCCGACCACCGTCGATGACCGGTGGCATGCGCGGCGTCGACGAGACCGGCAGGCTCACGCCGATCCAGGAGACGGCCGAGCGGGTAGCGATCCGCCCCGCGCAGTCCCCGCCCCCCGGGATGAACCCGCCGGTCCGCCAGAGCATGCGGGCCCCGTCGACAGCGCCGTCGCCCTTCGCGACGCCGACGCGCCCGGCGGCCCCGGAGCAGGCGCCCCAGAGCGCGCCCTCACCCTTCCCGTCCGCGCAGCAGTCCTCACCCTTCCCTCCTGCGCAGGCGACGCCCGCGCGGGAGTCGGTGGCGTCGCGGACCCCCGCGCCGGACGCGCCGCGAGCCGCAGCGACCCCGGCCCCCGCCCCTGCGCCGCTGCCGTGGGAGCAGAGCGCCCCGAGCGGGCTCGCGCAGCAGCCCGCGGAGCCCGCGCGCGCTGCGCTCCCGTGGGAGACCCAGTCTCCCGTCACCCCGGCCCAGCCGGCCTCGCCGGCCTCTCCCTTTCCCGGGGCGTCGAGCGACGGCGGACAGGGAACCGACGAGGACTCCCCGTTCCCGGCCGCCGCGGGCGCGCGCCAGAGCCCGACGGCTCGCGGTGCCGAGGGCGACGAGGACGACGAGGTGGACGAGCGGCCCCCGGGGCACGCGTACACCTGGCTGCACTACCTGATCCTCATCGCCGTGGCCTTCGTCCTGGGGCTGCTGATCTGGCAGCTCCTTCTGGGCAAGGGGGCGAGCGTCGCCGAGCCGTTCGCCCCGACCGGCATCGAGGCACTGGCCTCGGGCCCCACGCACCACCACGGCCTGTCCTCCTGACAGGCCCCGAATCAACAACACGGAGAGTCGTGACTGCAACGGAACGCGCTGTCGAGCTTGCGGTGATCGCGGCCCGCGCCGCATCGGACCGCAAGGCCGAAGAGATCATCGCCCTGGACGTCAGTGAGCAGCTCGTGCTCACCGACGTCTTCCTGATCGCCTCGGGAACGAGCGAACGGCAGGTGTCCGCGATCGTGGACGCCGTCGAGGAAGAGCTGCACAAGGTGGGGGTCAAGCCCATCCGCCGCGAGGGCAAGTCGGAGTCGCGCTGGGTCCTGCTGGACTTCGGCGACATCGTCGTGCACGTCCAGCACTCGGAGGACCGGGTCTACTACGCGCTCGAGCGCCTCTGGAAGGACTGCCCGGCCATCGAGCTGCCCGAGGACGCTCGCGGCGGAGACGGCTCCTCGAACGAGGACGCCGGGACCGACGGTGCCATCCACCTCGCGGAGGACCCGCAGGCGTGAGCGCTCGCACCGTCGTCTTCCTGCGTCACGGGCGCACCGAGTACAACGCGGCCATGCGCCTCCAGGGGCAGGTCGACATCCCGCTGGACGCGGTCGGCCACTGGCAGGCCGAGCAGGGGGCCCGGTCGCTCGCGGCCGCGCACGCCGCGACGGTCGTCGTCGCGTCGGACCTGACGCGTGCGGCAGAGACCGCCACGTACTACGGGAAGGCGACGGGCCTGCCCGTCTCGCTCGACGAGCGTCTGCGCGAGCGCGGGTTCGGCGAGTGGGAGGGCATGACGGGCGTCGAGCTCGCCGAGCGCTGGCCCGACGAGTACGCGGCGTGGCGCCGTGGCGAGGAGCCCGCACGTGCGGGCGCCGAGTCACGGGCCGACGTCGCGGCCCGCATGGTCGAGGCCGTGACCGAGCACGCCGATGCCCTGGACGAGAAGGACACGCTCGTGGTCGTCTCGCACGGTGCGGCGATCACGCTCGCGATCACCGCGATGCTCGGGCTGGACCCGTCGGGATGGCGGGGGATCTCCGGGCTGAACAACGTCCACTGGTCCCAGCTCCAGCGCTCGGGCGCCAACGCGCACCCCGCGTGGAGGCTCGTCGCGCACAACGTCGGAGCGGACTTCTCGCTCGACGAGTGGGCGTCTGGACCCGATTGGATTTTCCAGCCGACTTCGGCATAAACTAGCGATGCTTCCGAGGGGGAAAACCTCACGGAAGCACGGGGCCAGCAATGGTTCTGGGGCTGTGGCGCAGCTGGTAGCGCACCTGCATGGCATGCAGGGGGTCAGGGGTTCGAGTCCCCTCAGCTCCACCCGACACGAAGGCCGTCTCCCGCGAGGGAGGCGGCCTTCGTCGTTGTCCGGGGTGGTTTTCGCCCGTCAGGGGGCGAATGTGGCGTACGTCATAGGATGGGCGGGGAAGGTCGGATGCGCGCCCCGACGGGTCACCGCCGTTCGTTGCCCCGACGGTAGTTCCCGGTGGCCCGCGCCAGCAGGTGCTGCGTCCGGTCCTCGTCGGCGGTCTCCAGAGCGGCGATCAGTCGCGCCGCCCGGGCGCCGGAGATCGTCGCGACGAGCCGGCCGCCTCGGTAGGCCAGGACGGTCCCGGACGCCGTGACGCGATGGTCGAACGGGTCCTCGACGAGTCGCCCGCGGGCGTCGGGAGGTCCGGAAGCACTCATGGCGCGACCCTAGCCAGCGGCGCGTGGCAGATGCCAGGTGATTGGCGCCGTCGGGCGGGGGACGGCTGCGGCGCAGGTGAGACGGGCGCTTCCGTCCGAGACGGGTCTCCGCGCCGCCGGCGCACTCGCCCGTCTCGGACCGGACCACCCGTCTCGCCTCCCGGACCGCGATCCGCGTGGACGACATTCGTCCACGATGCGTGCCTTGCGGCGCTTTCTTTGCCGTACCGATACCGTGCAACCATCCGAGCAAGGAGGTCAGCATGCGCATCGGCGTGCCCAGAGAGACCCGTCCCGGCGAGCGGCTCGTCGCCGCGACGCCCCGTACGGTGGCCCAGCTCGTGGGCCTCGGGTACGACGTCGTGGTCGAGCGCGGCGCCGGTGAGCGCGCGAGCTACCCCGACGAGGCGTACTCGGAGGCAGGCGCGAGCCTGGGCGACGCCGCGCAGGCGTGGGGAGCGGACGTCGTCACGGCCGTCAACGCCCCGTCGGCCGAGCAGGTCGCGGCGCTGAGCGAGGGCGCGACCCTGGTCGCCATGCTGGCCCCCGGTGCGAACGAGGCCCTCGTGCAGCAGCTCGCGGACCACGGCGTCACGGCCCTGGCCCTCGACGCCGTGCCGCGCATCTCGCGCGCCCAGTCGCTCGACGTGCTCAGCGCGATGTCGAACGTCGCGGGCTACCGCGCGGTGATCGAGTCGGCCGAGGAGTACGGCGGCATGTTCGCAGGCCAGGTGACCGCGGCGGGCAAGACGGCCCCGGCGACCGTGTTCGTGATCGGTGCGGGCGTCGCGGGTCTCGCAGCGATCGGCACGGCCGCGAGCCTCGGCGCGCAGGTGCGCGCGTTCGACGTGCGTCCCGAGGTCGGCGAGCAGATCGAATCGATGGGTGCCGAGTTCGTCCAGGCCGAGGGCGCACGCCAGGAGGTCAGCACCGACGGCTACGCGAGCGCGCTGACGGCCGAGCAGGAGCGCCTCACCGCGGAGATGTACGCGGCCGAGACGGCGCGCGCCGACATCGTCATCACCACGGCACTCGTGCGGGGTCGCGCGCCGCGCACCATCAGCGCCGAGATGGTCGCCGCGATGCGCCCCGGCAGCGTGATCGTGGACCTCGCGGCCTCGGGCGGCGGGAACTGCGAGCTCACGGTGCCGGGGGAGCGCGTCGTCACCGAGAACGGCGTCGTGATCCTCGGGTACACGGACCTCACGAGCCGCATGCCCAAGCACACGTCGCAGCTCGTGGGCACGAACATCGTCAACCTGCTCAAGCTGCTGACCCCGGGCAACGACGGACAGGTCGTGCTCGACCTGGACGACGAGGTGCTGCGCGGCATGACGGTCGCGCGGGCGGGCGAGGTCCTGTGGCCGCCGCCCCCGGTCGCGGTCTCGGCCGCAGCCCCCGTGGCCCCGGCAGCGCCCGTGGTGGACGAGGCCCAGGCCGCGCTCGACGCGGCGACCGCCCTCGACGACGCCCGACGGCGCGGCACCCGCCGGGCGGTCGGGTACGCCCTGGCCGCAGTCCTGGCAGCGCTCGCCATCACGTTCTCGCCGCCCGCGTTCGTGGGGCACTTCACGGTGTTCGCGCTCGCGGTGGTCGTGGGCTACTACGTCATCTCGAACGTGAGCCACTCGCTGCACACCCCCCTCATGGCCCAGACGAACGCGATCTCCGGGATCATCCTGGTCGGCGCGCTCCTGCAGATCGGCGACTCGAGCTGGGTGGTCACCACGATCGCCTTCGTCGCGGCCGCCCTGGCCTCCGTCAACATCTTCGGTGGGTTCCTCGTGGCCTACCGCATGATCGGCATGTTCCGGAAGGAGGCCTGACCCGTGCTGACCTCCCTGGTCCAGGCTGCTTACGTCATCGCAGCCGTCCTGTTCATCCTCAGCCTCGCGGGCCTGTCCACGCAGGAGACCGCTCGTCGCGGCAGCCTGCTCGGCATGACGGGCATGGGGCTCGCCCTCGTGGCCACGGTCGCGCTCGCGCTGCAGGACAGCGAGCGTCCCGTCATGGTGACGCTGCTGCTCATCGCCATGGTGTTCCTGATCGGCGCGGTCGTCGGGACGTGGCGTGCGCGCAGCGTCGAGATGACGCAGATGCCCGAGATGATCGCGCTCCTGCACAGCTTCGTGGGCCTCTCCGCGGTCCTCGTCGGCTTCAACTCGTACCTGACCGAGCAGGGCGACGTGGTGCACCTGGTCGAGGTCTTCCTCGGGGTGCTCATCGGGGCCGTGACGTTCACGGGTTCGATCGTGGCCTACCTCAAGCTGTCGGCGCGCATCCGGTCGAACCCGCTCATGCTGCCGGGGCGCAACTGGTGGAACCTCGGGGCGCTCGTCGCCTCGGGCGGCCTCATGGCCTGGTTCATCGCGGGCCACGGTCTGCTGCCGTTGATCCTCATGACGGTCGTCGCGCTCGCGCTCGGCTGGCACCTGGTCGCCTCGATCGGCGGCGGCGACATGCCGGTCGTCGTCTCGATGCTCAACTCGTACTCCGGGTGGGCCGCGGCCGCGGCGGGCTTCATGCTCAGCAACGACCTGCTCATCATCACCGGTGCTCTCGTCGGGTCCTCGGGTGCGATCCTGTCCTACATCATGTGCAAGGCCATGAACCGCTCGTTCGTGAGCGTCATCCTGGGCGGCTTCGGGGCCGAGGGCGGCACGGTCGTGGCCTCGGACCAGGACTACGGCGAGCACCACGAGATCCAGGCGGCCGAGGTCGCGGACCTGCTCAAGCACGCCCGCTCGGTCGTGGTCACGCCCGGCTACGGCATGGCGGTCGCCAAGGCGCAGTACCCCGTCGCGGACCTGGTGCGCCGGCTGCGCGAGCGCGGCATCGAGGTCCGGTTCGGCGTGCACCCCGTCGCGGGGCGCCTGCCCGGGCACATGAACGTCCTGCTCGCCGAGGCCAAGGTGCCCTACGACATCGTCCTCGAGATGGACGAGATCAACGGTGACCTGCCGGACACCGACGTCGTGCTCGTCATCGGCGCCAACGACACGGTCAACCCGGCGGCCCTCGACGATCCCGGGTCCCCGATCGCGGGCATGCCCGTGCTGGAGGTCTGGAACGCGAAGCAGGTGATCGTCTTCAAGCGGTCGATGGCCACGGGGTACGCGGGGGTCCAGAACCCGCTGTTCTTCAAGGACAACACCGCGATGCTCTTCGGAGACGCCAAGGACCAGGTGGAGAACATCATCCAGGCGCTCTGAGGCCCGGCGCGGGAGTGCGAACCCGCGCGGGGCGAGGGAGGCTGAGGAGGTGGGCGACGTCGTCAGGCAGAGCGACGTGGCTCACCTCCTCGTCGTCCCGGCCCGACGGCGCCGCGCACCGGGCGCGTTCGGGTCGCCCGCCCCGTGGGGCCGGGCGAGCATGGTCCCGAGCACTCGTGGGTGCGTTCCGCCCGCGACCCGTCGTTCGTGAACCCGGAGGACCCCATGGACAAGGTCGACCTGCGCACGGTGCACCGAGAGCTGTACGCGCCGCCCCGCGAGTTCACGCGGGTCGTCGTGCCGCCGCTCGCGTACCTGCAGATCGACGGCGAGGGCGACCCGAACACGGCTCCGGCGTACGCGCAGGCGGTCGAGGCGTTGTTCTCGCTCTCGTACGCCGTGAAGTTCGCGAGCAAGAAGGACCTGGGCAGGGACTACGTCGTCGGGCCGCTCGAAGGGCTGTGGACCGCTGAGGATCCGGCCTCGTTCGTGCGCCGCGACAAGGACGCGTGGAGCTGGACCCTCATGGTGCTGCAACCCGACTGGCTCACCGACGCGTTCGTGGCCGACGTGGCCGAGGCGACGACCCGCAAGAAGGGGCTGCCCGCGCTCGACCGGGTGCGCTTCGCGACGTACGACGAGGGGGACGCGGTGCAGGTCCTGCACGTCGGGTCCTACGACGACGAGGCGCCGACGCTCGCCCGCCTGCACGACGAGTACCTGCCCGAGCACGGGCTGACGTTCGACGGCCCGCACCACGAGATCTACCTGAGCGACGTGCGCCGGACTGCACCCGACAAGCTGCGGACGGTGCTGCGCCAGCCGGTGCGGGCGGTGGACCGCGCCGGACCCGACGTGTCAGAACCGGCGTGAGCTCGAGGGCTCGTTGGTTCTGACACGAGCGAGGGCGAGGGGTGAGGAGGCTCAGACCTTGCGGAGCTGGTTGAACATCGGGCAGTCGAACGGGTCGCGCGCCGCGAGGCCCACCCGGTTGAGGTAGCGGACCACGATCGCGTACGACGCGAGCAGGTTGGTCTCCGTGTACGGCATGCCCAGTCGTGCGCAGTGCTCACGGACCATGAGGCGGGCCTTGGCGAGGTGGGGGCGGGGCATGCTCGGGAACAGGTGGTGCTCGATCTGGTAGTTGAGACCGCCCATGAGGACGTTCATGACACGCCCGCCCGTGATGTTGCGCGAGGTCAGGACCTGCTTGGACAGGAAGTCGAGCTTGCTGTCCGCGGGGATGATCGCCATGCCCTTGTGGTTGGGCGCGAAGGACGCACCCATGTACACGCCGAACACTGCGAGTTGTACACCAAGGAACGCGAACGCCATGCCCAGCGGCAGGAACCAGAGGACGACGCCCACGTAGAGCGTGAGGCGCACGGCGATGGTCACGAGCTCGAGCGTCCGTGCCCGGCTCTTCGCGGACGACAGCAGCGAGCGGATCGAGATCATGTGCAGGTTGATGCCCTCGAGCGTCAGCAGCGGGAAGAACAGCCAGCCCTGGTGGCGCGTGATGAGGGCGAGGAAGCCCTTCTGCTCGGCCGCGCTCTCCTCGAGGAACGAGATGGTGTCGGTCTCGATGTCCGGGTCCTTGCCGACGCGGTTCGGGTTCGCGTGGTGGCGTGTGTGCTTGTTCATCCACCACGAGTAGCTGATGCCGACGACGCCGTTGGCCAGGAACCGCCCGACGCGGTCGTTCGCGGGTCCCGACGTGAGGATCGTGCGGTGCGCGGCCTCGTGCGAGAGGAACGCGAACTGCGTGAGGATCAGCCCCAGCGCGCCCGCGATGAGGAGCTGGAACCACGAGTCGCCCAGGAGCACGAAGCCGGCGACGGCGCCGCCGAGCGCGACCGTGAGGATCGCGGCGACCCAGCCGTAGTAGCCGTGGGTCCGCTCGAGGAGCCCGGCCTCACGGATGCGCTTGGAGAGCTCGGTGTAGGTGCTGGTGACGCTCGTCCCGTCGCTGGTGCGCGGCTTCGTCGGGCGGAATCCGGGGCGGACTGCAGTGTCGGTCATACGTCCCTCACAGGGCTGGTGTCGACTTCCCAGCCGCGGTGGTGAGCGAGATGCCCGTTGTACAGATGGCCCGAGTCTACGTGTGACATCCGGATCAGGGTGGAGGAAGGACGAAGGTCCGGTGCGGGTTGGGCCGTGCGGCGGGTCGGGGAGGCCGCTGGGTGGGCGTTCTCGGCGCTCTACGACTGGCTTAGGTTAGCCTGGCCTTCTTTCGATCGAAGGAGTCTCGTGGCCGGGTTTCAGATGGTCAAGCCGTCCGTGGTGCAGGTCATCGCCGCCGAGGTGGTGAGGTCGCGGCGGGTCAGCCCGTCGATCGTGCGCGTCACCGTCGGGGGCGAGGGTATCGCGCAGTTCGACCCCATGGGGTTCGACCAGTGGTTCCGCCTCTTCCTGCCGCGAGAGGACCAGGAGTCCCTGCGCCTGCCCACGGCCACGTCGGGGCTCTGGTACGTGCAGTACCTCGCGACTCCCAGGGCGCGGCGGCCCTGGGTCCGCAACTACACCGTCCGGGACGTGCGTCCCGCCGAGCGCGAGCTCGACATCGACTTCGTCGCGCACGAGGACGGAGGCCCCGCGTCGGCGTTCGCGCTCGGTGCGAGCGCGGGCCACCCCGTCGGGATCCTCGACCAGGGTGTCGGCTACAACCCGCGCGCCCCGCACGACTGGACGCTGCTCGTCGCGGACGAGACGGGTCTGCCCGCGGTCGCGGGCATCTGCGCCTCGCTGCCCGACGACGCGCGCGGGCTCGCGATCGTCGAGCTCCCGCTCGCGGCCGACGCCCAGGACTTCCGTGTCCCGGCCGGGGTCGAGCTCCGGTGGGTCGCGCGCGACGAGTGCGGCGGCGACCCGCACCAGGTCCCCGGGCGTCTGGCGCTCGACGCGCTGACCAGGGCCGACCTGCCGCCCGGGGAGGTCTACGCCTACGTCGTGGGGGAGTCGGGCCTGGTCACCGGGGCGCGACGGCACCTCGTGAACGAGCGCGGCGTCCCCAAGGCCGACGTCGACTTCATCGGGTACTGGCGGCACGGGCGCGCAGCGGCCTGACCTACGCGGTCTCGTCCTGCTCCGAGCGCCCGGAGGGAGCGCCGAACGCCACGTACACCGCGGCGATGTCGTCGCCCCCGTGCCCGCGCGCGGCCGCGCTCGCGTACAGGTTCGACAGTGCGTCGAGCAGCGCGGGGTCCAGCCCGGCGTTCTCGGCGGCTTCCGAGATGAGCCCGATGTCCTTGCGCAGCCCGTCGAGCGCGAACTGCGGGGTGAAGACGCCCGTGAGCATCTCGGTGCCCTTGAGGTGGGCGTAGGGGGAGTCGGAGGCGCCGTCGGCGATGGCGTCGAGGAACAGGTGCGGGTCGATGCCCTCGGCGCGGGCGAGCGCGATCGACTGGGCCGTCGCGGCCGTGATCGCCGCGAGCCAGGCGTTGCACGCGAGCTTGAGGGCCGTGCCCTGTCCCACCTCGGTGCCGGCGACCACGACCTTCGCGGAGATCGCGTCGAGCACGGGGGAGATCCCGGCCAGGACGTCGGGGTCGCCGGCGGCGAGCACCGTGAGCTGTCCGTCCTCCGCCGGCTGCCTGGTGCCGAGCAGGTTGGCCTCGACGAGGGTCACGCCGAGCTGCCGGGCGCGCTCGACGATCCGGGCCGTGCCCTCGCGCCCGACGGTCGACGCCTGGACCCACACCCCGCCCGTGCCGACCGAGGGGCCCGCCGTGTCGAGCACGTCGAGGACGGCGGCGCCGTCGAACAGCACGCTCAGGACGACATCGGCCCCGTGCACGGCTTGCGCCGAGGTCGGGGCGACGCGCGCCCCGGCGTCGGCGAGCGGCGCCGCACGCGACGCGGTCCTGTTCCACACCGTGACCTCGAAGCCCGCCCGCAGCAGCGAGTGCGCCACCCCGGTGCCCATGGTGCCGGTGCCGAGCACCGTCACGGTCGGCAGGTCGCCCGGCAGGCCGTCTCCAGATGCTCGTGTCGCGTCGTCCGGTCCGGGCCGGACGGGGGGCTGGGGAGCGGGGACGGTCATGGGGCACCTCACGTCGGACGGGACCTGACTCTCTCGACCCTAGGTGCGCGCCGCCGTCGTGCAACGTGGGACACGGCCCGACGGCGGAGCGCACCCCGGGCGCGCGCGTCGCCCGATGCTGCTCAGGACGCGTGCCGGAACGTCTGCCGGTAGTCCGTGGGCGGGACGCCGACCGCGCGGCGGAAGTGGTGCCGCAGCAGCGCGGCCGACCCGAACCCGCACAGCCGCGCGATCTCCTCGAGGTCGAGGCCCGACTCCTCGAGCAGGGTCCGGGCGTGGTGCACGCGCTGGGTCGCGAGCCACTGCATGGGAGTGGTGCCCGTCTCGGCGACGAACGTGCGCGCGAACGTGCGCGTCGACAGGTGTGCGCGCCGCGCGAGGTCCTCGACGGTCTGAGGCTCGTCGAGGTGATCGCTCATCCAGGCGAGCACCTCGCGGATGCTCTGCTCCTCGCACACCGGCACGGGGCGGTCGATGTACTGGCGCTGCCCGCCGTCGCGCTGGGGCGGGACGACCATGCGGCGCGCGATCGCGTTGGCCGCCGCGCTGCCGAACTCCTTGCGCACGATGTGCAGGCACGCGTCGATCCCGGCGGCCGTCCCTGCGCTCGTGATGATGTCGCCGTCGTCGACGAACAGGACGTCCGGGTCCACGTCGACCTGCGGGAACCGCGACGTGAGGTCCTCCGCGTGGCGCCAGTGCGTCGTGATGCGGCGCCCGTCGACGAGCCCCGCCGCGGCGAGCAGGAACGCGCCCGAGCAGACGCTCAGCAGGACCGCGCCGCGGGCGTGGGCCGCGCGCAGGGCGTCGACGATCTCGGGCGGGTACTCGTCGCGGATCGTGAGCGCGGGGATCGCGACCAGGTCGGCGTCCTCGAGCGCGTCGAGCCCGTGGTCAGGGACCAGGGAGGCACCCATGCTGGTACGGACGGGCGCTCCCGCGACCGGGCCACAGACGCGGAAGTCGACCCGGGGGACGCCGTCGTCCGTGCGGTCGAGGCCGAACACCTCGCACACGACGCCGAACTCGAACGGGGCCAGTCCGTCGGCGACGACGGCCGCCACTGTGCGCAACATCCTTCGACGCTACGCCCGTGGCAGGATCTTGTCGACACCTGTCTCTCCTGCCACTCGTGCGGGGCGCGACGCCGGACCAGGCTGGACGCATGGACATCGTGGAGCTCGTGATGAGGCTGGTCGTGGTCGCGGCGCTCGTGGCGCCGCTCGTGGTGATGGCGCTGCGGCGCCCGCCGGCAGGTGGTCGGTTCCCTGCGGGGACGGACGACGGCTGGACGTGGACCCCGAGGGCGGCGGCGCCGACCACGCCGCGTGTTGTCAGAACGAGCGTGACCTCGAGGCCTCGCTCGCTCTGACAGGGGAGGATCGCGCGCCGACCTGTCAGAACCAGCGAGGGCTCGAGTGCTCTCTCGATCTGACAGGTCCCGGCAGTGGTCGCGCGACCACGGCGCGGCACGGTTGTCTCAGAACGGGCGGGTGCGGGAGTATCCGCGCATGGCCTCCCGACGACGTGATCCTGTCCCCGCTGTCGCCCTCCTGCTGACCGCTCCGTTGCTGGTGATCGCGGCGTGCTCTGCGCCTCCCGTGCAGGAACCGGCGATCGAGGTCGTGGCCCAGGAGGGAGCTTTCGACCCGCTCGCGATCACGCTGACCGGGCTCGGGGCAGGGCAGGAGGTGCGGCTCGAGGCGACGGCCGGCATCGGCGGGTCCGCCTACTCGTCGCACGCCACGTTCATCGCGGACGACGAGGGACGGGTGGACCTCGCGGACGTCGCACCGACCGACGGGTCGTGGACGACGCCCGATGCGATGGGACCGTTCTGGTCGATGGTCGGGCCGCCGTCGGCGGTCTTCGAACGGCGGGCCGACCATCAGGTCCGGCTCACCGTGAGCGCGGGCGACGAGGAGCTGACCCATGTCGTCGTCGAGCGGCGTGGCGCACTGACCGACGCCAGGTTCAGGGAGGTCGGCGACGACGGCCTGATCGCCTACTACGCGGCGCCCTCGGACCTCTCGACCGACGAGCCGTTGCCCGCCGTCCTCGTGTTCGGGGGATCGGAGGGCGGACTCGACGCCGCGCGTGCATCGGCGGACTCGATCGCGGCGCTCGGCTACCCCGCCCTGGCGGTGAGCTACTTCAAGAGCCCGGGGCAGCCGTCGACGCTCACCGAGGTCCCGGTCGAGACGTTCCTCACCGGACTCGAGTGGTTGCGTGCGCAGCCAGGTGTCGACACGGAGCGGGTCTTCGCGTTCGGGACGTCGCGTGGGGGAGAGATGGCGCTGTGGCTCGCGGCGAACCGCCCGGAGCAGGTCTACGGCGCGTTCGCCCCCGTCGGAGCGGGGTACCTCGTCTGCGGGATCCCGGACGCGCGGAAGTCGGCCTGGACCTTCGAAGGCTCCCCGATGCCCTGCCTGCCGATGAACGAACCGATGGGCTCGAACACCGCGGTGCAGGTCCCGGTCGAGGAGGTCTCGGGGCCTGTGGTCCTCGCGTGCGGGAGTGCCGATGCCGTGTGGCGGTCCTGCGACCTGCTCGACGAGATGGCGTCTCGGTTCGACGATCCCGAGCGCGTGCACGCGATCGTTCAGCGCGGGGCGGGGCACCTCGTCACCGCACCTCCCTACGTCCCGTGGGGTCTCGACGAGCCCGGTGCCACCCCTGCGGCGACCCACCAGGCCCGCGTCGACTTCTGGGATGCGGTCGACGCAGTGCTCGCGCAGGCGCGCCAGGAGTAGGTCCTCGAGGCGGATCGAGGGGTGAGCCACCGGCCCGGCGTGCCGGGTTGTGCCGGATTGGTGAGGTACGGGAACATATACCCATGGCCTCCCGACGACGTGACCATGTCCCTGCCGTTGCCCTCCTGCTGACCGCTTCGTCGCTGGTCGTCGCGGCATGCTCTGCGCCTCCCGAACCCGAGCCGGCGATCGAGGTCGTCGAGCAGGACGGGGCCTTCGACCCGCTCGCGATCACGCTGACTGGGCTCGGCGCGGGGCGCGAGGTGCGGCTGGTCGCGACGACGGAGCTCGACGGGAGCGCGATGTCGTCGCGCGCACTGTTCACCGCTGACGACGAGGGGCGCGTCGATCTCGCGAGGGACGCCCCCACCGAGGGCTCGTGGACGACTCCTGACGCCATGGGGCCGTTCTGGTCGATGGCGGGCAACCTGCCCGGAGTGGGGTCAGGAGGTGCGGACCACTCGGTGACGCTGTCGGTGAGCGCTGACGGCGAAGCGCTGGCCGAGACGGTCGTCGAGCGGACCGGGTACGGGGCGGACGTCGAGGTCCGCGACGTGTCCGACGGTGGCATGGTCGCCGCGTACGCGACACCGGACGGGCTCTCGGCCGACGCCTCGTTGCCGGCCGTGCTCGTGTTCAGCGGCTCCGACGGGGGGCTGGGCCTCGCCCGAGCCACCGCCACGTGGCTCGCCGAGCTCGGGTATCCGGCGCTGGCGATCAGCTACTTCAAGAGCCCGGGGCAGCCGCCCGCGCTCGCGGACGTACCGGTCGAGACCTTCCTCACCGGACTCGCCTGGCTCCACGACCAGCCGGGGGTCGACACCGAGCGCGTCTTCACGTTCGGGGTCTCACGGGGAGGCGAGATGGCCTTGTGGCTCGCGGCCAACCGCCCCGACGAGGTGTACGGCGCGTTCGCCCCGACGGGGTCGGGCATCGTGTTCTGCGGCTACCCGGACGCGACACGACCAGCCTGGACCGTGGCGGGGGCCGGGCTGCCGTGTGCACAGTACACGCGGGCTCCGATGAGCCCGGAGACGAAGGTCGCCGTCGAGGAGATCGCCGGGCCGGTCGTCCTCGCGTGCGGGACGGCCGACCCGGTGTGGGTGGCCTGCGACCTTCTTGCCGAGATGACGCCCCGGTTCAGCGATCCGGAGCAGGTCCGTTCGCTCGTCCAGGAGGATGCGGGGCACTTCATCACGTACGCGCCCTACCTCCCCCTGGGCCTGAACGAGCCCGACGCGACCCCCGCGGCGACGCACCAGGCCCGCGTCGACTTCTGGAACACGGTCGAGGAGGTGCTCGCGGAGGCGCGGCAGTAGCAGGGGCAGACGTGTGCGGCCCGTGGACTACGCGGGCGTCCCGCGTCCCACCGGCCCGGTCCCGCGTCACACCGGCCACGGGCTGCGTCCCACGGGGCCACGGGCACAGCACGACGCCCCGGTCTCCACGAAGGAGACCGGGGCGTCGGTGCGTCGCGCAGGCGGGGTCAGCGGGCGCCGACCGCCTCCTCCGAGGGGCCTGCGGAGGCGGAGAGCGAGTCGAGCTCGGTCGCCTCCCACGTGGCCTGGCCGAGGCTCGGGATCATGGCTCCGAGCGCGGGACGCCACGTCGCGAACTGCTGCGGGAAGCAGCGCTCGAGGACGTCGATCATCGCGGGGACGGCGGTCGAGGCACCCGGCGAGGCGCCGAGCAGGCCGGCGATCGAGCCGTCCGCGGCCGCGATGACCTCGGTGCCGAACTCGAGCACGCCGCCCTTGACCGGGTCCTTCTTGATGACCTGGACGCGCTGGCCCGCGGTGATCTTCTCCCAGTCCTTGGGGTGGGCCGTGGGCATGAAGGCCTGGAGCGCCGTGAACTTGGCCTCGGGGCTCGCGACGAGCTGGCCGACCAGGTACTGCGTGAGGTCGATGTTCTTGAGGCCCGCGCCGAGCATGGACCCGATGTTGTGGGTCCGCAGCGACGTGAAGAGGTCGAGCAGCGAGCCCTTCTTGAGGTACTTGGGGCTGAACCCGGCGTAGGGGCCGAACATCAGGTAGGTCTTGCCGTCGACGACGCGCGTGTCGAGGTGCGGGACGGACATGGGCGGCGATCCGACGTCGGCCTTGCCGTACACCTTGGCCTGGTGCTGGGCGACGATCTCCGGGTTGTCGGTGCGCAGGAACTCGCCGCTGATGGGGAAGCCGCCGTAGCCCTTGGCCTCTTTGATGCCGGCCTTCTGCAGCAGCGGCAGCGCGCCGCCGCCCGCGCCGACGAACACGAAGCGGGCGTTGACGGTGCGCGGCCCCTGCGTGGCGTTCCAGGACACGTCCTTGACGGTGACGTCCCAGGTGCCGTCCTTGCGCTTCTTGAGGCGGTTGACCTCGTGCTGGAGGTTGAGCTCGACGTCGTGGGCCGTGAGGAAGTCGAAGAGCTGCGAGGTGAGCGCTCCGAAGTCGACGTCCGTGCCGCTCGTCGCGCGGGTCGCGGCGACGGCCTCGTCGCCGTCCCGGTCGAGGACCAGCAGGGGTGCCCACTGCGCGATGACCGCGGGGTCGTCGGTGAACTCGAGCTCGCTGAACAGCGGGTGGGCGCTCAGCGCGGTGAAGCGGCGCTTGAGGTAGTCCACGTTGGCCGCACCGCGCACGAACGTCATGTGCGGGGTGTGGCTGATGAAGCTCGCGGGCTCGGGCAGGTGGCCCCCGGTGAGCAGGTGGTGCCAGAACTCGCGCGACACCTCGAACTGCTCGTTGATCGCGACAGCCTTGGAGATCTCGACGGTGCCGTCGGCCTTCTCGGGGGTGTAGTTCAGCTCGCAGAGCGCAGCGTGGCCGGTGCCAGCGTTGTTCCACGGGTTGGAGGACTCCTGGGCTACCGCGTCGAGGCGCTCGAAGACCTTGATGGTCCACGTGGGCTCGAGGAGCTTCAGGAGGGCGCCGAGGGTCGCACTCATGATGCCGCCGCCGATGAGGGCTACGTCGATGGTGTTCTGACCCGTTGTCTTCTTAGTCGCCACCGCTCGATTTTACGCTTGTGAAGGAGTGCACATGCTGTGCCGTCCATCACGGTCGTGCGTCACACTTTTTCGGGACCAAGGTCCCTGGACGTCCCGTCCTAGGTCCCCGCGACGCGCTGATCTGGTGTTTTGACCAGAAACCTCGTATCTATGCGCCAGGATGGTCACGACGGTCGCACTCGCCCCCCGCGGCCCGACTCGCCCCTCCGCCCGACCCTTCTCGTGAGGCCCCCACATGAGCACTCCCACCCCCGGCCGCGTCGTGGTGGTCGGCGCCGGCATGGTCGCCCACCGGTTCGTGAGCCAGATGATCGCACGCTCTCCCGAGGGGTCTTGGCACGTGTCCGTCGTCGGGGACGAGGCCCGTGCCCCGTACGACCGCGTGCACCTGTCCGAGTACTTCACGGGACGCTCGGCCGACGACCTGACGATGGACCCTGCCGTCTGGGACGACCCGCGGACCGAGCTGGTCACGGGCGACGCGGTCGCGGCCGTGGACCGCGAGGCGCAGACCGTCACGACCCGCTCCGGGCGCGTGCTCGCCTACGACCACCTGGTCCTGGCCACGGGCTCCTGGGCCTGGACCCCGCGCACCGAGGGCACCGACCTGCCCGGCGTCTTCAGCTACCGCACCCTGGCGGACCTGGAGGGGCTGCGCGAGTACGTCGGGCTGCGCACCGCACGCCTGGGGCGTCCGCTGCACGGCGTCGTCGTCGGGGGCGGCGTGCTGGGGCTCGAGGCCGCGGCCGCGCTCCAGACCCTCGGCGCGGCCGCGACCGTCGTGGAGTTCGCCGACCGCCTCATGAGCGTCCAGCTCGACGACGCGGGCGGCGAGGCGCTGCGCGTGCTCGTGACCGACCGCGGGATCGACGTCCGCACGACGACCGGCGCCACGGGCCTCACGGCCGCGGGCGACGGCGCGGTGGGCGGCATGGACCTGTCCGACGGGTCGCGGATCCCCGCCGACGTCGTGATCTTCTCGACCGGCATCCGGCCCCGGGACCGCCTCGCGCGCGAGGCGGGCCTCGCGATCGGCGAGCGCGGCGGCGTCGTCGTCGGTGCGGCGTGCCACACCTCGGACCCCGCCGTGTGGGCCATCGGGGAGTGCGCGTCGTTCGAGGACCAGTGCGTGGGCCTGGTCGCGCCGGGCAACGCCATGGCCGACGTCGTGGTGGACCGACTGCTGGGTGGAGTCTCGACGTACTCGCCGGCGCCCGAGGGGACCAAGCTCAAGGGCGTCGACATCGAGGCCGCGAGCTTCGGCGACGTGTTCGGGCTCACGCCCGGCGCGCTCGAGGTCACGTTCGCGGACCCCGTCGCGCGGACCTACCGCAAGCTCGTCGTCTCGGACGACGCACGGACCCTGCTCGGCGGCGTGTTCGTGGGCGACGCGGCCCTCTACTCGTCGCTGCGCCCCCTGCTGGGGCGTTCGCTGGGCGCCGACCCGTCGGCGTTCCTCGCCCCGGAGGGCGGCGCCCCGGCGCTCGGCGGCGACCTGCCCGACGACGTCGTGGTCTGCTCGTGCGCGAACGTCACCGCCGGGACGGTCCGCGGGGCGGTGACCGAGCACGGCTGCTCGAGCCTGGGCGAGGTCAAGGCGTGCACCAAGGCCGGGACCGTGTGCGGGTCGTGCGTGCCCGTGCTCACCAAGATCGTCAACACGACGCTCGAGGCGGCCGGCGTCACGGTGTCGAACGCGATGTGCGAGCACTTCACGATGTCCCGCGCCGAGCTCTTCGCGCTCGTGCGGCAGGACGGGCTGCGCACCTTCACCCAGATCGTCGCGGCGCACGGCACGGGCCGCGGCTGCGTGGTCTGCAAGCCCGTCGTCGCCTCGATCCTCGCGTCGCTGTGGGGTGGGTACATCCTCGACGGCGAGCAGGCTGCGCTCCAGGACACCAACGACCGTGCGCTGGCCAACCTGCAGAAGGACGGCACGTACTCGGTGGTCCCGCGCGTCCCGGCGGGGGAGATCACGCCCGAGAAGCTCATCGTGATCGGGCAGGTCGCGCAGGACTTCGGCCTGTACACGCGCGTGACGGGGGCCCAGCGCATCGGGCTGTTCGGGGCGCGGATCGACCAGCTCCCGGAGATCTGGCGCCGCCTGGTCGACGCGGGCATGGAGTCGGGGCAGGCGTACGGCAAGTCGTTGCGCGCGGTGAAGTCGTGCGTGGGTTCCTCGTGGTGCCGGTTCGGGGTGCAGGACTCGGTGGGCATGGCCGTGCGTCTCGAGCTCCGCTACCGGGGGCTGCGCTCGCCGCACAAGTTCAAGATCGGTGTCTCGGGCTGTGCGCGCGAGTGCGCCGAGGCGCGCGGCAAGGACGTGGGCGTGATCGCGACCGAGAAGGGCTGGAACGTGTACGTGGGCGGCAACGGCGGCTTCTCGCCCCGGCACGCCGAGCTGCTCGCGGAGGACCTCGACGACGAGACGCTCGTCGCGGTGGTCGACCGCTTCCTCGCGTACTACGTGCGGACCGCGGACCGCCTGCAGCGCACGGCCCCGTGGGTCGCGGACTTCCCCGGGGGGATCGTCGAGCTGCGCAAGGTCCTGGTCGAGGACTCGTTGGGCATCGCGGCCGACCTCGAGGCCGAGGTCGCGCGGCACGTCGAGTCGTACGTCGACGAGTGGGCGCAGACCCTCGACGACCCGGACCGCCTGTCGCGGTTCGTGTCGTTCGTCAACGCGCCCGACCAGCACGACCCGGACCTCGCCTACACGGGGGTGCGCGGGCAGGTCCGGCCGGCTCGCCCCGGCGAGCCCTCCGACAACAACCCGGTGATCGCCCGCACGGTGGAGGTCCGCAAGTGAGCGCGACGGCATGGACCACGGTCTGCCCCTTCGAGCGGCTCGTGCCCGAGCGCGGCGTCGCCGCGCTGGTCGACGGCACGCAGGTCGCGGTGTTCCGTCTGGCCGACGACCGGCTGTTCGCGGTCCAGCAGCGCGACCCCTACTCGGGGGCCAACGTGCTCTCGCGCGGGATCGTCGGCTCGGCGGGCGAGACCCCGACCATCACCTCGCCCATGTACAAGCAGGTGTGGAACCTGACGACGGGCGAGTGTCTCGACCCGAGCGGCAAGGAGCCCGAGGCGCTGGTGACCTTCGAGGTCGCGGTCGAGGACGGGACGGTCCTGGTCAGGGCCTGACCGCTGCTGAGCGGCGCACGGGGACTCCCGACGGCCAGGGCGCGAGCGGAGGCAGCTCCACGGTCCTGCCGTCCCGGTGTGCGACGGGGGTGGTGGCGCTCTCGCGTCCCGCGAGCCACGCGGCGACGTCCGCCGCGGAACCCGTTACGCGCGTGAGCGCGTCGTCGGCCCCGGGGACCGCGGCCCGCACGCCCGCGGGCCCGACGACGGAGCGCGCCCCGTCCTCGTCCCGCACCACGAGCACGGGCTCGGCCAGGCGCAGGCTCAGGAAGTCGAGCAGGTGGTCGGTGAAGGCGAGCCCCCAGGTCGCGGGCGGCGTGAGCCCCTGGGCGGTACTGACCTCGCCGAGGTCGGTCGCGTGGATGCGGACCTCGCGCCACCAGCAGTCGAGGACGTCGGCGACCGCCCCGTCGCGGTACGTCACCGGGGCGTCCCACCCGGTGCGGTCCGTCAGGTCCCAGGCCGCGTCGAGCCGCGCTCCTGCGGCCCCGAGCGCGTCGAGGTGCTCGTCGCGCGAGCGGGTCGCGCCGGACTCGATCCCCGCGGCGCGGCCCTCGGCCCCGCCCTCGTAGACCTCGGCCGTCTCGCCGTGGGCCGCGAGCTCGGCCTGGCGGGCGAGCGCGTCGCCGACCATCGCGACGTGGGAGAGCACGTGCCCGACGGTCCACCCGTCGAGCGCGCTGGGGGAGCGGAGCGAGGCGTCGTCGAGCGTGCGGACGGCCTCGACGAGCTGGTGCAGCGCGGCACCCGCGTCGGCGCGTGCGGCGTGCGTCGCGTCGGAGATGGTGCGCGTGCCGGTGATGCTCGTGCTGGTGTCCTGCGTGGTCCTCGTCATGGCCAGAGCAGCCCCTTCTCCCAGTCGTGACCGACTGCGCGGTAGCGCAGCCGGGTCTGTCCGCGGTCGTCCGACGCCTGCCAGAACTCGACCGTCGTGGGCGCGAGCGCGTACGCGGTCCAGGCGGGCTCGACCAGCGTCGGGTCGCGCTGCACGCGGGCGAGGGCGCCCGCGAACGCGTCCGAGTACTCCTGCCGGGACGCGAGGGGCTCGCTCTGGTGGCCCACGAGCGCGGCGGCGCGCGAGCCGTCCGAGCGGGCGAGGAAGTCCGCCGCGCTCGTCGCGGGGTCGGGCCGCGTCACGGGTCCGGTGACGCGGACCTGGCGACCCAGGACTGGCCAGAGGAACGTGAGGGCGGCGTGCGGGTTCTCCGCGAGGTCGCGGGCCTTGGGGCTCGACGAGCCGGTCGCGAACCACCATCCCGAGGGGTCGACGTCCTTGAGGATCACGGTGCGCGCGTGCACCTCGCCCGAGGCCCCGGCAGTCGCCAGCGTCATGGCGTGGGGGAGCGGCACCCGGGCGTCGATCGCCTCCTCGATCCAGGTACGGAACAGCGTCACGGGGTCCGACGGCGTCGCGTCCGGATCGAGGGTCGGCAGGCCCGGACCGAAGGTCGGCAGGGCGCGGAGCCGCTCGCGCAACGTCGGTGCGGGGTCGGTGCCGCCGCCTGTGCCGTCCAGTCCGTCGCGCGGGGTGCCGCCGGTCCGTCGGCCCGTTCGCGCATCGCCGTTCCCTGCCCCGGCGTCGTCCGGTGACCCGTTGCTCATCGGGTCACCACGGCGTCGGCCTCGAGCGCCGGTCCGAGCATCGACACGAACCCTTCGACCGCGGCGCGCAGGGCCGCCGGGTCGTCGAGGGCCCGCGCGAGCACGTACCCGCCCTGCACGACGGCGACCGCCGCGTACGCGCGGTCGTGCGCGGCGTCGTCGGGCAGGCCGGTCTCCTCGAAGACCGCCTGGACCCGTGCGACCAGGCCCGCGAAGTAGTCGCGGACGGGACCGCGCAGCTCCTCGTCCGACATGACCGACCGGTCGCTCGTCAGGCGCCCGACCTTGCAGCCCGCGAGCGCCGGACGAGGCCGTTCGAGGTAGGCCACGAGACGCTCGGCGGGTGAGCGGTCGGCGTCCTCGAGGTCTCCCGCGACGGACGCGAGCGCCTCGTAGGTGGTCGCGCTGATCGCGGCGAGCGAGAGGTCGTGCTTGGTGGGGAAGTGGTGGTAGAGGCTGCCCTGGCCCACGCCGCTCGCCTCGAGGACCTGGCGCGGGCTCGTGCCCTCGACGCCCTGGGCCCAGAACAGGTCGCGGGCCGCGCGGACGAGGCGTTCGCGGCTCGGGAGGTCGGTGGTGCTCATGCCGACACCATACCTACCTCTAGGTATGGTGTCGAGTTCCGCGGCCGTCGCCAACGCGCGGGCGAAACCCTTGGAGGAACCCCACGACAGGCTGTGGTCCGGTCCAAGGGAAGGCGGTCCGCCTTGTCAGGGCTGGCCGGGGAGGGAGAGCGGGAGGACGAGAAGGATCATGGACGTGAAACCCTCTCCCGGCCGCGACGGCACCGGCCCTGCGGACGTCCGCGACCTCCTGGACTCCCTCGTCGCCCGCGGCCTCGCCGGTGCCGCCCCGACGCGCGCCGAGGCGGTGGCCGTCCTGCGGACGAGCGACGACGACCTGCTCGACGTCGTCGCCGCCGCCGGGCGCGTGCGGCGCCACCGGTTCGGCCGGCGCGTACGACTCAACTACCTGGTCAACCTGAGGTCGGGCCTGTGCCCCGAGGACTGCACGTACTGCTCGCAGCGCCTCGGCTCCACGGCCCCGGTCCTGACGTACTCGTGGCTGAGCACCGACGACGCGGTCGCGGCCGCTCGGGCCGGGGTGGCGGGCGGTGCGCGCCGCGTCTGCCTCGTCGCGAGCGGGCGCGGGCCGAGCGACCGTGACGTGGCCCGGGTCTCCGCGATGGTGGACGGGATCAAGCGTGAGCACCCGCACGTCGAGGTCTGCGCGTGCCTCGGCCTGCTCCGCGACGGCCAGGCCGAGCGGCTCGCCGCCGCCGGAGCCGACGCCTACAGCCACAACCTCAACACGTCCGAGGCGACGTACGCCGACATCTGCACGACGCACGAGTACGCGGACCGCGTCGAGACGGTCGAACGGGCGAGGGGCGCCGGGCTCTCGCCCTGCTCGGGGCTCATCGCGGGCATGGGCGAGAGCGACGAGGACCTCGTCGACGTCGCGTTCGCGCTGCGAGACCTCGGGGCCGACTCGGTGCCCGTCAACTTCCTCGTGCCGTTCGACGGCACCCCCCTCGCGGGGAGGTGGGACCTCACGCCCCAGCGGTGCCTGCGCATCCTCGCGATGGTGCGCTTCGTGTGCCCCGCGGCCGAGCTCCGCCTCGCGGCCGGTCGCGAGGTGCACCTGCGCTCGCTCCAACCCCTCGCCCTGGAGATCGTGAGCTCGATCTTCCTGGGCGACTACCTCACGAGCGAGGGCCAGGCCGCCCAGGCCGACCTCGCCCTGCTCGCCGACGGCGGGTTCGAGGTCGACGGCGCCGTCCCAGGGGTCGGTGCGGCCGGTGAGGAGGGAACCGCGGCTCGCGCAGCCGCCGGGCCGGAGCGGCCCGGTGCGATGCCCGGCGCGGTGCCCGGCGCGGTGCCCGACGTGGTGCCCGACGTGGCGGTCCGCCGTCGCGGGCCGGGGACCCGGGTCGCGCCGAACGCCTGACACCGGCCCCGCGGCCAGGTGACCGGCGCGAGCCCCTGGAGGACCCGCGCACCCCCGTGTCAGTGGTGAGAGCCAGGATGCTTGCACCGACAGAAGGGGGAACCGACGATGGTCCCGCACGATTCCGGCGAGGTCCCGACCACGCCCGAGCTGTTCTACGTCCACGGAGGGGCGACCCGGCACCTGCGCGTGTGCCCGCACCTGCAGGTGACCGACGCCGACAGGATCCTCGCGGCGCACGGTGAGGTTCCCGAGCGGCTGCCCGTCTGCCAGTGGTCGCAGGCAGAGATCGACGGCGTGGGGCGGACCTACCACCCCAGCTTCGACGCCGCGCTGGAGGCGTTCGGCGCACCGGTCGAGAACCGTCCTCGGATGCGCGAGATCGCGGCGGGCGAGACGTACGACCGCATCTGGACGCCGAACTCGATGACCTACGTGGCGCTCGGCTCGGGTGCGGCCGGGGTCGCCGTGGCGTGGTTCCTCAAGGGCATCGTCTACACCGGGGCCGGACCCGAGGAGCTCGCTGTCGCGAGATCGACGTCGCGCGCCACCGCGGGGACGGCCGACGAGCCCCGAGGGCTGCCGTGCCCGTCGTGCTTCATGGTGCTGCCCAACTCGGGCCTGTGCGGCTGCGGGGAGTGATGACGGCGCGGGCCCCGGGTCGTCCCCGGGGTCCGCGCGGGTCGTGGCCCGTGCCGACGGACGAGCCGGCCTCGCCGATGAGTTCGGGTGCCCATGCCGGTCCCAGAGGGACGGTGCGGCGACGGAGCCGCCCGAGAGACGGAGGAACATCCCATGGCCACGGAACCCAGCACGCAGGTGGACCCGGTATCCGCGCCCGACGGCGGTCCCGCGGGAGAGCTGATGACGGACTTCTCCTCACCCGGTGCCACCGCCACCTCCTGGGCCGACACCCTGGCGGTGCTCCAGAAAGCCGAGATCTTCTGGCTGTCCACGGTCCGTCCCGACGGGAGCCCGCACGTCACCCCCCTCATCACCGTCTGGGCCGACGGCGCGCTCCACTTCTGCACCGGCCCGACCGAACGCAAGGCGCGCAACCTCGAGCAGAACCCTGGGTGCGTGCTGACCACGGGGACCAACCGCATGAGCGAGGGGCTCGACGTCGTGCTCGCCGGGGTCGCCCGACGGATCACCGAGGACCACGTCCTGCAACGCCTGGCCGACCGCTGGGCGTGCAAGTACGAGTGGCACTTCGAGGTGCACGACGGCTCGTTCTGGGACAGCGAGGCGCCGTCCGAGGGGTCGCCCGCTGACGCGCCCGCAGCCGGCGAGGCCCACGTCTTCCAGGTCCGTCCCCGCACGATCCACGCCTACGGGCGCGGCGAGGACTACACCTCGACCCGGTGGACCTTCGAGGACGGGGCTAGCGTGAAGGCGTGACCCCCGTCCAACGTCGCGTGCTGCTCGTCGCGATCCTCGCCTCGTTCGTCTCGTTCCTCGACGGGACCGTGGTCAACGTCGCGCTCCCCGCGATCGCGCAGGACCTGGCCGGAGGAGCGCTCGACGGGCTCGCGCTCCAGCAGTGGGTCGTCGACGCCTATCTCATCACGCTCGGCTCGCTCATCCTCGTGGCCGGTTCGCTGTCCGACGTCCACGGCCGCCGCCGCGTCATGTGGTGGGGGCTGGTCGGGTTCGCGGTCACGTCGGTGCTGTGCGCGCTGGCCCCGACGGGCGTCGTGCTGGTGGTCGCGCGCGGTCTCCAGGGCATCGCGGGGGCGCTGCTCGTGCCGAGCTCGCTCGCGATGATCATCTCCTCGTTCAGCGGTGCCGCGCAGGCCAAGGCCATCGGCACCTGGACCGCGTGGACGGGTACCGCGATGATCGCCGGGCCGCTGCTCGGGGGAGTCCTCGTGGACACCCTGTCCTGGCGGTGGGTGTTCGGCATCAACCTGCTGCCCGTGGCCGTGACGCTGTGGATCCTGCGCGGGATGGCGGAGGGGGACACCGAGACCGGTCGTCGGATCGACGTGCGCGGGGCCGTGCTCGCGGCCGTCGGGCTCGCCGGGCCCGTCTTCGCGCTCATCGAGCACGGGCGGTTCGGGTGGTCGAGCCCGGTCGTGTGGGTGCCGCTCGTCGCCGGGATCGCGGCGCTCGGGGCGTTCCTCGCCTGGGAGCGCCGCGCCCCGGACCCCATGCTGCCGCTGTCCCTGTTCTCGGTGCGCAACTTCGCGGCGGGCAACGTCGCGACCGCCGCGATCTACGGGGCGCTCGCGTTCGGCGGGTTCGCCGTGACCCTGTTCGTGCAGCAGGTCGCCGGGTACAGCGCGACGCTCGCGGGGCTGGCCCTGCTGCCCGTGACCGTGCTCATGCTGTTCCTGTCCTCGCGCTTCGGGGCGCTCGCGGGCCGGTACGGCCCCCGCCTGTTCATGACGGTGGGCCCCCTGATCGCGGGCGGCGGCTACCTGCTCATGCTCACCACGACCGCCGAGGCGAGCTACTTCACGCAGCTCCTGCCCGGCATCCTGCTGTTCGGCCTGGGGCTCGCGGTCACGGTGGCGCCGCTGACCGCGGCGATCCTGGGGTCGATCCCGGCTGCCGACGCGGGCATCGGGTCGGCCGTCAACAATGCGGTCTCCCGCATCGCGGGCCTCGTGGTCATCGCGTGCGCGGGGATCGTGATCGGTCCCGTGCTCGACGTCGCCGGGTTTCACCGGGCACTGATCGTCACGGCCGCGCTGCTCGTCGCGGGCGGTCTCGTGAGCTGGGTAGGCATCCGCAACGAGCAGGTCGTGGCGGCGGGGGCCGCGGACGCCCCTGCCGCCTGAGGGCTGTCGCCTACTCGACCACGTGCAGGTCGTGCGGTGCGTTGTTGAGGCGACGGCCGCCGTCGGGCAGGTCGTCCGGGAACGCGACCACGATGTCCTCGATGCGGACCCCGAAGTTCCCCGGGAGGTAGATCCCGGGCTCGACCGAGAAGCACATGCCGGAGACGATGGGCTGCTCCTCGCCCTCGATCATGTACGGCGGCTCGTGCGTCGTCAGGCCGATCCCGTGGCCCGTGCGGTGGATGAACTGCTCGCCGTACCCGGCGTCGGTGATGACGGCGCGGGCGGCACGGTCGACGTCCTGGCAGGTCGCCCCCGGTCGGACCGCGTCGACCCCGGCCTGCTGCGCGGCGCGCACGATCTCGAAGACCTCGCGCTGCTGGTCCGTGACGTCGCCGCCGACGTGCACCATGCGCGTCATGTCCGAGCCGTAGCCGTCCTTGAGGCCGCCGAAGTCGAGCACGACCATGTCGCCCTCCTGGATGACCCGGTCGCCCGCCTCGTGGTGCGGGTTGGCACCGTTGGGGCCCGAGCCGACGACCGTGAAGTCGACCTGTGAGTGGCCGTGGTCGCGCAGGAAGCCTGCGAGGTCCGCCGCGACGTCGAGCTCGCGGCGGCCGCTGAAACGGATCTCGACGATGTCTGCGAACGTCGCGTCGTTCGCGGCTCCCGCGGCCGCGAGGCGCTCGATCTCGTCGGGTCCCTTGACCGCGCGCAGCATGGGCAGGGCCTGCGTCATCGCCGAGTACGACGAGCCCGGCAGGGTGCGCTGGAGGCCCAGCAGGTGCATGGCCCACGCAGAGTCCGAGATCGCGTAGCGCCCGGCCGCGTCGAGCAGGTCGGCCGTGACCGCGTACTCGTCGACGCCGTCGGTCCACGGGGTGGCGTGCAGGGCGGCTGCGCCGGGTGCCCGGTCGAGGTCCGGCCGTTCCAGGACGGGCACCACGATCGACGCCTCGCCCTCGGCCGGGACCACGAGCAGCGTGATGCGCTCGGTCATGGCCGTGGGCGTGTACCCCGTGAAGTACGTCATGTCCGGGCCAGGGGTGACGAGCACCCCGGCGAGGCCGGCGTCGCGGGCCTGGGCAGCCGCGCGGTCGATGCGCGCGGCGAAGTCCTGTGCGGTGAACTCCCTCATGGGGTCAGCCTGCCACCGCTCTCGCCGGTGCGCCGGGCGAGGTGCCCGACGGCGGTACGCGGCCCGGGTGCGCGGCCCTGGGGACGGAGGTCAGGCCTTGCGGTGCTCCGCGACCCCGCGCAGGGCCTCGCGGCGGGTCCGCAGCTCTTCGCGGCCTTCGCGGGTGATCTGTGCCCAGTTCCGGTTCTTCGTGATCCGGGCATGGACCAGGCTCGCCTCGGTGAGGTCGTGGAGGCGGGCCGCGAGGTTGCGCTCCTCGATGCCCGTGAGGCGCCCGAGCGCGGGCTGGTCGGCCTCGTCGGCGTCGCCGAGCACCGCGAGCACGCGCAGGTTGTCGGTCGCGGGGTCGCCGATGCTCAGGGCGCCGTCCCCGGCGGCGAGGGTCTGGCGCTCACCGCGCAGGGCCACCAGTGCGGCTGCCAGCAGGGCGAGGCCCAGGGCGATCATCGCCATGAGGCCGGGCGTCGAGAGCGGGAAGAAGAGCGGCGACGAGAGGGTCGCGATCCCGAACGACGCGGCCATCGTCGCGAGCCCGGCGACCCACAGGAATCGGTCGGAGGCACGTAGCCCCAGGACGACGAGCCCGAGGCCCAGGACGAAGGGCACGCCCGTCGTCCAGAGGATCCAGGGGAGGAGGAAGGCGATCAGGGCGCTCAGGACGAGCGCGATCCCGTATCCGTCGCTCCCGACGCCTACTCCCGTGGGCAGCCGGAGGGCGAAGGCCGTGACGTACATCGCGATGAACCCGGCTGCGGGCACGAGCATGACGAGCCAGAGCCAGCTGCTGTCGAGCAGCCCCATGCCCGCGACGACCCAGGTCGTGACCCCCGCGACGGCCAGGGGGAGCGAGCGGGCATGTCGTGCGGCGCGGGTCCGCAGGCGTGCGGAGTCGGCGGCGACGAGGGCGGGGACGGTGGCGGGCATGGGCTTCACGGTACGTCACCGACCGGCCGCGGGGCGCGGACCCCTGGTGCGCGACGCGCAGCGCGTCGCGCGGGGAACCGCGCCCCGTGGGAGCGGGGCAGACGGCTCAGACCGTGATGACGACCTTGCCGCGCACGTGCCCGGTCCTGCTCGCCTCGTGGGCCTTCGCGGTGTCGGCCAGGTCGTAGACCTCGGCGACGTCGACCGTGAGCTGTCCGGCGTCCGCGAGGCGGGCCAGCTCGGTGAGCCCCTCGACGTCGGGGCGGACCCAGACGTAGTGCCCGCCGAGCTCGTCGCGGGCCGCGGCCTCGACGACCGAGGCGACCGTGCCGCCGTCGCGCAGGACGTCGGGCGTGGTGGCCAGTGCTTCGCCACCGATGTAGTCGAGCACGACGTCGACGCCCTCGGGCGCGAGGGCGCGCACGCGCTCGGCGAGGCCGTCGCCGTAGGTCACGGGCTCGGCGCCCAGCGAGCGCAGGTACTCGTGGTTGCGCTCGGAGGCCGTGCCGATGACCCGGGCGCCGCGGGCGACCGCGATCTGCACGGCCATCGACCCGACGCCGCCCGCCGCCGCATGCACGAGCACGGTCTGCCCGCTGCTCAGCCCGGTCCGGTCGATGGTCTGGAGGGCC
The DNA here is from genome assembly GCF_016907235.1 of Oerskovia jenensis. Lineage (NCBI taxonomy): Bacteria > Bacillati > Actinomycetota > Actinomycetes > Micrococcales > Cellulomonadaceae > Oerskovia > Oerskovia jenensis. Next base: position 4,214,258 of record NZ_JAFBBO010000001.1, read on the forward strand.
GTGAGTCCGGCCAGGGGCGCCCCGGCGGCCTGCTCCCACGTCCACGCCGCGGGCTTGCGCGCCAGCGTGCGGACCGGGGCCGCGACGAGCTCGGCGGTCGTGCCGCCGGAGACCACGTCCTTGCGCACGTACCCGAAGACCTCGTCGCCGACCGAGAGCTCGGGCGTGTCCAGGCCGACCTGCTCGACGACGCCCGCGACGTCCCAGCCCGGGACCACCGGGAAGGTCGCGTCCATGATCGCGTCGAGGTAGCCCTGGCGGACCTTCCAGTCCACGGGGTTGACGCTCGTGGCCTTGACCCGGACAAGGACGGTGTCCGGTCCGACCTTGGGCGTGGGGAGCTCGCTGAGCTCGAGGACGTCGGCTCCGCCGTAGCGGGAGTAGGTGATGGCTCGCATGCAGGCGGCAACGGGCGACGGCGCCGGGACATTCCCCGCAGCCGCCGCCCGTCGTGTCCCGGCAGGTCAGCCCTCGATCGCGCTCGGGTCCATGTACATGACCTCCCACAGGTGACCGTCGAGGTCGGAGAAGCTGCGCGAGTACATGAAGCCCTCGTCCTGCGGCGGGTTGGTCTGCGACCCGCCCGCGGCGAGCGCGCGGTCGGCGAGGTCGTCGACGCCCGGGCGGGACTCGGCGCTGATCGCGTTGATGGCCTCGGTCGCGATCCGGGCGTCGACGATGTCCTTGGGCGTGAATCGGCGGAAGAACTCGTGGGTCAGGAGCATGACGTAGATCGTGTCGCTGATGACCACGCACGACGCGTTCTCGTCGGTGAACTGCGCGTTGATCGTGAACCCGAGCTGCGTGTAGAACGCCTTGGACTTCTCGAGGTCTGCCACGGGCAGGTTGACGAAGATCTGGGTTCCGGTCATGACGGTCTCCTTCGGACGTGCCGCCGGGCGGTGCTCCGGGCGGTGGGACAAGGTGTCGCCGGTAGAGACCGGCGGTCCGCGGAGAACTCATCGGCGCGCAGCCGACCGTGCGTCACGAGAGAGGGGACGCGTCGAGAGAGAGGTCTCACGTCGAGGTAGAGGGTCCCGGCCCTCTACCTCGACGTGGGCCCTCTACCTCGACGAGCCGGTCGGGCCGCGAGGGTCAGACCAGGACCTCGCCGTCGCGGGCCACGACCTGGCCGCCGGCCACGACGAGCGCACGGCTCGGCGCCCGGACGACCGCGTCCATGGTGTTCTCGGCGTCGACGAGCACGACGTCGGCGCGCGCGCCCTCGACGAGGTCGTGCACCCGGCGCCCCACGAAGTGCGCGGCGTCGCTCGTCGCGAGCCGGGCCGCACGGACGATGTCCTCGTCGTGGCGGAAGCGCGCGAGCTGGGACAGGCGGGTCGTGAGCGCGAGGAGGTCGCCCGTGCCGTACGGCGCCCACAGGTCGCGGATGCCGTCGGTGCCCAGGCCCACCTTGACGCCGTGCTCGCGCAGCAGGTCGAGCGGGAGCGGGGTCGCACCGATCGGGGCGACGGTCGTCATGCTGATGCCCGCGTCGCCCATGGCCTCGACGAGGTCGGCCATGCGGGTGGGGGGAAGCTGCCCGACGGCGAAGCCGTGCGCCACGTTGACCTTGCCCTGCAGGCCCGCGCGGATCGTGCGCTCGATCATGAGCTCGATCTGGAACGCGCCGAGCTCCCCGCCGTCGTGGAGGTGGACGTCGACGCCCACGCCGCGGCGCTCGGCGATCTCGAACAGCCCGTCGAGCTGGGTCACGGGGTCGCGGTCGATCGAGGCGGGGTCGAGGCCGCCGATGTGCTCGGCCCCGGCGGCTGCCGCGGCGTCGAGCAGCTCGAGGACGCCGGGTCGGCGCAGGACGCCGTCCTGGGGGAACGCGACGATCTCGGCGTCGACCGCGCCGCCCAGCACGAACAGGGACTCGCGGACCACGTCGATGCCGCGCAGCCCGAGGCCGAGGTCGACGTCGACGTGGGTGCGGATCGCGGTCGTGCCGTGCCGCAGGAACTCGCGCAGGACCGCGACCGTGACGTCGACGCCGGGGATGCCGAGCTCGTCGCGGTGCTCGCGCTCGTGCGCGATGCGTCCCTGCGTGGTGGCCTCACCGCCGTAGCTGACCCACGGCTTGCCCCACCAGCTCTTGTCGACGTGCGCGTGCGCGTTGACGAACCCGGGCAGGGCCAGGAGGCCGCGCCCGTCGACCTCGCCCGGGACGGGCGCGGTGCCGGCGCGGGGGGCCTCGGCCTCGGTGGAGGAGTGCGGCGTCACCCGGGTGATGTGCCCGTCCGCGACGTGGAGGTCGACGGGGTCGGCGCCCCAGGGGCGGACGTTGCGCAGCACCGTCACTGCGGCCTGAGGAGCGGCGGGGAACAGGGGCATGGGAGGTCCTACTTCCGGTGGTGCTGGACGGGGCGGTGCAGGCTCACCCCCAGGAGCGCTCCACTGGGAGGAAATGGTATACCATTTCTTGCGCGGGGTTCCGGGAGGATGAGACGCATGAGCGCAGACCAGCCGTTCGAGCCCGAGGCGGACCGCGTCGCCCGGATCGTGCGCGAGCAGATCATCGACGGCGACCGTGACCCGGGCGACAAGCTCGTCGAGCGTGACCTCGCGGCTGAGCTCGGCGTGAGCCGCGTGCCCGTCCGAGACGCCCTCAAGGCCCTCATCTCCGAGGGGCTCGTGACCCCGCGCCCCCGGACGTGGGCCGTCGTGCGGACCTTCACCGACGCCGACGTCGAGGACCTCATCGAGGTGCGCTCCGCGCTCGAGACCCTGACCTTCCGCCTCGCTGCCGAACGCAGGACCCCCGACGACCTCGCCGCGCTCGAGACCGTCCTCGACCGCGAGGCCCGGGCCGCGCGCGAGCACGACGCGAAGACCGCCCACCGCGCCGGCGCCGACTTCCACGAGCTCGTCGCGACGACCGCCGCGAGCCCGCTCCTCGACGAGATCGGCGCCATCACCTCGAGCCGCCTGCGCTGGCTGCTCGGGCAGCACGTCGACCTCCAGGAGATGGTCGACGAGCATCGCGGGCTCCTGGCCGCGATCCGCGCGGGGGACGGGCAGGAGGCGGCGCGGCTCGCCGTCGGGCACCTGCGGACCAGCCGCGACGCGGCGCGCACCCGGCGCGCCGCCCAGGGCCCCGCGCGAGGCTGAGAGATCAGTCCTCCCGGCGCACGTCCTCGGGCGACTTGTCGGGCCGCCAGCCGCGCCACACCGCGTGCCGCAGCTTGCCGTCGCCCTCGGGGGCGCTCGTCCAGTCCGCGTAGTCGACCTCGCCGACCAGGTGCGGCGTGACCCAGCGTGCGTCCGAGGCGTCCGCGGCCGGGACGTCGAGGGCCGGGTTCGTGACCCGCTCGATCCGGCCGAGGCGCGTCACGAGGTCGCGCCGGTCCTTCTCGGTGAAACCCGACCCGACGCGGCCCACGTAGCGCAGCCCCACGTCGTCGGGCACCGCGAGCAGCAGCGATCCCACGAGGTGCGACCTGTCACCGTGCCCCGGGCGCCAGCCGACCACCACGACCTCCTGGGAGTGCGAGTGCTTGACCTTGATCCAGCTCCGCGAGCGCCGCCCGGCCGTGTACGTGCTCGTGCGGCGCTTGGCCACCACGCCCTCGAGGCCCAGCTGCCTGCTCGTCGCGACAGCCCCCGCGAGGTCGCCGTCGAACGCAGGTGGCACGTGCACGATCCCCGACCCGTCGACCAGGTCCTCGAGGATTGCGCGGCGCTCGTCGTAGGTGCGTCGGACGAGCGAGCGACCGCCGACGGACAGGACGTCGAACAGCATGAGCTCGACCCCGACCTTGGCGCGTGCCGCCGCGACGTCGCCCGCCCTGGTGAGGTTCGCGCGGTGCTGGAGGCGGCGGAAGCTCGGGCGACCGCGTGCGTCGAGCGCCACGATCTCGCCGTCCACGACCACGGGCAGCTCCTCGGGCGGGACGCGGGCCGCGAGGTCCGCGAGCTCGGGATAGGTCACGGTCATGTCCTTGCCGCTGCGGCTCACGAGGCGGACCCTCGGGGCGGAGGTGCCGCCGGGCGCCGCAGCGCCGCCGGTGACCTGCGCGATCACCCGGAAGCCGTCCCACTTCATCTCGTAGGCCCAGTCGTCGGCGTCGCCCTCGGCCGTGAGCGTCTCGACCGTCCCGGCGGTCGCGAGCATGGGGCGGGGGAGGGCGGCGCCCGCGGGCTCGTCGTCGGGCTCGGTGGGGTGCTGCCCGGTCACCTTGCCGCGCGGTGCGGTGTGCGGTGTCGCCCGCTGTGGCGCCTGCCCCTCGTCGCGCGGGGCCATGAGATGGATGAGCCAGTTGTTCTCCTCGGCTCTGCCTGATGTGCCGGAGGACCCGTGCTGCTGATGGCCCCCCGTGTGGATGAGCGCGAGCCGCCGCGTGCCGTGCTGCTCGCCGTGCAGCGTGACGATGACCTCCTCGTCGTCGCGCCATTTCTCGAGCTCGTACGTGCCCGCGTCCCAGATGGTCACCTCCCCGCCGCCGTACTCGCCCGCCGGGATGGTCCCCTCGAACGAGCCGTACGCGAGCGGGTGGTCCTCGGTCTGGACCGCCAGGTGGTTCTGCTGCGGGTCGGTCGGCTCGCCGCGCGGCAGGGCCCAGCTCACGAGCACGCCGTCGTGCTCCAGGCGGAAGTCCCAGTGCAGGCGGCGCGCGTGATGCTCCTGGATGACGAAGGAGTTGCCCTGGCTCGTCGGTGGGGCCGCTTCAGGGACCGGCTCGGGCGTCCGGGAGGCGTCACGCTTGGCGCGATAGGTCTCGAGGCGGTCGCGGCGGGGTGGGTCTCCTGGTGCGGCGTCGCGCCCGCCGTCGTCCGTGCTCCCGCCGCCCGACGGCGCAGCCCCCTTGCGCGCGAACGTCGCCATACGCTCGGGCGTGGGTTCGAGCGAGGCCAGGTGGCCCGCGGTCAGGGCCGCGAGCGGGTCGCCCATGGTCTGGACGCGTTCCACGACCTGGTCCTTGTCGAGGTGCGCGAGGTCCGGGTCGTCGAGCTCGTCCCACGTGCGCGGTGCCGCGACGGTCGGGTGGGCGCGGCCCCGCAGCGAGTAGGGCGCGATGGTCGTCTTGTTGCCGTTGTTCTGGCTCCAGTCGACCAGCACCTTGCCGCCGCGCAGCGCCTTCTTCATGTCGCTCACGACGAGGTCCGGGTGCTCGGCCTCGAGGTAGCGGGCGAGCTCGTGCGCGACCGCGCTCACCTCGTCGGTCGTCTGGCGGCCGTCGAGCGCGGCGTACAGGTGGATGCCCTTGGAGCCGCTCGTCACGGGCAGGGGGTCCAGGCCCATGCCGCGCAGCACGCCGCGGGCCAGGCGGGCGACCTCGGCGCACTCGGGCAGCCCCGCGCCCTCACCGGGGTCGAGGTCGAGGACCAGGCGGTCGGGGTTCTTCTGGACCCCGGTCCGCCCGAACTGCCACTGCGGCACGTGGATCTCCAGGGCGGCGACCTGCCCGAGCCACGTGAGGGTCGCGAGGTCGTTGACGAGCGGGTACGCGTTGGTGCTGTGCTTGTGCTGGATCGTGCGGCGCCGGACCCACGTGGGCGTGCCGGCGTCGAGGTTCTTCTGGAAGAACACGGGCCCCTCGACGCCGTTCGGCCAGCGCTTGCGCGTCGCCGGCCGGTTCGAGGCGTGGGGGAGCAGGACGTCCGCGACCGCGGCGAGATAGGCCAGGACCTCGCCCTTGGTCGTGCCCGTGGCGGGGTACAGGACCTTGTCCAGGTTGGTGAGCTTGAGGCGGTGACCGCCGACGCTCACGGTCTGCGCCGCCGTCGAGGAGGCCATGGGTCCATGGTTGCCCGGGGTGGGCTGGTGCGCTCGGTGGGGTCGGCCCTTTCCCCCGCTGAGTGCGGAGTAGTTGTCGCCGATCGGCCCGTCCGACGACAACTACTCCGCACTCAGCGGGGGCTGTGGCCAAACGTGCAGTTGTGCAATCTTTGCAGTCATGCATACAGTGCAGTCATGCAGACCGCTCCGACGTCCCTCCGCGAACGCAAGCGCGCCGAGACCTGGCTCACGATCCACCAGGCGGCCGCCGCAGTGGTTCGCGAGAAGGGGCTCCACCACGCGACCGTCGAGGAGATCGCCGCCGCGGCGGGAGTCTCGCCGCGGACCTTCTTCAACTACTTCACGACCAAGGAGGAGGCGATCCTGGGCCTCGTGCCCCCGACCGTCTCCGACGAGGCGCTCGCGGCCTTCCGTGCCGAGACCGAGGGGCCCGCGTTCGAGCGGGTCGTGCGGTTCCTGCTCTCGATCCTGCGCTCGACGCTCCACCCCGGCGTCCCGTTCGCCGAGCGCAAGGCGCTCGTGCGGGAGCACCCCGAGCTGCGCAAGCACGCCATGGGTTACGTGTCCCAGGTCGAGGGGCTCGTCAACGATCTGCTGTCCGACCGGGCCGAGGACGGGACGGGGTTCAGCGAGCTCGCGTCGCTGGGCCTGCCCGACAGCCCCGACACCGCGCGAGCGCTCCTCATGCTCGCCGGCACCATCATGCGCTTCGCGTACTCGCGCAACCCCGGCACCGCCCTGAGCGACGCCGACGCCGAGGCCGAGATCAGCGAAGCGATCACCATCTTCCGAGAAGTCTTCGAGGCCACGCTATGACCACCACCCCCCGAACCGGCAGCACGCCGGCACCCACCCAGGGCGCGGCGCCCACCCGAGGTGCCGCGCCCACCGAACCCGCGCCGAGCGACCAGGCGGCCCCCGCCCCCGAGACGAAGGACCGCAAGATCGTCCTGCTCTTCCTGGGCCTCATGGTCACGATGCTGCTCGCCTCCCTCAACCAGACGGTCCTGTCGAGCGCGCTGCCCACGATCGTCGGCGAGCTCAACGGCGTCGAGCACATGAGCTGGGTCATCACGGCCTTCATCCTCGCGTCGACCATCACCATGCCGATCTACGGCAAGGTCTCCGACGTCCTGGGGCGCAAGCCCCTGCTGCTGACGGCGATCCTGCTGTTCATGGCCGGCTCCGTGATCGGTGCCGTGGCGGGCGACATGAACCTGCTCATCGTGGGCCGCACGGTCCAGGGCCTCGGCGGCGGCGGGCTCATGATCCTGTCGCAGGCCGCGATCGCCGACGTCATCCCCGCACGCGAGCGTGGCAAGTACATGGGCATCATGGGTGCCGTCTTCGCGGTCTCCTCGGTCGCGGGCCCGCTGCTCGGTGGGTGGTTCACCGAGGGGCCGGGCTGGCGCTGGGTCTTCTGGATCAACATCCCGCTGGGCATCCTCGCGGCTCTCGCGACGGTCTTCCTGCTGCACCTGCCCAAGAAGGCGCGCAGCACCGAGCGCGTCCGCCACGACTACCTCGGCATGGCCCTCATGGCCGTGGCCACCACTGCGATCGTGCTGGTCGGGACCTGGGGCGGCTCGCAGTACGCGTGGGGTTCGGCGACGATCCTCGGGCTCATCGCGCTGGCGGTCGTGGCGGCCGTCGCGTTCGTGCTCGTCGAGAAGCGGGCCGACGAGCCGATCATCCCGCTGCACCTGTTCGCCGACCGCAACTTCACGGTCACGACCATCGCAGCGCTCGCGACCGGCATCGCGATGTTCGGCGCGATCGGCTACATGCCGACGTACCTGCAGATGGCGACCGGCGCGAGCGCGACCGTCGCGGGCCTGCTCATGATCCCCATGATGGGATCCCTGCTCGTCACCTCGGTCGTCACGGGCCAGATGGTCTCGCGGACCGGGAAGTACAAGGTCCTCCCGATCGTCGGGTCGCTGATCCTGGGTGTGGGCCTGGCCCTGCTCTCGACCGTCGAGGCTGACACCCCGACCCCCATGATCTGCGTGTTCCTCGGGGTGATCGGGATCGGGCTGGGCAGCAGCATGCAGATCCTCACGCTGATCGTGCAGAACTCGTTCCCGCTGCGCGAGGTCGGGACCGCGACGGCGGCCAACAACTACTTCCGCCAGGTCGGTGCCACGCTGGGCTCGGCCGTGGTCGGCAGCGTCTTCATCTCACGCCTGACCTCGCTCATCGCCGAGAAGTTCCCGCAGGGCACGGGGTCAGCGGGCGGGACGGGGTCGCTCACCCCGGACCTGGTCCAGTCCCTGCCCGACGGCGTGCGCGCCCTCGTGATCGAGTCCTACAACGAGGCGCTCGTGCCGCTCTTCCTCTACATGGTGCCGCTCGCGGTCATCGCGGCGATCGCCCTGTGCTTCGTCCACGAGAAGCCGCTCGCGACCTCGGTCGAGCACGAGATCGCCGCGGAGTCCCTGGCCGAGGGTCAGCTCCTGGTGTCCGACGCGGACCCCGACACCGACGCCGACCCCGACGAGGCGAGCGACGCCGTCGGGCGGGGGGAGAGCGTGAGCGCCGGGGCGCGACCCGAGCGGTGACCGGCCCCGCAGCACGCGACGAAGGGTCGCCCGACACCGTGTCGGGCGACCCTTCGTCGTGAGCGGAGTCGTCAGGCGGTCGGGGCGCCCGCGGTGGCAAGCTCCGGTGCCGGACGGTCCTTCGCGAGCTCCTGGTAGGACTTGTGGTCCGTGAAGAGCTCGTCGCGCAGCGGGTTGCGGCGCTTGGTCACGATCACCTTGACCTGGTAGACGGCGACCGCGACGTTGGCGAGCAGCGAGATCAGGCTGACCACGAACAACGCCGTCGGGTCGTGCGACGAGTCGACCGCGAACGACGAGTCCGAGACGAACGTCGGCACGGCCATCGTGAACATCATCCAGAACGCGAGCGTGTGGGCACGGTGCTGGAGCCAGGCGCCCTTGCGCAGGAAGAACGCCGGGATCGTGCAGCTGATGAGCAGCGCGGCGCCCGCGTAGAACGCGTGGTCGCCCACGCAGTTGTAGACGTACGCGAAGTTCCACAGGTCGTACGCGATGATCCAGAACCACATCATGTCGGGCCAGACCATGTCGCGGAACCGGTCGCGCGTGATGTAGATGCCGGCCCAGCCGCAGATCGTCAGCAGGTTCAGGATGCCCGCTATGCCGTTCATGATGTTCCACGAGCCGCCGACCATGAACACGCCGTCGACCATGCCGTCCATGCCGTAGACCTGGAAGTCACGGATCACGGCCTCGGCGATGTTGAGCGCGAGGATCGCCGGCGGGAACAGCAGGGCGTACTTCATCGCCCCGACGCGCTTGTTGTACCGGATGAGCATGAAGCCGATACAGCCGGCGAGGGCCGAGTACACCTTGACCCAGTGGAACCAGGTGCCGGTCGAGGACCCTGCCCCTGCGGTGTGGGGCCAGACGAAGATCGTCAGCAGGACCGGCAGGACGACGAAGATGCCGATCGCAGCGGTCTTGGACCAGCGGACGAGCTCGTTGAGGCCCACGAGGGCCGCGAGCACCACGAACCACATGACGGCTGCTTGCCAGGGGATGGAATCGAAGAGGAACACGTCGCTCCCTTTCTCAGGACGACGGGACGGCTTGTGGCCGCCCGGGGTGGAGGACGGTGCGCCAGGTGAGCGAGCCCGGTCCCGGCGCACCGTCGGGTTCCGAGCCGTCGCGTCACTCGGTGTCGGAACGCGCCTCCTCGAGGTGCAGAACCTGTCGCACGATCGTCACGAGCACCGCGTCGTCGACCTCCGGGGTGTTCCGGGCGAGGCCGACGAGTCCGTAGACGAGGACGTAGAACGTCTCGGGGACGTGCTCGATGCCGATGTGGTGCCTGGCCGCGTAGGCCTCGACGGTCGTGGCGCCGATGCACTCGACCACGGCCCGCACGGCCCGGTCGAGGAAGCGGTTGTACAGCCCCGCGCTCTCGGTGCGCTGCATGTCGTCGCGCAGCGGGGCGACCGCCCGCAGGTGCGTGCGGAACATCGCGATGCAGTCGACGAGGGCCTTGTCGATGTTCCCGGTCTCGCGCGCCGCGTCCCACGCGCGCACGGCCTCGACGAACTCTGCGACGTAGCCCTCGAGCACGGCGTCGACGAGAGCGTCCTTGTCGGGGAAGTAGTAGTAGACGAGGCCCCGGGCGATGCCCGCGCGCTCGGCGACCTCCTTGGTCGAGGTCCGGGCGATGCCCTGCTCGGCGAACAGCTCGCGGGCGGCGTGCACGATCTCCTCGGCACGAACCTCGGGTGCTGAACGTCGCCTCCTCGGCGTCGTCGCGTCGGTCATCGGAGCCCCTTCCTGAGCTGATACCTGGACGCTAGATCCACTATTGACACAGCGTCAACAGTGTTCGACCAGGTCAGGACGTTGGTCCCGGGCTTCGGGGCCCAACGGCCCGTCGCGGCGGGCGTCCGGGGCCACGACGTGAGACGAGCGGTGGGCGAGGGCGGACGCGGGCGCCCCGGGGCCTGACGGTGTGCGACGGTGGAGGATCGACGTCGGCACGATCAGCGAGGAATCCATGAGCGGTGAACCCCAGGTCGGGGCAGAGCTGAGGGCCCTGCGGGAGCACTTCACGCGGCTGATGATGACGTACCGGTTCGGCATGGACGAGGTGATGACGAAGATCACCATCCTGCGCGACGAGTTCGCCTACGCCCACGAGTACAACCCGATCGAGCACGTGTCCTCGCGCCTCAAGTCGCCCGAGTCGTTGCTCGCCAAGGCGCGTCGCAAGGGCGTGGACCTGACGATCGAGGCGCTGCGTGCGGAGATCTTCGACATCGCGGGCGTGCGCGTCACGTGCAGCTTCGTGTCCGACATCTACACGGTGCGCGACATGATCGCGGCCCAGCGCGACGTCGTCGTCCTCGAGGAGCGCGACTACATCGCGCACCCCAAGGGCAACGGGTACAAGAGCCTGCACCTGATCGTCGAGGTGCCCGTGTTCCTGTCCGACCGGGTGCAGCCCGTGGTCGTCGAGATCCAGATCCGGACCATCGCCATGGACTTCTGGGCCAGCCTCGAGCACAAGATCTACTACAAGTACGACAAGGCCGTGCCGCAGCGCCTCCTCGACGAGCTCAAGGAGGCCTCGCTCGCTGCCTCGGAGCTCGACGCCAAGATGGAGCGCCTGCACGAGGAGGTGCTCCAGCACTCGCGCGACACCGCGGACCTCCGCCCCGGGGCGGAGAAGATGGCAGGTCCGTTCACGCCGTCGTGGGAGCTGCTCGACTCGTACCTGCGGGGCAGGCCGGGCGCGGGCGAACCCGAGCCGGCAGGCTAGATCAGCGTCTCGACGGCGATCCGCACGGTGTCCCCGACGTCGACCCCTTCACGGCGACGTACCGCGGCCTTGACGGGCAGGACGAACGTCCTGCGCTCGGCGTCGGGGAAGACCGACGTGGACCAGCGGGACGCGCCGAGGGTGACCTCGACCTTGACCGAGCCGAACCCGGCCGGGGGGAGCGGGGAGTCCGCGATCTCGTCGCTGACCTCGGTGGGCAGCGCGGCGAAGACCCACGTGTCGCTGCGCGCCGTCCAGCGCCACAGCTCCGCCTCGAACTCGTACCTGGTGCCGGCCATGCACCCATGATGCCGGGCGCCGCCCACAGGCGTCGGTCCGCTCCGCCCCGGGGGCGCGTCACGCAGAGGGCGCGTCACGCAGAGGGCGCGTCACGCAGAGGGCGTGCCACGCCAGGGGCGCGTCACGCCGCCCCCGGCGCCGCGGGCTGGACAGCCTCGCGGTCGGCCGGGCGGGCACGCCATGATGCTGCCCGTGACCGAACCCGTGCCCTGGGTCGTGGCGGTGGCCTCCAGCCCGACCCACGACTTCAGCAAGGACCGAGCGCCCAGCGTGCAGATCGTCGAAGGGCTGGGCGTCGTCGGCGACGCGCACGCCGGCGAGACCGTGAAGCACCGCAGCCGGGTGCGGGCCGACCCGTCGCAGCCCAACCTGCGCCAGGTCCACCTCATGCACTCCGAGCTGTTCGACGAGCTCGCCGAGGCGGGCTTCGACGTCGGGCCGGCCGACCTGGGCGAGAACGTGACGACGCGCGGCGTCGACCTGCTGGGGCTGCCGCGCGGCACCCGCCTGCACCTCGGTGCCGACGTCGTCCTCGAGGTGACCGGTCTGCGCAACCCGTGCCAGCAGATCAACGACTTCCGGCCGGGCCTGCTCAAGCGGCTCGTCCTGCCCGACGGCGCGGGCGACGTGATCCGCAAGGCCGGGATCATGACCGTGGTCGCCCGCGGGGGGACGGTCGCGGTCGGGGACGACATCGAGGTCGAGCTCCCCGCGGGCCCGCACCACCGGCTCCAGATGGTCTGACGACTCGCCGGGCCCCGCGCCCGGGCGCACCATGGAACGATGAGGGCCATCTGGAAGGGTGCCATCACGTTCGGTCTGGTCAACGTGCCGATCAAGGTGTACTCGGCGACCGAGGACCACGACGTGCCGCTGCACCAGGTGCACGACAAGGACGGCGGGCGGATCCGCTACCAGCGACGGTGCGAGGTCTGCGGCGAGGTCGTGGCGTACGAGCACATCGACAAGGCGTACGACGACGGCGAGCGCACCGTGGTGCTCACCGCCGAGGACCTGGGGTCGCTGCCCGCCGAGCGCAGCCGCGAGGTCGAGGTCGTCGAGTTCGTGCCGACCGACCAGATCGACCCCATGCTCCTGGACCGCAGCTACTACCTCGAGCCGGACTCGTCGTCGAACAAGGCGTACGTCCTGCTGCGCCGCACGCTCGAGGAGACCGACCGCACCGCGATCGTGAAGTTCGCGCTGCGTCAGCGCACGCGGCTCGCGGCGCTGCGCGTGCGCGACGACGTCCTGGTCCTGCAGACGCTGCTGTGGGCCGACGAGGTGCGCGAGGCCGCGTTCCCGACGCTCGACGAGCCTGCGAAGGTCAGCACCAAGGAGCTCGCGATGTCGTCCCAGCTCGTCGAGTCCTTCGCCGCCGACTTCACGCCCGAGGACTACCAGGACGACTACCAGGCCCAGCTCCGCCAGCTCATCGAGGCCAAGATCGAGAAGGGCGAGGCCCTGGACACCGCGGAGACGTTCGGCGAGCAGGAGGAGAAGACCGACGAGGGCGCCGAGGTCATCGACCTCATGGAGGCGCTGCGCCGCAGCGTCGAGAGCTCGCGCGGCAAGAAGTCGGGTGACGCGAAGGGCGAGAAGCCCGCGAAGGAGGCGGCGTCGTCGGGCACCACGAAGAAGAAGGGCGAGCGCCCGACGGCGTCGCGCGCCTCGGGCGGCAAGGCCGCCTCGACCCAGGCAGCGGCCTCGACCAAGGAACCCGCGAAGAAGACGACGCGCAAGAAGGCCTCGGCATGAGCGTTCGCGGCGTGCCAGGCTGACGCCATGACCCACGACCAGCCCGAGAACCCCGACCTCGCCCGCATCGGACGCCTGATCGCGGAGGCCGAGCAGCACGAACGCGACCTCGTGCTCACGCGCTTCACGCACGACGACGCGTGGCGGCTCGGCTGCCTGCTCGTCGAGCTCGCGGCCGAACGCTCGCTGCCGATCACGATCGACGTGCGCCGCGGACCGCAGCAGGTCTTCCACGCCGCGACCGAGGGCACCACGCCCGACAACGACACGTGGGTCCAGCGCAAGGTGCGCGTGGTCGAGCGGTTCGGGGCGTCGTCCTACCTCATGGGCCTGCGTGCCAAGGCCAAGGGGACGACGTTCACGGCGCAGCACGAGCTCGCGCTCCAGGAGTACGCGGCCCACGGCGGGGCGTTCCCGCTGCGGGTCGAGGGCGTCGGGGTCATCGGCGTCGTGACGGTGTCCGGCCTGGCGCAGCGCGACGACCACCTGCTGGTCGTCGAGGCGCTGGAGACGTTCCTGGAGACCGTCGCCTGACGGTGCACCCGCCCCGACCGGGCGTCGCCGGCCGAGGTGCGCGGACCGATGAGTTCGGCCGCTCCAACAGGTCGGACCAGGAGAGCGTGACGCACCGCGCGCCGCGCGGGAGGAGGAGAACGATGCGACCGATCGTCCCGAGCCTGTGGTTCAACGGAGGACTCGAGGAGGCCGTGGCCTTCTACACGTCGGTGTTCCCCGACAGCACCGTCGGCGACTCGCTGAAGATGCCCGACGGCACCCTCGTCACCATCGACTTCACGTTGCAGGGGCAACCCTTCAACCTCATCAACGGCGGCCCCGACCACCAGTTCCCGTTCAGCGAGGCCGTCTCGTTCATCGTGCGCTGCGAGGACGAGGCCGAGGTCGACCACTACTGGGACGCCCTGCTCTCGGGCGGCGGCACCGAGTCGCAGTGCGGCTGGCTCAAGGACCGGTACGGACTCTCGTGGCAGGTCGTGCCCGTCGAGTTCGAGGAGCTCGCGCAGTCCGACGACCAGGAGGCCGTGGCGCGGATGATGGGCGCCATGATGCAGATGATCAAGCTCGAGATGCCCGCGCTGCGGGCCGCGTTCGAGGGGAAGCAGCCCGCGGACGCCTGACGCCGCGGGGGGGGGGGGGGGGGGGCGAAGAGGCTCGGCCCCCGTCCCCACCGGCATGGGGACGAGGGCCGAGGTCTGTGGTGCGTCAGCCGCGGATCAGCACGACGTCGCGTCGTAGGGCGCGGCGAGGATCGCCGTCGCGCCACCGGCGGTCACGTCGAACGAGACCTGCCCGGCGGCCACGGAGGCGGAGCGGGTCGCGAAGCGCTGCGACGCGCTGCGCCCGGGGGCGAGCCCCGAGAACGCCTTGGTGCCCGCGGTCGAGCGGATCGTGACGTCCACCGCCTCGTCCCCGGCGTTGACCGCGCGGCCCGTGACGTGGACCTTCCCGGCGACGCACTGGGTGCTCGCGGTCACCTCGACGGGGACGACGGGCTGCGCGGGCACGTCGTAGGGCGCCACGTCGACCCGCCCGGTCACGGCGAGCGCGCCGTTGGACGCGGCCACCGTGAGGGTCCGGCCCGCGAGCGAGCCCGCCGCGACGTCGGCCGCCGTGAGGGCGCGCCGCACGGTGCCGCACGACGCCTCGGCGCCCGCCGCGAGCTCGGGCAGCGTGCACAGGCCCGTGGCCCCGACGCCCGTGAGTCGCACGTTGCCGGTGTTGCGCACCGTGACGGTGTTGACCACGACGTCGCCCGCGTTCACCGAGCCGTTCGCGTCGGTGTCCTCGACCGTGGGCTCGCCGGTCGTGACGGCGAGCGAGGGGCGGCGGTCGACCAGGTCGACGGGCTCGCCCCGGAGGGCGACCGACGACGCCTGGTCCGCGTTCATGAACCAGCGGGTCTCGGGGACGAAGAAGCCGTCCGCGAGGTCGCCCGCCGTCACGACGCGGTACGCGAGCGCGCACAGGTAGGTGCCGCCCGCGGGCAGGCTGCTCCAGTTGCAGCCCGGGGACAGGTTCGTCAGGTTGCCCGTCGCGGTCGAGCGGTAGGCCGTGGTGCCGGTGTTGTAGACGCGGAACGAGTAGGGCACGCGCTCGCCCACGGCGTACGGCTGGGCCGCGACGTCACGGTCGGTCGTGTACTTCCCGAACACCGCGAGGGAGGTCACGGGGCCAGCGGGGCCGCCGGTCACGGTCACGTAGCCGTACGCGCGCGCCTGCGTGCCGTCGGCTGCGGTCAGGACGCTCTGGACGCGGACGGGGTTGGCGGCCGTGGTCGCCGCGGCGGTCGGGGACGCCGTGAGCGCGACCTGGACCGTGGCGGTCTGGCCGACCGCGAGCGCCGGCACGTCGACCGTCGTCGCGCTCCAGCCCACGGGGGCGTCGATCGACAGGCGTGACGCGGCGAGCGGCGCCTGGTTCTGGTTGGTGACCGTGACAGGGACCTGCACGGTGCCGCCGGTCGCGACGGTCGTGTCGGGCACGACCGTCGAGGCGCACGTCGCGTTGAGCCACTCCTGGTCGAAGCTCGCGAACGAGATCGCGTTCATGCCCTGCGTCTCGTAGAGGAGCCCGAAGCGCCCGTCGCCGATCGGCGAGAGCGTCGAGTACGCGCCCGAGCCGGGGTTGACGACCCGGAAGCCGGGCCACGTCGCGCCGTCGTCGCACGAGAGGCGCACGGTCACGTTCTCGCGGCCCGTGGTGCTGTTGGAGTTGCTGAACAGCAGCATCTTGGCCTCGGCCGAGCCCTCGGGGGCGTCGGGGTACAGGCGCGAGATCGAGCCGTTGTTGGTCGGGTCGGGGAGCTGACGGTCGAGCGTCACCGGCCCGTAGGTGTGCCCGCCGTCGGTCGAGTACGCGATCTTGCGGTACTTGCTGCCCGCCGAGTCGCGCGAGTTCATCAGGACGCGACCGTCGGAGAGCTCGACCGACTTGTTCTCGTCCATGCCCGTGCCGAAGGCCTCGCCGTGCTGCCAGGTGGCGCCGTGGTCGTCGGAGTAGACGCTGTAGGCCTTGTAGGTCCCGCCCGTGCGGGCCGTGAACTGCTGGACGAGGCGTCCGGCGTGCTCGCCGTAGCGCAGCTGGATGCCCTCGCCCGAGGCCGCGAAGATGCCGGCCCACGACGGGTCCTTGGCACCCTCGGTGATGACGCGGCCCTCCCAGGTCTCGCCCCCGTCCTCGGAGACGCTGACCGCTGCGTGCAGGATCTGCCGGTTGGTCGGGTCGACACCCGTGGCCGACCCGCCGAAGCCCTGGTCGAAGGACTTCACGTGGAAGTTGAAGATCGTGCCCGTCTCGCGGTCCACGACGTAGGACGGGTCGGAGAACCCGTACTTGTCGGGGGAAGAGGTGGTTCCGTGCCCCGCGGCCACGACGGTCGTGGGCTCCCACGTCGCGCCGCCGTCACGGCTCACGCGCTGCAGGATCGAGTTGGGCTGCGGGGCGTCCGCGGCGTTGAACGGCCGCCCGTCGTAGGACGCGAGGATCGTCCCGTCGTTCGTCGTGGTCAGCGCGGGGATGCGGTAGTTCGCGTAGCCGCCCGTGCCGCCGACCGCGAGGGTCTGCTCGGAGAACGTCCCGGGCCCGTCGGTCGCGGCGGGCGGGAACGGGTCGAACGCCTGGGCGCTCGCGGCCGGGGCCACGAGGAGCAGGGACAGCCCGGCGGCGAGCGCCGCGCGCGACCGGCGGCGCGTGCACGCGGGCGGCGCCGGCAGCGCTGCGCTGGGCGGGGTGGATGGGTGCAGTGGCATCAGATACTCCTGGCTTCGTCGGGTCAGAGTTCTTGGTGCACGGTGCGGTCCTGCGGGTGCCGTGCCCGCCGCGGGGTGCGGGGCGGGCGCGGCGCGGACCTCCGCCTCGGCACCGAGTCGGGTGCGGGGGTCCGGTCTGTGGTGCTCCTGGTGCGAGGTGCCCGACGGCGGAGCGGACGTCGGGGGTGCAGGTGCGGGACCGTCGTGGTCCGGCGGTGCGGGGACCGGGTCGTCCGCGGCGGTGCGGGCGGGTCCGGGGTGTGGCCGGGTCGGGCGGGAGTGGGCTGGGTCGGTCGGGGGCGGCAGGTTCAGCCAGGGGCGGGCCGTTCCGGCCAGGGGCTGAGAGGAGGGGCGGTGGGCGTCAGGCGGTGAGTGCGTCGACGAACCAGCCGGTGATGCTCGTGGGATGGGTGATCGCGGTCCCGACGACCACGGCCCACGCACCGGCGTCGAGCGCGGCGCGCGCCTGGGCGGGGGAGTGGACGCGGCCCTCGGCGATCACGGGCACGTCGAGGCGGTCGACGAGCTGGGCGAGCAGCTCGAGGTCCGGCCCGTCGGTGCGGGGCCGTTCGCCCGTGTACCCGGACAGCGTGGTCCCGACGACGTCGACCCCGGCGTCGCGGGCCGCGAGCGCGTCGTCGAGGCTCCCGCAGTCCGCCATGACCAGCGCGGACGTCTGCTCGCGCAGGCCCGCGACGGTCTGCGCGAGGCTCAGGCCGTCGGGGCGCGGACGCCGGGTCCCGTCGATCGCGACGATCGTCGCCCCGGCGTGGGCGACCGCGACCGCGTGGCGCAGGGTCGGGGTGATGAAGACGCCGTCGGTCCCGTCCTTCCAGAGCCCCGTGACGGGCACCGTGATCCCGAGCTCGGCGAACGCGTGCGTGACGTGCTCGACGTCCGCGACGCCCTGGACCCGGATGCCCGCCGCACCGCCGCGGACCGCGGCGAGCGCGACCTGGGTCATGGTCCGGGGGTCCCGCATGGCCTCGCCGGGGTAGGCCTGGCACGAGACGACGAGGCCACCGCGCAGCGCGACGAGCGGGTCGGGGGTCGCCGGTCCCGCGGGGGGTGCGGGGGCGGTCGACGGTCGGTCGGTCACGAGTTCCTCCGGGAGGCGAGGGGGACGGTTGTCACGGGGTGGTGAGAGAGGGGAGCGGTGCAGCGGCCGCAGGGCCGTGGTGGACGGGCACGCCCGGCGCGACGGCCGTCCCGCGCGCCTCGTGCGCGACGAACGCGAGCCGCGCCGCACCCAGGACGGCGGCGTCGCCCCCGAGGGTCGCGGTCACGACGGGCAGGCCGTCGAGCGCGGGCATGAGCTCGGACGCGACCGCGGCGGACAGGGTGTCCCACCACAGGCTCCCGGCTCCTGCGAGGCCGCCGCTGATCACGACGACCTCGGGGTCGAGCATGTTCGCGACACCGCCCACGGTCCGGCCCAGTGCCGTGGCCGCGAGGACCACGGCCTGGTGCGCGACCGGGTCGACGTCGGTGAGCTGGCACACGACCCGGGCCGTGGCGACCGTGGGGTCGCCGCCGAGGCGCAGGTACAGGGCGTGCAGCGCGGGCCCCGACGCGATGGCCTCGAGGTGCCCCGTGCGCGAGCACGTGCACAGCAGACCCGCCGCCTCGGCCGCGGGCAGGTGCCCCAGGTGCCCGGCCACGTGGCGGGCGCCGTGCTGGGGCGTGCCGTCGAGCAGGAGCGTGGCCCCGACCCCGGTGCCCGCCGCCACCACGAGCGCGGTCCGCGTCCCCGCGCACGCCCCCAGCCAGTGCTCGCCCAGCGCGTGGGCGTGCACGTCGTTGTCGGTGTGCACGGGCAGGCCCGCCGCGGCCCCGCCTGCGGCCAGGAGCCGCGAGGCGACCCCACCCGCGAGGTCGGCCCCGGCCCAGCCCGTCAGGGCGTCGGTCGCCGCCACGACCCGGCCGCGGCCGGAGTCGATGACCCCGGCCGAACCGATGCCCACCCCGACCAGGACCTCGGGCGAGCCGGAGACCTCGGGTGCGTCGGCGCCGTCGGGCAGGAGGAGCGCGACCAGGCGCGCGACCGCGTCGAGGATCGCGGCCGCCCCCTCCCGGGCCGGGGTGGGGACCCCGGCCCGGGCGAGGACCGTGCCGTCGTCGCGGACGAGACCCGCGGCGATCTTGGTACCGCCCAGGTCGACCCCGACGGCGGTGCGGTGGCTGGTCGGGACGCTCACAGCAGCCCGGCCTCCGCGAGGATCACCTTGATCTGGTCCACGACCTCGCCCTCCAGGGCGGGGGCCGGGGTCGTCATGACGTTGGACCCGATCACGCCGAGGAGCTGCAGCGACGTCTTGAACGCGCCCAGGCCGCTCGCGCCGCCGCTGTAGCCGCGGGGCTGGAAGACGATCTCGAACAGGGACGCGAGACGGTCCTGCTCGTCGCGGGCCCGGGCCCAGTCGCCGGCCTGCGCCGCGTCCCACAGGCGCACGTAGCCCGCCGGGTCGACGTTGCCGAGGCCCGGCACGACGCCGTCCGCACCGAGCAGGAGCATGCCGTCGACGACGACCTCGTGCCCCGTGAACAGGCGCAGCGGGCTGCCCGCGGCACGGTTCGCCGCGACCAGGCGGCGGAAGCCGACGTCGTCGCCGCTCGAGTCCTTGACGCCCGCGATGACACCCTCGGAGCCCAGGCGGACCAGCATGCCCAGGTCGAGCTTCGAGTGCACGCAGACCGGGACGTCGTACGCGAACAGCGGCAGGTCGCTCGCCGCGGCCACGCCGCGGAAGTGACGCTCGATCTCGTCGTCGTTCGTGCGGATGTACAGCGGAGCGGTCGCGACGACCGCGTCGACGCCCGCGTCGACCGCGCGGCGGACCTGGTCCTCGACGCGGCGCGTCGTCAGGTCGATCACGCCCGCCATGACGGGCACGCGGCCCGCGGTGATCTCGACCGCGGCCTCCATGACCTGGGAGCGGCGGGCGTCGTCGAGGTACGCGACCTCGCCCGACGAGCCGAGCACGAACAGGCCGTGCACGCCCGCGTCGAGCTGGCTCGTGATGAGGCGCTCGAACGACGCGCGGTCGAGCTCGCCGTCGGCCGTGAGCGGGGTGACGACGGGAGGGATGACACCGGAGAAGGTGGTCGTGGTGGGCACAGCGGACTCCAAGGATGGTGCGGTGGTGCCGGGCGGGAACGTCCGCCCGGCACCGGGTGGATGGGGGACCGTCAGAGCAGGGTCGGCGCGGCGCCGAGCAGGGTCCGGGTGTAGTCGTTCGTCGGGCGGTCGAAGACCTCCTCGGCCGTGCCCTCCTCGACGACCTTCCCGAAGTACATGACCGCGATGCGGTCCGAGACGTACCGGACGGTCTGGATGTCGTGCGAGATGAACACGAGCCCGAGGTTCAGGCGCGCCTTGAGGTCCGTCAGGAGGTTGAGGACCTGGGCCCGCACCGAGACGTCGAGCGCCGACGTGGGCTCGTCCGCGACGATCACGTCCGGGTCGAGGGCCAGGGCACGGGCGATCGCCACGCGCTGGCGCTGACCGCCCGAGACCTGGCTCGGCAGCACGTCGAGAGCCGACTGGGGCAGGCCCACGAGGTCGAGGAGCTCGCTCACGCGACGCTCCCGGTCCCGGGGTGAGCCGATCTGGTGCACGTCGAGCGGGTCGCGCAGGATGTCGCGCACCAGCATGCGGCCGTTGAGGGCCGTCGACGGGTCCTGGAACACGATCGAGATCGCGCGCCCGAACTCCTTGCGGGTGCGGGCGTTGCGCTTGAGCACGCTGCGCCCGTTGAACACGACGTCGCCGCTCGTGGGGGCCTGGAGGCCCACCATGACCTTCGCGAGCGTCGACTTGCCGCAGCCCGACTCGCCCACGATCCCGATGGTCTCGCCGCGTCGCACGGCCATGTCGACCCCCGCGACCGCGTGGACGCGGTCCGGGCGGAAGAGCTTGCCCGTGCGGGCCTTGTGCACGACGTGCACGTCCTTGAGCTCCAGGACGGGAGTTTCGTCGCTCATCGGGCACCTTCCTGGACCAGCAGACCGCTGTCGGTCGACTCGGTGTGGCTGGCGTAGCGGTGGTCGGTCCCCGGCAGCGTGCGCAACGGGGGACGGGGCACGAACGCGTCCTGCGGCCGCGAGGACCGGGGAGCGAAGCGGTCGCCCGTCGCGAAGTCGCGCGGCGAGGGGACCGTGCCGGGGATCTGGTGCAGGCGCTCCGCGCCCGACTCGATCGACAGGACCGCCCCGAGCAGCCCCCGCGTGTACTCGTGCTGCGGGTTCATGAGCAGGCTCGGCACGGGCGCCGACTCGACGACCTGGCCCGCGTACATGACGGTCACGCGGTGCGCGAGCGACGCGACGAGCGCGAGGTCGTGGCTCACGAAGACCATCGCGAACCCGAGCTCCTCGCGGAGCTCGTTGAGCAGGTCCACGACCTGCTTCTGGACCGTGACGTCGAGGGCCGTGGTCGGCTCGTCGGCGACGACCAGTCGCGGGTCGCGCGTCAGGGCCATGGCGATGAGCACGCGCTGGCGCTGCCCGCCCGAGAGCTCGTGCGGGTAGCTCTTGAGCGTGCGCTGGGCGTCGAGGCCCACGAGCTCGAGGAGCTCGACCGCGGTGCGCGTCCCGCCCCGCGTGACGAGCTGCGCCATCTGCGAGCGGATCAGCATCGACGGGTTGAGCGAGCTCAGCGCGTCCTGGTAGACCATGGCCATCTCGTGACCGCGCAGCGCGTTGCGGCGGGCCGGGGTCGCCGTGAGCAGGTCCACGCCGTCGAGCAGGATCTCGCCTGTGACCTGCGCGGACGAGGGCAGCAGGCCCATGACCGCGAGGCTCGTGAGCGACTTGCCGCAGCCCGACTCGCCGACCAGCGCCATGGTCTCGCCGGGACGCACCGAGAAGCTGATGTCGTCCACGACGGCCACCTCGCCGTGCCGCTCGGGGAAGCGGATCGAGAGGTTCTTGACCTCGAGCAGCGGAGCGGCGTCGCCCGTGTAGACCAGGCGGTCCGTGCGGGCGGCCTCGACGACGCGCAGGCGCTCGAGCTGGACCGCGAGGGCCTCGCGCTGCGCGGCGGCCGCCGCGATCGCGATCTCCGGGTCGGGGATCACCGAGGTGTCGTCGACCAGCTCGTCGAGCACGCGCGGCTCGCGCAGGTCGGCGCCGCCCGTGTACTCGAGGGGAGCGTCGGCGTCGGGCTCGGCGAGCGGGTCCGTCGCGTGCGCGGCGTCCTCGGCAGCAGCAGCGGTCGCGGCGGACGCGCTGTGTCCCGTGGCCGGCTTGCGGGCCGCGGGGCGGACCATCGCGTCCGTGAGTCCCTCGGACAGCACGTTGAGCGAGAGGACCGTCAGGAGGATCGCCATGCCGGGGAAGAACGTCGCCCACCAGCCGCCGTTGAGCAGCAGGTTGCGGCCGTAGGCGATGACGTTGCCCCACGAGGGCTCGGGGTCCTGCACGCCCGCGCCGATGAACGACAGGCTGGCCTCGAACACGATCGCGTCGGCGACCAGGACGGTCGCGAAGACCATGATCGGGGCGAGGCAGTTGCGCGCGACGTGCTTCATCAGGATGAGCGAGGTCCGGGCGCCGATGACCTTCTCGGCCGACACGTAGTCCTCGCCGAACTGGCTCAGCACGTTGGCCCGGACGATGCGGGCGATCTGCGGGGTGTAGAGGAACGCGATGGTGAAGATCAGGACGGGCAGGGACTTGCCCCACACGGCCACGAAGACCACGGCCAGGGCGATGCCCGGGAAGGCCATGATGATGTCGAGGATCCGCATCAGGGTCTCGCTCACGGCCTTGTGGGCCGTCGCGGCGATCGAGCCGAGGATCGCGCCGGCGATCAGGGCGACACCGGTCGCACCGAGGCCGATCACGAGCGAGTAGCGGGCCCCGTAGACGATGCGGGAGAAGATGTCGCGCCCCGTGCGGTCGGTGCCGAACCAGTGCTCGCCCGAGGGCGGCTGGGCCGGCGTGCCGGACTGCAGGGGGTCGTACGCCGCGACGAGCGGGGCGAAGATCGCCAGCAGCGCGACCAGGAGCACGAAACCGAGGGCGATCTTGGAACCCAGGGGGAGCGCGGCAAGGCGCATGCCCGGGCGGGACAGTCGTTCTGTCAGCTTCCGACGCATGTCACACCGTCCGGATTCGAGGGTTGACGACGAGGTAGAGGAGGTCGACCAGGATGTTGACGACCACGAAGGTCAGGGCGACGGTCAGCGTCACTCCCTGCACCAGGGCCGTGTCGCTCGCGGTCACGCCGTTGAGGATGAGCTTGCCCATGCCCGGCAGGTCGAAGATGACCTCGATGATGACCGCGCCGCCCATGAGGTAGCCGACGCGCAGGCCGAGCACCGTGATGGGCGTGATGAGCGCGTTGCGCAGGACGTTTCGCCCGACGACCACGCCGCGGGGCAGGCCCGAGCCGATCGCGGTGCGCACGTAGTCGCGGTCGAGCTCCTCGACCATCGCGGTGCGCACCACGCGGGTCAGCGACGCGGCGACCGGGATCGCGAGCGAGAGCGCGGGCAGGAACATCGAGGCGAGGAACATCCCGAAGTCGTCCGCAGGGTTCGTGTACCCGCCCGACGGGAACCAGTCCAGGCGTAGCGAGAACTGCTGGATGAGGAGGATCGCGAGCCAGAACGACGGCGTCGCGACGCCCGCGATCGACAGGACGCGGATGGCCTGGTCGGGCCAGCGGTCGCGGTAGAGCGCGGCGGTCACGCCGAGCACGAGCGAGAGCACGACGGCGATCGCCAGGCCCATGAACGTGAGCTGGAGCGTGAGCGGGAAGGCGTTGGCGATGAGCTCGTTCACGGGCTGGGACGGCGGGACGGTCATGCCCATGTCGCCGCGCACGAGGCCGGCCAGGAAGTTGCCGTACTGCACGAGCATCGGGTCGTTCAGACCGTTCGCCGCGCGGTAGGCCTCCTTGGCCGCGTCCGTGGCGGACTCGCCGAGGGCGTTGGTCGCCTGGTCGCTGGGCGCGAACTGCATGACGACGAAGACGAGCAGGGTGATGCCCAGGATCATGACGGGCAGGGCGACCAGGCGTCGTCCGGTCAGTCGTAGGAGCGCGGTCACGCGGTACTCCTCGGGGTCGGGGTGGGTGGCGACGGCGCAGGGAGGGGCGCCGCCGCCACCCGGAACACGGGGACGTCAGGCGGTGCGGGAGACGTCCAGGAAGGACAGGCCCGTCACGGGGATGGGCTTGAACCCGGTCAGCGCCGAGTCCTCCCAGGCCGTGGGGAGCTTGCGGTGCAGCAGCGGGTACAGCGGGACCTCGTCGGAGAGGATGTCGAAGACCTGGCCCCAGGTCTTCTTCTGCTTGGCCGCGTCCTGCTCGGCGGCACCCTGGTCCAGCAGGCGCGTGACCTCGGCGAACTCGGGCGTGCTGGCCCAGCGGTAGCGCTTGACCGGCCACACCGAGCCCGAGTACCACCAGCGGAGCAGCAGGTCGGGGTCGTTGCCGAAGACCGAGGGGTCACCGGGGGCGACCATGACCTCGAGCCCGCCGTCGTCGACCTTCTTGTACTGACCGCCGGACTGGCCGATGTCGAGAGTCGTGGAGATCCCGACCGCGTCGAGGTCCTCCTTGATGAGCGGGGCGACGTCCTTGACCCAGCTCGTGTCGGTCGTCAGGAGGGTGATCGTCAGGCCGCTCACGCCCGCGTCGGCCAGGAGCTTCTTGGCCTTGGCGGGGTCGTGCGAGTAGACCGTCGAGGCCTTGACGTACGACGGGTGCTCCTTGTGCAGGAAGCTGGTCGCCGCGGTCGCGTTGCCGAGCAGGCCCGTGCTGATGATCTTGTCCATGTCGAGCGCGTGGAAGAACGCCTGACGCACGCGCTTGTCGGTGAACGGCGCCTTGGTGCAGTCGAACATCATGAACAGCAGACCGAACGACTGGACGGACTCGACCGTGACGGCGTTCGCGAGGCGGTCGACGTCGAGGTAGGGCACGTCCTCGATCGACTGGACGCGGCCCGACTCGACCGCGGTCACGCGAGCGGCCGCGTCGGAGAGCAGGTTCCACGTCATGGCCTTGGCGAGCGCCGGACGGGCGCCGTTGTAGGCGTCGAAGCGCTCGAACGTGATCTTGTCGTCGACCGTCGCGCTCGTGAGCTTGTACGGACCCGAGCCCACGGGCAGCGAGTCGAAGGCCTTGGGGTCGGCCTCGACGATGGCCTTCGGGACGATCTTGACGACCGAGACGCGGTCGACGAACAGCCCGAACGGGTAGTTGAGCGTGAAGGTGACCGTCTTGTCGTCCTTGGCGGCGACCGACGCGAGGAACGGCAGGAACTGCGAGTACAGCGAGGCGTTCGCGGGGTCGAGGACGCGGTTGAAGCTGAACACCACGTCGTCGGTCGTGACGGGGGAGCCGTCGTGGAACGTCGCGCCGTCGCGCAGCGTGACCTCCCACGTGGTCTCGTCGATCTTCTTGGGCAGCTCCTTGCCGAGGGCGGCGTAAGGGGTGCGGGCTGCCGGGTCGAGCTCGACGAGCCCTTCGAGGACGTGCCAGTTGGCGGCCATGGTCACGGCGCCGGACGTCGTCATGGGGTCGAAGCCGGTCGACAGGGCGTAGGAGATGCCCGCCTCGATCGTGCCGTCGAGGTTGGGCTTGGTCCCGCTGCCGGCGGGGGTGGTCTGCGGGTCGGCCGAGGTGGACGCGGGTCCGCCACAGGCGGCGATCGTGCCCGCGATCACCGCTCCTGCGCCGATCACGCCGGCGAGCTTGAGGAAGCTCCGGCGAGAGGTGTCGGTCGCGTTCGTGCTATTCGCCATCGAGGTAGCCATGAACTCTCCAGATATAGGACGTCTGATGTCTGACGCTGGTAGGGTTGAACCGTAGAGGCAATTTCTGAGGAGGTCAAGGCGCATGACAGCTACCGAGCCCGTGTCACATCTGGGCTTCGGAGGTCAGGGGGTGCGTCCCCCGACGACTACCGAACAGATCAAGGACTACATCCTGCGGGCCCACCTGCGACCCGGTGATCTGCTGCCGACCGAGGCCGAGCTGTGCTCGCTCCTCGGGGTCAGCCGGTCCAACGTCCGCGAGGCGATCAGGACCCTCGCGGCCCTCGACATCGTCGAGGTGCGGCACGGCTACGGCACGTACGTGGGGCAGCTCTCGCTCAAGCCCCTGGTCGAGGGGCTCGTGTTCCGTGGGGTCCTGATCCCGGGCGACGACTTCTCGGCGCTGCGCGAGGTGGTCGAGGTGCGCCAGGCGCTCGACCTGTCGATGGCCGAGCAGATCGTCACGGAGATGGCCGGCACGTCGAACCCCGACCTCGAGAGCCTCGTCGCCGCGATGGAGCGCAAGGCGCAGAAGGGCGAGGACTTCTTCGAGGAGGACCGCGAGTTCCACTCGCACCTGCTCGCGCACCTCGACAACTTCCTCGTCGCGCAGCTCGGCACCGCGTTCTGGGACGTGCACCAGGTGGTCTCGCCCAAGCTGGGGCTCCCGGCCCCCGAGCAGATCGACCTCACCGCGAAGGCGCACGGGGCGATGCTGCGGGCCGCCGAGGCCGGGGACGCCGACGCGTACCGCGCCGCGGTCCTCGCGCACTACGCGCCGCTCCAGGACGCCCTGCGTCAGGTGGCGGCCACGGTCGAGGCCGAGCGCGCCGCCGCCGCAGCAGCGAGCACTGCATGAGCCGCCCGCTGCTGGCCCCCGGTGCGCGGGTGGTCCTGATCGGTGACTCCATCACCGACGCCGGGCGGCTCACGGAGGGCGAGTTCGGGCTCGGGCACGGCTACGCGGCCCGGGTCGCGGGCGTGTGCGGGCGGCACGGGATCGAGGTGCTCAACCGTGGCGTGGGTGGCCACCGGGTCGTGGACCTGCAGGCCCGGTGGGACGAGGACGTCCTCGCGCTCGCGCCGGATCTCGTGTCGATCAAGATCGGGATCAACGACACGTGGCGCCGGTACGACCGGGGCGAGGCGACGAGCGCCGGTGCCTTCGAGGCCGGCTATCGCGACCTGCTCGACCGGACCCGCGTCGGAGCACCCGGCGCGGCGATCGTCCTGGTCGAGCCCTTCCTGGTGCCGGTCCGGCCGGAGCAGTGGGGCTGGCGAGAGGACCTGGATCCCAAGATCCAGGTCGTGCGGCGGCTCGCGGCCGAGTACGGGCTGGCGCTCGTGGCGACCGACGGGCCGTTCGCGCAGGCCGTCGCCACGAGCGGGCTCGGTCCGCAAGCCTGGGCGTACGACGGTGTGCACCCCACACCGGCGGGGCACGACCTGCTCGCCGAGGCGTGGACGGGCGTGGTCCGGCTGGGCTGAGCCTGCCGGCTGGGCCCGCCGACTGGGCTGAGCCTGCCGGCTGGGCCCGCCGGCCGGGCTGAGCCTGCGGGTCGTCGACCCCCGACGGCACGGCGACCGGCGCGCGACCCTGCGCCCGAGGATGTGCATCGCGCAACACGTGCGGGGTTCGCTCTGGCGGTTGCGGGGTCGAGGGGGGACACTGGTCCTTGAGTGTCCCTTGGGCACTCCCTGACCGTCGTCGTCTCGGACGCCCCCACGCTACGGACCGTGGGGCCGGGGCGAGGTACGGGATTTCCCCGCACTGCGTGCAGGGTGGGGAGACCGCATGAGGTGTGCGGGAGGACGGGGCGCCGGTTGCCACTGGGGGCGGCCGGCGCCTCCCGCACGTCCGGGCCCGCTCGGTTCTTCCTGCGCCGTCCGGCCCTGCTCGGTGCCGCCCTGTCCGGTGCCCGACGGCGTCGCACCGGTTCGCGGACCCGTCGGCCGTCCGGTGCTCGAGGGTGGCGGACCGTCGACCGCCGGGTCAGCTCCTGGAGCGCAGCGCGACCATCTCGTCGATCAGCGCGAGGAGGTCGTCGATCGAACCGGCCCGGTCCTGGTTCGCCGCCGAGGGGGCTGCGCCGCTCGCGAAGTGCTCGCTGGCCTGTGCGTAGAGGCCGTCGCCGATGAGCATGATCGCCCGGGTGAGGACGGGGTCGCCGACGACCTCGAGCACGGCGCCGGTCCAGGCGTCGTGGGCGTCGTCGAGCGCGGCGCGGGCCTGCGGGTAGCTGCCTTGCGCGAGCCGTGAGACGGCGACGTAGACGAGCTCGAAGCCGCTGTCGGAGTCGGCGGACGTCCTGATGAAGTAGTCGACCGGCCCGGCGGGCCACGAGCGCATGGTCTCGACGTCTGCGGCGGTCAGGTCGCGCAGGAGCCTCATGAGACCTTCGGCGAGCGCGACCTTGGAGCCGAAGTGGTAGAGCAGGCCGCCCTTGGAGACGCCGGCCTCGGCGGCGACCGCGTCGAGCGTGGCTGCCCGCTCTCCCTGGGTGACGAGAAGGGTGGCGAATGCCTCGAGGACCTTGGCGCGAGCGGCAGGGGGCGGCGGCATCTTGAAAGTGTACCGTCCGGTCGGTTACTGTACCGTCTGGACGGTTGGCAGTCCGGCGCCACAGCGCCGCCCCAGCCGTCCTCGTACGTGAAAGGACTGCTCCCGTGACTCTCGTCCAGGACAACCGGACGCCCCGGGACCCGAACGGCCCCCAGGGCGCCTCGACCGACCCCGCGACCTCCGGTACGCCGCTGACCCGCAGCCGCCGGTGGGTCGCGCTCGCCGTGCTCATGCTCCCCGTGCTGCTCGTCTCGATCGACAACACGGTGCTCACCTTCGCGCTGCCGCAGATCTCCGAGGCCCTGCGCCCCACGGGGACCCAGCTGCTGTGGATGATCGACATCTACCCGCTCGTGCTCGCCGGGCTGCTCGTCTCGATGGGCTCGTTCGCCGACCGCATCGGGCGGCGCAGGCTGCTGCTCGTCGGAGCCGTCGGCTTCGCCGCGGTCTCGGTCGTCGCGGCCTACGCGCCGAGCGCCGAGGCGCTGGTCGCGTCGCGGGCAGGGCTCGGGTTCTTCGGCGCCATGATCATGCCGCCGACGCTCTCGCTGCTGCGCAACATCTTCACCGACCGTGAGGAGCGCCGGCTCGCGATCGCCATCTGGGCCGCAGGCTTCGCTGCCGGCAACGCGATCGGCCCGATCGCGGGCGGTTTCCTGCTCGAGCACTCGTGGTGGGGCTCGGTCTTCCTGCTCGCGGTCCCCGTGCTGCTGCTCCTCCTGGTCCTCGCGCCGATCTTCGTGCCCGAGTCCAAGGACGCGAACCCCGGCCGGGTCGACGTCGTCTCGATCGTGCTCTCGATGGCGACCATGGCGCCGATCGTGCTCGGCATCAAGACCCTCGCCAAGTCCGGACCCAACGCGCTCGCCGTGGGTGCGATCGTCCTCGGGATCGTCGCCGGGTGGGTGTTCGTGCGTCGTCAGCTCGGGCGACCCGACCCCATGATCGACGTCCGCCTGTTCCGCCGGGGCGAGTTCTCCGGTGCGGTCGTGATCAACCTGCTGTCGGTGTTCTCGCTCGTGGGCTTCCTGTTCTTCGTGTCGCAGGACGTCCAGCTCGTCCTCGGCCTGAGCCCCATGAAGGCCGGCTACGCGCTGCTGCCGGGACTGGCCGCGATGATCGTCGCGGGCCTGCTCGTCGTGCGGGTGGTGCGCAGGGTTCGCCCGTCGTTCGTGGTCGGTGTCGCACTCCTGTTCGCCGCCGCGGGCTACGCGATCGTGGCTCTGAGCGCGGGTTCGAGCACGCTCACGGTGCTCGTCGTCGCGTTCGTGGTCCTCGCGATCGGGATCGGCGCGGCCGAGACCGTGTCGAACGACCTGATCGTCTCGGCCGTCCCCGCGGACAAGGCAGGGGCTGCCTCGGCGATCTCGGAGACCGCGTACGAGGTCGGCGCCGTGCTGGGCACGGCCGTCCTCGGGAGCATCCTCACGGCGTCCTACCACCGCAACGTCGTCGTGCCCGACGGGGTGCCCGCCGCGGACGCGACCGCTGCCGCCGAGACCCTCGGCGGCGCGACGCAGGTCGCCGAGACCCTGCCCACGGATCAGGCCCAGGCACTGCTGGCCTCGGCTCACGAGGCCTTCGGCAGCGGCGTGGGGACCACGTCGTGGATCGGCTTCGGGCTCATGCTCGTGGCGGCCACGATCGCGCTCGTGGCGCTGCGCTCCGCGCGGGCCTGATCCTCCGCGCCGGACATTCACCCGGGTGCCTGTGAGCGTGCCCACTGGCATCCGGGTGGGGGATCGGGAAGTGTGAGAGGTGATGAGTCGCCTTCGCACCACCCCGTCCCACGGGGCCCGACGCGTGCTGGTCGGGCCCGACGGCCTCGGTGCGCCCGTGGCCGGAGGATCCGGCGTCGACGTGCGCCGGATGCTGCTGGACGTCGGGGCGGGGCCCTCGCGAGGCGCCGAGCGGTGAGGGACCCGTGAGCGATCCTGCCGGACCCGGTGAATCGGACCTCGACGGTCCGGAAGTCGGCACGCGGCACGGCAGAATACGGGGCATGAG
Source organism: Oerskovia jenensis (assembly GCF_016907235.1). Lineage (NCBI taxonomy): Bacteria > Bacillati > Actinomycetota > Actinomycetes > Micrococcales > Cellulomonadaceae > Oerskovia > Oerskovia jenensis. The sequence goes on from NZ_JAFBBO010000001.1 coordinate 4,244,475, forward strand.
CAGAGGTGCCCGGTGGATCCTCGTCGCGGTCGTCGCGGCGCTGGTGATCGTGCTCGCCGGGCCGTACGTCGTCGCCCGCATCTCGGCGGGCAACCCGCCCCCTCCGCTCGGTCTCCAGACCCCGGGCGAGAGCGCCCTGCCGACCGAGTCGCCGGATCCTGGACCGTTCGACCCGGACGGTACGTGGGTCGTGAGCCCTGGCTCCCAGGCGGGGTACCGGGTCGAGGAGGTCCTCTCCGGCGAGAAGGGCACGGTCGTGGGCCGCACCGAGGCAGTGGGTGGGACGCTCGTGGTCACGGACGGCGAGCTCGCCCGGGCCGACGTCACGGTGGACACGGCCTCGATCGCGAGCGACAGCGTGGTGCGCGACGACGCGTTCCGGCGCATCCTCGAGACCGAGGTGTTTCCCAACGCGGTGTTCATCCTCACCGAACCGGTCGATCTCACGGGGATCGAGAACCGGGACGAGCCCTTGACGATCACGGCGCGGGGCACCCTCACGATCCGGGACGTGACCGAGCCGGTGAACGTGACGCTCGAGGCGAGGCGGTCGGGTGACGGGGTCCAGGTGAGCGGAGCCATCCCGGTGACGTTCGCCGACTACGGCGTGCACGTGCCGGAGCTGCCGTTCGTGACGCTCGACCCGTCGGGGACGGTCGAGATGCTCCTCCGGCTCGAGCGGGGCGCGGCGGTCCAGACCCCGGCTCCCTGACTCCGGCTCGCCGCCGGACCCTGCGGGGGTCGACGCCGGACCCCGCTCGTGGTTAAAGTTCGGTATGCCGAACTTTCAACTTCGTCGAGGGGTGACACCCTTCCTCGGAGGGCTCACCGCACTGTTCCTCGTCGCAGGCTGCACCGCCGGCAGCCCCCAGGGCGAGGCCGCGCCGGGGGAGGGCCTCGTCGCCGGGGCGAGCGACGCCGTCGGGCCCCTGCAGGTCCTGACCACCTTCACCGTCCTGGCGGACATGGCCCGCGAGGTCGGTGGGGACCACGTCGAGGTCGCGTCCCTGACCAAGGTCGGCGCCGAGATCCACGGCTACGAGCCCACACCCGCGGACCTGCGCCGCGCCGCGAGCGCTGACCTGGTCCTGGACAACGGGCTCGGGCTCGAGAAGTGGTTCGAACCGTTCGTCGCGCGGCTCGACGCTCCGCACGTCACGGTCTCCGAGGGCGTCGAGGTGATCGAGATCGGTTCCGGCGCGTACGACGGGCGCCCCAACCCGCACGCCTGGATGTCGCCCGTCAACGGCGCGATCTACGCGCGCAACATCGGCGAGGCCTTCGCCGCGGCCGACCCCGCGCACGCGGCGGACTACCGCGCGAACGCAGCCGACTACGCCGAGCGCATCGACGCCGTGGGTCGTGAGCTCGCGGCCGAGGTCGACCAGGTCCCGGCCGGCTCGCGCGCGCTCGTCACGTGCGAGGGGGCCTTCTCCTACCTGGCGCGCGACGTCGGGCTCGACGAGAAGTTCCTGTGGCCCGTCAACGCCGACCAGCAGGGCACGCCGCAGCAGGTCGCGCGCGTCATCGACTACGTCCGGGACAACGACGTGCGCGCCGTGTTCTGCGAGACGACGGTCTCGGCCGCGGCCCAGCGGCAGGTCGCCGCGGAGACGGGTGCGACCTACGCGGGCACGCTCTACGTCGACTCGCTGTCCCGGCCCGACGGCGTCGTCCCCACCTATCTCGACCTCCTCGCCCACGACGCGCGCGTCATCAGCGACGGGCTGCGGGGCGAGTCGTGACGAGCGCTCGCCGGGTGACCGTGGGGGAGACCCGTGACCCGGCCACCACCCGACCCGACACCTCGCTCGCCGCCCGACCAGATGCCCGACCCGACGACCTGGAGCCGCACATGGACCCCACGCCCGCCCTCGACGTCCGCGGGCTCACCGTCCGCTACCGCGAGGTGCTCGCGCTCGAGGACGTGGGGCTCTCGCTCGCGCCCGGCACCGTGACCGGGCTGATCGGGGCCAACGGCTCGGGCAAGTCGACGCTGTTCCGCTCGGTCATGGGCATGACGCGCGGCAACGGCGTGACCCGGGCCGGGGACGTGCGGATCTACGGCCGGGACGCTGACGCGGCGCGCAAGGACGGGCTGGTCGGCTACGTGCCGCAGTCCGAGGACGTCGACTGGGCGTTCCCGGTCGACGTGCGCGACGTCGTGACCATGGGCCGCTACGGGGGCCTCGGGCCCACGCGGCGTGCGCGCGCCGAGGATCGCCGGGCCGTGGCCGAGGCCCTGGAACGGGTGGGGCTCACGGACCTCGCGCACCGCCAGATCGGCCGGTTGTCCGGCGGCCAGCGCAAGCGGGTCTTCGTGGCGCGCGCGATCGCGCAGGGTGCGCGGCTGCTGCTGCTCGACGAGCCGTTCGCCGGGGTCGACAAGGTCTCCGAGGCGCAGATCACCGCGGTGCTGCGCGGGCTCGCGGACGTGGGGGTCGCGGTGCTCGTCTCGACGCACGACCTGTCCTCGCTGCCCGACCTCGTCGACGACGCGATCCTGCTCCAACGGCGCGTCATCATGACCGGGCCGCCCGACGTGGTGCTGCGCCCCGAGAACCTCGCCCGCACGTTCGGGATCGACCCGCTCGCGGCGACCCGGGGCGCGATGGACACGGTCGGCACGACGGACACGACCGACCCGGCCGACCCGGCCGACCCGGCCGACCCGGCCGACCCGGCCGACCCGGCCGACGGCGCCGACCCGGCCGACGGCGCCGCACCCGCCCCGTCCCCCCTGTCGGCGCCGCACGGCTCCGCGACGACCGAAGGAGCCGCCCGATGAACCCGCTCGACCTGCTCGCCGCCGCGGGGACGTGGCTCGCGGCGCCCCTCGAGTACGAGTTCGTGCAGCGAGCGCTGCTGGTCGCGGTCGTCGCGAGCATCGTGTGCGCGCTCCTGAGCTGCTGGCTCATCATGATCGGCTGGTCGCTGCTCGGCGACGCGGTCTCGCACGCGGTGCTGCCGGGCGTCGTGCTGTCCTACATCGTGGGGGTGCCGTTCGCGGTGGGTGCGCTCGTGTTCGGGATCGGGGCGGTCGCGCTGATCGGCACGGTCCGGGACACGAGCCGGCTCAAGGAGGACGCGGCGATCGGCGTGGTCTTCACGACGCTGTTCGCGATCGGGATCGTGCTCGTCTCGGTCACGCCGAGCCAGATCGACCTGGGGCACATCCTGTTCGGCAACATGCTCGGGATCACGGACACGGACCTGTGGCAGGTCGTGGTGCTGGGGGCGCTGACGACCGTGGTGCTCGTGCTCAAGCGACGGGACCTGACGTTGTTCGCGTTCGACCCGGTCCACGCGCACGCGGTGGGCATCTCGCCGCGCCGGTTGTCCGCGCTGCTGCTCGGCTCGCTCGCGCTGACCGTGGTGGTCGCGCTCCAGGCGGTCGGGGTCGTGCTCGTCGTCGCCCTGGTCATCACGCCGGGGGCGACGGCCTACCTGCTGGTCGACCGCATGTCGCGCATGCTCGTGGTCGCACCGCTCGTCGCGGTGGGGTGCGCGGTCGTCGGGATCTACGCGAGCTACTACCTCGACACGGCGAGCGCCGCGACGATCGTGGTGGCGCAGGGCGTGGTGTTCGCGGTCGCGTACGTGGTGCACCTGGCGCGGCGCCCGCGCGTGGCGCAGGCCGTGGGCCCGACGGCGGAGCGCGAGCCCGCGGAGCTGGTCGCCGGGTGAGCGGGCCGGGGTGGGTGCTGTGCGGGCGGTCGACCGGTGCCGAGGTGCGCCGGGGCGTCCGGACCTCGGTCCGCCCGGCCCCCGTGGAGAGCCGTGAAATAGAGTGAGCGCCGTGGACCATCCCCTCGACCTGACCTCAGTCGCCCAGGACTACCTCAAGGTGGTGTGGTCGGCGCAGGAGTGGTCCGACGAGCCCGTGACCACGAAGCTCCTCGCGGACCGCCTCGGTGTCGGGGCCTCGACGGTCTCGGAGACCGTGCGTCGACTGTCCTCGCAGGGCCTGCTGGTGCACGCGCGCTACGGCGCGATCGAGCTCACGGACCTGGGGCGCGCGCACGCGGTCGCCATGGTCCGGCGGCACCGCATCCTCGAGACGTACCTGGTCTCGGAGCTGGGGTACTCGTGGGACGAGGTGCACGACGAGGCCGAGGTCCTCGAGCACGCGGTCTCGGACCTCATGCTCGACCGCATCGACGCGCTGCTCGGCCACCCGACGCGCGACCCGCACGGCGACCCCATCCCGACGGCCTCGGGTCATGTCCCGCGCCCGGCGGCGATCCGGCTCTCGGAGCTCGACGCGGGGGCGTGCGCGGTCGTCGCGCGGATCTCTGACTCGGACCCGGACGTGCTGCGCTATCTCGCGGAGCTGGGGCTGGGGCTCGACGCCGAGGTCTGCGTGCACGAGCGGCGCGAGTACGCGGGCACCATGGCCATCACGTGGGGGAGCGACGAGAGCCCCGTGCACCTGGGGCTCCCGGCGGCGTCCCGCGTGTGGGTCGTGCCGCAGGCCCTCGCGGGGGACCGCGGCCCGGTCTAGACTGGCGTTCTTCCCGCTTCACGCTGCCGACGGTGCCAGCGACCGGCTCGAATCGATTCGATCCACCGCATCCTGCTCCCGAACACCCTCGAAAGGGTCCCGCCTTGACCGTCGACAGCACCGGCCTGCCCGGCTCGACCGCCCCCCACGCCGACGCGCCCGCCCCGGGAGCGCGACGCCGTCGGGCGGGCAGGGGCGGCTCGCCCCGAGGTGCGCGGACCACCGGGCTCGCGCTGCTCGCGCTCGCCGCGGGCGGCTTCACGATCGGCACGACCGAGTTCGCGACCATGGGCCTCCTCCCCGACATCGCGGCCGACCTCGGCGCGACCATCCCGGTCACCGGGCACGCCATCACGGCCTACGCCGTGGGCGTCGTGGTCGGCGCGCCTCTGCTGACCGTGCTCGCCGCACGCGTCTCGCGCAAGAAGCTGCTCATCGCGCTCATGCTGGCCTACACGCTCGGCAACGTGCTCTCGGCCGCCGCCCCCAGCATCGAGGGGCTCATCGCGGGGCGCTTCCTCGCGGGCCTGCCGCACGGGGCGTTCTTCGGCGTCGGGGCCGCGGTCGGCGCGGCCGTCGCCGGACCCGGACGGCGCGGCCACGCCGTGGCCATGATGATGACCGGGCTCACGATCGCGAACGTCGTGGGCGTGCCGCTGTCGACGTTCGCGGGCCAGCAGCTCGGCTGGCGTGCGGCGTTCGTGCTCATCGGGGTCCTGGGCGGCATCACGCTCGCGGCCCTGTGGCGCTGGGTCCCGGCAGGCGCGGGCGACACCGGGTCGAGCGTGAGCAAGGAGCTCGCGGCGCTGCGGAACGGCCCGCTGTGGATCAGCTTCGTGGGAGGAGCGGTCGGCTTCGGCGGCATGTTCGCGGTCTACTCCTACGTCGCGCCCACGCTGACCGAGGTCACCGGGCTCTCGCTCGGGGTCGTCCCCGTGGTCCTCGCGATCTTCGGCCTCGGCATGACGCTCGGGACCGTCGTCGGCGGACGGCTCGCCGACAAGGACGTCCTGCGCACCGTATGGATCGGCTTCGGCTCGACGGCCGTGGCCCTGGTCGCGTTCGCGCTCACCGGCCAGAGCGTGGTGCCCGCGGTCGCGTCGTTGTTCCTGCTGGGCGTGACCTCGCAGATCCTGGGCCTCGCGCTCCAGACCCGGCTCATGGACCTCTCTCCCGGTGCTCCCTCGCTCGGCGCCGCGCTGTGCCACTCGGCCCTCAACGTCGGCAACGCCAACGGCGCGTTCCTCGGCGGCCTCGTCATCGCCGCGGGCTGGGGCTACCTCGACCTCGCCTGGACCGGGCTCGCGCTCACGCTCGCCGGCCTCGCGATCATCGTCCTGTTCGGGCGGCAGCGCGTCGCGCACGTCCGGGAGGGCGAGCCCGCCGTCACCGAGAACGAGGCCGAGGCCGTCGCCGCGTCCTGAGTCGCGTCGCCGCGCGGGGGCCGATCGGCCCCCGCGCGGGTGGCAGCACACCCCGCCACGACCCTGCACGACCGAGCGGTCCGCCGTCCGTCGTGCGACGAGGGGCGACACATCCAGCCAAACCCCAGAGATCGCCGGTACCTTGAGCGCACCTGTGTGCCGGAAGCGCACACGCAGACCCTCAGGAGCGGTTCGTGAGCGAGAGCCCCACCCGTCCTTCCCGCACCCGGCGCACCCCGGGCACGACCCCCGACCGAGACCGGTCCGCTGTCGACGACGCCACCGGCGACGAGCGTGACGACCTCCTCCGGGGAGCCGACGCGAAGAACCTCACCCCTCGAGCCCTCGGATGGGTGCTTCTCGTCGCAGGTGCCGTCGGACTGGTCGGCGCAGCCTGGCTCTCGATCGAGCGCTACCTCAAGCTCATCGACCCCGACCACGTCGCGGCGTGCTCGCTCAACCCGTTCCTCGACTGCGGCCCCGCGATGGCGTCGTGGCAGGGCGCGCTCCTCGGGTTCCCCAACCCCTTCCTCGGCGTCGCTGCCTTCCCCGTCGTCATGACGATCGGTGTCGTGGTGCTCACCGGTGCGCGACTGCCACGATGGTTCTGGCTCACGATGCTGGCCGTCACGACCGTCGCCATGGGGCTCGTCGTCTTCCTCGTGTGGACCAGCCTGTACGCGCTCGTCGTGCTCTGCCCGTTCTGCATGGTCGTGTGGGCCGCGATGCTGCCGATCTTCTGGTTCCAGGTGGTGCACGCCGTCCAGGAGGGACACCTGAAGGTCTCCGAGGGGGTTCGCCGTGTGATCGTCGACAACAAGGGCACGCTCCTCGCGGTGCTCTACGTGCTCCTCGTCGCCTGGGTCTTCCTCGAGATGGGCCCCACGATCGTCGAGTACCTCCAGGCGGTCTGACCGGTTCCCGCCCGCGTTCGTCCGCGGTCGCCGGCCATGTCCGCCCGACCCCGACGCGGGCGGACGTGGCGCCCCGGCACGGCGGGCGAGCGGCGCCGTCGGGCCGGGTGGGACGTGGGCGTCCAGCCCGCGCCCGCCTGCCGGACGACGCCCCGCCGAACGGTAAACTCGCGGGGTGAGCACGCCTGAGAACCCCGCCCCCGAGAACCCCGCCGAGTCCGTGCACGACGCCCCCGCGTCCTCGCCCGAGACGACCTCCCACCGCTACACGCCCGCCCTCGCGCAGGACATCGAGCTCCGGTGGCAGGACGCGTGGGAGGAGCGCGGCACGTTCTGGGCGGCCAACCCCTCGGGCCACCTCACCGACGGCGACGGCAAGCACGCCGACGGGCGCTCGCCCTACTTCATCATGGACATGTTCCCGTACCCCTCGGGCGCGGGCCTGCACGTGGGGCACCCGCTCGGGTACATCGCGACCGACGTCGTCGGGCGCTTCCGGCGCATGTGCGGCGACAACGTGCTGCACGCCCTCGGCTACGACGCGTTCGGCCTGCCCGCCGAGCAGTTCGCGGTGCAGACCGGTCAGCACCCGCGCGTCACGACCGAGGCCAACATGGCCAACATGAAGCGCCAGCTCCGCCGCCTGGGCCTGGGCCACGACTCGCGCCGATCGTTCGCGACGATCGACCCCGAGTACGTCCGCTGGACCCAGTGGATCTTCCTGCAGATCTTCGAGGCCTGGTACGACGAGGACGCCGTGCGTCCCGACGGCGGCACGGGCCGTGCGCGCCCCGTCACCGAGCTCGTGGCCGAGTACGCCGCGGGCACGCGGCCCGTCCCCGGCCACCCCGAGGGCACCCGCTGGGCAGACCTCGACCGCGTCGCGCAGCGCGCCGTGATCGACCCGCAGCGCCTGGCCTACGTGTCCGAGTCTCCCGTGAACTGGGCCCCGGGTCTGGGCACCGTGCTCGCCAACGAGGAGGTCACGTCCGACGGTCGCTCCGAGCGCGGCAACTTCCCCGTCTTCCAGCGCAGCCTGCGCCAGTGGAACATGCGCATCACCGCGTACGCCGACCGCCTGGCCGACGACCTCGACCTCATCGACTGGCCCGAGAAGGTCAAGTCCATGCAGCGCAACTGGATCGGCCGCAGCGAGGGTGCGAACGTGCGCTTCGCGATCGACGGGGCGATCGGCGGGGCCGCGACCCAGGACGTCGAGGTCTTCACCACGCGCCCCGACACCCTGTTCGGCGCGACGTTCATGGTCGTCTCGCCCGAGCACCCCCTGCTCGACGAGGTCCCCGCCGAGTGGCCCGACGGCACGCGCGACGCGTGGACCGGCGGGCACGCGACCCCCATCGACGCCGTCGCCGCCTACCGCAAGGAGGCCGCGGCCAAGACCGCGGTCGAGCGCCAGGCCGACGCCGGCAAGAAGACCGGCGTGTTCACGGGCCACCTCGCGGTCAACCCCGTCAACGGCACGCTCATCCCCGTGTTCACCGCGGACTACGTCCTCATGGGCTACGGCACGGGTGCCATCATGGCCGTCCCCGGCGGCGACGAGCGCGACCACGCGTTCGCCGAGGCCTTCGAGCTGCCCGTGGTCCGCACGGTCGCGGCCCCCGAGGGCCACGAGGGCGCCTGGACGGGCGACGGCGAGATCGTCAACTCGTCCAACGACGAGATCTCGCTCGACGGCCTGAGCGTGCTCGACGCCAAGCGCGCCATGATCGAGTGGCTCGAGGCCAAGGACATCGGCACGGGCACCGTCACCTACCGCCTGCGCGACTGGCTCTTCAGCCGCCAGCGCTACTGGGGCGAGCCGTTCCCCATCGTCTACGACGAGAACGACCAGCCCATCGCGCTGCCCGACGAGCTGCTGCCCGTCAACCTGCCCGAGGTCCCCGACTACTCGCCGCGCACCTACGAGCCCGACGACGCCGACTCCTCGCCCGAGCCGCCGCTGGGCCGCAACGAGGACTGGGTCAACGTCACGCTCGACCTGGGCGACGGTCCCAAGACCTACCGCCGCGACACCAACACCATGCCCAACTGGGCCGGGTCCTGCTGGTACTACCTGCGCTACCTCGACCCCGCGGACACCGAGCACATGGCCTCGCCCGAGCTCGAGAAGTACTGGACGGGCCCCGGGCACAACGCCACGGCCGGGCCCGCGGGCGGCGTCGACCTGTACGTGGGCGGCGTCGAGCACGCCGTGCTGCACCTGCTCTACGCGCGCTTCTGGCACAAGGTGCTCCTGGACCTGGGGCACGTGACCAGCACCGAGCCGTTCCACAAGCTCTTCAACCAGGGCTACGTGCAGGCCTACGCCTACACCGACGCGCGCGGCGCGTACGTGCCGGCCGAGGAGGTCGTCGAAGAAGGCAGCGGCGACGAGGTCCGGTACCTGTGGAAGGGCGAGCCCGTCCACCGCGAGTACGGGAAGATGGGCAAGTCGCTCAAGAACGTCGTGACGCCCGACGACATGTACGAGGCCTACGGCGCCGACACGTTCCGCGTGTACGAGATGTCCATGGGGCCGCTCGACCTGTCGCGCCCCTGGGACACGCGCGCCGTCGTCGGCTCGCAGCGGTTCCTGCAGCGGCTGTGGCGCAACGTGGTCAGCGAGGACACGGGCGAGACGACGGTCTCCGACGAGCCCGCCGAGGTCGCGACCCTGCGCCTGGTCCACCGGACGATCGCGGACGTGCGCGTCGAGATGGAGCACATGCGCTCCAACACGGCGATCGCCAAGCTCATCGCGCTCAACAACCACCTCACGGGGCTGGACCGTGTGCCGCGCGAGGCGATCGAGCCGCTGATCCTCATGGTGGCGCCCATCGCGCCGCACATCGCGGAAGAGCTGTGGTCCCGCCTCGGCCACCCGCAGTCGCTGGCCCACGCGCCCTTCCCGGTCGCGCTCGACGAGTACCTGGTCGAGGACACCGTGACGTGCGTCGTGCAGGTCCAGGGCAAGGTCCGCAGCCGCCTCGAGGTCCCGCCGTCGATCGGCGAGGACGAGCTGCGTGAGCTGGCACTGGCGGACGCGAACGTGCAGCGCACGCTCGACGGGCGGGGCATCCGCACGGTCATCGTCCGCGCCCCGAAGCTGGTGAACGTGGTCCCGGCCTGACATCTCTGTTGAGTGCGTGATTCGGCTGCGACTCGCCCGGCGAGTCGCAGCCGAATCACGCACTCAACGGCGCGTTGTCCACAGATTCGTCGGCTCACCACTATGGCGCCGCCGATCGGCGCATCGTGGCCGCATGACGAACCCTCAGATGCCATCGGTCGTGCTCCGCTCGCGGGACGCAGCGAGCTATGGGCTGACACGCCACGACCTGGGCCGGCCCTGGTGGGAGGCGCCGATCCGCGGAGTGCGCGTGCCGACCGGCAGTGTCGACACTGTCGCCGCCCGGTGCCGCGCCGCTCTGGAGATCTTGCCGCCGTCCGCCGCGTTCAGCCACGTCACAGCGCTCAGGTTGCTCGGGATCGAGGTGCCTTGGCGGTTGGACCGCGGGTTCGCCGGAGGTCACGAGACGCCAGAACGCCTGCACGTCGTCGTTCCGCGTCGGGACGTGCGGCCGCAGAGGAAGGACCTCGTCGCCCACGCGTGCAACCAGCCGGCGCTCGAGGTCTTCACGTGGCACGGCCTCCCGGTCACGACACCCGCGCAGACCTGGCTCCACCTCTCTGACGGGCTCAGCGTGACCGATCTCGTGGTGCTGGGGGACTCCATGACTCGCCGGAAGAACCCTGCGACGACCGTCGAGAAGCTGCGCGACCTGCTCGCTGCGACACACAAGATGCGAGGGATAGTCAGTGCGCGTGCGGCGATCGAGCACGTCGTCGCTGGGACCGATTCCTCGATGGAGTCCCGGACGCGGATGATCCTCGTGGAAGCGGGACTGCCCTGTCCGCAGGTCAACGTGCCTGCGATCGACCCGTCGGGGGCGTTCCTGGCGCTGCCCGACATGTCCTACCCGGCGCTCCGGATCGCGATCGAGTACGACGGCGACGTCCACCGGACCGATCCGGCCACCTGGCGACGAGACGTCGAGCGTCGGCAGCGCCTCGAAGAGGCTGGCTGGCTGATCATCACGGTCACCGCGGACGATGTGATCCGACATCCTGAACGGCTGATCCGCCGTGTACAGGCGGCCCTGGCTCGTTGAGTGCGTGATTCGGCTGCGACACGCCCGGCGAGTCGCAGCCGAATCACGCACTCAGCGGAGCTGGCCGTCTCAGCGGCGGCGGGTGCCGAACACCGTCCGCGTGATCTCCCGCCCGAGCTGCGTCGCCATCGACCCCAGGAACTTGTCGAGCCCCGACGACGCGCTCGACTTCCGGGGAGTGCTCCGCGTCCCGCTCCCGGCGCGGGCCGCGTCCCGTTCGAGCTTGGCGCGCATCTTCTCGAGCTCGTCGGCCTGCTTCTTGGCCGCCTTGTCCGCCTCCTTCTGGGCGGCCTCCTGCTCCTTGGCGACCTTCTCGGCGGTCGCCGCCTGTTCCGCCGCGGCCCGCTGCGCGGCGATCCGCGCGGTCAGCAGCTCGTAGGCCGACTCGTTGTCGACCGCCACGGTGTACCGCGCGGCGAGCGGCGAGCCTGCCACGATCCCGTCGATCACGGCCTCCGGTGCGGGCTCCATCGACGACTGCGGCGCCCGCACCCGGGTCCACGCGACCGGTGTCGGGGCACCCTTCTCGGTCAGCACCGTGACCACGGCCTCGCCCGTCCCGAGCGACTGCAGCAGCTGCTCCAGGTCGTAGGGGGACCGCGGGAACGTCCGCACGGCCGCGCGCAGGGCCGCGGCGTCGTCGGGCGTGAAGGCGCGCAGCGCGTGCTGGACGCGGTTGCCGAGCTGGGCCAGGACGTCGGCGGGCACGTCCTTGGGGCTCTGCGTCACGAAGAACACGCCCACGCCCTTGGAGCGGATGAGCCGCACGGTCTGCACGACCTGCGCCACGAATTCCTTGGTCGCACCCGTGAACAGCAGGTGCGCCTCGTCGAAGAAGAAGACGAGCCTGGGCTTGTCGAGGTCGCCGACCTCGGGCAGGTCCTGGTACAGGTCGGCGAGCAGCCACATGAGGAACGTCGAGAAGAGCGCGGGCCGGTCCTGGACGGCGGGCAGCTCGAGCGCCGAGATCGTGCCGCGGCCATCGGCGGCGACGCGCAGCAGCTCGGTCGTGTCGAACGCGGGCTCGCCGAAGAACACGTCCGCTCCTTGCGCCTGGAGCGTCACGATCTCGCGCAGGATGACACCGGCCGTGGCCGTGGACAGCCCGCCGATGCCCGTGAGCTCGGCCTTGCCGTCGTCCGAGGTGAGGTACGCGATGGTCGACTGCAGGTCCTTGAGGTCGAGCAGTGCGAGGCCCTGCGTGTCGGCCCAGTGGAAGATGAGCCCCAGGCTCGACTCCTGCGTGTCGTTGAGCCCCAGCACCTTGGACAGCAGCAGCGGCCCGAAGTCGCTCACGGTCGTCCGGATCGGGATGCCCTTGCCGAGCCCGCCGAGCGAGTAGAACTCGACCGGGTAGGTGGTCGGCTCCCAGTCCTGCCCGATGCTCGCGGTGCGCTCGAGGATCTTCTCGCCGCTCGCGCCGGGCACGGCGAGCCCCGACAGGTCGCCCTTGATGTCGGCGACGAACGTCGGCACCCCGGCGTCGGACAGTCCTTCGGCCATGCCCTGCAGCGTCTTGGTCTTGCCCGTCCCGGTGGCCCCGGCGACCAGTCCGTGGCGGTTGAGCATCGCGAGCGAGAACCCGACCTGGACGTCGGCGCGCGGCACGGGGTCGCCGGGAGCCGCGTCGGGGGCTTCGAGCAGCGCACCCAGCGCGAGCGTCGCGTCCTTGGAGGCGTAGCCCGCGGCGACCTCGGCGGGGTAGCCGTCCAGGGGGCCCGACGGCGGAGCCTGCGCGGGAGGTGCGGCTGCCGGGTCCGGGGTGGCCGGGTCCGGCGTGCCCGACGGCGCGGCGTCGGCGGGTGCGTCAGGCGCCTCGGTGCCCGGTCCGGCGGGGGAACCCGCACCGGAGGGGGTGCCGGTGCTGCCGGCCGCTGCGGCCTCGGCGGCCTCGAGCGCGGCCTGTGCTGCGGCGGCCTTGGCCTCGGCCGCCTCGGCGGCTGCCTGTGCGGCGGCTGCCTTCAGGGCGGCGAGCTCTGCGGGGGAGGGGGCTGCGTCGTCGGGCATGTCTCGGATACTAGGGCGGTGCCCCGGTGAGCGCGCGGCGCAGGATGCGACCGCCCGTGACCGCCACGTAAGGTGTCCCGAAGATGAGTCCTGCGAAGCACCCGGCCGTCCACGTCGTCACGGACTCGACCGCCTCCCTCCCCACCGGTGACCACCCGGCGCTGTCCGTGGTGCCCCTGCACGTGCTGGCCGGGGACGAGGTGTTCCTCGAGGGCGTCGACGTCTCGCCGGACGACGTCGCGGAGCGGATCGGTGCGGGCGAGCGGGTCACGACCTCGCAGCCGACGCCGCACGCCCTGGTCACGGCCTACGAGGCTGCGGCGGGGGCCGGTGCGCGGTCGATCGTCTCGATCCACCTGTCGGGAGACCTGTCGGGCACGGTGCACGCGGCCGCGCTCGCGGCGACGCGCTCCCCGGTGCCGGTGCGGGTCGTGGACTCGCGGACCGTCGCGATGGGGCTGGGGTTCGCGGCGCTCGCGGCGGCCGACGCCGCGGCGGCCGGCGGGACCGTCGACGAGGTGGCTCGCCGCGCGATCGCGGTCGCGGACTCGAGCCGAGCGATCTTCATGGTCGACTCGCTCGACCACCTGCGCCGCGGTGGCCGCCTGGGAGTGGCGGCCGCGACCCTCGGGACCGTGCTCGGCGTGAGACCGCTGCTCGCGGTGCGCGACGGTCGCATCGAGGTGATCCAGAAGGTCCGGACGCGGGGCGCGGCGGTGGACCGGCTGATCCAGGTGGCGGTCGACTCGGTCGAGCGTCGGGGCGAGCCCGAGCTCGCGGTGCACTACCTGGGCGACGACGGCGCGGCGAGAGACGTGGCCGACCGGCTGTGGGACGAGACCGGGGTGCGGGCATCGGTCACGCCCGTGAGCGCGGTCGTCGGGGCCCACGCGGGACCCGGTGTGCTGGCGATCGTCGTGGCGGACCGCGCACCGTAGGCCCTTCCTCGGCGGTTGGCCGTGCACAGGTCGGCCTGCAGCGCGTCGCGTCCACAGCACCCTCGCCGCGCCCGGCGGGCGGTGGGGCCAGGGGCCTAGCGTGCCCGCGTGACCTTCTCCCGGACGCGCCCACCGACCGCCGACGACGACCTGCCGCACGTCGGCGTGCGCGGGGCCGACCCCTCGGTCGACGGGGGAGGAGCCGGGTTGCGTCGCCTGCGCGGCCTCGACCCGACTCTCGACCGGACTCTCGACCCGATTCTCGACCCCGGGTCGAGACGCAGTGGTCCCGCGCCGGAGGGTGAGGACGCCACGTGGTGGCGGGGGGCGGAGGGGCTGGACCGCGAGACGTCGATCGCCGGCCCGGGGCGCTCAGCGGGCGACCTGCGGCCCTCACGTTCGACCTCAGGTTCAGGGTCGGGTGCTGAGGGCGAGGAGCTGCCGTGGGAGAGGGACGCACCTCGACGCGGTCCCCTGTTCGCGGTCGCCGAGGCGTACACGGCCGCGAACGGCCACCCGACGACGCACTCGGGGTTCGAGCACGTGCACGACGGCGGCCCGCGCCGCTGGTCCGTGGGGGCAAGGACAGCCGTGGTCGCCGCGGTCGCGGTGCTGCTGCTCGCGATCGTCGTCGGTGCGTGGGCGCTCGCGGACGGTGACGACCTGCGCCCCGTGGCAGCGCTGGGAGCACCGGGCGCGGAACACGACGTCCCGGGGACGGTCGTGGACGCGGGTCCGGGCGACGACGACTCCGACGGGTCCCGCCCCGAGCAGGGAGCCGCACCTGGACAGGCCGCCGAGGAGGGAACTTCGCCGCCTGCGGTGCGCGACGTCGTCGTGCACGTGGTCGGGGCGGTGGCCGCGCCCGGGCTCGTGACGGTGCCCGCGGGGTCACGCGTCGTCGACGCGCTCACCGCGGCCGGGGATGCCACCGGGGACGCGGATCTCGCGGGGGTGAACCTGGCACGGGAGGTCGTCGACGGCGAGCAGATCGTCGTGCCTCGACCCGGTGAGGTCGTCGCCGCCGTTCCGCAGCCCGCACCGGGAGGCGCTGCACCGGCGACGGGACCGCTCGACCTCAACTCGGCCGACGAGGCCGCCCTCGACGGACTGTCGGGGATCGGACCCGTGCTCGCTGCCCGGATCGTCGAGTGGCGAGAGGCGAACGGACCGTTCACGACCGTCGAGGAGCTGGGGGAGGTGAGCGGGATCGGAGACGCACTGCTCGCGAGGCTGCGCGACCAGGTCCGGGTCTGAGGTGCGGCCCGCGTCGCCCTCGCCCGTGGCGTCGTCGAACGGGGCACCTGCGGGCCCGCCGTCACCGCTCGCCGCGCCGTCACCGCTCGCCGCGCCGCGGCCGCCACGGGCGACCGCGACCGACCTCCGGCTGGTGCCCTCCGCGCTCGCCTCCTGGGGGAGCGCGTGGTGGCTCTCGGCGGCCGGACCCGGCCCGGTGCTGGTATCGGTCGTCGTGACCGCCGTCCTGCTGACGCTCCTCGGGGCGCTGCTGCTCACGACGCGAGGACGAACGGATCACGCGACCGTGCTGGTCGGCGTGGTGCCCGACTCCGGTGGGCCAGGTGCCCTGGGGAGCCGGCGGCCGGATGCGGTCGCGCGCACGCCGCGCGCACCGGGGGCGCCTGGGCAGCGGCAGCGCGCGCCGCGACACCGCCGGCTCGGGCAGGTCGTCGTGCTCCTGGCGTGCGTGCTCGCCGTCCTGGTGGCCGGGTCGGTCCACCTCGTCGAGCGAGCCGCGGGGGGCGCCGCGGACCTCGCGGCGCGGGGCGCGACGGTCGAGGTCGTCGGGCGGGTCGTCGGCGAGCCGGAGAAGGTGACCAACCCGTGGTCGGGGGAGACGGACTCCGTGCGCACCACGCTCGCCCTCTCGACCGTGCAGGGCCGCGGCGTGGCAGCCCCCGCGGGCGGGCAGGCCGACGTCCTCGCAGGTCTCGCCTGGGGCGACGTGACCTACGGGAGCGAGGTCCGCGCGTCGGGCACGCTGACGCTCGCCGACCCCGGCGACAAGGCCGTCGCGACGCTCGTCGCGACCGGACCACCCGGGCTCGTCGCCGAACCCGGACCGGTCCTGCGGACCGTCGACATCCTGCGGACCGACCTGCTCACGGCCTCGGACGGGCTGCCCGACGACGCGCGAGCGCTCCTGCCCGGTGTGGCGGTCGGCGACACGTCACGCATCGACGACGAGCTCGACTCGGCCCTCAGGACCACGGGGCTGACGCACGTGACGGCGGTCTCGGGCGGGCACTTCGCGATCGTCGTCGCGACCGTGACCGCGCTGTGCGCCACGGCACGTGCGCCGCGCTGGGCACGCGTGGTCGTGACGGGTGCGGCCATGGCGGGCTTCGTCCTGCTGGTCCACCCCGACCCGAGCGTGCTGCGCGCCGCGGCCATGGGGGTCGTCGGGCTCGCCGGGGTCGGGCTGGGGCGGCCGTCCAGGGCGATGCCGGCGCTCGCGGCCGTTGTGGTCGTGCTGCTCGTGCTGGACCCGTGGCTCGCGCGCTCGTACGGGTTCGTCCTGTCGAGCGTCGCGACCGCCGCCCTGGTGCTCGGGACCCAGCCCGTGGCCCGGCGCCTCGCTCCGTGGATCGGCAAGGTCCCGGCGTTCGCGCTCGCGGTCCCCCTGACGGCGCAGCTCGCGTGCGCGCCGATCCTCGTGCTGCTCGACCCCTCCGTCGCGACCTACGCGGTACCCGCCAACCTGGTCGCCGCCCCGGCGCTCGTGCCGGCGACCGTGCTCGGGGTGCTCGCGACGATCGTGGCGCCGTGGTTCCCGCTGGGCGGGGTGCTGCTCGCATGGCCCGCGGGGCTGGCGTCCTGGTGGATCGCCGCCGTGGCGCGCTTCTTCGCGGACCTGCCCGGGGCGCGGCTGCCGTGGCCCGGCGGGCTCGGCGGAGCGGCGGCGCTCGCGGTGCTGACGGTCGTCGGGATCGTCCTGGTGTGGCGGTGGCGGTGGGTCGCGGGCCTGGTCGGGGTGCGCGTGCCGTGGAGCCGGGGGAGCGGGTGGCCCCACGCGTGGCGCACGGCGGTGCGGGCGAACGCACGGGAGGCGTTCACCGCCCGACGGCGTCGCGCCACACTGCGCCTTCTGGTGGCCTGGTCGCTGCTCGCCACCGTGGCCACCGGATGCGTGGTCCTCGCGTGGCCGCGCTGGGTCGCCCCCGCAGGACGGGACGTGCCGGCCGACTGGGCGGTCACGGCGTGCGACGTCGGGCAGGGTGACGGACTCGTGGTCCGCACCGGGGCCGGGCGCGGCCTCATGATCGACGTCGGGCCCGCAGGGGACGCCGCAGGGAACTGCCTCGACGAGCTCGGTGTCGAGCGCCTCGACCTGCTCGTGCTCACGCACTTCCACGCCGACCACGTCGGTGGGCTCGACGCGGTGCTCGACGGACGTCGGGTGGACAGGGTGCTCGTGACCGGCCTCGGGGACCCGGCCGCGCAGGCCGATCGGGTTCTCGACGACCTGACCGGCCGAGGGGTGCTCGTCGAGGTCGCCGAGCCCGGGACCGGCGGGGTGCTCGGCGACGTGTCGTGGGAGGTGCTGCAGGCCGGACCGGGCACCACGTCCAGCGACCCGTCGCCGAGCCGTCAGCGGGGGCGGCCCACCCTCGCCGAGGCCGACGGGGGAGCCAACGACGCGAGCATCGCCCTGCTCGTCACCACCCCGCAGCTCACGCTCGTCACGCTCGGCGACCTCGAGGACGCCGGGCAGGAGGCGCTCGAGCGGACCTTGCGGTCCCGCGACGGTGGTGCCGAGGTCGACGTCGTCAAGGTCGCTCACCACGGGTCCCGCGTCCAGTCGCCGGGGCTTGCGGCACTCCTGAGCCCCACGGTCGCGATCGTGAGCTCGGGCGAGAACACCTACGGTCACCCGACCGACGCTGCACTCGACCTCTACGGGAGCGTCGGAGCGGCGGTCCTGCGCACGGACCGGTGCGGGACGTTCGCGCTCGTCGTGCGTGACGCGGCTCTCGCGGTCGCCGGCTGCGCGGACGGCTGACGGGACGGGCTGCGCCGCTCGGATGCCGAGCATGCGGTTGTGGTCGGTCGAGCATGCGGTTGTCGTCCGGAATCCGGCCCGTCACGACGCCCACCGCATGCTCGGCACCGGGGCGTGCACCGGGACGTGCACCGGGACGTGCACCGGGACGTGCACCGGGGCGTGCACCGGGACGTGCACCGGGGCGTGCACCGGGGCGTGTCCCGGGATGTGCCCCGGGTGGGTGGGCCGTGGGATCGTTGTGCCCATGGCTGCCGCTCCCTCCCGCACCTCTGCCCGCCCGTCCGCGACCCTCCCCTGGAACGCCGTCGAGCTCGCGCCCGTGGTGCTGGTGCAGGGACCCGAGGGGCTGCTCGCGGAGCGAGCCGTCGACGCGCTGCTCGAGCTCGCTCGGGCCCGCGACCCCGAGGCGGAGAAGTCGGAGATCGAGGCCGTGACCTACGAGTCCGGCATGCTGACGGTCGCCGCGAGCCCGTCGCTCTTCGGTGAGCCCAAGTTCGTCGTGGTGCGGGGCGCGGAGGCGGCGGCCGACGCGCTCATCCCGGACGTCGTGGACTACGTGGCCTCGCCGGACCCGGAAACGACCGTCGTGATCGTGCACGGCGGCGGGGTGCGGGGCAAGAAGATGCTCGACGCGATCCGGGCGAGCGGAGCCCCGGTCGTGGTGTGCGAGGCCATCAAGAAGGACGCCGACAAGCTGTCGTTCGTCGCCGCGGAGTTCAAGGCTGCGGGGCGTCGGGCCGACGCGGGAGCGGTCAAGGCGCTCGTCGAGGCGCTCGGCAACGATCTGCGCGAGCTCGCGAGCGCGTGCGCACAGCTCGTCGCGGACACCACGGGCACCATCAGTGCCGCGACGGTCGACCGGTACTACGGGGGCAGGGTCGAGGCCACGGGGTTCCGGGTCGCCGACGCGGCCGTCGCGGGCAAGGCGGGCGAGGCCGTGTCGTTGCTGCGGCACGCGCTCGCGACGGGCCTGGACCCCGTGCCGCTGGTCGCTGTGCTCGCGATGAAGCTGCGCACGCTCGCCAAGGTCGCCGCGATGCGCGGCCGCGGGGGAGTCTCGGCCAAGGACCTGGGACTGGCGCCGTGGCAGATCGACCGTGCCAAGAAGGACCTGTCGAGCTGGAGCCCCGAGGGGCTCGCCGCCGCGATCACCGCAGTGGCGCAGGCGGACGCCGAGGTCAAGGGCGGCGGCCGTGACCCGGTCTTCGCGGTCGAGCGTGCGGTGCTGACGATCGCCGGGGCGCACGGCTCGGGACGGTGAGCGCCCCGGGCCCCGTGGTGCCGGGCCAGGACGCGAGCGCCGGTGTACGGGTCCGGCGCGCGACCCAGGACGACCTGGACGCGGTCGCCGAGATCGAGCGCCGTGCCCGTCGTGGCGCGGACCGGGAGCAGCTCGTGCTCGCCCTGGTCGACCCGGAACGGGTCGTGGTCGTCGCGACCGTGGACGACCAGGTCGTCGGCTGGGGGAAGACCCACCGGTGGTCGTACGCAGACGGACCTGCGCCGGTCGGCCACTACCTCGGAGGCGTCACGGTCGACCCGGGCTTCCGCCGCGGTGGCGTCGGGAGCGCGCTGACCCGGGCACGCATGGACTGGGTGGCCGAGCGAGCGGGCTTCGTCTGCTGCGTCGTGAACGCGACCAACGTCGCCTCGCTCGCACTGCACGAGGGCCTGGGGTTCCGCGAGGTGGCACGTGCGGCGTCGTTCCACACGATCCGTTTCACGGGCGGGAGCGGCGTGCTCCTGCGGGCCGAGCTCGGCACGGGCCGCGCCTGACGGCACCGCCCCGCCCGATGGTGTTCTCCTGCGGACCGGCTCGATCCGACGGCGCTCCACGCAGGCCGGAACGAACGATCCGTCCCCGGACGCACGAGAGGCGCTGCCCCGTGGAGGGAGCAGCGCCTCTCGACGTTCACCGTGCAGCCCGAGGTGGATCAGGGGCGCACAAGGTCACGCGTGGAAGGGAGTGTCACGCTCAGAGAGCGTTGACGGCCTTCGACAGAGCCGACTTGCGGTTCGCAGCCTGGTTCTGGTGGATGACACCCTTGGAGACTGCCTTGTCGAGCTTCTTCGACGCGGTGGCGAGGGCGCTGGCAGCGGCCTCCTTGTCACCGGCGGCGACGGCCTCGCGAACGCGGCGAACGTTCGTCTTGAGCTCCGACTTGACGGCCTTGTTGCGCAGACGAGCCTTCTCGTTCGTCTTGATGCGCTTGATCTGAGACTTGATGTTTGCCACGTGTGGACTTTCTGGTGTGTTCGCCGAAGCGATCGAATAGGTCGTAGAGGGCGATTCCAGCTCCGGGACTGGGGGTGGGGAACCCTTGGGGAGGAGCTGGAACTGTGCCCGCCGACCTGGGCGGACACGCAGCCACCAAGACTACCAGCCGACCGCGAGAACGGCCAGAATGCTCACCGCCGGCCCCCGGTCCGACGGTTCGACGGACGGTTCGGCGGGCCGTGGGCACAGCGCGCCCACGGTGGGTGGCGCTCCTCGCGGGCCGTGCGGCCGCCCCGGACGGCTCTCTCAGACCTTGCCCATCTCGCGCACGATCGTGTCGAACGTGGAACGACCCATGACCGCTCCTTCGCGGCGCACGGCGCCCGGGTCGACACGGATCACGCGGTCGAGGCGGACCTCGCTGTCGCGACCCTGCGCGTCCCAGGGGCCGGAGCCGATGTCGAGCCAGTGCCGCCCCCACCGCGCCTCGTCCGCCGCGTCGCGCGAGTGGTCCTTGCTCGAGAGCATGATCGCGAGGAGCCAGTCGCCGTCGCGCCCGACGAGCAGCACGGGACGGTCCTTGCCCTGGGAGAAGTCCTCCTCGAAGGGGACCCACGTCCAGACGATCTCACCGGGGTCCGGGTCGCCGTCGAGCTGCGGGGAGTACTCGGCGCGGACGCGCCCCGTGTAGTCGCCGGGGTAGGTGCCGGTGCCGGGCCGGGGTCCGCGCTGGGGCGTGGTCGCCCCGGCCGTGCGGCCTGCGGGCCCGGCCTGCTGAGCCGCACGGGGTCGTGGGCCCCGCGTCCCCGACGCCGTCGTGCCCGTCCGCGGGCGTGGCGCCACCCCGCGCGGGGTGCCCGACGTCGTCGGGCCGGAGGGCTTGTGCGCCGTCTCCGATCCGCCACCCGGGCGGGACGAGCCGCCGAGCGCGCCGAGGATCGCGCGGGCCGCGTCCGTGAGCAGGGAGATCCACATGTTCTGAGCCACGCCCGCAATCTACCCGCGCCGGGCGGGGGAGCAGGGCGCGTCCAGGCGGTCGACGCCTGTCCAGCACGCACTGGCGCCCACCCGGCGCACGCAGCAGTGCCCCGGCGTGCCCGGGCGCGTGAGCCTCGGCCGTGCGGGGTCGTGGGACAATGGTGGTTGCTGTCCGACCCTGCGTGCGACGACCAGCGACCTGCCGGGCGCGTCCCGGCGGCTCACGCTCCGTCGTCGAGCACCGATCCGCAGGGGCGGGCGCCGTCCGCCGCCCCGTCTTGACCCACCACAGGAGCGCACCCCCGTTGTCCCCGATCCCCAGCGCCCAGCTGAGCACCCGCATCCAGCCCGCGGCGACGCCGCCCGCGCTGCTGCGCAACTTCTGCATCATCGCGCACATCGACCACGGCAAGTCCACGCTGGCCGACCGCATGCTGCAGCTGACCGGCGTCGTCGACGCGCGCGCGATGCGTGCCCAGTATCTCGACCGCATGGACATCGAGCGCGAGCGCGGCATCACGATCAAGTCGCAGGCCGTGCGCATGCCGTGGGCCGTGCGCGAGGGTGACGACCCGGACGACGAGTCGGCGCCGCTCGTGCCGTACGCCCTGAACATGATCGACACCCCGGGGCACGTCGACTTCACGTACGAGGTCTCGCGCTCGCTCGCCGCGTGCGAGGGGGCCGTGCTGCTCGTCGACGCCGCGCAGGGCATCGAGGCGCAGACCCTCGCGAACCTGTACCTCGCGATGGAGAACGACCTCGCGATCATCCCGGTGCTCAACAAGATCGACCTGCCGGCCGCGCAGCCCGAGAAGTACGCGGAGGAGATCGCTGGCCTCGTGGGCGTCGACCCGTCGACCGTCCTGAAGGTCTCGGGCAAGACGGGCATGGGCGTGACCGAGCTCCTCGACCGCATCGTCGAGGAGGTGCCGGCCCCGCAGGGGGACGCCGACGCCCCGGCGCGCGCCATGATCTTCGACTCGGTCTACGACACCTACCGCGGCGTCGTGACGTACGTGCGTGTGGTCGACGGCAGCCTGAACCCGCGCGAGAAGATCGTCATGATGTCGACCAAGGCGACGCACGAGCTCCTCGAGATCGGCGTGAGCGCGCCCGAGCCGCACCCCACCAAGGGGCTCGGGGTGGGCGAGGTCGGCTACCTCATCACGGGCGTCAAGGACGTGCGCCAGTCCAAGGTCGGCGACACCGTCACGAACGCGGCCAAGCCCGCGGAGGACGCGCTCGGCGGCTACAGCGACCCCAAGCCCATGGTCTTCTCTGGCCTGTACCCCATCGACGGCTCGGACTACCCGGTCCTGCGTGACGCCCTGGACAAGCTCAAGCTCAACGACGCGGCGCTCAACTACGAGCCCGAGACCTCGGTCGCGCTCGGCTTCGGGTTCCGCGTGGGCTTCCTGGGCCTGCTGCACCTGGAGATCGTGCGCGAGCGCCTCGAGCGCGAGTTCGACCTCGAGCTCATCTCGACCGCCCCGAACGTCGTCTACGAGGTGACCCTCGAGGACCGCTCGGTCGTCACGGTCACCAACCCGAGCGAGTTCCCGGGCGGCAAGATCGGCGAGATCCGCGAGCCGATCGTCAAGGCCACGATCCTGTGCCCGACCGAGTTCATCGGTGCGGTCATGGAGCTGTGCCAGGGCAAGCGCGGCGTGCTGGGCGGCATGGACCACCTCTCGCAGGAGCGCGTCGAGCTGCGCTACACGCTGCCGCTCGCGGAGATCGTGTTCGACTTCTTCGACCAGCTCAAGTCGAAGACGCGCGGCTACGCGTCGCTCGACTACGAGCTCTCGGGCGAGCAGGCGGCGGACCTGGTCAAGGTCGACATCCTGCTCCAGGGGCAGACGGTCGACGCCTTCAGCGCGATCGTGCACAAGGACAAGGCGTACTCGTACGGCGTCATGATGACGGAGAAGCTCAAGGAGCTCATCCCGCGTCAGCAGTTCGAGGTCCCCATCCAGGCGGCCGTGGGCGCGCGCGTGATCGCCCGCGAGACCATCCGCGCGATCCGCAAGGACGTGCTCGCCAAGTGCTACGGCGGCGACATCAGCCGTAAGCGCAAGCTGCTCGAGAAGCAGAAGGAGGGCAAGAAGCGCATGAAGACGATCGGTACGGTCGAGGTCCCCAAGGACGCGTTCATCGCGGCGCTGTCCTCCGACGGCGCGGGCAGCGCCGGCGGCAAGGACGCGAAGGACAAGTCCAAGAAGTGATGTGCTGCTCTTCTCGTGAGCGCGTGGCTCCCGTCCTGGGAGCCGCGCGCTCCGCGGCGTCCGGGGCACGGGCATGAGCCCGGCTCTCCCGGACGGCATCCCCGTGCCCGACGACGGCGCTCTCCCCGCGTGGGTGGGTGCGGGTCCTGGTGGGGCGGGGTCGGACGACCACGCGGGTCGTGACTTCGGCGTGTATCTGCACGTGCCGTTCTGCACGGTGCGGTGCGGGTACTGCGACTTCAACACGTACACGGCCTCCGAGCTGGGCGGTGGTGCGAGCCAGGCGTCGTACGCGGACACGGCCCTGCGGGAGATCGACCTCGCGGCGCGGGTCATGGACCGCGCCGGGTTGGCCTCGCGCCCGGTCTCGACCGTGTTCGTGGGCGGCGGCACCCCGACCCTGCTGCCTGCCGGCGACCTGGGACGCATGCTCGCGGGCGTGCGCGACGCGTGGGGCCTCGCCCCGGGCGCCGAGGTCACGACCGAGGCGAACCCCGACTCGGTGACCCCGGAGTCGCTCGCCGAGCTCGCTGCGGCGGGCTTCACGCGGGTGTCGTTCGGCATGCAGTCGGCCGTGCCGCGCGTGCTCGCGACGCTCGAGCGCACGCACGACCCGCGCCGTATCCCCGACGTGGTGCGCTGGGCGCGCGACGCGGGGCTCGCGGTGTCGCTCGACCTGATCTACGGGACGCCCGGCGAGAGCCTCGACGACTGGCGCACGAGCCTCGAGGCCGCGCTCGCGACGGGGGTCGACCACGTCTCGGCATACGCGCTCGTCGTGGAGCAGGGGACCAAGATGGCCGCGCAGGTTCGTCGTGGGGACATCTCGTTGCCGAGCGAGGACGACCAGGCCGAGAAGTACGAGCTCGCGGACGAGCTGCTCACCGCGGCCGGTCTCGAGTGGTACGAGGTCAGCAACTGGGCCCGGCGCTCTCCCGAGGGCGAGGGGCCGGACCCGGCGTACGTGTGCCGTCACAACCTCGCGTACTGGCGGGGTGAGGACTGGTGGGGGATCGGCCCGGGAGCGCACTCGTACATCGGTGGCGCATCGAACCGTACAGATTGTTCGGCCGATGTCGACGAGCCCTCAGGGGTCCTCCAGGACGTGTCCGACGACTCGGCCGACGACTCGGCCCAGCCTGCGCCGGGCGGTCGCGAGGGCGTGCGATGGTGGAACGTGAAGCACCCGCGACGCTACGCGGCGTTGCTCGAGGCGGGCACCAGCCCGGCGGCCGGACGGGAGCTCCTGACGGTCGCCGAGGCCCATCTCGAACGTGTCATGCTCGGGGTGCGACTGCGAGAAGGACTGGACCTGAGCGTCCTTACCGAGGTGGGCCGGCGCAACGTGGCCGGCATGGTCGCGGCGGGCCTCCTCGACGGCAAGGCGGCGATCCGTGGCCGCGGGGTGCTGACCCTGCGGGGGCGGTTGCTGGCGGACACGGTGGTACGGGAGCTGACTGACGGGTGACGACGGTAGGACAGTCGGCTCGGGCGCAGGCCGGAGCAGCCGGGACCTCGACCGACCGCGTCGACGTGTGGCAGCGACTGCGACCTGCCGACCTCGACCTCGGCTCCCCGGACCGGTCCCTCGTCGGGCCCCTGCCGCAGAGCCCACCGGCTGCCGGTGGGCACCGCCCGTCCCGACCCGTCCGTCCGACGGTCCGGTACCGGCGGATCGCCGGGCTCGACGGGCTGCGTGCGCTGGCCGTGCTCTCGGTCATGGTCTTCCACTTCGCGCCCCACCTGCTTCCCGGCGGGTACGTGGGTGTCGACGTCTTCTTCGTGCTCTCGGGCTTTCTCATCACGACGCTCCTGGTCCGCGAGTTCCGGGCTCGGCGGGCCGTGTCGTTGAGCCGGTTCTGGGTCCGGCGGGCCCGGAGGCTGCTGCCGGCCCTGGGGCTCGTCGTCCTGGTGTGCACGGCCGCGGCGGGCCTGGTCGGGGGCGATCTCCTGGTGGGGATCGGGGCGCAGGTGGCCGGTGCCGCCACGTTCACGAGCAACTGGGTCTACATCGCCCAGGGGAGCACGTACTCCGGGGGGCTGGCGCCGCAGATCTTCGCGAACCTGTGGTCGCTCGCGGTCGAGGAGCAGTTCTACCTGGTGTGGCCGCTCGTGGTCCTCGCCGTGCTCGCGCTGCGGATCACCCGGCGCAGGGCCCTGGTCCTGGCGGGGGTGCTCGCCGTGGGGTCCGCCGTCGCGATGGCGCTCCTCTACTCGCCCGGCACGGACCCGACCCGGGTCTACTTCGGTACCGACACCCACCTGTTCGGGCTCATGATCGGCGCCTTCCTGTCGTTCTGGCACCTGCGCACCGGGCGCCCCACGCTGGTCCGCGAGTCCCCTCGGACGACGACGCGCAGGGGGACGCTGTTCGTCCTGGGGGCGGGCGTCGCGGGTGCGATCGTCCTGGTCGTCGCGATGCTCTGGATGCCGTGGGACGACGGCATCACCTACCGGGGTGGGCTGTTCGTCGTGTCGCTCGCGACCGCCGGGGTCGTCAACCTGGTGCTGCACGCGCCGCGACTCGGCAGTCAGCTCGACCGCGGGCCGATGGGCTGGATCGGTGCGCGCTCCTACGGCCTGTACCTGTGGCACTGGCCGGTCTTCGTCCTGGTGGCCGCGCTCGCCGGAGGCGGGGGGCTGTACGCGAGCCCCGGTCCCTGGGTCGCGCTCGCCGCGACGGTCGTGACGTTCGGCGCCGCGGCACTGTCCTACCGCTACGTCGAACGTCCCGTCATGGGGCGCGGCCTGCTGGGCTACGCGCGCACGCTCGTGGCGTGGCTCCGCCGGGGAGCGACGGGGCGCAACCCCTTGCCCGCCCGTGGGTGGCTCACGGTCGGTGGCGTCGTGGTGGTCGTCGGGCTCGCGGTCTCGGGGTTCGTGCGGGCCCCGGCGACCTCCTCGGTCGAGGCGCAGATCCGCGCGGGCCAGGAGGTCGCGGCGCAGACCCAGCAGCCGGGCGGC
This sequence comes from Oerskovia jenensis, assembly GCF_016907235.1. NCBI lineage: Bacteria > Bacillati > Actinomycetota > Actinomycetes > Micrococcales > Cellulomonadaceae > Oerskovia > Oerskovia jenensis. The sequence continues at coordinate 4,270,849 of NZ_JAFBBO010000001.1, forward strand.
GCCGCACCCGAGGCGCCCCCGGCTCCTGCTGAGGTCGCGACCCCGGCGCCGCCGGCTCCAGGCCCTGTCGCCCCGGAACCCGCACCCGCGCCCCCGACCGGCGACCAGGTCACGATCATCGGCGACTCGGTCACGCTCGCCAGCGCGCCCGCGCTGGCTGCCACGCTCCCCGGTGTCCTGATCGACGGCGCCGTGGCCCGGCAGATGAAGGACGCCGTCGGCCTCGTCGACGCCGTCCGAGCGGCCGGGAACCTGCGGCCCTACGTCGTCCTCTCGCTCGGCACCAACAGCACGGTCGACGCCGCGATGATGGACAAGGTCCTGGCCGCGATCGGCCCCGACCACACGGTCGTGCTCGTCACGGGGTACGCCGACCGGTCCTGGGTGCCGGTCACGAACGCGGAGCTGGTCGGCGCGGCCCAGCGCCACGGGAACGTCGTGGTCGCCGACTGGAGCGGCGCGGTCTCGGCCCAGCCGACGTTCCTCGGGCCCGACGGCGTGCACCCCACGGGGGAGGGCACCTCGCTCTACGCGGGGGTCGTCACGGGCGGGCTCGCCCAGGCAGCCGGGCTCCGCGGGCCCTGATCCCGCGCCGTCCCGCTCGACGGACGGGACTGTGGCGTCGCTCACCCCCGGTCGTCGTTCCTCGTGTGGCGCGAATCGCCGGACGGCCCCATCGTTGGTATCGACAGGTGAAATGTTCGATCGTCACAGTCTGTCCACAGTGTGGCTTGCCGCACCCCGACGACCCGAGGGATCCCGATGAGCGACAACACCGCAGGCGGGCCGCCGCCGGAAGAGAACGAGCCGACGCCGCAGAACCCGTACGCGAGCACGCCGGAGCCCGGTGCCGGCGCGCAGTCTCCCTCCGAGCCCGTGCCACCGAGCCAGCCGCCGGCGGAGCCGCCGGTCACGCCGCCCGCGCAGCCCACACCGCCCGCGCAGCCCACGCCGCCCGTGGCGCCACCGGTGGCACCGCCCGTCGCGCCACCGTACGGAGCCCCGACACCGCCTCCGGCCGCACAGCCCTACGGTGCCCCCGCCGGCGGCCAGCAGCCTCCCTACCCGCCTCCCGCCGGGGCCTACCCGCCACCGGGCGGTGCGTACCCGCCGCCTCCGGGCCAGCCCGCGTACGCGGGCGCCGCGCCCTTCTCGGTCGGTGACGCGATCGGCTTCGGGTGGAAGAGGTTCTGGGCCAACCCGTGGCCGTGGATCCTGGCCGCCCTGATCTTCGTGCTCATCAACGTCGTCTTCAGCTGGATCACCGGCGGTTTCGACCAGCTCACGGACTACCGGACCGACGGGTTCACCGACACCAACATGGCCGAGGCCCTGGGGCTGAGCTTCGTCAGCGTCCTGCTGTCGATCGTCGGAGCGATCATCGGCTACCTCATCACCGCCTTCTTCACCCGTGGGGCGCTCGACGAGTCGCAGGGGCGCAAGCCCGACGTCGCCGCGTTCTTCCGGATCGGCAACGTGGTGAACGTGATCCTCGCGGCCTTCCTGGTCGGCATCATGGCTGCCGTGGGCACCCTCCTCTGCGTGCTGCCCGGCCTGGCCGTCCTGCTCTTCTCGACGTTCGTCTACTACTTCACGCTCGACAAGGAGCAGGACGCCATCACGGCGATCAAGTCCAGCTGGTCGCTGGTCGCGAAGAACTTCGGGTCGGTCTTCCTGCTGCTCCTCGCGCTCTTCGGCATCAACATCGTCGGAGCCCTCCTGTGCGGGATCGGACTGCTCGTGACGCTCCCGCTGTCCTACATCGCGGTCGCGTACGCCTACCGTCGCCTGGTGGGCGAGCAGCCCGTCTGACCTCGAGCACCACGACCGCGGGCTGCGCCGCACGCTCGTCCCGGGCGGCGGCGCAGCCCGTCGGCGTGTCCGAGGGGTCCGAGGCGGCGAGACCAGCGGGTGAACCGGTCGGGTCGGCGGGCGGACGCCCTGGCTCTCGGCACGGTGGACCGGCTAGCGTGAGGGCGCCCGGTCCGTCCTGATCGGTCCGGTCCGTCCGTCGAGAGGCCCCCATGAACAGCCAGAACCCGTCCGACCAGGTCCCCGAGTACGGTCAGTACGTGCCCCCGGCGGACCAGAACGGTGCACCCGGACAGCCGAACCCGTACGGGCACCAGGGCGGGCAGCCAGGGTTCCAGGGCCAGTACCCGCCGCAGGGCTACCCGGCCGCGCCGGCCGACCCGCTCTCGCCGGCCGACACCAGGACGTGGGCCGGCTTGTCCCACCTCCTGGGGGGCATCCTCGGGTTCCTGGCGCCGCTCGTGATCTGGCTCGTCTTCCGCGAGCGCAGCCACGTCGTGGACACCGAGGCCAAGAGGGCGCTCAACTTCCAGATCCTGGTGGCGATCGTCCTCCTCGCCGCGAGCTGGGTGCTCCCGGGCTTCCTGTCCGGGCTGGTCGTCTTCGGTGTCTGGGTGACGTCGCTCGTGTTCGGCATCCTCAACTTCCAGGCGTTCAACAACGGCCGGGAGACCGCGTACCCGGTGGACCTGAAGATCGTGAAGTAGCCACTCCTGCGCGGAGCGAGGGGCGTCCCGGGAGCTTTCTCGGGGCGCCCCTCGCGCCGACCGGTCGTCGAGCGCAGGAACGGCCCGTGGCGCGCGCCGGCCGCCCGGTGCCCGGCACCGGTCCTCGGCCCAGACCTCAGTCGGCCGTCACGAAGTCGATGAGCTCCTCGACGCGCCCCAGCAGCGACGGTTCGAGGTCCGCATAGGTGCGCACGGTCCCGAGGATGCGCTGCCAGCCCCGCGCGACGTCGGCCTGCTCGGCCGCGGGCCACCCGAGCTCGCGCAGGATCCCGCGCTTCCACTCGGTGCCGCGCTCGATCACGGGCCAGACGTCGAGCCCGATCCGCTCGGGGCGCACGGCCTGCCACACGTCGACGTAGGGGTGGCCGAGCACCTTGACCGTGCCGGGCCGCACGCCGCGCAGCGCCTCCGCGACCAGGCGCGTCTCCTTGCTGCCGGGAACGAGGTGGTCGACGAGTACGCCCACCTTGCGCTCCGCCGTCGGGCCGAAGTCCTTGAGGGCTTCGCCGAGGTTGTCGACGCCGTCGAGCAGCTCGACCACGACCCCCTCGATGCGCAGGTCGTCACCCCAGACCTTCTCGACGAGCTCGGCGTCGTGCTTGCCCTCGACCCAGATGCGGCTGCCGCGCGCGACGCGTGCCCGGACGTTCGCGACCGCTCGCGAGCCCGACGCCGTGCGGGTCGGGGCTGCGGGGGCCGTCGAGGTCACGGGGGCGGTCAGCTCGACCGGTTCGCCGTCGACCCAGAACCCCGCTCCGAGCGGGAAGGTGCGCGTGCGGCGCGCGCGATCCTCGAGGACGACGACGTGCATGCCGCCGGACTTCTCGACCCGCACGACCGCGCCGACCCAGCCGGTCTCGACGTCCTCGACGACGAGGCCGCGCTCGGCGGGCTGAGGGCGGGAGACCGGGCGCCTGCGGTGGGGGACCGGGGCGGGGGTCGCGCTGGACAGGACGTCGGAACCGTAGCGATCGAAGCTCACCGACGTCACCCTAGGCGCTCACCGCCCCCACGGCGGGAAGGGGCGCGCGGCGACGCGCGAGGTCGTCGCGGACATCGACGCGTCGCGGCCGCTCGCCAGGCCCGGCTCGCCGGGTGCGGGCCCCCGCACCGTGGTACGACTGGCCGGTGAGTACTTCGAGCGGTCAGGTCGCGCCGGACCCCCAGCGCTGGCGGGTCCTGTGGCTGTGCCTCGCGGTCGGCTTCATCACGATGCTCGACGTGTCGATCGTCAACGTCGCGCTCCCGTCGATCGAGAAGGCCCTCGACGCGGGCCCGACCGAGCTGCAGCTCATCGTCGCGGGCTACACGCTGGCGTTCGGGCTCGCGCTCGTCCCCGCCGGTCGCCTGGGCGACGCGGGCGGGCGCCGCACGCTGTTCATCGTCGGCCTCGTGGGTTTCGCCCTCACGAGCCTCGCGGCGGGGCTGGCGCCGAACGACGAGTGGCTCGCGATCGCCCGGCTCCTGCAGGGCGTGAGCGCGGGCCTGCTCAACCCGCAGGTCATCGGGCTCATCCAGCAGATGTTCTCCGGGTACGAGCGCGGCAAGGCGTTCGGCATGTTCGGTGCGACGATCGGCGTCTCGACGGCGCTGGGCCCGCTCCTGGGCGGACTGATCCTCCAGGTCGCGGGCGAGGAGAACGGGTGGCGCTGGATCTTCGGGATCAACGTCCCGATCATCGCGGTCGTGCTGCCCCTGGCGATCCGGTTCCTGCCCGTGACGGCGCACAAGCCCGGTCCGCGCCGGCTCGACCCCGTGGGCCTCGTGCTCATCGCGGTCGCCACCGTCGCGGTCATGCTCCCGTTCGTCACGACGTCGGGCCAGGACGACGACCCCGACCGCTGGTGGTGGCTCGCGCTCGGCGTGGTCGCGATCGTCGCCGCGGTGTTCTGGGAGCGGCGCTACCAGCGCACCACGGGCGCCCCGGTCCTGGACCCGCGGGTCCTGTCGCTCGCGTCGTTCCGCAACGGCACGCTGCTGGGCATCACGTACTTCGCGGGGTTCACGGGCATCTTCCTCGTCGCGACGCTCTACCTGCAGAACGACCTGCACTTCACGCCGCTGCACGCGGGGCTCATCGGGATGCCGTTCGCGATCGCGTCGGGCGTGGCGTCCTGGCTCGCCGGTCGCGGGGTCGCGCGCTGGGGCCGGCCGCTCGTGGTCGCGGGACTGGTCGTCGTGCTCGTGGGGCTCGTGGGCGTGATCCTCGCGATCCGCGCCACCGGCGACGACTCGTCGGCCGCGGGCTGGGCCATCGCCCTGACCATGATGGTCACGGGCATCGGCAGCGGGACGGTCATCTCGCCCAACCAGACCCTGACCCTGGCCCGCGTCCCGGTCGAGCTCGCGGGCGTGGCGGGCAGCATGCTCCAGCTCGGGCAGCGCGTGGGCTCCGCCATGGGCATCGCGGTGGTCCTCTCGACGTACTACTCGCTCAAGGCGGGCGGCTCGACCGGAGCCGTCGCGGCGAGCTCCGCGATGCTCATCACGGTCGCCCTGGTCGCGCTCTCGCTCGTGGTCGCGGTCGTGGACCTGCGTGCGCGCCACGCGCAGGGCGCGCCGGAGGGCAAGGTGGCGTCCACGACGTGAGCGCCGCCGTCGGGCGGGGACGGCGGGGGCGCGCGCCGCGAGGCCCGGCGACCGTCCGGGGCCCGACGGCGGAGCGCGGCCCGCGTCGTCGGGTGCGGTCGCGTCCGGGGCGTGCTCGGGAAGACACCGTGAGGACCCTGTGCACGTCGCGCCCCACGCCTCCGGCGACCGCGTAGAATTAGCACTCGACGGTGGAGAGTGCGAGAACGCGCGACGATCGGCAGGAGGTGGTCATGAGCGAGGAACGACGGCTCGACGTGCTGCGTGCGATCGTCGAGGACTACGTCCTGACGAGGGAGCCCGTGGGATCCCGTGTCCTGGCCGAGCGGCACCGCCTGGGCGTGTCCCCGGCGACCATCCGCAACGACATGGCCGCCCTCGAGGAGGACGGCTACATCGCCCAGCCGCACACGTCGGCCGGGCGCATCCCCACGGACAAGGGCTACCGCCTGTTCGTGGACAAGCTCTCGACGGTCAAGCCGCTGTCGTCGCCCGAGCGCCGCGCGATCGAGACCTTCCTGTCGGAAGCCGTGGACCTCGACGACGTCGTGGCCCGTGCGGGGCGTCTCCTCGCCCAGCTCACGGGCCAGGTCGCCGTGGTGCAGTACCCGTCGTTGCGCCGGTCGGGCCTGCGGCATCTCGAGCTCGTGCCGATCGGTGACCGCCGCCTGCTCGTGGTCATCATCACGGACACGGGGCGGGTGGAGCAGCGCACCCTCGAGGTCGCGGCCGCTCCGGACGAGGCCACGCTCGCCGAGCTGCGCTCTCGGCTCAACGCCGTCGCGGCCGGCAAGCGGCTCGCGGAGCTCGGGCAGGGCTTCACCGAGGTCGCCGAGCAGTTCCGCCCCGAGCACCAGGACCTCGCTCGCTCGCTCGCGCAGCTCGTCGAGGAGACGCTGTCCGAGGAGTCCGAGGAACGCATCGTGCTCGCCGGTACCGCGAACCTGGCCCGCGTCGGCATGAGGTTCGAGCACGCGCTCCGCCCCGTCCTCGAGGCGCTCGAGGAACAAGTCGTGCTGCTCGGGTTGTTGACCGAGATGGCCGCGGAGTCGGGGGTGAGCGTGCGGATCGGTCACGAGACGCAGCTCGAGGGGCTGGTGGAGACCTCGGTCGTGACGAGCGGATACGGTAACGAGGGGGACTCGGTCGCGCTGATCGGCTCGATCGGACCGACCCGCATGGACTATCCCGGGACGATCGCCTCGGTCCGCGCTGTCGCGCGGTACCTGTCGCGCGTCCTGACCACCTGAGTTCTGTTCTTGCGCCGGCGGGCGCCGCGCCGGGTCCTCGGGCCCTGGCCGTCACCGCACGGTGTTGTCGGAAGTCGCCGATCCTCGATCGGTGTGCGCTAGTAGAGAGTGACCTGTGAGCGACTACTACGAGATCCTGGGTGTGCCCCGGGACGCGAGCCAGGACCAGATCAAGAAGGCCTACCGCAAGCTGGCCCGTGAGCTGCACCCTGACGTCGCGGGCGAGGCCGCGGAGGACAAGTTCAAGGACGTGTCCCGCGCCTACGAGGTGCTGTCCAGCCCGGACAAGCGCCAGCAGTACGACCTCGGCTCGGACCCGTCGGCCGCCGGTGGTGGCATGGGCGGCGGGTTCGGCTTCCAGGACATCTTCGAGACGTTCTTCGGGGGAGGTCAGGCGCAGTCCGGGCCCATCCCGCGCGCACGCCGCGGCCAGGACGCCCTGGTGCGTCTCGACATCGACCTCTCGGAGGCGACCTTCGGGGCACGCCGCGAGCTCCAGGTCGACACCGCGGTGATCTGCGGCACGTGCTCGGGCTCGTGCTGTCGCCCCGGGACCTCGCCGCGCACCTGTGACGTGTGCAACGGTCGCGGCACGGTCCAGCGCGTGGCGCGCTCCTTCCTCGGCCAGGTCATGACGACCGCGCCGTGCGCCGCGTGCCAGGGCTTCGGCACCGTGATCCCCGAGCCCTGCGCCGAGTGCGCGGGCGAGGGTCGCGTGCGCAGCCGCCGCACCCTGACCGTCAACGTCCCCGCAGGGGTCGACACGGGCACGCGCATCAAGCTCACGTCGCAGGGCGAGGTCGGCCCCGCCGGCGGCCCCGCGGGCGACCTCTACGTCGAGATCCGTGAGCGCAACCACGAGATCTTCGTGCGCCGCGGCGACGACCTGCACTGCACCCTGCAGGTGCCCATGACGGCCGCGGCCCTCGGCACCGTGCTCGAGCTCGAGACGCTCGACGGCCCGCAGGAGATCGACCTGCGTCCCGGGACCCAGCCCGGTCAGATCGTGACCCTCAAGAACCTCGGGGTCGGCCACCTGCACACCGGTGGTCGCGGCGACCTCAACGTGCACGTCGAGGTCCAGGTCCCCACGGGTCTCGACGAGGCGCAGGAGGAGCTGCTGCGCTCGCTCGCCAAGGCTCGCGGCGAGGAGCGCCCGGACCCGCGCCTGTCGGCCGCGCACCCGGGAGTCTTCTCCCGCCTGCGCGACAAGCTCTCGGGGCGCTGAGCGTGAGCGCGCCGGTCTTCCTCGCGGAGGCGAACGGTCCCACGGGCGGCCTCGCGGGTTTCCCGGAGGGGTCGCTCTACGTGCTCGACGGCGCCGAGGGGCGCCACGCGGGCGTCGTCCAGCGGCGCGGGGTCGGTGAGTCGGTCGACGTCGTCGACGGCGAGGGGCTCCGGCTGCGGTGCACCATCGAGGGGGTCGAGCCCTCCGGGGTGAGCCTGCGCGTCCGCGAGGTCGTCCAGGAACCGGCGCCCGACGTCGTCGTGACGCTCGTCCAGGCCCTCGCCAAGGGGGACCGCGACGAGATGGCGATCGAGGCCGCGACCGAGGTCGGCGCCGACGCCGTGGTCCCGTGGCAGGCCGAGCGCTCGATCGTGGTGTGGCGCGGCGACCGTGCGGCCAAGTCGCGTGCCCGCTGGCTCGCGACCGTGCGGGCCGCGACCAAGCAGGCCCGCCGGGCCCGCCTTCCCCGCGTCGACCTCGCGATCGACACGCGATCGCTCGTCGAGCGCACGCGCCAGATCGTCGGCGCCGGCGGTGCGGTGATCGTGCTGCACGAGGAGGCGCTCGTCCCGCTCGCCGAGGTGTCCCTCCCCGTCCCTGCGACCCAGGACACGGCCGCGGCAGGCCGGGCACCCGAGGTGCTCGTCGTCGTCGGGCCCGAGGGAGGGATCTCCGAGCGGGAGGTCGAGGCGCTGACCGAGGCCGGGGCGCGTACCGCGCGACTGGGCCCCCACGTGCTGCGGACCTCGACCGCGGGCCCCGTCGCGATCGCGATGCTCGTCCAACGGCTCGGCCGATGGGGCGGGGCGGACGACGAGCGATGACCTGGTGCACGGTGCCGGCGCAGGTCCCGTCGCCCGGGCCGTGTCGGTGAGCCGGGGGTAGCCTGCCGTCATGACCAGCAACGACACCGCTCGCCCGAACGACCCCGACTGCCTGTTCTGCAAGATCGTGGCCGGGGAGATCCCTGCGACGATCGTGGCGACCACGGACCAGGCCGTGGCGTTCAAGGACATCAACCCGCAGGCCCCGCTCCACGTGCTCGTGGTGCCGCGCGCGCACCACGGCGACATCGCGCAGCTCGCCGCCGCGGACCCGGATCTCCTCGCGGCGGTCGTGGCCCTGGCCGACGAGATCGCGAGCGAGCAGGCCGACGGTCAGTTCCGGCTCATCTTCAACTCGGGGCCGCGCGCCGGGCAGAGCGTGTTCCACGTCCACGGTCACGTCATCGGCGGTGCCGCGCTGGGGTGGAACCCGGCCTGAGCGCCGGGCGTCGTGCGCCCGAGCCCCGAGCCGCCGGGGGCCGCCGGTATTCGCCCTGACCCGGCGGGTCGCGCTCGATATCATGGATGCACCACGAACCACCCAGACCTGCAGAAGGAGTGCCTCGGCGCAAGCCGGCTCATGCCATCTTCGACACCGCCCTCACCGAACGGCCCGACGTCGCACGGCCCCGCGGGCACCTCTCGAGACCAGGACCGTACCCGCGCCGCGCGGACGAACGGGACCGGCGGTGCGGCGGCCCACCCCTCCGGGGCTCGGGTCGAGCACCGCATCGTGGTCCCGGCCCACGTGCCCATGGTCGACCTGCTGGGCAGCGGCGACGCGGTCCTGCGGGCGATCGAGGTGGGGTTTCCCACGATCGACGTCCACGCGCGCGGCAACGAGATCGCGGTGACCGGCCCGGTGGGCGACGTCGCGCTGGCCTCGCGCCTGCTCGACGAGCTCGTCGAGGTCGTCGAGTCCGGTACACGCCTCACGCCCGACGTCGTGACGCGGTCCGTGGCGATGCTGACCGCCGCGACCGCGTCGCGCCCGGCCGAGGTCCTGACGCTCAACATCCTCTCGAGCCGCGGCCGGACCATCCGGCCCAAGACCGTGGGGCAGAAGCGCTACGTCGACGCGATCGACGCGAACACCGTGACGTTCGGGATCGGGCCCGCGGGAACCGGCAAGACGTACCTCGCGATGGCCAAGGCCGTCCAGGCGCTCCAGGCCAAGCAGGTCAGCCGCATCGTCCTGACGCGCCCGGCCGTCGAGGCGGGGGAGCGGCTCGGGTTCCTGCCCGGCTCGCTCTCGGAGAAGATCGACCCCTACCTGCGCCCGCTGTACGACGCGTTGCACGACATGATCGACCCCGAGTCGATCCCCAAGCTCATCGAGGCCGGGACCATCGAGGTCGCGCCGCTGGCCTACATGCGCGGTCGCACGCTGAACAGCGCGTTCATCATTCTCGACGAGGCCCAGAACACCTCGAGCGAGCAGATGAAGATGTTCCTCACCCGTCTCGGCTTCGGGTCGAGGATGGTCATCACGGGTGACGTGACGCAGGTCGACCTGCCGGGTGGGACGCCGTCGGGCCTGCGGGTCATCGAGGACGTCCTGACCGGGGTCGACGACGTCGAGTTCTGCCGTCTGACGTCCACGGACGTCGTCCGGCACCGCCTCGTGAGCGACATCATCGACGCGTACGCGCGCTGGGACGTGAGCACCGCGCGTCCCGCGCACGACGGCGGCAGCCGCGCGCGTGGCACCGTGCGGGGCGGGACCGCACGCCGCGAGAGGCCGCGAGACCCACGAGAACCACGAGACCCACGAGAGCAAGAGGCACGCTGATGAGCGTCGAGATCAACAACGAGTCCGGCTACGAGGTCGACGAGGCCGAGTTCGCGGCCCTCGCGCGCTACGTCCTGGACGCCATGCACGTCCACCCGCAGTCCGAGCTCGGCATCCGGTTCGTCGAGTCCGACGTCATGGCCGAGCTGCACGTGCGCTGGATGGACGAGCCCGGCCCCACCGACGTCCTGTCCTTCCCGATGGACGAGCTCCGGCCCGGGCGCGACGGCGACGTGACCCCCGCAGGCGAGCTGGGGGACATCGTGCTGTGCCCCGAGGTCGCGGCGCAGCAGGCGATCACGGCGGGTCACTCCACGGCCGAGGAGATGCTCCTGCTCACGACGCACGGCATCCTGCACCTGCTCGGCTACGACCACGCCGAGCCCGAGGAGGAGAAGGAGATGTTCGCGCTGCAGCGCAAGCTCCTCCTGACCTTCCTCGCCAGCCGATGACGGAGGTCCCCGTCGCGTTGCTGCTCGTCCTCGCGGTCGTGGGGGTCGTCCTGGCGGGTGCTCTCGGTGCGGGGGAGGCAGCGGTCATGCGCGTCACGCGCGCGGCCGTCACCGAGGCAGCCGCGGAGGCCGAGGCGGGGGCCGCGAGCGGTGGGGCGCACGGCGGAGCCGCGAGCCCGCCCCCTCCACGCGTGGTCCGGGTGCGTCGGGTCCAGGCGCTGACCGAGGACCCGCCGCACACCGCGGCCTCGCTCGCGTTCCTGCGCGTCGTCGCCGAGATGCTCGCGGCCGCCTGCGTGACCCTGCTCGTCCTGGCCTGGCTCGACGACTGGTGGCAGGCGCTGCTCGCGGCGCTGCTCTTCGCGGTCCTGGTCGCGCTCGTCTTCGCGCGGGTCGCGCCGCGCGCCCTCGGACGTCAGCACCCCGTGCGCGTGCTCCTGACCCTCTCGGGGGTCCTGAGCCCCGCGGTCGCCCTGACGGGCTGGCTCGCGCGGGTCACGGCCTCGAAGGAGGACGCCGACGGCCCGCACGAGCGTGAGCTGCGGGACATGGTCGATCGCGTGAACGAGTCCGAGATCATCGAGGAGGAGGAGCGCGAGATGATCCGCTCCGTCTTCGAGCTGGGCGACACGCTCACGCGCGAGGTCATGGTGCCGCGCACCGACATGATCACCACCCCGGCCTCCACGCCCCTGTCCAAGGCGCTGGCCCTCTTCCTGCGCTCGGGCTTCTCGCGCCTGCCGGTCACGGGGACGTCGGTCGACGACCTCGTGGGCGTCGTCTACTTCAAGGACGTCGTCAAGGTCGTGCACGGCACGCCCGAGGCCGCGTCGCGCCGTGTCGCGGACGTCGCACGGCCCGCGATCTTCGTCCCCGAGTCCAAGCCGGTCGACGACCTGCTGCGCGAGATGCAGGCCTCGTCGTCGCACATCGCGATGGTGGTCGACGAGTACGGCGGCGTCGCGGGCCTCGTGACGATCGAGGACGCGCTCGAGGAGATCGTGGGCGAGCTGACCGACGAGCACGACCGGTCGGGCCCCGAGGTCGAGGACCTGGGGGACGGGACCTTCCGGGTCCCCGCGCGCCTCCCGCTCGACGAGCTGGGCGAGCTCTTCGACCTGGACGTCGAAGACGACGACGTCGACACGGTCGGAGGACTGCTCTCCAAGGCGCTCGGCAAGGTCCCGCTGCCGGGGTCGGCCGCCGAGGCCCAGGGCGTGCACATGACGGGCGAACGGGTCGAGGGGCGCCGCAAGCAGCTCGCGACCGTGCTCGTGCACGCCGTGGCCACCGACCGGGAGGCTGCGGGCGATCCCGAGGCAGCGCCGAGCGCCGGGAACCGTGAGCGCGCCGAGTCGCGCGAGCGCGGCCACCGAGACCACCAGACGACCCCCGAGCACGCCGAGCGTGCCGGGCGGACCAGTGACTCCCCGCGTCGCGCGGGCGAGTCGAACGAGAGAGAAGCACACCGGTGACCCAGAACGACCACGCAGCAGCAGAGCACAAGGCCGGCTTCGCGTGCTTCGTCGGACGGCCCAACGCGGGCAAGTCCACGCTCACGAACGCCCTGGTGGGACAGAAGGTCGCGATCACCTCCGGGCGACCGCAGACGACCCGCCACACGATCCGCGGCATCGTGCACCGCCCCGACGCGCAGCTCATCCTCGTGGACACGCCCGGGCTCCACCGTCCGCGCACGCTCCTGGGCGAGCGCCTCAACGACCTGGTCCGCGAGACGCTCGCGCAGGTCGACGTCATCGCGTTCTGCCTCCCGGCGGACCAGAAGGTCGGGCCGGGCGACAAGTACATCGCGGCCCAGCTCGCGGACCTGACGAAGGGCCGGCGCCCCACGCCGGTCGTCGCGGTCGTGACCAAGGCGGACCTCGTGGACCGCGAGACCCTGACCAAGCACCTCCTCGCGGTCGACCAGCTCGGCGAGTGGCAGGACATCGTGCCCGTCTCCGCCAAGGACGGCTTCCAGGTCGAGACGCTGGAGGAGGTGCTGGTCAAGCACCTGCCGCCGGGCCCCGAGCTGTACCCCGGGGGAGAGCTGACGGACGAGCCCGAGGCCGTGATGGTCGCCGAGCTCGTCCGCGAGGCCGCCCTGGAGGGCGTGCGCGACGAGCTGCCGCACAGCCTCGCGGTCGTCGTCGACGAGATCGTCCCGCGCGAGGGGTCGGGCAACCCGGAGACGGGCAGGCCGCCGCTCCTGGACGTGCGGGTCAACCTCTTCGTGGAGCGCGACAGCCAGAAGGCCATCATCATCGGGCGCGGCGGGTCGCGGCTGCGCCACGTCGGGACCGAGGCCCGCAAGGGCATCGAGGCGCTGCTCGGCGCGCGCGTGTACCTCGACCTGCACGTCAAGGTCGCCAAGGACTGGCAGCGCGATCCCAAGCAGCTGCGCCGACTCGGGTTCTAGGGTGTACCCCCGCTCGGCGTCGGGCCGTCCCCAGGGCGGACGGACCCGGTCCCGCGAGACGATCCTGTCGTGATCTTCCGTACCGCGGCCACGAGCGCCGCCCTCGCGATCGGCCTCGCCCTGGTCGGGGCCGTGACCGGTCCTCAGTGGTCCCCGGTCCCGGTCACCGACCACCTCGAGCCCACGACCGCCGACACGACCATCGGCGGCCAGGGACCCGACGTCCAGCCCGTGGGGACCTACGAGGTCCGGGAGACGCCGGTCGTGGTCAGGCTCGAGGGGACGAGCGTCGACGGGATCGTGCGCGAACCGGTCGGCGCCCCGGAGGGGCTCCCCGGTGTGGTGTTCCTCCACGGAGCCGGGACGGGCGCGGCCGACGAGGCGTTCGTCGACGTCGCGACCGACATGGCGAGCGCGGGCGTCGTGACCCTCGTGCCGTCCAAGCGGCTCGACACGTACACGACCCGGCACCGCGACTACGTCGACATGGCCGACGACTACCAGCGCTCGGTGGACCTCCTGCGGACCAGGCCCTCGGTCGACCCGGACAGGGTGGGGCTGTACGCCGAGTCCGAGGGCACGTGGATCGCGCCGGTCCTGGTGGACCAGGACCCCGACGTGTCCTTCCTGGTCATGGTCTCCGCGCCCGTGGTGCCGCCACGGCAGCAGGCGGGCTTCGCGGTCGACTCGTACCTGCGCAACACGGGCGTTCCCCAGGGCGTCTTCCGGGCGATCCCGCGCGCGGTGGGCATGGAGATGCCGGGGGGCGGGTTCGAGTACGCGGACTTCGACGTCACGCCCTACCTCGCGCGCCTCGACGTGCCGACCCTCGTGGTCTACGGCACGGCCGACCCGTCGATGCCGATCGAGCAGGGGGCCCTGCGCATCATCGCCGAGGCGGGGGCGAACGGGAACCATGACGTGACCGTGCGCTACTACGAGGGTGCGAACCACGGCATCAAGATCGACGACGTCCTCGTGCCGGACTTCGCGCGTGACGTCTCGGCGTGGGTCCAGGGTCTCCCGGGCACCGCGGGGGCCCCGCCGACCGTGGCGGGTGGTCAGCCGAACCAGCTCTACCTCGCCTCGGCCGTGCCCAACCCTCGGTGGTACGGCAACGGCGACATCGTCATCGGGTTCGTGATCGTCGGCGGTGCGCTGCTCGTGGTGGGTCCGCTCGTGTGGCTCGTGACCGGGACGGTGCGCCGGGTACGCCGCACGCCGCACTCGCCGGGTCGGCTCGCGCCCGGGCTCCGGTGGCCGCTCGTGGGACTCGCGGTCGGGTCGGTCGCGACCATGGCGGGGCTCGTCGTCTACCTGGTCTCGGTCGCGAGGCTGGCGCTCGACTACCGGACGGACGCGTGGGTGGTCCAGGGCGGGTGGGTCGCCGTGCGCCTCCTGGGGCTGGCGACGGTCGTCGCCGCGGCGTTCATCATCAACCGCCTGTCGGACCTGCGGACGGCGCACAAGGCCGTGGACGCCTCCCCGGAGGGAGGGGTCGTGGTGCGCCCGGCGACCGGCGTCGGTGCCCGCACGACGCTGTGGGCGACGGTCGCCGGTTCGACGATCCTCCTCGTGACCCTCGCCTACTGGGGTGTGTACCAGCTGGGCATCTGACGCGCGGGGTCGCGGACGCCTATGGTCGTCCCATGGGACGACGCGCGCGGGGAACAGGGGGTTCGCGCGTGCGCGTCCTGGCGATCGAGGAGGTCGACGAGGACGTCCTGGAGACGTCCGGCCCGCCTGCGCGCAGCGAGGTTCCCGACGGCGGAGCGTCCGTCCCGGGGCCTGCCGGGGTGGGGGAGTCGCACGACTCGTCCGGTGCCGGAGCGCCCGGCGACGAGAGAGCCGCACGTCGGCCGTGGTCGCGCCGGTCCGGCCTCCTGGTCGGGGCGGGCGCTGCCGTGGTCGCACTCCTCGTCGGCGGCGGGGTCGTTCGTGGGGAGCTGAACGAGTCCGCGCGCGTCGAGCGCGTCGTCGCCGCCGGGGGTGTCCGGCCTCTGGGGTCGGGTGCGACCGTCGAGTGGCGGATCGACCCGCCGAGGCCGGCGCAGGAGGACTTCCAGGGGATGCGGTGGGTCCAGCCGGCCGTGGTGGACGGGACGCTCGTCGTGCCCGGAGATCCGGTGGTCGGGTACGACCCGGTCACGGGGCAGGAGCGGTGGCGAGGGACGCCGCAGCCGAGCGGGGCCGCCGAGCGCCTGACCGGGTGCTCGGGAACCGGGACCTGGTGGGCCCAGGAGGGGCCGCTGGTCTGCACGACGTCCGAGATCCGGGCCGTCCCGATGACCGGGGGGACGTTCGAGCACCTCGTCCCCGTGCGCCTCGAGGTGATGGTCGCCACGACCGGGGAGGTCACGGGCTCGCGCGCGTTCGACGAGGGGACCCAGGGAGCGGCGGTCTTCGACGACGGGATCGCCACGGTCAGGTGGGGGGACGAGGGCCAGGCGGTGGTCGACCTGGAGGACATGGCGACGGGGGAGCCGCGCTGGTCACGGGAGATCGCCGTGGAGCGCGGGAGCGGCGCGGACGCGAGCTACCTGGGGTTGCAGGACGGCGGGTCGGTCCTCCTGGTCGCGGTCGCGGGCCGCCTCGTGACGCTGGACGCCGACGGCGGGACGGTCGACGGGGCCGAGGAGGCGTGGACCGTACCGCTGCGCGACGGGCGTGCACGCGTCCAGCACCGTGACGGGGGCTCGACGGTCCTCGACCGCGACGGGACGGAGCTCTTCCGCGCGCGGGGCACGGTCCAGGAGTTCGAGACGACGGACGGTGCGCCGCCGAAGGTGTACTTCGTGACCGTGGGCGGTGGTGTGATGGACGAGTCCGGGGAGATCGCCCCTGCGCGCACGACCGCGCTCGACCCGGCCACCGGGCGGACCCTGTGGAGCAGGGACGGGGTCGACACCCCGGTCGCCCAGGTGGGGGACGTCGGCGTCCTGTCGGGTGCGGGTCGGCTGTGGGGCGTCGACCTGGGATCCGGGGAGCGCCTCTGGGAGAGCTCCGGGGTCCGCACCTACACGTCGTCGCACACCGACGGCACGGACCTGTACCTGGTGGGCACGAGCGCGTCGGGCGGGACGAGCATCACGGCGATCTCCCTGGACTCCGGGCACGAGCTGTGGTCGAGCGAGCTCGAGGATTCCGTGATCTCGGGGATGGCTGTGAGCGGCAGGCTCGTCGTGATGAGCGACGACGGCGGCCTGCTCGGGATCGGGTGACGGACCTGTCCGCGTCGGGACGCCCGGCTCGTCGTGGGCTCCGTGCCCGACCGCGCCACCCGGCGGGTCGCGCCCCCGGCGGCCTCGCCCCGCCCTGCCGGGACAACGGGACTACCGTGGAGAAGTGGCTCCACGACGTCGTGAGCATGATGCCCACGCCGTCGAGCTGGTCGAGGTGGCCGAGCTCGACGACGACTTCGACGCGGAGCCGTCGGGTGCGGCCCCTCGGCAGCGGGCGAGCGTCGTCACGGGTGCCGCGCACCCCCGGGGCGACGCCGCCGCGGGACGCCGCCGCAGCCGCAGCCGCAGCCGCAGCCACGGCGAGGACGTGGACGGGAGCGGATCGCCCAGGTCGCGTGGCGCCAGGAGGGGCGTCCTCGGCCACGTGGTCCTCGGTGCGGTCCTCGTGGTCTGCGCCGTGGGGGGCTCGTTCGGGGTGGGCGCGGTCCTCGAACGGGCGAGGGCCGACAGGGTTGCCGCCCAGGTGGGAGGGCTGTGGCCCGTCGCGGGCGAGCCTGCGACCGTGTGGCGAGCGTCGACGGGGGGAGCGCAGCCCGCGGCCGTCGAGGGTCAGGTCGTGCTCGTCGGCACGGACGGGACGCTGACCGCCCGCGACCTCACCACGGGCGAGGAGGTGTGGACCGCCGACCTGCCGTCCGGGGCGACCACGTGCGGCCCCGACCTCCTCGACCCGGACGTCGTGGGTTCGACTCTCGTGTGCGTCACGGTCCGCGGTTCCCCTCCGGTCGCCGGTCGCGGCGACGACGGGTTCCCGATCCTCGTGACGGTCCTGGACCGGTCCGGAGCGGTCGTCGGGTCGCGTGGGCTGGCGGACGGCGTCGTGGCGGCCGTGCCGCTCGCGGGCGGGCGGGTGGCGACGGCCGCCCACGGGGCGGGCGGCGTCGTCGTCGCGTGGGAGGGGGCGCTCGACGGTGCGGTCGAGAGGATCCGCACCGTCGCGGTCGCCGAGGGCTGGGCGGACGCGGTCGGGTCCACGGGGGCGGACACGTCCGCGACGGGGACGGTGCCACCCGACGACGTCGGGATGGTCGTGGTGCGCGGACTGCTGCAGGTCCGGGCCGGCGGCTCCTCGACGACCTTCGACACGAGCGGCGACGCGCTCACCGAGCGCGCGAGCTCGCAGGCGCGGGGATGGTTGAAGGAGGGCGGTCTGCCCGGAGGCTCGTCCGTCAGGGTGGTCGACGACCGGCGGACCGGGCGGGAGAACCGCATCGACGCCGTCGGGTCGGACGGTCGGGTGCGGTTCAGCCTGACCGGTGAGCCGTTCGTGCCCCAGGTCGCAGATGGCGGCCCGCCCCAGGTCGTCGTGGTCCGGATGCCGGGCTTCACCGGGTACGACGCGACCACGGGGCGCCGGCTCTGGCACCGGGAGGAGTGGCCCGAGGTGCTGTGGCTCCAGACCGACGACGTCGTGGTGATGGAGTCCGGGTCGCGCTTGCTCGCGCTCGAGTCCAGGACCGGTCGTGAGATCTGGCAGCGCTGGTTGCCCGCGGAGGTCGTCCGGGTGTTCACCGACGGTGACTCGGTGCTCCTGGCGACGGTCGGCGACGGGATCGGCGGGACGGACGGTGCCTCGACGAGCGTCGTGTCCGTGAGCCTGTTCGACGGTCGTACCGAGTGGCGCCGAGCCCTCGACGGGGACTACTACGAGGTCGTGTCCGCGCAGGGGACGCTGTTCGCGGTGACGAGGACCGAGGTCGTGCGTCTGGGTCGTGGGACGCGCAGGTACAGAGTGGGAGACTTGAGCCATCGGTGATCTACCGGTAGAAACTGACGGGGCCGTCGTGGCCTGATCCGGCGCTCGACCGACGCGAGCCCGGGGTGATCTGTAGGGAGAACGCGATGACCAACGAGACCGACCCCGGGCCTGGTCCCGATCAGCACTCACGGACCCCGGCCGGAGGGTCCGCGCAGGCCCCGTCGTCCGAGGGGTCCGCGACCGGAGCCACCTCGGAGCCGACGCGTGTCGCCGAGCAGGGGCGGGCCGCGGCGGTCGGGGGCAACCCGTTCGCCGGGATCCCCGTGAGCGACTACGTGCGGGACGGCGTGGCGGCCCTGCTGCTCTTCGTCTCGCTCACGATGCCGTGGGACGTCGGGCACAAGGCGTCGGACAAGGTCGAGGTCATCCTCGTCACGGTGGTCTCGCTGCTCTCGCTCGCGCTCCCGTACCTGGCGCGGACCGGTGCTCTGCCCACGACGTGGACGGTGCACACGACCCGTCTCGCCCGTCTCGTCGCGAACGCTCCGTACGTGCTGCTGGCCGCGGTCTACATCGTTCTCGACCTCGTGAACCGGACCACGGACAACGGCTGGGGCGGCGTCGGCACGGCGCTCTCGCTGGGCCTTGCGGGGGCGTTCCTCGCGGCCCAGCCTCGACAGGCCGAGCTCGGCCCGGTCGAGCAGGACGGCGCGGCCTCGCGTCTGTGGACGCTGGTCCTGACGGTGATCGCCGGCGTGGCGGTCGTCGGCGCGGTCGTCGCCTTCCTCCTCACCTTCTCCCTGGGCGTGTCGGCCCTGCTGGTGCTCCGGTTCCTCGTGGCCGGCGCGGTCACCGTGGCGCTCGTCGGGTGGCCCGTGTGGGGGATCCTTCGCCGCGACGAGGCCTGGCGTCTCGTGCTCGTCGGGCTGGGGATCGCGCTCGTGGTGCTGTTCGTCCTGAACACCAGCAACCTGCTGGTCAGCTTCGACTCGTTCGCCCTCGGGCAGTTCGGCCTGCTGCTCGTCCCCGCTGCCGCGGCGGTCGCCTCGTCGCCGGCCCTCGCGCGGACCACCTCCTCGTCGTCGCCCGTCTCGACGTGGGTCGCCGTCGCGGTCCACGCGCTCGACCTCGTCGTCGTCGTCGCGCTCGGGACTGCCCTGACCGGTGTCTTCACGCTCGCGGACGGCGGGCGAGGCTCGGTCCTGATCCTGTCGATCGTGTTCGGGCTCCTCGCTGCGGGCGCCGCGCTCGTGGCACGTCGCTCGCTCGCCCGCGACGCCGTGGCCGGGCGGACTCTCGCCCTGGGCGCTGCGGGTGTCGTGGCGATCCTCGGCATCGTGCTCCTCATCGTCGCGACGAACCAGCCCGGGGCCGGCTTCGGCACGACGCTGCTCCTGCTGGCGTACGGGCTGCCGCTCGTCGTGGTGTTCGCGCTCACGGTGCCGGCCGAGGTCCGCACGCACTTCGCGGAGAACCGCCCGTCGTCGCTCGTCGGGGCCGACGCCGCGCCGAGCGCGTACGTGTGGCAGCCGCCGGCGCCGCGTCCGGCGCGCCCCAAGCCCGCGCCGGAGCCGGTCGCCGGCCCGTACGGCAGCGGCAGCTACGCGACCGGCCCGGACGGGTACGGCCCCGAGCCCGGCGAGCACGAGCCCGACCAGGTCGCGGCACCGTCGCGCCCGACGCCCGTCCGCGCTCCCGCGCGGCCGGACCAGGCGGCGCGGCCGGACCAGCCGGTGCAGGCTGCCCAGCAGCCCCCGTCGGCCCAGCCCGTGCAGCAGGTCCGCTACCAGCCCAGCCAGGAGCCGACCCAGCCCGTCCGGCAGGACCCTCAGCCTGCTCGCCCGGTCGAGCAGTACCAGCCGACCCAGGTCCTGCCGGCCCAGGGCGGCTCGTCCTCGCACCCCGTGCAGCCGGTCGTCCCCGAGCGTTCGGGGTACGCGGCGCGCCCGGGCTACGCGGCGCAGCCCGTGGGTGACACCGCGGTGCTGCCGCCGTACCAGGACCCGCAGCCGGCCGGTTTCAGCGCCGCTCAGGCACTGGACCCGTCCACGCCGCTCGAGGTGCTCGCGCAGATCGTCCAGGAGGCTCCGCACCTGCGGCCCCAGGTGGCGGCCAACCCGTCGACGTACCCCGCGCTGGTCGAGTGGCTCGGCAACCTCGGCGACCCCGCGGTCGACGCCGCCCTGCGTTCGCGGGGCCGCTGACCGGCCGTTGACCGGCTCTGACCGGCCCTGACCGGCCCTGACCGGCCGGCGCCCCGCCCCGGGGTGGGCAGACGGTGTCGCTCGCCCGGTCCCGCTCGACGGCGGGCCGACGACGTCACGCACGTGACGTCGTCGGCCCGCCGTGCGCGTGTCATCCACCGGGACGTCCCGGAACATCGCCGCGGACGGGGGTAAGGTGGCACCGTGCA
This sequence comes from Oerskovia jenensis, assembly GCF_016907235.1. Taxonomy (NCBI): domain Bacteria; kingdom Bacillati; phylum Actinomycetota; class Actinomycetes; order Micrococcales; family Cellulomonadaceae; genus Oerskovia; species Oerskovia jenensis. The sequence continues at coordinate 4,291,297 of NZ_JAFBBO010000001.1, forward strand.
CGTGACTCAGCTGCTCCTCCTTCGTTGCCGCGACGAGGCCCTCTAGGCCGCATCCTCGTCGCGGTGGTCTGGTGTGCCGGCTGAACAGCACCGACGAAGAGATCGCGAAGGACATGATGAGCACCACGGCGCAGACCCCCCAGACCAGCCCCCGCTCCGCACAGCAGCCCTCCGGCATGCCCGTGCACAAGTACCAGCCGTTCCACGAGCAGTTCGACGTGGCTCTGCCGGACCGCACGTGGCCCGACAAGCGCATCGACGCGGCCCCGCGCTGGTGCGCGGTCGACCTGCGGGACGGCAACCAGGCACTGATCGAGCCCATGAACGCCGAGCGCAAGCTGAAGATGTTCCAGCTGCTCGTCGAGATGGGCTACAAGGAGATCGAGGTCGGCTTCCCGTCGGCCTCCCAGACGGACTTCGACTTCGTGCGCCTGCTCATCGAGGACGGGCACATCCCGGACGACGTCGTGATCCAGGTCCTGACGCAGTCCCGCGAGCACCTGATCGCCCGGACGTACGAGTCGCTGCGCGGTGCCAAGCAGGCGATCGTGCACCTGTACAACTCGACGTCTCGGCTCCAGCGCGAGGTCGTGTTCCGCACGGACCGCGAGGGCATCATCGCGATCGCGGTCAACGGTGCGAAGCTGTGCCGCAAGTTCGAGGAGACCATCCCGGAGACCACGGTCTTCTACGAGTACTCTCCCGAGTCCTACACGGGCACCGAGCTCGAGTTCGCCGTGGAGATCTGCAACGAGGTCATCGAGGTCTTCGAGCCGACTCCCGACCGCAAGGTCATCATCAACCTGCCCGCGACGGTCGAGATGGCGACGCCGAACGTGTACGCCGACTCGATCGAGTGGATGAACCGGCATCTCGCGCACCGTGAGAACGTCGTCCTGTCGCTGCACCCGCACAACGACCGGGGCACCGCGGTCGCGGCGGCCGAGCTGGGCTACCAGGCCGGGGCGGACCGCATCGAGGGCTGCCTGTTCGGCAACGGCGAGCGCACGGGCAACGTCTGCCTGGTCACGCTGGGCATGAATCTCTTCAGCCAGGGGATCGACCCGCAGATCGACTTCTCCGACATGGACCGCATCCGCCGCACGGTCGAGCACTGCAACCAGATCGCGGTGCACGAGCGCCACCCGTACGCCGGGGACCTGGTCTTCACCGCGTTCTCGGGTTCGCACCAGGACGCGATCAAGAAGGGTCTCGACGCCATGGCGGCCGAGGCCGAGGCGGCGGGCAAGGGTGTCGACGACCTGGTCTGGGGCGTGCCGTACCTGCCGATCGACCCCAAGGACGTGGGGCGGTCGTACGAGGCCGTGATCCGTGTCAACTCGCAGTCCGGCAAGGGTGGCATCTCGTACCTGCTGCAGTCCGAGCGCCACCTGGACCTGCCCCGCCGGCTGCAGATCGAGTTCTCGCGCGTCGTCCAGGCATTCACGGACGCGGGCGGGCAGGAGGTCACGGGCGACGACATCTGGCGCATCTTCTCGGACGAGTACCTGCCGGTCGCGCCCGAGTCGGGACTGGAGCAGTGGGGCCGGCTCAAGCTGCGCGGGACGCGTGCGGTGTCGTCGGAGGACGGCCCGGACACGCTCGCGGTCGACGTGCTGGACCGTGGTGAGCACCTGACGCTCGAGGGCTCGGGCAACGGTCCCGTCGCGGCGTTCGTGGACGCGATCGCGCAGGTCGGCGTGGAGGTCCGCGTCCTGGACTACGCCGAGCACGCGCTCCCGGAGGGTGGGGACGCGACGGCCGCGGCGTACGTCGAGTGCCAGGTCGGCGACGAGGTCCTGTGGGGCGTGGGGATCGACCCCTCGATCACCACGGCCTCGCTCAAGGCGATCGTCTCGGCCGTCAACCGCGTGGAGCGCTCCGAGGGCTGACACCTCGTCCGACGACGGGTCCCGTGCCTCGTGGCACGGGACCCGTCGTCCGTCCGGGGGCCTTCGGTCAGGTTCCCGTGCAGGACGCACGGGGGCGTCCGACGGCGGACGGTGCACCGCCGCGTCGGTGTCATGACGGACAATGGGGGAGTGGTCCTCTACCGAGACGAAGCGATCGTGCTGCGCGCCCAGAAGCTGGGCGAGGCGGACCGCATCGTCACCCTGCTCACGCGGGAGAACGGCAAGGTCCGGGCCGTGGGCAAGGGCGTGCGCCGCACGTCGTCGCGTTTCGGGGCCCGGCTCGAGCCGTTCATGTTCGTCGACGTCCAGCTCCACGTGGGCCGCACGCTCGACGTCGTGACGCAGGCCGAGACGGTGGGGCCGTACGCGCGCGCGATCTGCGAGGACTACGGCCTGTACACGGCGGGGGCCGCGATGCTGGAGACGGCGGACCGGCTCGTGGAGGCCGAGAAGGAGCCGGCGGTGCAGCAGTTCTGGCTGCTCGCGGGGGCGCTGCGCTCGCTCGCGGCGCACGCGCACGCGCCGGGCCTGGTGCTCGACTCCTACCTGCTGCGTGCCTTCGCGGTCGCCGGCTGGGCCCCGAGCTTCACCGACTGCTCGCGGTGCGGCGAGCCAGGACCCCACCGCTCGTTCGCGGTGGCCCTGGGCGGCGCGGTCTGCTCGCGGTGCCGGCCGCCGGGGTCGACGTCCCCGGCCCCTGAGACCTTCTCCCTGCTCGCTGCGCTGCTCGCGGGCGAGTGGGACGTGGCGGACGTGTCGGACGTGCGTCATCGCAAGGAAGCCAGCGGCCTCGTGGCCGCCTACAGCCAATATCACCTGGAGAGAACGTTGCGATCACTGCGGATGGTGGAACGAGACGACGCGGGCACCCCGAGGGGCGGGGGAGCGGCCTGATGGGTCGACCGATCCAGCCGCCCCCGCCGCACCCGTCGGGGGCCACGGCTCCGAACATCCCGGCGCGGTTCGTGCCGAACCACGTCGCGATCGTCATGGACGGCAACGGCCGGTGGGCCAACGAGCGGGGGCTCCCGCGCACCGAGGGGCACAAGGCGGGCGAGGCTGCTCTGCTCGACGTCGTGGCCGGCGCGGTCGAGATCGGCGTCAAGCACGTCTCGGCGTACGCGTTCTCGACCGAGAACTGGAAGCGCTCGCCCGAGGAGGTGCGCTTCCTCATGCAGTTCAACCGTGACGTGATCCGTCGTCGGCGCGACGAGATGAGCAGCTGGGGCGTGCGGATGCGGTGGGCAGGGCGTCGTCCGCGCCTGTGGGGCTCGGTCATCAAGGAGCTCGAGGACGCGGAGCGGCTCACCAAGGACAACGACACGTGCACGCTCACGATGTGCGTGAACTACGGCGGGCGCGCCGAGATCGCGGACGCGGCGCAGGCCATCGCCCGCGAGGTCGCGGCGGGTCGGCTCGACCCGAAGAAGGTCACCGAGAAGACCGTCGCGAAGTACCTCGACGAGCCCGACCTTCCGGACGTGGACCTGTTCCTGCGGTCCTCGGGTGAGCAGCGCACGTCGAACTTCATGATCTGGCAGGCCGCGTACGCCGAGATGGTCTTCCTGCCCGAGCACTGGCCGGACGTCGACCGGCGCAGCCTGTGGCGTGCGGTCGAGGAGTACGCGAGCCGCGACCGGCGCTACGGCGGGGCGGTCGACAGGTCGACCGAGGCGGCCGACATCCCCTGACACGTCCCTGACGTCCTCCGACGTCGAGGTGGAGGGGAAGGCCTGGAGCCTCCTTCTCGACGCGAGACCTCCACCTCGACGCGCGGACCCCGAGGGCCTGCGCGTGTCGGTGCCTCTCGCTAGGGTGCCCGGTATGACTCTCTCGATCGGCATGGTCACGGTGGACTCGACCGACCCGCGCCCGTTGGCGCAGTGGTGGGCCCGGCAGACGGGCGGGAAGGTGATCGACGAGGCCGACGGCTGGTTCCTCGAGGTCGTGCCCGCGCAGGAGGGCAAGGGGCCCGTCCTGGGGTTCCAGAAGGTCGAGGACCCGACCCCCGGCAAGAACAGGCTTCACCTCGACGCGTCGGCCGCGGACCGTGCGGCGGAGGTCGCCCGTCTGGTCGCGGACGGCGCGACGCACGTCGCCGAGCACACGATCCCCGGCTACCGGTGGACGGTGCTCGCGGACCCGCAGGGCAACCAGTTCTGCGTGGGCCAGGCGGACGAGAGCGCGACCGAGATCTCCTGAGGAGGTCAGTCGCGCTCGGGGGCCGCGGGCGCGCCCGAGGGGCCGTCCGACGTGCGGCCGGTGGGGCCGGGGGCCTCGCCCGGCACGTCGAGCAGCAGGTCGGCCACGTCACCGAACGGGTTGCTCCCGGTCGTCCCGGGCGGCGTGTCCGTCGCCTCGGCCGCGACCGGTGCGCCGACGCTGCCCGACGGCGTCGCGAGGGCCGCGGGGGCCTCGTCGCCCTGTGCGGAACGAGCGCGTCGACGACGCGAGGCGACGACGATCCACGCCACGAGCGCGACCACGAGCAGCACGAGCACCGCGAGCCCGACCGGGCTCCGGGCCGCGAGCAGCACGGCCGTGTTGAACGCCGCGATCCCGATCGTCGTCCAGATGGCGGCCCAGATGGCGCAGCCCGGGAGCAGCGCCGCGAGGTAGCGCGAGAACCTCATGCGGGTGTAGCCCGCGGTGAGGTTGATGACGGTCTGGACCCCGACCGTGAAGAACGACAGGGTGACCGCGATGGGTCCCCACGTGTTGATCGTGGCGATCGCGCGCCGGGCCCGCTCGCTCTCGAGGCGTTGCGCCCACCGGGTGTTGCCCGTCCCGCGAGCGACCCCGCGACCGACCCAGTAGGTGGCCTGCGCCCGGACGAACACGATCGCGAAGGCCGCGGCGTAGATGACCCAGTACGGGACGCCGTCGATCGCGAAGATCCCCGTCGACTCGTCGGCCGCCGTGACGACCCCGGCGGCGGCCGGGACGAACGACGCGGAGGCGAGCGACGCCGTCGGGCCCAGGAGCGAGACGCTCACGACACCTGCTTCGCGCGGCACGCCTCGCACGTGCCGAACAGCTCGATCGTGTGCTGGATGTCCGTGAAGCCGTGGACGGCGCCCACCTGGGAGGCCCAGGTCTCGACGGTCGGGCCGTCGATCTCGACCGCCTTGCCGCACGAGCGGCACACGAGGTGGTGGTGGTGCTCGGAACGCTCGCACTTGCGATACAGGCTCTCGCCGTCCTCGGTGCGCAGGACGTCGACGTCGCCGCCGTCGGCCATGGTCTGCAGGGTGCGGTAGACGGTCGCCAGACCCACGGCGTCGCCGCGAGCGCGCAGCAGCTCGTGGAGCTGTTGCGCGCTGCGGAAGTCGGGCAGGTCCTCCAGAGCCTCGGAGACCGCTGCCCGTTGACGGGTCATGCGCTGCATCGCTCGCCACCTTCCACGTGGACGTCGTCGGGGATGTCGGGGTGCGGGTCGTGCGACGTGCGCGGCCTGCGCCGCACGAGCACGGGCCGCAGGACCGCCACGACCGCGTAGAGGGCGATCGCCAGGACGACGATCGTGGCCCCCGGGGACAGAGTCTGCCAGTACGTGACGGACAGTCCGACCACGCAGACCACGACGCCGATGACCATGGCCAGCGCCATGGTCCGCCGGAACGAGATCGTGACGAGCTGGGCGATCGCGACGGGCACGATCATGAGGGCGCTCACGAGCAGCAGCCCGACGACACGCATGGCCACGGTCACGGTCAGGGCCGCGATGACGGCGATCGCGATGTTGAGCGCCCGCACGGGCAGTCCCGAGGCCCGCGAGAACTCCTCGTCGTAGCTCACGGCGAACAGCGCGGCGCGCAGCCCCATGCCGACCGCGAGGATGAGCACGCCCAGGATCAGGGTCAGCCACAGGTCGGTCGGGGAGACGCTCGAGATCGAGCCGAACAGGTACTGCATGAGGTTGCCCGAGCTGCCGCCCGCGACGCCGATGAGCAGGACACCGCCCGCGATGCCGCCGTAGAACATCAGGGCCAGGGCCACGTCGCCGCTCGTGCGGCCGCGCTCACGCACGATCTCGATGACCACCGAGCCGATCACGGCCGCGACGACCGCCCCGGGGATGGCGAGCGCGTCGTCGGGCACGACGCCCATGGCGCCGCCGACGAGCCAGCCGAGAGCGACTCCCGTGAGGGCCACGTGCCCGATCCCGTCGCCGAGCAGCGACAGCTTGCGCTGCACGAGGTAGGTCCCCATGACGGGCGCGGTCACGCCGACCAGCACGGCCGCGATCAGCGCGCGCTGCATGAAGGGGTCGGAGAGCATCCCGACCAGCTCGTCGAGGGCGTTCACGAGGCGGCTCCACGGTCGATGCGGGCGGGGGTGGGGTTGTGGCGGGTCAGCGGGGCGTCGATCAGGCCCATGTCGATCCCGGCGGAGGCGCCGTGCTCGGTGTCGTCCCCGTGCGGGTGCAGGTGCTGGTGGTCGGGGCCGGCGTGCGCGGCCGTGGCCTGGGGTGGGGCGCCGTCGTGCACCACGAGACCGTGACGCAGCACCACGCACCGCTGGATGAGGGGCGCGAGCGTGCCGAGCTCGTGCAGGACGACCAGGACGGTCATGCCACCGCGCGTCAGCTCGGTGAGCGTCGCGGCGAACGCCTCCTGGCTGGGCTGGTCGACACCGGCCACGGGCTCGTCGAGGATGAGCAGCTCGGGGCTGCGGGCCAGCGCGCGGGCGATGAGCACACGCTGCTGCTGGCCGCCCGAGAGCTCGTGGACGGCGCTCTGGGCCCGGTCGGCGAGGCCCACGCGATCGAGCGCTTCGCGGGCCGTGGCGCGCCAGCCGCGGGGCAGGCGGATGCGGCGGCCGTGGAGCAGCCCCGAGGCGACGACCTCCTCCGCGGTCGAGGGGACGCCGGTCTGGGCCGAGACGCGCTGCGGCACGTAGCCCAGGTGCGCCCAGGGGACCTGGGGGCCGAGCTCGGCGCCGAGGAGCCGGACGTGGCCTGCCGCGAGCGGGACGATGCCCACGAGGGACTTCACGAGCGTCGACTTGCCCGAGCCGTTCGCGCCGAGCAGTGCGACGACCTCGCCGCGCTCGACCGTGAGGTCGATGCCGCGCAGGATGTCGCTGCTGCCGAGGCGCACGTGCACGCCGCGGGCCTCGATCGCGGGGGCTCCTGCGGGCCGAGTGGTGGTGGGCTCGGTCGAGGGGGTCAGGGGTGAGGTGCTCATGCGCAGGTCAGGCCGGTGCGCAGCGCCTCCAGGTTGGTCCGCATGACGCCAAGGTAGTCGGTCCCGTCCTTGCTCAGACCCTCGAGCGGGTCGAGGACCTGAGCCTGCACGCCGACGTCCTGCGCGAGGGTCTGGGTCACCTTGGGGCTCGTGAGGGTCTCGAAGAAGATCGTGGTCACGCCGTGGTCGCGGATGATGTCGGCGACCTCGCGCAGCCGGGCGGGGGAGGGCTCGGCCTCGGGGTCGATCCCGGTGATCCCGATCTGCTCCAACCCGTAGCGTTCGGCGAGGTACCCGAACGCCTCGTGCGACGTGACGAGGTAGGGGCTCGCGCAGCTCGCGAGGCCGGCCTCGTACTCGGCGTCGAGGGCGGTCAGGTCGGCCGTGAGGGCCGTCAGGTTGGCCGCGTACTCGTCGGCGCCGGCGGGGTCGACCGCGGTCAGCTCGGCCGCGACCTGCTCGGCGACCGGGACCAGGCGCGTGGGGTCGAGCCAGAAGTGCGGGTCGAGGCCGCCCGCCGACGAGTGGTCGTGCCCGTCGTCGGCGTGGCTGTCGTCCGCGTGGCCGTCGGGCGCGGCGTGCTCGTCCTCGGCGGCCGTCCCCGTGCTCGTGGTCGACTCTCCCGGGTGCTCCTCGAGCCCGGCGGCCTCGGTCGCATCGACCAGGTGTGCCGGGTCACGCGCCTCGACGGCCTCGTCGACCGCGGCCTGGAAGCCCGACTGGTAGACCACGAGGTCGGCCGTGCCGATCGAGCGGGCCTGGGCGGGGGAGAGCTCGAGGTCGTGGGGCTCGGCGGCGGGCGGGGTGAGGTTGGAGACCGAGACCCGGTCGCCGCCCACGCGCTCGGCGACGAACTGCAGGGGATAGAACGAGGCGAGCACGTCGAGGGTGTCCGAGTCGCCCGAGCCGCCACCGCCCGAGGCGCCCCCGGATCCGCAGGCCGCCAGGGTGAGCGTCGCCGCGAGGGCGACGGACGTGGCGAGGGCAGCGCGGGAGCGGAGGAGTCGGCGGGGCATGGCACCTATCGTCACTGATATTGATAACGAATGTCAACAAGGGTCGGTGTGGCCTGGCCGACACGGTCCCAGGGCGACCTGCCCGCCCGACGGCGCCGCTCGCCGTCGGGCCCGCGTCTCACCCTGTGCCGTCGCATGCCACCCCGCCGCGCGCCGCCTCGCCAGGAAAGACCGAGTAACCTGGGACGTTGGTGCCCAGGGCCCGCCCGCCTCACGGCGACGGCCGGGGTGCCGGCGTCCCGCAACGTCCCGCACGAAGCCACGTGCGGGCTACGCACGATCTTCATGGAGTGATCAACTGTGGCCACTGCGCCTTCTCGACTCGATGCCGTCGTCTCCCTCGCCAAGCGGCGCGGGTTCGTCTTCCCCTCGGGCGAGATCTACGGCGGTACCCGGTCCGCCTGGGACTACGGGCCGCTCGGCACCGAGCTCAAGGAGAACATCAAGAAGCAGTGGTGGCGCACCATGGTCACGAGCCGTGACGACGTGGTGGGCCTCGACTCCTCGGTGATCCTCCCGCGCGAGGTCTGGGTCGCCTCGGGCCACGTCGGCGTCTTCACCGACCCGCTCACCGAGTGCCTCTCGTGCCACAAGCGGTTCCGCGAGGACCAGATGATCGAGGAGTTCGAGGAGAAGAAGGGCCGCGCCCCCGAGGGCGGCCTCGCCGAGATCGCCTGCCCCAACTGCGGCACCCGCGGTCAGTGGACCGAGCCCCGCGACTTCAACATGATGCTCAAGACGTACCTCGGCCCCGTCGAGGACGAGTCCGGGATGCACTACCTGCGCCCCGAGACCGCGCAGGGCATCTTCGTGAACTTCCAGAACGTCGTCGGCGCGGCCCGCAAGAAGCCGCCGTTCGGCATCGGGCAGATCGGCAAGTCGTTCCGCAACGAGATCACGCCGGGCAACTTCATCTTCCGCACGCGCGAGTTCGAGCAGATGGAGATGGAGTTCTTCGTCGAGCCCGGGACGGACGAGGAGTGGCACCAGTACTGGATCGACCTGCGCACCAACTGGTACGTCGACCTCGGCATCGACCGCGACAACCTGCGTCTGTACGAGCACCCCAAGGAGAAGCTGTCGCACTACTCGACCCGCACGGTCGACATCGAGTACCGCTTCGGTTTCAAGGGCTCCGAGTGGGGCGAGCTCGAGGGCGTCGCGAACCGCACCGACTTCGACCTCAAGACGCACTCCGAGCACTCCGGCAAGGACCTCACCTACCGTGACCCGGTCACGAACGAGAAGTACGTGCCGTACGTGATCGAGCCCGCCGCGGGCCTGACGCGTTCGCTCATGGCCTTCCTCGTCGAGTCGTACCACGAGGAGGAGGCGCCCAACGCGAAGGGGGGCACCGACGTCCGCACGGTGCTCCGCCTCGACCCGCGCCTCGCGCCCGTCAAGGCCGCCGTCCTGCCGCTCAGCCGCAACGAGCAGCTCTCGCCCAAGGCGCGCGACCTGGCCGCCGAGCTGCGCAAGTACTGGAACGTCGACTTCGACGACGCCGGGGCGATCGGCCGTCGTTACCGCCGCCAGGACGAGATCGGCACGCCGTTCTGCATCACGGTCGACTTCGACACGCTCGACGACCAGGCCGTGACGATCCGTCACCGCGACACCATGGCCCAGGAGCGCGTCGCGCTCGACCAGGTCACCGCGTACCTGGGCGCCCGCCTCCTCGGCGCCTAGCACGCCCGCCCTCCGGGGCCGGAGAAGGGCCGCCGTCCACCCGTGGACGGCGGCCCTTTTTCTCCTGCCGGGGGTTGGTGGGAGAATGGCCTGGTGACCCTCCCCACCCTTTCCGACGCCACGCGTGCGCCCGAGACCCCGGCGCCCGCAACCGGACACGTGCTGCCGCCCCTGCGGATCGGGCCCCACGTCGTCGAGACCCCCGTCGTCCTGGCCCCCATGGCCGGCGTGACCAACGCCGCCTTCCGCCGGCTGTGCCGCGAGCACGGCGCGGGCCTGTACGTCGCCGAGATGGTGACCAGCCGCGCACTCGTCGAGCGCAACGAGGAGTCGCTGCGCATCGTCACGTTCGAGCCGGACGAGTCGACGCGCTCGGCCCAGGTGTACGGCGTGGACCCCGCGACCGTCGGGGCCGCGGTCAAGATCATCGCGGGCGAGGACCGGGCCGACCACGTCGACCTCAACTTCGGCTGCCCCGTGCCCAAGGTCACGCGCAAGGGCGGCGGCTCGGCGCTGCCCTGGAAGAGGGACCTGTTCACCTCGATCGTCCGAGCAGCGGTCAAGGCCGCCGAGCCGTACGGCGTGCCCGTGACGATCAAGATGCGCAAGGGCATCGACGACGACCACCTGACCTACCTCGAGGCCGGGCTCATCGCCCAGCGCGAGGGGGTCGCGGCCGTCGCGCTGCACGCCCGGACCGCGGCCGACTACTACAGCGGCACCGCGGACTGGTCGGCCATCGCACGCCTCAAGGAGACCGTGACCGAGATCCCGGTGCTCGGCAACGGCGACATCTGGTCGGCCGAGGACGCCGTGCGCATGGTGCGCGAGACGGGCTGCGACGGCGTCGTGGTCGGGCGCGGGTGCCAGGGGCGCCCCTGGCTCTTCGCGGACCTGGCCGCCGCCTTCTCCGGCTCGGACGTGCGCGTGACGCCCGGCCTGCGCGAGGTGGCCGAGACCATCTACCGCCACGGCGAGCTCATGATCGAGTACTTCGGCAACGACGAGGGCAAGGGCATGCGCGACCTGCGCAAGCACATGGCCTGGTACCTCAAGGGGTACGCCGTGGGCGGCGAGGCGCGTCAGGGACTCGCGATGGTCTCGACCCTCGAGGAGCTGCGCGGCAAGCTCGACGCGCTCGACCTCGACCAGCCCTACCCGGGCGAGGCCGCCGAGGGGCAGCGCGGCCGCGCGGGCTCGCCCAAGAAGCCGCACCTGCCCTACGGCTGGCTCGACTCGCGCGAGCTCTCCGAGGAGTTCGAGGAGAAGCTGCGCGAGGCCGAGCTGAGCGTCTCCGGCGGCTGAGGCCCGCCAGCACGTACGACGACGGCCCGGTGCCGGAGGACTCCTCCGGCACCGGGCCGTCGTCGTACGTGCTGCGCCACGTGTCCGGGGGTCCGTCGGTCGCGCGCGGCGAGACGGGCCCCCGGACGACGAGGGCTAGCAGGTCACGCGCGGAACCACACCGTGGTGTCGACCGGGACGCGGACCTGCGGGTCGGCGCTGCGGTCGGTGACCGTGGGGCCGCTCTCGACCAGGACCTGCGCGCCGCGGGGCAGGACGACGGGCTCGGAGCCCAGGTTGGCCAGGACGACCACGTCGCCGTTGCGGAACGCGATCACGTCGGTGGAGTCGGCGTAGGCGTCGACCCAGGCGAGCGAGCCCGCGCCGAGGTTCTCGGCCTTGCGGATCTCGAGCGCGGCCTTGTACATCTCGAACGTCGAGCCGGCGACGCCGTACTGGGCGTCCGCGGCGAGGGCCTTGTACGACTCGGGCTGCGGGAGCCAGGTCTCGCCCGACGGTCCGAAGCCGAGGCCGGGGGCGTCGGCCGACCAGGGGAGCGGCACGCGGCAGCCGTCGCGGCCCGCCTCGGCGCCCTCGGTGCGGAAGAACGCGGGGTCCTCGCGGACGTCGTTCGGCAGCGAGGTGTGCTCGGGCAGGCCGAGCTCCTCGCCCTGGTACAGGTACGAGCTGCCAGGCAGGCCGAGCATGAGCAGGCTCGCGGCCCGGGCGCGGCGCAGGCCGAGCTCCTCGTCGGGCTGGGGCTCGTGCGCGAAGATCCCGTTGGGGCGCAGGCCCGGCTCGGCGAGGCCCAGGCGCGAGGGGTGGCGCACGACGTCGTGGTTGGACAGCACCCAGGTCGTGGGGGCGCCCACCTCGTCGGACGCGGTGAGCGACGCCGCGACGACGGCGCGCAGCGGGGCCGCGTCCCAGGCCGTCGTCAGGAACGAGAAGTTGAACGCCTGGTGCATCTCGTCGGGGCGCACGTAGCGGGCCAGGCGCGAGAGCGGCTCGACCCAGGCCTCGGCCACGAGGGCGCGGTCGCCGTCGTACTCGGCGAGGACCTTGTGCCAGGCGCGGTAGATGTCGTGCACGCCCTCCTGGTCGAACATGGGGCCGGAGTTGCCGGCGCCCGTGGAGCCGTCCTCGGGCGCGCCCGCGTCGGTGCCCTCGACCATCGAGACCGAGCCGTCCCAGTCGGGCAGCCCGTCCTGCTTGACCATGCCGTGCGCGACGTCGATGCGGAAGCCGTCGACGCCCTTGTCCAGCCAGAAGCGCAGGACGTCCTCGAACTCGGCGCGGACCTCGGGGTTGCTCCAGTCGAGGTCGGGCTGGGTCGAGTCGAACATGTGCAGGTACCACTGGCCGGGCACCTCGCCCTCGGCGCCGGTCACGACGTGCGCGTTCGCGCCAGCGGTCACGCGGGTCCAGGCCGGGCCTCCGAAGATGGACTGCCAGTTGTTGGGGGGAAGCTCGCCGTGCTCGCCCTTGCCCTCGCGGAACAGGTAGCGGGCGCGCTCGGGCGAGCCCTCGGGCGCGGCGAGCGCCTCGACGAACCAGGCGTGCTGGTCCGAGGTGTGGTTCGGGACGACGTCGACGATGACGCGGATGCCCATGCCGTGGGCCGTCGCGAGCATCTCGTCGAAGTCGGCGAGCGTGCCGAACAGCGGGTCGACGTCGCGGTAGTCGGAGACGTCGTAGCCGGCGTCCTTCTGCGGGGACCGGTAGAAGGGCGAGAGCCAGACGGCGTCGATCCCCAGGGCCTTGAGGTGCGGCAGGCGTGCGGTCACTCCGGGCAGGTCGCCGATCCCGTCACCGTTGCCGTCCGCGAAGGACCGCGGATAGACCTGGTAGATCACGGCGTCGCGCCACCACTCGCCGGGGCCCTCGTGGGCCGCGTGGACGAGCTGGGTGGCGGTCAGTGCCGAGGCGGCGTCGACCTCGGCCGCCGGGATCGAATCGATACGAGACATGGAGTACAGGTCCTCACTGTGCGGGGTGTGGCTGGGTGCTGCGAGTTCTGGGTGATGGTCGCGGGGTCACGCGCCGCCTGCGGCGCGATGCTCCGTGCGAGGTTCCGGGCGCGAGCGCGCCTCGGGGACCACCGGAACGGCGGCTGCGGACGCGACAGGAGAAACGGGCCGTCGCGGTGAGCCGTCGTCCGAGTGTAAGCGCTTACGGCTAGGGGTTGTCGAGTCGGCCGTTCGGTGCGGCGCCCGTCGATCCGCGCACGATCAGCTCCGGCTGGAACAGGAGCTCCGAGCGCGGGGCCCTGTCGCCCGAGATCTCCGTGAGCAGCGCGCTGATGGCCGCCTGGCCCATCGCGGCGACGGGCTGGCGCACGGTCGTGAGCGGGGGGTCCGTGAAGGCGATGAGCGGCGAGTCGTCGTAGCCGACGACCGACACGTCCTCGGGGACGCGCAGTCCCCGCGAGCGCGCGGCGCGGATCGCGCCGAGCGCCATGAGGTCCGAGCCGCACACGATCGCCGTGTGCCCCGAGTCGATGAGCTCGCCGGCGGCGGCCTGCCCGCCCTCGACCGTGAAGAGCGTGACCACGATGTGCTCGGCGGCCTGGTCCGTGTCGTCCGCGAGCCCGTGGCGCACGAGGGCGTCCGCGAAGCTCGCGAGCTTGCGCTGGGCCGGGACGAAGCGGCCTGGGCCGATCGCGAGACCGATCTTGCGGTGGCCCAGCGACTGCAGGTGGCGCACCGAGAGCTCGATGCTCGCGACGTCGTCGGGAGAGACGAACGGGGCGTCCACGCCCGGCGCGTAGCCGTTGACCAGCACGATGGGCATCCCGCGGCTGCGCAGGCGCTCGTAGCGCTCGTGGCTGGCCTGGGTGTCGGCGTGCAGGCCGGAGATGAAGACGATGCCGTCGACCGCGTGGTCGAGCAGCATCTCGACGTACTCGTCCTCGGTGGTGCCGCCCGGCGACTGCGTGCACAGCAGGGGCGTGTAGCCGTGCTCGGAGAGCAGCGACTCGATGACCTGGGCGAACGCGGGGAAGACGGGGTTGGTCAGCTCCGGGACGATCAGGCCGACGAGGCCGGCCGAACGGTTGCGGAGCTTCTCGGGCCGCTCGTACCCGAGGAGGTCGAGGGCCGCGAGGACCGCCTGGCGCGTCTCGCTCGCGACGCCGACCTTGCCGTTGAGGACGCGCGAGACCGTCGCTGTACTGACGCCGGCCTGCTCGGCCAGATCTGTGAGACGGGTACGCACGTGGGGGAGTGTAGGGGACACCGGACCTCCTCGTCCTGGTTGCTCGCGGGCTGGATGTCGCCGTCCCGGAAGCGGTGTGCGATGAGCGGTTTCGCTGTGATGTGCAATGCGTTGCATGAAAGTTACCGCAAGCGCTTGCATCATGGCTACCCGGCGACGTACGGTCGTCCCCATCAGGGCCGAGGAGGGCAGGTTCGCCACCCTTGGCTGACAATCTCGATTGCTTGGGAGTGACTCAGATGCGACGGAGCATCCTTCTTGCCGCAGCGCTCGGCACCACGCTGGCGCTCACAGCCTGCTCCGGCGGCGGTAGCGGAGACGACCCCACCACGGGGTCCGAGGACACGGCCGGTGCGCTGACGGTCTGGGTCGACGAGACCCGCAAGGCTGCGGTCACCGATGCCGCGAAGGCCTTCGAGACCGAGACCGGGACGAAGGTCGACATCGTCCAGAAGAACTACGAGGACATCCGCGCGGACTTCCTCGCGCAGGTCCCGACGGGCAAGGGCCCCGACATCACGGTCGGCGCGCACGACTGGCTCGGCGAGTTCACGGTCAACGGTGTCGTCGCGCCGCTCGAGCTCGGCGACAAGGCCGCGGAGTTCGAGCCCGTCTCGATCGAGGCCTTCACGCTCGACGGCCAGGTCTACGGTCTGCCCTACGCGACCGAGAACATCGCCCTCATCCGCAACACCGCGCTCGCCGCGACGGCCCCCGCCACGTGGGACGAGGCCGTCGCCGCCGGCCAGGCCGCGGGCACGAAGTTCCCGATCCTCGTCCAGTCGGACGGTGCGAAGGGCGACCCCTACACGCACTACCCGTTCCAGACGTCGTTCGGCGCCCCGGTCTTCGCGCAGAACGCGGACGGCTCCTACACCTCCGAGCTCGCGATGGGCGGCCCCGAGGGCCAGGCCTTCGCGACGTGGCTCGGCGCACAGGGTGCTGCCGGCGTCCTGAGCCAGGACACGACGTACGACATCGCCGTCGAGGCCTTCAAGAACGGCGAGTCGCCCTTCATCGTCGGCGGCCCGTGGATGATCGAGTCCTTCGAGGGTCTCGACCTCGCGATCGACCCGGTCCCCAGCGCCGGTGGCCAGACCGCGCAGCCCTTCGTGGGCGTCCAGGGCTTCTACCTGAGCAACCAGAGCAAGAACGCGCTCGTCGCCAACGACTTCCTCGTCAACTTCCTCTCGACCGAGGAGGCCCAGACGGCGCTGTACAAGTCGGGCAACCGTCCCCCGGCCCTCACCGTCTCGGCCGACAAGGCCGCGGCCGAGGACCCGATCATCGCCGGCTTCCGCGCCGTCGGTGCTGACGCCCTGCCCATGCCCTCGATCCCCGAGATGGCTTCCGTGTGGAGCTTCTGGGGCGTGACCGAGGCAGCGATCGTCGGCGGCGCCGACCCGATCACCACCTGGGACAAGATGATCACCGACATCCAGACGGCCATCGGTTCCTGATCGACCGACCTCGTGGCCGGGACGCCCTTCCCGGCGTCACGGCCACGAGGTCGCCGGCGCAGCCCGCACCAGCGGCGCTGCGCCACCCCCATGACACGGGCCGGTACCCGTGTCGCACGACTACGGAGGCTCGATGTCCGCCCCACAGATCACGCCCACCGACACCGCCGTCGGCGCTCCGGAGGACTCCGGGCCCCCTGAAGGACCGCGAGGGCAGCGCCAGCGCCGCGACCGCGACGGGTCGCACGCCCGGAACTACAGCCCCGGGTTCTTCGCCAAGCTGGCCCTCATGGCCGTCATCGACGCGCTGGGCGTGTACGTGGTCTGGTCCGCGTGGAGCGCCGAGTCGTACGGCATCCTCGCCGCGTCGGCAGCCATGCTGGTCGCGGCCAACTGGGTCTACTTCTCCAGGCGCGCACTGCCGCTCAAGTACATCCTGCCGGGCCTGATCTTCCTGCTGGCCTACCAGATCTTCGTCGTGGCCTACACGGGCTACATCGCCTTCACGAACTACGGCACGGGGCACAACTCGACCAAGGAGCAGGCGATCGAGGCCCTGCTCGTGCAGAACGAGCGCCGCGTCGAGGGCTCCGAGTCGGCTCCGCTCACGGTCGTCGAGGACGGCGGCACGCTCGCCTTCGCGATCGTGACGCCCGACGGCGACGTCGAGGTCGGGTCGGCCGAGCAGCCGCTGACGGTGGTCGAGGACGCGACGGTCGAGGCAGGCCGCGCGACCGAGGTCCCCGGGTACACGGTCCTCGAGCGCGGCCAGGTGCTCCAGCGCCAGGAGGAGGTCACCACCCTCCGTGTGCCCGTGTCCGACGACCCCGGGGACGGGTCGATCCGCACCCCCGACGCGATGACGGGCTTCGTCTACACCTCGACGCTCGAGTGGGACGCGGCGAGCGACACCATGACCGACACGACGACCGGGACCGTCTACACCCCGAACGACAACGGTCAGTTCGAGGCCGCGGACGGCACGACGCTCGCCGTCGGCTGGCGGGTCGCGGTGGGGGTCGACAACTTCGTCACGGCCTTCTCGGACGCGCGCTACGCGCAGCCCTTCCTCAAGATCCTCGTGTGGACGTTCGTCTTCGCGATCGGGTCGGTCGCGACCACGTTCCTGCTGGGCCTGTTCCTCGCGATCACGTTCAACGACGTCCGCATGCGGGGACGCAAGGTCTACCGCGTCCTCATGATCCTGCCGTACGCGATCCCGGGCTTCCTCGCGGCGCTGCTGTGGTCGGGTCTGCTCAACACGCGGTTCGGGTTCATCAACGAGGTCCTGCTGGGCGGCGCGGAGATCCCGTGGCTCACGGACCCGGTGCTCGCGAAGCTCTCGGTGCTCTTCGTGAACCTGTGGCTGGGCTTCCCGTACATGTTCCTGATCTGCACGGGCGCACTGCAGTCGCTGCCCTCGGACGTCATGGAGGCCGCGAAGATCGACGGTGCCGGCCGCTGGCGCACGTGGCGCTCGGTCACGCTGCCGCTGCTGCTCATCTCGACGGCGCCGCTGCTCATCTCGTCGTTCGCGTTCAACTTCAACAACTTCACGCTCATCTACATGCTCACCGGGGGTGGTCCACGGTTCGGGGACGCCTCGGTCCCGCTGGGGCACACCGACATCCTGATCTCGATGGTCTACCAGATCTCCGGGGTCGACGGCTCGGCGCCCAAGAACTTCGGGCTCGCGAGCGCGCTGTCGATCGTGATCTTCGTGATCGTCGGCACCATCTCTGCCCTGGCCTTCCGGAGCACCCGCAAGTTCGAGGAGATCAACTGACATGGCGACCACCTCTGTCTCTGCTCCCGTCGGTTCGGCGGGCTCGTCCTCCGGCGGCGCGCCCGGTCCCGAGGGCCGCACGCGCATGAAGCCCGGCCGCTGGTTCAGCGAGCTCGGCTGGCGTCACCTCGTGGGCGTCGTCGCGGTCGTGTTCTCGGCGTTCCCGCTCGTCTACGTGCTCTCGGCGTCGCTGTCGGAGAACGGCACCCTCACGGGGTCGAACACGCTCTTCGCGGACGTGAGCACCGTGAACTACGCGGAGCTCGGCGACTCGTTGTTCTGGACGTGGATGCTCAACACGCTCGTGATCGCGGTCGTGACCTCGGTCGGTACCGTGCTCATGGGCGCCGCGGCGGCGTACGCGTTCTCGCGGTTCCGGTTCTCGGGGCGCCGGGCGGGCCTGACGTCGCTGCTCATCATCCAGATGTTCCCGCAGATGCTCGCGTTCATCGCGATCTTCCTGCTGCTCCTGAGCCTCGGCGACGTGGTCCCGGCCCTGGGCCTGGACAGCAAGCTCGCCCTGATCTGCGTGTACCTCGGTGGCGCGCTGGGCGTGAACACCTTCCTCATGTACGGGTTCTTCAACACGGTCCCGCGCGAGCTCGACGAGGCCGCGAAGCTCGACGGCGCGACGCACGCGCAGATCTACTGGACGATCATCCTGCGCCTCGTGGCGCCGATCCTGGCGGTCGTGGCGCTGCTGTCCTTCATCAGCACGTACGGCGAGTTCATGATCGCGCGCATCGTCCTGACCTCGGAGTCCAACTGGACGCTCGCGGTGGGCCTGTACGGCTGGGTCTCCTCGCTGCGCGAGGCGAACTGGGGTCTGTTCACGGCGGGGGCGGTCATCTCGACGATCCCGGTGCTGGCGCTGTTCCTCTACCTGCAGAAGTACATCGTGGGTGGGCTGACGGCCGGCTCGGTCAAGGGCTGAGCATGAGCAGCTCCCTGCCCGACGACGTCACGTCCGCCGGGAGGGCCGCCTCGTCCCGCGAGGTGGTCACCCTGGCCGCGCACCACGACGGTTCCGAGGTCTACGTCCCCGGCGGCACGCCCGTCCTGGGGGACGTGGTCCCGGTCCGGGTGCGCGTGCCACGCGTCCCCGGCGGTGCCGACGCGCAGGTCCGGGCCGTGTGGTTGCGGACCGTGCGCGACGGCGAGCCGCGCCTGTCGGAGGCCCGGCTCGACCGGGAGGACGAGCACGAGTCCTGGTACGTGGCCGACGTCCTGGTGCACAACCCGGTCACGAGCTACCGGTTCTTCCTGGACGTCCCGGGCGGGTACCGGTGGCTCAACGGGCGCGGGGTCTTCGACCGGGACGTGCCCGACGCCGCGGACTTCCGCCTGACCGTGCACCCGCCCGCGCCGTCCTGGATGGGCGACGGCGTCGTCTACCAGGTGTTCCCGGACCGGTTCGCGCGCTCGGCAGCGGCGGACTCGCGGCCCGTCCCGGACTGGGCGCAGCCGGCCGACTGGGACGACGAGCCGCTCGCGGCCGGGCCCGGCGTCGGGACGCAGTACTACGGCGGCGACCTGCGGGGGATCGAGGAGCACCTGGACCACCTCCAGGCGCTCGGCGTCGGGACGGTCTACCTGACCCCGGTGTTCCCGGGGCGCTCCAACCACCGGTACGACGCGAGCACGTTCGACCGTGTCGACCCCCTGCTGGGCGGCGACGAGGCGTACGCGTCGCTCTCGCGGGCCGTGCACGAGCGCGGGATGCGCCTCCTCGGCGACCTGACGACCAACCACACGGGCGCGGGCCACGAGTGGTTCGAGCGAGCGCACGCCGACGAGTCGAGCCCCGAGCGCGACTGGTTCTACTGGACGCCGGACGAGCCCGGGTACGTGGGCTGGCTCGAGCACGCGTCGCTGCCCAAGCTCAACTACGGCTCGCCCACGCTCGGGGCGAGGATGATCGACGGGCCGGGCTCCGTCGTCGGGCGCTACCTGCGTGAGCCCTTCTCCCTCGACGGGTGGCGCATCGACGTCGCCAACATGACCGGGCGCTACGGCGACGAGGACCGCACGCTCGAGATCGCGCGCCGCATCCGGGCCACCATGACCGAGATCGACCCGGACTCGGTCCTGGTGAGCGAGCACTTCCACGACGCCTCGCTCGACCTCGCGGGCGACGGCTGGCACGCCAACATGAACTACTCGGCGTTCACGCGCCCGATCTGGACGTGGCTCGCGCCGCACGACTCGACCGTCCCGTTCCTCGGGCTGCCCGTCACGACGCCGCGCCGCGGCGGGCGCAGCATGGTCGAGACCATGCGTGACTTCGACGCCGTGCTGCCGTGGTCGGTCACGTCGCGCCAGTGGAACATGCTCGGGTCGCACGACACCCCGCGCCTGCGCTCGATCGTGGGCTCGGCGGAGATGGTCGAGGTCGCCGCGACGCTCCTGCTGACCTACCCCGGCACGCCCGTGATGTTCGCGGGCGACGAGGTGGGGCTCACGGGCACCAACGGCGAGCACGCACGCGTGCCCATGCCGTGGGACCGCCCGGACCGCTGGGACGGCGACACGTTCGAGGTCTACCGGCGGCTCGTCGCGCTGCGCCGGGGGAGCCGGGCGCTGCGCGAGGGCGGGCTGCGCTGGCTCGTGGTCGACGACGACGCCGTGGCGTACCTGCGCGAGACGACCGACGAGCGCGTGCTCGTCGTCGTCGCGCGCGAGGCGTGGGCCGGGGCGCGGCTGCCGCAGCACCTGCTCGCGGGGGGCGACGCCGAGCGCCTGTACGGCGACCTGACCCTCGACGTCTCGGCCGCGGGCCTCGACGTGGCGGGTGACGGCCCCGGCGTCGGGGTGTGGCGGCTGGCCTGAGCCGGCTCGCGCGCTGGGCCGCCCGTGCCGAGAAGTGAGCAGACGCCCCTGATCCGCGGCGATCAGGGGCATCTGCTCACTTCTCGGCGAGATCGTCGCCGTGGCAGGATCCCCGCATGACCCTCGACCGGATCGCCGTCCTGTCCGACGTCCACGGCAACCTCACGGCCCTCGAGGCCGTCCTCGCAGACATCGCCGCGCGCGGCGTCACGCACGTCGTCAACCTCGGTGACTACGTCGGCAAGGGGCCGCGCGGCAGTGCCGTCGTGGACCGTTGTCGTGCGGCGTGCGCCGTGAACGTGCGGGGGAACTGGGACGACTTCCTGCCCGTCACGCCCCCGACGCCCCGGCCGAGATGCGCTGGTGGCACGGCGAGCTGCGAGCCGACCAGCTCGCGTGGCTCGCTGCCCTGCCCCTGAGCCACGACGTGCTCCTGAGCGGTCGCCGGATCCGCCTGTTCCACGCCTCCGCCGAGAGCGTGCACACGCGTGTGCACTTCCACCACAGCGACGAGCAGTTCGACGCGATGTTCCGCGCGACCGACCTCACGGGCCCGGGCCCCGAGCCCACCATGGTCGGCTACGGCGACGTCCACGACGCGTACGTCGAGGTCCGCGAGGGGCGCACGCTGTTCAACGTGGGCAGCGTGGGCAACCCGCTCGACGAGCCCGTGCCCAGCTACGCGATCCTCGAGGGGCGCCTGGACGACGAGGCGCCCGGGCCCTTCGGGCTCCAGCTCGTGCGCGTGCCGTACGACGTCGAGGCCGAGATCGAGGTCGCCCACCGGCTCGCGATGCCGACGGCCGACGTCTGGGAGGTCGAGCTGCGCACGGGCGTCTACCGGGGGCTCCAGGTGCGCGCCGAGGAGGCCTGAGCCGCAGCGGCCCGCGACGGAGCCCTGGGGACGAGCACCACGGCGACCCGCCGCGTCGATAGGGTGGGTCCCGTGCCCCACACGATGCCAGGAAGTGCCTTCGGATACTCGGCCGACGACGTCGAGCGCTGGGTCCCCGAGCCCCCCAAGAGCAAGGCCCGCACGCCCTTCGAACGGGACCGGGCGCGCGTGGTCCACTCCTCGGCGCTGCGCCGGCTCGGTGCCAAGACCCAGGTCCTGGGCCCTGGGTCCGACGACTTCGTGCGCACGCGCCTGACGCACAGCCTCGAGGTCGCGCAGGTGGGCCGGGAGATGGGGCGCGCGCTCGGGTGCGACCCGGACGTCGTCGACACCGCGTGCCTCGCCCACGACCTGGGCCACCCGCCGTTCGGGCACAACGGCGAGCGGGCGCTCGCGGAGATCATGGCGGATCACGGCGGCTTCGAGGGCAACGCCCAGACGCTGCGTCTCCTGACGCGCCTCGAGCCCAAGGTCTTCGCCGCGGACGGCACCCCCGTGGGGCTCAACCTGACCCGCGCGAGCCTCGACGCGAGCGTCAAGTACCCGTGGCGCCGGGGCGAGGGGCCGGTGCGTGCGGACGGGACCACGACGCACAAGTTCGGCGTCTACCCCGACGACGTGCCCGTCTACACGTGGCTGCGTGAGGGGGCCCCCGAGCACGTCAAGTGCATGGAGGCCCAGGTCATGGACCTGGCCGACGACATCTCCTACTCGGTGCACGACGTCGAGGACGCGATCGTGGGCGGCAAGCTCGACCTCGCGGTCCTCGCGGACCCCGACGAGCGGGCGCGGGTCGTGGCCGCGGTCCGCGCCTGGTACGGCGACGCATACACCGCGGGCGAGCTCGACGCCGCGATCTCCCGGCTCGAGTCCACGGGCCACCTGATGCGCGGGTTCGACGGGTCGCGCCGGGCGCTCGCGGCCCTCAAGGACTCGACGAGCCAGCTCATCGGGCGCTTCAGCGGGTCGGCGCAGGCCGCGACGCGCGAGGAGTACGGCGACGGTCCGCTCACGCGCTACTCGGCCCGCCTGGTCGTCCCTGAGGCGACGTCCGCGGAGATCCTCGTGCTCAAGGGCATGGCGGTCGCGTACGTCATGGCCCCGCGTGAGCAAGAGCCGCTGCACCACCAGCAGAGACAGGTCCTGGCAGATCTCGTCGAGGTGTTCATCGACAAGGCCCCGGACGCGCTCGAGGCGCCGTTCGCGGCGGACTGGGTCGAGGCGCCCGACGACGCCGCTCGCCTCCGGGTCGTCGTCGACCAGGTCGCATCGCTCACCGACGTGAGCGCCTACCAGCTCCACGAGCGGTGGGTCTCCGGGCCGCGCTGACCTGGACGTGGCGACGGCCCGGCCCCTGGTGGGGGTCGGGCCGTCGTCGTGCTCACGGGGTTCTCAGGTGCTCTCGGGCGTCAGCGGGTGTCCGTGCCTGTCCTGGGGTGTGAGCGGGACCGCTCAGCCGAGGGTGGCCGTGAGCTGGGCGACGAACTCGTCGAGCGCGTAGGGGATGCTCAGGACGGTCGGTGCGGACGTCGCCATGGCGTAGTCCATGCCGACGACGCGGATCACGCGGTCGTCGACGACCGAGGGCAGCGCCGCGAACAGCGGGTTGCCCAGGAGGGTGTCGTAGACCGTCTCGTCGACGTCGATGAGGATGAACGCGTCGGCGTCGAGCGTGGGGATGAGCTCCGAGCTGACCGAGACCGACGACGCGTCCTCGGCGCCGCAGACGGTGAGCGTGCCGGGGGACGGCGCGAGCCCGATCTGCGTCAGCAGCTCGATGCGCGGGTCCGAGGGGCAGAAGACGATGAGGCCGCCCTCGCCGTTCATCGCGTACGTGATGGTCTTGCCCTGGAGCTCGGGGTGGGCCGCGGCCGTCTCGGCGACCGTGGTCCCGACACCCTCGACGAGCTCGTCGGCCTTGGCCGGCTGCCCCAGGGCCGCCCCGATCATCGTGGTCTGGTCCTGCCACGACGTCTCCCAGGCGGAGCCCGGGAACGCGACGGTCGGGGCGATCTCGGAGAGACGCTCGTAGGCCGTGTCGGTGATGCCCGAGTAGACCGCGACGATCACGTCGGGACGCAGGGCCGCGATCTGCTCGAACGGGACGTCGGGGTTGCTCGTGAGCAGCTCGGGCGTGGCGCCCTCGAAGGTCTCGGTGAGCCACGGCAGGATGTCGTCCTCGATGCCGGGTCCGGTGAACCTCTCGATGCCCACAGGGACCTTGCCGAACGCGACGACCGCGTCCTGGCTGCTCCAGCCGATCGTCACGACGCGCTGGGGCTCGGCCTCGATCGTCGTCGAGCCGTACGTGTGCTCGATCTCGACCGGGAACGCGTCGGCCTCGGCGAGGTGCGTCGCGGCGACGTCGGCTCCGCCCGCGGGGGCCGGCGTCGAGCCGTCGGTCCCTCCCGTCGAGCAGGCCGCGAGCGCGGCCAGGGTCGTGAGCGCCGCGACGGCGCCCAGGAGACGGCGCCGGGGAGCGGCGCGACGGCGGGTGGTGCTCGGGGTCATGAAGGGTCCTCCGTCGGGCGTCTCGCAGTGCGACTCGACGCCCGCTAGTTAGATGAGCCTAGCCTTAGTTGGCGGGACGAAGGTGAGGCTAACCCGGGCGGGATCGAGAAATCCTGCCAGGGATGACCGATTTCCCGCCACGGTCAGCGGCCGGGCGCTCCGAGCAGGCGCACGTACGCGGCAGGCGACATGCCCGTGGTGCGACGGAAGACCGTGACGAACGTGCTCGGGCTCGAGTAGCCGACCTCGCGGGCGACCTCGCGGACCGGGCGGCCCTCGGCGAGCAGCACGAGTGCTGCCCCCGTGCGCGCGAGGATGCGCCACTGCGCGAACGACAGCCCCGTCTCCTCGACGAAGCGCCGCATGAACGTGCGTGGGCTCATGCCCACGTCGGAGGCCCAGGCGTCGAGCGACCGGCCGTCCCCGGGGGTCGCGAGCAGCCGCTCGGCGACGTGCAGCAGGTCGGCCTCGCGCGGCATGCGCAGCTCGATGCTCGCCACGGGCAGCGGCAGCATCTGCTCGACCGCGAGCGCCTGGAGGCTGTGCCGGCTGGCATCCTGCATCACGGCCGTCGCGTCGTGCAGGAGCAGCTCGCGCAGCAGGGCGCTGACCGGGACCCCGACGACGCTCTCCCACCGTGGCGCGACCTGGTCGGGGTTCAGATAGGTCGCGTAGAGAGTCACGTCCGGATCGGCCCGGACCCTGTGCCGGGTCCCCGCGGGAAGCCAGATCCCCAGGGTCGGCGGGACCAGCCACCGTCTGCCCATGGCCTCGACGTCGAGCGGGCCGCCCTCGCCCCAGACGAGCTCGTGCTCGTAGTGGACCTCGTCGGGCCACTCGCGCGCGTGGCCCGGCTCGTACACGTTGGTCGCGAGGCTCCACGGGGCGGCCACCATCCGGCCCTCGGGCGCCCGGTAGGGCACCGCGGGCTCCTCGGTGAACGACGGAGCACCCCAGATGCGGATGCTCCCGGGGTGCTCGTCGATCGTCATGGGCAGGACGTTACCTTCCGTGCCGGCGCACCCGGTCGACCGGCTCGGCCGACCGGTGGCTGACCGCTCAGCCGGCCGGCTGCTCGCTCATCCAGGCGTCGCTCGCGCGCTGCACGTCCTCGGCCGTGACCGAGTCGTCGACCGTCGTGAAGTACCACCGGTGCCCGAACGGGCAGCGCACCGCAGCCTGGCGGAAGCCCGCGAACCAGTCCGCGGGCTCGGCCGTGCTCGTCGCGCCCGCGGCGATCGCGCGGGCGTACGCGGCGTCGGTGTCCGGGACGGGCACCGTGAACGACACGGGCGTCGGACCCTCGGGGTCCGGAGCCACCGACCCCGCGCCCGGGAACTCCTGGGCGACCGTGAACGTCGAGTACCCGGACGCCGTGGGCAGACGCAGGTCGGAGTGGATGATCGCGTCGCCGACCGTGATGACGTCGTCGACCTCGGCGCCGAACGCCGCGGTGTAGAAGTCGATCGCGGCCCGCGCGTCGGAGACGGCGAGGTTCGGGTGCAGGGCTGACATGTCCATGGTTCCTCCAGTGGTCGGTGGGGGTGCACGTCGGGGTGCTTCATATCCATCGTCGTGTCGGTGCGGGGTGGCAGTCTTGGAGGAATGCGACACGAACCCGCGGGCGCCGGCAGCGCGCCGAGCGGTCGCGACGGCCAGCGCGGCCCTCGCGTCCCGTCCACCACGTACGGCGTCGTGGACCCGGCGGCCGCGCGCCGGGCCTTCGCGCTCGAGCGCCTGCCCGCCCCGGCCGACCTCGCGGACCGCGTCGACTGGTTCTGGCTCGTGCGCTGGGACCTGCCGGTCGGGGAGTCGTTCACCCAGACCGTGATCCCGCACCCGTGCGTCAACCTCGTCGCCGAGCCGAGCGGCTTCGCGGCCCACGGCATCCCCGACGGGTTGTTCGACCGCACGCTGCTCGGGTCGGGCGTCGTCGTCGCCGCGAAGCTGCGCCCCGGCGCGCTGGTCGTGGCGCGCGGGACGTCCGTGCCGGCGTCGGGCGTCCTGGGGCCCGGGGCGGACGAGGCGGGGGAGCGCGCCCTCGCGCTCGCCGGGCGCGGCCAGGACGAGGCTGCGGTCGGCGTCCTCGCGGACCTCCTGCGCGACCGGCTCGCGCCGGACCCCGCGCTGCCCCAGGTCTCCCGCGTGCTCGACGCCGCGACGTCGGGCGAGCTCGGGCCGCACGCCCGCGTCGCCGACCTCGCGCGCGTCGCGGGTACCAGCACGCGCAGCCTCCAGCGTCTCCTCGGCGAGCGCGTCGGCGTCGGGCCCAAGTGGGTCCTGCAGCGCCACCGCGTCCACCTCGCGGCCGAGCGCCTGGCCGCCGACCCCGGGCAGGACCTCGCGGCGCTCGCGGTCGACGTCGGCTACTACGACCAGGCGCACCTCGCTGTGGACTTCGTCTCCGTGACGGGTCACACCCCCGGCGCGTACGCCCGACGGTGCGCGGAATCGCGGGCCCGGTTGCTCGAGCTCGTGTCCACCTGACCGGACCGGACACACCCCGAGGGGCCCGGTGTCGGGCGCCCGCTGCCCCTCGGGACCGGCGGGACCTACACTCTGTACGTGGCAGGTCTGATCCGACGCGAGGACGTCGACGCGGTGCGCGAACGCGCGAGGATCGACGAGATCGTGTCCTCGCACGTGACCCTCAAGCCCGCCGGTGTCGGTTCGCTCAAGGGGCTGTGCCCCTTCCACGACGAGCGCTCCCCGTCCTTCCACGTCCGCCCCCAGGTGGGGCGCTGGCACTGCTTCGGCTGCAACGAGGGCGGCGACGTCATCTCCTTCGTGCAGAAGATCGACGGCATGACGTTCACCGAGGCCGTCGAGTACCTGGCCGACCGCGTGGGCGTCCAGCTCCGGTACGAGGAGGGCGGCGGCCCGCGCAGGACCGAGGAGCCCGGCAAGCGTCAGCGCCTGCTCGAGGCTCACCGCGTGGCCTCGCAGTACTTCTCCGAGCAGCTCTTCGCACCCGGCGCCACGGTCGCGCGCACGTTCCTGGCCGAGCGCAGCTTCGACCGCTCGGACGCCGAGCGCTTCGGCGTCGGGTTCGCGCCGACGGGCTGGGACTCGCTCCTGCGCCACCTGCGCGGGCGTGGCTTCACCGAGGCGGAGCTGATCGCGTCGGGCCTCATGAGCCAGGGCCAGCGCGGCATCTACGACCGCTTCCGCGGCCGCCTCGTGTGGCCCATCCGCGACGTCACGGGCGAGACCATCGGGTTCGGCGCGCGCAAGCTCTTCGACGAGGACCAGGGCCCCAAGTACCTCAACACCCCGGAGACCACGCTCTACAAGAAGTCCCAGGTGCTCTACGGGATCGACCTCGCCAAGCGCGAGATCGCCAAGAACAAGCGCGTCGTGGTCGTCGAGGGGTACACCGACGTCATGGCCGCGCACCTGTCGGGCGTCACGACGGCCGTCGCGACGTGCGGCACGGCGTTCGGCACCGACCACGCGCGCATCGTGCGCCGGCTGCTGGGGGACACGACCGCGGGCGGCGGGCTCCAGCTCGCGTCGGGCGCGTCGCTCGGGGGAGAGGTCGTCTTCACGTTCGACGGCGACGCCGCCGGTCAGAAGGCCGCCGTCCGCGCGTTCGGCGAGGACCAGCGCTTCTACGCCCAGACGTTCGTCGCCGTCGAGCCCAGCGGCATGGACCCGTGCGAGCTGCGCATGGCGCGCGGCCCGGAGGGCGTGCGGGCCCTCGTGGACGGGCGACAGCCCCTGTTCGAGTTCGTCATCCGCACGTCGCTCGCCACGTTCGACCTCGACACGGCCGAGGGGCGCGTGGCTGCGCTGCGTGCGGCGGCGCCGGTCGTCGCGGGCATCCGCGACACGGCCCTGCGGCCCGAGTACGCGCGCATGCTCGCGGGCTGGATCGGGATGGACTCGGAGTCGGTGCGGCGGGCGGTCGCGGCGGCGGGGAAGGCGGGCGTCCCGCAGACTCTGCCGGCCCCGGTCCGCCCGCTCGCTCCCACGCCCGACGACGGAGCGTCCGCGGCGCCGTCGGGCCCGGTCTTCTCTCCGCCGGACCCGCGCGACCCTGTGGCGCGCCTCGAGCGTCAGGCGCTCGTGGTCGCGCTCCAGTACCCGCAGTACGTGCCCGCCGAGGAGTTCGACGCGTTCTCCGAGACGGCGTTCGCGACCCCGGCCTGGCGTGCCGTGCACGACGCGATCCGGGCTGCCGGAGGCATGGCGGGGGCCGCCGCCCACCCCGCGGGGCAGTGGGTCGAGCACGTGATCGAGCAGGCCCCCGAGACCGTGCGCGGCATCGTCAACCAGCTCGCGGTCGCCCCCTTGCCCGAGGACCGCGAGAACGTCATCCAGGGGTACGTCCAGGGCGTCGTGAAGGCGTTCGTGGACCTGGGGCTCACGCGTCGCGTCGCCGACGCCAAGAGCCGCCTGCAACGCCTCGACCCCGCCGCGGACCCCGACGCCTACGGGGCGGCGTTCGCCGAGCTGCTGGCCGTCGAGCGGGACCGCCGGGAGCTGCGCGAACGCGTCTGAGGCACGTGCTCGACCGGGCGGCGCCGTCCCCGGGGTGGATCCCCGCTCCCTGGCGTCCGTCGTGTCGTACGACGGGTTCGCGAGCTGTGGACGACCGACGTGGGGTGCCGGGACCGGACCACCATGTCCCGTGCCGTCGCGGTGCCCGTCATCGCCCGAAGTGCCGCTTCACCGGCAGGGGCGTGAGGCGAGGCGTGCAGGTCCTGAGCATGGTTCCGGTCAGGTGCGACGAGGGTCACATCGCGGCACATGGGCCTGCGGGGTGCCTGAGCGCGAGCTGCGCGCAGCAGGCATGCAGAAGGCCCCTGATCCGCGTCTCCGCAGATCAGGGGCCTCGTGTGCTGCTCCCGCGGTAGGACTTGAACCTACGACCGTCCGATTAACAGTCGGATGCTCTGCCAGCTGAGCTACGCGGGACCGCTCACCCACCGATCTTCACCGGTTGGGCGACCGGGGAAAACTCTATCAGCATCAGAGGGGTAGTCCGGACATCGATCGGAGCCGGTCCTCCGCAGCGTCGATCACAGCCCGCGTCCGGGGTTCTTCCAGGTCCACGCCGGCCTCGGCGACGACCTGGGAGAAGAGCGAGCCGTCGCTGTCGCGGCGCACGGCGACCTTGGCCGAGCGTCCTCCGCCCAGCGTCACGACCTCCGCGAGCACCACCGACGACTGCACCCGTTCGCGGACCGTCTGCGCGAGCGCGGTGCGCCGGACGTCGGCGAGGCGCAGGACCAGGGGAGCGGCGCCGTCGACCCACTCGACCGTGATCGACGCGGTGGCCGGGTCGTAGCCGGCCTTGTCGACGTCGCACCACGGGCGCGAGGTGGCGTCGTCTCCGGTCGTGGCCAGGACGGTGCGGGTCGCGACGGCCCACGCCCCGTCGACGAGCTGCGCAGAAGCGAGCACCGCGTCCTTCGGGGCGAGGCGCAGGGACCTGCGGGCGTCGTCGGGCAGGGAGCTACGGGCGAACAGAGCCATGCCAGACACGGTACTGCCCACGCGCCCGTACGGCGCCCGCCTGCCGGTACGCTTGTCCGCCGAGGGGCAGTAGCTCAGTCGGTCAGAGCATCGGACTCATAATCCGCCGGTCGTGGGTTCAAGCCCCACCTGCCCTACCTTGCGATCGCTGGAAAAACTCGGGGTTGGCTACACCGGGGGTGTAGCCACAACCGTAGCCACCTTCGAACCTGCGCACGCCGGACCCGTAGGGCGCGCCACCCTTCGCCCACCAGGCGTGGGTCAGGCCGGTGCCGCACGTCGGGGAGGGCGGGTCCCCCGCTCATGACGAGAAGCCCCGCCCTCCGAAGAGGGCGGGGCTTCGTCGTGCTGGGGGTCAGCCCGCCTCGGGCGAACCGGCGATGCCGGTGCGGACCTGGCGGATGCTGGGCTGGCTCTGGAGCCAGCTCGCGATCTCGGACTCGCCCGGAGCGCGTCCGAGGAACTCCTGGTAGGCGGCGATCACCGTGGCGGACTCGGCGCGTCCGCTGAGGAAGGTGTCGACCACCTGGGCCCCGGTCCTCGCGCCGGTCGCGGCGCTGATGGTCCAGTCGTCGAGCTCGCGGGCGGCGCCCTCGCGCCCCAGGTAGCGTCGGTACAGTGCCTCGATGAGTCCTCGCATGTCGTCCTCCTGGACGGTGGGGGCCGGCTCGGGGTCCGGCGTGGGGGTGGGGTTGGGGTTGGGTGCCGGAGGTGTGCCGACGCCCAGGTTCACGCCGCGGGCGGCGAAGAACGGGATGGGGTCCTGGGGGCCGCCCAGTCGGGTCTCGATGTGCAGGTGCGGCCCGGTGGAGTTGCCGGTCGAGCCGATCGTGCCGATCTGCTGACCGGCGGCGACGTGTGCGCCGGTGGCGACGTGGCGGGCGGTCATGTGCAGGTACCAGGTCTCGATGCCGCCGGGGTGGGCGATCTTGACCATGTTCCCGCCCCCGGTGTCGAAGGCGGAGAACGTGACCGTTCCTGCGGTGGCGGCCCAGATCGGCGCGCCGGGCGGCGCCCCGATGTCGGTGCCTGCGTGAAGCCGGACGACGCCGGTGACGGGATTCTTGCGCATCCCGAACCTGGACGTGATGGGTCCTACTGCGGGGTTCACCCACATGGAAGGACTCCTTTCTGTTGTGCGGATCAGGTCGTGGACCGACCTGGAGGTGTTGCTCGACGCGGGGTGACGCGATCGAGGAGGCGTTGTCGTCGACCGTGTGCAGCACGGCGCCGCCCGCTCGGTCCTGCTCAAGCTCCAGGGCTAGATGGGTCTTTCTCTAGCCCTGGAACTTGATGTCGATCACGCGCCGGGCCCCCACGAGTCCTCGCGCCCGGGGGCGCGAGCCTGGGGACGACGAAGCCCCGCCCCCTGGCAGGGGCGGGGCTTCGTCTCCGGGGGGTCAGGCGAAGGACGCCGCGAAGGCGTTGAACTGCTCGTTGGTGACCCCGAGCGACGGCAGGGTCTGGGTGAGCGTGACGTACATGTCCCAGCCGATGACGGGCGCCGACTTGCCGCCCGAGACGACGATCGCCGCGTTGTTCGACTTGTTGAGAATGACTACCATGTTGTCCTCCTGGACGTCAGGCACCGGCTCGGGGTCCGGTGTGGGGGTGGGGTTGGTGGTGGGGGTGCCGGAGCCGAGCGTGACGCCTCTGGCGGTCATGAAGGGGACGGGGTTCTGGGGGTTGCCGTTGACCCGGGTCTCGAAGTGCAGGTGCGGCCCGGTCGAGTTGCCGGTCGAGCCGATCGTGCCGATCTGCTGACCCGTGGCGACCTGTGCGCCGACGGTGACGTGGCGGGCGGTCATGTGCAGGTACCAGGTCTCGATGCCGCCGGGGTGGGCGATCTTGACCATGTTCCCGCCCCCGGTCTGAAAGCCGGAGAACGTGACCGTTCCTGCGGTGGCGGCCCAGATCGGCGCGCCGGACGGCGCCCCGATGTCGGTGCCGGAGTGGAGCCGGTACACACCGTCCGTCGGACTCGTGCGCATGCCGAATCCGGAGGTGATGCGACCGACTGCAGGGTTCACCCACATGTGAGCTCCTTTCTGTTGTGCGGACCGGGTCGAGGGGTCGACCCGGACGGGGGTCCGGCGACGTGGTCAGGCACGGTCGCGCGGTGTGGTGCTGGACTCGGGCGACGCGTCGGCGGGACGGAGCGCGCCCGTGCGTCGCCCGGCGTAGCTCGGACTCCGGGCGGAGCCGAGGACGATGCGCGTGAGCCATTCGGGGACGTGGGCCTCGACCCCTCGCCAGGCGATGTACCAGGCACTGACGATCAGGGCCGTGACGGCGCTGACCGCGAGGTCGGACGTCAGGAGGTCGACGAGCTCAGGGGGTAGCACGACGAGGGTCAGCAGCCAGGTGACTGCCGCCCCCCACAGGACGGGGACGACGGTGCGCAGATAGCTGACCGCACGGTCGGTCCGAGGTCGGACGGTGGCCATGGCGCCACCGTCACCGGTTGAGGTAGCGGTTGGACGCGATGGCGAAGCCCTCGGTCGTCACGCCGACCACGGGGACGCCTGCGCGCTGGAAGGAGGCGTAGTCCGGGCCGAGGACGGCGGAGCCGACGCCCCCCAGCACGAGCATCACGGCGCCGGTCGAGTTGTCACGGATGAGCAGCATGTCGTCCTCCTGGACGGGTAGTCGGGTGGGGATGGGTGGGATCGCGGCGAGGATGCCGGGAATCTGTGCGATGCGAGCGTCGCCGGGGCAGGTCTTGCCGACGGAGGTGGAGTAGTACATGCCCCCGTCGACTCGGTAGCCCGGCCGGAACGGGGGAGAGGACTCCACCCCCAGGCGGTGCCAGGACAGGCCGCGGGAGCTCGCTCCGATGCGGGAGTCGGTGGCCAGCCGGGTCGGGATGGTCGGGTGCGTCTGGATGATCCACGTGGACAGGGCCTTGAGGGCCGCGACCTGTGCGGCCGTCCACGGCGGAGGCTGACCGGTCGTCCAGAGGCGTCCGTAGCCGTCCCAGGACTCGATCGAGATCGTCGCGTCGTTGCCCTCGTAGTCGGCGGCGGAGTAGTAGTCGGTGTCGATGTACTGCTCGACGGTCCCGTCCTCGGCCACGTAGAAGTGCGAGCAGGGTCGACCGGGTGGAGAGAAGTACGGGTAGAGGGACGACGCATCGGTGACGGCCGTGTGGAAGTTGATGCGGTTGCGGACGAAGGCGCGGACGTTCTCCGTGTTCGCGTGCGGGATCAGGCGCTGTACTGCGCCTGGGTAGACGGGCATGGACTCCTCCTTGCGTGACGAAGGCCCCGACGCGTTCGCGTGCGGGGCCGATGGGTGTGTGGACAGGGGGGTGGGGTCAGGGCGCGCCAGGGACGACGCGCACGAGCGTGAGCAGGACCGCCAGGAGCGACCCGAGCCCGACGATCGAGGACACGACGACCGAGGCGATGGTCCAGCCCGAGGTCCCGGCACGGGTGCCGGCAGCGGCGTTCTTCTCGAGCTCGCCGATGCTCACGGAGTGGGCGGCGGCGGTGCGGTCGGAGGCGTCGAGGCGGCGTGCGTGCTCCTCGAGGCGCGCGGTCTGCACCGCGAGAGCGGCGTCCACCTTGCCTTCGAGGCGGGCGAGGGTCACGGGGACCGATTCGGCCTGCTGCTGTTCGGGTGTGCTCATGGTCGTTCGACGCCGTACGCCCCGCGGGCTGTGCAGCTCCACCGCATGGTGCGCCTCCTCGGCAGGTCGGTGTATCAGGACGGGGGCAGGGGGTCCGCGCCGTTCGTCGCGGCGGTGAGTCTCACGACGGCCTCGGCCGTGGCGATCCAGTCCGCGCGGCGGCGCGGACCGAGGTCCTCCCAGCGCCGGTAGGTGTCGGTCGTGTGCCTGGCGTACGTCAGTGCGGCCACGGCTTCGACCAGCGTGGCGCCGTCGGGAGGGGCGAGGGCTCTTCCCTCGCGGTCGAGCGTGATGCCGAGGTGCCCGGCGATCGCGGGGACGGCGTTGGACAGGACGTAGAGGCGGTCGGCGTCGAGATACGGATCGGGTCGGGTCATGGCGGGGCTCCTGGTCGGTCGGTGGGCGCGGCGGGTCGGCGCGGGAGCGTGCAGCGTGGCGGGGGCGGGCGATCGCCAGGACGAGCGGTCATGACGCCGCGCGCTCGGCCGGGGTCCGGCCGCCGTACATCCCGAAGCGCAGGGCTCCGGGGCCGTCGGACTCGGCTGCCGAAGCCTCGGCGAGACAGGGCGCGCTGACGGGGCAGTCCCCGCAGATGCGGCGCGCCTGGTCGTAGGCGGACGGGAGCTCGGAGTACGGGTGCCAGGGGTCGCCCTGCAGCTCGTGGTCCCAGCCTCGGCACGCTGCGTCGAGGCGCCACTCGACGCCCTCACGGGTCGCGAGCCGGCTCGTCGGTCGGGTGAGTGACGTGGCGCGCAGGTCGATCATCGGTCTTCTCCTCGTCTCGTGGCCGCGCACGCTCGGTGGGGCCGTCGGTCGTCGGTGCTCGTCGTCCCGGTGCGTCCGGGGCCGTGGAGCGGGTGGTGTGAAGGGCCCGGCACGGGACGTGGCCGTCCGTGACGGGCCGCGACGAGCCGTCGCGCGAAGGGCCGTGACGGCGAGCTGGGTGGGGGCTGGTCCGGGTGACGGCGCGCAGGACGTACCTACGAGCCGCGCGTCACGTTCCTGACTGCCGTCTCGCCTGTCGGGTCGTGGTAGCCGAGGACCGAGCGCAGCAGGTCGTCGGGGTCGACGTGCTGCATCTGCTCGGCGCGTCGGTGGATCTTGAGCGCGAGCCGCTGCGTCCTGCTGCGTCCCAGGTCGATGCTGTTCTCGGCGGCGAACGTCCGGATCCGTTGTTCCCACCCGGTGCGGGTGATGGGCATGGCGACGACTCCTGGTCTCTTCGTCCGTGGCGAACCTCGGAGCGGGGGTGGGAGGAGGGCTCAGGCTGCGGCCGAGACGTCCCGGACGGTCGAGAGAGCCAGGGCCGTGGAGCCGAGTGCGGTCGCGAGCGCCTTGATCTCGCGGACCGTGAAGTTGCCGTGGCGGTTGAGCTTGCGGTCGAGCGAGGTCCGGGGGATGCCCGACGACGCGGCGAGCGCGACCGTCGACAACCCGATCTCCCGTCGCGCCGCCTCGATGTTGGCGGCCACTGCGGATGCGTAGTGGTTGCTGTCCATAACGGCAACAGTACTGCCCGAATGGACAGTGTGCAAGGTGGCGACTGCTCCACTTTCGGCAGTAGGGCTGCCAGATCGAACGTGTAGCATGCCCGTATGGACATCAACGAGGCAACGGCGCGTGCAATCGCTGCGGAGCGCGCGATCAGCGGGATGACCGTGCGCGAGCTGGCTGCCCGGGCCGGGATCCCCGAGCGCTCGCTCATGCGCGTGCTCCAGGCCGAGCGCGAGATCAAGGTCGTCCAGGTGGCGCAGCTCGCCGAGGCGTTCGAGATCTACCCCCACGAGATCATCGAGCGCGCGGAGGTCATCCTCGCCCGTGCAGAGAAGGAGCGGCCGGCACCCGGCGCGTCCGTGCACGCGTTCCCCGCGCGGACCGAGGCCCGTGGTACTACGGTCACCGAGCCGGGAGTCATCGCGGCGATGGAGGACTACGACGGAGAGGACCTGGTGGCCGAGATGGAGAGCCACGAGGAGCAACCGTAGGAGCGTGGAGATGTACGACCTGATCGAGCACGCGCAGTCGTTGGGGCTGGAGGTGCTGTTCGACGACCTGGGGGCGCGGCATGCCCATCTCCGTGAGGACGGCGTCGTGGTCATCAACGACGGCCGGTCGTACCTGCTGCAGCGCGCTGCGCTGGCGCACGAGTGCGGGCACCACGTGCACTGCCACGTGCACATGGTCGGTGCTCGCGAGTCCAGGCAGGAGCGGCAGGCCGACGAGTACGCCGCGAACCTGCTCTTCGGGCCGGGGGAGTACGCCCAGGCCGAGCACATGTACGGACCCGACGTGACCCTGATCGCGCGCGAGCTCGGAGTCCCCGCGCGGATGATCCACGCCTGGCGTCGAGCGTGGCGGGCGAACGCGCACCGCGTCCCGCGGGGGTTCACCGCGTTCGGCTGACGTTCCGGGCCGAGAATCCGGGCGACCGCCTACGTCGACCATGGCACCCTGGGGCGCATGATCTCCAGCGCCCCCTTCCCGAGCCCGTCCACCGCGACGTGCTCCTGATCGACGACCTCCGGGTGTTTCGTCAGGATCTGCGGGTCGCGGCGCGCGATCATCTCGACGTGGACCCCATGCTGTACGAGGCCGCGACGCGCCCGGGCCGCACGACTGACGTCGGGTGCGCGGCGCGGCTCGTCGGCGAGCCCGACGGCGTCCCAGGTCTCACGCTCGAGCAGCGCGGCCCGGCCCGCACTCCTCGCCACCTTCTCGTCGCGCGCCGAGACGTCTCGTGGCGTTCCCTGGGAGACATGACCGTGCAGACTCGCCGCGTCTACGCAGACCCCACGCCCGACGACGGCTACCGCGTCCTGGTCGACCGGCTCTGGCCGCGCGGTCTGAGCAAGGAGCGCGCCCGGGTGGACCGGTGGCTCAAGGACGTGGCACCGTCGACCGGGCTACGGACCTGGTTCCACCACGACCGCGCCCTGTTCGACGAGTTCGCGGCGCGCTACCGCGCCGAGCTCGACCAGAACCCGGCCGTCGACGAGCTGCGCTCGATCATCGCCGTCCACCCGGTCGTCACGCTGCTCTACGGGTCCCAGGACGAGCAGGACAACCAGGCCGGGGTGCTGCGTGACCACCTGGCCGCGGCGGACCGACGGGCGTCCGATCCCTGACGGGCGCGAGCCTCGGTGAGGTCGAGACCGCGGGGCGGGGTCGCCGCGACCGTCGGCGCGACCGCTGTCCCGTTCTCGGTGCGGCCGACCTGAGCCTCGAGGCACCGTGCGGCCGTGCTCAGGGCACCGCCAGCAGGCGACGCGCGGCAAAACACCCGATACCTCCCGGTAGACCGGATCGTCCCGTTCAACGAGCGAACGGCTCAGGGTCGTGTCAGGATTCCACCTCCGTCGACTCGAAGGAGACCCACCCGTGCCTACCGGTACCAACCGCACCACGTCAGGGACCGCCCAGCGGCTCCAGCAGAGCAAGGGCCTGCGGGTCCTCGCCCGCACCGGCTACGCCGTCAGCGGGCTGCTGCACATCATGATCGGGATCATCGCCCTCCGGATCGCGACAGGCTCCGGCGGTGGACAGGCGAGCGAGACCGGCGCCCTCCAGGAGATCGCCGGGACGACCGGCGGAGAGTTCGTCCTCTGGTTCGCGGTCGTCGCCTTCGTCGCGCTGGGCCTCTGGCAGATCCTCGAGGCGATCGCCGGCACGAGCGGGAACGTGAAGGACCGCAAGGCATACCGCGCCAAGTCGGCGGGCAAGGCCGTCGTCTACCTCGCGCTCGCCGTGCTGACGTTCAAGGTCGTGAGCGGCTCGGGCAGCGGCGGGCAGCAGGACAGCCTCACCGCCTCGCTCCTCGCGAATGGCGCAGGCCGAGTCCTCGTCGGTGCGGTCGGGATCGGCATCGTCGTGGCCGGCGCCTACCACGTGGTCAAGGGCTGGAGGAAGCGCTTCCTCCAGGACCTCGAGGGCAACGCCGGCGGCCAGGTCGGCCACGCCGTCGTCGTCCTCGGACGGGTCGGCTACATCGCGAAGGGGATCGCGCTCGGTGTGCTCGGTGCGCTCGTCGTGGCTGCCGCCGTGACTGCCGACCCTGCGAAGGCGAGCGGCCTGGACGCCGCACTCCGGACCATCGGCGAGCAGCCCTTCGGTGCCTTCCTGCTGGCCGCGACGGGCGTCGGCTTCGCCGCCTACGGCGTCTACTCGTTCGCCCGTGCCCGGTACGCACGGATGTGAGACGGCACGGGGCGTCATGGAAGAATGGCGCCCATGGCGATGAGAGAGATCCGAGTGATCCCGGACCCCGTGCTCCGCACCCCGTGCGACGAGATCACCACCATCGACGACGGGGTGCGCTCGCTCGTCGCTGACCTGGTCGAGACCGTCGACCAGGAGGGCCGGGCCGGCCTCGCCGCCAACCAGATCGGCGTCAACCTGCGAGCCTTCTCGTGGAACATCGAGGACGAGATCGGCTACATCCTCAACCCGAGGATCGTCGAGCTCTCCGAGCGGATCCAGGACGGTGACGAGGGGTGCCTGTCGGTGCCCGGCCTCTGGTACCCGACGCGGCGCGCCTGGTACGCGAGGGTCGTGGGCATCGACCTCGACGGCAAGGAGATCACGGTCGAAGGGACCGAGCTCATGGCGCGCTGCCTCCAGCACGAGACCGACCACCTCGACGGCATGCTGTACCTCGATCGCCTGGACCGTGCGGTCCGCAAGAAGGCCATGCGGGAGATGCGCGCCCAGCTCTGAGGCGCACCTCGGTGTCCCCTCGTCACCCCGGCCCAGCGCCGCGGCGACGGGGGGAATGCCGCGTCGTCCCGGACGGTCACGGCTGTCGGGGAGCGTGAGCGCATAGGGGGAGAAGCGCGTCGGCCGGCGCAGGCACAGTGGGATGAAATCTGCGATGGGGAGTCCTCCCCTCGCGATCCGCTCCACTCTCAGGCAAGATATGGCTCGTATACCGCTGGTTGATCAGGCATGATGATCCACCCCTGGTGAGGACGTTGGGGAAGACGAAACCTCGACCTAGGGAGGAACGACATGACTGGTGCCATCACACGCGGTGTTCTCTTCGTGCACTCGGCGCCCCGGGCGCTGAGCCCGCACCTCGAGTGGGCTGCCGGGAACGTCCTGGGCGTGCGCGTCACGCTGGACTGGACCGAGCAGCCCGCTGCGCGAGACCTCTACCGGGCGGAGCTCGCCTGGCAGGGAGCACAGGGGACGGGTGCGCGTCTTGCCTCGGCGCTGCGCGGCTGGTCCCACCTGCGCTACGAGGTCACGGAGGACGCGAGCCACGGGGCCGACGGTGCCCGCTGGTCCCACACCCCTGACCTCGGGATCTTCCACGCCGTGACGGACGTGCACGGCAACGTCATGATCCCCGAGGACCGGGTGCGTGCCGCGCTCGAGGTCGCGCACGACAACCGCGCCATGCGCGAGGCGCTGCACCTGGCCCTCGGCAAGGCGTGGGACGACGAGCTCGAGCCCTTCCGTCACGCGGGCGAGGACTCGAACGTGCGCTGGCTCCACCGCGTGGGCTGATCTCACGTCGCCCCCACGGGGCCCCGGTGGCCTCACGGTCGCCCGATGCCTGCCGGCTACTAGGAACCGGCAGGCATCGCGCGTCTAGGGTCCGGACGGCGCGGAGCCGTCCGGACCGTCGGACCGGGGGCTGGGGACGGCGCCGACGGGCTGGAGGTCGCCCGTGCGGGCAGCGGGGACGGTCGGTGGCTCCGCGGGGGAGGTGGCCGGGCGCCGCCGGGCACGGTCCCACCAGCGTCGGAGCACGGGGGCCAGACGGCGTTCGACGGCCTGGTAGGTCACGTCCCGGATGAAGATGGCGTCGATGGCGATCATGGTCATCGAGAAGTACATGAGACCCATGAGCACCCCGATACCGAGGTGCATGCCCGTGATCGCGACGAGCGCGAGGATGCGGGTCGAGCGTCGCAGCAGCAGGAACGGGAAGAAGAGCTGCACGAACACCGCGCTGTAGCTGAGGATCGCGATCAGCACCCCGGACCGTCCCATGACCTCGGTCACCGCGGGCCAGGTCGAGAACTCGTCGAGCTGGAAGACGTAGTAGATCGCGGTCCCGTGCTGCCACATCCCACCCTGGATCTTGTACATGGCCGAGGCGACGTAGACCACGAAGATCTGGAACGCGATGAGCACGACCGCCCCGTTGTGCAGCAGGGTCGCGAGCCAGGCCCAGGACGCGAACCACGAGGGCTTGCCGGCCGCCTCGGCCGCGCGCCGCCGTCGGGCATCGAGGGACCACCGGCCCGACGTGTCCACGAAGACCATGTACAGCAGCACCATGCGCAGGAGCTGGATGCCGCCGTCACCGATGTACGCGTTGGTCCGGAACAGTGCGATGTACAGCACCAGCAGGACCGGGATCACGATGCGCGAGCGCCAGCCCAGGACCAGCAGCACCGCGAGGACGATCAGGGCCAGGTACTGCAGGTCGAACGCCCAGGGCGGGGCCGAGCCGTTGAAGAACGTGTCGAGCCAGGACGGGAACTCGTCGACCTCGACGCGTCCCTGCGCGAAGGTGCGCCCAGCCCCCCAGGCCAGGCTGCGGTCTCCCCAGTTGGCCGCGAGCTGCACCGCGATGATCAGGCCGAAGCCGATGCGCAGCACCGCGACCCCGTAGGACGCCTTGCGCGAGTCGAGCATCCAGGACTCGCCCGCGTTCCAGGTGTCGCGCAGCCAGCCGACGGCGCTCGTCCACAGGCCGGTCGTGCCCGTGGCGCCGGTGTCGCCGCTCATGAGACCCACCCTCCGAAGACGCCGCTGAACCCGGCCCGGGCCTCCGGGGTCACGGGCGACGGGTCGCGCCACCCCAGCCGGGTGAACTGCTCCTCGGGGCGCTGGATCCCCGGGGTGAGTCGTTGCTCGAACGCGACCACGCCCTGCGTCGACGTGCTCATCTGGACCGCCACGACCTCGCCGTCCGGCCACAGGTCCATGGCCGCGAGGGTGCCGAACTCGTACAGCGAGTCCTCCGAGAGCAGGTACGCGTCCATGCTGCTCACGCTCATGCCCGTCCCCAGGAGAGCCTTGGTGAGGTCCTGGCGACCGCTGTCGCCGTCGGCCGAGACGTGGTCCCCGTGGACCACGGCCTGCTGCTGGCCCTCCAGCGTGCTGTAGGACGTCGTGTAGAAGCGGTTCATGCTGACCGGGATCCGCCAGGTCCGCGTCGGCAGGATCTGGTGCCGCACCTGCTCGTTGAACACGTCCCCGAGGTTCGCCCACTCGGAGACGGTCTCCGTGCCGTCCGCGTCCTTGGTCGTCGCGCGCACCCACACACGCAGGTCGACCGACTGCGGGTCCGGCGCGAAGATCTGCCAGTTCTGCGCGAACAGCGGATACATGTGCTTGGACGTGACCGGGGAGGCCTTCTCGTTGATCGCCGACGTGGGCGCGGCCCAGAGGAACGTCGAGAACATGTGGAACGCGACGAGCGCGGCCACGACGACCAGGGCGGCGCGTTGTGCGACCGTGCGGGAACCCGCGGAGCTCACCGTGTACCTCCACATCGAGGACGGCCCGAACGACCGCGTTCGAGGAATGATAACCGGTGCTAACGATTCCACGGAACCCCGCGCCCGACGGGTCCGGGGTCCGCCGCGGGTCCCGGACCCGTGCCCGCACCGGTCCGCCCACGTCTCGGCGGCCTGCCCCGGGCACGACGACGCCCGGTGGCGCGAGGACCAGGTCCACCGCACCACCGGGCGTCGTCGGGTCCCGGGCGCTCGCGCCCGGGAGAGGGTCAGGCGTTCGTCACCACGAGGGCCACGTTGTGCCCGCCGAACCCGAACGAGTTGTTGATCGCGGCGATGTCGCCCGCGGGCAGCTCGGCCGGGACGTCGCGCACCAGGGGCACCTGGAGCTCGGGGTCCGGCTGCGCGACGTTGATCGTCGGGGGAGCCAGGCGCTCGTGCACGGCCTTGACCGTGAAGATGGTCTCGAGCGCGCCCGCACCACCCAGCAGGTGACCGGTCATGGACTTGGTCGCCGAGAGCAGGACGTGGTCCGCGTCGTCGCCCAGCACGGTCCGGATCGAGCGCGTCTCGGTGAGGTCGCCGACCTTGGTCGAGGTCGCGTGGGCGTTGACGTGCACGACGTCGCGCGCCTCGACCTTCGCCTCGGCGAGCGCACGGGTCATCGCCGCGACCTGCCCGCGACCCTCGGGGTCCGGGGAGGTGATGTGGTACGCGTCGGCCGACAGGCCCACGCCGCCGATCCGGGCGTAGACACGTGCCCCGCGCGCCGCGGCGTGCTCGGCGCTCTCCAGGACGACGATGCCCGCGCCCTCACCGATGACGAACCCGTCGCGGTCGACGTCGTAGGGACGCGACGCGCCCTGCGGGTCGTCGTTGCGCAGCGAGAGCGTGCGCGAGGCCGCGAACGCCGCGATCGGCATGGGGTGGATCGTGGCCTCGGTGCCGCCGGCCACGACGACGTCCGCACGGCCCGCACGGATCATGTCGATGCCGTAGCCGATGGCCTCGGCACCCGACGCGCAGGCGGAGACGAGCGCGTGCGCGCCGGCGCGGGCACCGAACTCGAGCGAGACGTACGCCGCGGGGGAGTTGGGCATGAGCATGGGGACCGTCATGGGCAGCATGCGCCGGGCGCCGCGCTCCTTGAGGGTGTCCCAGCCGTCGAGGGTCGTCCAGATGCCGCCGATGCCCGACGACACGACCGCGCCCAGGCGGTCGCCGTCGATCTCAGGGCTGCCCGCGTCCGCCCAGGCCTCGCGCGCCGCGATCATCGCGTACTGCGTCGAGGGGTCCATGCGCTTGGTCTCGGGGCGGGCGAGGACGTCCTCGGGCTTGACCTTGATCTGGGCGGCGAACGTCACCGGGATCTCGTAGCGCTCGGCCCAGTCGTTCTCGAGCGGGCTGACGCCGGACTGCCCGGCGAGGGCGGCGGCCCACGTGGAGGCCACGTCCCCACCGAGCGGCGTGGTGGCGCCGAGGCCGGTGACGACGACGTCGCGGAGGGAGGTCATGGCATCTCCAGGTGTCTGAGGGGGAAGAAGAGGGGGCGGGCAGGCCGGCGGTTCGTCGACCGCCGGCCCGCACCGGCCGGGTCCACAGGACCCGGCGCAGATCGCAGGATCAGGCCTGAGCGCCCGTGATGAAGGACACGGCGTCGCCGACGGTCGCGAGGTTCTTGACCTCTTCGTCGGGGATGCGGACGCCGAACTTGTCCTCGGCGTGCGTGACGATCGTCATCATCGACAGCGAGTCGATGTCGAGGTCGTCCGTGAAGGACTTCTCGGCGAGGACGGCGTCCGTGGGGAGGCCGGTCTCTTCGCTGACGATCTCCGCGAGTCCAGCGAGGACTTCCTGCTCGGTGTAAGCCATGGGGTTTCTCCTTGTGATGGGTGCCGGGGCCGTCCGGCACCGGGAACTTGCTGTGGAACAGTGAAAGGGTCGTGCGTCGTCCGCCCTGGCCGGCCTGCGGGGACCACGGGCCGGGGGACGGACAGGATGATTCTCCCCTACGGGAGGACGATCACCTGCGCCGCGTAGACGAGCCCGGCGCCGAACCCGATCTGCAGCGCGAGGTCTCCCGACCGCACCCTGCCCTCGGCGAGCAGTCGCTCGGTCGCCAGGGGGATCGAGGCGGCCGAGGTGTTGCCGGTCTCCGCGATGTCACGGCCGACCGCGACGGACTCGGGGAGGCCCAGCTGCTTGATCATCTGGTCGATGATGCGCATGTTGGCCTGGTGCGGGATGAACGCCTGGACGTCCTGCGCGGTCACACCGGCGGCGGCGAGCGCCTTCTCGGCGATCGGTGCCATCTGGAACGCGGCCCACCTGAAGACGGTCTGCCCGTCCTGGCGCAGGGTCGGCCACCCGAGCTCGGGGTTCTCGCGCAGGTCCGACCACGCGTGGGTCTGGCGGATCGCGGGAGCCTTGCCGCCGTCCGAGCCCCAGATCGTCGGGCCGATGCCCGGCGTGTCCGAGGGCCCGACGACCGCCGCGCCGGCGCCGTCGCCCAGCAGGAAGGAGATGGTGCGGTCCGTCGGGTCGACGAAGTCGCTCATCTTCTCCGCGCCCACGACGAGGACGTGCTGCGCGGCGCCCGAACGCACCAGGGCGTCGGCCTGGGCGATCCCGTACGCGTACCCCGCGCACGCGGCCGAGACGTCGTACGCCGCCGCGGGGGTCGCGCCGATCCGGTCCGCGAGCACCGCGGCCGCCGCGGGCGTCTGGTGGAAGTAGGTCGTGGTCGCGAACAGGACCGCGTCGACGTCGGCCCCCGTGAGGCCCGCGGCGGCGATCGCCTTGAGCGCGGCGCCCTCCGCCAGGTCGAGCACGTCGACCCCGGCGCCCGCACGACGGCGCGTGACGATGCCGGTCCGCTGACGGATCCACTCGTCCGAGGAGTCGATCGGCCCGGCGAGGTCGTCGTTCGTCACGACGTTCTCTCCCCGGACCCCGCCGATACCGAGGATGCGCGAGTACTCCGCGCCTGCGGCCTGGCGGATGGTCAGGGCGCTCACGCGGTGGTCTCCGCGGCGGGGGAGGGGGCGCCGCCGGCACCAGCGGTCGACGAGGCACCGCCCGCGTCGCTGTGACGCGCGATCAGGTCCCGCGCCTTGTCGACGTCGGCGGTCGACTTGACCGCCACGGTCTCGATGCCGGGGAGCGTGCGGCGCGCGAGGCCCGTGAGGACACCGCCCGGGGCGAGCTCGAGGATCGCGGTCACGCCGAGCGCCGCGAGCGTCTCCTGGCACAGGTCCCAGCGGACCGGGGCCGCGATCTGGGCCGTCAGGCGCGAGAGCACGTCCTCCTTGACCCCGAACAGGCCACCGGACTCCGCGCCCGAGATGGTCGCGTACGGGGCGCCGTCGGCGTTCGAGAGGAACGGCAGGCGCGGGTCCGTGGCGTCCCACCCGGCCGCGACCGGGGCGAACGCGTCGAGCGCGGGCTGCATGAACGGGGTGTGGAACGCGCCCGCGACCTGGAGCGGGATGACGCGTGCCTTGGCAGGTGGGTTGGCCCCCAGGGCCGTGATGCCCTCGAGCGAGCCCGCGGCGACGACCTGGCCACCACCGTTGACGTTCGCGGGCCACAGGCCCGCGGCCTCGATCGCCGCGAGGACCTCCTGGGGGTCACCACCCACGACGGCGGCCATGCCGGTCGGGGTCGCGGCGGCCGCCTCGGCCATGAAGCGGGCCCGGGCCGTCACGAGACCCACCGCGGCCGCGTCCTCGAACACGCCCGCGACGGCGGCGGCGGCGAACTCGCCGACCGAGTGACCAGCGGTGACGTCCGCGACCTCGCTCGCGTCCCGTCCCTCGAGGATCACGCGCAGCGCGATCAGCGAGGCCGACACGATGAGCGGCTGCGCCACCGCGGTGTCACGGATGGTGTCGGCGTCCGACTCGGTGCCGTGGGCACGCAGGTCGAGGCCGGACGCGGCGGAGAACGCGTCGAGCTGCGCGGGGACCCCGGGCAGCTCGAGCCAGGGGGCGAGCATTCCGGGGGACTGGGAGCCCTGTCCAGGGCACAAGACGGCTAGCACCCGTCAACTGTGTCAACCGGGTGACCCGGCGTGACGTCACGACGCGCACCAACCTTGTCCGGGCCGTTTGTACCGAACCTACAAGAGGCGCGGGATGGCGTCGTGCACCACGAGCGGTCGGCGCCCGCTCGTGCGCCCGGTCCGCACCCAGCACCGGGCCGGCCCGCACCCGGGCAGCGGCCCGGCCGCCCCCGGGGCGACGCCCGGTCACCCGCCGGGCCGGCGGGTCGTCACCTGCCCGCGGGACCCGTCGAGAGCTGCCCGAGGGCGAGCGCGACCTGGAGCACGAACGACTCGCGCGCGTCGAGCGGGTCCCAGCCCGTGATCTCGGCGACCTTGCGCAGGCGGTAGCGGACCGTGTTGGGGTGCACGTACAGGCTGCGCGAGGCGGC
This sequence comes from Oerskovia jenensis, assembly GCF_016907235.1. Classification (NCBI taxonomy): domain Bacteria; kingdom Bacillati; phylum Actinomycetota; class Actinomycetes; order Micrococcales; family Cellulomonadaceae; genus Oerskovia; species Oerskovia jenensis. Next base: position 4,336,103 of record NZ_JAFBBO010000001.1, read on the forward strand.
CTCGAGCGAGCGTCCTGTCCCCAGGTAGGCGGACAGGGTCTCGAGGATCGCCCCCGTGCTCTCCAGGAGCGGGCGGTACGCCTGGACCACGAGGGTGCGGCGGGCCGTCGTGTCGCCCGTCAGGACCCGTTCGGGGAGCAGGTCGTCGGCGAGGACCGGGCGGGGGGCCTGGGGCCACGCGGGGGCGGCGGCCAGGCCCGCGAGCGCGGCCTGGGCAGAGCGGGCGGCGTCGTCGAGCGAGGGGACCGTGGGGCCGATCACGACCGGTCCCGGACCGAACCGGGGCAGCAGCGACGCGGCCGCGGCCTGGAGGTCGCCCGCCCCGCCCAGGACCAGGACCAGACGGTCGCCGTGGATGCCGACGAGCGCGTCCCCGGCCGCTCGTCGGGTCGCGCGGCGCAGCTCGGCCGTGCGCAGGTCGTCGAGGGCCGACGTCGCGGTCCCGACCATGACCAGGGTCGAACCGTGCCCGCCCCAGCCGAGCGCCGAGACGCGCGAGCGCAGCGAGTCGTCGCCGTCGCCGCGGATGAGCGCGTCGACGATGAGGGCCTCGAGGCGCGCGTCCCACGCGCCGCGCACCTCGGCGGCGCGTGCGTAGACCTCGGCGGCCGAGAACGCGACCTCGCGCGAGTAGCGCAGCACGGCCTCGCGCAGGTCGCGCTCGCCGCCGGGGATCGCGAGCCGGTCGGAGTACGCCTCGACGACCTCGACGACGATCCGCACGAGCTGCAGGGTGTGCTGGAGCGAGATGGACCGGGTCAGCTCGGAGGGCGCCGCGGCGAAGATCTCGCTCACCCCGTGCGGGGGGGAGGCGGGGTTGGCGTACCAGGTCACGAACGCCGTGATGCCCGACTGTGCGACGAGACCCACGTACGAGCGGTCGTCGGCAGGCAGCGCCCGGTACCACGGCAGGTCCTCGTCGAGGCGTCGCAGGGCCGCGGCGGCCAGCATCCCGCTGCCGTCCCGAAGTCGCTGCAGGTTGTCGGTGTTCCCCGTGATCGGCACGTCCCGAGCATACGGCGTGGTTGTGGGGAGTCCACAAAACCTGGACCCGCGCTGTGTGACCTTCCGGGGGCGAGGCGCACCGGAGCCGCTAGTGTCGATCCATGGCCCTCATGCCCCGACTCCGACAGCTCATGCGACGCCCGTCCTCGGCGTCGACGGTGGGCGCGCGTCGTCCGACGAGCGCCGAGCGCCGCGGTGACACCGTGCACGAGGACGCGCTGCGCGCCATGCTCTCCGACGACCCCAACGACGAGCGGGCCTTTCAGGCCCTCGCCGAGATCGTCCGGCGCCGTGCGGCCGAGTCGCACGTGTCGGCCGACCCGCTCGCGGCCCCGGCCGACGAGAGCGAGAAGCAGCGCGCGGCCGACCTCGCGGTCTGGGCGCTCGCGGAGGAGCTGGCCGGCCACCCGCGCGGGTGGTACCCGCTCGTCGAGCTGGGCCGGCTCTCGCTCGAGGACGACCAGGAAGCGGCGCTGCGCCGGTTCGCGACGGCCGCCGAGCGCGACCCGTCGGGTCTGGCCCTCGCCGAGAGCATGGAGATCCTGCGCGAGGCGGGGCTGCCGGTCGAGGCCCTGGGGCTCGGGGTGGGGCACTGGCGGGCCAAGGAGCACACGCCGGCCGCAGGCCGTCAGCTCGTCCTGGCCGCGATCGAGGCCGACCGCATCTTCGAGGCCAAGCACCACCTCGCGTCCCTCGCGATGTACCCGGACGCGGCGCTCGTCGCGCCGCTGCAGTCCGAGCTCACGCTCGCGATCGCGCAGGCCGAGCAGCACCGCTCGGGGACGTAGGTCCCGCCGGCACGCCTCGCCCCGGACGCCCGACGGCGTGGCGTCCACCCGGTCCGGGCTGGTGCATCGCGTGCGGCGACCGCGGGGGAGGACGGGCACCGTGTTCCCCCGGTGCCTGGTCCGCGGGCGTCCCCAGCCCCCCGACGCCGACGGCGCCGCCCACCTGGAGAGGTGAGCGGCGCCGTCGGGCACTACGGGTGGGAGACGATCAGGAGTCGCCGCCCGCGTTGCCGGACGTGCCGGCCGTGACGTCCATCAGACGGTACTTCTCGATGGCCTGGGCCGAGGCCTCCGCGGGGACCTTGCCCTGCTTCGCGAGCTGCTGGAGCACGCGCACCACGACCGAGGGGCCGTCGATCTTGAAGTGACGACGGGCCGCCGCACGCGTGTCGGAGAAGCCGAAGCCGTCCGCACCGAGCACCGCGTAGTCGCCCGGGATCCACTGGCGGACCTGGTCGGGGACGAGGTGGTCGTAGTCGCTCGTCGCGACGAACGGACCCTCGACGCCCTGGAGCTTGGCCGTCAGGTACGGCACGCGCGGCGTCGCGGCCGGGTTGAGGAACGCGTCCTGCTCGGCGGCCAGGCCGTCGCGGCGCAGCTCGTTCCAGCTCGTGACGCTCCAGACGTCCGCCGAGACTCCCCAGTCCTTCTCGAGGAGCTCCTGCGCCTCCAGCGCCCACGGCACGCCCACGCCCGAGGCGAGGATCTGCGCCTTGGGGCCCGACGCCTCGGACACCTTGATGCGGTGGATGCCGCGCAGGATGCCCTCGACGTCCACGTCCTCCGGCTCGACCGGCTGCTGCATGGGCTCGTTGTAGACCGTCAGGTAGTACATGACGTTCTGGTCGCGCCCGTCCTCGCCGTGACCGTCCTTGCCCGGCCCGTACATGCGCTCGATGCCGTCGCGCACGATGTGGCGGATCTCGTAGCCGTAGATCGGGTCGTACTGGACGATCGCCGAGTTGGTGCCCGCGAGCAGCGGCGAGTGACCGTCCGCGTGCTGCAGGCCCTCACCGGTGAGCGTCGTGCGCCCGGCCGTCGCGCCGATGATGAAGCCGCGCGTGAGCTGGTCGCCCGCGGCCCAGAACTGGTCGCCCGTGCGCTGGAACCCGAACATCGAGTAGAAGATGTAGAACGGGATCATCACCTCGCCCTGCGTGGCGTACGAGGTGCCGACCGACTGGAACGCGGCCGCGGAACCGGCCTCGTTGATGCCGGTGTGCATGATCTGCCCGGCCTCGGACTCCTTGTAGCTCAGCATGAGCTCGCGGTCCACGGCGAGGTAGTTCTGACCCTGCGTGTTGAAGATCTTCGCGGACGGGAAGATCGAGTCCAGACCGAAGGTCCGGGCCTCGTCCGGGATGATCGGCACGATGCGCTTGCCGATCTCCTTGTCCTTGATGAGGTCCTTGAGCAGACGGACGAACGCCATGGTGGAGGCGATCTCCTGGTTGCCCGAGCCCTTCTTGAGGATCTCGTACGTCTTGTCGCCCGGCAGCGTGACAGGAGCCGGTGCCGCACGACGCTCGGGCACGTACCCGCCGAGCTGGCGGCGACGCTCCTGCATGTACTGGATCTCCGGCGCGTCGGCACCCGGGTGGTAGTACGGGGGCTCGTACGGGTTGGCGTCGAGCTCCTCGTCCGTGATCGGGATGCGCAGCGAGTCGCGCAGCGTCTTGAGGTCGGCCAGGCCGACCTTCTTCATCTGGTGCGTCGAGTTGCGCCCCGCGAAGCCCGAGCCCAGGCCGTAGCCCTTGACCGTGTGCGCCAGGATGACGGTCGGCTGGCCCGTGTGGGCCGTGGCCGCCGCGTACGCCGCGTAGAGCTTGCGGTAGTCGTGGCCGCCACGCTTGAGTGCCCAGATGTCGTCGTCCGACATGTTCTCGACGAGCTGCTTGGTGCGCGGGTCGCGACCGAAGAAGTGCTCGCGGATGAACGCGCCGCTCTCGGCACGATAGGTCTGGTAGTCGCCGTCGGGCGTGACGTTCATCAGGTTGACGAGCGCACGGTCCTTGTCGGCGTTGAGCAGGGTGTCCCACTCGCGGCCCCAGATGACCTTGATGACGTTCCAGCCCGCGCCGCGGAACTGCGCCTCGAGCTCCTGGATGATCTTGCCGTTGCCACGGACCGGGCCGTCGAGGCGCTGCAGGTTGCAGTTAACCACGAAGTTCAGGTTGTCCAGGCCCTGCTGCGCGGCGAGCTGCAGCATGCCGCGGCTCTCCGGCTCGTCCATCTCGCCGTCACCCAGGAACGCCCAGACGTTCTGCTGGCTCGTGTCCTTGATGCCGCGGTTGTGCAGGTAGCGGTTGGTCCACGCCTGGTAGATCGCCGAGGCCGGGCCGAGGCCCATGGAGACCGTGGGGAACTCCCAGAAGTCCGGCATGAGGCGCGGGTGCGGGTAGGACGGCAGGCCGCCGCCCGCGTGCGACTTCTCCTGGCGGAACCCGTCGAGCTGGTCCGCCGAGAGGCGGCCCTCGAGGAAGGCGCGGGCGTAGACGCCGGGGCTCGCGTGACCCTGGAAGTAGACCTGGTCACCGCCGCCCGGGTGGTCCTTGCCGCGGAAGAAGTGGTTCAGGCCCACCTCGTACAGCGTCGCGACGGACGCGTAGGACGAGATGTGTCCGCCGACCCCGATCCCGGGGCGCTGCGCGCGCGTGACCATGACGGCCGCGTTCCAGCGGTTCCAGCTGCGGTAACGACGCTCCATGGCCTCGTCACCGGGGAAGTACGGCTCTTCGTGCACACCGATGGTGTTGACGTAGGGGGTGTTCACCGACGTCGGGATCGCCACGTTGCGCTCGCGTGCTCGCTTGAGCATGTTGAGCAGGACGTAGCGGGCGCGGGGGCCACCACGGTCGTCGATCAGTCCGTCCAGGGACTCGACCCACTCGCTCGTCTCAGCGGGGTCGATGTCCGGTACTTGGCTGAGCAGACCGTTGATCAGCGGTCCGGTCTCGTCAAACGAAGCCACCAGCAACCTCATATCTTGTTCGGAGCGGTATTCGGATTGAATCACGGCGCGGTACACCGTGCCCGCTCACCTCCAGCCACTCCTGCGCGGCGGTAGCAGCCGCTGGTGGCGACTGTGCCTCCACACTCTCGGGTGGTCGAACCATTCTGTTACCCCGCGGCGTGGAAGTCACACCACAAGGGGGGCAAGGGAGCGTGATCCTCACGACACAAGAGGGTGTGCGTCCGGTACGCAGAGCGCGGAGGCGGTGCTCACGGGGCCGACGGCGCACGACGCGTCGTGTCGTCGAGGTGCGTCCGGAGGTGCGCGAGCCGCGCGTCGAGGGTGCTCCCGCGGGGCTCCGGGGGCTCGGCGCGAGGCTGCTCGGCGACGTGCCGACGGTGCGTCGACGGTGCGTTGACGTTGTGCCGAGTGCAGAACACCGCAACACTGGTGCAACTGCACAGGTGAAGACGCCCGCGCGACACCCGCCCCTGCTGAGGCATGCGGGAGTGGTGTGGGCTACCTTTGCCAGCAGGTCACAGATCATCGAGCAGTACGAAGAAGGGAAAGAGACACAAGTGGGAGCGACGCCGGACCCCCAGGGTGCAGGACGCCTGGGGTTCCTCTCTGGCCATGTGGTGCAGGAGTTCGGTTGGGGTGAGGACGTCGACGACGACCTGCGCGCCGAGATCGAGGAGCTCGTCGGCTCCGAGCTGGTGGACGAGGACTACGGCGACGTCACCGACGGTGTCGTCATCTGGTGGCGCGAGGACGACGGCGACCTGACCGACATGCTCGTCGACGTCCAGACCGTCCTCGACGACGGTGGTCTCATCTGGATCTTCACGCCCAAGGCGGGCCGCGACGGCCACGTGGGGCACAACGACCTCCAGGAGGCCGCGACCACGGCCGGCCTGCACGCCACGAGCACGTTCGCGATCGCACCGGACTGGTCCGCGACCAAGCTCGGCACGCGTGGCCGTGGCCGCTGAGGCACCCGAGCTGACGGTCCGTCCCGGCGACCTCGCTCCGGACTTCACGCTCACCGACACGCACGGCACCCCGGTCCGCCTCGCGGACCTGCGTGGTCGACCCGTCCTGCTCGTGTTCGTGCCGTTCGCCTTCTCGGGGACGTGCACGAGCGAGCTGTGCGAGCTCCGCGACAACATCGAGGACTTCGAGACGGCGGGAGTCTCGCTCTACGCGATCTCGTGCGACCCCGTGTTCTCGCTCAAGGCCTGGGCCGCGCAGGAGGGGTACACGTTCGACCTCCTCTCGGACTTCTGGCCGCACGGCGAGGTCGCCCGCCGGTACGGGGTGTTCGACGACGAGCGCGGCCTCGCGATCCGCGGCAGCTTCCTGATCGACGCGGACGGCGTCGTCCGGTGGTCCGTCGTGAACCCGCGCGGGCAGCGCCGGGACCTCGCGGGGTACCGGACGGCGCTCGCGGAGCTCTGACGCGCACTCTCTCGACGGGCGCACCGCGGCCTCGTGCCGTGGTGCGCCCGTCGGTGCGTGTGGCGAGTCGGGCACGCCGGTGCGTCCGTCCCGTCGGTGCGACGGGCCCGGGGCCGGGCCTCAGGGTGTCGGACCTCAGGGTGTGGGACGCGGGTTCGCCGGACGCTCGGGCCGGCTTCGCCCGCGGGTGGCCGCGGGGCCCGCGCGTTGTGGGGCACGGGATGCCCGTTGCGCGGCCGATGTGCCGGGCAGCGCCGAGGACCCGGTAGGCTGTGCACCGCTGTTCTGGGGCCTGTAGCTCAGTTGGTTAGAGCGCCACGCTTACACCGTGGATGTCGGGGGTTCGAGTCCCTCCGGGCCCACCCCCTGTGCGTCGTACAGACGCTGTCGACAAGGACGTCGGCGGCTTCTCGACCCGCACGTCGTGCGGGACCCCTCGTCCAGTCTGGCCGCGGCGACGCCCGCCCCCCGGGGCATGGTCTGCGGGGAGTGCGTTGCGACGCGATCTCGTTGCGACCAGAGCGCGAACCCCTGGTCAGGAGCCGTCGTGAGCGCGGTCTCGTCGCGCTCAAGGGCCCCCGTGCTGCTCGTCCGCCTCGTGACTGGCCGTGCCCGTCGAGGGCGCGTGCTCCGTCCGCTCCCTGCGGGGACATGCCCGCAGCGCCTCCGCGCCATCGTCCCGGCCTCGTGGGACGCGACGTCGAGAAGCCGCGCGTCGTTACGTACGTGTTAGCATGTATGTATGTAGACGGGCTGATGGGCTTTCGCCCGAGGTCGTCGAGCGCCCCGTCGGTGCCTCTTCCACAGGTCGCGACGCGGCGAGTCATCGACCTCGGCGAGATGGCCGCCGGGCGACCGTCGGCTCCCTCGTCCGGAGGGGGCCGCTCGAGCGCGGTGCGGCCGTCGGGTCGCATCCCTGCCGGTGCGCTCGGCGCAACCTGCAAGCAGCACGTGGTGGTGGCGGTCCCCGGCTCGGTGTCGGAGCCCGTCGCAAGGGGGCGGTGCGTGCTCGCGCTGGCCCGATTCATCGAACGCTCCGCACCCTGCTCGCGTGACGTCGCGATCGTCGCGATGGGCCGCGACGGCACAGGGTGCGCTCTCAGAAAGTCGACGAACCTCCCCATGACGACCTCTCACGGCCGCGACCCTGCACGCGGCTCCGACGCCACCCCGATCCGCGCGACGGTCGTGGCGGCCGCGGTGCTGTTCACTGACATGCTCCTTCACGGACTCGCCATCCCGGTGCTGCCGCGCCTCCCTGCGGTGGTCGAGCAGGGCCCGGCGGCCACCGGCATCCTGTTCTCCTCCTACGCCGTGGCGATGATCGTCGCCACCCTGTTCGCCGGGCGCATCGTCGATCGGTACGGCCCCAAGACGCCACTGATGATCGGGCTCGTCGGACTCGTGGCCGCGACCCTGCTGTTCTCCCTCGGTGCTCCGTACTGGCTGCTCCTGCTCGCCCGGCTGGCCCAGGGCATCGCGGGTGGCATGTCCTGGGTGGCGGCCCTGTCGTTGATCGCGGCCGTCACCAGATTCGACAAGCGCGGCCAGATGATGGGTATCGCGCTGTCGACCATCTCGCTCGGCGTCCTCGTCGGGCCACCGTTGTCGGGCGTGCTCGTCGACGCCTTCGGCACCGCGTCACCGTTCCTGCTGGCTGCGGTCATCGCACTCGTCGCCCTGGTGCTCCTGATGGCCCTGATCGGGGGCTCGCCGCGACAGACCGACGACACGGCTGGTCCGCTCACGGTCCTGCGGGTCCAAGGGTCGGTGGGGATCGTCGTCGCGATCGCCATCGGGGCCGCCGTCATCGCCGCAGTGCAGCCCGTGCTCCCGGCACATCTGGGGGAGGGGGCTTCCAGCACCCTCGTCGGCATGATGTTCGCGATCGCGGCGCTGGTGAGCATCGTCGCGAACCCGATCATCGGTCGCTTCGTCGCCACGACCTCGCCGCGCCTGCTCCTCGGGGCCGGTGTCGTCACCGTCACTGCTGCGCTGCTGGTAACCGGGTGGTCGAACGCGCTGTGGCAGACCGGGGTCGGCATGGGGTTGCTCGGCCTGGCCTCGGCGCTCCTGCTCGCCCCGGCGACCACCTTGATCAGCGAGCAGGGCTTCCGATCCAGCCCGCCGACGCTGGGTGGCTCGTTCGCGCTGTACAACCTCGCCTACGCTGCCGGGCTGGCCGGCGGTCCGCTCCTGACGGGCTTCGGCGTGCAGCAGGCCGGGTTCACCACTGCGCTGGTCCTCACGGCCGTCATCCTTGCCGTGCTCGGCTCGGTGGCGCTCACCCGGCTGCCTGCCCGAGGGACGGGCGTCCCCCAGGAGGGGCTCCGCGTCTGAGAGTCCGTCGTGAGCGTGCCTCCTCGCCCCGTCGGGGTGGGGAGGCACGCGCCTTGCACGGAGCCGAGGGTGCGCCGACGGTCCGCCGGAGCGGGAGCAGGCGACCGTTCGGCGCGCGGCCGGGGGCTCTGACGGGTCGTCCTCAGCTACCCAGCAGCCCCCTCACCAGCGATGCGACGGTGCTGGCGAGCTCGTCCGATCGGGGTAGGTCGTCGGGGCGGGTCACGGCCGTCACGGTGAACCCTTGGAGCAGCACCAGGACGAGGCTTGCGACCCGCTGTGCCGGGAGGCTTCCTTCCACCTGGTCGGCGTCCGTGACGATGTGCGCGATGCGTTCGTGCCAGCCGTCGAGGGCATCGTTCTGACCGCTGCGACCCAACGCCTGGGGTGCGACGAGAACCGTCGTCGACGCCAGTGCTCGAAACCTCGCGTCGTCGACGAGGAGGCGCACGAAGTGCGTCAGCAGTCCTTCGAGCGCGTCGCCTCCGTCGAGCGCGGCGTTCTCGTCCACGTCGGCGAACAGGCGGTGCCCGTACTCCGCCCAACCCCACTCGAGGGCCTCGGAGAGGAGTGCCTGCTTGTCGCGGAAGTGATGGTTCAGCGCGCCGCGCGTGACTCCCGCTCGTTCCGAGACGTACTCGAACGTCGCTCCGCGCCACCCCTTCTCCTCGAAGGCCAGGAGTGCGGCGTCGAGCAGTGACAGGCGTGTCAACGCCGCCTCTTCAGCGGTTCGCTTCATCTATACATGCTAACATGTATCGTTTAGTGCGGAATGGTGATGCCTGCCGTCGCGTCGACGGCGGGTGCTCGTCGTCACAGCTGCAGGAAGCGTCGGACGTGCGACCAGATCTCAGTCTGGGCGAGCCCGTTGACCCGCGGCGATGCATCGACACCATTGGCCGGCACACCAGCGGCGAACATGGCGTGACCGCGTCCCGGGGCGATGACGTGCTCGACCTGCGCGCCCTTTCTCGCTCGGTCCATCGCTTGGGCGATCTGGGTGCCCATGGACGAAGCCGGCCACAAGGTGTCGCTCTCCTGCGAGATCAGCAAGGTCCTGGCCGTGATGTCCTCCACCGGCAGGCGGGCCGGCGACCCGTCGGGTGCTGCCGCGACTGCCCTCTCGTGGAACTTCTGCAGGAGGGTCTTGTCGAGCGTCTCGTAGAACTCGGCGTCGGCGTCGAAGTGCAGGAAGGGCAGTGGTCTCCCGGCGTAGGTCCACGAGGATCGGGCAGGTGGGGTTCCGTCCTCGCGCACCGACTCCCATGCGTAGAGCGTCGGCGACAGCGCGATCACTTCGTTCACCCGTCGGTCGTGCGAGGCCCACGCGAGGGCGAACTCCGCCCCTTTGGACATGCCGATCACACTGATCCAGTGCGGATCGATCCCAGGCTCCTCGTGGAGGCGTCGTGCGGCCCGCTGGGCATACTCCAGCGGGATGTGGGCGATGCCGGTCGGCAGCCCGTACTCTCCCCTCCAGTCGAAGTACGGCAGCGCGAGGGCCGGTCGTCCTCGCGCCGCGATCAGCGCGGCCATCTGATTGCACCAGTCGAACCCTCCCCAGGCGCCGGGAAGGACGATGACTGCTCGTGGGTCATGGCTCTGCGCGGGCTTGTAGAGGTTTGCGATCGTCTGGCGTGTTCGCCACTCGTGGCGAGAGACGTCCGGGCGCGAGAAGGCCCGGATGTGCTCCGTCGATGCCAGGAGTCTGTCGGTCGCGGGGTCGAGCGCCTCGATCGACACGGTCAGTGGGCGCAGGGTGCTCGAGATCTGGTTCGTCCATCGTGTGGGTGTTTCGGGCGCCAGCTGGTGGACGAGGGCATGAGGATCGAACGGAAGGTCGTCGTCGGCCTGGGAAGCGTGGACGAGGTCGATCGCGCGGGACCCGTCGATGTGGATCTGAAAGGTCTGCGACCACAACCGGTGATCGTGATCCCGGGCGGACACCCGGATGTCGACGGCCTCACCCAGGCCGACACCGTGCAGAGTCGCCGTGATCGGCTCGTCGATCAGCGTCGAGGACACGTGCGGTGCAAAGTACAGCATGGGATCACTCCTCCGGCTACAGGCGTTTGAGGACCAGGTAGAGCATGGCGGCGGCCGTGAGAACGACCAGGAGATCGCCAGTGGCGGCGAACACGAGTGCGTGGACGATGCCGGACACGAGGGCGGACAGGACGGTGAACAACGACTGGTACCACGGTTGCCTGGCAGACCACGCCAGGATGACCCCGGCCAGAACGCTTGCTCCGATCCCGAGGCTTGCGTGCAGCGGAGTGGCCAGTCCTTGCACCAGACGCAGCACGAGCTCCTCCCCGACGACAAGGACGACTGCGAGGACCGTGCCGATCTCGAGGTGTCTGAAACTCTGCTGGACGACGGCGAGCGGGTGCGCAGTGCCCTGGTGGGCGGACCAGATCCACCCTGCGGTCTTTCGTGGGGTCGGCCGTGAGATCGAGCCCGTCGCCCGCGACGCCGTCCGACCCGCCCAGAGGTAGACGTTGAGGAGCACCGTCGCCTCCGCAAGGCCGAGCCCGAGCCCGGTCATGACCGACTCGGGCCAGGAGGACACGGTCGGCGACCAGCGTCCTGCCGCAAGGGCGACAGCGGAACCGAGGATCCCAGCCGCCATCACGACGACAGGACGCAGGAGGTGCGAGGAAGTGGCCGTGTCGACACCTGTCCGTCGCGTCACGCGCCCCGCCCCGACAGCGCCGCCGCCCGCGTCCACCGACGCGCCTCGACCCAGGAGCAGGCATTCAGCGTGAGGTGAGCGACGACGGCAGGAAGGAGCGTGCCCGCCGCGAGCACCGAGATGCTCAGCGCGCCGGCATGGACGCACTTGAGAACCACGTGGCGCGTGCCGAACGTGTCGTGCGAGAGACCGAAGAGCACGGCGGACGTGAGCACGAGCCCGATGGACGAGGCCGGATCGTCCAGCGCCAGTGCGGCAAAGACGACCACGCCCCGGTACAGCACTTCTTCCAGAACGGCGACGCCGGCCAGCTCGGGCAGGGACCACGGCCGGAGGACGGCTGCTCGATGTGGCGCGGCCCACCTGCCGTAGGTGCGTGCGATTCCGGGCGCACTGCGGGTGCACGGGTCGGTGAGCAGCTGTTCGTCGACAGACGTGGGGGACTGGGCTCCTTCCCGGCCCGTGACCGGGCGGCGCGCGACCGTCCGCTCCGCGAGGATCATGACTCCTCCCAGGAGAAGACCCACGAGAGCCTGGACCAACGCCAGAGCGAGCGTCTCCGGGAATGCGATCACCGTGGCGTGCATCAGCAGAGCCACGAGCCCGAGGGGAGCCATGGTGGCGACGAACACCGTGCCCGGTCGCACGTTCAGTCCGCGGCTGACGCTCCACGCGAGCACGTACGCGCTCAGTGGTCGGCTCGCGAGCGCCAGAGCGGTGAGGGCGATCACCTGACGTCCGGCGGCTAGGCGTAGGGGTGAGGTAGCAGCGTCTCTGCGACACCCCCGTACGCTCGGAAGCGTGGATGGTTGAGCGGCGGTGCGCTCGGCAGACACAGACTCATCGTGTCGGGCGACCAGACCCTCGGGACGTGGAAGCCGAGACGTCGTGCCTCAGGAGTCGTGCAGTCGGCGAAGACCAGCTCTGCGCCCAGGTCGGCATAGCCGTCGATGACGGCATCGATCTCGGACCGTACGTCCGACCTGCCGTCGGCGGGCAGGTCGGCGCTGTCGACGACGTCGTCCGTCGGGAACTTTCGCTCGAGCACCTCGGCCCCGGCGGGACGGGCGTAGTGGGCGACATTGGCATCGAGGTCGAACATCTGGGAGGTGTCGGTGGTTCGCGCCCCGACCGCTCCGTCCACGAGCTCTGGCGAGATCCGTAGCATCTTCGAGAGCTGGACCCCGGCGGCGGCCTCGAGGAAGGCCTTGTAGAGCGACTCCTCGAGACTTGACGAGATGCCGAGTCCGAGGTTGTGTCCTCTGCCGGATCCTGGGCGGCTGCGCATGACGCACGCCGTCACGTGCACACGGAAACCTGGTAGCTCGAGATAGTGGAACGTGGGGGTGACGTGGGACCCCGCGACATGCTGATCGAGAAGGTCGTTGAGTGCGGTGGTGCGGCGGCCCAGGCGCACCTGAGGAGCGGTTCGGTCGGAGTACCAGTGACCCATCGCGGCGTCGCCGTGGATCAGCTCGTACAGTGCGGACCTGATCGCCAGCTCGGGCGACGTGTGCGCGGCGCTGCCGGTGGTCACCGCGGAGTTCAGCCAAGGTTCTCCGTCACGGCGGCGTAGCTGATAGCCGATGTAGAGAAGCTGGGCCGGGGCCCACAGCGTCCTACCCGTGATGAGCGAGCGAGCCGGGGTCCAGGTCACCGGGGAATCCGGCGCCAGGGGCGAGTAGGCCCACTTGTGCTGCGCGTACTGGTCCTCCAGGAACGGGCGCGCGAATGCACCTACCAGTGTGCTCCGGCCTTGCTCAGCCATGTCCGACTCGGTCGCGAAGATGCTGGCATAGTCGGCAGTGAGTGGCTTGACGACCTGGGCGTAACGCTCGATCGTCTCTCCCACGCTGCGGATGATGGCTTCCTCGGAGAAGATGCCGCATCCACCGATGTGGTAGGTCAGGCCGCCCTTGCGTCCGAGGAGATGCTCGACGCCGGTGAGCTGCGCCCCCGAGACGATGATCCGTGGTTCGTCCCTGCCGCGCATCATGAACCCCAGGGTCCGACCGAGCCCGGTGAGCGGGCTGACGACGCGGCGGGCCAGACGATCGAAGCCGGGGTTCAGGCGTGGGTGGTGATCCGTCGAGGACAGCCTGACGGTGCTCGGTGCGCTCATTCTGCGATCTCCTCCAGCGTCCGGGTCCCGAAGTACAGCTCGAAGTCGTCGCGCTCTGCGACCGGCATCCCGACAGTGCTGTCGGGGAGCGGCAGGATCTCGTGGACGGCGAACTCCGAGGTCGGGGCGAAGAACGTGTAGGCGTGCGAGAGGGTGCCTGCCGTTCCGGTCGTCACCCACGACGTGGCTTCCGGGAGGAGGTGGGCGGCGAGGAGCTGCGCAAGAACAGGCTGCACCTCGTAGTCCTTGTCGCGACGGACACGCCCTTCGGCCAGTGCCCTCTTGTAGCCCTGGTACGAGGCGCTCTCTCGAAGGTTCATCAGCATCCGCGTCTCGTACGCGTCCCACGAGGGGGTGCGGCCGGGAACGGTCGTAGGCCCGACGAGGACGAACGGTCCGTCGACCACGCCGTACAACCACGGTGTGCCCAGGTGGTGGAGCACTCGATCCACGATCCTGGTCTTCACGGGATCGGCGACGGACTCGGCGTAGACGACGAAGGCCCCTCGAAGGTCCTCGAACCGCCGTGCGTTGCGGTGGAAGTCGAGCCCGTCCTCGAGCCAGGTGGTGTCCTGATGGTCGATCGTCGACAACGGGTGCTCCTCGTCGGCGATCGTGACACGCAGGGCCGGTACCGTGCGTGCCAGGCCGGTGCGCAGGGGCTCGGCGATCTCCGGCGGTCCTGCGATGACCACCGGCCCGTCGAAGACGGCGATCGGTGCGCGCCGACCTTGAATCACATCGATGTACTGGTCGAGATAGTTGTCGGCCTGCAGCGAGACGACCTCCTTGAGCACCAGATGATCGATGATGGCGCGCACGTCGTCGATCGACTGGACGGTGAGACTCGCTATCGCGTCGATGCTGTGCGCGCCGTCGAGCAGGTCGATGGTCGACGCCAGCTTTCCTGATCCGGACTCGTCGGTGAGCGTGATGGACGTCGGATTCCAGGCCCCCTGGCGGAACTCGATGCGATCGGCTTCGTGAACGACGACGGAGTACCGCTTCTTGATCGAGTAGTACTTCTCGGAGGTATTGCTCACCGGGCCCTCTTTCCAATGATCACCGAATGGATGTATGTCTCGTACAGCCCGTCGATACCCAGCAGCTCGTGCACCTCGTCGTCGCACAGGCTCCCGCACTCGACCGCACCGAGCCCGAGGGCGTTCGCGGTCAGTCCGGTGGCCGCCGCGAGGTGCCCAGCCTCCACGAACAGGAAGCGCAGACCGCGTGCGCCGTACTTCCGCATCGATCGCCATGGCCGACCGGTCAGGATGAACACCACCGACGAGCGCGCGAGGTGTTCCTGGTCGGGCGGTGAGACGCACGCGTCGACGATGCGTCGGGCTTCTGCGGCCGCGGGATCCCGGACCAGCGCGTGTCGTCTCCGGCCGTATCGGTGCACGACGGGTGCGAGCCCGTCGACCTGGAGTGGCAGGACGTACAGGTCGATCGGCCGGAGGCCGCCGCCGTTGGCCGCGGCGTACAGAGGTAGCTCGACCTGGCCGCCGCCGGTGAGCGCAACGTGCGCCCGGCCCGTCTCGGCCGCGCTGTGGCCGATGAGGTCGGCGAGCTCTTGCAGAGACAGTGGTGCCGAGACGAAGTCCCGCCGGCTGCGCCGTGACGTGATCGCTTCGCTCAGCGTCATGTCCGTCGGGGTCGGGGCGGGGAGCTGGACGAGATCGTCCGGATGGACGTCCTCCTGCCCGATCAGCGAGACCGTTCGTAGGCCGTCGTCGTTGAAGTAGGGCCGGGTCGAGATCTGGACCCGGACGTCGCCACGAACCATCCGGGAGGCGAGCAGGTACTGCTCCGCGATGCGGCTGCTCGGCCCTTGCCCGAGTGTGCGATGTGTCAGCTCGGACGACCGCAGGCCCGTCGCTCGTATCGACGGCTGCCATGTCTTGTAGCCGTTGTTGATCGCCAGATGGCGCAGCTCCGACGATGTCAGGCCCGGGGCGTTCCTGGTCCTGGGCGTCTCGTCCGCCCGCACGCTCTCGGGAGTGATTCGGTCCGGCATGGGCCCTCTCTTCGATCTCTCGTTGCCTACGGTCTCGCGATGACGGAAAAAAGAAGGGGATGCCGGCCCCTGGGCTCGATCTGCTGACCCAGGGGCCGACCCGCTGATCAGGTGCCGGTTGTCGGCACCGTCAGCGACCCCGGCGACCTACTCGTCGTCGACGGTGACGACGGCGGCCGTCGTGGTTCCGGTCGTCCCTGCGGGAACGACCATCTGCACGCCGGCGTCGTCGTTGTGGGCGAGCGTGCGCTGCTCTGCGACTTCGGTGGTGGTGAGACGCATGACCTGACCTCCTTGAAGATGCACCCCTCCGAACGAGGATTGTTCGGATCCAGAGGATGCTGCGATTTCGCCTTCTCACCGTAGGAACGAACGCTTGTGATCCTCTAGTCCGGATATTTGCGGACATGGGAACTCTTGACAGTGATACGAGTCATCCTGTATGTATAGCCCATGAGGGCGCAAATGAAGCAAATCGCTTTGTCGGAACGGTGTATCGGGCAGGGGGCGATCATGGTGGGGTTCGCGCCCGCAACGCTTTCGACAGGAAATGCCGGTCGGCGCGTCGTCGCCGCGACCGCACTGATTCTCGATGCCGAATCACCGCCGCCAGCCGTGCGGCGGGGGAGAGGCCGCGGGTGAGGCGGACTGCGATCGCTCGGCGGACGGGCTGGGCCGGGCTGGCGTCGACGACCCCGAGCGCCGTGCGGGAGCTCGTCGACCTCGACCCGTTCGCCGAGGCCCTCATCGCATGTACCGGGAGCGCGTGGGGGAGCGGAGACGCGGGCGCTCGGGCGTTCATCGACGCGATGCGGGCTCGCGTCGACGGCGCTCTCGATCTCGTGGACCGCGTCGACGGCCTCTCGGACGAGGGCACTGCGGTCATGGTCGCGGCAGGATTCGCAGGCAGCCCGTTCGGCCCGGCAGTGCTCGAGCCTCTTCTCGTCCTCTCCGACAGGCGCATTCGCGCGGCTCTCGAGGAGCTGGTGGAGAGCGGGGTCGTCGTGCGGCTCGGCCAGGACTCGTTCGCCGTCGCGGCAGCCCTGTCGATGCCCCCTCGAACCGGCGCGGACCCTGCGCGGGCGACGACGCCTGCCAGCCACAGGGAGCTCGAGGTTGCCGATCTCGTCGCGCAGGGCTGTACCAACTATCAGATCGGGCAGCGGCTTCAGGTCAGCGAGCGCACCATCGAGACGTACGTCCGACGACTCTTCACGAAGCTGCAGGTCCGTTCGCGCTCGGAGATCGCGGCATGGTTCATGACGCACCAGGTTCTGCGAGACCACTAGCCGGAGTTTTCTCGCGTCCAGCCGTCCGCCCCGACGGGGTGGGTGATCGACGCCGTCGGGCCAAGAGGATGTGCCTCGTGGTGCGCCGCACGGCGAATCACCCGCTCGTTCTCCACTGACAGCATCGACGCGTGTCGGTGGCGTCTCCTACTGTGACCGACGACGCCGTGCCGACGGAGCGCGGCGGCCTCCGGACGTGGTCCGGCGGCCCGGAGGAGACGGTGGGACGCGTGCTCGACAAGATCAAGGGTTGGCTCCAGGGAGACCACGACGGTGCGGTCGAGGGTGGTGGTAGGACGGAGGGGCGGCGACGCGCCGAGCCCTCGGCTCGACTGGTCGACGGACTGAAGATCCTGGACGCGGACACCGAAGGCCTCGGAGCCCGCGCGGTCGCCTACGTCCACACGGGCGACGGACCGGAGCTCGTGACCGAGCTGTCGCAGCGCACCGACGACGCCGCGGACCGCCTGCTCAACCGGCCCGCGACGCTGGGCGTCTGGACCTACACGACGCAGGCCGAGGACAAGGCGATCAAGGAGCGCGTGCCCGGCTGGAACGTCTCCAAGGGCGCCACGGCCCGCAGCAACCTCTACACGCTCACCGAGTCCGTGGGCGTCGACGCGCTCGTCCGGATGGGCCGCCTGCTCGCGGCGGTCTCGCCCGACGTCTCGCGTGCCTCGGACAGGCTTCCCGCCTGGTTCGCGGCCCTCCTGACCGACGTCGCCAAGACGTGCGGCGACCGGCGCACCCAGGGCAAGAACGGCAAGCCGGGCGTCCGCAGCCAGTGGACGCCCGAGCTCCTGACCGCGATCCTGCGCGACGGCGGCATGGCCGAGGAGAGCATCCCCGTGGCAGTCGTGGCCGGGATCTTCGACCGCCCGGTCACCGCGGACTACTACGGCGACCCGCTCGCGGTGTTCACCACGCAGCCCGGTGTCGAGGAGTACCTGGTCGCCCACACGGGTGCCGTGGCCGTGGTCGCACCCCTGCTGCGCGCGACCGGCAAGGTCGAGCTCCTGCAGTTCCTGCGAACCCGGACCGCTGCGCTGGACGCGTTCGTCGGGCTCGTCGCGCAGCTCGCGACCGACAACGCCAAGTCGGTGCGCGAGGAGGCGGCCGGAAACCTGGCGGCCCTGCCCGCCGAGCGCCAGGTCGAGCTCCTCGAACCCCTTCTCGCCACGATGCCCGCGAGCCGGCTCGCCGGCATCGTGACCCACCTCGTGGGGGTCGAGGGTGGCATCGACGCGCTGCGGCGCGCGCACGCCGCCGACGGCAAGGGCGCTCGCGGCACGCTGCTGTCGAACGCGATCGAACGCGCCACCGCGCTCGACGTCGCGACGGTCGTGGTCGACGAGCCCCTCGCCGTCCCGCCGTTCACGCCCCTGCCCGAGGTCGTCCTCGGCGACGCGTTCGTGCGCTCGGCCCGCGACGCGGTCGACCGCAAGCTGGCCGCGAACCGCGACGAGCTCGCCACGCTCGAGGCGCTGCCCAAGGCCGAGGCCCAGGGCTGGCGGCTGTCGCACGCCCGCGGAGCCGTCAAGGACCTCGCGGGCATCACCGACGACCACCTCGCGCAGGTCGCGCAGTATCTCTCGGGCGCCCTGACCAAGGTGCCCCCACACAAGGTGCTCCTCGAGCTCCAGGCCCCCGCGATCCGGGGCCGGCTCGACGGCCTGACCATGCTGCACGACATCCGCTTCGCGCGCTCGCACGGCGGCGGCAGGCAGCGCTATCCCTGGTACCAGCTCAACGCGACGACGGACATCGCGGTCGACCTCCGGGTCCTGGCCGACGGCGTCGAGCGAGCGGGCGTCCAGGACTCCGAGTCGGCCGTCGCCGAGCTCGTGTTCGACTCCTGGTTCGCCCGCGGGACGTTCGCCCCCGAGCACCTGTGGCCCTACTTCGCCGAGCACCCGCGCTCGCTCGACACGATCCTGGGGCTGCGGCCGTCGAGCACGGTCGACGCGTACAGTCGCTCGGAGCGGCTCGAGGTCGCCCTCACGATCCTCGGCGCGTTCCCCGTCATCCCGAACCGCTACCTCCCGCGACTGGCCGAGCTCGCGCTCGGGGAGGGCAAGACGCACCGGGTCGCGGCGCAGAAGGTGCTCGAGTCGCACGTCGGTGCCCGCGACCTCGCCGAGCAGGGCCTGCGCGACGGCAAGGCGGAGATCCGCGTCACGGCCGCCGTCTGGCTCCAGCGGCTCGGCGACCCGGCCGCGGTCCCGGCGCTGCGGACCGCGCTCGCCAAGGAACGTCGCGAGGTGGCCCGCGCCGCGCTCCTCGGGGCCCTCGAGGCACTCGGCGACGACATCGCCCCCGAGCTCGCGCCGGCGGCGTTGCTCGCCGAGGCGACCAAGGGGCTCAAGGCCAAGGCGCCCGCGAGCATGGCGTGGTTCCCGCTCGACGGTCTGCCCGCGCTCCGCTGGGCCGCCGACGGCGACCCCGTACCCGTCGAGGTCGTGCGGTGGTGGGTCGTCCTCGCGGTCAAGCTCAAGGACCCCAGCGGGCTGGGCCTGATCGCGCGCTACGAGTCGCTGCTCGACGACGAGAGCCGCGCGGCGCTCGGCCGGTTCGTGCTCGACGCGTGGATCGGCAAGGACACCCAGGGCCCCACGGCCGAGGAGAGCAGGGCCTACGCGGACGGCGAGGCCCAGCAGCGGTACGACCGCTACCAGCACTGGTACAAGCAGCACCCCCAGTACTACGAGGCCGAGGCCGCACGGACCGTCGACCAGCACCACCAGGACGCGTTCCGCGAGCACCAGGCGAACTACCTCGGGTCGGCCATCGCCGACAAGGGGCTGCTCGCACTCACCGTGGGTATGCCGGGCGTCGACCTGACGCGCTCGGTCCAGCAGTACTTCAAGGCCCACATCACGCGCCGCGCGCAGATCGAGGCCCTCGTCCGGGCGCTCGCGGCCAACGGCGACCCCGCGTCGATCCAGCTCCTGCTGTCCGTGGCGCGCCGTCACCGCCAGGCCACGGTCCAGGCGACCGCTCAACAGCTCGTCGAGGACCTGGCCGAACGCCGGGGCTGGTCGGCGCAGGAGCTCGCCGACCGCACCGTGCAGACCGCGGGCTTCGAGGACGACGGGATCCTGCACCTCGACCTCGGGTCGCGCGAGTACACGGGGCGCATCTCGCCCACGTTCACGCTCGAGCTCACCAACGAGGCGGGCAAGGTCGTCAAGGCGCTGCCCGCGCCCCGCGCGGACGACGACCCGGAGCAGGTCAAGGCCGCCAAGGCGCAGCTCTCGACGAGCCGCAAGGAGCTCAAGGCTGTCGTCGCGCTCCAGACCCAGCGCCTCTACGAGGCCATGTGCACGGGCCGCGAGTGGCCCGTCGCCGACTGGCTGGAGTTCGTGGCGGGACACCCGATCATGTCCCGGCTCGCTGCCCGGCTGGTGTGGCTCGAGAACCCCGGCCCGGGACAGCGCGCGTTCCGCCCCGGGGACGGGGGAGCCCTCATCGACGCCGACGACGAGGACGTGACCCTCGCCGAGGGCGCGACGGTCTCGGTCGCGCACGGTGTGCTGCTGGGCGACGAGGAGACGAGCCGCTGGCGCGAGCACCTGGCCGACTACGAGATCACGCCCCTGTTCGACCAGCTCGAGGTGACGGTGCCCGTCACGGACGGCAAGGCGACCTCGATCAGCGACCGCAAGGGATGGCTCACTGACAGCTACACGGTCCGTGGGCGTGCGACCAAGCTCGGCTACGCGCGCAGCCAGGCCGAGGACGGCGGCTGGTTCTCGGGCTACGAGAAGGCGTACCCGAGCGTCGGGATCACGGCGGTCATCGAGTTCACGGGCGCGTTCCTGCCCGAGGAGAACATCGCCGCGGCGATCACCGAGCTCGTGTTCCGCCGCTCGACCCGGGCGTACGGGCAGAGCGCGGAGGCCCGCCTCGCGGACCTGCCGCCCGTCCTGGTCGCGGAGTCCTACCGCGACTACCTGACCGTCGCTGCCGGTGGCAGCTTCGACGCCGAGTGGGAGAAGAAGAGCGCATGGTGACCGTCGCGAGCGCGACCACGCAGGACGACGGACCCCAGGTCCTCGACCGTGCCCCTGCCCAGGAGATCCGCCCACCCGCCGAGGTGCGCTTCGCGGACGAGCTCGCAGTCCTCGAAGCGGCCGACCGGGCCAAGGGCTCCGAGCTGCCCCCCGGGTGGCGGCTCAGTCCACGGGCCGTGCGCACCTTCGTCGTGGGCGACGCAGAGCTCGGGGTGCGACGGAAGTTCTACGGCGACGACCCCCTCGTGGACCGTGCCGTCGTGTCCCTGCTCGGCCGTCAGGGACTCATGCTCGTCGGCGAGCCCGGCACCGCGAAGTCGATGCTCTCGGAGCTCCTCGCCGCGGCGGTCAGCGGGACGTCGAACCTCACCGTCCAGGGCACTGCGGGCACGACCGAGGACCACATCCGCTACTCGTGGAACTACGCGCTGCTCATCGCCGAGGGGCCGAGCGAACGCTCGCTCGTACCGTCGGCGGTCCAGCAGGCCATGAGCGCGGGCAAGGTCGTCCGGTTCGAGGAGATCACGCGCTGTGCCCCCGAGATCCAGGACACCCTGGTCTCGATCCTCTCCGAGAAGCAGCTCATGATCCCCGAGCTCGGCAGCGAGGCGAGGGTCTCGGCCAGGCCGGGTTTCAACGTGCTCGCGACCGCGAACCTCAAGGACCGGGGAGTCCACGAGATGTCGGCGGCCCTCAAGCGCCGGTTCAACTTCGAGACCATCAAGCCCCTCACGGACCGCCAGTTCGAGATCGACCTCATCGAGGCACAGCTCACGGCCGAGCTGGGCCCGGCGAACGAGCGCCCGCCGCTCGCGCGAGACGTCCTGGACGTGCTCGTCACGGCGTTCCAGGACCTGCGGACCGGGGCCACGAGCAACGGAGCACCCGTCAAGCGCCCCGAGACCGTCATGTCGACGGCCGAGGCCGTCAACGTCGCGGTCGCCGCGTCGCTCGAGGCCCGCTACCTGGGCGACGGCACCGTGACCCCGGCCGAGGTCGCGCGCCAGCTCGCGGGCGTGGCCTCCAAGGGCGACGAGGAGGACGCCCGACGTCTGCGGCACTACGTCGACAACGTCGTGCGCGAACGGGCACGCCGTGACCCGCGCTGGAAGTCCTTCCTGTCCGCGGCGGAGTCCCTGTGGCAGTAGCGCAGACCTCGGCACGGGTGGCGTGGGGACGGGCGCCCGCGCGCATGCGGGCGGCCGCTGCGGCGGTCGAGCGGTTGCGTGGTGACGGGATCTACCTCGCTCCCGTGCGCCACCACAGCCCGGCGTGCGCGCTCGCGGTCGGGGCACTCATCGAGGAGGTGCGACCCGCCGTCGTGCTCGTCGAGGGACCCGAGGAGTACGGGCGCCTCCTGCCCGCGCTGCTCGACCCGCGCACGCGCCCGCCCGTCGCGGTCCTGAGCCTGGGCACCGACGGCGGCGGCGCGGGCTTCTACCCGCTCGCCGAGTTCTCGCCCGAGTGGGTCGCGCTGCGCGCCGGGGCACGTCTGGGCGCCGAGGTCGCGTTCGTCGACCGGTCGTGGGTCGCGCGTGCGGCGGGCGAGCGGCCCGGCGACGCGTCCGGGCGGCGCCCGCCCGACGACGGCGAGAGCGTCGAGGGCGCGCCCGGCGGTGCCGGCGACGCCCCGGAGGGCGCCGACGGCGACGCGTTCGCCCGCACGCTCCAGTCCGAGCGCAACCTCGCGCACTCGCGGACGATCACCGCGATCGCCGAGCGACTGGGGTGCCGCGACCACGACGAGGTGTGGGACCACCTCTTCGAGGCGCGCACGAGCGAGCAGCTCGCGGACTGGCGCGAGCTCTTCGACGACGTGTTCGCCTGGGCAGGGCTCGCGCGTCTGGACTACGAGGAGGAGGTGCTGGACGCCGACGGGTCGCTCGCGCGCGAGGCCCTCATGTCGGCCCGTGTCGCCGAGCACCGGGCCCGGGTCGAGGGGCCCGTGGTCGTGGTGACGGGTGCGTTCCACACGCTCGCGCTCGTCGAGGCCCTCACCGGGGCGCCCGAGGGCGAGGCGGTCGTGAGCCGCCGTCCGGCCGGCGGCTATGGCCCGCCCGCGTCGGCCGACGCCTGGCTCATCCGCTACGACCACGAACGGCTCGACGGCCTGCGGGGCTACGGCGCGGGCATGCCGTCGCCGGGCTTCTACGAGCGCCTCTGGGCAGCGCACCGGGAACCGGGTGGGCCGCGCGCGCTGGGTACGTCGCTGCTCGTCGACGTCGCGGCGGCGGCCACCGCGCGCGGGGCGCAGGTGAGCCTGGCCGAGATCGCGTCGGCGGCCGAGCAGGCGGCCCGGCTCGCGGACCTGCGCGAGCGCCCGTGGCCGGGACGCACGGACCTCCTCGACGCGCTCACGTCGTGCTTCGTCAAGGACGACGGCGGGCTCGACGTGGGCATCGGGCGCCCGCTCGGGCAGGCGGTCGCCGAGGTGTTCGGCGGGCGCGCGCTCGGCGAGGTGCCCCCGGGCACCGCCTCGCCGCCGCTCGTGCAGCGGGCGCGGGAACGGGCCGAGGAGCTGCGGCTCGTGGTGACCGACTCGACGCCGCGTCGCACGCGCCTCGACGCCCGCCGCACGCCCCGCCACCGGGAGCGCCGGGCGTTCCTGTCGCTCATGGACTTCGTCGGGAGCGGGTTCGCGCACCAGGTCTCGGGACCCGACCACGTCGCCGGGCGCGGCCTGGGGCTCCTGATCGAGGAGTGGGAGTATGCCTGGACGCCCCTCGTCGAGGCGTCCCTGGTCGAGCTGTCGCACGTGGGCGCGACCCTCGACGCCGTCGCGGTGCACCGCCTCCACCGCCTCGAGCTCGAGCTCGCGACGACGGGACGATCGGCGCTCGGCGTCGCTCGCCTCGTGGCCCAGGCCGTCGTGGCGGGGCTCTCGGAGCACCTCGACCGCCTGGTCGCTCTCCTGCGTTCGACGCTCGACGTCGACCCGTCGCTCGAGTCCGTCGTGGGCGGGCTGCACCGCCTCGTGGACCTGTGGGACGCGCGCGTCGAGCTGGGCCTGGAGGACCACGCGGACGACCTGCTGGACCTGCTCGACCACGGCCTCGCGACCGTCGCCTACCTCGTGCCCGGCCTCGGCGCGGTCGACGCGGACGCGGAACCCGCCGCCGTCGGGACGCTCGTGGCCCTGCGCGACCTCCTGCGGGAGGCGAGCCGCGCCACGCTCGCACCGATGCCCGACGGCGGCGCGCACCCCCGCGGGGACTCGTCGCCGGCGGGTGAGGCCGCCCCGCGCACGACGGGTCGGGCCGAACCCGTGCTCCGCGAGCTCTCCCGGCTCCGTGAGGACCGCGGCACGGCCCCCGGCGTTCGAGGTGCCCTCGTGGCGCTCGCCGCGACCGACGACTCCCTCGACGACGACGTCCTGGTCGGCGAGGCGCGTGCCCAGCTCAGCCCGGGTGCGGACCCGGTCTCCGCGGTCCGCTTCCTGGGCGGGCTGCTGCGCGTCGCCCCGGACCTCCTGCTGCACACCCCCGAGCTCTTCGACGCCGTCCACGCCGGGCTCCGTGGCCTCGACGGGGACGCGTTCCTGGCCGTGCTGCCGGACCTGCGCCGCGCGTTCACCTGGCTCAAGCCCGCCGAGACGCACGGGCTCGCGCAGCAGGTCGCGATGCGTACCGGCGCCCGGGCCGAGCGGATCGACGTGCACCTGGCCGCGACCGAGCAGGACCTTCACGCGGGGCTCGCGCTCGAACGCGAGCTCACCGCGATGCTCGTGCGCGACGGGCTCGGCGCGTGGGCCTTCAGTGCGTCCCAGCGCACCGGTCCGACGCCGACGCCGACCGCTACCCCGACCACCACCCTGACCACCACCCTGCCCGACCAGGAGAATCTGCCGTGACCGTCCCGACCGCACTCCCGGCGTCGTCCGCCGACGAGCTCGAGGCCGCGCGCCGCTGGCGGCTCGTGCTCGGCCGCTACGCCGCGCAGGAGCTCCCGCAGGACCCGTCGGACGCGGGGGTCGAGCGGGCGCTGCAGTACCTCTACGACCGCGAGTACGTCGAGCGCGGGCATCGCCTGGGCAAGGGGCCTGGCGGGCGTGGCGGCGGAGGGAGCCTCGATCCGTCGGCGCTCACGGCGCTCGACTGGCTCGGCCAGGCCCGCACGCTGTTCCCGCGCGAGACGTTCGAGCGCATGCAGGTCGACGCCGTGAGCCGGTACCAGCTCACGGACCTGCTCGCCGACCCGGAGGCGGCCGAGGCGCTCGAACCCAGCCGTGAGCTCGCGACCGCGCTGCTGCAGGTGCGCGGACGCCTCGACGAGCGTGCCGCCGCCGGGCTCCGCACGGTCATCGCGCGCGTCGTGGAGGACATCGTGCGACGGCTTCGGCCGCAGTTCGCGACCGCGCTCACCGGGCGCAAGGACAGGTCCCGACGCTCGATGCACAAGGTCAGCCAGAACTTCGACGGCAAGCGCACGCTGGCGGCCAACCTCTCGCGCTACGACCCGGAGTCCGGGCGGCTGATCGTGGGGGACGTGCGGTTCGTGTCCAGGGCGCGGCGCACGCTCACCTGGGAGGTCGTGCTGCTCGTCGACCAGTCGGGCTCGATGGCGGCCTCGTTGCTCTACAGCGCGGTGTGCGCGGGGATCATGTCGGCGCTGCCGGGGATCACGGTCCGGCTCGCAGTCTTCGACACCAACGTGGTCGACCTCTCGCACCTCGCGCACGACCCGGTCGCGGTCCTGCTGACGGCGCAGCTGGGCGGTGGCACCGACATCGCCAAGGCGGTGCGCTACGCCGAGCAGCAGGTCACGAACCCGAGCCGCACGGTCGTGGTGCTCGTGAGCGACTTCGAGGAGGGTGGCTCGGTCACCCAGCTCCTCGCGGGCGTGCGGCGGCTCGCGGAGTCCGGCGTCCGGATGCTGGGGCTCGCGGCGCTCGACGAGGCGGCCGAGCCCGTCTACGACCACGGGACGGCCCGCCGCCTCGCCGAGTGCGGCATGCACGTCGCCGCCCTCACCCCCGACCGGTTCGCCGAGTGGCTCGGGGAGGTGCTCGTATGACGCCGGACTGGCTCGCGGTCTTCGCGGGGTACGACGACGCCGCGCTCGTCGCGCTCGCCAACGCGGGCCTGCTGCGGCGTGCGGGCAAGGACCTCGCGGCGGGGAACGTGTCGCTCACGTCGCAGTCCGCGGTCGAGGTCGTGGTCGCGTGCGGGAGCGCGGAGGTGCGGCTCGGGCCCAAGGGCCCGGTGGCCGCGTCGTGCTCGTGCCCGACGGCGGGCGTGTGCCAGCACGTGGTCGCGGCGTGCCTGTGGGCCCGCGAGCAGGTGACCGGTGGGACGTCGGGGGAGTCGACGGACGCGGTCCTGTGCGAGCCCGTCGGTGCGCGCGAGCCCGTCGAGCCGGCGCCGACCAGCGTCGACGCCGGTGGCGGCGGGGGCCGGGCCCCCAGCGCCGACCGCGCGGGCACCCAGGACTCCCTGGCCGACCTCCTCGCGCTCGACCCCGTCGGCGTGAACCGGGCCGCGGGCAGGCCCGCGCTGCGCCGGGTCGTCGAACGGCTCCCGGCGGCGCTGCTCGCGGCGCTCGCGCAGGACGGCCCGGGGGTGCCCACCGCGTGCGAGGTCGCGGCCGACGGTGCGCGGCTCACGATCACGTGGGCGGACGGCGCGGGCGTCCCGACCCAGGTCGTCTTCGTGGCCCCCGCGGGGTTCGCGGGCATGGTCGTCGCCGGAGCACGCTCTGCCGGGGACCAGGCCGCGGCCCGGCTCGAGGCCGTCGTCCGGGTCTTCGCCCGCGAGGGCAGGTCGTGGCCGTGGCCGCGTGAGATCGAGGCCGAACGCTCGGGCGAGCTGACCACTGCTCAGCGTGCGGGGATCGAGGAGGCGAGCGCCGTCGTCGGGCACGTGGTCGACGCCGGACTGTCCCACCTCGGTGCCGACGCCGCCGACACGCTGCGCGGAGCTGCCGCCCGCGCACGGCTCACCGGCCTCGTCCTGCTCCACCGCCTCCTGCTCGTCGCGGCCGGTCTCGTCGACGGCCTCGCGTCCCGCGACGACGACGTGAGCGAGGCCGATGCGCTCGGAGTCCTCGCCGAGGCGTGGGCGCTCGCGGCGGCGCTGAGGGACGCGCCCGTCGCGGCGCTTCCCGACCTCCTGGGGGCACCGGTGCGCCGGACCACCGACGCGGAACCCGGCGACGAGCTCCCGGGCCGCCTCGTGCCGCTCGGCGTGCGGTGGTGGCGGGC
Organism: Oerskovia jenensis; assembly: GCF_016907235.1. Classification (NCBI taxonomy): domain Bacteria; kingdom Bacillati; phylum Actinomycetota; class Actinomycetes; order Micrococcales; family Cellulomonadaceae; genus Oerskovia; species Oerskovia jenensis. The sequence goes on from NZ_JAFBBO010000001.1 coordinate 4,362,985, forward strand.
GCCCAGCGGCGCCCGCGGACTGACGCTCACGGCCTGGGACACGCGCCACCGGGAACTGCGGACCGCGACGGTCGCGAGGCCCTCGGGTGCGGACCCGACCTTCCGCCGCGACGTCGACCTGCCGCTGCTCTGGAAGGTGTCGGTCGCCTCGGTCTGCAGCGGGCCGTTCGAGCTCGCGGGGGCGGAGACGCGACCTGACGGCTCCCTCAGCACGACCTCGCGCACGAGCCTCGTGCCACGAGGGGGCTTCGACGTCGGGGAGCTGCGGGCGATCGCGCAGCACCTCGAGGGCGGCGCGACGACAGGAACGGTCGGGTTCGGCCGGGCGAGGCGGAGCGTCCGTCTCGTGATGGTGCGGGAGACCGGCGCCGTCGGGGTCGACGAGGTTCGTCGAGACGTCACCTGGCCCGTCACGGCCGCCGACGGGGTCACGCACGTCCTGCGCACGGGCGTCGAGCACGAGCGCAGCGTGGAGGCGCTGCTGTCGGTCGTGGCGTCGCGCAAGCAGGTGGTCGCGGTCCTCGTCGAGCGCGACGCCTCGACAGGGGCGGACGAACCCGTCGGTGTGTTCCTGCGGACGGGCCAGGGGAGCGTCGAGCTCTTCGCGCCGTCGATGTCCCCCGTGCTCCGCGCTGTGAGCTGGACGGCGCTGCGCCGACTGAGGGCCCGGATCGCGGCGCTGCACCGGGGCTCGACGGTGCACGTGGCCGAACCGGTGGCCCGTGGCCCGGTGGCACGCGTGTGCGAGCCCGCGCTCGAGGTCGTGGACTCGCTCGGGGCGACCGGACGTCGCAGGCTCACCGCGCACCAGCAGAGCGTGCTCGAGGACCGTGCACGGCTCGCCCACGACCTCGGGATGGTGACCGTCGGCCGCACGATCGAGGCGCTGAGCACCGACGCGACGACCTCGATGCTCCTGCGGGCGCGCTTCGTGCTCGGACGGGCGCGGGGGCTCGCGGACGCGTAGCCCGGGAGGGGCACGGGCAGGGGCGGGCGTGGTGAATCCGCACCTCGCAGAGTTCTGGTCATTTTCGTCACGGAGTTTTCGGTGCTGTGAAGTGCATTCTTCGTTGCCCCAGGCGATGTGAAGATGAGGTGTCGGAACTGTCGATGTTCTGTTTGTGCCTGATTGGTCGACGAATTGTGCGCATAGTGTCCAGCGGGCCGGACGGGGGAAGACGTATCCGGCCGGAAGGATTCGGCATCGTCGATTCTTCTGCCATGTGTGACCGATACCTGTGATCGGAGTTCCGTATGACGAAGTACGCAGCTTTCTACGTTCCACTGACCGCCGCGGCGCTCGCCCTGACGGGCGGCGTCTCGGCCTGGGCGGCGCCGGCAAGCGCCCCCACGAGCACGGTCGCCCCGGCGAGCACCTCGACGGGCGTGCTCGAGCTCGCGTCGCCCGGCGGAGGGTGGTCCTACGAGGGGGCGACCGGCCCCGAGCACTGGGGCGAGATCGCCTCGACCTGCGCGTCGACGCCCACGAGCAAGCAGTCGCCCGTCGACATCCCGCTGCGCTCCCTCACGGAGAGTCGCAAGGTCAAGGCGCCCGTGCTCGACTACGAGCGCGCCCCGTTCACGGTCCGCGACACCGGGGAGACGATCCAGGCCGACCTGACCACGGTCGGCTCCAACGCCATCACGGTCGACGGGACCCGCTTCGAGCTCCGGCAGTTCCACCTGCACACCCCGAGCGAGCACACGATCGACGGCGAGCCGGCTGCGATGGAGCTCCATCTGGTGCACCAGAGCGCCGAGGGCAAGCTCGCGGTGCTCGGGGTGCTGCTCGAGCTCGGCCGGGAGAACGCGGCGCTCGCGGGCTACTTCGACGCGATCCCGGCGGCTGCCGCTGCGACGTCGTCGGTCGCGCCCCAGCCGGTCCAGATCAACCCGGCGCACCTGGTGCCCGCGTGGTCGGACCTGATCCGCTACGACGGGTCGCTCACGACGCCGCCGTGCAGCGAAGGCGTGCTCTGGACCGTCTACGAGCGTCCTCGGATGATCTCGAAGGCGCAGCTCGGCGCCTTCACCGCGGTGCACCCGGAGAACAGCCGTCCGGTACAGCCGCTCAACGGCAGGAGCCTGTTCGAGGTCGACGTGCACTGATCCCTGACTGCCGGAAAGGCGTCCGGTCGCCGACGTCGAGTCGGTGGCCGGACGCTTTTCTTTCGTCGGTCCCAGAGGCGGAAATGAGAATGCTCTCATTCGGCGGCCGGATTTCTGGTTCCGTCGTTCAGGAATTGCCGACGATATCCGTGACGTGACGGCGTGCACCGGTGATCACGGTGGGCGGGACGCGGGGCGCCCCGGATGTCAGACCCTCACGGCAGACTTCGGGGCGTGTACTCGGTCCCGCTCCGCACGTCGTCCGCCGACCCGGTCGTCGTCGACGTCGAGGACCTCGACCCCCACGGCGGCCGGCTGCACCCCGCCCCACGCCGCACGACCTGGCCGGAGGCCGTCCTCGAGCGCGCCGGTCCCCTGTCCGCGAGCCCCGCGGTGGCCACGACCACCCTCGACGCGCCCCAGGCCGCGGTGCCCGCGACCCGCTGGGTCTGGGAAGACACGAACCTCTGGTACCCGGCCGCCCTCGCGGCGGGCGTGCGCGTCGAGCGCGCGCACGACCTGCGTCTCTCCCGGGCCATCCTGCGGCGTTCGGTCCTCACGTCGGGTACACCGTTGGCGCGCGGGCCGCGCGACGCGTGGGACGACATGCTCCCCGTCCCGACGGTCCCCGTGCCGGGGATCGAGCGCCCCGACGCTCTCTTCGACCTCGGCGCCCCCCGGGACGCCTCCCCACCCGACCCCGTCGGGGAGCTGCGCCGACAGCTCGAGGCGGTCGCGACGTCGTCGGGCCCGGGACAGCTGCGGCTGCTGCTCGCGGCCGAGTCCGCGGGCGCCCTCGTGGCCGCCGAGATGAGCCACGCCGGGCTGCCCTGGCGCGAGGACCTGCACGACGCGATGCTCACCGGAGCCCTGGGGGCCAGGCCACCGCTCGGCCTGCGCCCCGCACGGCTCGAAGCCCTGGCCGAGCGGGTGCGCGCGGCGCTCGACGCGCCCGCGCTCAACCCCGACTCGGCCCCCGAGCTCCTCAAGGCCCTCGAGTACGCGGGCGTCGGCGTCAAGTCGACCCGCAAGTGGGACCTGGAACGTGTGGACCACCCGGTCGTCGCACCCCTGCTCGAGTACAAGAAGCTCAGCCGCCTGCTGACCGCCAACGGCTGGAACTGGCTCGACACCTGGGTGCGAGGCGGACGCTTCCGGCCCGAGTACGTCGTCGGGGGGGTCGTGACCGGGCGCTGGGCCGCCAACGGCGGAGGAGCCCTCCAGCTCCCGCACCAGATCCGCTCGGCCGTGGTCGCAGACCCCGGGTGGACGCTCGTCGTCGCCGACGCGGCGCAGCTCGAACCCCGGGTGCTCGCGGGGCTCTCGGGGGACCTCGTCATGGCCGAGGCCGGGCGCGGCGGAGACATGTACCAGGGCATCGTCGACGCGGGCGCCGTCGAGACGCGCGCCCAGGCCAAGATCGGGATGCTCGGCGCCATGTACGGCGGCACCACGGGAGAGAGCGGGCTCATGCTGCCACGGCTCGCCAAGGCGTTCCCGCGCGCGCTCGACCTCGTCGAGCAGGCCGCACGGGCGGGGGAGCGCGGCGAGATCGTCACCACGCGCCTCGGCCGGAGCTCGCCCCCGCCCGGGTCGGGCTGGGAGGAGACGCAGGGCAGCGCGTACGACGAGTCCGCGTCGAGCGACGCCCAGTCCCGCGCCCGCAGCCAGACCCGCGCGTGGGGCCGGTTCACCAGGAACTTCGTGGTGCAGGGCACGGCCGCCGAGTGGGCGCTGTGCTGGATGGCGTCGCTGCGCGGTCGCCTCGCCGCCATGCCTCGGGCCGCGACGCCCGGACGAGCCCCGACTCCCTTCGCCGACCAGCCCCACATGGTCTTCTTCCTGCACGACGAGATCATCGTGCACACCCCGGTCGAGCTCGCCGAGCAGGTCGCGGCCGAGATCCGGGCCGCGGGCACCGAGGCCGGGAAGCTGCTCTTCGGCGACTTCCCGGTCGACTTCCCGCTCACGGTCGCGATCGTCGACGACTACTCGCAGGCGAAGTAGCGCTCTCGCTCAGGCGGCCCGCGGCTCGCCCCGGTACGTCCCGACCGACCAGAGGTTGCCCTCGGGGTCCGCGAGCACCAGCTCACGGCTGCCGTAGTCGGTCTCGCGCAGGGGAGTGAGCACCGCGCCGGCGCGCTCCGCCCGGTCTGCGATCTCCTCGATCCCCGTCCCGCTGCCGAGCGCCCCGGCGACCACGTACCCGCCGAACGTGCCCGGCGGACGTGACCACTCGCCGTCGGGCTTGAACGAGCCCAGCATGATGCCGCCGCCCGGCGGCCAGTCGAGCTGGGCGTGCGCGACGCCCCCGTCGCCCGTCATGACCGTGTTGCGTCGGAAGCCCACCACGTCGACGAGGAAGTCGATCAGCCCGGACGCGTCGTGCGCCTGGAGGGTGGGCCAGACCTGAGCCGGGGGTGCCTGTGTCGTGTACGTGTCCATGAGCTCAGCCTGCTCGCGGTGCGCCACCCCCGGCTTGGATGTTTGCGCGCTCCTCGGCGAGCCACGCCGTCGGGCTCAGGCCCGCGAACGCGTGGAAGTCACGCACCAGGTGGGAGTGGTCGGCGTACCCGGTGCGGGCCGCGACGTCCGCGAGGTGCGGGCCCGACGGCGACAGGAACCCCGCGCGCACCTCGTCCCTGGCCGCGTCGAACCGGACCAGGCGGCACGCTGCACCGGGGCTCAGACCGAGCTCGGCCGAGAAGAGCGACGTGAGCTGGCGAGGGCTGAGCCAGACGTGCGCGGCGACGTCGGGCACGGACAACCGGCCGTTGCTGCGCAGGATGTGGCGCCAGGCCTCGGCGACCTCGACCCGGACGTGTCCGTGGCCAGGGGTGCGGGCAGTGGCCACGCGACGCAACGCCTCGGCGACGAGCGTGAGTCGCTCGTCCCACGACGCCGTCTCGCCGACCCGCTCCCGCAGGTCGCGCGAGAGGGGGCCGAGCACGTCGTCGGCGTCAGTCACCATGCCCAGCTCGCGAGGCGGCACGCCGAGCAGCGCGCGACTCGCGAGGGGGTCGAGCGCGAGCTGGACGCCCTCCTGGTGCGCGGGCTGATGGATGTAGGCGGGGGACAGGTGCAGCCCCCCGACGAGCGAGGCGTACCGGTGCAGCGGCGCGTCACCTGGGCCCGTCGCGGTGGGGACAGGACCGTCGAGGCTGATGACGAACGTCAGCCACGGCGAGGGCAGCCCACGGTGGACCGAGGGGGCCTCGTCCGTGATCTCGTAGCCCAGGATCGAGCCGACCGCAGACCCCAGTGGTCCGGCCGGGGAGGCGCGCACGTAGTGCTGTCCCATGCCTTCACGGTAGGTCCTGGGGGTCGCTCGGCGCGCGTCGTCGCCGGCCCGCGGCGGATAGCCTGGACCCGTGACCGCACACCCCACGCTCGCCGACGTCGTCCGGACCCTCGAGGCGCTCTACCCGCCGTCGACCGCGGAGGGGTGGGACGCCGTCGGGCTCGTCACCGGGGACCCGGCCCAGCCCGTGCGCAAGATCCTCTTCGCTGTCGACCCCGTCGCGACCGTCGCCGACGAGGCGATCGAGTGGGGTGCCGACCTCATCGTGACCCACCACCCGCTCTTCCTGCGGCCCGTGCACTCGATCGCCGCGACCACGTTCAAGGGCTACCTCGTGCACCGCCTCGTGCGGGCAGGGATCGGGCTGTACGTCGCGCACACCAACGCGGACGCCGCACCGCGCGGGGTCGCCGACGCGCTCGCGGACGCGATCGGCCTCGTGGACCGGACCCCGCTCGTCCCGGCGTCCGGATCCGGGGCTGCCGGGCCCGACGGCGCCACGCACCTCGTGGAGACCGGCATCGGTCGTGTGGGCCGCATCGAGGAGCCGACGACGTTGCGCGCCTTCGCCGAGCGCGTCGCCGCAGCCCTGCCCGCGACCGAGCAAGGAGTGCGCGTCGCGGGCGACCTTGACGCGACCGTGAGCACCGCGGCCGTCGTCGGCGGCTCGGGGGACTCGCTGTTCGACGCCGTCCGCAGCGCGGGGGCCGACGTCTACGTCACCGCGGACCTGCGCCACCACCCCGCCTCCGAGCTGCGCGAGCGCGCGGAGTTCGAGGCGGGCGAGGCGGGCGGGCCGTTCCTCGTGGACGTCGCGCACTTCGCGAGCGAATGGCCCTGGCTGCGCTACGCGGCCGCCGACCTGACGGAACGGCTCGCAGATGCGGGTACGGTGGAGACCCGCGTGAGCGTCCGCCGGACCGACCCCTGGACCGCCCGGATCGGCTCCGCGCCCCGCGCCTGACCCGGCGCCCCACAACTGCATCGAAAGGAACGCACCCTGTGAGCACTGCACCCCCCGAGGACCAGCGACGACTGCTGGAGGTCCAGGCACTCGACACCCGCCTGCAGCAGCTCACGCACAAGCGCGCCTCCCTGCCCTCGATCGCCCGCATCGCGGAGCTCGACGCGCAGATCTCCGACCTCAGCACCTCGCTCGTCGCCTCGCGCACCGCCGTGAGCGACCTCAAGCGCGAGCTCACCAAGGCCGAGGGAGACGTCGAGCAGGTCCGCAACCGTGCGACCCGTGACCAGACCCGCCTCGACTCGGGCCAGGTCGGCGCCAAGGACGCCCAGGCGCTCGTCGGTGAGCTCGAGTCGCTGTCCCGCCGCCAGGAGGTCCTCGAGGAGATCGAGCTCGGTGTCATGGAGCGCCTCGAGGCCCACGAGGAGGCGCTCGCCAAGCTCGACTCCGCCAACGACGAGCTCGTCGCCGCCAAGCGAGAGGTCGAGGCCGAGCGCGACGCGCAGCTCGCCGAGATCGACGCCGAGGTCGCGACCGTGAGCGCCGCACGGGCCAAGGCCGCCGACGGGATCGACGCCGGCCTCGTCACGCTCTACGACCGCCTGCGCAACCAGCTCGGCGGCCTGGGCGCCGCAGTGCTCAACGGCCGCCGCTGCGAGGGCTGCCGACTCGAGCTCAACCCGTCCGACGTCGCCGCGATCAAGGCCAAGGCGCCCGAGCAGGTCGCGCGTTGCGAGGAGTGCTCCCGCATCCTGGTGCGGCTCGACGCCTGACGTCGACCTTCCGTGGCCCGAGGCCCTGCCCCCGACTGTCCGGGGGTGGGGCCTCGGTTGCTCTCCGGCACAGCCCCCCTTGGGGGCTAGCGGGTGTCGAGAACGGGGTTGAGGCCGTCTCGGGGCGGTTGGCGGCCTCAAGGTCGTGGTCGAAGGCGGGGAAGGTCGTGGTCGTGCCCGGTCTCGGGTTCGAGGGTCTTGGCGCCGAGCATGCGGTTGGCGTCGGGTTTCGGCCCGACAGGGACGTCAACCGCATGGTCGGGCGACGGTAGCCGCATGTTCGGCTCGTGCCCGGTGCCCGGGTGCCGGGCGTGGTCCGGCTGCGGGGTGCCGGTGCCGGTGCGGGTGGGGGCGGTTGTCCACAGCCTGGGACGAGGGGTTCCGGTGGGGTGGTTTGACCCGTTAGGTTCCTTGGAGGTGGGGGCGGTGTGGCCCTGTGCCGGGTACCTACCGAGGGGGCAGGGATGGGTTCGCAGGGGTTGGTCGGGCGTGGTCGAGGGCGTGCCATGGGGTTCGTGGGCGGGGTTGGTCCGGGAAGCGGTCGTGCTTCCGCTGCAGGTGCACGACGGCGTAGGGGTGCGCTGGTGGTGGTGGTCGCGGTGCTCGCCGGCCTGGTGGCAGGGTGTTCTTCGCCTGGGCCGGCGGTCGAGTCTTCGGCGCCGGTGGTGAGTGAGGAGCCGAGCCCGACCCCGAACCCGACGCCGACTCCGACTCCGACGGGGCCGGTCAAGCCCGAGCGGCCGGCGGACATGGACCGTACCGACGAGGTCGGGGCGGCTGCGGCGGCGACGTACTTCCTGGAGCTGTACCCGTATGTCATGGCGACCGGTGACCTGACGGAGTGGGAGCAGGTCTCGTTGAGGGAGACATGCGAATTCTGTAGTGCCGTACTCGACCATGTTGCTGGGTACGTATCGGCCGGTAACCAGTATCTGGGCGGTGCAGTCACGGTCGAAGTCCTCGAGGTTTACCCCTTGGACACTCTCTATGCTGGCTACCCCGTAGATGTTCGGGTACAACAAGCCAGCTCTACCGTGGTTTCGCCCACCGGTGCGGTGTTGGAGGAGACGGCTGCGGAGGACTCAGTGCTGCGCGCCGAACTGATCCACGACGGAGAGAAGTGGCGTCTTGCTGGCGTGTCCACTGACGTGACCGCTTCATGAGGGGGCTACGGCACCTTGTGATTGCCGCCCTCGCACTGGTGATCGTGAACGCGACTGCGGTCGTTGCGGCAGCGGCAAGCATCTCCGGTGACGCCGAGGACGACTCCGTCGTTCTGAGAGCGACTGATGTCTCGGCTGATGGGTCGGCGCATCGGCCGCGGAATGCGGATGGTTCGCCGGCGTCGGAGGAGTATCGGCGGATGCCCGCGTCGGTCTGTTTCACCGATGACTTCCCGACGACCAAGGGGCAGGTGGGGGCGTGCAGGGCGGGGGAGCGTGAGGGGGCGTTGGCGGTCACGTGTGAGGCGGGTCAGGTCGCGTTGGACCCGATCTTCAAGCAGACCTGGGTCAACAACCCTGATGGCACGATCAGCGATCTGTCGCGGTGGGAGCTGCAGGACCCGGCTGACCCGGGTGACTGTCTGACCGCGGTCGACCTGGCGCCGTTGGTCGAGGCCGAGTTCCAGCGTCTGACGATCGCTCCGTCCCCGATCACGATCCAGCCGCCGGACGGGTGGACCCTGGTCAACGTCGACACGATCACCTACACCAGCCCGGCCCCGCAGGTGTTCGCGACCACGTTGCTGGGTATCCCGGTCACGATCGAGGCCACCCCGGCGACGTACACGTGGGACTACGACGACGGCACCGCCGCGCGCACCACGACCGACCCTGGTGCGCCCTATCCCGAGCACACCGTCGCCCACGTCTACGCCCAGGAAGCGACCGCGACCATCACGTTGGGCACGACCTGGCACGGGCGCTTCCAGATCACGGGCACCACCACCTGGACCCCCATCACCGGCACCGCCACGACCACCACCACCGCCCCACCCCTGACCATCCACGAAGCCCGCTCCCGCCTCGTCACCGAACCCCTCGACTGACGAGATGCTGCTCGTTGTCGCCCGGTCGCACCCACGAGCGACAACGAACAGCATCTCGGTGCCTGCCATCGACCCGGCCAGCCAGTCGCCGCAGGAGGTGCCATCAACGCCGTCGGTTCGACGCCAGCAGCCCGCGCGAGGAACACTGAGGCGACCGCTCGGTGCGGGCCCCGGCCATGAACTGTGACGCAGCTGGGGTCCGGACAGCGACGTTCGCCCGGGACGGACGACCGGACAGACCGGCCGGACAGACCGACCGGCCGGGCACACCGACCGGCCGGGCACCGACCGGCCGGGCACACCGACCGGCCGGGCACACCGATCGAGCGGATCGACAGGACGATGGCAGACGTGGAGGACGAGGAATGGGCAGGACGTTGATCGTCGAGGCGGACGGCGGATCGCGCGGAAACCCCGGACCAGCGGGCTACGGCGCGCTCGTCCGCGACGCCGCGACGGGAGCAGTGCTGGCCGAGCGAGCCCGCTACCTCGGCATCGTGTCGAACAACGTCGCCGAGTACTCGGGGCTCGTCGCGGGGCTCGACGCCGCGCGGAAGATCGACCCCGAGGCGCGCGTGGTCGTGCGCATGGACTCCAAGCTCGTCGTCGAGCAGATGTCGGGGCGCTGGAAGATCAAGCACGAGGACATGCGGCGGCTCGCGGCCGAGGCGGCCCAGGTGCTGCCACCGTCTCAGGTCACGTACGAGTGGGTGCCGCGGGCCGACAACTCCGATGCGGACGCCCTCGCGAACCAGGTCATGGACTCGCGCGGCGAGATCGCCCACGACTACCAGGCGGCCGACATCACACCTGTGACCGACCAGGTGCAGGCAAACACGGACCCGGCATTCGAGGAGCCGGCCGACGCGAGCGGTGCGCCCGGCGCCGTCGCCGCTGGCCCTGGTTTCGACACGCCGACCCGCCCCTCGGGCGCCCGTGCCCGGTTCGACGGCGCCGAGCCGCTGACCGTCGTCCTGGTCCGGCACGGCCAGACGCCGCTCACGGTCGCGGGTGCCTACTCGGGTTCCTCGGTGCCGGGCCCGTCGCTCACGGCGCGGGGTCGGGTCCAGGCTGCCCAGGCGGCCGACCTGATCTACCGCATCGGCCGGGACCGCTGGACGGACCTGCCGAAGCCGACCGAGATCGTGGCGTCCCCCATGGTTCGGGCGCAGGAGACCGCGCGGGCCGTGAGCCGCCGACTGGGACTGCACGTCCGCACCGACGAACGGTTCGCCGAGGTCCACTTCGGCGAGTGGGAGGGGCTGACGGCCGGGCAGATCGCCGAGCGCTGGGACGGGCATCCCGAGCAGTGGCTCGTCTCGGGCACCGAGGTCGCGCCGGGCGGGGAGTCGATGGCCGACGTGGGCGACCGCGTCTGGGCAGGGCTGCAGGATCTTCTCGCGCAGGGCACCGGCCGGACCGTGGTCGTGGTGGGTCACGCGGTGCAGGTGCGCGCCGCCGTCGGGCGGGCGATCGAGGCGCCGCCCTCGCGATGGGCGGGCTTCAGGGTGCCGCCGGGGTCGGTGAGCATCGTGCGGTTGTGGGCCGACGGGACCACCGAGCTGACCGTCGTCGGGTGCCCGAGCGAACCCTGAGCCCGCCGCTCGCCAGTGCGCGCCCGGTGCCGAGAACGGGGTTGAGGTCGCCATGAGGCCCCCATCGACCTCCACCTCGTTCTGGACCGCGCGGAACCTCTACCTCAGTTAGCTGACGTCCCGGCCTCGAGCATGCTCGGCGCCGACAGGTCGCACGGCTTCGAGGGAATCTCAGGCGACGACGAGCTCCAGTGTCGACGCGCCACGCGCCCCGGGCAGCAGCGTCGCGTCGAGCAGCGCGGTCCCGACGAGCTCGTACGCGGCCTTGAGCAGCTCCTCGGCCGTGTGCACGGGCTCGGCACAGGTCAGCAGGTGACCCGTGAGTACCCCGCGCGTGTGCTTGGCGTTGTGCGACACGACGCTGCGCTTGCCGTCGAGCTCGCGCAGCACGCGCACGGCGACATGCTCGGCCCCGGCGGGGACCTTCCACGCGGCCGCGTAGGGCGCAGAACGACAGTCGATCACGACGTCACCGGTCGCCCGCGGGTCCAGGGCCGCGGCGAGGTGCGGCCGCCACGACGGGGCCAGAGCCCCGAGCGGCGGAAGCTTGGTGCCCATCGACAACCGGTAGGCGGGGATGCGGTCGGCGGGGGAGACCGCGCCCCACAGCGCCGACACGATCCGCACCGAGTCCTCGGCCCGCGCGGCAGCAGCGGGCGGCAGGTCGGCCAGGCCGGCGGCCGCGTACAGCACCCCGCTGTAGATCTCCGCGGCGGGGGCCGTCGGTGCCGTGGCCAGCGACACGTTGCGCGCCACCTCGTCGGCGAGCCCCGCGCTCACGCCCAGCACATCGAGCGCGTCGCGCCGCCTGCTCGCGGCGACGAGCGCCGTGAGCACGGCCTTGCGCTGCCGGGTGAGCGACGGCGAGCTGAGGGAGGCGAGGTCGAGGGGAGCGCCGTCGTCGGGCACGGACTTTCCCTCGGAGGGCGGCAGGAGCAGGAGCACACCGCCACTCTAGGGCGGTCCCGACGTGCGCCCGCCCGCCACCGGCGTGGCGATGGTCACCCGTGGCGAACGCGAGGCCAGGGGCACTAGGTTGAGCCGCATGGTCCAGGTCAAGATCTACGGCACCCGCACGGTCTGGGAGATGAAGCGCGAGGACATCTCCGACGCGATCCACCGGGCGGTCGTCGGCGCCTGGGGGCTCCCGAAGGACAAGCGGTTCCACCGCTTCCTCCTCATGGAGGACGGCGACCTGGTCGCACCGGCGCGCAGTGACGCGTACCTCGTGATCGAGGTCGTGTGCTTCACCGGGCGCTCGCGCGAGGCCAAGCGGGCGCTCATCGCCGCGATGTTCGACGACGTCGCGCCCTTCCTGGGACTGGCGGCGGACGACCTCGAGGTCGTCATCCTGGAGAGCCCGCCCGAGAGCTGGGGCATCCGCGGCAAGAGCGGCGACGAGCTCGCGCTGGGCTACCGCGTGGACGTGTAGGCTGCGGGAGCGGATGAGTCGGTCAGGCGGCCGCGTCGGCGCCCTCGTGGCGTCGCCGAGGAACGTCCGGGCTCCACAGGGCAAGGTGGTGGGTAACGCCCACCCGGGGTGACCCGCGGGACAGTGCCACAGAGAACAGACCGCCTCCCACGGCTCCGGCCGTGGGCGGTAAGGGTGAAACGGTGGTGTAAGAGACCACCAGCGGGCCAGGTGACTGGTCCGGCTAGGTAAACCCCACCTGGAGCAAGGTCAGACAGACTGTGTTGGAGGGCGGCCCGCCCGATTCTCTGGTGAGAAGCACAGTCGGGTAGACCGCTGGAGGCGTGCGGCAACGTACGTCGTAGATGGATGGCCGTCACCCGTGCGGGGGCAACCGCGCGCGGGGACAGAACCCGGCGTACCGACCGACTCATCCGCCCTCACCTCCGACCCGGCGTCGCCGGAGCCCCCTTGCGCACGCGCGCCCCTGTCGCCCTCCGCGCCCCCTGCGTAGGCTGGCGGGATGAGGATCGTCGAGTGCTTGGCCCCCCTCGTGGGGCAGTGGCAGGGCGTCCATCGGCAGCGCCTCCTCCCGACCGACGAGTTCGTCGCGTCGGCCGCGACCGCGTCGGTCACGGTCACGGCGCGCGAGTACGTCTCGCTCGCGTACACGTGGTCCGACGGCGACGCGCCCCAGGAGGGGCTGCTCCTCCTGAGCGGCGGCTCGGGCGAGGAGGGGGTGTCGGCGGTGTGGCTCGACTCGTGGCACGCGTCTCCCGCATGGATGCTCTTCAGTGGGACGGTGGGGGACGACGCCGTCGTGCGACTCACGGGGAGCTACGCGGCCCCGGAAGGCCCCGACTGGGGCTGGCAGATCTTCGTCGCGCCGGTCGAGGGCGGCGGCGGGCGCATGACCATGCTCAACCTGGTGCCGGGCGAGGCCGCGTACGAGGCCGTCGAGGCCGTCTACGACCACCGGGTCTGAACGCCGCGACGCTCCCGCCGGCCGGCCCCGCACAGCCCGGACCGGCACGCCCGCGGACCTGAGCGGGGACGGCTACTCGTCGCCCGCCCGCGCCCGCCGCATCAGCTCGAGCGGCAGCGCGACCCACAGGAGCGCGAACAGCACGAGCGCGCCGATCGCCGCGGCGAGCGCGGCCGCGGGCCCCACGACGACGTCGAAGATCAGCAGGACCGTCCCCGTGACGACGAGCGCGAGGACGACGAGCCCTACCCGGGCCAACCGGTCGGCCGACGTCACGAGCCGTGACTTGAGGTGCTTGCGGAACAGCATGCGGTGCAACGACACGGGGGCCACGAGCAGCCCGGTCGCGATCACCGAGAGCACCACGAGGCACAGGTAGACGTTGCGCTGCGCTGTGTCGAGCTCGGCGAACCGTTGCTGGAACGGCAGGGTGAGCAGGAACCCGGTGAGGATCTGCACGCCCATCTGCGTGACGCGCAGCTCCTGGAGGAGCTCGGCCCAGTTCCGGTCGGCCCGCTCGTCGTCGGTCTCGTCCCGCGAGTCGCGGAGGAGCCCGTCTCGCGCACCGTCGGGCTGCCCGGTGCCGGCCCTGTCGCCCGAGGCGCTCGATCCCGCGGGGCCGCCGGCGTCGGCCCCTCTGTTCATCCGGCCGCCCCGCTCAGTGGTTCCGCAGTGCGGTGATGAGCTCGCCCTTGCGCATGGTCGAGCGTCCTTCGATGCCGACCTCCCGGGCACGCACCCGCAGGTCGTCGAGGCTCCACTCCTCGTACGCGGGGGACGACCCACCCTTGGCGCCGACCTCGCTCCGTGAGGACGCTGCGGCCGCGTTCGCGATCCGTGCGGACTTCTCCTTCGAGTTCCCCTCGTCGCGCAGGGTCTCGTACAGGTCCTTGTCCTTGATGGACGGGCCAGGGTCGCGCCGGGGCATGGGGGTCACCTCTCGGGTCGGGTCTCTGCAGGTCGTCCGACCGTACGACGGCGTCGCGCCACTCGCGCGAGAAAGTGCACTCAGGTGGTGCAGACCCGGTCGAAGCACCACGAGCACGAGGAGGTTTCGCCCGAAAACGCACCTGATGGGTACTCCAGGTAAAGCAATCCCCAGAATGCTGTCATGCGGGCGCCTGTCGGGGGTACTCTGGCTCTGTTGGCGGCGCTCCAGTTCTCAGGCGCCGAGAACACGACGAGCGGGGGCTCACGTCATGATCGCGAGCAAGACGACGACAACGACCGGCGGGATCACGCTCTTCGAGCAGCCCGACACGAGCGTGGTGGACATGTGGGGCGAGATCGACGTCGCCCTGCGCAGCGAGGCGAGCGCGGCTCTGGCCAACGCCCTCGATCGGGACGTTCCCGTCGTGATCGACACCTCGAAGGTGACGTTCATGGACTCGACGGGGATCGCTTTCCTTGTGCAGTTCTACACGATCGGCAGCGAGGAAGGGCTTCAGGTCAGCCTGCGCAACCCGCCGACGGTCGTCACCGACGTCCTGGAGATGCTGGGCGTGATCGACATCTTCCCGGCTGTGGCGAACCACCATCTCGAGCACCCGGTCGAGGACCGGCACCACTCCGCGGTCTAGCCGGAGCGCGAGCCGGTCCGACCCGCCGCGACGCGGCGAGCCGGACCAGCAGGCGCGGCGAGCCGGACCAGCAGACGCGATGAGTCGGCCCGGCCCGGACTGCTACGCGAGCCCTGCCCCTTCGGCGGCCAGCGCCGCGGCCCCGACGATCCCGGCCGCGTTGCGCAGCTTCGCGGGGACGATCGGCGCCTTGAGGTCGAGCAGCGGCAGGAAGTTCTCGTGGTGCTTGGAGATGCCGCCGCCGACCACGATGAGGTCGGGCGAGAACAACATCTCGACGACGTCGAAGTAGCGCTGGAGCCGCGCGGCCCACTCCTCCCAGGAGAGGTCCTCACGGCTGCGCGCCGACTCCGCGGCGCGGGACTCGGCGTCGAACCCGTCGATCTCGAGGTGACCCAGCTCGGTGTTGGGCACCAGGACGCCGTCGACGACGAGCGCGCTGCCGATGCCCGTGCCGAGCGTCGCGAGCAGCACGGTGCCGCGGGCGTCCTTCGCGGCGCCGTAGCGGACCTCGCCGATCCCGGCGGCGTCGGCGTCGTTGACGGCGACGACGTGCCGGCCGGTCTCCTTCTTGATGAGGGCGGGCAGGTCGACGCCCTTCCAGGACTTGTCGAGGTTCGCGATGAACCCGATCACGCCGTGGCGGATGGGGCCGGGGAACGCGACGCCGATGGGGACGTCGTGCGGGAGGTCGTACTCGTCGACGAGCTCCGCGATGACCTTGGCGACGGCCTCGGGGGTCGAGGGCTGCGGCGTCGGGATGCGGTGGCGCTCCTGGGCGAACTCGCCCGTCGAGAGGTCGACGGGAGCGCCCTTGATGCCGCTGCCGCCGACGTCGATCCCGAAGGCGAGGCCGTGGTGGTGGTGTGAGTGCTTGCTCATGGCAGGGTCAGGATCTCCGCTCCGTCTTCGGTGACGACCAGGGTGTGCTCGAACTGGGCGGTCAGTGACCGGTCCGCGGTGACTACGGTCCACCCGTCGTCCCACATCTGCCACTCGGGGCCGCCCAGCGTCAGCATGGGTTCGATGGTGAAGACCATCCCTGGTTCGATGAGGGTGTCGTGGTCGGGGGCCGCGTCGTAGTGCGGGATCACGAGGCCCGAGTGGAAGGCCTCCCCGACGCCGTGGCCCGTGTACTCGCGCACCACGCCGTACCCGTGGCGGTGCGCGTACTTCTCGATGACGCGGCCCAGGACGTTGACCTCGCGCCCGGGGCGCACGGCCTTGATGGCCCGGTCGAGGGACTCGCGTGTGCGCTGGACGAGCAGCGCGGCCTCCTCGCTGATCTCGCCGACCGCGAAGGTCGCGTTGTTGTCGCCGTGGACGCCGCCGATGTACGCGGTGATGTCGACGTTGACGATGTCCCCCTCGACCATCTCGGTCGAGTCGGGGATGCCGTGGCACACGACCTCGTTGAGGGACGTGCACAGGGACTTGGGGAACCCGCGGTAGCCGAGCGTCGAGGGGTAGGCGCCGTGGTCCAGGAGGAACTCGTGCCCGATGCGGTCGAGCTCGTCGGTGGTCACCCCGGGGGCGACGTGCATCCCGACCTCGGCGAGGGCCTGGGCAGCGATGCGGCTCGCGACGCGGATCCGTTCGATGGTCTCGGGGTCCACGACGTCGTCGCCCGTGAAGGGCAGCGGGCCGGGCTGCCCGACGTACTCGGGCCGCGCGATCGAGCGCGGCACGGCGCGTGGCGGTGAGACCGTCCCGGGGACCAGAGGTCCGCGCGGGGCGGTCAGGACGGGAGAACCGGGCATCGTGCCAGTCTACGGAGGTGAGCGCCGTCGAGACGTCCATCCGCTCCCCGCGCGCCCGCCGTCGCGCGCGGGGACGCGTCGGTACGGCAGGATCGTCCTATGACCAAGGAACGATTCTCCGACGACGGTGACCCGGCCACCGAAGAGCAGTACTACTTCGACACCCGCACGGGAGAGGTGTCGAAGGGCCCGCAGTCGACGTGGTCGTCGCGCATGGGGCCGTACCCGACGCGGGAGGCGGCAGCCAAGGCGCTCGAGCTCGCCCGGGCTCGCTCCGAGGCGTGGGACGAGGAGGAGCGCGAGCGCGAGCAGGACCGGTGACCTGCGGCCCGACGACGCCACGCACCCGGGTGCACCGGTGCACCCGGGTGCGTGGCATCATCGGGCGGGAGGGCTACTTCTCGAAGCTGTGCGCGGCGTCCGGGAACGTCCCGCCCTTGACCTCGGCCGCGTAGTCCTGCGCGGCGCGGCCCAGGGCGGCGCCGATCTCCGCGAAGCGCTTCGCGAAGCGAGGTGACCACTCGGTCATGCCCGCGAGGTCGGTCCAGACGAGGACCTGGCCGTCGCAGTCAGGGCCGGCGCCGATGCCGATGGTCGGGATGCGCACGATCTCGGTGACGCGCGCAGCGACCTCGACCGGGACCATCTCCAGGACGAGGGCCACGGCCCCGGCGTCCGTGACCGCGAGGGCGTCCTCGCAGAGGATCTCCGCGGCCTCGTCCCCGCGGCCCTGCACGCGCGGCCCACCGAGGATGTTCTCCGACTGGGGAGTGAACCCCAGGTGCGCGACGACGGGGATGCCCGCGTCGGTCAGCGCACGGATCTGCGCGGCCGAGCGGCGCCCGCCCTCGAGCTTGACCGCGTGCGCGCCCGTCTCCTTCATGATGCGCACGCCCGTCGCGAGAGCCTGCTCGGGCCCGGCCTCGTACGAGCCGAACGGCAGGTCGACGATCACGAGCGCGCGACGGGCCGCCCGGGCGACGCCGCGCGCGGCGGGGATCATGTCGTCGACCGTGACGGGCAGCGTGGTCTGGTGGCCGTGCATGGTGTTCCCGATCGAGTCCCCGACGAGGAGCATGTCGATGCCCGCCTCGTCGAAGATGCGGGCGGTCACCGCGTCGTACGCGGTGAGCATCGTGAGCTTCTCGTGCCGCGCCTTGGCCTCCGCGAGGTGGTGGACGCGGAAGCGCTTGACGGGCGTGCCCGGGGTCTGGCCGGGCTGGGTGTGTGCGGACATGCTCTCGTCTCTCCAGGTCGTACGGCCCGTCGGTGGTCGGCGGGCCGGTCGTTCGGGAAGCGGATGGGTGGCAGGCGGCGGGCGCGCGCGGGCGAGCCGGTCGGGGCTACTCGACCGGCTCGCGCCAGCGGGACGTGACGGGCAGGCGGCGGTCGCGGCCGAAGGCCAGCGACGTGACCTTGGGGCCGAGCGGGTACTGGCGCCGCTTCCACTCGGCGCGGTCGACGAGCGTCACGACCTTGTCCACGACCTCGGGGTCGAACCCGCGCGCGAGCAGCTCGGCGCGTCCCTCGGCGTGCTCGATGTACGCGTCGAGGACCTCGTCGAGCAGGTCGTAGGGCGGCAGCGAGTCCTGGTCGGTCTGGCCGGGCCGGAGCTCTGCCGAGGGCGGCTTGGTGATCGAGGACTCGGGGATCGGGGGGAGCTCGCCCGCGTCGAGCGCGGCGTTGTTGCGCCAGCGCGCGAGGGCCCACACGCGCGACTTGTCGACGTCCTTGAGCGGGGCGTACCCGCCGATGCTGCCCGCGTCGTAGATGGTCGCGTACCCGACGGCGAGCTCGGACTTGTTGCCGGGCGCGATGACGAGGTGGCCCTCGCGGTTGGAGATCGCCATGAGGACCACGCCGCGCACGCGCGCCTGGAGGTTCTCCTCGGCGACGCCCTCGAGCGCGAGCTCGCCCTGGAACGCGTCGACCATGGGCGCGATGGGCTGCACCCGGTAGTCGGCGCCGAGCCGCTTGGCGAGGTCGGCGGCGTCGTCCTTGCTGTGGTCCGACGAGTACGTCGAGGGCATCGAGACGCCCACGACGTTCTGCCCGCCGATCGCGTCGGCCGCGATCGTCGCGGACAGCGCCGAGTCGATCCCGCCCGACAGGCCCAGGACGATCGACCGGAAGCCGTTCTTGCGCACGTACCCGGCCAGGCCCGTGACGCACGCCCGGTACACCTCCTCGTCGGGGTGCAGCGGGGGAGCGAGGCGGCCTGCGGGGTACGAGGTGGTCGTCGCCCCGGCTCCCGTCGGAGCGGAGGTCCGCTCGGGCAGGTCCCAGACCAGCAGGTCCTCGACGAACTGCGGCGCCGAGGTGAGCACCGCGCCGTCGGGCCCGACGACGAACGACCCGCCGTCGAACACCAGGTCGTCCTGGCCGCCGACCATGTTGACGTACGCGACCGGGGCGTCCACCTCGCGCGCCCTGCGCGCGGCGAGGTCGGTGCGGACGTGCCCCTTGCCCTCCTCGTAGGGTGAGCCGTTGAGCACGAGGAGCAGGTCGATCCCGTGCCCGGCCTCGTCGAGCCCGCCCAGCGTGGTGATCGGGCCGCCGTCCTGCCAGATGTCCTCGCAGATCACGATGCCGACCGAGCGGCCCGCGATCTCCAGGACGAGGGGCTCGGTGCCGGGCGCGAAGATGCGGAACTCGTCGAACACGCCGTAGTTGGGCAGGTGGTGCTTGTCGTAGGACGCGACGACCTTCCCGTGCTGGATCGCGACCGCACGGTTGGTCGGGAGGTCGGCGGGCGAGCCCGACACCTCGCGCTCGGTGGCGCCCGCGCCGCGCGGGAGCGCGGTCTCGGAGGTGCCCACGGTGCCCAGGACGACCGTCACGTGGCCCAGGCCCTCGCGCTCGAGCTGGACGGCGACGTCGGCCGCCGCGTCCCAGGCCGCGCGCCGGAACGAGGCCCGCAGCGCGAGGTCCTCGATCGGGTAGCCCGTGAGGGTCATCTCGGGGAAGGCCACGAGGTCGGCGCCCTCGCCGGCCGCACGCCTGGTCCACTCGAGGATCGCCGCCGTGTTCTGGTCGATCGCTCCCACGCACGTGTCGATCTGTGCGAGGGCGATCCGGAGGTCTGCCATGCCCGCCAGCCTATGCGAAACCGCCGGTCAGGCGCCCACCCGCACCCGACGTGGGCTTCGTCGTGGCAGGCTGGTGACACGTCGGCCGCGTCAGGACGCGACGTAACCCGCTCGTCACACTCTTCAGGCAGGATGTAGCCCATGGACAGGCAGCAGGAGTTCGTGCTCCGCACGGTCGAGGAGCGCGACATCCGCTTCATCCGTCTCTGGTTCACCGACGTGCTGGGGATGCTCAAGTCGGTCGCCGTGGCTCCCGCGGAGCTCGAGTCCGCGTTCGCGGAGGGCATCGGCTTCGACGGCAGCTCGATCGAGGGTCTCACTCGTGTCTACGAGGCCGACATGATCGCGCGCCCCGACCCCACCACGTTCCAGGTGCTCCCGTGGCGCGGTGAGCGGCACGGGACCGCGAGGATGTTCTGCGACATCCTCACCCCGGACGGCGAGCCCTCGCTCGCGGACTCGCGCAACGTGCTCAAGCGCGCGCTCGCGAAGGCGAGCGACAAGGGCTTCACGTTCTACACGCACCCCGAGGTCGAGTTCTACCTCTTCAACCACCCGGCCGACGCCTCGGCGCCGCTCGTCCCGGTCGACCAGGGCGGGTACTTCGACCACCTGGCCCGGGGATCGACGCACGACTTCCGCCGCGCCGCGATCACGATGCTCGAGTCGATGGGCATCTCGGTCGAGTTCTCGCACCACGAGGCGGGCCCCGGCCAGAACGAGATCGACCTGCGCTACGCCGACGCCCTGACGACGGCCGACAACCTCATGACGTTCCGCACGGTCGTCAAGGAGGTCGCCCTGGAGCAGGGGGTCTTCGCGTCGTTCATGCCCAAGCCCATGGCGGACCAGCCCGGCTCCGGGATGCACACGCACCTGTCGCTGTTCGAGGGCGACCGCAACGCGTTCCACGAGCCCGGCGCGCAGTTCGAGCTGTCGAAGACGGCACGCTCGTTCATCGCGGGCCTGCTGGTCCACGCGGCGGAGATCACCGCGATCACCAACCAGTACGTCAACTCGTACAAGCGCCTGTGGGGCGGGGCCGAGGCCCCGAGCTACGTGTGCTGGGGTCACAACAACCGTTCCGCGCTCGTGCGCGTGCCCATGTACAAGCCGGGCAAGGGCAACTCGAGCCGCATCGAGTACCGCGCGCTCGACTCCGCGACCAACCCGTACCTCGCGTACGCGGTGATCCTCGCGGCGGGCCTCAAGGGCATCGAGGAGGGCTACGAGCTCCCCGAGGCGACCGAGGACGACGTGTGGGAGCTGACCGACGCCGAGCGCCGCGCGCTCGGCATCAAGCCGCTGCCGCAGTCGCTCGACGCCGCGATCCAGATCATGGAGACGTCCGAGCTCGTCGCCGAGACCCTGGGCGAGCACGTGTTCGACTTCGTGCTGCGCAACAAGCGCCAGGAGTGGGACGCCTACCGGTCGCAGGTCACGCCGTTCGAGCTGAAGCGGTTCCTCCAGGTCCTGTGAGCCAGTCCTCCCGTCGGTCGGTCGGGTCCCGGTGGTCGTCATGACCGCGGGGCCCGACGACGTCACGCGCCTGGGCAGCATCGGTGCGCCGGGTGGTTCGCGCCGCCCCACCGTGAGCTCGCGCCTGCGCAGGCTCGGGTTCGCCGACGTGACCCGTTCGGCGACGCTGCTCGACGACCGGGACCTCGTGGGGGTCGTCGGGCCGCTGCCGGAGGACCTGCTGGTCGCGGTGGGCGCGACCGCGGACCCCGACC
Source organism: Oerskovia jenensis (assembly GCF_016907235.1). NCBI lineage: Bacteria > Bacillati > Actinomycetota > Actinomycetes > Micrococcales > Cellulomonadaceae > Oerskovia > Oerskovia jenensis. The sequence continues at coordinate 4,384,335 of NZ_JAFBBO010000001.1, forward strand.
TCGCGCTGCTCCAGCTCGCACGGCTGTCGTCCGCGGTGGCCGGGGACGAGGCGTCGTGCCGGGCGTTCCGCGACCTGCTCACAGGGGAGCCCCCTGTGTCGGAGGGCGCGACCCCCTCGGGCCGCGACCGCCTGCTCGCGGTGCTCGGCGCGTCGGTCGCGCTCGGGGACGAGCTCGTGTCCCACCCGGACCTGCTGGCCGTCGTCGCGGATCCCGCCCCGGGGACGGGCGTGGACGCGGGGGTGGTCCGGGCCGAGCTGCTGCGCGCGGTCGAGGCGGACCCCGAGGCGCACCAGCCCGTCGCGGCGACCCCGGCCCCCGTCGCGACCGACGCCATGCGCCGCGCCTACCGGTCCCGCCTCCTGCGCATCGCCGCGACCGACCTCACGTCGCACGAGCCGCTCACGCGGATGCCGGCCGTGGCGGCGGCGCTCGCGGACCTCGCGGCCGCGGCGCTCGAGGCGTCGCTCGCGATCGCGCGCTCCGAGCTCGACGACCTCGGGGCGGGCGTGCGGCTCGCGGTCCTGGGCATGGGCAAGTGCGGTGGCCGCGAGCTCAACTACGTCTCGGACGTCGACGTGATCTACGTGGTCGAACCCGCAGAGGGCCACGACGAGGCGTACGCGACGAGCGTGGGCGCGCGGCTCGCGACGGGGCTCGCCCGCGCCTGCCAGGGGACGTCGTCGGAGCCGCCGCTGTGGCCCGTCGACGCGGCGCTGCGCCCCGAGGGCAAGAACGGCCCGCTCGTGCGCACGCTCGCGAGCCACCTCGCGTACTACGAGCGCTGGGCCAAGACGTGGGAGTTCCAGGCGCTGCTCAAGGCGCGCCTGGTCGCGGGCGACCGCGAGCTCGGGGCGGCCTACCACGACGCGATCAACCCGTTCGTGTGGTCGGCCGTGACGCGCGAGAACTTCGTCGAGGACTCCCAGGCCATGCGCCGCCGCGTCGAGGACCACGTGCCGGCCGCCGAGGCCGACCGCCAGCTCAAGCTCGGCAAGGGCGGCCTGCGCGACGTCGAGTTCACGGTCCAGCTCCTGCAGCTCGTGCACGGGCGGGCCGACGACTCGATCCGCAGCCCCAGCACCCTCACGGCGCTCGCGGCCCTGGCCGCGGGCGGCTACGTCGGGCGCGAGCACGCCGCGCGCCTCGCGGTCTGCTACCGCTTCCTGCGCTCGCTCGAGCACCGCATCCAGCTCTTCCGGCTGCGTCGCACGCACCTCGTGCCCACGGGCGAGGACGACCTGCGCCGTCTGGCACGCTCGTTGGGCATGCGTGCCGAGGGCGCCGAGGGGCTCCTCGACCGCTGGCGCGCGACGCGCCGCGAGGTGCGCGCGCTGCACGAGGAGCTCTTCTACCGGCCCCTGCTCCCGGCCACGGCCCAGCTCTCGGCCGAGGAGGCGAGCCTCGCGCCCGAGGCGGCCAAGGCGCGCTTCCAGGCGATCGGGTACCGCGACCCGGCGGGCGCGATGCGGCACGTGCTCGCGCTGACCGAGGGCGTGAGCCGCCGCGCCGCCATCCAGCGCCAGCTCCTGCCGGTCATGCTCGGCTGGTTCGCCGAGGGCGCGGACCCCGACGCGGGGCTGCTCAACTTCCGCAAGCTGTCCGAGGAGCTCGGCTCGACGCACTGGTACCTCAAGCTGCTGCGGGACTCGGGCTCGGCCGCGTACCGGCTCGCGACGCTCCTCTCGAGCTCGCGGTACATGGCCGACGCGCTCTCGCGCTCGCCCGAGTCCGTGGCCTGGCTCGCCGACGACGCCGACCTCGTCCCGCGCGGGGCCGAGCGCCTCGCGAAGGAGGCCGACGCGATCCTCACGCGCGCCGACGTCGCGGCGCCGGCCGCCACCGCGCTGCGGGCCGTGCGCCGTCGCGAGCTCGCCCGCACCGGGGCCGCCGAGATCCTCGGCGTCGTGGACCCGGTCGACGCCGCGCGCGCGATCTCCGACGCCGCCGACCTCGCGCTCGTGGGCGGGCTGCGGGTCGCGCAGTTCGTCGCCCGGGGCGAGCTCGGCGTCGCGGGCCCGGCCGACGACCCGGCCCGGTTCGCGATCATCGCCATGGGCCGCCTGGGCGGGCGCGAGATGGGCTACGGCTCGGACGCCGACGTCATGTTCGTCCACGAGCCCGTCGAGGGCGCGAGCGACCGCGACGCACAGGCGTTCGCGCTCGTCGTCGCGACGCGGCTGCGCTCGTTGCTGGGCGACATGGGCCCCGAGCCCGGGCTGCCCGTCGACGCCGACCTGCGCCCCGAGGGACGCAACGGCCCGCTCGTGCGCTCGTTCGCCTCCTACGCCGAGTACTACGACCGCTGGTCGGCCGCATGGGAGTCCCAGGCGCTGCTGCGCGCCCGACCGGCCGCTGGCGACGCGGGGCTCGGCGAGCGGTTCATGACGCTCGTCGACCCGCTGCGCTACCCGGCGGGCGGGCTCGATGCCGCGACCGTGCGGGAGGTGCGGCGCATCAAGGCACGCGTCGAGTCGGAGCGGTTGCCGCGCGGCGTCGACCCCTCACGCCACCTCAAGCTCGGCCGGGGCGGCGTCGCGGACGTCGAGTGGACGGTCCAGCTCCTGCAGCTCCAGCACGCCCACGAGGTCGCGGGCCTGCGCACGACGTCGACCATCGACGCGCTCGAGGCTGCGGCGCTCGCGGGCCTCGTCACGCCCGACGACGCCGCGACCCTGGGGGAGTCGTGGCACCTCGCGTCGCGGTTGCGCAGCGCGCTCGTGCTCTGGTCCGGTCGCTCGGGCGGCCCGACGGCCGACGTCCTGCCGCACGAGATCCGGGCACTGTCCGGGCTCGCGCGCGTCATCGGCGACGAGGAGTCGGGGGCCGAGCTCGAGGAGCGCTACCTGCGGACCGCGCGACGGGCACGTGCCGTCATGGAGCGCGTGTTCTACGGCGAGGACTGAGCCGCGCCCTGCTCGTCGCACGGTGCGTCGACCGCGAGGCCCGCCGCGCTCACCTGCTGGTCGATCAGCACGAGCGTGCGTTGCATCGCGACCGGTTGCAGCTTGCCCACCTGGTGCCCGTGCGGATGGTCGAAGAACACGAGCAGGCTCAGCATCAGGGCGATCACGAGCGTCACGCTGCCCATGAGGACCGACTGCGTGACGGCGCCCTCGCCCGAGTCGGCGAAGAACAGCATGAACACGAAGATGGTCGCCGAGATGACGAACAGGACGAGCCACAGGGGCAGCGGGATCAGACCCTCGGCGCCGTGGACGCGCGCCTGGCGCGCCTGCTCCCGGTCGGCGGTCTGGTCCATCCACCGGTCGTACGCGGACTGCTCGGTGTCGGACGCCGGCTCGACGCCGCGGATCGTGCGGAACATCTCGACGCCCCACGGGTTGACGGCCTCCCCGAGCCTGCCGTCGGCCATGGCCTCCCACTCGGTCGTCGCGACCGACCGGGCGTAGCAGACGAGCTGCCCCGAGAGCTCGGCCGCGGCGTCGGGCGGGAGGAACTGCGCGGTCTGGAGCTGTTGGGCGACGACCTGGGCCTCCTCCTCGGCGCCGCTGCGGGCGTCGTCGTACGACTCGAAGGCCAGGAAGATGATGAAGCCGAGCAGCACCGAGAAGCCCGTTGCGAGCACCCCGAAGACCCCCGAGGCCCGGTCGCCGTCGCGGAACCGGCTGCCCTCGGGGGCCCGGGAGCGCACGAGCAGCATCGCGGTCACGGTGATCGCGGTCGCGCCGACCGTGACGAGGGCGGCGATCAGGAGGTTCACGGCCTCACACCGTGATCGGGTAGGCGAGGAGGACCCCGAGCGTGGCCAGCAGCACCACCGCGCCGAGCCCGACCATGGCGAGCCGCAGACGGGGGGACGCGAGCTTGGCGCCGATCCCGCCGAAGAAGAGCACCGAGGCGCACATGACCGTGGCCAGGACGTAGTTGTCCTTGACGCCGTTCGCCTGGTGCGCCCGCGCGGCCAGCACGTCGGCCTTCTTCTCGAGCCGCTGCGACTCCTGGGACGAGGCCAGGACGTACTCGTCCATCGCGAACGGGCTGGGCGGCGCGGCCGGGTTGGTCGAGGGGTCCTGCGCGACCCACGCCTCGACGGCGGGCTGGAACTCCTCGCGGAAGCGCGCGTAGAGGAACCCCGAGTAGGTCGCGGGGTCGGGCTCGTAGCCCGGGGCCGGGCCGACCCTGCCCTGCTCGGCGTCGAGCGCGCTGAGCCAGTCGGTGAAGAGCTGGACGTCGATGATCGTCTCCTGCCCGGCGCGCGTCGAGGCCCGGTTGCTCTCGGTGCGCGCCGCGCCGGCCGCGCTGTACGCCGTCGCCATCTCGCCGCCCCACCGCGCGCTCTGGAACGCCGACCACGCCGTCATGACGGTCGCTACCGCGAGGAGCACCGCGGCGACGAGCTCGAGGTGCCGGTGCACCGACGCCGCCGGGCCGCGGGAGGCGCTGCTCCTGCGGTCGGCGGCGTCGGTGGGGCCGTCCGGGGCGGCCGTGCCGGTCACGTCGGTCATGCGGCCCGGTCCTGGGACGCCCCGAGCCTCAGGCCAGGGCCTTCGCCTTGAGCGTGGCGAACTCGTTCTCGTCGATCACGCCCGAGTCGAGCAGGGCCTTGGCATCGGCGATCTGCGTGACCGGGGAGGTGTCGGAGCCCGCGACGCCTCTGATGTAGGCGTCGGTCTGCACCTTGGCCTGCGACATGTCCTGCATCTGGCGCTCGGCCATCCCTCGCCCGCGGGCGATGATGTAGACCAGCGCGGACAGGAACGGGACGACGATGAGGGCGACGACCCACAGCGCCTTCCACCAGCCGTTGAGCGTGTGGTCGCGGAAGAGGTCGGCGAGGATCCGGAACAGGATCATCAGGTACATGAAGAAGAAGAACCACCAGACCATCAGCCAGAACCAGTCCATGAAGCTGTCCATGCGAACTCCTCCTCAGGTGGGTGCCGGTCAACCGGCGAGGATCTGAGCCTTCTGCGTCTCGAACTCGGCAGGGCTCAGCACTCCCTGATCACGCAGCGCGGCGAGCTGCGTGAGCTGGGCGATCTTGGCGTCCATGCCGGCGGACGCGGGCGCGGGGGCCGGGGCCGGCGGCGGTGCGGCGTAGGTCTGCTGCGGTGCCTGCTGCGGAGGCGGTTCCTCCTGGGCGGACCAGCGGCCGGCCTGACGGCGGGAGACGCGGTTGGAGACGGCGGTCGCGGTACCGGCGACGACGGCGGTGCGCGCGACGCCTCGGATGAGTCCGGGCATGGTGTTCCTCCTCTGTCGGGACGTGGGTCAGGCGTTCTCGGCGGCGTCGAGCGCCGCGAGCACGGCCTGCACCGGGATGCGCCCGCTCGCGACGAGCTGGGCGCCACCGCGGCGCAGGGCGGACGCGAAGGGTGCGGCCCACACGTTCTCGTACACCAGGACGGCCGCCGTCCTCCCGGGCTCGACCGCCTCTGCGGCCTCGGTCAGGTCCTCGTGTCCCAGGAGCCCCGACGAGGCACCCGCGAAGATCTCGAGGCCGGTCGAGCCGTCGTCGAGCTCGTCGAGCTCGACCCCCACCACGCTCCCGTCCTCCTCCTTGCGCAGCACGAGCAGGTCGAGGACACGGATGATCCCCTGCTCGACCAGGTCGACGAGCAGGGGGAAGGCCTCGCCCGTCATGGCGTCGGACTCGAACTCGACGACGAGGTAGTCGATCGGTCCGGTGTCCTGCAGGTCGCTCGGGTCCTGGGTCATGGGTCGTCGGTCCTCTCCTCCGGGACCTCGCTCGCCCCTCATGTCAGGGGCGCCCCGTGCGGGGCGAGGTCGCACGTCTCGTGTCGCTCCTGCCCAGCATCCGGCGCTCGCCGGTCGCCGTCGTCATGCAGACCGCATGAACTTGCTCGCACCGGCACGCGGTGGGCGCGCGGCCGGATCATGTGATCGGGGTGATGCGAGCCCCCCGGACGGCGTGCGGCAATGGGAGGACGTGACCGGGCGAGAGGATGGCCAGACCGTGGACTACACCGACCGACTTCGGCGCTTCGCGATCAACGACGCGCGCCTCGAGGAGGACCTGGAGCTCGAGTCGACCGTCCTCGAGCCCAAGACGCTCGCGCTGATCCGGCTCGCCGCGCTCGTCGCGGTCGGCGGGGCCGAGCCGACGTACGGCAGCGAGGTCGACGAAGCGGTCACGGCAGGTGCCACCACCGCGGAGATCGTCGACGTCCTCGCCGCGACCATTCCCATCGTCGGGCTGCCGGCCGTCGTGGCCGCGGCGCCCAAGCTCGCGCTCGCGCTCGGCTACGACCCGTTCGACGCGCGCGAGCCGGGGTGAGGGCTCACGCGCCCAGCAGCCCCTGGTCGACCGCGCGCTCCACGGCCTCGCTCCGGCTCGAGACCCCGAGCTTGCGGTAGATCGAACCGATCTCCGAGCTGGCGGTGTTCCGCGACACGAAGAGTCGCTCGCCGATCTCCCGGATCGTGAGGTGGGTCTGGAGGTAGGGCAGGAGCCGCAGTTCCGCGGGTGTGAGCGGAGGACCGGGCCCCACGGCCGTGCTCGCGTGCTCGGCCGCGTCGAAGGCCTTGCGCAGGTCCGCGACCTCGTCGCTCAGCACGCCGAGCGCGGGCCGTCGGAGCAGCACGTCGTCGATCTCGCGCAGGAGGTGCCGGACCGCAGCGACGTCCGCGGTCGCCCAGCTCGTCCGAGCGAGCCTCAGGCGCACGCGCACGGCGAGCGTGGGGAACGCGTACGTGCAGAACGTCCTGGTGCGCATCCCGCGGGTCAGGAGGTCGTTCGTCAGGGCAGGGTCGTGGTCGTGGTGGGCCAGGCGAGCGGCCACCGCGTAGCCGAGCGCGCTCGTGGGGTAGTCGTCCAGCCGGTGGTCCTCGATGGTGGTGAGTACCCGCTGGACCCGGATCCTGGCGCTCTCCCACCGACGGTGGTCCATGTCGAGGTCGGCGAGCTGCGCCTCGGCGTACACGAGCGTGTCGGCGTCGCCGTGGGCGCTCGCGGCCTCGACCCCGAGCTCGAGGTGCCGGACGGCGGACTCGTCGTCGCCGTTCAGGCGGAGCGCGTCTGCACTCATCACGAGCGCGGTGTCGCGCCACGAGCTCCACTCGGGCTCGGCCGCCAGGGCGAGACCGACGTCGTCGAGCATCCGTTGCGGGCCGTCCGGGCACCTCAGCGCCCGGTACATCGCGCGCGCCGAGTCGAACGAGGCCGACCCGTCCCCGGGGTCGCCGTCGAACGCGGCCGCGTCCGCCACCGCTCCCCAGTGCTCGGCGGCCCCTGCGCGTCCCTCGTACACCGCGACGTACCCGGCGAGCACCGCGAGCGGTGGGTGGCTGCGGATCGCGTCGTCCCCCAGGACGCCCAACCAGCGGTCGATCGTGGAGATCTGCCCGCCCTGGAAGAGGGACATGACGATCCGGGTGACGAGCCGGGCGGCGCGCTCGTGCTCGCCCGTCGCGAGGAGCTGCTCGACGGCGCGCGCCGGGGAGCCGTTCGCCTCGTACCAGTCGGCGGCCCTGACCCGGAGCTCGTCGGCGAGCTCGGGCTCTGCTGTCAGGAGGTCGTCGAGCAGCAGCTCGCGGAACAGGGCGTGGTAGCGGAACCACCGGCGGTGCTGGTCGAGCGGCACGAGGAAGAGGTGCGCGGACTCGAGCTCGCGCAGGTGCCGCAGCGACGAGGTCTCTCCGAGGACGGCGTCGCACAGCGGGGCGGTCAGGTCGTCGAGGATCGCGGTGCGGCGCAGGAACTGCCGCGTCTCGTCGGGCAGTCGTCGCAGCGCTTCTCGTTGGAGGTAGTCCGCGACGTACCGGTCGGTGCCCGTGACGGCCGCCGCGTCCGCCCCGTCCCCGCCGTCGCGTGCGACGAGTGCCGCGAGGTGCACCCCCACGGGCCAGCCCTCGGTCCGTGTCCGGACGGCGGCCGCGACGTCGGGAGTGAGGCGCACGTCCGAGGCGGCGAACACCTGCGCGGTGCCCTCGGCGTCGAGCGCGAGCTCACGTACCCCGAGCTCGACCGTCTCGTCCGTCGCACGCAGCCGCGCCAGGTGGGGTTGCTCGTCGCGACTCGCGGCGACGAGCTGCGACCCGTCGGGGATCCCCGCGACCACGATGCCCAGCACGTCGTGGCAGGCCGCGTGCCGGATCTCGTGCAGGTCGTCGAGCACCAGGACGAAGGCGGCAGGGCTCGTCCGCAGGACCGACGCCAGGTGCGGGGCCGCCCGCCCCAGCAGCGAAGCGTCGGGGCCGGCCATGTCCGCGCCGAGGTCGGGCAGCCCGATCCCGTGGCGGGCGAGGGCGGAGGCCAGCACGGACAGCAGGGTCAGGGGGGCGTCGTCGAACCGGTCGAGCGTGAGCCACACGACCGCCCTCGGGTCGCTCGCGGCCCACTCGGCGAGGAACGTGGACTTGCCGTAGCCCGGGGGAGCGGTGACCCCGACGACCCGTCGTCCGCTCGCGCGTGCCGCGTCGATGAGCGAGGCCCGGCTCACGACCGGCGCTCCCGTCCGGGGCACGGTGAGCTTGGCGTCGAGGAGCTGACGGTCGAGCTCCACGGTCGTGGGTGCCGTCCACGGCTCCTTGTTCACGTCATTCACGATAGGGCGCGGGCCCCCGGAGCGCCCGGGGGAGCCGAGGGATCACCTGGTCTGGGGGATGCCCCGGGGTGGGGCCGTTCCTAGCGTGGGACGCATCCACGTCTCTCGTCGCCCGACCGAGCGGAGTCCCTCATGCGTCCCGACCAGCACGCCCGCACGATGCTGCCCGTCCCGGACCGGCCGGCCCCCGGGCTCACGACCTACGACGCGAAGGACCCCGACACGTCGTTCCCGCCCATCGAGCCGCTGCTCCCCCCGGACGGTGCGCCGAACGTCCTGGTGATCCTGCTCGACGACGTGGGCTTCGGGGCGTCGAGCGTGTTCGGCGGCCCGTGCCGCACCCCGACCGCGGAGCGGCTCGCGGCAGGCGGCCTGCGCTTCAACCGCTTCCACACGACCGCGCTGTGCGCGCCGACCCGGCAGGCGATGCTGACGGGCCGCAACCACCACTCGGTGGGCATGGGCAGCATCACCGAGACCGCGACGTCGGCCCCCGGCAACAGCTCGGTGCGACCGAACACCAAGGCGCCGCTCGCGAAGACCCTCAAGCTCAACGGGTACTCGACGGCCCAGTTCGGGAAGTGTCACGAGGTGCCCGTCTGGCAGTCCTCGCCCCTGGGGCCGTTCGACGCCTGGCCCTCGGGTGGCGGCGGGTTCGAGACGTTCTACGGGTTCATCGGCGGCGAGAGCAACCAGTGGGACCCCGCGCTGTACGACGGGACGACCCCGGTCGAGCCGCCCGCCACTCCCGAGGAGGGGTACCACCTGACGGCGGACCTCGCCGACCACGCGATCGGCTGGATCCGCACGCAGAAGGCCCTCATGCCCGAGCGTCCCTTCTTCGCGTACTTCGCGCCGGGAGCGACGCACGCACCGCACCACGTCCCCCAGGAGTGGGCGGACAGGTATGCGGGAGAGTTCGACGACGGCTGGGACGTGCAGCGGGAGCGGACGTTCGCGCGCCAGCAGGAGCTCGGCGTGATCCCGGCCGACGCGGAGCTGACCGCGCGGCACGAGGAGATTCCGGCGTGGGACGACATGCCCGACGACCTCAAGCCCGTGCTCGCGCGGGAGATGGAGGTCTACGCGGGGTTCCTCGAGCACACCGACCACCACGTGGGCCGGCTCGTCGACGCACTCGACGACCTGGGGATCCTCGACGACACGCTGATCTACTACATCATCGGCGACAACGGGGCCTCCGCCGAGGGGACCCTGAACGGCGCGTTCAACGAGATGGCGAACTTCAACGGCATGGCGGCGCTCGAGACACCGGAGTTCCTGCGCTCCAAGCTGGACGAGCTCGGGTCGCCCAGCTCCTACAACCACTACGCGGTCGGCTGGGCGCACGCGATGGACACGCCGTTCCAGTGGACCAAGCAGGTCGCCTCGCACTGGGGCGGCACGCGCAACGGCACGATCGTGCACTGGCCGCAGGGCATCAGCGACCAGGGCGGGCTGCGCACCCAGTTCACGCACGTGATCGACGTCGCGCCGACGATCCTCGAGGCCGCAGGACTGCCCGAACCGACCCTGGTCGACGGTGTCCTCCAGTCCCCGATGGAGGGGACGAGCATGCTGTACGCGTTCGACGACGCCGACGCCCCCGAACGTCACGACCTGCAGTACTTCGAGATGTTCGGCAACCGCGGCGTCTACCACAAGGGCTGGAGCGCGGTCACGAAGCACAGGACCCCGTGGATCCTCGTCGGAGGGGTGGTGCCCGCGTTCGACGACGACGTCTGGGAGCTCTACGACGGCACGGCTGACTACAGCCAGGCGCGCGACCTCTCGGCCGAGCACCCGGAGAAGCTGCACGTGCTCCAACGGCTCTGGCTCATCGAGGCGGCGAAGTACGGCGTGCTTCCCCTCGACGACCGCGGGGGCGAACGGCTCAACCCCGACCTCGCGGGTCGCCCCACGCTCGTCCGCGGCACGTCGCAGCAGCTCTTCCCGGGCATGGGTCGGCTCTCCGAGAACAGCGTGCTCAGCGTCAAGAACAAGTCGTTCTCGGTCACGGCCGAGGTGGAGGTCCCTGCCGCGGGCGTCGAGGGCGTGATCATCGCCCAGGGCGGCCGGTTCGGCGGGTGGTCGCTCTACGCCACGGAGGGGCGGGCGAAGTTCGTCTACAACGTCCTGGGCCTCCAGGAGTTCGCGGTCACCGCGGAGCGCCCCGTCCCCATGGGCACGCACCAGGTCCGCATGGAGTTCGCGTACGACGGCGGCGGCCTCGCCAAGGGCGGCGACGTCACTCTCTACTACGACGGCGAGGTCGTGGGAACCGGACGCGTCGGGGCGACGCAGCCCATGATCTTCTCCGCGGACGAGACGACCGACGTCGGGTACGAGTCGGGCACCACGGTCACGTCCGACTACACGACCCGGGGGAGCCGGTTCACGGGCAGGATCGGCTGGGTCCAGATCGACCTGGGCACCGACGACCACGACCACTACATCGACCCGGACGAGCGCCTGCGGATCGCGATGGCGCGCCAGTGACCGGTCGGTGAGGGAGCGCCCCCACCCGCACACGGCCCGACGGCGCCGCGACCTCAGGGGGACAGAGGAGGACGGGCGCGGGCCAGGGCCGGCCACACCTCGGTGTGGCCGGCCCTGGTGCTGTCGGGTCGTGGTGGTCAGTGCTCGCTACGGCGACGCCGGACAGCCAGGAGAGCCGTCCCGCCGCCCACCAGGACGATCCCGCTCAGGGCAGCGAACGCGACGCTCGCGCCGGTGGACGAGAGCCGCGACGGCGCCGTGGGGACTGCCTTGGGCGTCGGGCTCGGCCCGGGCGTCGGCACCGCGGCCGGGGTGGGCGGAGTGGTCGGTGGGGCCGTGGGGGTGGGGGTAGGGGTCGGTTCAGCCGGTTCCTCGATGTGGACGGTCTGGGGTTCGGAGTTGATGTCGGTGTGCTCGGCGATCGTGACCGTGGCGTTGAGGATGGTCTCGAAGACGACGAGGTCCTTGCCGCCCATGTTCGCCGGGACGGTGAAGTCCAGGGTCGTGGTGCCGTCGGGGGCGGTCGGGGTGAACGTGGCGGTGGCGGTGATGCCGGTCGTGGTGCCGGTGGTCTTGTCCATGAGTTCGCCGTTGAGCGTGTACTTCGTGCCGGGGGTCAGGCCGGTGTAGGTCACGGTGTCGGTGATGATGCCGCCGGTGGCGGGCAGGGTGTGGTCGCCGTCAGCCTTGTCGACCGCGGTGGTCGCGACCGTGGGTGTGCGGGGGGTGGGGGGTGTGTCGATGTGGACGGTCTGGGGTTCGGAGTTGATGTCGGTGTGCTCGGCGATCGTGACCGTGGCGTTGAGGATGGTCTCGAAGACGACGAGGTCTGTGCCGCCCATGTTCGCCGGGACGGTGAAGTCGAGGGTGGTGGTGCCGTCAGCTGTGGTGGGGGTGAAGTCGGCGGTGGCGGTGATGCCGGTGGTGGCGCCTGTGGTCTTGTCCATGAGTTCGCCGTTGAGCGTGTACTTCGTGCCGGGGGTGAGTCCGGTGTAGGTCACGGTGTCGGTGATGGTGCCGCCGGTGGCGGGCAGGGTGTGGTCGCCGTCAGCCTTGTCGACCGCGGTGGTCGCGACCGTGGGTGTGCGGGGGGTGGGGGGTGTGTCGATGTGGACGGTCTGGGGTTCGGAGTTGATGTCGGTGTGCTCGGCGATCGTGACCGTGGCGTTGAGGATGGTCTCGAAGACGACGAGGTCTGTGCCGCCCATGTTCGCCGGGACGGTGAAGTCGAGGGTGGTGGTGCCGTCAGCTGTGGTGGGGGTGAAGTCGGCGGTGGCGGTGATGCCGGTGGTGGCGCCTGTGGTCTTGTCCATGAGTTCGCCGTTGAGCGTGTACTTCGTGCCGGGGGTGAGTCCGGTGTAGGTCACGGTATCGGTGATCGTGCCGCCGGTGGCGGGCAGGGTGTGGTCGCCGTCGGCCTTGTCGACCGCGGTGGTCGCGACCGTGGGTGCGGGAGGCGGCGTGGGCGTGTCGGAGATCTGCGCCTGGCGCGGCTTGGCCTCGGCGGTCGTGAGCTGTTGGAACGGCTTGCTGCGGCGCGAGTACTGTCCCGGCTGGGGGTCCCACACGTTCCCGGAGACGTACACGTACGTGCCGTTCGCGATCAGGGTCACCGGACCGGCACCGGTCGGCGCCAGGTAGACGCTTGCGCCGTCGGTCACGGTGCTCACCGCGGCTCCCGCTGCGTTGACCACGCGTCCGCCCGAGGCGCTCAGGTGCACGATCTGCACCTGGTCGGTGTGCACGACGTACGGGCCGACCAGCCCACCGGCGGCCTGGGAGAAGGTGCTGGCGCGGGTCAAGGAGATCGAGCCGTCGTTCGGGCCGTTGGGGCTGACGCTCACCGCGTGGGAGACGTACCAGTTGTAGAGGGCGCGGGCGTCGGCCCCGGTCGTGATCCGGCTCGCGTCCACCGTGGGGGAGTCGCCGTAGTAGTGGATCGCCGTCTGGGTCGCATCGATGACCTCGTCCGAGTCGAGACCGTTGATGCCGGTGATCGCTGACACCTCGGAGATCGTCAGGTAGGGGTAGGCGCGCTGGAGGATCCAGTTGATCTTCCCCTGCGCGTCGGCGGGACGGTTGTAGTCGAAGACCTGCGCGCTCGAGGCCTTCTGCGTGTACTTGACGCTGAAGCCCTCGTAGCTCGTCTCCGGGCCGGAGCGGTCGATCTGGAGGCAGTACTGAGACGTGCCGTTGCTCAGGCCCCACAGCGCGGACCACGTCGACGACCCGCCACCCCAGTCGGGGTTCGTGGCCTGGGTCTGGTCGCCCACCGCGGCCTGTGCGCTCGTGACGCCGGCGAGCAGGCTGCTCGTTCCGAGCAGCAGGGCCATCGCCGCAGCCGCACCGAACGTCACGGCGCGTCGTGCGTACCGGGGACGTGCTGTCTTGTCGTTCCCGCGCCGTCTGGGACGCGAGATCCACTGAACCTTCATGGAGCTCTTCTCTCTGTTGCGGACGCTCCGTGCGACGCGATCGGCGACGCAGAGAGGTCTCGGACCGGCACAGGCCGGTGATGGGTGGGCGGTGGCCAGTCGCCGGTCGGCGGGCCATCGCGTTGGTCACGCGTGCGGGTCTGCACGGATGACGAAGGTGGGAAGGACTTCACCCGCCGCGGTCGAGCCGTGCGGGGAGGCCGCGCTCAGTCGGCCGACCGGTCCTGGGCCGGGATCATCACCGGCACGGACCGCCAGGCACCGGTCTCTCCGGTCCAGGGGTTCACGTAGCGGACGCTCGCGGTGTGAGGACCTGCCGCGAGCTCGGGGAGGCGCACGAGGAGCCCGCCAGGCATGGCGTGGGTCTCGCCCAGGGAGCCGTCGACCTTCGTCTGGACGACTCCAGGGGAGCCGTGGAGCCACAGGGCGACGCCCGGGGTGCCCGGGCGCTCGAGGCCGGACGGCTCGACGTGCCAGACGTCGATCGAGGGCGCGGCAAATCCGTACGTCCCGACGAGTTCCTGGGGCGAGACGGCGCCGTCCTGATCTACCTGCCGGACCGAGTACGTGTCGAGATCGGCCGTCCGCTCGGACGCGAGGAGCGCGAGCTGCCAGCGACCGTCGTTGCCGACCGCCGCCTTCGCGACGACGGTCCCCGTGGTGTCCACCAGCTCGACCGTCGCGTGGGCAGTGCCCGTACCCGCGACAGGAAGGGCCCAGAGCGGCGCGGTCCCGCGGGGATGCAGATCGACCGTCGGAGCGGGCAGGCTGATGGCCGGGGCGGGACCCGGGTCTTCTCCGCTCCGGTCGCGGTCTGCGCGACCTGAGGGGTCGGGGGGCTCGGCCTCGGGTGACCCGCTCGCAACCAGGTCTGCAGGGTCGGGGAGGACGCCGGAGCCTGTGGCCGGGGGAGCGGGGTCGGGGACATCGGTCTCGACGTCCACCTGGTCGTCGTGCACCCTGACGGGCGCGACCGCCTGGACCGGGACCGGTCGTGCGTCGTCGGCTGCTTCGAAGCCCGGGGCGTCATCGGCTGCTTCGTGCGGCAGGTCCGGCGACCCGACCACGGACCCGGTCGGTGCGGGCTGCTCAGTGGCGGTACTCGCAGCGTTCGGTGGCGTCACCCCGTGCGTCAGGACGCCGGCTGCGGCAGCCGCACCCCCGACGACGAGTGCACCGACGGCCCACGCCTTCCCCGGCCCGGATGCCATCGCCCGGATCGAGCGCAGAGCGGTTCGACGGGCGACCGGGCCGCGCCGGTGCAGCGACCGGCGCTGGGAGAGCACGGCGTGCCGTCGCAGGGCGACGGGACCGAACAGGTCGAAGCCGGTCGCGACCAAGGGTGCGAGGATCACCGGAAGTCGTGCCGCCAGGTCGTTGATCTCTGCGGCGACGATCGAGCAGTGGAGGCAGTCTCGAAGGTGGGTCTCGACGACTCTCAGGTCGTCTGCCGGGAGGGCTCCTCGCTCCAGGGCAGGGAGCTGCTCGACGACCGTGCGACACGTGACGGCGAGACGGTGGTCGCTCAGGTGGGCCCGGAGCCACTCCTTGCGCAGCCCTTCCCGGGCGCGGACGGCGAGCGCGGACGTCGCGTTGGGCGACAGGCCGAGTCGGGCACCGGCGTCTCGGACGTTCAGCCCCTCCACGCACGTGAACCACAGCACCGACTGCCATCGCGACGGGAGGGCCTTGAAGGCTCGGACCGTCACCAGCTTCTCGAGCGAACCGTCGGCCGGGTCCTCCACCGCGTCGTCGAGCGAGCGCTCGGCGACGTCGTGGAGGTCGCCCACCGGTTGGGGAGCGCGACGGCGGGACATGGAGATCGCCGTGTTCCGGACCGACTGGTTGAGGTAGGGGCGGAAGGCCCCGTAGGGGCCGCCCCCGGCGAGGATCGCGGCGAGGACCGCGCGGGTGGCCTCCTGGACGATGTCCTCGGGGTCGGCGATGCCTGCGTACTGCCGGGCGACGGAGAGGGCTGAGCCGCGATGGCGTTGCCACAGGTCGGCGTACGCCTCGCGGTCTCCGGCCCGAACCCGGGCCACGAGCTCGACGTCGGACAGCTCTGGGGTGCTGCTCGTCATGAGGGTTCCTTGGAGGTGGGGACAGGGGGTGGTCACAGAGCCCGGATCCCGGCGAGGAGATCGGTCAGGGCGTTCGAGGCGTCGCACTCCGGGCGGCAGATCTCACCGGCCTCCGCCTCGCACGTCGTGCAGGCGAACCACGCGTTCGCGTACTGCTGGTGGGCCGTGACGTCGCACTGCGCGAAGGCGGTCGCGCCGCACAGCCAGCACGCGAGCGTGGTGAGCGTCGCCGACTGTCGTCGGGGATCGGATGGGAATGCCTCGGTCGGTGCGCTGCTCGTCGTCATGTCGTCCCTCCTCGCGGCGCCGGTCGGCTGCCGCTGCTTCTGGTGGCACGCGAGGAGGGGCGAGGTGATGACGCAGCGGGAGACCGTCGTGGGTGCACAGGGGTTCTCGATGCCTTGGCGATGGGGGATGTGTCGAGCCGGCCCAGATCCAGAAGCGCGGCGTCGGTATGAGTGCCAGTCTATATTTCAGTTTCAGATGAGACGAGGGACTTTGGTCCCTGTCCGTTGTGAGAGGTCTGTGCCCCGTGCAGGTCGCCATGACCTGCACGGGTCGCTGTGAGACTTGAGACTCAGACAAAAATACGGAGCGGCTACGATCAGTGCCATGCCCATCCCTCAGGGCGAGGTGCTCGCCATCGGCCGAGGTAACACCCCGCTGCACGCGACCGTGTTCGACGAGCTCAAGGACGACATCGTCTCCGGGACCCTCAGGCCGGGGGACCCGCTCGTCGAAGCCGACCTCATCGCGCGCTTCGGCACCTCGCGAACTCCCATCCGAGAGGCACTCAACCGGCTCTCGGCCCTGGGCCTGGTCGAGATCGCGCCCCGCAAGCACACCCTGGTCTCACGTCTTGATCCCTGGAGGGCCAAGGACGCGGTCGAGACGCTCGATGCGCTGTGGCGCCACGCGAACAAGCACGTGACGCCGCATGCCGCAGAGGAGGACGTGGAGGTCGCCCGTCGAGTGCTGCGCGAACGCACGACGACGGTCGACGTCCGTCGAGAGATCGTCGCCGGACGCTACATGCTCCTGGCGGACGTCACCCTGGACCGGTACGCCAACTCGGCCTTCTGCCGGTTGCGTGACGAGCTCCGCCCGATGCTCGCCCGGTACCTGGCCTCCCGGGTCGACGCGATCGACCTCGACGACGCCCTTGCCCGGACCAGGAAGCACGCCCAGGCGATGGTCGACCGGGACCCGGTGGCCGCCAGGGAAGCGCTGACCGGCTTCGTCGACTCCGTCCTGCCGCAAGCGATGCCGCCCCGCCAGGCGCGACCCACGGACGAACGGTCAGGAACCCGCCGTCTCATGAGCGACCAGATCGCCGACCGCATGCGCGAGGCGATCATGGACGGCACGCTGGAGCCCGGCGAGCAGCTCACCGAGTCCGAGCTGATCGCCTGGATGGGTACCTCGCGCACCCCCATCCGGGTGGCCCTCAACGTCCTGGCGGACGAAGGCTTCGTGGACATCGAGCCGAACCGGCAGCCACGGGTCTCCCGCCCCAGCGACCAGGAGTACGCCGACATCTCGGTCGCCGTCGGGGTCCTCACCCAGGAGGTCGTCCGCCGTGCCGCACCGCACCTCACCGAGCAGGACCTGACGGCCCTCGACGACGCGGCGACCGCGATGGGCGAGGCCGTCGAGAGCCGGGCGTTCGGCGCGGTGGCGCAGAGTGCCGCCGCCTACTCCGACCTGCTGCGCTCCCGGTGCGAGAACCAGGTTCTCGTCGAGGTCGGCGCGAAGCTCAGCGCCTCCATGCAGCGTGTCGTCGTCGCGAACCGTCCGACGACCTTGAAGCGGCTCGGTCCCGATCCGTACCACCGGGTCGTCGAGCTGCTGCGTGCGGGGGACGTGGAGTCCGCCGTCCGGACGATCGGGCGCGTCTACGACATCGACGCCGTCGACCCGGCGCCCGGACCGGAAGACTCCTCGCGCCGGTAGCCGACTCGTCGGAGCGCGGGGGTGGCGCCTCGTCCCGTCTCCCGGGTCCCACCGGCGCCGGGCGTCACCGGAGCGCGGTCGGGGGCGTGTCCCTCGGGAGAGGAGGCGACACGAACGTGAACGATCAGAGTCCCTGGTGGGTGGGTGCGCGATGCCGCGGCATGAGCACCGAGAGGTTCTATCCGAGCACGACGACCGGAGTGCTGCAGGCGTTGGAGGTGTGCGACGGCTGCGCCGTCCGTCGAGCGTGCTTCGAGCGGGGCCGCGAGGAACGGTGGGGCGTGTGGGGCGGGATCCACCTGGAGAGCCCCGGAGCCTTCGGCGAGAGGGGGGCGCTCGGCGAGGGGCAGTGCCCTGAGAGGGTGCAGATGTTCCTGACGTCGTCGCAGGCCGCCGCTCGGCTGGAGGTCAGCGTGAAGGTCCTCCTGTCGTGGGTCGAGCACGGGCACCTGCCCGTCCAGCGCTCGAGCGGCGGGCATCGACGTTTTCGTCGGGAGGACGTCGAGGAGCTGCGTGCCTCCCGCCCACGGACGCGCGCCCGACCGGCGCCCCGGGCAGCGTCGGAAGGCTAGCGGTGCACGGCACGGCGGACGCCGAGGGCGGACGCCCCGGCGACCAGGAGCAGGAACGCCACCGCCGCGGTCGTCGACAGGTCGGTGCCGCTGTTGGCGAGCGCGGTGCCCGCGGAACGCGGTCCCTGCGGAGCAGGAGCCGCCGCCGTGACCGTGACCTGGGCGGTCGCCGTGTCGTCGGACGGGTCCGTGTCGAGCGTCGCGGACGTGACGGTCGCGTCGAGCGGGATCGCGCTGCCGACGGTCGTCGCAGGCGCCACCCGCAGCGCGACGGGGATCGTCACGGTGTCGCCGGGGGCGATGGTCCCGGCCGAGCAGGTCACGACGTCGCCGCTCGCCGGGCAGGCTGCCGCGAGCTCGATCACGGCCGCGCCGGGAGCGCCGCTGCCACCGGCGCTGAGAAAGGCGGTGCCGGCGGGGACGTGCGTGACGACCGTGACGCCGTCCATCGCGACGCTGCCCGTGTTCGTCACGGTGATCGTGTGGTCGAGCTCGTCCCCTGCGGCGACGCTCGGCGGCGCGGTGAGAGCGACCGAGAGATTGCCCGTCGGTTCCGGCGCCGCCGCGACGGGCAAGGAGGTCGCGGTCGAGGAGTCGTTCGACGGGTCGGGGTCGAGGGACGTGGTCGACACCGTGGCGGTGTTGGTGATCGTCGTGCCGACCAGGGACGGATCCTGGACTCGCAGGACGATCTCGCCCGACCAGGACTCGCCGGAGGGCAGCGCCCCGACGAGGCACGTGACCTCGTCGGCGTCGGCCGTGCACTCGTCAGGACCCGAGACGAAGGCCGTCCCGGCGGGCAACGTGTCGCCGACCACGACGTCCGCCGCGTCGTCGGGTCCGGTGTTGGTCACGGTCAGGGGCCAGACGGTCGTGGCCCCGACGACCGGTGGGTCGGACGGCGCGGTCTTGGTCACCTGGACGTCGGCGACGGCCGCGGTCGGGCCGGCCTCTGCGACGAAGTAGTTGTTGTCGTAGTCGGTCTCCTGCACGTCGCCGTAGGCCGACGCGGAGTTCGTGAGCGTCGTGCCGGGAGGGGTGTCGGCCGAGACGTTCGTCCAGACGCGCACGGTGGCGGTCGCGCCGTTGACGAGCGGGCCGACCGTGCACTGCGCGTAGGGGTCCCGCAGCTCGACGCCCTCCTGGCCGGAGGGGCCGGTGACGACCGGCTCGCAGGTCGCTCCCTCGACCCGGTCGACGTCCAGGTACGGGCCGGGGAAGTCGTAGAGCCAGACGGTGTTCGCGGTGTCCGGGCCGAGGTTGGCCACCGTGACGTCCCACCCGATCGTCGACCCGGCGACGATCGGGTCGGTCCCCACGACCGACTTGGTCACGGCGATGTCCGCGAACGTCGGGGGAGTCTGCGTCCAGCCGAACAGGCGCACCACGGTCGAGTCGTAGGTGTAGGACTTGGGGCCGTTGGGGCCGGTCGCGGAGAAGTGGACCCACGTGTTCGAGCTCACCGAGGAGCCCAGGCCCGTGTAGGTGTAGCTCACGGTGCACGTCCCCCCGACCGGCAGGGGAGATGCGCAGGTGCCCGCGTCGAACGTGAAGTCCGCGGACTCCCCGCCCATGTCGAGCGCCGACAACGGGACGCGTGCGAGGTTGGTGAACGTCACCGTCTGAGGATCGGTGGTCGCTCCCGGGGCGGCGGTGAAGCTCAGGTTGCGCGGGTCCCAGTCCAGGGCGCGGACGATCGCCTTGTAGGGCAGGTACTGCTGGGTGGTCGCAGGGCCGTCGGCGCCCGTCGCGTTCCAGCCGCGCCCGCCCCACACGGAGTTGCCCGGGGCGATCGAGATGTTCGGGTTGAACGTCACGGTCATGGTGCAGACCTGCCCGGCGGAGAGCGTGACGCTCGTGGTGAAGACGGACAGGCCGGGGCACGCTCCGCCGCTCACCTCGCTCAGCCACTGGTCGGGTCCGGGCGTGTACCAGCCACCGGTCGACAGGGTCGTGTCCTGGACGGCGGTCAGGGTGTAGGTCAGGGTGATGTTCGGGTCCCCGAAGCGGACGTCCTGGCCGAAGTCGAGCTCCTGCTCGGAGACGACCACGTAGTCGGTGAACTCCGCCGCGCCGGCCGACGGCGCGAGCACGACAGCTCCGCCCAGGCCGAGCACGACCGCCAGTCCTGCGACGGCCGCCCGCCATGCCGTTCGAGCGCTCATGGCCCCTCCGATGCTCGCCCACCCCGATGTGGCAACTCCTCATGGTGGCATCCGCCCTCGATCCCCGCCCGCCCTCG
Source organism: Oerskovia jenensis (assembly GCF_016907235.1). Lineage (NCBI taxonomy): Bacteria > Bacillati > Actinomycetota > Actinomycetes > Micrococcales > Cellulomonadaceae > Oerskovia > Oerskovia jenensis. The sequence continues at coordinate 4,404,648 of NZ_JAFBBO010000001.1, forward strand.
CCCCCCGCTCGCGACACAGGCTCCGGGCTCCTGTTGCGCACCGCGGCGTTCGGCGGGACGGTCGGTGTGGCCGGCGAGACCTCGCCGGCGATCGTCGTCGAAGGAGTCGCACGTGCCGTACTCGCCGAAGGACGCAACACCGGCCACCGCCGCCGTGAACCGGGAGGCCAGGGCGCTGTACGCGCTCGACGACGTCCGGGACTTCGAGCTGGCCTCCCGGGGAAAGATCGCGGACGTGCCGGACGGGAAGATCGTGCTGGCCGACGGGCGCGTGAGCTACGACGTCGGCGCGACGGACTTCCTCGTCGACGAGGAGTCGCCGAACCCCGACACGGTCAACCCGAGCCTGTGGCGGCAGTCGAAGGTCATCCACAAGGCCGGCCTGTACAAGGTCGTCGACCACATCTTCCAGTTCCGCAACGCCGACATCGCCAACCTGACGATCGTCGAGGGCGACGACGGCCTGGTGATCATCGACTGCGGGTCGTCGGTCGAGTTCGCACGCACCGGCATGGCGGTCTTCCGCGAGCACGTGGTCGACAAGCCCGTGGTCGCGGTGATCTACACCCACACCCACATCGACCACTACGGCGGGGTCAAGGGGGTCGTCGACGAGGCCGACGTCGCGAGCGGGAAGGTGCCGATCCTCGCGCCCGGCACCGTCGCGAGCTTCGACAAGTTCGCGATCGGGGAGAACGTCGTGGCGGGCAACGCCATGTCCCGACGCGCGGCCTACGCGTTCGGCAACCTGCTCGACGCGGGCCCCCGACAGTTCGTGTCCTGCGGCATCGGATCGGGCACGGCGAGCGGCCCCACCATCTCCTACCTCTCCCCGACGGACCCGATCACCGAGACGGGCCAGTCCCGCAGGATCGCGGGCCTGACGTTCGAGTTCCTCTACGCACCCGACACCGAGGCGCCAGAGGAGATGCACATCTGGATCCCCGAGCTCAAGGCCCTCACGTGCGCGGAGAACGCCAACCACGGCCTCCACAACATCCAGACGCTACGAGGCGCCCGCACCCGTGACGCCCGGAACTTCGCCCGATACCTCGACGAGACCCTCGAACGCTGGGGCGACCAGGCCGAGGTGCACTACGGCCCGCACACCTGGCCCGTGTGGGGCAACGCCGAGGTCGTCGCGTTCATCGAGTCCCAGCGCGACACGTACAAGTACATCCACGACCAGGCGCTGCGCCTGGCCAACAAGGGGTACACCCCGCTCGAGGCCGCCGAGGTCGTCGAGCTGCCCGAGGTGCTGCGCCGCGAGTGGTTCAACCGTGGGTACCACGGCACGCTGCACCACGACGTGCGCGCGGTCTTCACCAAGGAGCTCGGCATGTGGGACGGGGACCCCGTCTCGCTGCACCCCCATACCCCGGTCGACACCGCGTCGCGGTACCTCGCCGCGTTCGGCCGCGACGCGATCCTCGCGGAGGGTCGGCGTGCCGTCGAGGCCGCCGACTACCGGTGGGCCGTGCAGATCCTGCACCACCTCGTCTTCGCCGACCCCGACGACACCGAGGCGCGCAACCTCCAGGCCGACGCCTACGAGCAGATGGGCTACCAGGTCGAAGGGCCCCAGTGGCGCGGGATCTACCTCACCGCGGCCCGTGAGCTGCGCGAAGGCGTCCTGACCGCGCGGTTCGCGACCGCCAGCCCCGACACGATCGCCGGCATGCCGATCGACATCCTGTTCGACTACGCGGCCGTCCACGTCGTCGGCGAGAAGGCGGCCCAGGTCGACCTCCGGTTCGACCTGCACTTCACCGACCAGGACGAGACCTGGACCCTGTGGGTCCGGCACGGCGTCCTCAACGCACGCAAGGGCGCCCACCCCGACGCGTCGCTCACCGTGAGCGGGCCCAAGGCGGCGCTCGCGGGCGTCCTGCTGCAGCCTGCGGCCACGGCCCGGCTCGTCGACGCGGGAACGGTCACGCTCGACGGCGAGGCCTCGGTCCTGGACACCTACGGGTCGGTGCTCGACACGTTCGACCCCGACTTCGCGATCGTGACGCCCTGACCGCCGGGTGCCCGGGTGCCCGGGTGCCGGGGGCGCACGGAGCGCCCCGGGCACCCGGGCACGACGGGACGCGGTCGCACCCGGGCACGACGGGACGCGGTCGCATCCGGGATGCGCACGCGCACCGCCGGGCGCACGCTGAGATCTCCATCCGGTGCGATCACGACGGGACCCCTGCGCGAGGCGAGCGGATGCTCGACGGTGCGCGGCGCCGTCGGGCAAGGAGCTGGACCATGACCACTGAAGGAACCGCACGGACCCCCGAAGGAACCACCCCCACCCCCGTGGTGTTCGTCCACGGGCTGTGGCTGCACGCCGACTCCTGGGGACCCTGGGTCGAGCGATACGCCGCCGCCGGGTACGACGCCCACGCGCCCGGCTGGCCCGGCGACGGCGCGACCGTCGAGGAGACCCGGGCGAACCCCGACGCCGTCGGCGGGTACGGGATCGACGAGGTCGTCGCGCACTACGTCGAGGTCCTCGACGCGCTGCCGGCCCAGGCCGTCGTCGTCGGGCACTCGTTCGGCGGGCTGATCGTCCAGCGCCTGCTCACCGCGGGGCACGCGCGCGCGGGGATCGCGATCGACCCCGCGCCCATGCGCGGCAACATCCTGCTGCCACCCAGCTCGCTCAAGGTCGCGGCCGTCGCGCTCAAGAACCCCGCCCACTACAAGGGCTCGGTCTCGCTGACACCCGAGGAGTTCCGCTACGGGTTCGCCAACGAGCTGTCCGACGAGGAGGCCGACGAGCTCTACGAGCGGTGGACCATCCCCTCGCCCGGGCGCCCCCTCTTCGAGGACGCCGCGGCGAACCTGTTCCCGCACTCGGCCGCCAAGGTCGACTCGAAGAACGCCGACCGCGGGCCGCTGCTGTTCGTCGCGGGCGGCATGGACCACACCGCGCCCGCCTCGCTCACCAAGACCTCGGCCAAGATCTACCGGCGCCATTCCGACGCCGTGACCGACCTCCACGAGTTCCCCGACCGGGGGCACTCGCTCACGATCGACCACGGCTGGGCCGAGGTCGCCGAGGCGACCCTCACGTGGCTCAAGGAACAGGAGATCTGACGTGCCCTTCGTCACGACCGCGGACGAGACCCGGATCTTCTACAAGGACTGGGGGAGCGGGCAGCCCGTCGTGTTCAGCCACGGCTGGCCCCTGAACGCCGACGCCTGGGACGGGCAGCTCAACCTGGTCGCCTCGCACGGCTTCCGGGGGATCGCGCACGACCGGCGCGGGCACGGCCGCTCGACCCAGACGTGGGACGGCAACGACATGGACACCTACGCGGACGACCTCGCCGCGCTTATCGAGGCCCTCGACCTGACCGACGTCGTCCTCGTCGGCCACTCCACGGGCGGGGGAGAGGTGACGCGCTACCTGGGCCGGCACGGCACGGGCCGCGTCGCGAAGGCCGTGCTGCTCGGGGCCGTGCCGCCGCTCATGCTCCGCACCCCGGACAACCCCGACGGCGCCCCGATCGAGGCGTTGGACCAGATCCGCGCCGCGCTCCTCGCCGACCGCTCGCAGTTCTACCAGGACCTGGCGGTCCCGTTCTACGGCGGGAACCGGGACGGCTCGACGCTGACCCAGGGCGTGCGCGACCAGTTCTGGCGCCTGGCGATGCAGGTGGGCCTCAAGGCCGCCTACGACTGCGTCGAGCAGTTCTCGGAGACCGACTTCACCGCGGACCTGCGCTCGATCGACGTCCCCGTGCTCGTGGTGCACGGCGACGACGACCAGATGGTGCCCATCGGGCCGTCCGCGCTCAGGGCGGTCGAGCTGCTCCAGGACGCGACGCTCGTCGTGCACGAGGGGCGCCCGCACGGGCTCTTCGGCGACTACGAGGCCGAGTTCGACGAGGACCTGCTCGCGTTCCTGCGGTCCTGACGCCGCGTTCCCGGCACGCCGGGGCGCTCGCGGGACCGGCCGAGGCCTGCACGTCCCACACCTTGCCCGACGGCGCCGCCCACCCTCGCGGTGAGCGGCGCCGTCGGGCCGGGGCGTGGTCAGGCGTCGATGTGCCGGGCGGCGAGCGCACCGCCCGTCGCGGCCTCGAGGTCGAGATGGATCCCGGTCGTGCGGGCGTCGGGGAGCGAGCGCACCCGGTCCAGCTCGCGACGCAACGCGTCGACCGCGAGCTGGTCGGGGCCCACGAGGGGCAGGCGCACGCGCGGGCTGCCGATGCGGCCCAGCGCGTGCAGGACGAGCTTGGTGGCGACAGCCGGCGGGGCGTACGTGGTGAGCGCGCGAGCGAGAGGTTCGAGGCGCCGGTGGGCCGAGGTGGCGGTGCGGAGGTCGCCCGCGGCGACGGCATCGAGCAGCTGCCGGTAGGTGCTGGGAGCCACGTTGGCCGCGACGCTCACGACCCCCGCGCCGTCGATCGCGAGCGTGGGGAGGGTCGCCGCGTCGGAGCCGGCGAAGTAGAGCAGGTCGCTCGCCTCGATCAGGTGCGCCGCCCGGGCGAGGTCCCCGTCCGCGTCCTTGAGCGCGCAGACGGCCGGGTGCGCCGACGCCAGCAGGAGCGTGGAGAGGTCGAGCCCCACGCCTGTGCGCGCCGGGACGTCGTAGAGCATGACCGGCAGGTCGGTCGCGTCGGCCACGGCCCGCACGTGCGCGAGGACGCCCAGCTGGCTGGGCCGGACGTACGCGGGCGCGGAGACCATGATCCCGTCGGCCCCCGCGGCCTCGCACGCCCGGAAGTGCGTGATCGCGTGGGCGGTGTCGCCGGCCCCGCCGCCGACCACGACCGTCGCGCGGCCCGCGACCGTCTCCCGGGCGACCGCGACGACCCGCACCTTCTCGTGGTCGGTCAGCGTGCTGGACTCGCCGGTCGTGCCCGCGACGACGACGCCGTCCGCGCCTCCCGTCACCACGGCGTCCAGGTGCCGGGCAAGATCCTCCCAGGCCACCTCGCCGTCGGGCGTGAACGGGGTCACGAGAGCGACGAGCAGCTGACCGAACGGGTTGTGTCGAGGAGGCATGCGGCAACGCTAGGCCGCGGCGGGCACCCGTGTCCGTCCGTGTTCCGTCAAGATCTCGGGCGTTCCCGTCAGCGTCCCGTCAAGACGGGCGACGGTGGGCGGGCTCGCCGCGTAGACCCGGAGCATGACCCTGACCTCGATCCTGCCCACGCTCCGTGCGAGCATCCCCGACCCGCTCTCGAAGGACTCCTGGCCTGCCGCGACCAGGGCTACCGTCACGGACGTCCTGGTCGCCGGGGTGTCGCTCGCGCACCTGGCCACGCTGTGCGGGACCCCGTGCGTACACGTCGCTCAGGCGAGCGGAGCGGGGCCCGTGGGCGGCCGCATGGGGACCGCGGTCGTCGCCGCCGTGACCGACGTGCGCGTCCTCGGCCCGAGCGGTCTCGAGCTGGTCCTCGACGCCGAGATCGATCCCCTGCAGGCGCGCTGGGCACAGGCCCGCCTCATCGGTCGTGCCTCGAGCGTCCGACCCGTGCGAGCGGTCGTCCCGGGAAGCCGGGGCCCGGGCAGCCTCACGGTGCCCGCGGACCTGCACGTCGGAGACCTGCTGGCGATCCCGTGCCGGGGGCAGATCGCGCTGCGGGACGTCCGGCCTGCTCCCGGGGGTTCCGAGCGCGTGGGGTGAGGCGAGCGTTGGGTGGCAGGCGCGTCGTCGCCGAGATCCCGGGCGGGGCACCGGGGCTCTGACCTGGCCTTTTGCTGGAGTGGCGTCAGGGTGACACCACTTTCTCCGACGAATGACGCCATATCTCTTGCGGTGACACCACGAGTGGTGTCATAGTGGCGTCATGGAACTTACGAGATACGTCGACGAGCTGCAGCACCAGCTCGCCACCGCAGCCGCCGCAGGCGGGGACGAGGCGCGTGAGCTGGCCGGGCGCCTCTCGGCCCCGCTCGACGCCGCCGTCCGGCTCGTCCTGCTCGAAGCCCTCTCGACCGCGGCCACCGAGATCACGGCCGAGCTCGCGCCCGGCGCGGTCGACGTCCGGCTCCGGGGGCGCGACCCCGAGTTCATCGTGACCCCTGCGCCCGCCTCGGCGTTCGAGGACGACGCCACCCCCGTGGCCGAGCCCGCCCGACCGGCGGTCCTCGACCCCGACGACGTCAGCACGTCCCGCACGACGCTCCGCCTGCCCGACCAGCTCAAGGCCCAGGTCGAGGAAGCGGCCGCCCGCGAGGGCATGTCCGTCAACACGTGGCTCGTGCGCGCGGTCGCCGCCGCGCTCGCGCCCACCGCCCCGTCCCGCCCCGCTCCCCGGGCCACGAGCACCTCCGGTCGCGTGACCGGCTGGGTGCGCTGACCCGCCACCCGACACCACCACACTCCCGCGCCCCGCCACCCCGGGGCGGACACGCTCACCCCTCTGGAGGATCCGTCATGCCCACTTTCGCCGCCCCCACCCCCGTCCCGGTCGTCATCGACGTCCCCTTCGGCAACCTGTACGTCGTCGCCGGCGAGCGGGACGACGTCGTCGTGACCGTCCTGCCCGCCGACCCGAGCAAGTCCGGCTCGGTGCGCGCCGCCGAGGAGACGCGCGTCGAGCGCGACGGCGACGCGATCTCGATCGTCTACCCCAACGCCTGGAAGCAGTACGTCCTGCCGTTCGCCTCGGGTGGCGCGAAGGTCACCATCGAGCTGCCCGCCGGCTCGGACCTCCGGGGCAAGGCAGGGTCCCTGTACGCGGAGGGCAGGCTCGGCGCGGTCGACCTCAACCTCAACGGCGGCAACGCCCGCCTCGACGACGTCGACCGCCTCGACATCAAGGTCTCGGCCGGGTCGCTCAGCGTCGGCCGGGTCTCCGGCACCGTCGAGGCCACGGTCTCGGCGGGCGGCCTGCGCGTCCGCGAGCTCGACGGTGACGCGACCGTCAAGGTGCCCAACGGCACCACCGAGATCGGCAGGACGACCGGGAGCCTGCGCGTCAACGGCGCGCACGGGGACATCTCGATCGACCGGTCGCACGGCGACACCGTCGTCAGGTGCGCGCACGGCGGGGTCCGCGTCGAGCAGGCCGTCAACGGGCGCGTCCAGCTCGAGAGCTCGTACGGCTCGATCGAGGTCGGCGTGCCCGAGGGCACGGCCGCCTGGCTCGACGCGACCTCCCAGCACGGCCAGGTCCGCAACCTCCTGCAGGACGCCGCCGGTCCCGGCGAGTCCGACCTCACGGTCGAGGTCCGCGCAGGCACCAGCTACGGCGACGTGATCGTGCGCCGTCCGCACCCCTGAGGTCGGCCCTCCGCCGTCCCCACCCGAGCAGCTCACCCCGCTCGTCCTCGCTGTACCCGCTCGTCCACCACCCTCGAAGGAGAAGCTCATGACCACCACAGTCCGCGGACCCGCGATCGAGGTCGCCGGCCTGCGCAAGTCCTATCGCTCCAAGTCCGGCACCCAGCTCGTGCTCGACGGGGTCGACCTCGTCGTCCCGGCCGGGACGATCACCGCGCTGCTCGGCCCCAACGGCTCGGGCAAGACGACGACCGTCGGCGTCCTGTCGACCCTGCTCACCGCCGATGCCGGCACGGTCCGCGTCGCGGGCCACGACATCGCCCGTGAACCCGACGCGGTCCGCGCCTCGATCGGCGTGACCGGGCAGATCACCGCGGTCGACGAGCTGCTCACCGGCACCGAGAACCTGCGGCTCATGGCCGATCTCAACCACCTCGGGAAGTCCGCCGGACGCCGTCGGTCGACCGAGCTGCTCGAGCAGTTCGGTCTCGCCGAGGCCGCGGGCAAGCCCGTCGCCACCTACTCGGGCGGCATGAAGCGCAAGCTCGACCTCGCGATGACGCTGGTCGGCACGCCGTCGGTCGTCTTCCTCGACGAGCCGACCACGGGCCTGGACCCCCGCAGCCGTCGCACCCTGTGGGACGAGGTGCGTGCGCTCGTCGAGGGGGGCACCACGATCCTGCTCACCACGCAGTACCTCGAGGAGGCGGACCGGCTCGCCGACTCCGTCGCGGTCCTCCACGGCGGCCGCATCGTCGCCCAGGGCACGCCCGCCGAGCTCAAGTCGGTGCACGACGCGGGCTCGCTCGACGAGGTCTTCCTCGCACTGACCGAACCGCCCACCGAGGAGGAGGCCGGCACCGACGCCGCGGCCCCCGCCGGTCCGACACAGGACAAGGAGAACGTCCGATGACTGCCATCGCCACCACCGCCCCCACCACCACGGCCCGGCCCCGTCCGGTCGCCGACGTCGGGACCATGCTGCGCCGCAGCCTGCTGCGTGCCGTGCGCTACCCGGGCCTGACGGTCTTCATCGTCGGCGGCCCGATGGTCATGCTGCTGCTGTTCGTCTACGTCTTCGGCGGGGCTTTCGGTGCCGGCGTGGCTCCCGGGATCACGCCGGGCGCCGACGGCCGGGCCGCCTACCTGGACTACATCACGCCGACGCTCCTGGTCATCACCGTCGTCGGGGGAGCGACGTCGGTCGCGGTCAGCGCCGCGATGGACGCCGCGAGCGGCATCATGGCCAGGTTCAAGACCATGGCGATCTCGCCGGGGTCCATCCTCTCGGGGCACGTGCTCGGGTTCGCCGTCCAGGCCATGATCGCCGTGGTCCTCGTGCTGGGCGCCGCGATCGCCATGGGCTACCGCCCCCAGGCCGACGCGCTCGACTGGCTGGCGCTCGCGGGTCTGTTCGTCCTGCTCGGGATCTGCCTCAACTGGTTGTGCGTCGCCATGGGGCTCAACGCCCGCAGCGTCGAGACCGCGAGCAACACGCCCATGCTCCTGCTGCTCCTGCCGTTCCTCGGCAGCGGGTTCGTGCCCGTCGAGACCATGCCGACGGCCGTGCGCTGGTTCGCCGAGCACCAGCCGTTCACGCCCATCATCGACACGGTGCGCGGGCTGCTCGCCGGGGGAGCGGGGCTCGAGGGGTCGACCGTCGTCCAGGCAGTGGCCTGGTCCGTCGTGATCGGCGTCGCGGGCTACGTGTGGGCGCGTGCGCTGTTCCGCCGCGAGCGTCGCCTCTGAGGCGGACGCCGTCCCGCGTCGCCGGGCGTGATCCACCGGGTCTCCGGGTCGAGCCGTCACGGCTCGGCCCGGAGGTCTTCGGCGTCCGGGGGGGCTCGCGGTCCCGGACGGCCCGCCCTACAGGTCGCGGTACATGATGTGGAGCCCGACGAGACCGGCCGTGGGGTGCGCGAACGCCTCGGGCACGGTCGTCAGGACCTCGAACCCGAAGGACTCCCAGAGCCGCACGGCGCGTTCGTTGGTCTCGACGACGGCGTTGAACTGCATCGCGAGGTAGCCGTCGGCGCGCGCGCCGTCGAGCACCGCGTTCGCGAGGGCGCGCCCGACGCCGCGTCCACCCTCGCCCGGCCCGACGACGAAGCTCGCGTTCGCGACGTGGGCGCCCGCACCGGGAAGGTTGGGCAGGTACTTCGCCGTGCCGACCACCACGCCGTCCGTGTCCACCGCGACGAGCACGCGGGCTCCCGGAGCGTCCGTCCACGCCGCGCGGGCCTGCGCCTCGTCGATGTCGCGGGGGTAGGTGTAGGTCTCGCCCGCGCGGAAGGCGGGCTCGAGCACGCGCCAGATCCCGGACCAGTCGTCGGACGTCGCGGGGCGGACCTCGATCTGTGCGCTCACGCCGCCGAGCCTAGTCGCGCCCTGGGCCGGCCCGGGTGTGACCAGCCGCACACGTGAGCAGCGCTCCTCGCCGGGTGACCGCCGGTGCCCCGACCTAGGCTCGGTCGATGACGACGGAAGAACCCCGCGAGCCGACCGTGTGCGTGCTCGCGCTCACGCCTCTCCTGGCGATCGAGATCGAGCCCGCCGGACCCCACGAGACGTCGCCCGAGATCCACGTGCACCCGGGTGGCCAGGGCCTGTGGCTCGCGCGCATGGCGTACTCGCTCGGGGCGCACGCGATCGTCTGCGGTCCCTTCGGGGGCGAGACCGGCACCGTGGCTGCGCACCTGGCCCGCGCCGAGAACCTCGACCTGCGCGTGACCTCGACGGGCGCCAACGGCGCGTTCGTGCACGACCGACGCAGCGGTGAGCGGGCCGAGGTCGTCGCCATGGAGCCCTTTCCCCTCAACCGGCACGAGGTCGACGACCTGTACGGCACGGTGCTCGTCGCGGCGCTCGACGCCGCCGTCACCATCCTCACCGGGTCGAGCACACCGGTCGGCGTCCCGCCGGACTTCTTCGGCCGGCTGACCAAGGACCTCCATGCGGCCGAGCGTCAGGTCGTGGCGGACCTGTCCGGGGCCGAGGCCCAGGCCGTGGCGCAGGAGCCCGGCGCGGTCCTGAAGATCAGCCACGAGGAGATGGTCGAGGGCGGCTTCGCGCCCGACGACAGCGAGCGGTCGCTGCGCGCCGCCGCGGACGAGATGGTCGCCGCGGGGCCGCGCGCCGTGATCGTCTCCCGGGCCGAGGCGCCCTCGCTCCTGGTGACGCGGGAGCGCAGCTACACCGTGCAGAGCCCGTCCGTCACGACCGTGGACCATCGCGGGGCGGGCGACTCGATGACGGCGGGGATCGCCGTCGGGCTCGCGCGGGGCATGGACCTGCCCGACGCCGTGCGCCTGGGCGCCGCGGCCGGAGCCCTCAACGTGACCCGGCGCGGGCTGGGCACGGGGCACCGCGACCAGATCGAACGCTTCGCGCACCGCGTCACGGTGCACGAGACCCACTGACCGCACCGGACGAGAAGGAGGCCATGATGCGCGCACTCATCACCAACGACGACGGGATCGACTCCCCGGGCCTGGCGGTGCTCGCCGGGGCGGCGCTCGACGCGGGGTACGAGGTCGTGGTCGCGGCGCCCGCGCGCGAGTCCTCGGGCGCGAGCGCGGCCCTGCTGGGGGCCGAGGAGGACGGCCGGTTGATCGTCGAGGAGCGTAGAGCCCCCGGCCTGCCCGACGGCGTGACGTCCCTCGCCGTCCGGGCCGCCCCCGCGCTCATCGCCTTCGTCGCGGCGTACGGGGGGTTCGGCGCCACGCCGGACCTGGTCCTGTCGGGCGTGAACAAGGGTGCCAACACGGGCAACGCGATCCTGCACTCGGGGACCGTGGGCGCGGCGATGTCCGCGACGACCCACGGCATCGCGTCCGTCGCCGTGTCGATGGACGCCGCCGAGCCCCGCCACTGGGAGACCGCACGCCTCGTGACCGACCACGTCGTGGAGTGGGTGGGGCGCACGCCGCTGGGCCGCCGGGTCGTGAACGTCAACGTCCCCGACTGCGCTCCGGGCGACCTCCGGGGGCTGCGCCAGGCGCCGCTCGCGAGCTTCGGGCTGGTCCAGGCGCGCATCCGCGAGAGCGACGACCGCAGCCTGACGCTGCAGTACTCGGGGACGGAACGGCACTCCGAGCCGGACTCCGACACGGGTCTGCTCACGCGCGGGTGGGCGACCGTGACGCTGCTGCTCGCGCCGTACGCCGACGCGAGCCTCGAGGTGCCCGGGCTCCCCGTGCCGTAGTCCGCTCAGGTGCGGTGCCCCCTGCGCGACAGCCGGTCCCAGAGCCGTCGGAGCGGGCTGCCCTCCTGCTCGGGGGGAGGTGGCACGGCCTGCGCACCGTGCACGAGCCACGCCTGCGCGTGCCGTGCGGCGTCGGCCGTCGACTCGCCGATCACGGGCCGGGCCTCGAACACCTCGATGCGATCGTGCAGCCGCAGGTCGATGACCTGCTCGAACTTCGCTGCCAGCACCGGGTCCACGCCGCTCACGTAGAGACGCCCGCCGTGGACGCCGAGCTGGTCGGCGTAGCGGGCGAGCACGGTGAAGGCCGTCGCGCCGAGGCTCGCTCGCCCGCGCAGCCGCAGGACGACGACGGCGTCCTGGGCGCCGGTAGGTTCGGGGAGCGTCGCCTCGAGGGAGCGGGCCCCCGCGTAGAACAGGCTGCCGTAGACGTCGAGCACCGTGACGGTCCCGCCGTCGAGACGGCGGGGCGCAGGCTCCTCGCGATAGCGCCCCTCCTCGACGGGGACGAGCCGCACGATGCGCAGGTCCTGGGACTCGCGGTTGGCCTGGAGCAGGATCGACAGGGCCGCGCCTATCCCGACCGCTGCCGCCACGGGCAGCAGCAACGTCGCGAGGAACGTCGTCGCCATGGCCACCTGCGACTGGCTGCCCGTGTGCCAGGCCGTGGCCATCGCGGACAGGCGGATCGACCCGACCGACGCGACCGCGAGCAGGGCTGCGAGGGTCGCCGAGGGGACGGCCCCCACCGGTCCCGACAGCAGGACGAGCACGACCAGCACCCACACGCCCGACATGACCCCGGCCCACCGGTCGCGTGCCCCCGCGGCGGTGCTGACCGCCGTCTGGCCCACCGAACCGCCGACGGGGATCCCGCGGAAGAAGCCCGCCGCGAGGTTCGCGACCCCCTGACCGACGAAGTTCCGGTCCGGGTCCGCGCGCCGCCCCGCGTTCGGGACCGACTCGGCGACGCCCGCCCCCTGGACGAGCACGATCGCCGCGACGGCGAAGGCTCCCACGGTCACGTCCAGCGAGAACACCGTGAGGTCGGGGACCGCGGGGACGGGCAGGCCGACGGGGATCGCGCCCGCGTCGCCCACGAGCTCCACGGACCCCGCTCCGACGAGCCAGACGCCCACCGACGACACGACGAGGGCGACCACCGCGGCGAAGGGCGCCAGCCGCGTCCGGGCGAGGACCAGCAGCAGGACGATCGAACCGGCGCCGACGACGAGCGTCGGCACGTCCCAGGAGCCGGGGGACCGCAGCACCTGGTAGGCCTGCTCGATCGCGAGCGACGCCGTCGGGTCACTGCCCGTGAGCGCGTCGAGCTGCCCGAGCAGGATGTTGACCGAGACGCCCGTGAGAAAACCGGTCATGACCGAGTGCGACACGAAACCGGTCAGTCGGCCCAGACCCGAGAGCCCCGCGACGACCATCACGGCGCCCGCGAGCGTCGTGAGGAGGATCAGGGCACCGAGCCGGTCGGCCGGGTCGATCTCCGCCAGCGCCGACCCGGCCGCGAGCGCGGCGGCGCTCGTGGTCGTGACGATCATGAGCTGGGAGTCGACGGTCAGGCCGCCGGCGATCCGGCCGACGGCCGTCGCGTAGAGGCCGTGGATCGGGTTGACCCCGACGAGCGTCGCGGCCGCCATGCCGTCCGGGACGCCGCCGACCGCCCCGGGGACCCCTGTCCCGGCCGAGCGCCAGAACGTCCCGGGTGCAGGGCGCACGCCGGCCCACCAGGCCTTCGCCGCGCGCACGGGCCTGACCCTCATCTCGGTGCCCTCCGCGCCTCAGCTCGCGCCCACGACGCACGAGCGGGTGCGCCTCCGTCGCGTCGAGGCTGTCACACGACCGCGACGACGGCGCGCCGAGGCACCGGCGCGGCCGCGCGCGTGCCCGCTCGTGTCGCCGTCGAGACCCACGTCACACCTTGCGGGTGCGCAGTCCGTGGGTGGCTGTAATGCTGCCAACATGTCACCAGCCAAGCCAGCCTCCCCCGCCATCGTCCGGCAGCAGCAGGTCTTGCGAGACAGCCTGCCCTTCCAGGACACCCAGGACTTCGACGACGTCTCCCGCGGCCTCCTCGGCCGACGAACACCGAACGCGGTCACTGCCACGGACGGTCGCGTCGTCTGGGACAACGACACCTACGACTTCCTCCAGGGCGAGGCCCCGGACACGGTCAACCCGAGCCTGTGGCGCCAGTCGCGGCTCGTCGCCACCCAGGGGCTGTTCGAGGTCGTCGAGGGCATCTACCAGGTGCGGGGCTTCGACCTCTCCAACGTCACCTTCATCGAGGGCGAGACCGGCGTGATCGTGCTGGACCCCCTGATCTCGACCGAGACGGCCGCGGCGGCCCTCGCGCTGTACCGCGAGCACCGCGGCGAGCGTCCCGTGACGGGGGTCGTCTACACCCACTCGCACGTCGACCACTTCGGCGGGGTCAAGGGGGTCACGACCCAGGAGGACGTCGACGCCGGGCGCGTCCCGGTCCTCGCCCCCGAGGGGTTCACCGAGCACGCCGTCTCGGAGAACGTCTATGCGGGCACGGCCATGGCGCGCAGGTCGGGCTACATGTACGGCGCGGCGCTCGCGCGCGGACCGCAGGGACAGGTCGGGGCGGGGCTCGGACAGACGACGTCGACGGGAACCATCACCCTCGTCGCCCCGACCGTGGACATCACCACGACCGGTGAGGAGAAGAGGGTCGACGGCGTCCGGATGATCTTCCAGATGGCCCCCGACACCGAGGCGCCGTCCGAGATGCTCGTCTACTTCCCGGACCACCGCGCGCTGTGCGCGGCCGAGGACGCGACGCACAACCTGCACAACCTGCTGACGCTGCGCGGTGCCGTCGTGCGTGACCCGCACGCCTGGGCGCACTACCTCACCGAGTCGATCGAGCTCTTCGGCGACGACCTCGAGGTCGTCTTCGCGTCCCACCACTGGCCCACCTGGGGCAACGAACGCATCCTCGAGTACCTGAACATCCAGCGAGACCTCTACGCGTACCTCCACGACCAGACCCTCAGGCTCCTCAACCAGGGGCTGACCGGGATCGAGATCGCCGAGGTGATCACGCTGCCCCCGGCGCTCGAGAAGGCATGGAGCACCCGCGGCTACTACGGCTCGGTGAGCCACAACGTCAAGGCCATCTACCAGCGGTACATGGGCTGGTACGACGGGAACCCGTCGAGCCTGTGGCGTCACCCCCCGGTCGAGGCAGGCAAGCGCTACGTGGCGCTCGGGGGTGGTGCGGACGCCGTGGTCGCCTCCGCGCAGGCGGCCTTCGACGAGGGCGACTACCGGTGGGTCGCCGAGATCCTGAACCACGTCGTCTTCGCCGAACCCGACCACGCCGGAGCACGCGACCTCCTCGCCGACACCTACGAGCAGCTCGGGTACGGGGCGGAGAACGGCACCTGGCGCAACGTCTACCTCTCGGGAGTGACCGAGCTGCGCGACGGACCCTTCGGCACCCCCACCGTCACCGGGTCCCGGGACATGGTCGCCCAGCTCTCCCCGGAGATGCTCTTCGACGCCCTCGCGATCCAGGTCGACGGGCCCCGGGCGTGGGACGAGAAGCTCTCGATCGACATCGTCCTGACCGACACCCACGAGCGCTACCGTCTGCGCCTGGCCAACGGGGTGCTCACCTACAACACGGCCGTCCAGAAGAGTCCGGCGGACCTCACGCTCACCGGGACCAAGCGCGCACTACCGGTCCTGGCGAGCGGGAACGTCACCCCGGACACGCTCGTCCAGGCGGGCATCGAGCTCAGCGGCGACTCCGCAGTGCTCGGCCGGCTCGCCGCCGTCCTGGACCCGGGCGACAAGGACTTCGCGATCGTCACCCCCTGACGGGCGGACGGGTCGTGCCGGTCGCCGCCCCGGCACCCGGCACGGCCTGACCGGTCCCGCGGACCAGGGCCCGCGGAACCGACCGAAGGACGACCGGGGCGAGGGAGGCACCTGCCGGCAGGACGGGATCGGACGGCGCACGAGGGCGTGCGTCGCACTGACGGGCGAGCGGAGGCACGGGGATGGGGAACGCGCGATCGAGGCAGCACCGGAGCGGGGGGAGGGCCCGGCAGCAGTGGTCCGTGCGGGCCCGCCGGGCCTGGGCGGCCACCGGCGCCGTCCTGCTGGCGCTGCCGCTGGCCCTCGTCCCCGCGATCCCGGCGGCCGCCGCCGACTGGGGCATCAGCAAGCAGGAGGTCTCGCAGGGCCCCTACGAACCCGGCGACGACGTCCAGTGGATCATCACCATCTCCTGCTCGGACCCCAACGCCGACCCGTGCACCAACGCCGTGCTCACCGATCCGTTGCCCGACGGCCTCGACCTCGTCGCCGCATCGATCCAGAGCGGCCCGCCGGGCGGCGAGATCGACGCCGACACCGGCACGAACACGGTCACCTACACCAACCCCGAGGTCTCGAACGGCGCGCAGGCGCAGATCATCGTCACCGCGCGGGTGTCCCCGGACCTGCCCTTCAGTGCCGACGGCGTGCCGATCACCAACACCGCGACCGTCGTGGCCGACAACGCGGCGCAGCAGCCCGCGTCGGACTCGATCACCCCGGTCGTCCCGCTCGTCCTCGGCTCGACGACGACCAAGGCGATCGACCCGCCGGGGGCGCTCGCGGCCCCGGGGACGACCGCGACCATGACGATCGGCGCGACGAACACCTCGAACGACCCGGTCGACACCCTGGTCCTCCAGGACCCCGTCGACCCCACGGCGACCCCCAACCCGTTCACGTACCTCGAGTACACGGGGACGGGCACGGTCGTGCTCCCCCCGAACGCCGACACCGTGACCACGCAGTACTGGGACGGCGACTCGTGGGAGACGCTCGACGACACGGTCGACCCGGCGACCGTGCAGGGCCTGCGCTACACGTTCAGCGGCGACATCCAGCCGGGCGCGACCGCGAGCGTGCCCGTGCAGGTGCAGCAGAGCGACGCGGTCGACGACCTCACGGACGCCACCACGATCACCAACGACGCCTCGTCGTACGTCACGCACACGGGCGCGCAGTCCACGGCCACCACGGCGAGCGACACGTACGTCATCACCCCGCCGGACAACAGCGTGGCGGCGTCCAAGAGCTTCTCGCCGACGACCGTGTCCGCGGGCGACCCGACGACGGTCACGATCGGGGCCACCAACACCGGGACCGCCGTCGACTCCCTGACGATCACCGAGCCCGCCCCCGGGACCGACAACCCGTTCGAGGGGGACGACCCGCTGACCTTCACCGG
This sequence comes from Oerskovia jenensis, assembly GCF_016907235.1. NCBI lineage: Bacteria > Bacillati > Actinomycetota > Actinomycetes > Micrococcales > Cellulomonadaceae > Oerskovia > Oerskovia jenensis. Next base: position 4,421,358 of record NZ_JAFBBO010000001.1, read on the forward strand.
GTTCGGGCCGACGGGGGACGGCACGGGCGTGCAGTGGCCCTCGGGCGCGAACGGCGCGACCGTGACGTTCACGTGCGCCGACGGCTCGACCCCCGAGGTCGACGCGTCCGCTCCGAACACGCTCCCGAACCCCCCGGACGGGTGCGTCGTGGTCGGCTTCACCGTGGTCTTCACGGGCGACCTGCCGAACGGGGCGTCCGCCTCGATCCCGTTCACGGCCGACACCGACCCCGACCAGACGACCGACGACGTCACGCACACCAACACCATCGAGGCCACGGTGCCGAGCGCGGACCCGGCCACGGCCCCCGCGGACCTCGTGACCCTGGTCGACCGGTTGGCGACGAGCACGACCAAGCTCATGTCGCCCTCGACGATCCCCGCCGTCCCGGGGCAGTCCGTGATCGTGCAGCTCCCGTCCCAGCTCCTCCCGTTCGGACCGGACGGGTCGACGGCGAACGCCGACCAGGTCGTCGTCCAGGACCCGGTCGACCCGGCGAACCCCGGCGAGTTCTGGTCGAACTTCACCGCGACCGCGGTGCGCACGACCGACGTGCCGGCCGGCTCGACCCTGACGGTCAACTACTGGAACGGCAGCGCCTGGGTGCCGGCCCCGGCGTGCGGGCCCTACACCGGCCCGGCGACCGTGAGCTGCGAGCTCCCCGCCGGTGCCCAGGGCGTCCAGTTCGTCTACGACTCGACGGGCGACGGCTTCCCGCCCGGCACACAGTTCCAGCCCAACTTCACGGCCGACTACACCGGACCGGCCGACCGTGACACCCCGATCGAGAACTGCGGCGCGTCGAGCGCGTCGTCGGGCACGGTGGACCCGACCCCGCCCGCGCAGGGCTGCGCCTCGGTCGACCCGTTCCCCGTGGACGGTCCGGGCGCGCTCGAGTTCGTCACCAAGGACTTCCTCGGCGGCACCCCGCCCAGCGTCCTCGCCCGCTCGGACGACCAGGTCACGGCGCAGATCACCTGGTCCACCAACGGCTTCTCGGGCGTGGACCCGATGGTGATCTCGGACATCGCCGACCCGCAGAGCACCCCGATCGCGGGCTCGTTCTACGACGCGTTCGACCTCGTGCGGGTCGAGGCGATCGACACCACCACGGACCCGCTGATCTCCTACGACCAGGTGACGGGGGTCGAGCTGTTCATCGGGGGCACATGGGTTCCCGCGAGCGGCGACCCGTGCCCGTGCGTGGGGTCCTTCCCGGGGTACACCCTGACTCCGGCGGAGCAGGCGTCGGCGACGTCGGTGCGCCTGACCTACGAGGAGTCGCCCGACCGCACCACGACGGGGGACCCGACGGCTCCGCAGCCCGGTGACGGCGTGGCGCGCTCGACGCTCGCGGACGGTCGTCACCTCGACCTGACCTTCCAGGTCCGGGACGTCAAGCGTTCCGACCCGGCCGCCCCGGTGCTGGGCTCGACCCAGGGCACGCTCTACAACTCGACGGATCCCGGGATCGTCCTGGACACCGTGCGCGCCACCGGCACGTTCGACACGAACCAGTACACGGACACCGACACGGCCGACGTGCTGATCATCGACCAACCCCTCAACGTGACCGTCGCCAAGGACTGGACCGGCGGTCCCATCTCCGTGCCGCCGTCGGACACCCCGGCGCAGTTCTACCCGACGACCGACGTGACCATCGCCGGGACCAACGCGTCGGCCGCGAAGGTGAGCCAGCTCCGGTTGGTCGAGCCGGGCATCGCGACCTCGGGGGACGTGCAGACGGCGCCCGGGACCAAGCCGTTCGACGCGTTCACGCTGCGGGCGATCGCCCTGGAGCCCCCCGAGGGCGCGGAGACGACGACGGTCACGCTCACCTACCTGGGGGGCTCGACCGCGAGCTTCACCGAGGCCGAGGCCGAGGCCCTCACGACGGGTGACCTGGCTGACGTCGTCGGTGTCGTGACGTCGTTCGACGGTCTCGTGGCCCCCGGCGCGTCGGGCAGCATGGACCTCACGCTGCAGCTGCGCGAGAACGACCGGTACACCGCGGCGCCCGTGACGGTCGCGGGGTACAGCCCGGTGCCGGACGGCGCGGTCGCCACGATCGCCGACCCGGGCGGCACCGACCAGGACGTCCGGCTCGCGTACGACGACGCGAGCATGGTCCTGCAGGACGCGGGCATCGCGCTCGACGTCGGCAAGACCTTCGACCCGACGCAGATCGTCGAGCCGGGCACGGGCCCGGTGACGATGACGCTCAGCGGTCAGCCCCTCGGGCCGTCGCGCGCGGTCGAGATGGTTCTCGTCGACGACGACCCCCGGTTCTGGAACCAGTACGACTTCGACGCGTTCGCGGGCGCTGCGCTCACCGCGCCGATCCAGCAGGTGCGCGTCGACGCCTTCACGGGGGGCGAGTTCGTGACGGGCCCCGGCGGAGTCGTGGTGAACGGCGGCTCGTGGGTCCTGGGGGACGAGGTCGCCACGTTCGAGCTTCCCGACGGCGTGGCCCCGGCCGACGTGCAGGGCCTGCGGTTCACGTTCTCCCGGAGCGACGGGTCGATCTGGGAGAACCCCGCGAACCCGCTGCAGAGTGTGCCGATCTCGGTCGAACGCCGGGACCAGATGCGCACGGGCGGCCCGGTCCTGACCGACCTCGCGGCCAACGCTCCGGCCCCGGGCGAGAGCGCCCCGGGCGTTGCGACCAACACCGTGGACGGCACCGTGACGGGGGCGGACCTCGTCGTCGACCCCGGGTCCGGCGACCTGGTCCCCGTCTCGGCGACCGACACCGAGACGGCCCCGCTCGTCTACGTGCACGCCACCAACGGGGTGCAGGTGGTCAAGGCGTTCGACGGCGTCGTGACCGGCGGCACCCAGCCGCCCGACGCGACCTTCCCGATGAGCATCGCCGTGACGAACACCGGGAACCGGGCGATCGGCGAGCTCGTGGTCGAGGACGCCCCGATGCCGACGGACGCCCAGGGCGCCCAGCTCCGGCTGGCCGACGTGGACGACCCCTACTCCTACCTGCTGACCGGTCCGCCACTGGCCCCCGAGGAGGGCGACCCCCTGCCCGTCGACCCCGACGAGGTGACGGTCACCCAGACCGGGGACCTGCTCGGGCTCCGGTTCGCCTTCCCCGAGGGGACCGTGCTCGGGGTCGGCCAGACGTACACGATCACCGTCCTGGTGCGCTTCCGTGTGGGGCTCGCCCCGCAGACCCTGGTGACGAACACCGCGGGCGCGACGGCCGACCGTCCGTGGGACCAGTGCCAGACCCGGCTCGACGCGCAGACGGGTGCGTGCGAGGCGGACGCCGACGTGACGCCGATCCCCGCGGGGGTCCTCGCGCAGTCCAAGCTCGTGCGGGCGACGAACGGCGACGCGCTCGACGTCATCGTGGACCCGGCGTACACCGGCCCGCCGGTCGAGTGCACGCCGCTCCCGACGGGGCTCTACGCCTACCCGTGCACACCTGTCATCGCGCCGGGGCACGAGGAGACGTGGCACGTGCGCATCGACAACGTCGGCAACCTGCCGATGAGCAAGATCGTGGCGTACGACAGGCTCCCTGCGGTGGGGGACACCGGGTCCTCCTCGTCGACGTCACCGCGCGGTTCGCAGTGGACGCCGATCCTCACGAACGACCCGCCGCCCGCGCTCGTCAACGCACCGGAAGGCAGCACCGCGTCGTTCTCCTACACGACGGCCGTGGACTACTGCATGGACGACCTCACGGACCCGTTGGCCGAGCCGACCTGCCCGACGGACGACCCGGCGACGGGCTGGGTCCAGCTGACCGGCACCGAGGACGCGGCGCTGCTCGCGACGGTCACGGCGCTCAAGTTCGTCATCACGTTCCCCGACGCCGATCCCTTCCAGCCGGGGGAGTACGTCGCGATCGAGGGCACGACCCTGACCCCGGCCCTCGCGCCGGAGGCCGGCGACCGGTCGATCGCATGGAACTCGGCCGCCGCGTCCGCCGTCGTCGTGACGCCGCAGGGCAACCTCAACCTCTTGCCCACCGAGGGCACCAAGGTCGGTGTGGCCACGGCGACCGGGTCGCTCGAGGTGACCAAGCGGGTCGCCGGCGCGGGGGCGGCCAACGCCCCGGCCACGTTCGACCTGTCCGTCCAGTGCACGTCGGCACCCGGCACGCCCGTGGAGACCGTGCTCGACCCGATCCCGATCACGGTCGCGCGCAACACGCCGGTCACGGTGCCGAACCTGCCGTACGGCGCCGTCTGCACGCTCACGGAGGACGGGTCGGGCGGCCAGACCGAGCTGATCGTCGGCACCGTGACGATCGGCGAGTCTCCCGACGTCACGGCGATCACGGCGACCAACCGCTACGACCTCGCGAGCATCGAGGTCTCCAAGGACGTCGTGACGGACGCCGAGGACCAGGACGGTCAGCCGGTGCCGTTCGGCCCGTTCGAGGTCACGGTCGACTGCACCTTCCTCGGCGAGCCGGTGTACGCGACCGGGTACGGACCCGACGACCCGATGGTGATCGAGATCGAGGACGACCAGACGGTCGAGCTCGACGGGCTGCCCGTCGGCGCCGTCTGCACGGTCGAGGAGACCGGGACGGGCAACGCCTCGTCCGTCACGATCACGGTGACCCAGCATGCCGGCCCGCCCGTGACCACACCCGGGGCCTCCACGACGCTCACGCTGGGCGCCGACACCGACGATGGCGCGAGCACCAACGACGTCGTGCTCACCAACACCTACGACGTCGGCGGGCTCGACCTCCTCAAGGTCGTCGAGGGTCAAGGGGCAACGACGTACGGCGCAGGGCCGTTCACCCTCGCGGTGCGCTGCACGTTCGACGACGACGGCACGGGCCCGGGTGTCCCGCGCATCGTCTACGACGACACGGTCGTGCTCGGCGTCGGGGCGCCTCTCGAGGCGCAGATCGCCGACCTGCCAGCGGGTGCGGTCTGCGACGTGACGGAGCCCGACGACGGCGGCGCGACGTCGACGTCGATCGACCCCAGCCCGGTCACCGTGGCCGCAGGGACCACCGTCGCGGTCACGGCGACCAACACGTTCGACGTCGGCGCGGTCTCGGTGGACAAGGTCGTCGACGGCGAGGGCGCCGATCTCTACGGCGCGGGCCCGTTCACCGTGACGCTCACCTGTACGGCCGACGGTGAGCCGCTCACGGTCCCCGGCGGACCCACGCGCACGCTCGTGCCGGGGACGCCCGTCGTCTACGACGACCTGCCCGTCGGCGCGGCCTGCACGATCACCGAGACCGAGGACGGCGGGGCGTCCGCGTCGACCATGACGATCACGGCCGAGGGCGGCGCCCCCGTCGAGACGGACGGCCCGTCGGCCGACGTCGTCGTGACGCCCGTCGATGCGCAGGGGGCGCCCACCACGGTGGGCGTCGTCGCGACGAACACGTTCGACCTCGGGTCGCTCGTGGTCGACAAGGTCGTCGACGGTGACGGGGCCGCGCTGTACGGCGCCGGACCGTTCGAGGTGTCGCTCGCGTGCACCTTCGACGGCCAGGCGGTCGACATCCCCGGCGGCGCCGCGCGCGAGCTCGTCCCGGGCGAGCCCGTCGAGTACGACGGCCTGCCCGTCGGCGCGCAGTGCGAGGTCACCGAGACCGCGACGGGCGGCGCGACCACCACCGCGGTCTCCGCCGTGGGGGAGGGCGAGCCGGGCGCCGTCGTCGTCCCGGCAGGAGACGCAGGGGGCGTCACCGTGACGAACACGTTCGACGTCGGTGAGGTCCGCGTCGTCAAGACGTTGTCCGGTGCCGACGCCGCCGAGCACCGGGGGGACGTCTTCACCGTCTCGCTCGCGTGCACCCAGGAGGTCGACGGCGTCACGGCCGACGTCGCGATTCCCGGTGGTCCGACGCGTACGCTCTCGGCCGCCGACGGCTGGGTCGCGGTGTACGAGGACCTCCCGCAGGGGGCCGCGTGCGTCGTGGCCGAGACGGACGCGGGCAGCGCGGACACCGTGCAGATCGTCGTCGACGGCGAGAGCACGCTCACGGACCCCTCGGCGACCGTCCCGGAGTCGGTCGAGTTCGACCTCCCTGTGGGGCCGGACGTCTGCGAGCCCGTCGAGGTCGTCAACACGTGGTCGCCGACGAGCAGTGGCATGGGCGGCGGGACGGCGGTCCACGACGCGCTGACGACGGCCCTCTCGCCCGCCGACGCGGCGGTCGCGGCCGGCTGCGCCCAGGCGGCAACCGGCGACGTACTGCCCGGGACCGGGGCCGATCTCGCCCGGGCCGGTGCACTGGTCGCGATGCTGCTCGTGCTCGGGACGGCCGCGCTCGTGCTCGGGCGCCGGCGCGACGCCTGAACGGGCACGGGGCCGATACCCTGGCGTCCGTGACGCACCGCGACGAGACCACCGACCCCGTCCAGGGCCCGCAGGCCGACGCCCGGGAGAGCGTCGGCGAGGACGACGCGGTCGGGAGGGCCGGCGCCCCGCGACGCATCGGTGGGTGGGAGGTCCCGAGGCTCGACTCGCTCGTGCCCGAGGCGCTGGTCGACCGGGGGCGCGCGGCGCTCGCGGGGGTCGAGACGGCTCGCGCGAACGTCGAAGGGGCGCAAGCCGGCGTGCGCACGATCGGGCGGAAGCTGCGCGCACCGGGAGCGCTCTTCGGGCCACCGGCACCCGCGGTCGGCGTCCCCGCTGTCCCGGAGCACCCCGTGCTCCGCAGCGCGGCCGAGGTCGCCGCGCTCCTGCCACGGTCGTTCGAGCTTCCCGTGCGACCCGCGAAGGGGGTCGTCGAACCCCTCGGGTGGACCGGGGCGATGTACCTCGTCGGCGGGGAGGTGCCCCGGGTCCTCGTCCGGCAGGCCCCGGTGAAGCCCCCCTCCAAGGGAGCGCTCCTCTGGGGGATCGTCGAGGAGCTGGCCATGGACGTCCACCCGGGGGAGGAGGACCTGCGCACGGTCGAGCTGGTCGACACCGACGGGCAGATCCTGCTGCGCAGCACGCTCGTCCAGCGGCGCGACGGGAGAAGTTGGGTCACGCGTGACGTGACCCTCGCCGACGGGACCCTGGTCGCCGAGCTGGTGGTCCCCGAGAGGAAGGCGCGATCTCGCGAGGTCCGGCCGGCCGGCGACGTCGGCACGGCTCCCGTGCTCACCGAGCTGCAGGATCTCAGCTGGGGACGGGCTGTCGCACGCGTGTGGCGCGGCCTCGACGAGCTCGCGTCGGTCCGCCCGCAGGACGGCGTCCCCGTGCTCACGATCGGCCCCCTCGCCGGAGACGAGGAAGCCCTTCTCGTCTGGGCCGGTGCGCTCTCCTGGTGGGGTCGCGGCATCGGGTGAACGGTGCTCCCGAGCCGGCTTCCGCACGCAGCGGTCGACGCTCGTCGTCTCGAGCCCGGGACGGGCGTCAGCCGACCCTCTGCGCTCCGGCGAGACAGAGCTGCAAGGCTGCGACGACCTGCCGAGGCGCACGGCACTGCACCCGCACCCAGCTGCCGTCGGTGAGGCGGAGCAGGAGCACCGCAGCACCGACCGTCGGCGCGTAGGCGCCGCCGACGAGCGTCCCGTCGCTGACGGTCGAGCCGTCCGGCAGGCGTTCCCCCGGGCTGAGCGGCCCGTGCTCGGCGACGTGCGCGACGACGGTCGGATCGATCATGGCCGCGGGAAAGTGGTCCCTGCCGGCCCGCAGCCCCGTCCGGTCGACGACGATCTTCTGGTAGCGGCGTGTGGAGAACACCGTCAGCAGCACGATCACCCCGACGATCGTGCCGATCATGATCCACACCGACGCGTCCTGCCATCCACGGACCGCGGCATCGACGAGGAACGCGACGGCCGTCGGCACCGCCACCCACCTCGCCGCCCGGCCGTACCCGCCGCCCGACTCCCGGTACGGCAGGACAGCGGTCCTGGCGTCGGGGTCGCCGGCTGGACCCCGGGCCTCGCCGGCCGTTGCGTCGTTGGTCACCATGTCGAACCCCTGCTTCGTCGCGTTCGTCGTCGGCCTCTCGACCGGTTGCCGTCGCACACCGTACCGGAGCGGGGTTCGTGCTCGCTCCCGAGAGCCTGCCCGTCGGGTCGGGGCGCCCTCCCGGTGGCGAGTGCGGGGAGGTGGCCTACGTTCGAGGGAGATCAGACGCGACCGACCGGGAACCCGGGTGCACCGCGTCGCCCACGAGGAGGACTCCATCGACAGCAACGACACGGTTCGGTCCGGCTCCGAGCCGGCGCCCGACGACCCGCGCAAGCCGGACTCGCCCACGGACCTGCCCAGGCGTTCGTGGAAGCACGTCGCCCGGACGACCTTCCGGCAGTTCTCACGCGACCAGTGCCTCGATCTCGCGGCCGCCCTGACCTACTACGCGGTCCTGGCCTCGGCCCCCGCGCTCCTGGCCGTCGTCTCGCTGATCGGCCTGGTCGGGGACAGCGAGAAGATCGTCGCCCAGGTGCTGGACGTCGCGTCGTCGGTCGTACCGGCCGACGCGATGGCGACGATCGAACCCCTCGTCGAGCAGGTCGCGGGGGGCAGCGACCGGGCCGGGCTCGCGCTGATCGTCGGGCTCGTCGTGGCGCTGTGGTCCGCCTCCGGTTACGTCGGCGCGTTCGGTCGGTCGATGAACCGGATCTACGAGGTCGAGGAGGGGCGCCCGATCTGGAAGCTGCGACCCGTGATGCTCGTGGTGACCGCTGCCGTGGTGCTCATGGCCGCGCTCGTCGTGGTCGCCCTGGTGGTGTCCGGGCCGGTCGCCCGCGCGATCGGGGACGCCGTCGGGCTGGGCGCGGCGGCCGTGACGACGTGGAACCTCGCCAAGTGGCCCGTGGTGCTGCTGCTGGTGATCCTCATCGTGGCCGTGCTCTTTCACACGACGCCCAACGTCCGGCAGCCCCGGTTCCGTTGGCTGAGCGTGGGCGCGATCGTCGCGATCCTCGTCTGGGTCCTCGCGTCGGTCGGCTTCGGCGTCTACGTCTCGACCTTCGCCTCGTACGACTCGACCTACGGCGCGCTGGGAGGAGTCATCGTCTTCCTGCTGTGGCTGTGGATCACCAACCTCGCCCTGCTGTTCGGCGCGGAGCTCGACGCGGAGCTCGAGCGGGCCCGTGAGCTGGAGGGCGGGATCGCGGCCGAGCAGTCCCTCCAGCTCCCGCCCCGCGACACGCGCGCGAGCGACAAGCGGGCGCAGAAGCTCCAGGAGGACGTCGAGCGAGGCACCGAGATCCGCAGGGCCGCGCAGCAGGAGACGACGGAGGAGTCCGCCGGATCCCCGACGGTGCGGGACTGAACGGTCCCGCCGGGAACCTCCCGGCCGGGACGTGGCACGACCATCCGACAGGACGACGCACGAGAGGACCGAGCGCATGCGAGCACTGACGTGGCAGGGACGAGAGAAGGTCTCGGTCGAGGACGTCCCAGACCCCCGGATCGAGGAGCCCACCGATGCGATCGTGCGGGTCACGTCGACCGCGATCTGCGGCTCCGACCTGCACCTGTACTCGGTGCTGGGGATGTACCTGGACCCGGGCGACGTGCTCGGGCACGAGACCATGGGCGTCGTCGAGGAGGTCGGTGCGCACGCGACCCGGCTCAAGGTCGGCGACCGCGTCGTCGTGCCCTTCGGCATCGCGTGCGGGACGTGCTGGATGTGCACCCACGGACTGCAGTCGCAGTGCGAGACGACGCAGGTCAGGTCGCAGGACAAGGGTGCGGCGCTCTTCGGCTACACGAAGCTCTACGGCCAGGTCCCGGGCGGTCAGGCCGAGTACCTGCGGGTGCCGCAGGCGCACTACGGCCCCGTCGTCGTGCCGGCCGGCGGCCCGGACGAACGATTCCTCTACCTGTCCGACGTGCTGCCGACCGCGTGGCAGGCCGTCGAGTACGCGGCGGTGCCGCCCGGCGGGACCGTGGTCGTCGTCGGGCTCGGCCCGATCGGTCAGATGGCCGCTCGCGTCGCGAGGCACCGCGGGGCGGGGAAGGTCGTCGGGCTCGACCTCGTGCCCGAGCGCCTGGAGATGGCCAGGCGGCACGGCATCGATGTCGTCGACCTGTCGGTCGTCGACGACGTCGTGGGCGCGGTCCGGGACCTCACGGACGGTCGGGGCGCCGACGGGGTGATCGACGCCGTCGGGATGGAGGCGCACGGTTCGCCGGGTGCGTCCATGTTCCAGAAGGCGGCGGGGATCCTGCCCGACGCCGTGGCCGGCGCGATCAACGAGAAGGTGGGCGTCGACCGCCTGGCCGCGCTCCTCACCGCGATCTCGCTCGTCCGGCGCGGGGGGACGATCTCGATCTCTGGCGTGTACGGCGGAGCGAAGGACCCGTTGCCGATGATGGACCTCTTCGACCGGCAGGTCACGCTGCGCATGGGACAGGCCAACGTCCGCCGCTGGATCGACGACCTCCTGCCCCTCGTCTCCGACCCCGCCGACCCGCTGGGCGTCCTCGACCTGCGCACCCATCGCCTCGCGCTCGAGGACGCACCCCGGGGGTACGACCTGTTCCAGAAGAAGGAGGACGGGTGCATCAAGGTCGTCCTCGACCCCACGGTGCGCACGGCGTCGGCCCTCGAGAAGGAGTCCTCACGATGACGGCGATCGACACCCACCTCCTCGCGATCTACCTCAACGACCACGTGGCCGGCGCGACCGTCGGGGTGCAGCGGGTCCAGCGCATGGCGAAGGTGTACGGGGGCACCGTGGTGGGCACGGCGATCGCGCCCCTCGTGCCCCAGCTCGGGCAGGAACGGGAGTGGTTGCTCGACTGCCTGCGTCGCCTCGAGATCCCGGTGCGCACCTACAAGGTGGTGGGCGCGTCCGTCGCCGAGCGGGTCGGACGTCTCAAGCTCAACGGGCACGTGCGCAGGACGTCGCCGCTGAGCGCGCTCCTCGAGGTCGAGCTGCTCCGCGGTGCGGTCACGGGGAAGAAGAGCGGATGGCAGACGCTCCTCGCGCAGGGTCCTGACCTGGGGCTCGCTGCTGAGCAGGTCGTGGACCTCGGCGACCTCGTCACCCAGGCGGACCAGCAGGTCCGCGTGCTCTCCGACCTGCTCGACGTCCTGCACGCGAAGGTCTTCCGGCGGCGGTCACCGGACGCGGTCGGCTAGCCGGCGGCTCAAGGCTCCGTGGTGGGCGGCCGTCCGCGCGTCGGCTCGTCCGACGATCCTGCTCCGACGCGCGGCGCCCCGGCGCGGCGGGCGACGATCCGCGCGGCCCATCTCTCCCACGGCGGGCTGATCGCCCAGTTCACGGCGAGGGTGTGCCAGGCCCACCGGAACCGTCGGGCCAGGGCCTGCCGGGACTCGAACGTGCGTCCCGAGACCCCGACGACCAGCCGGGGGTCGTAGCGCACGCGGGCGGCGCTCCCGAGCTGGAAGCTCAGGTCGGTGTCGTCGTGGACGTGCGGGTCGTGGCGGTGCACGAGGAGCCTGACCTCCTGCCAGGCGTCGACGCGTATCGCCATGGTGGATCCCCACAGAGGGACGTTCCCCGTCGCGGCGTGCATGCCCCAGTAGTAGCAGCGCATGTACACGAGCCGGGCGATGCGCCCACGCACTGCGGGGAGGTCGTAGAAGTGTCCGGTGCCGGTGAGCGCCGTCAGACCGGGGTCGCCGGCGAACGCCTCGTGCACCCGCCGCAGCCAGTCCTCCGGGGGCACGGTGTCCGCGTCGCAACGCACGATGATGCCGGCCGCCACGGCGTCGTACCCGGTCGAGGCGGCCGCCGGGATGCCGGGCGAGGGCTCGTCGAGCACCCGTGCCCCGGCCCGTCGCGCCACGGCGGCGCTGTCGTCCGACGAGGCGTTGTCGACGACCACCACCTCGTGGGGTGGGAGGCTCTGCCGGGAGATGGCCGCGAGGCAACGCTCCAGGTGCCGGGCGTCGTCCTTGACGGGGATGACGACGGTCAACGCCGCCGCGTCTCTCGGCGTCGTGGCGCTCACGAGCGCCTCACCAGGGCCAGACCTGCCAGGAGGGCCCCGACGCCACCCGCCACGAGGTCCCCCAGCGTGTCGAGGTACCCCACGTCGATCGAGGGATCCACGAACGTGGCTCCTGCCCACTCGCCGACCTCCCACAGCAGCGCGAGCAGCACCCCGAGCGCCGTCGCCGTGACGACGCCGCCCAGCCGAGGGCGTGCCAGGCCGTCCATGACCGAGCGCGTGGGGCGGCCGCCCAGGCCGTCGAGCAGGGGGCCGGGCGAGGGAAGCGCCCCCAGGAAGACGAGGACCGCGTACGCCAGGACCGTGAGCACGGCGGTCGCCACCAGGTGCACGGCGAGGTCGAGCCACGCGAGCCGGGCATAGAGGTCGAGCAGGGCGATCCAGGCAGCGGCGCTCAGGACGAGGCCCACGAGGGGGTCGAGCGGCCCCGTGAGACCGACGGCCCGGGGGATCACCGCTCCCAGCAGGACGAGAGCGAGCAGGGCGGTCGCCACGGGCCCGTAGAGAAGGGTGCCCACCGGGATCGCGATACCTGCGAGGACGCGCACGACGTCTCCCACCGCGGTGGACACCGTGGAGTGTCGCTCGATCTCGCCGGTGGTCATCGAGCAAACCTAACGACCTCGACGGAGTCCCGCTCAGCGGCCGGGGCACGAGAGGTCGCGAGTCGCGCACACCCGTGCGAGTCTGCCCGGATGCCTGCCACGACCACCACCGCGACCTCGCCCCTCAGCCGCACGGTCGGGGGCCGACTGCTCTACGTCTTCATCCTGGGCGACGTTCTTGGTGCGGGTGTCTACGCGCTCGTCGGGGAGATGGCCGGGAAGGTGGGGGGCGCCGTCTGGCTGCCGTTGCTCGTGGCTCTCGGGCTGTCGCTCCTGACCGCGGGCTCCTACGCCGAGCTGGTCACGAAGTACCCGGCCGCAGGGGGCGCCGCGGTGTTCGCCGAACGCGCCTTCAAGGTACCGATCGTGTCGTTCCTCGTGGGATTCTGCATGCTCGCGGCGGGCGTCACGAGCGCCGCCGGTCTGTCCCTCGCCTTCGCCGGCGACTACTTCGGCTCGTTCGTGGACCTCCCCGTCGTGCCGGTGGCGCTCGTCTTCCTGCTCCTCGTCGCGGCCCTCAACGCACGCGGCATCCAGGAGTCCCTGCGGGCCAACGTGGCCATGACCGCGATCGAGCTCTCCGGGCTGGTGCTGATCGTGGTGCTCGCGGCCGTCGTCCTCACCCGGGGCGATGCGGAGCCGGGCAGGGCCCTCGAGTTCACCGAGGGCACGACGCCGGCGCTCGCGGTCCTCTCGGCGTCGCTCATCGCGTACTACTCGTTCGTCGGCTTCGAGACCTCGGCCAACCTGGCAGAGGAGGTCAAGGACGTCCGGCGGGTCTACCCGCGTGCGCTGTTCGGCGCGTTGATCACCGCCGGGGCCGTCTACGTCGCGGTCGGCGTCGCAGCCGTCGCGGTGGCGCCCCCCGAGCAGCTCGCCGGGTCGACGGGACCGCTGCTCGAGGTCGTCAAGGTCGCCGACGTCGTGCCGGAGCGGGTCTTCGCGGTCGTGGCCCTCGTCGCGGTCGCGAACGGCGCCCTGCTCACCATGATCATGGCGAGCCGGCTCACCTACGGCATGGCGCGACAGGGCCTGCTGCCCGCCGGGCTGGCCCGGGTCCTGCCCGGTCGCCGCACCCCGTGGGTCGCGATCGTCGCGACGACGCTCGTCGCGATGGGGCTGGTCTTCACGGGCGACCTCGGCGCACTCGCGGAGACCGTGGTGCTCCTGCTCCTCGTGGTGTTCATCAGCACCAACGTCGCGGTCCTGGTCCTGCGCAAGGACACCGTGCCGGAGGACCACTTCCGCGTCGCGACGATCGTGCCCGTGCTCGGGGCCGCGAGCTGCGTCCTGCTCCTGACCCAGCAGGCACCGGAGACGTGGCTCCGGGCGGGCGCCCTGGTCCTGGTGGGCGTCGTGCTCTACCTCCTCACGCGTCTCGCCGGTCGTCGCACGGGCGCGACCTCCCGGGTCGACGACTGACCGGTCGGGCCGCCCAGATGCCAGTGGGCCGGGAGGCGCGCACGGTGGAGGGCCACATCGGTTTCACCGAGGAGGCACGAGATGTATCTGCACGTGCAGCGACTGATCAACGACATCGTGGCCGACGAGCCGGACCCTGCGGCGGCGAACGCGCTCCAGGAAGGGTTGGGAGGGCAGTTCGGGGAGATGCGCACGATGATGCAGTACCTCTTCCAGAGCATCAACTTCCGTGGCCCCACGGGCAAGCCGTACCGGGACCTGCTGCAAGGGATCGGGACCGAGGAGATCAGCCACGTCGAGCTGATCGGTACGACCATCGCCCGTCTGCTCGACGGTTCGCCCCGGTACAACGGGAGGAAGACCGACCCGCTGGACACCCCGGGCGCGGGCGGCAAGACGCCGCTCGACCTGGCGCTGGGGGTGGGGAACATCCACCACTACCTGGTCGCGGCCCAGGGGGCCCTGCCCGTGGACGCGGCGGGCAACCCGTGGAGCGGCAGCTACGTCTACAACTCGGGGAACCTGGTCCTGGACCTGCTGTACAACCTGATGCTCGAGTCCACGGGGCGGCTGCAGAAGTGTCGGATCTACGAGATGACCGACAACAAGACCGCGCGGTCGACCATCTCCTACCTGATCGTGCGTGACCAGGCCCACGAGAACGCGTACGCCAAGGCTCTGGAGACCCTGGGCGTGGACTGGGGCAAGGTCCTGCCGATCCCCAGGACGAACGCCGAGAAGTTCCCCGAGGTCAAGAAGCTCGTCGACCTGGGCCTGCAGTCCAAGCAGTACACGTTCGACCTCGAGGGAGCCTCGGAGGCCGGGCGCATCTTCCAGGGCATGTCGCCCTCGAACGACGGGACCGAGCTCGACGGCACCGAGCAGGCACCGGCCGGTGTCCCCTCGACCATCGCCCGCGAACGTTTCGAGGAGTTCTCCCCAGGACTCGACCCCGACCTGCTGGCCCTCATCCAGGCCACCGCCGACCTCGAGATGGCCGACGCCGCCGACCCGCTGTTCGCACCGACCAGCACGGCGTGACGCCTCCCGGCGGAGCACCCGCGACCGACCACGAGGCCCCTCTGCCCACCATCCTGGGCAGAGGGGCCTCGTCCCGTCCGGGCACGTCGCGACGGCGCGCGCGACGCGCCGGCCCGGGAGGCGCCGTCGGGACGGGCCGTTCCCTCAGCCGACCTGCGCGTCGCGGACCAGGTCCTCCCGCAGGTGCCGCGCGTACCCGCCCGGGGTCCGACCCGTCGGGCGCCCCGAGGTGAGGACCCGACCACCGTCCGACGCCACGACGCGCGCGCCCGCGGCGCGGGCGCGCGCCACCAGGCCGACGTCCTCGTGCTCGGCCAAGCCCGGGAACCCCCCTGCCGCGCGGTAGACGTCGCCGCGGACCCCGAGGTTCGCGCCGTGCACGTGACCGTTCGCGCGCCCCCCGGGGTGCGTCGCGACCCAGGCCGCCTGCTGTGCGGGTGAGAGGTCGTCGAAGTCCGGCCGGACCGTGCCGACGACCAGGTCCGCACCGTCCTCGGCGAGCGCGAGCTGGTGGGTGAGCCACTGCGGGGGGACCGCCGAGTCGGCGTCCGTGCTCGCGATCCAGAGCCGCGCCGGACTGCCGCGACCGAGCAGGTCCGTCGCCGCGGCGACCCCTGCGGCGCGGGCTGCGCCCACCCGGCGGTGGCCCACCTCGATCACGGCGAACGGCGAGGACCGGAGGATCGCCGCCGAGCCGTCACGGCAGTCGTCCAGGACGACCACGACAGCGACCCGGAGCGCGGGGCGCTCGGCCCGCACGTTCGCCACGGCGACCTCGAGAGCCTCCAGGCAGCGCGGCAGCAGTGCCTCCTCGTCGTTCACGGGGACGACGACGGCCAGTCGCGTCACACGGTCGGGTGCGCTCATGCGAGCCCCGCCTCCCTGGCGACCGACCGTGCGGGCGGCCGGGTGAAGACGTCCAGGACGAAGTCCTCCTCGAGGTGGTGGACCAGGCGCACGAGCTCGGGGCGGGCCCCGAGCGCCGCGTGCACGTCGTCCCCCCCGAGCGGGTACTCGGGGACGGGATGGCGCCAGTGGCACGCGACGAGGACGCCGTCCTGCGTGAGCGACTCGACGGCGCGGGAGATCGCGACCTCCAGGTCGCTCGTGCCGTAGTAGTACCCGACCTCGGAGAGCACCACGAGGTCGAAGCGTCCCGGCGGCCACTCGGCGGGAGTCCGGAGGAGGAGGAGCTCGACCGAGTCGCCGAGGCGCTCGCGGGCGGACGCGAGCGCAGCCTCAGCGACGTCCACCGCCACCGTCCGATCGCACCGCGCGGCGAGACCCGCGGTCAGGACACCCGTCGAGCACCCGATCTCGAGGCCGGCGCGGAAGCGCGGGCGCGGCAGCGCCGCGAGCGTCACGGCGCGCTTGCGCTCCTCGTACCAGCGGGTCTCGAAGCCCCACGGGTCGCGACGGTCCCGGTAGAACTCGTCGAAGAACTCAGGGGGCAGGCTCGCGGGGGCGGTCGGCCCGGTCGTGGCGGCGGTCCCGGCTGAGGCGGTGTGATCGGCGGGCGCCACGCCCGGCGACTCGACGAACACCTCGACGGCCCGTTCGACGTGCCGCAGCATCTCCGCCCCGATGGTCGCGGCGTCCCGAGGGTCCCCGGACAGCGGCTCGACCTGCGACCGGTGCGCGGCGACAGCCCGCGCCTTGCCGGCGCGTTCCCCTGGCGAGAGGGCCAGTGCCCTCATCGAGTCGCTGCCCACCGGGGCGTCGGGGGTCGCCCAGTGCCACCACCAGACCGGATACTCCAGCAGCCGTGCACCCTGTGCGACGGCCACGACGGCCGCCACCTCGCCCGCGATGCGATGGTCACGGTGGCCGTCGCCCCGCCAGGGCGCGCACAGGAGCGCCTGTCCCGGTGCGACCGGATCGCGGGTGGAGCCCGCCGCGCCGGCCAGGGTCAGGGCACCGGTCAGACCCTGGTGCAACGACGTACGGTGCTCACGCAACCCGCCGTCGGGCAGCCCGAGGAAGACCAGCGCGGCACCAGGAGCGACCAGATCGACCGCTTCCACGAGCTCCTTGCGGCGCACGGCCGCGAGCTCGGTCGGGGAGCACGTGGGGGAGCCGGGGTGCGACGCCTCGCCATCGGTCGCGACCACGACCGTGACCGGGGTCCCCTGGCCCGAGAGCCGGGCCAGGAGGCCACCAGCGCCCAACGACTCGTCGTCGGGGTGCGCAGCGAGCACGACGAGGTGGGACACGTTCTCGGGAAGGTCCAGCGGCGGCAACCGGTCGAGCAGGCCGCTGTCCCGCCAGACCTCCTCGGTGGTCCCCGGGGCGCGGTGGTCGAACGTCACCACGGTGCGCTCCCGCGGGCCACGAGGTCGCGGCCCAGCGCGGCGTCGTCCCGCTCGGCGTGGTGCTGACGGACGTAGAGCTGGAGGTCGGCGAGCCGACGGGCGTAGGTCTCGTCGGCCGTCATCGGCCCGGGACCCAGCGCGTGGGAGCACCGCTCCACGACCTCCTCCACGGCGCGCGCGACCGATCCCCGCACCCTGCGGGCCAGGACTCCTGGTGGGACGTCTTCTCCCCGTGCCCCGTCGACGGTCCGGCTCGCCTCGACGAGCAGCGTCCGGGCTCCCGCGAGGGCGACGTCCAGAGCGCCCAGGTGGGCCAGGGCGAGCTGGTCCGGCTCCCGACGGCGCGTCGAGGCGAACAGGTCGCGCGCGAGCCCGACCGCCCCGCCCCACCAGCAGGCCGCGACGCCGATGCCGCCCCAGGCGAAACCCGTGCGGTCGAGATACCACCCGGCGCCGCCGACCGGGACGGCGACGGCCCCGCTGAACCGCACGGGCGCACTGACGATCTCCGGGAAGCCCCGGGCGACCCACGGGCCGTCGTCGGGCACGACGCCGGGCGAGCGGAGGTCGACGGCGAACAAGCGGCGACCGGCCTCGGTCCAGGCGGTCACGAGCGCGTGCGAGAGGGTCGCCGCGAGCGAGCACCACGGCTTGACCCCGGTCAACCGCCACCCGTCCTCGCTCTCGTGCGCTTCCAGACGGGTGTCCGGGCCCTCGGCCGCGAACACCCCCCAGGTGCTCGTCCCGTCGGCGCCGATCCGCGACAGGTCCACCACGTCGGGAGCCTGGGCGAGGATCGACAACGCGTCGAGGTGCGGCTCGAGCACGCGCGCCACACCGACGTCGGTGGCGGCGGTCGAGGCGAGCAGCTCCCACAGCTCGAGGGTGCCGCCGGACCCTGGGTGGGGCGCGGACTGCCCGATCTCCGCAGCCCAGCCGAGGGCCGCGACGACGTCGCCCCGCATCGAGGGGACACGGGCGATCGAGGCGTCCAGACGGCGACGGCGCCCGTCGTCCCGTCGCGCGGGATCGAGCTCGACGGTGCGGGGCGTGGTGGAATCTGTGGGGCGTGGACCGGTCAAGGCGGCCTCCTGTCCGTTCGGGGGGTTCCCCGTAGGCTAGGTGCGGCCCGGCGGCCTCGCACGTGGCGGGCACCGACCGGTGGAGGTGCTCCTGCGTCCGTGACCCGCTGAGGTCAGGAGAACGCGGCCAGGTTCGGGGACGTGGCAGCGGCACGCTCGGTCCGTGAGCTCGCCGGCGGGTCGCCCGCACCGAGATCGCCTGCCGCCGCGGGGGTGGCCTCGAAGAACAGGTCGAGGTCGTCGGCCGTGGGAGCAGCGAGCGCCGAGCCTTCGGCGAGGTTGTGCATGAGGCGTCGCGCGAGGTGGCGGATCGACTCGTTGGTCACGCTCGAGTGGTGGCGCAGGAGGTCGAACGCCTCGTTCTCGGACAGGCCGTAGACCGTCATCACCGCACCCTTGGCCTGCTCGATCACGGCGCGGCTCTTCGCGGACGCCTGGATGGCGGCGCTCGCCTCGCGCTGCGACAGCTCGCGCTGGGTGATCGTGAGGTCCACGAAGTACCCCGAGACCTGTGTGACCTGGTCCGACCCAGGCTCCTTGCGGCCCCGGCCGACGACGCCGAGCGTCCGGGTGTGACCGTTCGCGTCGATGATCCGGTGCACGCACGCGAACGGCTCGCCGGAGAGGCAGGCATCCGCGAGCAGGGCCTGGACCCGGGCTCGATCGTCAGGATGCTTGTGCGCGAGCATCAGCTCGGTGGTCGGCACCACCTCGCCCGGCTTGAAGCCGTGCATCTCGTAGAGGCCGTCCGACCACCACCACTCACCCGAGCGGACCGTCAGGACGAACTGACCGACGGGCTGGGGGGTGCCGGTGAGAAGGACCTCCATGAGGTCCGCATCAAGAGGGCGATCAAGGTTGTACGAGGTCGTCATCTCAACTCCTGGGGGGCAGGGAGGCCACGGACTGCTTCCAGACTCCTCACCGGATCGTAGCGCCAGAGCCCGTGGAAGGTGCGCTCGCTTCGCGCTCCGCGAACCGCGCACCGCGACCTGCGGAGTGCGACGAGCGCAGCGCGACCTGCGCAGTGCGACCACGGGCAGCCCTCCGGCCGCAGCGCGACGGTCGCAGCGTGCGACGTGGCGGTCTGGCAGCGCGCCCCGACGACCGACGGCACCGGTCAGGGCGCGCCGTCGGGGCGCGCCGTCGGCCAGAGGTCGCCGCTCATGACGTCGGTGATCGCGAGATCGATGGACACGGCCGTCGCCGGGGGAGCGAGGTCGCCGAGGACCGAGCGCAGCCGTGCGGCTGCCGCGCGGCGGACGGCCGCCGCGAGCGGGACGAGGGGCTCGTCGAAGGCCGCGACGATCTCGATCGTGACGGCCGTGAGCTGGTCGTGCGCGTCGGTCGAGCAGGTGATCGTCAGGGGCGCGGCCTGCGGCGTCGCGACGACCGACTCGCGGAGGGCCGCGACCACGACGTCGGCGGCGACGACGTAGTCGACCACGCCGTCGGCGGTGGCGGTCCGGCCGCGCACGGGGGCCGAGGGGCGGAAGGCGGAGAGAGCCTTGAGCAGCGCGTTCTCCCGGACGAGGGTCCACCCGTGGTCGGTGTGGCGTCGCAGGGCCTGGGTCGCGCGGTCGAGGACGGCGTCGTCGTTCATCGCCACCCCTTCATCGTCTCGGCCAGCGTGGCGCGGGCCCGGTGGAGCATCCCGCGCACTGCGTCGTGCGTCGTGCCGAGGATGTCGGCGATCTCGGCGTAGTGCAGTCCTTCGACCTCACGCAGCAGCCAGCACGACCTCTGCAACGGTGGCAGACCGAGCAGGGCGATGTCGAGGGCTTCGACGAGGGCGGCGTCCACGGCGTCCTGGTCGGGCGGGTGGGAGGCCGTCTCGACGAGCTCGTCGGGCAAGGGGCCGGGGACGTGGGCTGCTCGGCTCCGGTGGCGGTATGCCTGGCGCGTCGCGATCCCGAAGAGCCAGGTGCGTGGAGCGGACTCTCCGCGAAAACCGGCGAACCCGGTCCACGCCGCCACCAGGGTGTCCTGCAGGCAGTCCGCTGCGACCTCCGGGTCCTGGACCATGCGCAGGACGTACCGGTACAATGCCGGGCCGTGCCGGTCGACGAGCGTCGTGAACGCGGCCCGGTCGTGCAGGGCAGCCCGGCGGGCGAGCAACAGGTCGGAGACTGCCCCCGCGTCGTCCTCAGCACCGACGGCTTCCACCCGTTCGACGATAGCGCCCGGTCCGGTACTCGCCATGCGCAGCCCCTGATGTGACGCAGATCACACCGGATGGGCCGTGACGTTCGGCCCGTGCCGCGGCACTCACTCATGAACGTCGCAGATCGCCCGGCCGGGGGCCGGGCGTCCCGAGCACGAGGAGCCAACGATGAGCGAGCAGAGCACACCCACCACCTCCGGCACGTCCTCACGTCCCGGGGACCTCGGGCCCGGACGGTCGCCACGCGAGAGCGGCGAACGCACCTCGGCGCTCGCCTCCGAGCACGGCAGCACGACGATCGCGGACCAGGTCGTCGCCAAGATCGCGGGCATCGCGACCCGCAACGTCCAGGGCGTCTACGCCGTGGGCGGGGGAGCGGCCAGGGCCTTCGGCGCCATCCGCGAGTACATCCCGGGCAGCGGCAGCGACACCACCTCGGGCGTCCACGTCGAGGTCGGGGAGCGTCAGGCTGCCGTCGACCTGGACCTCGTCGCGGACTACGGGGTGTCGATCGCCGACCTCGCCCAGGCGGTCCGCCGCAGCGTGATCACCTCGATCGAACGCATGACCGGGCTCGAGGTCACCGAGGTCAACATCGACGTCAACGACGTCCACCTGCCCGACGACGACGCCGAGCCGAGCCCCGACCGTCCCAGCCGGCGCGCGCAGACCGCGGACAGCGGTGAGGGCGAGGACGGTGGCGGGCGGGTCCGATGACCACGTCCGTACCCGCGGCCTCCGACCCCGGTCCCACCGGCCAGGGTGAGGAGGATGCCGTCCCCACCCCGCTGGACGTCGCCGAGGCGTTCGAGCACGCGCACGCGGCAGCGAGCGACGTCGAGCCCTCCGCACCGGGTCCCGTGCCCGGCCCGGTGGCCGTGGACGCCACCGCCGCGGCCACCGGCCCGGTGGCCGGGACCGGTGCGCAGACCGTGACCGCCGACCGCGACCAGGACGAGCTCGCCGACCGCGTCGTGGCCCGCGTGCTCGCCGTGCCGGGCGTCGTGCGGCTGCACGCCGGGGTCTTCGGTGAGGTCGCCACCTACCTGCCCGGGCGCGCCGTGACGGGGGTCCGGCTCCGTCCCGAGGAGACCGAGGTGCACCTCGTCGTCTCGGTCGGCCGTCCCCTCCCCGACGTCGCCCGTGACGTCCACGAGGCCCTGCGTGGACTGGTCCCCGGTCCCGTGCGCGTGTTCGTCGAGGACGTCGAGTCCCCACCCTCATCACCGTCCGCGCCCTGAGCGGGCGCCGTCCAAGGAGAGCACATGTCTGTGTCCACGATCGGTCTGCTGACCGGGATCCTGCTGGCGATCGCCGCGATCCTCGGAGGGTTCTGGGGCTTCGTCCTCGCCGTGGTCCTCGGCGGCATCGGATGGGTCGTCGCGGCCCAGATCGAAGGGCGCATCGACCTCGGCGCCGCCTTCCGCGGCCGCGGCCATGTCTGACCCGTCGACCACCCGGCCGCCCCTCGCCGAGGGGTGGGCCACGCGCCCCACGGTCGAGGCGACCGATGCCCCGGAACGGGGGGTGCTGCGCGTCGCCGACCGGGTCGTGGAGAAGGTCGCTCGCGCGGCCGTGCTCGGCGTCCCCGGTGTCGCGCCCGACGCGGCCACCGCGGGAACGGTGGGCCGAGCCCTGGGCAGGGCCTACCCGCACGTCACCTGCTCACGCGCCGGCGACCGGGCCCGCGTCGTGCTCGAGATCGCCCTGGTGTGGCCGGCCCCGGCCGCGGACGTCGCCCGCCGGGTCTGCGACGCGGTGACCGACCAGCTCCGGGGCCTCGCCGGGGTGCACGTGGACGAGATCCGCGCGACCGTCGCGCGCATCGTGGACCCGTCCGACGTCGTCGGGCCCAGCGGTTCGGCCAAGGAGCGACGAGTCCGATGAGCGCACCCTCAGCACCCCCCACCCGGACGATCCCCGCACCGGCCAGATCGCCGCGGGCCGGTCTCGCCCTGACCTCGTGGGCGTTCGTCCTGGCGCTCGTGCTGCTCGCCGTCGCGGTCCTCGCCGGGCAGGCCGCGTTCGTGGCCGCCCGCGGGCAGGGCACGAGCTGGTACGCCTCCCTCGCGGACGCCCTGGACGGGCTCGAACCCGAGACGTGGGTCGGGGTGGTCGGCGTGCTCGTCGCCCTGGTCGGTCTCTGGTTGCTCTGGCAGGCGGTCCGCCCCCGTCCGCGCACGACCCAGCGCGTCGCGGCGGCCAGCGGCGTCCATCTCCGCTCGGCCGACGTCGCCCGCTGGGTGAACGCCACGGCCCGCGACGTACCGGGCGTCCTCGACACCCGCACGTCCGTGACGCGACGCGCCGTGCGGGTCACGGTCCGGTCGACGGGCTCCCCGGACATCCTCTCCGACGTTCGCGACGAGGTCACCCGCCAGCTCGCGGCGCTCGAACGACCGCCGCGCCTGACGGTGCGACCCAGCGAAGGGCAACGACCATGAACCGCACCGTCCTGCGTCTCGACCGTGCGCTGCTCGCCCTGGCCGGCCTCGTGCTGGTCGTCGTCGGCGTCGCTGCGCTGCTGTGGACCACGGGCACCCTGGCGGAGTACGTCGACGGCGTCCCCACGACGCTCGACACGTCCGCCGCGACCGACGCCGACTCCCAGTCGTGGTGGCCCTACGCGACCGGCGCCGTCGCCCTGGTGCTCGCGGTCGTGGCGGTCTGGTGGATGCTCGCGCACCTGCCCGCGCGCACCGTGCCCGAGCAGGACCTGCCCGGCTCCAGCCGCGCCGTGCGTCTGCGGATCGACCGGGGCGCCGTCGCCGACGCGACCGCCCGTGCGGCCCAGCAGATCCCCTCGGTCCGCAGGGCCACGGCGACCCTGCGCGACGAGGGCGCCGAGCTCGTGCTCAGCCTCCTGGTCACCGTCGACCCCGCGACCGACCTGCCCGACCTCGCCACCCGGCTCGACGACGTCGTCACCGATGCCGCGACCGTGCTGCCCGACGACAGGCTCCGCTCCCGCACGACCGTCAGGATGCGGTCGAGCCGCCGCGCGGCCCGGACGGCCCGCGTCGCCTAGCCGCTCGGCAGAAGGACCAGGTGCGGCCGCGGCGCAGAGCTAGCGGGGAGGTCCGTCGGGCAGCGCGCGACGTCCGACCGCGACCACGGCCACGTCGTCCTCGCGGCCCGGATCGTCGAAGCCCGAGACCAGCCGTTCGCACATCGTCGTCGGCTCGACCCCCGCGTTCTCCCCGGCGAGCACGGCGAGTCGGTCGAGGGCGTCGGGCAGCGACGCGCCGCGGCGCTCCACGAGCCCGTCGGTCACGAGGACCAGCAGGTCGCCGTGGTCGAGGACGTCATGGTGAGCGGGGCGGCTGTCCGGGTTCGGCAGCCCCAGGAGGCGTGACCCCTCCTTGACACGTATCACCGTGCCGTCGGCGCGGACGACGAGCGCGGGGAGGTGGCCGGCGTCGGTGATCTCGACCGCTCCTGAGACGGGGTCCACGACGCACACGCACACCGTCGCGTACTCGGTGTGGTCCTGGCGCAACGCCTCGTTGAGGAGGTTGAGGGCGACCTGCGCGTCGTGACCTTCTCGAAGGTAGGCGCGAAGGGTCACGCGCACCTCGGCCATGACTGTCGCAGCGCGCAACGAGTGCCCCTGGACGTCGCCGATGACGACGGCCACCCGGCCGTCCGGCAGGTCGAACGCGTCGTAGAAGTCACCGCCGACGTCGAGACGGGCGTCGGCGGCCTCGTAGCGAGCCGCGACGTCCAGGCCGCCGCTCACGTGCAGGCCCGACGGCAGCAGCGCCCGCTGGAGCGCGAGCGCGATGCGTTGCTCCTCGGCGAACGTGCGCAGGTTCGAGAGCGCGACCGTCGCAGCGTCGGCGAAGCGGCCGGCGACCGCTCTCTCCTCGTCGGTGAGCGTCCGGGCCTCGTCGACCTGGACGCCCAGCCCGCCCACGAGCGCACCGTTGGTGTCGACGAGCCACAGGGTCCACCACGGCGACGGGTCGATCCCCGCCTCCCGCAGGAGAGGCTGCCAGGGGGCAGGGATCTCGTCGGCGGCGAAGACAGCGGTCCTCTCGTCGCCCGGGGCGAGCACGGCGGTGGTTCCGCGCCCACGGACCAGCGGCGAGGTGTCCGTCGTACAGACCGAGCGCAGCACGAGTCCGGTCTCCGCGACGACCATCGCGACGACGGCCCGCCCGAGGACGGTGCAGGCCCCGCGAGCGGTACGGTCCACGATCGCCTCGTAGGAGCGGGCCTCGTGCAAGGGCACCAGGGCGCTCGCGAGCGCCTCGAGACGACGTGCGGTACGTCCGGCCCCGCGCTGAGCGTCGTGCCGCCGGCACAGCGCACTGATCGTCGCGAGGAACTCGTCCCGGTCGAGAGGCTCGGGCAGGTAGGCATCCGCACCGCCCTCGAGACCGGCGGTCCGGGACGCCGCGTCGACGGCGGTCGCCGAGACGTGCAGGACGGGGATGTGAGCGGTCGCGGGGTCCGCCTTGAGGGTGCTGCAGACCTCGCGCCCGGAGATGTCCGGGAGATTGACGTCGAGGACCATCGCGTCGATCTGCGGGGTGGTGCGGGCCAGGGCCTCGCTGCCGGTCGCGGCCTCGATCACGTCGAAGCCCGCACGGCGGAGCCAGCTCGACATGACGTATCGCTGCGCCGCCGTGTCGTCGACCACGAGCACGGTGCGGGGCGCGCTCACGAGGTCTCCCTCGCCCGCCGCAACGTCGCGACGAGGTGGTCTCGCGAGATGCTCGACTTGGGGAGGAAAGCCGCGCCTCCGAGATCTTCCAGGAGGGGAGGGGGAGTGCTCGACATGAGGACCGTCGCGGTCGCCGGATAGAGGTCGTGGATCGTCGACCGGAGCGTCGGTCCGTCCATGCCAGGTAGTCGCACGTCCAGGAGGGCGAGGTCCGCTGCGCCGTCGTGCAGGAGCGCGAGAGCGTGCGGCGCGTCGTGCGCGATGCTGACCCGAGCCGCGTCGTCGGCCAGCATGGCGACGAGGACGGACGCGAACGCCCGGTCGTCGTCGACGACGA
This sequence comes from Oerskovia jenensis, assembly GCF_016907235.1. NCBI lineage: Bacteria > Bacillati > Actinomycetota > Actinomycetes > Micrococcales > Cellulomonadaceae > Oerskovia > Oerskovia jenensis. Next base: position 4,446,862 of record NZ_JAFBBO010000001.1, read on the forward strand.
GCACGTGACCGAGGTCCCTCGCGCGAGGGTCGGCGGGGCGGGGCGGGGTGTCCCGGAGCGCCCCGCCGAGCGAGAGCGAGGGAAGGCGGACGGTGAAGGTGCTCCCGGCGCCGAGGCGCGACGACGCGCGGATCGTCCCGCTCAGTGCCTGCGAGGTCCGCCGTGCGTAGGGCAGCCCGAGGCCGGTGCCGCGTGCTGTGGGCTGCAGGCGGTTCGGTACCTGCACGAACTCCTCGAACACCGCGTCGAGCTGCTCCTCGGGGATCCCGAGGCCCGTGTCCTGGACGTCGAACCGCACGTGGTCGCCGTCGGTGCTCGCCGTGAACTCGATGTGCCCCTCGTCGGTGAACTTCGCGGCGTTCGCCAGGAGGTTGCGCAGCACCCGGGTGGCGAGGCGGCGGTCCGTCACGAGCGGGGCCTGGTGCGTGGTGGTGGTCCGCAGCGTCACGCCGGGTCGCAGCAACGGAAGGGTCGTGCCGTGCAGCTCCTGGAGCAGCTGGGCGACGTCGACCGGTGCCGGCTCGACGTCCTCGTGCCCTGCCTCGGCCCGTGCGAGGTCGAGCAGCTCGTCGACGAGCTGGAGCAGCGTCCCGGCGCTCTCTCGCAGGTAGGCGGTCTGCTGCGCCTGCTCGGTGTCGAGGTGCGAGTCCGCGAGCAGCGACGTGAGGCCGAGGATCGAGTTCACGGGTGAGCGCAGCTCGTGGCTCACGTTGCGCAGGAACCGCGTCTTGGCCTCGTTGGCTGACGCGAGCTCACGACCACGCTCGTCGAGCTCGGCGTAGAGGGCCACGACCCCGGTGTTCGTCTCCTCGAGCTCGGTCGAGAGCTGGTCGTACATCGCGAGCACGCCGCGGTTCGTCTCCTCGAGCTCCTCGTTGAAGCGCCGGAGCTCCTCCTTCTGCTGGTTCAGCTCTTCCAGGGTCCGCACGAGCTCGGAGTTCTGCACCCGCAGCTCGTCCAGCGCGTCCGCCACGTGCGCCGCCGCGGTGGACCGGCGCACGGCTGCGAGCGACGCCTCGTCCGTGCGGGCCGTCGAGCTGAGGACCTTGGTGAGGACCACCCGGGCACCGGTCGGCTCCACCTCGAGTCCCTTGACGAGACGTCGCGCCGCAGGGACCCCACCGCCGGACGAGTCACCGTCGACGACGAAGGGGACGTCGGGGGTGATCTCGGCGCGCAGGGTCGCCTGAGGGACACCCGGGATCACGGCGATCACGACGTCGGCGGTCCCGGTGGCCACCGCGGCCCTGCCGATCTCCGAGAGCGCGGTCGCCACCCTCACCTGGTCCTGGGTGTCCAGCCCGAGCTGGCGGCAGATCTCTCGCCCGGCCCGGCGCAGCGCGAGGACGTCGGCGTCGGACCGGAGATGGGTCGCGAGGAGTGGCATGGTCAGCGATCCGACCAGGCGACGGGCAGCACCGCCACGCTGGAGTCGTCGCGCCGCACGGCGTTGTCGCGCAGCAGGACGCCGGAGACGACGAGAGGGGAGCGGGTCGCCAGTCCCGGGTAGTCCCCGAGGGACCAGCGGTTGGTGAGTCCGTCGCTGTGCAGGACGACGACGTCGCCACGGTCGACCGGGTACGTCGTCTCGCGCAGCGGTCGGCCGGGCACCCCCGCGATCCCGGGGTGGGAGACCAGCCCCCGCTGACGGTCGCCGTGGATGGTCCCGGAGATGTTCCCGAGGCCCGCATGGCGCAGCACGCCGCCGCTCACCTGGGAGATCGCGACGGCGGCCCCACGCGTGCCGGACAGGGCTCCGTGCACGCGCTGCAAGAGCGCCACGGGCGTCCCCGCAGGCGCGTCGAGGAAGGCGCGCACGGCAGCGCCGGAGGCCGCTGCGGCCAGTGGCCCGTGCCCCAGGCCGTCGGCGACCATGAGGCTCGGGACACCGTCGTCGTGGCGAACCGCGAAGGCGTCACCCGACACGTCCTGCCCGGTCATCGCGCGCACCACGCCCGTCGCTTGCGCGAGCCCGTTCGCCCCACCCGGGGCGGCGAACGTCGCGGCGATGACCGTCCCTTGCCCGGGCGCCGTCCAGGCGTCCCAGGACGTGGCGAGCCGGGGAAGAGTGCCCAGACCGATGCCGAGGGTCCCTCCGGTGGAGACGCCGTCCCGCATGGCGGCGCTGATGTCGCGCATGCCGGGACCGGAGTCGACGGCGAGGACCTCGAGCGTGGCGTGGTCACCGGTGCGGCGCACGCGGACCAGGATCGCCCCGGATCCGGCATGCCTCTCCTGGTTGGTGGCCAGCTCGGAGACGACGAGGCCGATCTCCGCGGCGCGGTCCTCGCTCAGGCCGAGCTGTCGGGCGCTCGTGCTCGCGGCCCGTCGCACCCGCCCGACCGCGGACGGGTGGTCCACTGCGTACCAGTCGCCCTCCTCGACGAGGCTGCGCCGCTCGTCGACACCGCTCGATGTGGGGGTCATCGGCGCCAGGTCGCGATCTCGACGCGAGTACCCGCGCCTGCGGCGGTGTCGATCGCGAAGTGCTGGACGAGCCGGCGCGACCCGGAGAGGCCCAGGCCGAGGCCGCCCCCGCTGGTCCAGCCGTCCGTCAGGGCGAGGTCGAGGTCCGGGATACCCGGGCCCTCGTCCGAGAAGACCGCGCGCACGCCGGTCCGGACGCCGTCGGTGACGAGCACGACCTCGGCATCGCCACCTCCGCCGTACACGAGGGTGTTGCGGGCGAGCTCGCTCGCCGCAGTGACGAGCTTGGTCTGGTCGACCAGCGAGAGGCGCGCCTCCTGCGCCAGGGTACGCACGAGCTGGCGTACCTTGACGACGTCGGAGTCCGTCCTGATCGGCAAGCGCTCTGCCGTGGTCGAGGTCATCTCTCCTCGCGCTCGGCGGCCGCGAGAAGCACGTCCTCCGGGGATCGCTCGGAGGGAGCCAGGAGCAGCAGGGCGCGCTCGACGTCGAGCGCCGTGCGGACGTCCCCGAGCGAGAGCCCCAGCTCGACCATGGTGATCGCGACCGCCGGCCGCATGCCCACGACGACGGTCGTGGCGTCGAGAACGTGCGAGATCCCGGCGACCGACGCGAGCATCCGTCCGATGAAGGAGTCCACGATCTCCAGGCCGGAGATGTCGATGATGACGCCACGTGCGCCCGTCTCGGTGATCCGCTCCGCGAGGTCCTCCTGGAGACGGAGCGCGGTGTCGTCCTGGAGATCGATCTGGATCGAGACGAGCAGCGTCGAGCCGATCCTGAGGATGGGCACGCCGTCGGTCATGCGGGCAGCCCGCCCTGCCGGTCACCGCGGCCCGAGCGCAGCGCGTCGACGAGGGCGTCGGCGAGCGTCGCACGGGTGCGGATGTCGCCGAACTCGATGCCGAGCGCCACGATCGTCTGCGCGATCTGGGGCCGGATCCCGCTGATGGTGCACTCGGCGCCCATGAGGCGCGCCGCGACGACGGTCTTGAGCAGGTGCTGCGCGACCTGGGTGTCGACTGCCGGGACGCCGGTGATGTCGATGATCGCGTGCTCGCTGCCCGTCTCGACCAGCGTGTTGAGCAGCTTCTCCATGACGACCTGAGCGCGGGCGGAGTCGAGCGTCCCGACGAGCGGAACCGCGACGATCCCCTTCCAGAGCTTCACGACCGGCGTCGAGAGCTCGAGGAGCTGCTCCGCCTGCTCCGCGATGATCGACTCGCGGGCTGCCGCGAAGGTCTCGAACGTGATGAGACCGAGCTGGTCGACGAGGCGCAGCAGCGTCGTGATGTCCGCACCGGACGAGGCGAGCGGGTACAGCCCCTCCTTGAGCGCGAAGATGCCGACGGCGGTCTCGCGCGGCGTGAACCCCAGGCGCGCGCGTGTCGCCGAGACGTCCGCGAGGATGCCGCGGAGCTGGTCGAACGCGGCGTCGGCCAGCGAGGTCCCACCGGCGCGGAGTCCCTCGACCAGGGTGTCGAAGATCTCGGCCTGCTCGCGCTCGAGCTCACCTCGTGAGGTGCGTCCGTAGAGCTCCCGGGCGGCAGCCTCGATCCACTCGCCACGCACGGCCTCGGCGTGGTCGGTGAGCAGCTGGGCGAGCGACTCGGGTGGGGCGGTGACGACGTCTGCCATCGACATTCCTTCCAGAAGAGAGCGTCACTGCTGAACGGTTCCCCGGCAGTGACGAGGGCTTAGTGTACGCAGGCCGACCCCTCATGACGACACCCGCGGACACCGTGGACGCGCACTGCACTTCACGCGGACGGTTTTTCGCGGACGGCGTGTGCTCACGTGCCAGAACGGTGCCGTCGTCGACCGTACGGACGCCCCAGCCCAGGGCCGTCCTCGTGATCCTCGCCACTGCTGTGTCCCGTGCGGGGGCCGTCCGGGGCTCGCCGGGAGCCACCGGCGAAGACTGTCTCAGACCGCGGGCAGCGGATGCAGGGCGCGACGTCGGTCGCGGTCCCTGCTCTCGCCCCATGACGTGCTACAGGCCCACCGTGCTCACGCCGTACGTGGCCTGCTCGACCGTGAAGCCTTCATACACGAGCTGGTCGATCAGTCCCGAACGGGAGAAGGACGTGTAGGCGAGGTAGCTCGCCGCGCTCGCAGCGGCTTGCGCATTCCAGTCGACACCGCCCTCGGCCTCCAGGCGAGCGATTCCGAACTCGGCGTCTGCTGGGCTGAAGCCCTCGAACGCCAGCTGGCCGCCGAGTCCCGAACGGGAGAAGGCGGTGTAGTCGAGGTAGCTCACCGCCGACCGGTAGGCATTCTGCTGGGCGACCGAGCCGATCCTCGCTGTCTCGGCGGCGGCGGCCGCTTCGGCAGCGGCGGCCTCAGCGGCGGCTGCTTCTTCTGCGAGGCGCTGCTCTTCCGCCAGTCTTTCCTCTTCAGCCTGCGCCGCAGCCTCCGCCTCTTCCTGGGCGAGGCGCTCGGCTTCTTCTTCGGCAGCCTTCTCGTCGTCGGCCACGTCTTGCGTGGCGGCGGTGTCGGCGACCGGATTCTCCGGATTCTGCTCACCGCCGCCGTTCAAGGCGCCGATGACGACAAGGAGCAGGACCAACGCCCCGACCCCGGTGAGGACCTTGTAGCGAGTTGGCCAGGACTTTGCCGTCGTGGCACCGGCAACAGGTCCGCGAGCCCGCGAGCCGTCTCCTGCCAGGTCAGAGGAAGGCTCTGAGGCGTATGTGGACCCGCTGGCAGGATCGTCGACCCAGAACTGCCAACCCTGCGGTGCTGGTGCCCACGACGGGTCGGGCATCCAACCTGGCGGAGGCGTCCAGCCCGCAGGGGGTGGGGGCCAGTTCGGCGGCGAGTTGTATCGCGGTGCCATCAGCACTCCTCAGATGGAGAAAGCAAGTCGCTGTGGTGAGCAGTTTGGCACGGCGTTCGCGCCGGGCATATGTCGGACGACGGCCGTCCGCTGAAAAGGCGGGTGAAATCGGCGTGCTCGTCCGCGAGGTGCGACGCCCCGAACCTGGCCACGGCGAATTGCTTGCCGAAATGCGGCGCACCGTCAGTGGGCAGGCTGCCACGGTCGGGCACTGCCGTGGTCTCATGAAGAGCGACGCGCGGTGACGCAGAGCCTGCCATGGGTGCCGTTGACGTGGCTGCCGCCCGCCGAGAGTTCTCTCTGAATCTCGAGCTGTCCGATCATGGGTACAACAAGACGTGGCCTGACAGCACCGGGTTCAGCGCGCCGGTTCGTTCACACGTGGCACCATTTCGTTCGGCCTCCTTGCGTGGCTGCCCGCCTTTCGAGCTGGAGGACTGCCTTGCCACCCACCGTTGCCCGCACTTCTCGCCTGGCGCGTGCCGGCGTATTCGCGTTCGCCGCGGTGGTGGTCCTGGGCGGGTGCTCCACGACCGAGGACAACGCCCGCGAGATCCGTGACGTGATCGTCGAGCAGGCGCCCGGGGTCGAGGACGCCGTGGTGCACAACCACAAGGACATCTTCGTCGACAACATCATCGTGCGGCTGTCGATGCCCACGACCACCGACGAGGACGACGACGGCCTGGTCGCAGCGATCGACGCCACTCTCGACGCAGCATGGACGACGTCGCGCACCGAACCGTCGAACGTCACCATCGAGGTCACTCTTGCCCCGATGCAGGACGGCGCTCGCTACGGCGACAAGGGCAGCATCGAGCTCGAGGACCGGGGGATCGACGAGGCCCTCGGGCTGGACAGCGCCGTCTACCGGGAGTCGATCCGTGTGAGCACCGATGAGTTGAACGCCCTGTACGGCGCCCGCGGCAACTCCTAGCTCAGGGCCGGGCAACTGCCGCGAGCGTCTCTCCCGGCACCGTGGACGCTCCACCCGCTCACCCTGTCCGGAGGGCCCATGTCGGCGGTCTTCGCGATCAACTTCACCGACCTGCACCTGGCCCTGGAGCTCGGTGCGCCCCTTCACTCGCTACTTCGCCTCCAGGACCTCTGGTGGGATCCCGCAGCGCCCTACGAGGCGCACGGGCTGCGCGCATGCTGCCAGTACCACACCCCGCGGACCTCGTTGCAGTCCCGCGGACCACGTCCCTCTGGTCGAGGCCCGCAGGGGCGATGACAACCACCGCGTGGGAGACCAGGAGGGCAGCCGTGGGGCCGTGCTCACTTGCGCGAAGCGCGGCCTAGACCACGCGCTGATCCGTGTCCAGGCCAAGCGTCAGTGGCCGGTAGATCACCTCAGGGTCACCCCCGATCGGATCGAGGGGTGCGAGGTCGATCCACACGTCCTCCGCGATCGCGTCGAGGACGTTGAGCGGGATCGCTGTCCCGGCGCAGCTAGGTCTCCGAGGGTGCGGTTTCCAGCCTGGCCGTGCTGCCTGGACAGGGCGTCGTCGATGTCCTTCGCCTCGGTGAGGGCGTGGACCGGATCGCGGCTCACGCTGCGTTG